>CAURBW010000021.1:0-84376 GCA_963523075.1 uncultured Clostridium sp.
CAATTCCAGATAGTTGTTTACTTTCCGGACACAAGAAAATTTACGCTCTCGATTAAGTAACCAAATCAAATTTACCTGCAAGTGATTTGGTGATCAATCCATATGTAGGCTGCCCCCATGGTTGTAAATATTGTTACACATCTTTTAGAAACGTTTCACGGACCATAGTAAAACGTGGGGAACTTTTATTGACATTAAGTATTGTGATAAGCCTGTCAGTGCAAAGAGATTAACCCATAAATCAGTATTTCTTTCATCTGCAGCAGATTGCTATAACAGTTACGAAGAAAAAAGTAAAACCATGAATCAGCCCCTGGCAGAATTCATCATTGCGTACCATAGATATATGTCCGCCCCTATTTTTCGCCCCCACGCTTTTTATTCCCCCAGCAACCTGTTTAAAAACTCATGTCTATGATTGATAAATAATTCAGTCACTTGATAACTTTCCGTTTCTTCATATTCACATAAGCTGATTCCATCATTATCAAACAGCATGATTTCTGAATCTGGGATTCCCAGTAATATGGGGGAATGAGTAGCAATTATGAATTGCGCCCCCTGTTTCGCCAGGTTTACAATTTGCATGAGTAAAGTCAGCTGTCTTTGCGGAGATAACGCTGCTTCCGGTTCATCCATCAGATATAGTCCTTCATTAGAAAAAGATTGAAAAAAATGGATAAAGCTTTCACCATGAGATTGCTCATGCAGAGATTTCCCGCCATATTGTTGATAAAATATTTCTTTTGGAGTGCTGTCCCGATAATCTTCTGCTTTTGTTGCCACGTTAAAAAAGCTTTCTGCACGAAAAAAATAATTGGATTTAGAGCGTTTTGCACCTTTAGACAGAGTCAGGGCATTGCTTAGCTCAGAGACATCATCATAGGTAGAGAAACGATAATTTAAAGTTCCGCCTTCAGGATTAAAGCCATAAGCTACTCCAATCGCTTCAAGAAGTGTGGATTTACCAGTACCATTTTCGCCCGCAAAAAAAGTAATATTTTTATTAAAGTGTATACTTTCTAAATATTTCAGAGAGCTAATATCTTTCAAATAAGAATCACGCTCTAATTTTTCCCAGTTAATTCGAATAGATTGTATATATTTATTCATTCAGATTAGACCTCCAGTTTTGCCTGCTTCAAAGCATATAACCTTTTTATTAGTATATCACGAACAGTTTAGAAATAAAATAATTACTCCCCAAACCTGTCTATATAAGGAAAGGAGCACAGACCAGCCGTGCTCCTTTCCTTATATAGACCTTCTTCAATTCAAGAATTACCGCTTATTTATTAAATGTATCAGTAAATGCATCTAAAGTTCTGTAATAAGAAGCCTTTGGAGTCCAAATGTTTGAGAAAAGCAGTGGGCTCTTATCGCGTCTCCAGGAGACATCATCTGACATTCCCCACCAGGTAAAGCCTGTAATATTGCCGCCTTCCTTTTTAACCTCGTAGACTGCTTTCATAACATCATATACATAAGCCGCCTGTTCTGATTCAGATTTGGCACCGGCATCAAATTCTGCAATCTGGATCTCTAAGCCTGCATTTTTAAATGCGGTATAAGCCTGTTTGAAATAAGATGCACTTGGGAATGTTGATTCAAGGTGAGACTGTCCGCCTACGCCGTTGCATAATTTCTTTTCTGAATTTATAAACTGAATCAGTTTTATTATATTGGCCGCTTCCATATATTCATTATAATCGTTATAGAATAAACTAACCTTATCAGTAAGGTTAAAATAACTTAATGTTTCATTGGGTGGATATTAAAATAAATTCTACATCGGAAACCATTTACATCAGTTCATTTTTATGTGCATGGAAACCAGAATTGAGGATTATAAAGAAACTGGTAAAATGGAATAAACAGTTAAAAATCCTCTTTACATATTGAAACATCAGGCAACATAAGGTATAACTAATAATGGGATATTTTTCCATTTCTATTCGTAATTCATATTATGATCTGACATCATAAACAAAGCGTTCAAAAGTATTCACTTAGACAAAAATCATTATAGGGGAGGCAGCACAATGGCAGATATATTTAAAATTGTCAAGTATGAGGGAGATAACAGCACCTTTATCTGGAAATCGGATGTGGAAGATTTTAACACGGGAACGCAGCTGATTGTCCACGAGTCTCAGGAAGCGATATTTTTCATGAATGGTCAGGCGCTGGACTTATTTGGTCCTGGACGCCATACGCTTGAAACACAAAACATTCCCTTGATAAGGAAGTTCTTAAGTAAACCTACAAATGATCAGACGCCTTTTCATTGTCAGGTCTATTTCATTAATAAAACCGAGCAAATGTCAATAAAATGGGGAACTGACAGTCAGGTTCAATACATGGAGCCGGCTTATAAATTTCCGCTAAAAATTGGAGCATCGGGTGAGATGTCTTTACGGGTTGAAGATTCCAGAAAATTACTGTTGAAACTACTTGGAACAGAAAGATCTCTTGATAAAACAGGGCTTACCCAGATGTTTCGTGTTTTTCTTATGGCAAGAGTGAAGCCGTATCTGGCTCAGACGATGCAGAGCAGCGAATTCGGAATCTTTGAAGTTGATTCTCATATGGGGGAACTCTCTGCGAATTTACATAAACAACTCATTCCTGATTTTGCTGATTATGGTCTGTCCCTGGAACGCTTTTTCGTCACAACCATTGTTAAACCCGATGGGGATAAAGCATATGAGTCCTTTAAGGATATACATATCCGTCAATATGCCGATGTTGCAAACGCACAATTAAGGCAGAAAGTGGGGATTATCGACCAGCAGACAAGTGCGCAGAAAATGGTAATTGAATCTGCCGCAATGGCTCAGAAACGAGCGCAGGAAGGGTATACCTATCAGGCTGAACGGGCATATGATGTGGCTGAAAAGGTTGCTCAGAATGAAGGAACAGGCAATTTGTCCAGTGCCGGGATTGGGCTTGGGATGATGGGAGGGATTGCAGGAGGCCTGGGCGCCATGGTTGCAGGTATTACCACAGATGCCGTTAACCCTGCGGATCTAAAGACGCCTGCAACTACTCCAACACCCACAGATTCAGATGACATGACCGCGTTTAAACAAAAGCTGGAAAAGCTGAAACTAATGAAAGAAACCGGAATGCTGTCTGATGAGGAATTTGATGAAGAAAAGAAAAAACTATTAAGCAGCCTGTGATTGGCGGCCAATACATAAGGAGGACGCAACATGAATATCTCAAAAAACAAGGGGCTATCCCTGATAATGGTATTTATTATACTCGCTGTTTATAACATAATTGCTTTTTTGCTGCCGATCAGCCGGGGAGGAATGTTCTGGACAGGATACTGCTTTTCCATGGCAGCGATTTTATTGACTGCAGGTGTTGGATTTTATACGCTGGGGCGAGAGAGACTAAAAAGCAAAGTCTATGGAGTACCCCTGCTTACTCTTTCGTGGAGTTATCTGATCGCACAGCTGATTATCGGTTTGCTGGAGATGGTTTTGCCATCTATTCCTTTCCGGTATGGAATTATACTGAATGCGGTTCTCTTTGGCGCCTGCCTGATCGGCTTAATTGCAGCTGACATTGCAACAGATGAGATTGAGCGTATTGATGAGAAGGTGAAAGAAAAAGTTTCTTACATTAAGTCGCTGCAGGCAGATATAGAAAGTCTGGTTGGCAAAACTGCAGATGAAGATGCAAAAAAGTCATTGAAACACCTTGCAGAAGCAATTCGCTACAGCGATCCAATGAGCAGCCCCCAGCTTTCGGCAATTGAGAACGAGATCGAAATGAAAGTTACCGGTCTTTCCGATGCGGCAGCTTCCTGCGATTCATCTGCAATGGTATCCGTTTGTGGGGAACTGCAGCAGCTGATCGCTGAACGTAACAGAAAATGTAAAACAATGAAATAACGTATAATTGAGGAGGCCAACTATGGCAGTATTAAAATGTAAAATGTGCGGCGGTGATATTGAAGCAGCCCCAAATCAAACATACGGAACCTGTGATCATTGCGGCAGCACAATGACTTTGCCCAAAGCGGCTGATGAACAAATAACAAACCTTTATAACCGTGCCAACCATTTCAGACGTCAGAATGACTTTGATAAGGCGGTGTCGGCGTATGAGAACATCCTTAATATTGACGCCTCATCAGCAGAAGCCCATTGGGGCCTTGTGCTGTCAAAGTATGGAATCGAATATGTGGAAGACCCACAGTCCAATGAGCGCATTCCCACCTGCCATCGTGTACAAAGAGAGTCCATTCTGACAGATGGGGATTATCTTTCTGCAATTGAAAATGCAGAGGATGCATATACAAAAAATCTGTATGAGTCAGAAGCAAAGCATATTGCCGGCATTCAAAAGAGTATTCTAACCATATCTGCAAAAGAGGAACCATATGATGTTTTCATATGTTATAAGGAAACCACAGATGGCGGAAGCCGCACAAAAGACAGCACAATGGCGCAAGATGTCTACTATCAGTTAACAAACGAAGGATATAAAGTGTTTTTCTCCCGGATTACTTTAGAGGATAAACTCGGTCAGGAGTATGAGCCATACATATTCGCAGCTTTAAACAGCGCTAAGGTAATGGTGGTAATTGGCACAAAGCAGGAACATTTTAATGCTATATGGGTTAAAAATGAATGGAGCCGTTATCTGACGTTATCAAAAGACGATAGAAGCAGGCTTTTGATTCCCTGTTACAGCGATATGGATGCATACGATCTGCCTGAAGAATTGTCTATGCTTCAAAGTCAGGATATGTCAAAGATCGGCTTTATCCAGGATTTAATAAGGGGAATAAAGAAAGTGCTGTCTGCATCAGCGGAGAAGCCTGTCAGTCATTCACAGGCTAATGTGGATGTACCATATATGGCACCTGGAGTAACTCAGTTATTAGACCGTGTCAGCCTTTTCCTTGAAGACGGAAATTTTGAATCAGCCGATGAGTATTGTGACCGGATTTTAGACTTAGAGCCAAGAAACTCACAGGCGTATTTCTATAAACTTCTGGTTTGGCTGAAGCTGCGCAGTCCGGAAGAGATTATCTTAAATGACAAACCACTGGACGAATATCCGGATTACCAGAAAGCGGTTCGATTTGCTGATGACAGTTATAAAATAACGCTTGAAGATTATAATCAGAGAATAAAGGTTCGGATGGAGAATGAGCGGATCGAAGGCATTTATCAAGAGGGATTGTTAAAAATGCAGGCTGCTCTGACTGAGACAGAATATTTAGAGGCTGCTTCCGTGTTTGATGATCTAAAGGAATATAAAGATTCTGGCGATAAAGCATATTCATGCCGCGAATTAGCAAATGAGAAGCGCCTTGAAAGGGAACGTGAAAAAGAAGAGGCTCGTTTAAAAGCGGAAGAGAGACAGCGTTTAGAGCAGGAGTTTACCGATGTGATGAACTCGCTGCGGGAGCGAATAAAAGAACTTGAAACAATAAATATGAAGCTTAATATATTTCAGAGGGGGAAAAAGGCTGAAGTTGAAAGAGAGCTTATAGAATTGTACGAACGCATTCGGCAAACAAGAAAACAATACGGGAAAGAATTCTAAAATAAAGGGCTGTCTCATTAAATCGCAGGAGTTGTTATCAGCAGCACCTTGGGATATAATTAAAACTGTATTTATGCATATATGTAAAATAGTGATTGTTATTATTTATTTATATAAAATTAAGCGATTTACATTTACAGGGGGATATGTGTATGCAGATTTTAACGAATCAGTTTCAAAAAGAACTAAAGGAACATGGAAACTTTCAATTTCCATTACTAATTAGTAATGAAAAATTGTCAAAGTATGATTCCAATTCATTCCTGTGGCATTGGCATCCGGAAATAGAACTTACGTTAATCACAGAAGGCCAGATGTTATATGAGATTAATAATAAGGTGTATCATCTCCGCCAGGGCGAAGCCCTTTTTGGAAATACCGGAGTTCTTCACACTGGCCGCATGTATGAAAATATGGATTGTGAGTATATTCCGTTGACATGAATATCGGAGATTGGGAGCCGGATGAGAACAAAATTCCTGATATGAAAGGTCTGGTTGAACAGGCACATCAATTTGGAGCCAGACCCATTATCTGGTGTGCACCTCATGCAGTGGCTGGCAAATCAAACGCTTTTGAAAAATACCGTGACTATTTAATTTCAGACGAACATGGGGATCCCGTTTTCCATGATTGAAGGTTTGGAAAAAACATTGAAACTGATTGACAAGAAGATGAAGAAAATCAAACCTGATCATATCGTGGAACTGAAGCAGAACTATGGAACACTCTTTCACATGCAGTACGGCAATCTGATGAGAGCAGGAGATTCTCCGTTCGATATTGAAACAAATTATCAGCGTACCCTCCACATTCAATCCTATACACCGTTTGCACTAAACGATTATCAAACTTTTACAGAGGAAGACAGGGACGAAGATGTCGCATGTTCCATTATAAAAATGCTTGCAGCAGGAGTACCGGCATATGGCGTGAATTTTGAAAAACTGCAGGACGATGTCAGCACAGCTATCAAGTATTATAACAATTTATATATGGATCATATTGAGGATTTTAAGAATTACAGAATTCCATTAAATCCAGATAATACGGCAATGCTGATTAATGGAAAGGATCAGGAATATATTTTCTTATTGCCTCATTGTAATTGTGTTGAATTAAGTAAAAACAGTCTGGTTTTCAATGGCACTTATGATCATAGCCTTATTATAAAATCGGTTAATCATGAGTCCTGCGTAATGGAAATCAGAAATTGCAAAGGACACTGTATGGAGAAGATAAGATGCCAGGATTATATAGGTGAGATAAGTGTGCCTGTTGGCGGAACAATAATGGCTTGTTTTGAGGAATAAAGAATGGATGATCTTGCTAAAAAGGATAAGTTGGAAATGGAATCGGTTCCCCGGCTCATTGCTACGCTTGCAATACCGGCGATTATCGCCCAGATGATAAATGTGTTTTACAATATTGTAGACAGGATTTTTATCAGCAGAATTGCCCATGTGGGCGATATGGCGCTGGCTGGAGTCGGAGTATGCTTTCCTGTTTTGATCCTGATATCTGCATTTGCACAATTGATTGGACCGAGTGGTGCAACACTTGCGTCAATACAGCTTGGAAAAGGAAACAGGAAGCAGGCAGAAGAGATCTTAGGCAGCGGCTATATGTGCCTGATTCTTATTTCAATTACATTGACAGCTGTTTTTCAGCTAACGAAAGTACCTGTCCTAATGGCATTTGGCGCAAGTCCGGCAACCATTCAGTATGCGGATGAATATCTGTCGGTTTATCTCTGGGGAACCAATCCTATGCTTATCAGCTGGCACTGAGATTTGTCATGCAGTGGCCCATGATACCATTTGACTGCAAAGAACTTATAGACTGTATTCACCGGATAATTGAAAGCACTTTTGCAGAGGAGATGAGTTTTGACAAGGATATCCTGATTTTAAAAATTATTGAGAAATTAAGGGTAAAATACTCAGAAATAAATCCTTATTATTATGACATTTCCCGTACGAAAATTGAAAAGTTCTATCCTGAAATTGAGAAACCAGCCGGTCCGCCTAATGGCAGTTTATTAATAGAAGAACCTCCCTTTCTGGTCATCGATCCCATAAAACGTATGGATCCTGATCAATTTGAAACGACATCCCAAAAGATCCGGATATAATCATCGATACCAGTAAACTGTCCATTAACGAAGCAAGTGACGAGATATTAAAACAGGTAGCAGGTAGTATGCTGTAATCCATAACTGCGGCAGATTGGATAAAACGGTCTGCCGCAGTATTCCTCTGTCCATGTCATCTTAATTAATTAAATGAAGCTGGTCGGCGACCCGATATAACGTACGGCCGGCAGGAAATTCTGTTAATTCATCTCCACTGATTCCCCCCAATTTTAAGATTAAATAAAAATACGCGAAAACAGATGCAAGGATTGCAATGAGCACGGATAAAGAATTGCTTTTAATAATGAAGTAAATCCCATGATAGACAGCAAAGCAAACCACTCCCATTATCATGGAACATAGGAACGGCTTCAGGAAGATCTTCGTTTTGTTTTCCCTGTAGCATAAATATTTTTTCAAAGCGAAGCTATTTAAAATCATCACGATGAAGGGGAGAATGATATTACCGATGATCAATGAATATATCCCCAGATTTAAATGATTTAAACAGATATAGACCACGCCAATATGAATAAACAGGCCGGCTGCTGAATTTATAACTGGAATCTTCATCTTATTAATTCCCTGTAAGGTGGAACTGGTTATCGTGGAATAAGCATAAAAGAGAATGGCGGCTGCACCGGTAAGCAATAAATTGCCGCCTAATTCAACGTTGTATCTGGGAAACAGAATACTTAAAACCGGCTTTCCCAAGACCATTAATCCAATTGCACTTGGAAAGGCAATATTCATATTGAAAAGGATTGCACTTGATATTTTCTTCCTTGTTTCTTTGTATTTTTTATTGGTATGTGAGCTTACAATACTTGGAATCATGGAACCTCCAAAGGAACTGGAAATCGCAATAGGAACACTGATTAACAGCTTATACAATGTGCTGTAGTTCCCCTGCAGGATACTGATATCAGATTCCGAAAAGCCCTTACGGCCAAGTATATTATTAAACAGTGATATATCAATGACGCCATTTACCTGATATACAGTCTGACTTAATATAATAGGAATTACTGTTATGAAAATGGATTGATAGATGATTTTAATACGGTCTGTCTGTTCCGCGTTGTATTTTTTCAGCTGTTTTCGTATATTTGGAGAATACAAAATAAATATAAATATAAGAAACAGCAATCCGGATAATGCTCCGATACAGGTTCCCAGTGTGCCTCCGGCAGCCCCCCATGCAGCCGCTTCATCGGAGTTACTGTTTAATCTGATTAAATAGCTGGCAGCAGCAATACTGACAACAGCGTTTATGATCTGTTCGATTACCTGGGAAACTGCTGTTGGGACCATGGTGCGTTTTCCCTGAAAAAAACCTCTGAACACGCCCATAACGGATACGATAAATATAGTTGGAGCTAATATTTTCAGAGATTTTGATACTCCGGTATATTTGTTTAACAGATTACTTTCAATCCAATAAGCATTGCAGTATAAAAACAGACTTGCCGTTAAGCCGACAACGATTGAAAAAATAAGACAGTTTAAAAGATAAACGTTAGCGTTTTTATATCTTTTCTGTATCAGCTTTTCGGATATTAATTTTGAGACAGCTAACGGCATGCTGTATGAAGAAAGAATAAGTATAATATTATATATTTCAAAAGCGGCAGAATAAATGCCCATCGATTTTTCACCGATGATATTAGCCATGGGTATTCTGTAAATTAACCCGATAAAGCGAACGGTAATTGATGCAGCAGCTAAAATGCTGCCCTGTTTGATAATGCTGTTCCTGTTTTCTTTCTGGTTTGTCATATTGGTTCTGTTCCTCTGTCATATTTACTTAAATGCTTTGTATGATAAACGGTTGTGCTGTATTATCTTACATCAAATGAACGGTTAATACAATCCTGATATCATTTCTGAGATTCTGCCTGTTCTTTTACATTGTTATTCTCCCCCCAACCGCATAATAATCAGCTAGAAGTCCCCTTTCCGTATTGAAACATCAGGTAACATAAGGTATAACTAATACTGGAACCAGCCTGAAAAAACCGTTGCAGTACTTGGAGGTCAGATAATGAGCAACAGAATTTTACTTTTAGAAGATGATATCAGTTTAGTGGACGGCTTGAAATACATATTAAAGCGTAATGGATTCGAAGTCGACCTTGTACGTACAATGAAAGAAGCACTGAGCCATCTTCCTCAAATTAACACATATGATTTATTAATTCTTGATGTGACTCTACCCGATGGAACAGGCTTTGAAGTTTGTGAAAAAGTAAGGAAACAGGGGAATCAGATACCGATTATATTTTTAACTGCATCTGATGAAGAAGTTAATATCATCAGAGGGTTAGACAGCGGTGGTGATGATTATGTAACAAAGCCGTTTAAGTTAGGAGAATTGTGTTCCCGAATTCGTGCACTGCTGCGTCGGACTGGAAATACCAATAAAAACAATCATACCGTAATTGAACGTGGTGATATATTGATAGATCTGTTGGGAAGCCGTGTACAGCTGAGAGGAAGAACGCTGGATTTAACAAGTGCAGAATACCGTCTTCTTTGCCTGCTTGTGAGAAATGCAGACCGGGTAACAACACGCAGCAGCATTTTAAATGAATTATGGGACAGTACAGGTGATTTTGTAGACGATAATACTCTATCTGTTTATGTAAGGCGGCTCCGTGAGAAAATTGAAGCTGACCCATCCAAACCCGAACATTTGATAACGGTTCGGGGATTCGGTTATCAATGGAATGAGGTATCTGTATGAATATCTTTCGTGATAAACAGGTAAGAGATTTTGGCATTTTTCTTCTTTTTTTCATCTTTGTGGTTATTCTGTGCGGTGTGGGATTGTATGAAGCACAGATAAAAATCGTACAGAACTTATTTTTATTTCATAATAATGCGGTTGTTACTTCTCTCTTGGACCAGGGGGTTTCAAAAGATGTGATCGCGAAAGCCATCACGAGTTCAGCAGGCAGCCAGGATGGAACGGATTTCCTTTATAAAATTGGTGTAACAAAACATACCGCAATAAGGTTTCTTCCTTTTATTGCTGAGTTTCAACATGTATCAGGGTATTCCATGCTCATTATAGGGGGACTTCTGTCTATATTGCTTTTGAGTGGCATATTTAGATTCCTATGGATAAGGGAACAGCTTTATCTGCAGGCGGCAGAGGTGATTAACTGCTTTACTGAGGGGGATTTTTCCTGCCATATGCCGCAAATGAATGAGGGAACGATCTATCATCTTTTCGCTTCTGTAGAACAGCTTTCCATGATATTACAATCTAAAAATGAAACAGGAAATAAAACAAAAGAGTTTTTAAAAAATACAATCTCAGATATATCTCATCAGCTTAAAACACCGCTCGCCGCTCTTACCATGTATTACGAAATCATTTCCGATGAACCGGATAATATTGAAACAGTGAAAAAATATTCCGAAAAGACAGGTTTGGCGCTGAAACGTATGGAACAGCTGATTCTATCCATGCTAAAAATCACCCGTTTGGATGCTGGCAGTGTTGTCTTTGAAAAGGAAAGCTGCAGTGTATCAGAATTAGTTTCCCGGGCCATTGGTGAATTGACTACACGGGCTGCGAGTGAGGGAAAAGAAATTATTATAGATAAATCATCAGAAGAGGCTTTCGTTTGTGATAAGCAATGGACCAGCGAAGCAGTTGGAAATATCGTTAAAAATGTTTTGGATCATACCCATTCCGGAGGCAAAATACATATTTCGTGGAAGAAGACTCCTGTAATGATCCGTATTTCTATATCCGATAATGGTACTGGAATTCTCACAGAGGATTTACATCATATTTTCAAACGCTTTTACCGTAGTAAAAAATCTTTGGATACACAGGGCGTGGGCCTGGGTCTGTCACTGACGAAATCCATTGTTGAGGGGCAAGGCGGTATGATCTCTGTTCAAAGTGCTTTGCAAGAAGGAACTGTATTTACCCTTTCATTCCTTACGGAAATGTAAGCTGTTATTCACTGGATTGTAAGGTGTCCCTGCTATCCTTTACGGGAAAGGTGGTATTTAAATGGAAATATTAAACGTACAGCATTTAACAAAAATTTACGGGAAAGGTGAAAATCAGGTAAATGCCTTAAAAGATGTTTCTTTTACATTGGAACAGGGAGAATTTGCAGCGGTAGTCGGAGAATCTGGTTCAGGTAAAAGTACGTTGTTAAATTGCCTTGGAGCCTTGGATACCCCTACCTCCGGACACATCTGCATGGCAGGAAAAGATCTGTTTTCCATGAAGGAAGAACAGCGTACCATTTTCAGGAGGCGTAATATTGGCTTTGTATTTCAATCGTTTCAGCTAATTGCGGAATTGAATGTAGAGGAAAATATCATGTTTCCAATTCTACTGGATTACCGGAAACCGGAACTATCGGCAGTGAATGAAATCCTGGAGGTCTTAGGACTAAAAGAACGCCGTCATCACTTGCCAAATCAATTATCCGGTGGACAGCAGCAGAGGGTAGCGATTGGTCGGGCGCTTATCACAAGACCGAAATTAATACTTGCTGATGAGCCGACTGGAAATTTAGACAGTAAAAACAGTCAGGATGTGGTAGATTTGCTGGTCAAGGCTTCACGTCTCTATCAACAGACTATTTTAATGATTACTCATAATAATAATCTGACCGTCTCTGCCGACCGTGTGCTGCGTGTGTCGGATGGTGTACTTACGGACTGGGGAGGAAAAGAGAATGAAAAGTTATCTTGACCTTGTCACTATCTCGTCCAAAGTTCATAAAAGGCAAAAGAGAATGTCTGTATTCTGTATTGTTTTGTCTGTATTTTTAGTTGCGGTTATCTTTGGTATGGCTGATATGTTTATACGTAGTCAAATCATGCAGGCGCATATAGACGATGGAAATTGGCATGTAGCGTTTAAGGGCATAAGTGATGATGAGGCAAAGCTGATTTCGACGCGTCCGGAGGTAATAGCTTCTTCCTGGTATGGTGTTCTCAATTATGGTGGGGATCAGGGTTATACTTTATCGGGCAAGAATGCTGTCTTTTGCGGAAGTGAAGAAAGCTGGACTACGCAAATGCAGACCGGTATCATTGAGGAAGGCGTGTTTCCTCAAAAGGACAATGAGGCCATGATAACTAAAAGCGCAAAGACCATGCTGGGGCTGCAAATCGGAGATCAGATTACAGTAGATACGCCTAATGGAACAAGTCTGCAATTTACTATTTCCGGCTTTTCAAAAAATTTCACCGAAACAATGAAAGAAGATTTCTTCGGCATTTTTTTGACAACCAATGAATTTCGTTCCATATATCCTGGAATTACAACTGGTGAGCCTGCCGATTATAATAGTATCTATTACGTGCAGTTTTCCACACATTGTAATATAAAAAATACGATCAATGATATGAAATCTCAGTTTGGATTATCGGATAACCAGGTTTCTGAAAACACAAAACTCCTCGGCTTACTTGGCCAAAGCGGTAATTCCTTCATGCTGCAAATATATGGTTCAGCTACTGTTTTGTTTATACTGGTATTACTTGCTGGCATAATGATGATTGCAAGCAGCTTAAACAGTGATGTTGCCCAGCGTACGGAATTTTTTGGCATGATGCGTTGTATCGGCGCGACCCCAAAGCAGGTTATGCGGTTTGTCATAAAGGAAGCTCTTGGCTGGTGTAAGATCGCGATTCCGTTGGGCGTTTCAATGGGAATGGTTGTAATCTGGGTTTTATGTGCTATGCTGCGTTATCTCAGTCCGGAGTATTTTTCAGGAATGGCTGTTTTGGGAATAAGCTTGCCAAGCATCTTTGCTGGTATCTGTGTGGGTGTCCTGACAGTTCTTCTTGCTGCCCGTTCTCCTGCAAAAAGGGCAGCAGGAGTTTCCCCATTAGCAGCTGTATCAGGAAATGCAAATGAATTACGCCCTGTGCGCAGAGCCGCCGGCACCACGTTTTTTAAAATAGAGACGTCACTTGGTATCCATCACGCGAAATCAAGTAAAAAAAATTTTGCTTTAATGGTAGGCTCCTTTTCTCTCAGCATTATACTTTTTCTTTCGTTTTCAGTTACGATTGATTTTATGAACCATTCGATCACTCCCTTAAAGCCCTGGACACCGGATTTATCCATTGCAAGCCCTGATAATACCTGTTCCATTGACAGCACTTTGTTAGAAAAATTTCAGAGAAATCCAGCGGTCAGACGGGCATATGGACGAATGTTTGCTTACAACGTGCCTGTCACAGTAAACGGGGAAGATAAAATGATTGATCTGATTTCTTATGAGGAAAATCAATTTAAGTGGGCAAAGGCTTATTTATTAGATGGTTTTATAGATGAGGTTCAGCGAGGGGGTAATACTGGACTGATTGTTTTTGACCGGCAAAATATCGCTAAGACCGGGGATACGGTCACACTTCATACAGGAAATAACTCTGCAAATATTAGAATTGCCGGTACGCTCTCTTCCAGTCCTTTTGACAGTGCTCCGGGCGTCGGAACGATAATCTGTTCTGAGAATACATTCCGGCAGCTGACAGGGCAAATGAATTACACAATTATTGATTTGCAGTTGTCTAAGAATGCAAGGGAGTCCGATGTTGATGAAATTCATAGATTGGCTGGTGCAGAAGTTACTTTTTCCGATGAACGGTCTGGCAATCGTAGTGTAATAGGCTCTTATTACTCGTTCGGCTTGTTTATCTATGGCTTTATGACGTTAATTGCGATAATTACCATTTTCAACATAATAAATAGCATTGCAATGAGTGTTTCAGCCCGTATGAAACAGTATGGTGCATTTCGCGCCATTGGTTTAAGTAATCGGCAGTTAATTAAAATGATTATTGCAGAAACCTTAACCTATGCGAGCACCGGGAGCATCTGCGGAGTTATTGCCGGTTTATTGCTGAACAAGTTTTTGTATGCGAGGATGGTGACATTTCATTGGGGCGACCAATGGAATATTCCAATAACAGAAATACTCATCATAATTGTAATTGTTATTTTATCTGTTTTTTTAGCCGTGCAAGGCCCGGCAAAGCGTATTCGCAATATGTCTATTGTAGATACCATCAGTGCACAATAAACTTGGTGTAAAGGAGAATTAAAGCGAGGGGATATGGGGGGAAAAGACAATAAAAACCGTAAATAAATGGCTGCTGCAGATTGGGTGAAAATCCTGTTTGCAGCAGCCATTTTCCGGTGTTTCTGTTTCATATAAAAATTGCTATATTTAGATAAAACAAAAATAATTAACATATATCTAAAATGATACTTGAGCTCAGGTGAATTATGTTGTATAATATACACAAAAATAGAAAGCGAGAGCAGAGATTAGTGTATGAAAAGACCAAATGCATCAGATATCGAGTTTAACACCCCGTTTATACGTCAGCGTGCGGATCCATTTATATGCCGGCATGAAGACGGAACTTATTATTTCACAGCTTCAGTACCGGAGTATGACAGAATTATTTTGCGCAGCGCAGATACGGTTAAGGGCTTACAGACTGCAAAAGAGCATGTGATATGGTATAAACATGAAAGCGGGGAGCAGGGCAGCCATATATGGGCGCCGGAGATTCATTACTTAAATGACTGCTGGTACATCTATTATGCAGCCGGAGAAACAGAGAACAAGTGGAAGATCAGGCCTTATGTGCTGCAGTGTACAGGTCCGGATCCCGTAACAGATCAGTGGAGAGAACTGGGCAGAATGAATGTATCGGATGAGGATCCCTTTACATTTCAGGATTTTTCACTGGATGCTACTGTTTTCCAGCATAAAAAGGAATCCTATCTGGTCTGGGCAGAGAAAACCGGCACTGGAAAAAAGATATCCCAGCTGTATCTGTCTAAGATGGAGACACCCTGGAAATTGTCAGGAGAACATATTCTTTTGTCCACTCCGGATTATGACTGGGAGCGGAGAGGTTTCTGGGTAAATGAGGGACCAGCGGTTTTAAAGCACGGCGGGCGGATCTATCTGACCTACTCTGCCAGTGATACGGGAAGCAATTACTGCATGGGTATGTTAACCATTGATGAGACTGAGGACGTAATGGATCCACACGCATGGAAGAAATGCCGGAAGCCTGTTTTAACAACGGATGAAACAAAGCACATCTATGGACCTGGCCATAATTCTTTTGTAAAAGGAGAAGAGGAGGAGGCTGATTATTGTATTTATCATGGAAGAGAGTATGGTGAAATAGAGGGAAACCCTCTGTATGATCCCAATCGTCATACAATGATCATGCAAGTGAAGTGGAGTGAAGAAGGGGAACCGGTGTTTTCTTTTGGTGTGTAATTTTTTGCCCGAATATTTAGAAAAAACTAAATTAATTCAATATAATGTAAAGGAGAAACAATATGAAGCGTAAATTATCAATTTTTCTGGCTGGTGCCGTAACAGCGGCAATGGTTTTAACCGGATGCAGTTCCGCAGCAGGAACAGATTCAAAAGCTGATGCAAAGGAGTCTGCTGCAGATGACAAAAAAGAAGTAGTGAATACAGTGGGACCGGATTCCGGTACACACCTGAATATGTGGTCGTTTGTTGAGCTGCATAATACATTTTATGCGGATATGCTGGAAAGATGGAATAAAGAGAATCCGGACCGGCAGATTCAGATTACCTTTACAACTTATCCGTTTGCCGATATGCATAATAAGCTGATTATGGCATTACAGACCGGGCAGGGAGCGCCGGATCTCTGTGATGTGGAGATTGGTCAGTTTCCCAACTTCCTTCAGGGAGATATACAGCTTTATCCGTTGAACGATGCAATAAAACCATATCAGGGTGATCTGGTGCAATCCAGATTAGATGTTTATTCAAAAGATGGGAGCTATTATGGTGCGCCGACCCATGTAGGAGCGACTGTCATGTATTACAATACGGAAATACTGGATCAGTACGGAATTGATTATACAAAAATAAAGACATGGGATGACTATACGGAAGCCGGAAGAAAATTAAAAGAGGCCTCAGATGGAAAAGTAAAAATGACCAGTGTAGATACCGGAGGTATTGACTGGATGTCTATTGCAATGTCTGAATATGGAGAAGACTGGGCAGCGGGCAAGGATGGTACCCTGAACGTAGAACTGGAGTCCGTGAAAAATATGCTCACCATGCAGCAGACCTGGCTGACAGACGGGATTGCCATGATCTCACCGGCCGGGCATGTGGATCTGGAAGAAGGGTTCCAGAATATACTGGACGGAAATATCGCTTCCTTCCCCAAAGCATTATGGTATATGAGCCGCTTTTTAAATTATATGCCGGATATGAAAGGTAAGATAGCCATGGCACCATTGCCGGTATTTAAGGATGGACAGAGCCGCTCTGTGGGCATCGGAGGAACTGGAACGGTAGTGACAAAACAATCTTCGGAACCGGAACTGGCAGCAGATTTTATTACATATGCAAAGTGTTCTGCAGAAGGAAGCCGTCAGATTTGGGAGCAGCTTGGTTTTGATGTATGCAATACCAAACTATGGACGGATGATACGGTAACGAAGGATTCTTCAAATAAATATATCAGCTTTTTTAAGACAAATCCTTTTGACGTTCTAAATGAGGTTAAATCAGAAATTAATACCTTAAGCATTACGAAGATGACTCCTTCCATCAATGATTATTTCTGTACGACTACCTTAAACGAGGTTCTGGAGGACGGTAAAGACGTGGATGAGGCTTTAAAGGAAGCCCAGGAATATCTGGAATTGGAACAGTAGCTGGCTATACAGTGGAGGGGAATGAATGAAAATAAAACGGATTTTCTATTCGCAAAAAGCAGCTCCTTTTATTTTTGTGCTGCCATTTATATTAAGTTTTACGGTATTCTGGATTTATCCTCTGTTCAGTACGGTTAAAATGAGTTTTCAAACTATTCTACCGGGACAGATTGAATGGACTGGGTTTGCAAATTATGGGAAACTGCTGAGAGATGCTACGTTTCATACAGCTGTTAAAAACAGCCTTACTTATATGTTTTTTTCTATTGTATTACTGATTCCTTTTCCCATGATGTATGCTGTTTTGATGGACAGTAATCTGGTCAGGGCAAAAGGATTCTGGAAAGGGGCTTTATACCTGCCTGCCCTTACCTCAGTCGTAATTTCCGGTACGTTATTCCGCCTGATGTTTTCAGAACTTCCAACGGGTCAGATGAATGTTTTTCTAAGCATTCTGGGGAAGACACCGATTCCCTGGCTGAAAGAAAAAAGTTCTGCAATGTTTGCACTCTTAATCCTTTGCTGCTGGAGGTGGACCGGCGTGAATATGCTGTATTTCTTATCCGGTCTCAAAAGCATTGATACCACCCTGTACGAATCTGCATCCATAGACGGAGCATCTGCATGGAACAAATTCCGTTATATTACCATTCCTCTTCTGAGGCCAACCACAATCTATGTACTGACCATCAGCGTCTATGCAGGACTATCTATGTTTTTGGAAAGTTTTATGCTATGGGCAGGAAATGCTTCACCGAAAAATATTGGATTGACCATTGTCGGATACCTTTATAAAAGGGGAATTGAAAAGAATCAGATGGGATATGCCTCGGCGGTAGGTCTGACTCTCCTTGCGATGGCACTTATCATTAATGTGATTCAGTTGATTCTGAACGGGACCTTTAAAAAGGAGGAAACATAATTATGAATCATAATAAGAAAAAACTCCTTACCATATTATCAACGGCATCTTTCGCATTTCTGTGCATTTTGGTGATGTTTCCGGTCGTGGCAGGGGCTTTGGCCTCATTTCGGCCGGGAAGAGAGTTAATCCGCCGCGGGCTCAGCATTAACCTGGATTTTTCAACAATGTCACTTAGCAATTATAACTATCTTTTTTCCTGGAATGCGGATTCAAAAAAGTATTTCATGTGGTTTAAAAACAGCACTGTACTGACTCTGCTTTCAGTAGTACTGACACTGATTATCTGCTATTTTGTGGCCTATGGACTGTCTATGTATAATTACAGGCTGAAGAATGTATTGTTCTTTCTGGTGATTGCAACCATGATGGTTCCGTTTGAAATACTGATGCTTCCACTGTATCAGGAAATGATAGATTTAAAGCTGATCGATACGACTGCCGGAGTCATTCTTCCTGGGTTATGCAGCGCATCCACCATTTTTTTCTTCCGCCAGTACATGTTATCACTGCCAAAGGAGCTGTTGGATGCCGGACGAATCGATGGGGCCACTGAGTTTGGTATCTGTGTTAAGATTATGCTGCCATTAACCAAGCCGGCGTTTGCAGCCATGGGAATTTTATGTGCAATGGGGTCGTGGAACAACATGCTTTGGCCCATGATGGTATACCGGAATTCGGGAAAATTTACGCTGCCTATTGGTCTGAATACCCTGCTGACGCCTTATGGGAATAATTACGATTTATTGATTGCAGGGTCCATGTTTGCAATTCTTCCGGTATTGGCAGTGTTTTTATGCTTTCAGAACTATTTTATCGAAGGTATGACAGTCGGTGCAGTAAAGGGGTGAATGAATGGGAAGTGGAAAAAAATATAGAAAAGCAGTTAAATATACAGCTGCAGTATTGGTTATGGTCCTGATGGTTTCAGGCGGTATTGCTCTTGCAGCAGGGGGAGAGAATGCATTTAAAACAAATAAAAAATCAGAACCACTGAAACGGGTATCTGTACACGATCCGTCCATAATCAAGGCCAAAAATGGAGAATATTATATTTTTGGCTCCCATCTGGCCGGTGCAAAATCAAAGAATCTGATGGACTGGAAATCTCTTGGCAAAGACTATGAGAATGTAACGGATAACTGGCTTTTTGGGAATATAAAAGAGAATCTGGCAGAATCATTTCGCTGGGCAGGTTATGATGACGGAGACTGTGCAGGTGGAAAATATGCGGTATGGGCTCCGGATGTGATTTGGAATCCTTATTATAATAACGGTGGCGGAACAAAAGGGGCATATATGATTTATTACAGTGCCTCTTCCACATGGCGCCGCTCCTGTATTGGTTATGCAGTATCACAGGACATAGAAGGGCCCTATACCTATGCCGGCACAGTCGTTTATTCCGGTTTTACGAAAAACGGAAAGCCGGATGGTAATAGTCAGAGAAATACCCGGTGGGATACTGATGCCATTCATATTAAAAAACTGATTGATTCCGGAAGATTGAAAAATGGTATAAACACGAAGTGGTTTACGGGGGAAGAATGGAACCATAACTATTGTCCGAACGCCATAGATCCGACACTGTTTTTTGATGCACAAGGTCAGAGGCTCTATATGGTTTATGGTTCCTGGTCCGGAGGAATCTATTTGCTGGAACTGGACAGAGAGACAGGAGATGCCAAGTATCCCGGAACGGATTCTGTTGATAAAATAAGCGGAAATTATGTGGACCGGTATTTTGGTATTCACCTTGCTGGCGGAAACCATCAGTCAGGGGAAGGACCGTATATTGTCTATGATGATGATGCCGGATATTATTATTTATATGAGACATATGGAGCGCTGACTGCCAATGGGGGCTATAACATGCGCATGTTCCGGTCAAAAGAGGTCACGGGACCTTATCTGGATGCTGCAGGGAATAATGCAGCGGACAGTTATAGGAATAATGATCAGTATGGCGTTAAGCTGATTGGTAATTATAAGCTTGCCGGCACCAATACAGGGTATAAAGCAGCCGGACATAACTCGGCATTCATTGATGAAGACGGGCAGCATTATCTGATTTACCACCAGAGGTTTGATCAGGGGACGGAATATCACGAAGTCCGGGTTCACCAGCAATTTCTCAATCAAAAGGGATGGCCGGTGACGGCTGTATATGAAAACCGCAATGAAAAGGCAGGCCATTATCCGGACAGCGATATTACAGGCACATATGAGTTTATTAATCATGGTCTGGATACTTCACCCGGAATGATCAGCCCGGAATCAATTACTTTATTGGCGAACGGAAAAATTGGAGGTGACAGGGAAGGAACGTGGAAAAAAATAAAAGGTGACCGGTATGATTATGTCACCATCAATATGGAGGGTTCGGAGTATCATGGCGTATTCTTTAAGCAGCTTAATGAAAAAACAGGGGCAGAACAGGTGATGACGTTCACTGCTATTGGAGATAACAATACGTGCATATGGGGGACCAGGGAGAAATGAGCTGCGCAGTTCCTATGAAAAAACAGTATTGTATGAAAACAGGAATTCATGTATGATGGTAGGTAGAATAAGGAGAAGGTTTTTCATAGTATACTGCGCATCCGCGTGAAAGGATTTGTTATGCTGCATATTAAAAATGTTGAGGAAGGGCTGAAGATTTTTATCGCTCTGGGATCGGAATTGAGAATTAATATTATAAAGCTTTTAATTGAGCACACCGAGCTGAATATGAATGAACTGGCGTCCAGTTTAGGAGTGACCAATGGAGCTTTGACCAGTCATATTAAGAAACTGGAAGACTGCGGTCTTATTTGTGTGATTTCAGAACACAATGGTCACGGGAACCAGAAAATATGCCGTGTGAATGTGGATAAACTACTGGTGGATATAGCTCCGAAACAAAGTGACGATGGGAAAAACACCTATACCACGGACATTAAAGTCGGATATTTTTCCGATTATGAGGTTCTGCCCACATGCGGTCTGGCCAGCAGCCGGGCAATTATTGGAGAAGTGGATGATCCCCGTTATTTTGCTCACCCGGACCGTTATCAGGCTGACATTGTCTGGTTTACCAAAGGATATGTTGAATATGTAATTCCCAATCTGCTGCCTCCTCTTCAAAAAATCGACCAGATTACATTTTCTGTGGAAATCGGGAGTGAAGCACCTGGAATTAACAATGACTGGCCTTCCGATATTACCATCAGCATCAACAATGTGGAACTTGGAACGTGGACCAGTCCGGGGGATTTCGGCGATGTTCCGGGGATTTTTACTCCGGACTGGTGGTTCCCCAACTGGAATCAGTATGGCCTGCTTAAGATGATTGTGGTCAATCAGTATGGAACCTTTATTGATGGCTTAAAGATATCTTCCGTTACCATTGATGATTTTAAACTGGACAAACGCAGCCCCATCAGATTAAAATTCCAGGTGAAGGAAGATGCCGTAAATGCAGGCGGATTGACCATATTCGGAAGCAGTTTTGGAAATTATAACCAGGATATTAAAGTCCGGGTTCACTATAGCCCGGTAAAAGGGTAAAGTGAAGATTGATATAGAAGAACAGAAAAAAGACCGGGAAATGATCGTTTGGATGACCATTTCCCGGTGCTTTTTATTTCGTATTTGCCATTTTATTTAATTCATTTGTTAAAGCTAAAACCTCTTCAACACTGGCGGTTGTTTCCTCGATTCCCGATGACTGCTGTTCGGTGTTTTTCATCGTGGAATTGGAAAACTGCAATGTCTTGGTAATTGATTTTTGTATGTCTTCGGTAAGCTGAACGACTTTCGTTGCAGTATCCTTTGAATTCTGGGAAAGCTTTTGGATTTCGGTGGCAACGACTGCAAAGCCTTTTCCCGCTTCACCGGCGCGTGCTGCTTCAATCGAAGCGTTAAGACCCAGCAGCTTCGTCTGATCTGCAATGCTTTTAATTGAATTGAGGATGATGTTGATCTGCTCTGATATTTGTTTCACATTTAAGATCTCTTTGTTCAGTTCATTCTGATTCTCAACGACTTGTATGGAGGATGCTGCCAGTTCTTCCATCGTCGCCTCGATAACTGAAAATTGATCTACCAGATCCTTGCTCATTGACTTTAATTTGTATTTCTGATAGCCGATCTGGGAAAGTGCGTTGGCCACAATAAAAAGTACTTCCGCAGCTGCCTGGATATTTTTTTCTGAAGTAATGTTCACTTCATGAAGCGCATTTATGTATTGATCTTCATTGACTCCGATTTCTCTTGCTACCCGCCTGAATTCCTCTTCATTCGGCTTCTTGTTTAGAATCTGTCCGCCGAGAATCGTACCGATCAGCTCGCCTTCCACTATGATGGGGGCTGCAAAATCGATGAGGCCTGAATGGCATTTAAAGATATAGGGCCTTCCCAGTCTGGCTGCTTCCTGACCGCCTCTTTTATGGGAAGCGGCACATCGGTCATCTCCAGTCTTTGTGGAATGCGTGTAATGTGCGCAGATTCTTGTATAAGAGCTTGGATTTGTAACCGGATTTCCCTCCCGGTCTACTGCGACGCTTGCAAGATTCATACTGTCTGCAAAATTATCAAGGAATTTTTGCAGCAGGCTAATTTCCATTACATCTGAAAGATTGATTTCTGAAAGTGTTTTGTAAACATTGTCATTTTTATCCATCTTCATACTATGTCCTCCGTTAACGTTGAAATTTGGTAAAAAATGTAGAATAATGTCGATAGATTTTACATAAATTTTACCACAAAATCCTGGATTTGTATATATAATTTGAGAATTTTTTATTGATTGTGATTCTCGATTGGGAATTTTTACCAATAAACAGACTTAATTGGTATGATGTAGAGTTTTGCGTTTTTTTATCAATAAGATTAATATGATCAATATCACAGATACATTATTAACGAGGTACGCAGCATCCGGTCCTGCTGCAGACGAAAGAAAACCGGAATAAAGGATTCCCAGTGGAATCAGAAGATTTGAACTAAATGTCAGTAAAGCAAAAAAACGTCCCTGGTACTCCAGGGGAGTATGTATCTGCAAATACGAACTCAGCGGCACATTTACACATGTAGTAATAAATCCAATGAAGAACTGTAATAGTAAGAACACGCAAAAGTATAACTGTTTCATGGGATAGAAGAGGAAGGAAAGTGCTCCGATTCCAGCCATGAGGAGGCTGTCTATAATAATGAAATGATACATATAATCCTGTAGTTTTATTTTGCTGTTCTTAAATATAAACAATCCTGCCATAAAGGTTCCGATAATGGCTGAAGTGGATGTGAATCCGAATAATTCTTCCGATATATGATATTTCTGTATGATGATGCCCGGATTCATGATTTCTTCGCTGCCCCCAACGAAAAAATTTAAAGACATAGCTAAAATAAACAGGTTAAGGATCTCCTTATTATGGAAGACAAAGTGGAGTCCGTCTTTTAAGTCTTTATACCAATGGGAATTTTCCAGACGTTCCGATTTACAAAAAGAATATCGGATAAAAAACTCCTGAACCGCAGATATAAAGTAAAGGACTGCCATGATTGCCAGGACAAGCTGAAAACCCCATAAGCCGAAAATAAGCGTTCCGAAAACAGGTGCGATGAGTGATGCCGCATTATCCCCGAAACTTTTGATTCCATTGTAATTTTCAATGGTTTCCGCTGAAACAAGTTCTGTAAATAAAACCTTTGATGCAATTTCAAAAATATTCGAGATAATATTAATTGCAATGGTGACGATTAATAGAATTCCAGGATAAATATCTTTTAAATCATAAGTCAAAAGTAAGATAAAATACAACAAAGATGTAAGCAAATCACATACTACGATTATATTTTTTCTGTTAAGCCGATCGACAGCCAGTCCTAAGAAGGGGGTGGCAATTATTGCAGGAGTCGTAGACAATGTGAAGAAAAGTCCGGACCATGCCAGGTTCCCTGTGCTTTTTAGTATAAATAAAGGTAACACAATCAGATAAAAGGCAAGACCGAACTTGGAAGCAATCCGCCCTGTAATTAATAGTATGATATTTCTTTTATATTCTTTTTCCTGCCTCATAGTCAGCTCCTTTAAATGGCTGCATTCGAAATGCATTTCCTGTATAGTAATTGAGATTATACAACGTATTTCAATTTGTGTCTATAATAATACAAACAAAAATAAAATATGTTTAATAATCTCTATAGGAATATGGAAAATATAATTTCATGAAAGGCAAAATAATCCATGCTTTGAGCGGGACTGGGGATAGAAAACGGTCCGGATTTTTGATCCGGACCGTCATATACTGGAAATAGGAGAAGCCATGTCTGCTGTAATAGCCAGACTGCTGCAGTCGGGGATGACGCCGGAAGAAACAGCAGCAAAGACAAGGATGCCCCTTTCTGTAATACTGGAGGCATGGAGTTATGGAAAGAGCTGTTAAACCGGTTATTTCTGCTTTCCTTTTTTCCTTCGGGACAGATAAACCTCTTTATTGAACGGAATAATATAGGTGCACTCATAATGTATTGCACAGATTTTACTGTATACAAATATGGTCCCATCCTTGAGAACTCCGCGTGATGTTATTTCCATCGCCGGAGTTCCTTTTTTACAGCCTAATAATTCTGCTTCCTCTTTGGTCAGGGAATCGGGTTGATAATTGGTCATGAAATGAGAGATCTGGTACTTGTTTTTCAATGCATGATTCTGTATGGAATCTTCAATAATATCCCGGCTCAGCTCTGGAAACAGGCGGCAGGGGCTCCAGCCTGTTTCGATCTGGGTTATTTCATAGCGGACAATGCGAAGCCGTTTATATTCCCAGACTTCTTCGTTGGGATTTAAATTAAAGATACTGATCAGTTTCGCGTCCGGAGCTATCTTTTTTAAGTAAAGCATCTTGGAGCGGAGCTCCTGATAGGGAACTTCAATCATGGAATTATACACCAGGGGATTGCCCAGAGCGCGGGCCCGGACATAGATGCCATCTCCCTGAATAACAGAGATCAGACCGATGCTTTCCAGGCGTTTTAACGCTTTTTGTATGGTAAAACGGGATACCTGATAAGCAGATGCCAGATCCCTCTGTGTGGGGAGTTTGTTATTCCAGAATTTTTGCTGATATATTTTACTGATTAAATCAATGACAATAAATTCTGTTTTTCTGGAGCTCATATTCAAACCTCCATAGAGCGTGGGTCATTACGGGGTGATAAGGGTGCCGTCCGGAATCCGGCTCTGGGTCCACTCATGGGGACGATATATAACCGGATAGCGGGATATTTCCTCTTCATTGATATCCACACCAATTCCTGGACGTTCAATCGGATAGAAAAAGCCACCCCGGGATTGATGATAGCCTGGGAATACGGCTTTGATCCTGTCTTTTAACTCAATGTCTTCCTGAATTGCAGCATTATGCAGATGCATGTTTAAATGTGTGTTCACAGCAATGCCGATTGGAGTGATATCGGATGGAGTATGCCATGCAATCCGAATACCGAAGGCTTCACACAATGCGGCCAGTTTTAAAGCGGGTGTGATTCCTCCAAGCTGTGACACATGGCAGCGGAGAAAATCAATCTGGCGGTTGACAATCAGATGCTTCCATTCCATGGGATTATTAAACAGCTCCCCGGTTGCGACAGGGACAGAGGACTGGCTTCGTAACTGGGACAGCCATTCATTCTGGTCCGGCGGAAGAAGATCCTCAATGTAATAAGGGCGAAACGGCTCCAGCTCCTTGGCAAATTGGATGGCCTGGTTTGGATAAAGGCGCTCATGGACATCATGGAGAATGTGAATGTCCCTGCCATAACGTTCACGGAGTTTCGAAAACATGGTCACTGTGTTGTGCATGTAGTCGTCCTGATTAAAATAAGTGCCGGGAACAGGATTTAAGGGAGTCTGCAGATGATCCGGTATTCCCCCGTAAAATCCAAGCTGGCAGCGGATATGCTGATAACCCTCCGCGCGGATCCGTTCAATCTCCTGGTATAACTCCTCCATGGAATCAGCCACTGCATGGGTATAGGCAGGGATTGCAGTGCGGGATTTTCCGCCTAAAAGCTGATATAAAGGCATATCAGCCAGTTTTCCCTTAATATCCCAGAGAGCCATGTCAACGCCTGAAATGGCATTATTTAACACCGGTCCGTTTCTCCAGTAGGAATTGACCATCATCAGATTCCAGAGATCCTCAATATCGTTGGCATCACGGCCTATCAGGATGGGTTTTAAATAATCCTCTACAGCAGATTTCACTGCCAGCGGCCGCTGCTGAAAGGTTCCGCAGCCAACCCCGTAAACTCCCCGGTCTGTCATAACTTTTACAGCTACCAGATTATGCCGTTCCGGATTTGTAATATAGCAGCGGATGTCTGTGATAATGGTTTGTCTCATGTCAGATACTCCTTTTGTTTTGTATGAGTCTAATTTAAGCACAGGCACAGGGGGATGTCAACCTGGCTTTTTGATTTGCAAAAACGCCAAAATAAACAGTCCAATTTTAAATTATAAACCCATAAAACCCTTTATTTACAATGATTTTACTCAAAGCAAACTGAAAAATGGAGCGGTTTACAAAAAAATATGCCTGTGCTATATTTAGACCACAAAGCACGTGCCTAAAACATCATCAAAAACTGAAGGAGGTACCATTGAAAAATGGAAAAGCAGGAAGTTGCAGCTAAAATTATAGAATATGTGGGTGGGAAAGATAACATAGTCAATGCATGGCATTGTATGACACGGCTCCGATTTGATTTAAAGAATAAAGAGCTGATTAAGCAGGAAGAGATTAAGAATTTAGAAGGTGTTATGGGCATTCAGTTTGCAAAGGACCAGCTTCAGATTGTAATCGGGACCAGCGTACATAAATATTATGAGATCCTGATGGAAATGCTTCAGCTGAACGAGGGTCAGACACCGGTAAAAAGAGAAGAAAAACAGAAAAAAGACTTTATTACTTGGTTTATGGATATGGTTTCAGGCGTATTTGGTCCCATTGTACCTGCCATTGCAGGAGCAGGTATGATTAAGGGACTGATCGGCGGTCTTGTTGCGTTGGGAGTAATCACCAATACAACGGATACTTATAAGATTATTGACATGCTCGCCAGCGGCGTGTTTACGTTTCTCCCTTTCTTTATTGCAGTGTCTGCAGCCAGGAAATTTCAGACAAACCAATACCTGGCGGCTGCAATTGCTTCCATAATCATGTATCCGGCCATGGTTGACGCTGCTAAGGCAAAAGAGATCAGCAGCTTTCTGTTTGCCGGAGTAATTCCGGTTCCGGTATTCAATTATTCCGGCTCCGTAATTCCCATTATATTTGGAGTTTTCGCTTTAAGCTACATCTGCAAATGGGTGGATAAGGTGGTTCCGGAGGCTGCCAGAACTGTCGTTACCCCTACCTTAACCTTACTGATTTCCGGATTTTTTACTTTGACTGTAATTGGTCCCGTTGGTATCTATATGGGAAAAGGACTTGCGGGTATGCTGGATTTCCTGTTTGGCATTTCTCCGATTTTTGCAGGTTTCGTTATGGGGCTCATCCGCCCGGTGTCCATTCTGGTGGGCATGCATCATGCCATGACGCCCATTGCTTTGGAGAATTTTGCAACGAAAGGGTGGGATATGCTGATGCCTATGATGTTCATCGCAAATCTTTCCATCGTGGGTGCTGCATGCGGCTGTTATTTCAAAGAGACCACGCAGCGGGACAAATCCATTGTTTTATCAGCAGTCTTATCTGGTATCCTGGGTATTACAGAACCCGCACTCTTTGGTGTATTAACGAAATATAAAAAAGGTTTTTTGGCAGCTACCATTGGCAGCTGCGTTGGAAGTGCATTTATTGGTGCGTTCGGCGTAAGATTATACGGTTATATTACGTCCAGCGTGTTCAGTATTCCGGCTTATATCGGACCATACTTTGTATATGCAGCAATGGGATGGATCATAGCATTTGGATTGTCATTCTTCTTGTCATACGTATTTGTAGTAAAGATGGATACGAAATAATTTAATACAGAGGGAGGAAGCTTTAGGGGATTTGAGAAGCTGACGGTTTACAGTCCCATGGAGAGGGTGTCATTCCCTTAAAAAAGTGGAAGATCCGGTGCTTTAAAAAAACTTGCAGAAACGGCTTATATGCTATGTTTCTGCAAGTTTTTTTGCGGTCAAATGAAAAAGTTTGACTTCGTATTTTTAATTTTAAATCCTTTGCTGTTCGTACTACAGGACGAGCGGAACCTTCCAACTTATATTTTTGTCAAGGCTTAAGTCTCTCTTTGCTTATTTATTAAATGAAGCACTTTGTTTCTAGGCATAAATTAATACACCTGTCGAAAGATGGGTGTTTTCTGATTTTTTTTGCATTTCTTTCATAATTTTTTTCAGCTATGTAAGGTTGACTTTACAATTAAAATGTCATATACTCAATGTAAGGTCAACACGACAAGAGGAAAGGAACAGATATGAAAAACCGGATCAGGCAATTGCGGGAGGAAAAGGGGCTTACTCAGGAACAGCTTGGCGAGTTGGCAGGAACTTCCAGGCAGGCAATCAATGCAATTGAAACAGAGAAGTTTGAACCCTCCATCTGGCTTGCTTATGACATTGCCAGTGTTTTTGAACGTCCCATTGAGGATGTGTTTCTATTTGAGGAAAGTGAAAGAAAATCAAGAGCTGATAAAAGCAGGGGGGATAAGAATGGCTCTAAGGAAGCTGCGGTATAATGATGATGAGATTCTTCGGAAACGCTGTAAAGAAGTTACGGTTATCGATGACAGAATCAGACAGAACCTTGATGATATGCTGGAGACCCTGCATCACACAGAGAACGGAGCTGCCATAGCGGCCAATCAGGTAGGAATCTGTAAGAGACTGGTAGTCATAGATTATTGTGATCGTCTTTTAAAGCTGGTTAACCCGAGAATTATCGGATGCAGCGGGGAGCAGGAGTGTATCGAAGGCTGTCTTAGTTTCCCCGGCCGTTTTGTGAAGACCATCCGCCCTCAGAAAGTCACCATCGAGGCACTCGATGAGAACGGGAATGAAATCATGGTGACGGGAGAAGATGAACTGGCCAAATGCTTCAGCCATGAACTGGAGCATCTGGACGGAATCATATTCTTGGATAGAGCAATAGAAGAAATTGAACTTTAGAATTATAATACCTAGTGCAGTCGGAGCTGTCCGGAAGGGTTTGTGAAAGAGGAAAATATGGGTAAAATTTTATGCTATGTATATAATAATATGGCTGACTTTGAAGTCAGTCTGCTGCTTCACAGATTAAGAAATACTGGAAAAAAGGAAATTGTATCAGTTTCCGGGAATCTGGAACTGAAAACAGCACAGTCAGGGCTGACTTATCAGCCTGACCGGAAGATCAGTGATATAGATAATCTGGATGATGTGGAAGCGCTGATTATCCCCGGAGGTCCCATTGATAACGGGCAGAACGATATCTGCCCTCTGATCAGGCAGATGGATGACAGGAAAAAGCTCATAGGAGCCATCTGTTTTGGTCCCCAGTTTCTGGGAAGAGCCGGTCTTCTTGACCGGTATCACTACACCACCTCCTGCTCCCAGGAAAAGATTCTTATACTATCCTGTGACGATCCCTTTAACCGGAAGAACGAAGTGATATCCAGGGTTGTTACCGATCAGCATATTATTACGGCTCAGGGCTACGCATTCGTTGACTTTGCTCTGGAAATCTGCAGATATTTAAAGATATTTGATTCAGACCTTCAGGAATATGAGCAAATCGGAAGAATCGGTGAATTTGAACACGGGAATTGGAGCCGGTTTTAAAGCAGTTTCATTGACAGAAATCCGGGAATGTAATAAAATAAGATATGTGCTTGAAATCATCAGCCTGTGCTCCGTTAGGCAGAACCGGATGATTTCATAAAAAAGGGGGATTACGAAAGATGGGCAGTTCAGTGACTGGAAATGAAATACTGGATTCTTTTTATTCTGTTATACCATATTTAATGAATTTATTTGATGATGATGTTTCCTTCGCTTTAACCGATGCAGAGAAGTTTATTAATGTTTGGAATGGCAAAAAGTTAAAATTCCATGTTAATCCCGGCGACGTTGTGCCTGCAGGAGGTGCAATCAGGGAGGCATTAGATTTCGGCAGAGTGATTATAAAAGATGTGCCGGCAGCTGTGTATGGCATTCCTTTTAAATCCTATGCAGTTCCTATAATGGAAAAGAACAAGGTGATCGGTATCCTGACTTTAGGAAGAAGTCTGGAAAAGAGGAATAGCTTAATTGAACTGATCAACAGGCTGACTGATGGTGCAGGCCAGATTACCGAATCTACCATTGATGTGAGTAAGGGAATTGGACAGCTTAAGGAAATGAATGGTGAAATATCTCTTAATGTAAAAGAAGCCAATGAAAGTACAAAGAATACAGATTCCATTCTGGACTTTGTTAAGGATGTTGCAACCCAGTCTAACTTACTGGGACTGAATGCAGCCATTGAGGCAGCGAGGGCAGGAGAAGCAGGAAGAGGTTTTTCCGTAGTAGCGGGAGAGATCAGAAAGATGTCAGCCTCTACCAGCGAATCCATCGGTCAGATAGACGGCGTGCTGAAAAGTATCAATGCATCCATTACTACGATTAACACACGTATAACGGAATCCAATCAGATTTTCACAAAAGAAACGGAAGAATTTCAAAAAATACTAAATTCCATTGAGGAATTAAACGGAACGGCAAAGCAGCTGGAATCACTTTTAGAGCATCTGTAAAGCCGCTAAAGAGATGGGGATAGAGCCAATGTGTGCACTATCTCTATTCTTATGTTTTAAATATCAGTTATCATAAGAACCATCAGGAAAGGGAATGACACATGAAGATCAAGAAATCAAAAGTGGCCGTTGCAGGATGCGGGCTGGTAGGATCCTCCACTGCATTCAGTCTGGTAACCCAGGGAGTATGCGATGAAATTTTAATGATCGATATCAACGAAGAAAGAGCGTTGGGAGAAGTGCTTGATTTAAGGGATACGATCAAGTATCTGGACCGTAATGTAAAGGTGCGCAAAGCAAACTATTCCGACTGTTCAGATGTGGATATTATCGTAATTACGGCGGGAGCGCCGCCCCAGAAAGGGCAGACCAGACTGGATACGCTGGAGGTCAGTGCCAGAATTGTGAAAACCATTGTTGACCCAGTCATGGCAAGCGGTTTTGACGGAATTTTCATTGTAGTATCCAATCCGGTTGATATCATTGCCCATTATGTCTATAAGCTGTCCGGCCTTCCGAAGAATCAGGTAATCGGCACCGGAAGCTCCTTAGATACTTCCAGACTTCAGAATTTTATAGCAGAGCTTGTGAATGTGGATCCCAGAAGTGTCTATGCCTATTCCATGGGAGAACACGGAGATTCCCAGATGGTGCCATGGTCTACCGTGACCGTAGCAGGCAAACCATTTAATGACATTATTCAGGATAATAAAGATCTGGTCGGAGATGTTAACTTAGATGAGATTGTAAAAAAGACAACCCTGGAGGGCTGGGAGATCTACAACAGAAAAGGAACCACCTATTATGGAATTGCAACGGCATGTGCCGGGATCATCAAGGCAATTCTTTACGATGAAAACCGTATTATTCCGGTATCTACCCTGCTGGAAGGAGAATATGGGGAAACGGATGTATTCGCCGGAGTGCCCACGATCTTAAACCGCACCGGTGCTGCAGATATACTGGAGATCCATATGACGGACGAGGAACTGGATAAGTTTCATCAGTCGGTGGAAATTCTTCGGGAGTATACTGGGAAAATGCATACGGCAGATTAAAAAACAAATAGCCTGTCACACTGTGTGGCAGGCTATTTGCTTTTTTATATACCACTTTTAGAATCTGTTTCCAGGCCCAGGCTTCGGATATCCTGAATTCTCAGAAGAAAAGGAAGCAGTGCGCCGGATACAATCAGGCTGAACAGATTCTGAACCAGATTGAATGGAACATTAATCATGGCAGAGGCTGGATTATATACAATCAGCTCAAATATAAAATAACCTCCTGTGACGATACTGCTGCACACAATACCTGCTGTCAGGAAAGGCAGTATCCGTAAACGTGCTTTGATACGGCTGTGTGAAAGTCTGCGGTACAAATATCCGCCTGAGAAGGCGGCCAGTGCTTTAATGAGAAATGTAGCCGGTGCATAGAATGCGTAGCCTGAAAGCAAATCTGCCATCATAGATCCAATTCCCCCTGCAGCAGCGCCGGCCATGGGACCAAGAAGTATACCGCTTAACAAAACCATCCCATCTCCCAGATGTATATAACCATTCATTGCAGTTGGTATATGTATTACCATGGTAGCTGCTGTGGTAAGTGCTGCCATTAAAGCGCCAAATACTAATTTTTTCGTTTTTTTGCTGTTCATAATACCTCACCCTTTCAAATAAAATATCAATTGTTTTTTTGTTAGAATCTATCATATAGAAAAACTGGAGTTTTTTAAATAGCCAGTTTAAGCAAAATCATACATACCAGTTTTGCCGACAGAAACTGCCTGCTGATAATGATCTGTGGAGAAAGTAACTTTGCAGACGATATGCAAATGGTTTTCGAATAATATTGACATAATATAGCAAAGCATATAAGATTAATTAGCATTATTGCATAAAAACAGTATGTGGAGGGAGAAACAGGTGGGAAAACAGCTGCTTGCTCATTGGTATCAGATGACGCTGAACAGGAAGCTTTATATGGTTATCGGAAGCGTGGGAATTATCATGGGCTTTTCCATTTTTATTAATTTGAAGGTTGCCTATATTTTTATCGATGATGCAAGGGGCATTATGGATGATAATCTGGCATGCTATAAATTTCAGGAGTCAATGGCAGAAGAACGGGGGGTATTTGCCAGTCTGGTTTCAAACAGAACGTTGGAAAACCTGGAGATCTATCAGAAAATCTGCCAGGACACGAAAGCCTATTTAAGCAGCCTGCCTTATGAATATAACAAAATCGGAGAAGACCGGTATGGTGTAACCTGGAATATCATAAACGGATATGAGACCTATGAAAAGCAGAGGGATAAGGTTTTAACCATGAAGCAGGGGGATCCTGATTATATAAAAGAGCTGTATAAGGTTTACAGCATGCAGAAATATCTGGATCTATACGCCTCCCGGCTGACGAAAGTCGTTTTAATGAGCGGCAATGATTATTACGAAATCCGTGTTCCTGTGCTGAAACGAATGCCGTATCTGTTAGTTGCAATCAGTTTAACGGCATTTCTGATACTTGTGTTATTCGTCCGGCTTTTTACTGGAAATATTGTAAAAATCATGATGCAGCTTGCTACGGTTTCAGGCAGGATTGAAAAGAATGATTTTTCATCTCCGGATGTCTGCTGGGAAGGAACCGATGAGATCGGCAGGCTGGTTCATGCATTTAACAAAATGAAGCATTCCACAAAGAATTTTATCGCAGCAACAGAAGAAAAGCGCCAGATTGAAGAAAAACTCTACAGACACGAACTGGAACGGGCGGATTTGGAAAAGCGCTTTTCCATGGCACAGCTTCAGCTGATTAAGAGCCAGCTTAATCCCCATTTTTTATTCAATACACTTAATATGATCACCCGTATGGCTCAGATGGAAGAGGCACCGGTTACAGAGGAGATGCTGGTATCCATTGCCAATCTTTTAAGGTACAGCTTAAGGACTGCCAATGCCTTTGAACCTCTGGAGCAGGAATTAAAAGTGGTAAGAGATTATATGTATATTCAGAAAATGCGGTTTGGGGACAGACTCACATGGAATATTGACTGTGAGGAAGATCTTTATAAAGAGGAGGTACCTGTTTTTATTCTGCAGCCACTGTTAGAGAATGCGGTCATACATGGCATCTCAGAAAAGGAGAACGGGGGAAGCATTTTTATCTGCATAAGAAAGCAGGATGATTTATTGCATATATTGGTTTCTGATACAGGAAAAGGAATGGATCCGGTCAAGCTGGCGGGTATCAGGAATGCCATTGAAACGGAAGGAAAAGGTCTGGGTATAGGGCTTGGGAATATTTACAGAAGAATTTCAGCCTATTACGAATACGGGAAAGTGACGATTGACAGTACGTTGGATCAGGGAACAGAGGTAATCATTGTTTTTGGTGGGAAAAAGGGGTGAACGAACGATGTATCGGCTGATGATTGTTGAAGACGAAATGATTGAGCGTATGGTACTTAAAAAAATGCTTCAAAAGAAATTCGGAGAGGATTGTGTGATTTTTGAAGCGAGAAATGGTTTAGAAGCGGTGGAACTCTTTCGAAAAGAGGAGATACAGATCATTATTCTGGATATAGGTATGCCGGGTATGAACGGAATTCAGGCTGCAGAAATTATGCGCAGGGAAAATACCAGGTGCTGTCTGATTTTCCTGACGGCTTATGACCGGTTTGATTATGCAAAAAAGGCCATTTCAATCAGAGCCATGGAATATATACTGAAGCCATATTCCCAGAAAGAGGTGATCAGTGTGGTGGGAGAAGCTCTCCGGATTACCGGTGACTGGGACGGGTCTGGCATGGAGACGGGACAGGCAGCTGCAGAGGAAAAGAAAGAGCTGCTGGAAGAAGAAACGGATTTAAACAGCAGCCGCCTTTCAGTCATGGCATCCATGGTTTCAGAGTATATTAAATCTAATTTCATGAATGAGATCTCCATGAGCGAGACAGCCCGGGCAATCGGCTATTCCGAGCCCTACTTCTGTAAGATGTTCAAGCAGCAGTTTGGTCAGAGCTTTACCTCTTACTTAACAGAATACCGGGTGGGTGAGGCTAAAAAAATGCTGGAGCAGCCCAATGTAAATGTAAAGGAAATCGGCGCAAGAGTGGGATATGCAGATAACAATTATTTTACAAAGGTCTTTAAACGGCTGGAAGGTTTAAATCCATCTGAATACAGAATGAACAAATTAAAAGAACTTCAATCCTAATCGATTGGTGAAAAAAACCTGCCTTCGGAAGAGGGCAGGTTTTTTTTATGCTCATTCACAAAAAAAGCTAAAAATTTTCTATGAAAGCTAAAAAGTTACGATAGAATCCAGGAGCCGTCAGCCCGTATAATAAACCCAGGCACATAAAGTGTATAGAAACCAGAGAGGAGGATATGGCATGGGACAGGAATTGTTTCGAATGGACGGAATCAGCAAAAGCTTTCCTGGAGTCAAAGCTCTCGATAAAGTAAGTTTATCTGTAAATAAGGGAGAAGTTTTGGGACTGGTAGGTGAAAACGGTGCCGGAAAATCCACCCTGATGAAGATTTTGTCCGGTGTTCACCGGGCTGATGAAGGAGAAATCTTTATCGAAGGGGAAAAAGTAATCATTGATTCTGTGGCCAAAGCCCATGAGCTTGGAGTAAGTATTATCATGCAGGAATTAAATATGTGCGGTCATTTAAGTGTTGCGGATAATATTTTCATTGGCAGAGCCCATACAAAAGGAATCTTTATCGATGACAGCAGGATGCACGAGGAGGCACAGAAGATTCTCGATGATCTTGGGATTGATATAAACACCTATGCAATGGTTGGAAGTTTAAGCATTGCCAGGCAGCAGATGGTGGAAATTGCGAAAGCGATCAGCTTCAATTCGAAAATACTGGTTCTTGATGAACCGACAGCGACGCTGACGGAAAAAGAAATTGACCAGCTGTTTGGGATTATCAGACGTCTGAAGGAAAAGGGTGTGGGAATGGTGTATATCTCCCACCGTATGGCGGAATTAAACCAGATTTGTGAACGGGTTACCATTATCCGGGACGGTCAGTATATCGGAACCAGGAACTTAAACGAAATTACCATGGATGAACTTGTTAATATGATCGTTGGACGTTCCCTGGATGACAAGTATCCCAAGCATACAAGAAAAATCGGCGATATCGTTCTGGAGGCAAAAAATGTCAGAAGAGGAACCAAAGTCAATGCCGATTATTTCTGTGTGAGAAAGGGCGAGATTCTTGGAATCTCAGGTCTCGTGGGAGCCGGAAGAACAGAGCTGATGCGCTGCATTTTCGGAGCAGATCAGCCGGATTCCATGGAACTGTTTATGGAAGGAAAGCCAATTAAGGTTAATTCCGTTATTCAGGCAATCAAACATGGAATCGGATATGCAACAGAAGACAGAAAAAGAGACGGTCTGGCTCTTGGACTGGATATTAAATACAATACCAATATGGCTCATCTTCCAAACATTACCCGTTACGGGTTCATCGATGATAAGGCAGGCCTTTTAAATGCTGAGAAATACGTGAAGCGTCTTCGTACAAAAACGCCAAGCGTCCATCAGCTTTGCGGCAACTTATCAGGAGGAAACCAGCAGAAGGTGGTTCTGGCAAAATGGCTTTGCAACGATGTTAAGGTTTTAATTGTGGACGAACCCACCAGAGGTATTGATGTAGGCGCCAAATATGAGGTGTATGAGCTGTTTAACCAGCTCAGCGACCAGGGGGTATCAATTATCATGATATCTTCAGAGCTTCCTGAGATTCTTGGAATGAGTGACCGTATTTTAGTCATTCACCAGGGGGAAATAAACGGAGAACTGAATGCAAAAGAGACCACCCAGGAAGAGATCTTATATCTGGCAGCTGGCTATAACAAACTTGAAGGAAAACCGGCGCCTACGTTATCAGGTGTGGGAAATAGAAAGGGAGATTAAGAATGATGAACTTAAAAGCAAAGGGACAGGAGAAGAAAGCCGGCTCATTTGGAAAACTTGATGCAGCTACACGCCGGGCGATCTTTTCTATCGGAATCCTGATCGGACTGTTTGTTCTGTTTTCACTTCTTCAGCCGGCAAAGTTTCTGGCTCCGGCTAATTTACAGAACCTTCTGCAGCAGATTGTTACCTATACCATCATCGGCTGCGGTCTGACCTTCTGCCTTGTATGCGGAGGAAATGATTTATCAGCAGGTGCTTCCATGGCGTTGTCCGGTATTATTATGGTAGCGCTTTTAATGCAGGGACTGCCGCTGTGGCTGTGCATTATACTCTGTCTGACCATGGGTATTATGACCGGTATTATGAATGGATTTTTTATTGAAATACTTGGTGTAGTCCCGTTTGTTGCAACTCTTGCAACCCAGTGGGTATACCGCGGTATGGCCAATGTACTGGTTAACGGAGCACCTCTTTATACAACCAATATTCCTTCCCAGCAGGTTCAGAAACAGTTCTATGTTCTGGGAGGCGGAAGAATCGGCGGAACCGGTCTTCCCTACAGCGTTATCATTACTCTGGTCTATGCATTAATTCTTGGAGTGGTACTTGCAAAAATGCGGATCGGACGTCAGATTTATGCCTGCGGTTCCAATCTTGAGGCAGCAAAGCTTTCCGGTATCAATGCGGTAAAAACCCGTATGTTTGCATATTGCATCTCCGGTTTATCCGCTGCAATCTGCGGTATCCTGGTAGCATCAAGACTCTCCAGTGCACAGCCGACTGCCGGAAACGGATACGAGATGGAGGCAATTGCGGCTTCCGTGCTTGGCGGAATCTCCATCTTAGGCGGAGAAGGAACCATTTTAAATACAGTAATCGGAGCTCTGATGATGGGTGTGATCCGGAACGGACTGAACTTAAACGGTGTCAATTCGTTCTGGCAGCAGGTAATCGTAGGTATCATTCTGTTGATTGCAGTTGCTTCCCAGACAGCAAAAAAGAGCGGAGACTTAGGGGCACTCAAGCGGTTTTTTGGCTTGAAAAAATAAAAACTATATAATTTCAGGAGGAAAAAAGAAATGAGAAAGAGTAAATTAGCAGCAGTTATATTAGCGGCGGCTATGGCAGTGACTGGCCTTGCTGGCTGCGGCAGCACTTCATCAAGCGGGACAGCAGCAACGACTGCAGCAGGAGAAACCACCCAGGCAGCATCTGGAGATAAGACAACAGAAGCGGCGAAAACTGATAAAAAATCCGGCGAAAAGACCATCTATGTTATTGTAAAGGTACTTGGAAACCAGTACTGGAGCGTTCTTCAGGCTGGAGCGGAGCAGGCAGGCAAGGAATTAGGCTGTAATGTAGTAGTAGTTGGAACAGCGCTGGAATCTGATATTGAAGGGCAGCTTACACTTCTTCAGAATGCGGTATCAGCTCAGGCAGACGGAATCGTAATCGCTCCTCTTGACAGTGTTTCCTTAGATGCACCGATTACAGAAGCTTACAAATCAGGAATCCCCGTTGTACTGGTTGATACAGTGATTAAAAGCGATAACTACAGCGCCGCTCTTTTAACAAACAACGTGGAAGCTGGTAAAACAGCAGCTGACGAACTGATCAGCCGCTTAAAGAACAGAGGAATTTCAGAGACAGAAGAGGCACAGGTTGCAATTCAGGTTGGTTCCACTGGTTCCCAGACAATCAACGACCGTGTAAAGGGCTTCAATGAGTACTGGGAAGCAAATGCACCTCAGTCCTGGAAGGTTTTAAACAACGATATCAAGGTAAATGACGGTGATATCAGCAAGGCAGTTGGTTTCTGCCAGGACTTCATTACAACCTATCCTAACTTAAAGGCAGTATTTGGTCCTAACAATGGTTCTACTGTAGGTTTCGTAACCGGTTTAACAGAAACCGGACGCGACGATATCTCCATGGTCGGATTCGATTTCTCTGCAGAGATCGAGACGATGATCCGCAGCGGAAAGTACGATGTAGCTTCTGTTGTACAGCGCCAGTTCTACATGGGCTATGACGGTGTAAAAACTGCTCTTCAGATTGCCGATGGCGGAGAAATAAAAGACAAAACTGTTGATACCGGAGTTATTCTGGTCGATAAGACTAATGTGGATGATAAGGAAATCCAGAGTATTATTAATCCTTAATCAGATCATACTATATAAAATATCAGACGCTTCCCCTGTGATCAGGGGAGGCGTTTTGGGGGTACAGGAATGAACAAACGTATTGTAAAAACAGGGTGTGTGGTCCTTCTGGCGGGCATGGTTATTTTTTCCACTTACCGTATTTTCAGTAAAGAAAATCCGGCAGAGTCTCTTTTTTCTCCAGGAGACCAGACTCCGGAATATGTATTTACGTATGCAGATAACCAGCCTGACGGTTATCCCACTGCGGAAGGTGCAAAAAAATTCGCGGAGCTGGTATGGGAAAGAACGGAGGGACGAATTAAGATAAAAGTCTTTACCGGAGGGGAAATGGGAAATGAAAATGAGATAGCGGAGCAGGTTCAGTATGGGGGAATTGATTTTGCACGTGTATCCATCATGACTCTGACAGATGTAAATCCGAAATTCAACGTGCTGCAGCTGCCTTATCTGTATCGGGATGAAACACATATGTGGAAGGTCCTTGACGGAGCAATCGGAGATGAATTTATGGAAGAATTAAAAGGCAGCGGTGCGGTGGCTTTATCGTGGTATGATGCAGGTGCGAGACATTTTTACAATACGCTGCGGCCCATAGAGCGTGTGGAGGACATCCGGAAAATGAGAATCCGGGTTGCAAAGTCCGATATGATGGCGGCTGTGGTAGAAGCACTGGGGGCAAAGCCGGTTCCGTTGGCGTACTCCGATGTTTATGCGGCGTTGGAAACCGGTTATATCGATGGGGCGGAAAATAACTGGCCGTCCTATGAAACCATGAATCATTATGAAGTGGCAAAATATATTACGCTGGATGCACACAGCCGGATACCTGAGCTTCAGCTTGCTTCCCAGGCGACCTGGGACCGGTTAAGCGAGGAGGACAGGAAAATAATCAAAGAATGCGGAGTAGAATCAGCAGCGTATGAACGCCAGATTTTTACCGTCCGGGAGGAGAATGTAAGAGAACGTCTGATTAAAGCCGGATGTGTAGTAACAGAGTTAAGTCCGGCGGAGCTGGTTCGTTTTAGAAGTGCAGTAATGACCGTTTATCAGACATACTGCAAGGATTATATTGACATCGTGAACCGGATTGCACAGGTGCAGTGATGGATAATAATTTCATATGCCGTAAATTTTCCTGATTACGTTTTCTCGTATCTGGCAACCATAAGGTTAGATCATGGAATTATGGAGACAGGAGGATTCAAATAAATGGCTGATGTGAAAAACAAGGGGAAATACTTTGCCGGGTGGTACTTTAAAATGCAGAGCTGCGACACGGTTCTGGCGCTGATTCCCGGATTTAGTATGGATGGGACAGGAAAGATATATCCATTCATACAGGTTATATGGAATGAGCAGGCCTGCTGGCTGGATTTTAAAGAAGAGGATTTGCTTATTGACTGGAGTCAGAAAAGGCTTATACTTGATGACAATATTTTTTCCCGCAGGGGAGTAAGGCTTAACATAAAGACAGAGGACATTACATTAAAGGGAATTATCCGCTTCGGTCCCATTACCCCGATCCGGTATCCCATTATGGGTCCCTTTCAGATCATGCCTTTTATGGAATGCAAACATGAGATAATCAGCATGTCACACAGACTGTCCGGAAAGGTAAAACTAAACGGTACAGTTGTGGACTTTGGCGGAGGGATGGGGTATATAGAAGGAGATAAAGGAAAATCATTTCCGGAGAGCTACCTTTGGCTCCAGTGTAATTCATTTTCTGAAAATGCTTCTGTTATGGTTTCTGTTGCTAAAATTCCATGGCTGGGATTTCGGTTTGAGGGCTGCATCAGCGTAATCATGTATCAGGGTAAAGAATACAGGTTTGCGACCTATTTGGGAGCCAGAGTGGTCAGCAAAAGAGAGACGGCAGTGATCATAAAGCAGGGAGCATATGTTCTGAAAATATTTCTTTCCAATCAAAACAGGAAGGATGAGAAACGGTTTTCTCATAAGCTGTTAGCACCCAGTCTGGGTGAAATGAGCCGTTTTATCAAGGAAGAGCATTTGCTGCGGGGGAGGTTTCTGCTGTACAAAGGAGAGAATATGATATTCGATCTTTCCAGCAGTTCCGTAAGTTTTGAATATGATTTGTAAGAAGAAGAGCTGTTATCTTACAATTTGTTAAGATAACAGCTCTTTATCTAAATGAATATTAAGTTGGCATCGGGATGTGGGGTTGATATAATAGAATTAGATTTAAAATACAATAACAAATCGAAAGTGGGGACTAGAGATGAAAAAATCAGGAAAATTGAGTATTTCAACGAGGCTGAAGCGGGTATTTGCGATTCTGGTTTTTATTATTTTTCTTTCTTCAGTATTTTCGCTGGTCAGTTTTCGTTCCATTGGTAATAACATGTCAACTTTTTACCGTGTTCAGTATGAGACCACAAAAAAACAGATGGAGATCCGTAAGGATGTACAGACAATTAATAAAAGAATCCTCTGGGCTGCCATCCGGGAAGATGCATCTGTTACTGCAGAGCAGAAAAAGGAAATAGAAGGCAGATTCGAAAAAATTGTGAAATATATTGCTGTCATTAAAGAAAATTTAAAGGATAAACAGTCAGTGGAAGCACTGGATCAGGCATTTGCTGATTTCCAGAAAGATACCGGAGTTTTGATCTCCATGCTGGAAAAGGGAGATACAGAAGGTGCGGTGGAGTACTACCAGACTACATTCAATGATGTTTCAGAGGTACTTGCCGATGCTCTGGATAAGACCGGTGCCCAGGCGGATGAAGCTGCCCTTGCGAAATATACAGACAGTCAGAGAGTTGAAAATCTTGCCACTGTTTGTCTGGCATTCTTTTCTCTGATTTCTCTTGCCATTGCACTGCTCATGGGAAAGCGGCTGACCAAATCAATTGCTGTTCCGTTAAAAGAGATTCAGAATGCAGCAGGAGAGTTTGCAAAAGGTAATTTACATACGGCGATCGCTTACGAATCCGGTGATGAGATCGGCCAGGCAGCCCAGGGCTTAAGAGTTTCCATGGAAAAGATCCGGTGTTATATTATGGAAATTGACTGTGCGATGGAGCAGATGGCAGGCGGGAATTTCAATGTGGATTTTTCCAGTGAGTTTATTGGCGATTTTAAAAATATTGAATCTTCCCTGCATTGTTTTACTGAAAAGATATCAAGAAGCTTTGAAGAGATAAATGAAGCAGCCAATCAGGTATCCGATGGTTCCAGCCAGATGTCGGAATCAGCCCGCTTTTTGGCAGTCGGAGCCGAAAATCAGGCTGGGATTGCCGGCAGATTGTCGGAGTCAGTCACCCGAATCACAGAACAGATCGGTGAAAATGCGGAGCTGACAAAGGAGATTCAGTTGGAGATGGAGCGTATTACCCGGGATATTTCCACGGAAAATCAGAATATGCAGGAAATGGTTTCGGCCATGAGTATAATAAAGAAGACATCTCAGGAAATCAGTAAGATGATTGTTACCATTGATGATATTGCCATGCAGACCAATCTTCTGGCTTTAAATGCTTCCATCGAGGCGGCGAGAGCCGGAGAAGCAGGAAAAGGGTTTGCTGTTGTGGCGGGACAGGTCAGTCTCCTGGCAAGCCAGAGTAAAGAAGCCGCAAAAAACTCCTCTGACTTAATAGAGGCGTCTTTAAAAGCGGTGGAAGAGGGAACTGTAATAGCAGACCGGGCAGCCGGCAATTTAAATGGCGTAGCAAAAGAAAGCAGTCAGATCATGGTTAAGGTACGCAGCATAGCCAAGGCTTCTATGGATCAGGCGGATTCCGCAAAAATGATTGAAAATGGAATTGGCCAAATCTCCATGGAAGTGGATAACAGTGCAGCTTCTGCGGAAGAGAATTCCGCTTCCAGCGAGGAACTTGCAGGGCAGGCACAAAATTTAAAGGACTTAATCGGCCAATTTCAGCTAAAAGCATAAATTGTCAGATCAACAGTTCAGAATTAAAAGGATACACGGGAAGGAGCTTACCTGTGTATTCTTTTTTTGTTTGGAATTTTTCAAGGTATACAGTATATAACAGTTGACAACAGTTATATACTGTTATATACTGTTTACTGAGGAGGGATGATATGAAAATAATCATAAATAATTCATCCATGCAGCCCCTGTATGATCAGATCACGGAGCAGATCAAAAGCGGAGTCATGCAGGGAACGTTAAAAGAAGGAGATAACCTGCCATCGGTCCGGACTCTGGCGAAGGAACTGCGTATCAGTGCCTTAACAGTAAAAAAATCTTATGACATTCTGGAACAGGAAGGTTTTATTGTTACAATTCATGGGAAGGGAAGCTTTATCGCTTACGCCAGTCAGGAATTCATGCTGGAAGAAAAGAAAAAAGAGGTTGAGGCCGAGCTGGAATCGGCGATCCGCAAAGGCAGAAGCTGTGGGATGAAAGATGAGGAACTGACGGAATTGTTTTATCTGATTTTGGAGGATTAAAGATGTTGTTAAAAATGGATCATATTCAGAAAACGTATGGAGATTTTACGTTGAATTGTTCTTTGGAACTGCAGCCTGGATATATTACCGGGCTGATCGGGCCAAATGGTGCAGGAAAAACCACTGTATTTAAATCTGCGCTGGGGCTTATATCGTTAGACCAGGGTGCTGTAACAGTATTGGGAAAACCGTTTGATCAGCTGTCACTGAAGGAAAAGCAGGATATGGGAGTGGTTCTGGCTGATTCGGGATTCAGCGGATATTTGACGATTCAGGATATCGCCAGAATTATGAAAAATCTGTATCAGCTGTTTGATCAGGACCGGTTTATAAAGAAGTGCAGAGAATCCGGTCTGCCTTTGAATAAGAGAGTGAAAGATATGTCTGCAGGAATGAGAGCCAGGGTGAAAGTTTTGACAGCCATGTCTCATGAGGCCAGACTTCTTATACTTGATGAGCCTACGGCAGGGCTTGATGTTCTGGCAAGGGAGGAGCTGCTTGATGCCATTCGGGAGTATATGGAGCCGGGAGACCGTTCCATCCTGATCAGCTCCCATATCTCAACGGATTTAGAGCAGCTTTGTGATGATCTTTATCTCATTCATAATGGAACTATTGTTCTGCACGAGGAGACGGATGTGCTTCTTGGCAGCTATGGTCTTTTAAAAGCAACAGAGGAACAGTATTCAGAGCTGGATAAAAAGTATATTCTCTGCAGGAAAAAGGAAGCTTACGGTTATCGCCTTCTTACAGATAAGATCAGTTATTACCGGGAAAACAAGCCGGAAATTATAATGGAAAAGGGAAGTGTTGATGAAGTGATTACGATGATGATACGGGGGGAACGGTTATGAGAGGACTGCTGATCAAAGATTTACTTTTGCTGAAAAACCAGCTGCGTTTTTTCCTGCTTTTCTTCTTTTTGTCAGCAGGAATGCTTCTGGCAGATTTTGATTCGGTTTTTGTGATCAATTATGTGACTTTGATATTTTCCCTGTTTACGCTGAGTTCCATCAGTTATGATGAATTTGACAATGGATACGCTTTTTTGTTTACCCTTCCCATCTCCAGGAATCAATATGCAGCGGAGAAATATGTATTTGGCCTTGTGACGGGAGGTACGGCCTGGATTACAGTGACCATATTTGCAGTGATCATGAATCTGGTGAGAGGAAGAGCGGGCGCAGGAGAACTAGTGGTTATGGCGTTTTTGTATCTTTTCATATCATTCTTATTCCTGGCTGCAGTCGTTCCGGTCCAGCTGAAATTCGGTGCAGAAAAAGGAAGACTTGTTTTGATTCTACTAATTGGAGTCATCTTTGCCGCGGGCTTCATCGTGGTGAAGGCGGCAAAGTCATTCCAACTGGATTTGTCAGCTGCGGCTGATTCTGTATCGGCGTTTTCCATAGGACCGGTAATAATCGTTCTGTTTGTGATCAGCCTGGCAGCTGTTTTAGTATCTTATCTGGTTTCTGTTAAAATCATGAAGAAAAAGCAATTCTGACAGCAACTGGATTATGAAGGCATAAAAAGGGGAAGATAAGAGGAGAAAGCACCGGAGCATAGTACAATGAATCTTATTCTTCTTTTTATGGCATGGATGCCCATTTTAATCGGATCCATGGGGATTGGTTTGATTTCCTATTATTTTTATAAATGGACAAAAGGAATCCGATTAGTCAGATACCGGATGGCAGGTGAAATCTGTTTCCTCCTGGTTCTGCTGTATTTCGTGCTCTTTTTTCTGAGTGCGCCCCTTTTTGGCATCTGCATGTTGAAAGGCCAATCTGTGCCGGCCGGGAGTCATATGATATTCCCGCTTATATAGCCGGTCAAAATAGCTGGTGCTTTCAAAACCGGAACGTTCCGCGATATCGGTGATGGACCGGTCTGTATGCAAAAGAAGGATTTTGGCCTGATTTAACCGGTATTTATTTAAGTATTCAATGGGAGAGAGAGGGATGGAACACTGGAAACAGCGGAGTGCCTCTCTTTTGCTCACTCCTGCCGAGTGGGCAATATCTCCCAGAGTCAGTCTCTTTTCATAGTTCTGTTCAATAAAATGGGTCATTCGTTTGAAACGGGCCTGGGAAAGGCGGTTGACCCCTGCATGTTCCATCGTGGCAAATTCATCTTTGTGCTCAAACAGGACACACCAGATCTGGCAGACCAGTGCATGTGCCCCAAGCTCCCAGGTTGCTGTCTGATCCTCGCACAGTTTGTAAAGATCTGACAGAATGGAAAGTAAATGGCTCTGCCAGGGATTCCGGGTTCTTAATACAAAATGGGATATGCCGGAAAATAAAAAGGGAGCCATGAATTTTTCATAGATGGAGCTTCCTTCCCGGGCAATAAATTCCGGAGCAAAGAGTACATTTGGTATGATTGCTGTTCCGGTTGATAAAAAGCGGTGCATGGCACCGGAATTAATAAAGACACCGTCACCGGGTTCCAGTATGTAATGGATGTTTCCGATGGAACAATGTACGATTCCCTCGGTCACAGATACCAGTTCAAATTCCCTGTGCCAGTGCCAGTCAATGCAGCGGTTGTCAAACTTTCCCACATCTTCATAGTAGTATTGAAACGGAAAGTCTGCAAAACCATGGGAGACCAGCTCCATCATGGATTCATCAGTCAGTATTTTTGTGCTTTGCATAGAGCGTTCTCCTTTTTGTGATCGGCTAAATTGTATCATAAGCTGGCGGTAAATTGCAAGATTTGAATTACCATCTGCGGTATAATACAATAAAATTATACGGGAGGGCCGTACGCATGAAAGAAAATTATAAAAGTACCATTTATGCCTGCTTTTTAAGCTATATTGTTCAGGCAATTGTCAATAATTTTGTGCCGCTTTTGTTTCTGCATTTTCAATGGGAGTATGGGATATCATTATCCAGGATCACCCTTCTTGTTACAGTTAATTTTGGTGTTCAGCTGCTGGTGGATCTTTTATCTGCTGCATTCATTGACCGGGTGGGTTACCGGATTTCCATGGTTGCCGCACACGTCATGGCAGCAGCCGGTCTGATTCTTTTAACGGTTCTGCCGGGAATCGTTTCTGTTTCCTGGGTCGGATTACTGCTGGCTGTTGTGATCTATGCCATTGGCGGAGGTCTTTTAGAGGTCCTTGTCAGTCCCATTGTGGAAGCGTGTCCCACAGATAATAAAGAAAAAGCCATGAGTATGCTGCACTCCTTCTATTGCTGGGGACATGTGGGAGTAGTTTTGATTTCAACGTTGTTTTTCCGCTTTTTTGGAATCGGAAACTGGAAGATACTGGCGATTTTCTGGGCGGTGATACCGGCTGTATGCATGGTTTTATTTTTCCGTGTACCTATTGCTTCTCTTGGAAAAGGAGAGGAAGGCATGTCTATGTCCTTTGGCACATTGATTGGGGACAAGTTCTTCTGGATCTTTATGCTTCTTATGGTCTGTGCCGGAGCTAGTGAGCAGGCAGTCAGCCAGTGGGCATCGGCATTTGCAGAAGAGGGGCTGGGTGTGACGAAGACGATTGGGGATCTGGCTGGTCCGATGCTGTTTGCCCTTATGATGGGGATATCAAGAGCTGTCTATGGTCAATATGGGGAAAGATGGGAACTGAAAAAGGTTATGGCTGCCAGCGGAGTTCTTTGTATGGGATCCTATCTTTTAATTACCTGCGCTCCCTACCCGGTTCTTGGACTGATCGGGTGCGGACTTTGCGGTTTTTCAGTAGGTATCATGTGGCCTGGAACGTTTAGTCTGGCTGCTGCTTCGATTCGGGGCGGGGGCACCGCTATGTTTGCATTCCTGGCGCTGGCTGGTGATCTGGGATGCTCGGGGGGACCAACCCTTGTTGGAATTGTATCCGGGTGGTTTGGCAGCAATTTGAAAATTGGCATATTTTCAGCAATTGTCTTCCCTTTTATTCTGGTAATCGTTCTTATCAGGTTTTTAACGGCGAAGAGAAATTAAATAGTGGCAAGCCTAAAAAATAGAATGGAGGAAGCAGTTCGTAAATGAACCGCTTCCTCCATTTTTTTAATATACAACTTCCTCATAACCGTCTGTAGATGGAAACGTGATTGTTACTGCCTGCCCCGGATTTTTATAATCCAGGTTCACGTTCATATCAAGTCCCATGGATTCTTCATCCTCGGTGATAATCATGGAGATCAGGATCTCTTCTTTGGAAAAGTATCCATCAGGACTGATCACTGCCTTTCCGCTTACGCCTGTGATTTTAAAGTCTGAATCTGTGAGGGAAGGCCATACCTTGTCGTAGAATCTGTTTAAATACTGCTCAAGACCGTTTGTCTCACTGGAATAAAACAGTACGCTGTTTCCGTCCTTATCCTGCGCGATCTGTACGTTGTCCAGAAATGCTCCAAACTGTCCGGTAAGGCCGCCCAGAGTGAGATGCTTTGTCATATCTTCATATCCGATTTTCATTTTAAATTTTTCACTGTCTCCGGAATCGGAGTAATAACAGCCATTGGTATAAAAGGAACTCTCGGATTTTTCCAAACCCAGAGTCTTTATGATGCTGCTGGATAAAAACTCCATATTGGGCGTGTTGATATCGTGGTATTTCATCTGCATATTCATGATAACCGGAATCTGCAGCCAGTCGTAATATAGATCCATGGTTATATCTGCGTTCACATCCAGTCCTGGCAAAGAAGAACTTTTCTGGTCTGCATCCTGGTAAAGAAGGGATCCCTTTTTCTTCATCTGAACAGCAGCTGAAGGGTTGGCTGCTCTTAAACGTACGATACCATCGTCTGTCCATGCGCCATTTTCATTAACTGTATAACCATCGGGAGTCATCGTATCCGTAAGCAGGATTCCGTCTCCGTCAAAATAATAGCACTCTGCCATTCCGTCTTTGTCAGAATCGATCCACTTCCAGGCAGATGCCGTATAGGTGTGATCGTCTTCCTTCCACCGCCAGCCTTCCGAATCCTGTTTCCAGGTTCCTGCCATTGCGGTAGATGCAACAGAGATTGACAGAAGTGAGGCAGCAGCAAATACTTTAATCAGTTTTCTCATGCCTTTTACTCCTCCTGTTTTGCCATTGAAACGGTGAATGTTTCATGGCCTGAAAGTATTTTACCATAACTTTCCAGTAACAACAACGTTTTTATCAGTGAAGTAAAAGGGATATCTGTTATTTTAAGGAGGATTTCAGTTGTTCCATAAGCTCCAGATCTGAGGCTTTCAGCTTCATGTTGGTAGTCAGAGTTTTCCCTTCCGGAGAAGTAATATGGATTTCTATCATGGATCCTTCCTTTAAGGCAGTTTCCGAAGCTGCTTTTAAGAATAAGGGAAATTTAGGGTGATTGCCTTTGAACACGTTCCAGGCCTCTTTTAACTGCATAAGATTCATGAGATTCATACAATAAATCCTTTCTGATTCAAGATTGATAGGCATATCCTAGCACAAATTAAGCGGGGAGTCAAATCAGGATCAGAGCAGTCAGTACCTGGTAATACAGGAGAACCAGGAAAAAGAAAATCAGGATCACCGGTAGTGTCCGCTTTAACAAATCCCCCATACCAGTATGAAAATATTCGGTTACCAGCGCAAGGCATACATGAGTGGGAGAGACCTGCATGGCGCAGTAGGAAGAGGACATTAAAAGCATCATCAGCGCAGCTCCTCCGTTTGGAATGGCCGCAAAGGCCAGAGGAAGACAAAGTACAATAATTGCCGTTGATCCGCCTATAATGGAACCAAAAAAGAAGATCAGTGCAAAGGCAAGATAAGTCGGTATGGGAAGAGCACTGAAAAGATCAGGAAGCTGTGAAATCACGTCAGTATAAGTGAGAACCTCTTTGAAAATCATGATTAAGAGCGTATTTACAATGATTTTAGGCTCCAGTGCAGAGAGAAAAAACGGCTTGATTTCACGTATGGAAAAGCGGTAAAAGAAAAAGGCCGCAGCGATTACCAGGGGAGTTGCTATGTATACTTCAAGATGAAATGCGATGATGAGAATGATGGCCGCAGCAATGGTCCACAGGCTGTTTGCAAGCTGTCTGAACGCTGCCATTTTTGACATTCCCTCGTCATTTGCAATCTCTCTCGGGATTTTTCTTAAATAAAAAATATAACCCAGAAAAATCAGGATGCCCACAGCCGGGAGCATGGAGAGAAGAAAGTTCCCTGTCTCAACACCTGCCAGTCCCAGTGCGATTAAGATTGACGAGTAAGTGGGAAGAAAACTTTCCGGAATATGGCGGTAATAGCTGGTGACAAAGGTTTTATCCTCTTTGCTTAAATAATCCCCGCAGGAAGAATCCACGATAGACCCGCAGATGTAGACGGCTCCTGCAGAAGGCAGCAGACCAATGAAAATGGGGGCCAGTATGGTGGTGATCCGCCTGTTGTGGAACAGGTGATTTAACGAGGATTCGGCTGTTATTAAAAGATTCCGTTTCTCCAGCATGCGCTGTAAGAATGTAATGGTGTAAAAGCTTAATAAAATGGTTCCGGTGCTCTTGGAAAATACAGCGCGCCAAAGAATGGAACAGATACTTGAAACCGGTATTTTAAAGATAAAAAATGACAGCAGGATGCTGCAGGCGATGGCCTGCCATAAAGGTCTTTTCAGCCAGAGCAGCACTAAAATTACAAGAAAGACCAGTAAGAGTTTGATCAGTTCCATTGATATCATTGTATTTCCTCCCTGTTGTGTAAAAAAAAATTATTATTGCAATAAAATATTATCAGGGAGTTTAGCATCTTTTTTTTTAAATGTCAATCTGTTTTTTTGGCTCCTGTTTGCTGATTTTGCTTAAATACCGGTAAATGGTGGCATCGGAGCAGTTAAGCTTCATTGCGGCTTCGCTGACAGCACCTTTAATCATAAAGACTCCTTTTTCGTTCAGCTGCTTTACGATGGAGATCTTCTCCTCCTGGGTGAGACGGTCTGCAGGAATTCTGTTTTCCGTGATGTAATCCGGCATGGCACTGGCGATCATATCACCGATGTCATTTGTAAATGTTTCCGTATGCTCCACAGGCAGATCAATAATCTTACTGGAGGGAGATTCCATAGACAATCCGCCAAGCTTTAAGATAGACTGGCACAGCTCCTGATAAATCTGTATGTCTACATTCAGGCAGAGCATGCCTAAGAGCTCCTGCCCCTCTTTGATAAAAAGGGTTGAGGAGATCAAAGGTTTCTTGTCTTTGGTCAGCCCGCTGTAATTGAGCAGGTAAGGCTCCTTTTTCCAGATTCCCTCTCTTATGATTTTAAGAGCCAGATCCGTTAATGGAGCTCCAACGGTTCTGCCACTGTTCTGCCCGTTTGCAATGGCTGTAATGCAGCGTTTCCCTTCTCTTAAATCAAGAAGTGCTATTTCATAATTGTCACTTAACACATTTCCCAGAAAATTAGTCATCACTTCGTAGTGCTTCATGATATCACTCATAGAGTATGGCCCCCCTTTTGGTTTGATAAATTTTAGATTATTATATACCGAAAAAGCCTTATATGTAAATCCTTGTCCTTAAATTATCTGTCAATCTTGAAGATTTGTGAAAAATGTATTGAAAGTGAGAAAATACCAATTGGCTTTTGTGAAAATAATAAAACATTATTATCCTGATAAAAAAATATTGACAAAGGCAAAACGATGGAATATACTTTGCCTAACAGTTCCCCAGCCGTCAGGAAGCGGAACAGGTGGTAGACAAAGGCGTTTGCATAATAGCAGACGCCTTTTTTGTTGTTTAATCGATGAAGACAGATGCAGGAGGAGAAAAAAATGAAGAAGATTATGAAAAATGCAGTTTGCTCGGTTATGGTTCTTACACTGGCGGTGTCTATGACCGCATGCGGAAAAACACAGAGTTCCGGAGTCACAAAAGTAAAGGTAGGTACCGGCAATGCCATGCCGCCTTACTGTTCTCTGGATGATAAGGGGGAACCGGCAGGGTATGACGTAGCAGTATTAAAAGAGATTGATAAGCGTCTTGACAAATATGAATTTGATATTCAGGCAATGGATTTTAATACTCTCATTGTTTCCATTGACTCCGGTGCGTTAGATGTGCTGTCCCACCAGCTTGTAAAAAGTGATGCAAGAAAAGAAAAATATTTATTCCCGGAACAGTATTACTGCCTCTCCCCCATGTCTTTATGTGTGAAAAAGGACAGCGGGATTCAGTCTCTGGCTGATATGGCGGGAAAATCAATCAACCAGTCACCGACCAGCTACGAATATTCCATGCTGATGGCTTACAACGAGAAAAATCCGGGAAAAGAACTGAAAATCAATGCAGTCAGTGATTTGTCAACAGCAGACGGCTTTAAGCAGGTTTCCAATGGCCAGGTTGATGCAAGTCTTACCTATCAGTCCACCTATGACAGTGTACAAAAGGAATTAAAGCTGGATAATCTGTCACTTACCGATGTGGTTATGGTAGAGGATACCTACATCATGTGTGCAAAAGGAAAAGATGATTTAAATACCGCCATTGACGGAGCCTTAAAGGAAATGGTAAAGGACGGAACCCTATCAAAGATCGCAACGGAATATCTTGGTCAGGATGTATTTACAAACTATGCGGATATGGTCAGCATAACAGCTAAATAAACGGATTGCAGGAATGGAGGGAAAAGAATTTGGAGAACACATTCAAACCGGCGACAATTCCGGGCTATATTCCCAATGTATTAAGGGCTTTTCCTGTTACCATGGAGATTCTCCTGATATCGCTTTTGATCAGCCTGGCACTGGGGGCTCTTGTGACTGCAGCCGGAATCGGAAAAAGAAAGTGGCCCAAAGCAATTGCGAATGGTTATATCGCATTTATGAGAGGAATTCCCACGCTGGTTTTAATCTTTTTAATCTATCTGGGACTTCCCCAGCTGGCACAGACCGTTGGTGTTGATTTATCGGAAGTGAGCAAGACCGTATTTATTGTGGCATGTCTCTCACTCAGCAGCTCCGCCAATATGGCGGAGATGATGAGAGCCTCTTATCTGGCAGTGGATAAGGGACAGAGAGAGGCAGCCTACAGTGTGGGAATGAAGGAATTTACAGCATTTCGCCGGATTATTTTCCCCCAGGCCTTCGGCATTGCAATTCCAGCTCTTGGTAATAACATCATCATGCTGTTTAAGGATACCTCACTGGCGTTTGCAATCGGTGTCATTGATCTAATGGGAAAAGCAAGAGCCATCAGCTCTGCCAGCTATGGGGCAAACCGCCTGGAAGTCTATATTGCAACGGGAATTATTTTCTGGGCAGCCTGCATTATCCTGGAGTATTGCAGCAAATTCACAGAAAAAATCTATACAAAGGGCCGGAAGAAGGCAACAAGTTAAAGAAAAGAGGAAAACAGGATGGATTTTAAATTTATCATAGAAGCGCTGCCAAAGATCATGCTTGCAGTTCCCATCACGCTTTTCATGTCTCTTGTATCAGCTGCTGCAGGCTGGCTGTTTGGTCTTTCCATCGCATTGATCAGAAAACACAGGGTTCCTGTTTTGTCCCAGTTTTCAGTTGTGTTTGTTTCCTTTATGAGGGGCGTGCCCATGGTGATTTTGTTATACATTTCTTACTATGCCCTGCCCATTCTTTTGTACAGCTATGGTCTGAGCATTGGAATCACCATTGATATCAATGCGGTTCCGCCCATCGTATATGCGATCATTGCCCTGGCTCTTGACCAGGCAGCCTATTCTTCGGAAATATTCCGCTCCGCCTTATCAGCCGTAGATGAGGGGCAGATGGAGGCGGCATACAGTGTGGGAATGACCAGAACTCAGGCACTTGTGCGGATTATCTTTCCCCAGGCGCTTGCCATAGCCATTCCAAACTTAGGCGGCATCTTCGTCGGTCTGGTGAAAGGAACGTCTCTGGCGTATTATGTAGGAGTTTATGAGATAACCGCAACGGCAAACTTACTTGCTATGCCGGCGCTTAATTTCATTGAAGCCTATATTATGACAACTCTGATTTATGAAGCGATCAGCTTTGTACTGAATAAATTATTCCGCATCTGTGAGGACCGGCTTAAAAAGTTCCGGGCAGGCGCATCTGCCTGAGCGCGGACACGAATATGAGGAAGGAGCAGATATTATGGCAGATATGGTGGAACTGAACAATATCCATAAGTCATTTGGAAAAAACCACATTTTAAAGGGAGTTAATTTAAAGATTGAAAAAGGGGAGGTAGTGGTTATTCTGGGACCCAGCGGCTCCGGAAAGACAACGCTTCTGCGTACCGTGAATTTCTTAGACAGCGCCGATGACGGCAGTGTTACAGTCAATGGCTTTCAGTTAGACTGCAAAAAGCATTCCAGAACCCAGGTGATTGAACTGAGAAGAAAGACGGCCATGGTTTTTCAGAATTACAATTTATTTCAGAATAAAACCATTCTGGAAAATGTAATGGAAGGTCTTGTGACGGTTAAGAAAATAGGAAAAGCAGATGCAGAAAAAATGAGCCGTGAAATACTGGCAAAAGTAGGCTTGTCGGAACGGTGTGATTTTTATCCCTCCCAGCTTTCCGGCGGTCAGCAGCAAAGAGCCGGCATTGCAAGGGCGCTGATTCTGGACCCTGATGTAATTCTGTTTGATGAACCTACCTCTGCTCTGGATCCGGAGCTGGTAGGAGAGGTTTTAAACACCATAAAAACAGTTGCCCAGACTGGTATTACCATGATTGTTGTAACCCATGAGATCTCATTTGCCAGAGAGGTGGCATCAAGGATCATATTTATGGAAGGCGGCAGCATTGTTGAGGAAGGAAAACCCTCTGAGATTCTGGTGAATCCAAAAGAACCAAGAACGCAGCAGTTTTTAAAGAGGATCACGGATCCCCAGGCTGCAGCTGAAGAATAAGAGACGTTAAGCGGAGGATGCCAAATGCGCTATGATTTTGAAACCCTGGTAAGAAGAGAAAATGCAGGTTCATTTAAATGGAATGATATGAAAATAAAAAATCCCGATGTGAAGGACAATGTGGTGCCTCTTTCCGTAGCGGATATGGAGTGGAAAAATCCCCCGGAAATCATTGAAGGATTAAAAGTCTATTTAGACCAGTCCATATTGGGGTATACCGGAGCAACAGATGCCTATTATGACAGCGTGATCAGCTGGATGGAAAAACGCCATGGCTTTTCTCCGAAGCGGGAATGGATTGTGGAGACAGCAGGAGTGGTGCCCGGTCTCGGCCAGATGGTAGCAGCATTTACAGAGCCGGAAGATGCAGTTCTCATTATGACCCCGGTCTATTATCCATTCCGTATGTCAGTGGAAAAAAATAAACGGACACTGGTAACGACGGAGCTGATTAATACCGGGGATTCCTATGAGATAGATTTTGCAGATTTTGAGGCAAAAGCGGCGGGAGAAGATGTAACGCTTCTTATATTATGCAGTCCACATAATCCGGTTGGCCGGATATGGACAGAGGAGGAACTTGGAAAGATAGCGGATATCTGTTTAAGACACGGAGTTTTTATTATTTCTGATGAAATCCATTTTGACTTAATTCTTCCGGGGTATCACCATGTTTCCATGGGAACCTTAGAGGAAAAATACGTAAATAACTGCGTGATCTCAACCGCACCCAGCAAAACCTTTAATCTGGCGGGGTTTCAGACCTCCAATCATTTCATCGCCGATGAGACGATGCGGGAAAAGATCACTGCTGCAAGAGGGTATCATTCTTTGAATTTAATGGGCTATAAGGCGTGTGAGATCGCATATACCCAGTGTGAAGCCTGGCTTGAGGAACTGCTTCTGCATCTGGATGACAACAAGAAATTTGTTGAAAAATTTGTTGCTGACAATCTGCCTGGGGTGAAGGTTTATGATCTTCAGGGAACCTATCTGCAGTGGCTGGATTTCAATGGACTGGGTATGGATTATCAGGAGCTTGAGAAGTTCATGCAGATGGAGGCCCAGCTGTTCTTAGATGAGGGATATATCTTCGGAGAGGGCGGAAGAGGATTTGAACGAATTAACATTGCCTGTCCTCTATGGGTTCTTAAGGAAGCAATGGAACGGCTTTTGGAGGCGGTAAAACGATATAAGGAACGGAGGTAGTCATATGTCAGCTGTCAATACAATCTGGGTTCTGTTCGGGGCTGCGCTGGTATTTTTTATGCAGGCAGGATTTGCCATGGTAGAGGCGGGATTTACCAGAGCCAAGAATTCGGGAAATATTATCATGAAAAATCTCATGGATTTCTGCATTGGAACCCCCATCTACTGGTTTGTTGGATTTGGAATTATGTTCGGGGGAGGGATTGATTTTTTTATACACGGCGATTACAGTGAGATACTTCCCTCTGGTGTTTCTCTCTGGTCCTTTGTTATATTCCAGACCGTGTTTTGTGCGACGGCAGCCACAATTGTGTCGGGAGCCATGGCAGAGAGGACGAAATTTTCCGCATACTGTGTTTACAGTGCGGTCATATCCGGTGTGGTTTATCCTGTGTCCGGTCACTGGATCTGGGGAGGAGGCTGGCTGGCTTCCCTGGGATTTCATGATTTTGCGGGATCTGCCGCGGTCCATATGGTGGGCGGCGTGGCAGCATTTCTTGGAGCTTATATTCTGGGACCGAGAATCGGAAAATATTCAAAGGACGGGAAGCCCAAAGCCATACTTGGGCACAGCATTACACTTGGAGCTCTTGGAGTTTTCATTTTATGGTTCTGCTGGTTTGGGTTTAACGGTGCCTCCACAGTATCCATGGAAGGGGACAGTATAGAGGCAGCTGGAAGAATCTTTATGACGACCAATCTGGCAGCTGCAGTATCCACCTGTACCACCATGATATTCACCTGGATCCGCTACAAAAAGCCGGATGTTTCCATGACATTAAACGGAACTCTTGCAGGTCTTGTAGGAATAACAGCCGGGTGTGATGCCGTGACTCCGGGCGGTGCGGCTGTCATTGGAATCTGCACAGGACTTATGGTGGTTTTGTCCATCGAATTCATAGATTCCAAGTTAAAGGTGGATGATCCGGTAGGAGCAATCGGAGTACATGGCGTGTGCGGAGCGCTTGGAACCATCCTTGTGGGCTTTTTTGCAAAAGAGGGCGGTCTTTTATACGGAGGAGGCGTGAACCTGCTTGGAATTCAGCTTCTTGGAGTCCTTTCCGTTGCAGCCTGGGTTGGAATTGTGATGTTTGCTGTATTTAAGATCATCGACCAGACCATCGGTCTGCGTGTTACTTCCAGAGAAGAAATTGAGGGTCTGGACAGTACGGAGCATGGACTTGCTAATGCCTATGCGGACTTTCTTCCTGTGGTGCCGATGGAAGATCTGGCTAACCGGGTGGAGAGTGTATCTGGAATTAAAGCAGTCAGACAGGATGTTCCTGTGGAAGAAGCCATTCCTGTTAAATCAGCTGATTTTTCGGGAACATGTGCTTCAAAGTCAGTGCTGGCCAAGGTTGAAATTCTGGCAAAACAGTCAAAGTTTGAAGAACTGAAATCAGCCATGAATGAAATAGGAGTAACCGGTATGACAGTTACTCAGGTTCTTGGCTGCGGCATGCAGAAAGGTGCGGCAGAATATTACAGAGGAATTCCTGTGGATATGATGCTTCTTCCAAAAGTACAGGTGGAGATAGTTGTTGCCAGGGTACCGGTTGAAGAAGTGGTTAAGACTGCCAGAAGAGTGCTTTATACCGGACATATCGGTGATGGAAAAATATTTATCTACGATGTCCGGGACGCGGTAAAAGTTCGTACCGGTGAAACCGGTCATGATGCCATGCAGGGAGTGGATGATATATAATTTTCTGACTTAAATTCATTTGGAGTCAGGCGGAAGCAAAGTTTTTTCCGCCTGGCTCCTTTTTGATGTGCCGGTTCTGATTATTTATATAAAAACATGCTAATTTTGGAACCTAACTTGTATAATTTTGACCCACCGGTTGAGAATTCCATGGAAACATGGTATAAGCTTAAAAGATATAATTGTTAATAATTGTAACTTTTCTATCGGTATCGGCTTGTGCTGGCCACGATATTTATTATATAATAAAAGCCAAAGTAACATTCTCTAATCGTATACTTGCGCTGTTTTGCTTATTTTAAAGGAGAATATCTTTATGACTAAAAAAGAAATCGTGAAAAAGATTATAGGAAATGTTTTGATTCCCATCGGATTTGTATCTGGTGAAAATATAGATAGCTGCTGGTTTATAAGGAAATTCAGAAACAGTAAGGGAGAAACAGCAAGGCAGGTTGTTGAGTTTTACAGCAGCGGATGGGAGAAAAAGCTGTATATGGTCATTAATTGCTTTTCTGGAAAATACAGCAGTTACCGGATAAGCGATTTTGTGCCGGATAGCAGGGAGGACGGTTTGCCCTATTCTACAATAAGAGAATATCAGCTGGCAGTTGAAGCTTATGCGGATATACTGAAACAATATGGTCCGGACTTTTTTAAGAAAATTGCCCAGCCCCCGGCAGAGAATGACTATTTCAGGGAAGAGGATAATTGCAGGCTGTTTGAAAAACATGAGTCATTAGCCAAAAAATTTGTGTCAGAACATAAACTGGATCTGTTACAAATATCAACAGAAGACGCAGTGAATATAATCAAGAATATAGTATTGGAAAAACAGGGAGAGCCTTTTGAGAACTGCCGGGATATGATACTGGAGCTGTCGGCGTTTTATGGCTGTGTGCTGAAAAAGAGCCATAAATGCAAATGGGTCATGCATAACTGCAGAACACATTTTACATGTACTCTGGATTTTAACTCGAAATCAATTCCTTCATTATATGTACATAATGACATTTATATGGCATGGAAAAATGGTGCGGACAAGCTGGAATCCTTAATAATATGATCGTGTTCTTCTGAATGGAGGTGGAACGCATTATGGCAGATGAAATTGTCACAATCAGTGAGATGGCAAAACTGCATCACCTGACCCGCCAGACGCTTATTTATTATGACCATATCGGGCTTTTGAAACCTGTTTCCATTAATGAACATGGTTACCGGTACTACAGCGTTTATCAGATTCCTGTATTGCGGGAGATCTGTCTTTTAAAAAAGCTGGGGGTGAAACTGGAAGATATTAAGAAAAGCTTTGAAAATCGCAGCCCTGATACAGTGATTCATCTTCTGGAACTGCAAAAAGATTCGGTGGATAAGCAAATTAAAGAACTGAACAAAACCAGGATGCATCTGGAGCAGAGAATCCGGTTTTATGAGGACCTTCATGAAGAACCTCCCATACATACACCGCTTATAAAGAAAAACGGGCCCAGGAAGATTCTTTTTGTTCCATTTCCCTGTGAGCCATGTAAGAATATTCTTCATCTCACGCTGATGAGGGCCTGGAATCAGCTTTTTGACTGGGGCACGGTGCCTTCCAGCGGGTTTGGCACTCTGATCAGGTGCAGTCAGTTTGACTCGGAGGATCTATACAGGGGGGCCGGGATTTTCGTTGTGGTTCCGGACCAGGAGTATAACTTTCCGGGAATTGAGGAGATTCCGGGAGGTATATTTGCCTGCATGTATAAATACTCCTTTCCATATTACAAAGATGATTTTTTTACTCTGAAAGAATGGATTAAGTCCCAGGGGTATGAGATCACCGGTGATGCGTTGGATTTATGCCTGTTAGATACCACATTTTATAATACGGAACATGAGGTGGATTACTGCTGCCTTCAGATTCCCGTGAAGAAAAGATCCTCTTGACTGTATAGCCGCAATATAGTGCATAGTTAGCTTATCAGACTATTATAGATAAGGGGGATTTATTATGTCAAAAATGAAAGTAAATGATCTGCGTTCAGCCTTAGAGCTTTTGGCGTCAATTCCGGGTCAGCTGATTGAAACCGATGAAGAAGTACATCCTCATGCAGAATTATCCGGTGTCTACCGTCACGTAGGTGCCGGCGGTACTGTTATGCGCCCCACAAAGGAAGGACCTGCCATGATTTTTAATCATGTAACCGGTCATGAAGGGGCAAGAGTGGCAATCGGACTGCTGGCAAGCCGTAAAAGAGTGGGGTATTTATTGGACGAAGCGCCAGAACGGCTGGGCCATATGCTTAACGATGCGGTAAAGAATCCTGTGAAACCGGTTGTTATTAACCAGAAAGAGGCGAAATGCCAGGAAGTGGTTCATTATGCATCGGATCCGGATTTTGATCTGCGCAGACTGGTTCCTGCGCCCACCAACACGGAAGAAGATGCAGGTCCCTATATCACAATGGGGATGTGTTATGCATCGGATCCGGAAACAAAGATTTCTGATGTTACCATACACCGTCTGTGCATTCAGAGCAGGGATGAGATCTCCATGTATTTTGTTCCAGGAGCCAGACATTTAAATGTATTTCGTGAAAAAGCTGAGGCAGCAGGAAAGCCGCTTCCTATTTCCATCAGCATTGGCGTAGATCCTGCCATTGAGATCGCTTCCTGTTTTGAACCGCCTACAACACCGCTGGGATTTAATGAACTGGAGATCGCAGGGGCAATCCGCAAAAAAGCAGTTGAGCTGACCGCCTGTATTACCATAGATGAAAAATGCATTGCCAACGCGGAATATGTAATAGAAGGAGAACTGCTTCCGGGTGTGCGGGTGAGAGAGGATCAGAATACCAATACAGGAAAAGCCATGCCTGAATTTCCCGGATATACAGGTCCGGCAAATCCCCAGCTTCCCGTTATTAAAGTAAAAGCAGTAACCCACAGAATCAACCCCATCATGCAGACCTGCATCGGACCGAGTGAAGAGCATGTGAGCATGGCTGGAATTCCAACGGAAGCCAGCATTATCCAGATGGTGGAAAAAGCCATGCCTGGAAAGCTGTTAAACGTGTACTGCGCTTCAAGCGGCGGCGGGAAATATATGGCAGTTCTTCAGTTTTGTAAAAAAATCCCAAGTGACGAGGGAAGACAGCGCCAGGCTGCGCTGCTTGCTTTCTCCGCATTCAGCGAACTGAAGCATGTTTTTCTCGTAGACGAAGATGTGGATCCGTTTGACATCAATGATGTAATATGGGCGATGAATACCCGCATGCAGGGAGACTCCGGTATTGTCTGTATTCCGGGGGTACGCTGTCACCCCCTGGATCCTTCCAATGATCCTTCTATATCTTCTTCCATCCGGGATCATGGAATTGCGTGCAAGACTATTTTTGACTGCACGGTTCCATTTGACCAGAAGAACCGGTTTGAACGGGCGAAATTTATGGATGTAGACCCCTCCCGCTGGGTACCGGATATACATTAAGGTCTTTTCATCATTTATCAGAGATGATATAATTAAAAAAGCAAAGATAAAAACACAGCCCATGGCATCTGTCATGGAGATCCGGTTGGTAGTCCGGACGGAAACGGTTTACCGCCGTTTCTAAGTAACCCTCCTCCTGGTCGTCCGTTCTTTGTCGAAACAATAAAAGGAGGAATTGTTATGGACAAGGTTTCGGTTGGATTTTCAGTATTTTTTGAGGAGCCCTTCTGGGTAGGTATTCTGGAGCGGGAAACGGATGGAAAACTGCTGGTAAGCAAGGTTACATTCGGCGCAGAGCCTAAGGATTATGAGGTAAATGAATTCCTCCGCAAGAATTACTACAGGCTGAGGTTTAGTCCGGCTGTCGAGGCTGCTGTGAAAGAAAGCAGCAGGAATCCCAAACGGATTCTGCGGGAGGTCCGCAGGCAGATTCAGAACACAGGAATCAGCACGAAATCCCAGCAGGCGCTGAAATTGCAGCAGGAAGAAGGAAAACTGGAGCGGAAACTTTTATCCCGGGAAGCAAGGGAAGCGAAAGCGCAGCAAAGGTTTGAACAGAAACAGCAAAAGAAAAAGGAGAAACACAGGGGCAGATAATGCCCCTTTCTCTTTGTGAAAAACAGGAAGAGATTGTTTGTTGCATGGGGAAGGGATGAAGGGTATAATCGAATCAATATTGACAAAAGCAGGTGAAAGAATGTACATAGCAGATTTACATATCCATTCCCGGTATTCCATGGCAACCAGTAAGGACTGCACACCGGAGCAGCTGGATCTCTGGGCGAGACGGAAAGGAATCGGGGTTCTTGGTACCGGTGATTTTACCCATCCTGCATGGAGGGAAGAATTAAAAGAAAAACTGATTCCTGCGGAGGAAGGACTTTATGTGTTAAAGGCAGAGTACCGCCTGGAGGGAGAAAGCACCTTCGATTCCCTGATTCCCCGCTTTGTTATTTCAGGAGAAATCAGTTCTATTTATAAAAAGAACGGAAAGACAAGAAAGGTACACAGCCTCCTTCTCCTGCCTGGACTGGAAGCGGCAGAGAAACTCTCCATGAAGCTTGAGGCTGTGGGCAATATCCGTTCTGACGGCAGGCCCATCTTAGGACTTGACTGCCGCAGCCTTCTGGAAATGATGCTGGAGACAGATCCGCGGGCAGTTTATATACCTGCCCATATCTGGACACCCCATTTTTCCCTGTTTGGGGCATGTTCCGGCTTTGATACCATAGAAGAGTGTTTCGAGGATCTGACTCCGCATATTCATACATTGGAAACCGGACTTTCTTCCGATCCTTCCATGATCTGGGGAATATCTGCGCTGGACCGTTTCCAGCTGATATCCAACTCTGATGCCCATTCTCCCGCAAAGCTGGGCAGAGAAGCCAGTCTTTTAGACATGGAGCTGTCCTTTGACGGACTTTCTCATGCTTTAACGACTGGCAGAGGATTAATGGGAACCATTGAATTTTTCCCGGAGGAAGGGAAATACCACCATGACGGTCATAGAAAATGCGGGATTTGTTTTTCCCCTTCTGAGGCAGAACAGCATTCCGGTAAGTGCCCGGTCTGCGGCGGGAAGCTGACCATGGGAGTATCACACCGGATTAAGCAGCTTTCTGACCGGGATGAGGGCTTTGTACTTCCCCAGGGCAAGCCTTTTGAAAGTCTGGTACCGCTGCCGGAGGTGATCGCTGCCTGTCTTGGGTATTACGCCGCAAGCAAAAAGGTTCAGAATCAGTATTTTGAACTGCTGCGGGGGCTGGGATCTGAGTTTGAAATTTTAAGGGAGGTTCCCCTGGAAGATATCAGACGGATTTCGGCTCCGCTGATTGCAGAAGGAGTCAGCCGGCTCCGGCAAGGGAACGTGAAGCGGATACCAGGGTATGACGGGGAATACGGAATGATTAAGCTGTTTGATCCTGATGAGGTCTCAGCTGGTAAAAAGTGAGGAAAGGACGGCAACAGATGACAGAAGAGAAAATTGGAGCAATTCTTAAGAAGCTGGATGAAGTATACGGAGTGGCAAAAGAAGGGTTCTATCATGATCAGCCATGGCAGCTGCTGGCAGCTATTATGCTCAGCGCACAGAGTACAGATAAGCAGGTGGAAGAAGTATTGCCTGACTTTTGCAGACGATTTCAGACTGCTGCGCAGCTTGCCCATGCTCCACTGGAAGAAATTGAGGCTTCTATCCGTTCCATTGGTCTTTATAAGAATAAAGCGGGGAATTTAAAGAAATGCTGCGCTCAGATCGTAAATGAATACAGCGGTGAGGTTCCGGCCAAAATTGAGGATCTGTTAAAGCTGGCTGGAGTGGGGAGGAAGACAGCCACCCTGTATCTTGCCGATGCATATGAAATTCCGGGAGTAACCGTGGATACCCACGTATTTAGGATATCCAGGCGGCTGGGATGGGCAGAGGGGAATAATCCGGTAAAAGTGGAGCTGGAGCTTCAGAAGGTATTGCCTGAGGAACATTGGAACCGGATTAACTTTCAGCTGATTTATCATGGAAGAGAGGTCTGCACAGCAAGGAAGGCTAAATGCGGGGAATGTGTGCTGGGGGAATGGTGTGAGAGAAAGCTGTAGAGATTAAAGAGAGTAACCGAAAAAGCATAAAAGGAGACGAAACAATGAAATTAATGTTCAAACAACGCTTTTTTTCCTGGTTTGACAGTTATGATATCTATGACGAGGCTGGCAGTCCTGTTTTTACAGTCAGCGGAAAACCTGCCTGGGGACACAAATTGGAAATCTATGACAGAAACGGCAGTCATCTGGCGACTTTAAAAGAGCAGATATTCACATTTCTTCCCCGGTTTTATATTATTATAAACGATGAAACTGTTGGAACCATAACGAAAGAGTTTACTTTTTTCAGACCCTCATTTAATATCGACTGTAATGGCTGGGAAGTAAAAGGAGATTTTTTCGAATGGGATTATTCCATATACTCCAGAGAGGGCGGCGTTGTGGCACAGATAGAAAAACAGCTGTTCCGCTTCACGGATACTTATATTATTGATGTGGAAGAAGAACGGGATGCTCTTTTGGCATTGATGGTGGTTCTTGCCATTGATGCTGTTAAATGCAGTCAGAATAATAGTTAAAAAAAGGATTGACTACTACGCTGCGTCATACTCTATGATTGTATATGTCAGGAGGAATCTGCTATGAACACCAGGGAGGCAGCCGGTATTACCGGTATCAGTGTGCGTACGTTGCATCACTATGACAAGATTGGTTTGCTGTGTCCAGACCGTGATCCGGATAACGGTTACAGGAACTATTCCGATAAAGATTTAGATCTGCTGCAGCAGATTTTATTTTTCAAGGAATGCGGATTTTCTCTTACAGAAATCAAGGGATTTCTTACCAATCCAAATTTCGACCGGGAAAAAGCATTTGTACTGCAAAGGGACTGTCTGCTGCAGGAACAAGAGCGTATCAATGCCATGCTGAAAACTCTTGATAAGACAATGAAATCATGGAAGGGAGATAAAACAATGACGCAGTCGGAAAAATTTTATGGCTTTGGGAAAAAACAGAACCCTTATGAAGAAGAAGCCAGACGTCTTTGGGGAAATGAAGCTGTGGACCAAAGCAATGAAAAGCTGGGCTCCATGACCGAAGAGGAACAGAGCCAGGTATTTGAAAATATGGATCAGATGTTTCATGAACTGGCAAAGCTTTGCAGGAAATCACCTGAATCAGAAGTGGTACAAAATGCAATAAATAACATGTACCGTTTTTTTAATGAGAACTTTGGTGTTACCTATTCCCTGGAGGCATTTGCAGGCCTGGGTCAGCTTTATATATCAGACTCACGCTTTACTCAGAATATAGATCAGTATGCAGAGGGATTATCAGCATTTTTAAGTAAAGCTATGGGATATTATGCAGAAAGCCAGAAGAACAGCTAAAACAGTAAAATAACAGCACCGCTCCACCCGATTTTTAATTATTGGGCGGAGCGGTATTTTTTAGCATAATGCACAAAAACAGCAACGTTTATTGTTGCAAATACCGAAAATATAGATAAATAAGAGCACCTATTGACAACTGGTAGCATTACTGATAATATCAGTAATATGAACAGGAGAAAGGCTAGGGTAATCGAGATGAAGAAGAGAGAGCGTGTTATTGCGGCAATTCAGGGAAAAGAGGCAGATTATGTGCCTACAGGGTTCTCTCTGCATTTTCCGGCAGGTGAAGAACATGGAGAAAGGGGGATTTTATCTCATCTGAAATTTTTTGAGGAAACAGATACTGACATCATTAAAATCATGAATGAAAACCTCATTCCTGACGCAGGAGTAATCAAAACTCCAGATGACTGGAATCAAATTCCGGTCTATTCAATGAGTGACACATTTATACAGAAACAGATGGATCTGGTAAAGAAAATTCTGGAACAGGCAGATGGCGATGCATTTTCTTTGGGAACACTTCATGGAATCTGTGCATCTGCGATTCATCCCAACGAAAGCAGATATGGATATGAGAAGACAAGAGAATTAATCTGTACCCATCTCAGAGAAAATCCTGCACCGATTGTGGAAGCTTTTAAACGAATCACGGATGTCTTATGCCAGCTGGCGGCTAAATATCATGAATTGGGGTTAGATGGAATTTATTATGCAGCGTTAGGCGGGGAAAGACATTACTTCACAGATGAAGAATTTGCTGAGTATGTCGAACCGTTTGACAAACAGATTCTAAAGGCTTCAAAGGATGCAGGAGGTATTAATTTCCTTCATATGTGCAAGGATAATTTAAATATGGACCGTTATGCGTCCTATAACGGACTGGCAGATGTAGTAAACTGGGGAGTTTACGAAACTGATTTCAGTCTGGAGCAGGGGAAAAAGTTATTTCCAGGCACAACTGTAATGGGGGGATTGAAAAACAGAAGCGGAGTTATGGTTGAGGGTACCATGGAAGAACTGAAGGAAGAAGCAAAGAATGTGATAAGGGCATATGGAAAGACGGCATTTATACTGGGGGCAGACTGTACATTACCAACTGAGATTCCATATGAGAGAATCAAAGCAATTACAGAGGCAGCCAGAGAAGTGTAGAAAAAACTGACAATTTGGGAGGGTTTGTTATGCGAAAAAAAATGATTGCAGCACTAGTAACAGGTACCATGGTTCTGTCAGCGCTTGCAGGCTGTGGCGGAAGCAATGCTCCAGAAGAAGAGAAGGCACAGGAAACGAAGAAAGCAGAAGCGGGAACACAGGCTGCTGCGAAAGAAACGGTATATCCGCCGGGTACAATCACCATCTACGGAACTGGACAGCCACAATATCTGCAGGAATATTTTGATGCATGGCTTGAGCGCCACAAAGATATTGCGCCTGATGTGAAGATCAGCATTGTCCAGACAGAAGGGCACTCAAAGAGCCGTGAAAAGATCACCATGACTGCTTTATCAGGAGCGGTGGATGATCTGCCGGATGCAACTTATTTAGACCCGGTTAACATCATGGAATTATCACAGGGCGGATTACTGAAGGATGAGACAGAATTTTTGCAGCCTTATTTAAAAGAGCTGGTCGACGGAGCAGCCAATGATGCGACGGTGAATGGACAGATTTACGGATTGCCGGAGTCAGTCAGACCAAATGTTCTGTTCTACAATAAGGAAATCTTTGATAAATACGGAATTGATCCAGCCATGATGAGCACGTTTGAAGGTTACATGGAAGCAGGAAAACTTTTAAAAGAAAAAAGCAACGGCACTGTTTACTTATCCTACATCAGCCCTGGAAGCAAAACATGGAGATACTGGGGAAGAAGAGGATTAATGCCTCAGGCAAATGCAAAAATATGGGATGAATCAGGAAATGTTGTGATCGGTCAGGATGAGGGAACCAAGCTTGCACTTGGAACTTTGGATACCATGTATCAGCAGGGACTGTTGCTTAAATCTGAGATTATGGAGCCTGCATTATATGATGCCATCAACAATGGACAGGTGGCCACCTTTTACATCGGAGCTTTCTGGGACGAATTCTTAAGAAAGAACTGTGGAGCAACCTCCGGAAAGTGGAGAGTCATGGCATCTCCGGAATTTGAATCAGTGGGTAAAGCTGGTGCGCCGGTATCCTCCTATTTCTGTATCGTTAACAAAGGTGATAATGTGTATGCAGGTCTGCTGGAGCAGCTGTGGCATGATTTCCAGTTTGATGCAGAATCCAGAAACACCTGGGTAAAATCCATGGAAAAGCAGAATGCACCTTATGCAAATCCAATTTGTCTGAAACTGCTTCAGGATGAATTCTGGAAAGCGCCGTCTGACTATTACGGAGGACAGTCCTTCAGAGAAATGGAAGGAAAATGTCTTGAAAACGGTGCAGCCAATTTAATCATTACGCCTCAGGATGCAGAAGCCGATGAGATCATATCAGCGGAATTAGAGACCTATGTTGCAGGCAACCAGACAATGGAACAGGCAATTGCAAATATGGATAAAAATCTAAAGGCAAAAATCGGACAGGCAAAGATAATGAAGTAAATGAATGGGGAGAGTTTATCTCTCCCCGGAAAAGTGAAGGAGAATCAGTATGCTGCAGATCATAAGGAAAAATAAAATTCCATACCTGTTTATCCTGCCGTTTTTTCTTTTGTTTTTAATGTTCCAGCTGATCCCCACAGTCTGGACATTTTACATCAGCCTCACCAACTGGAAAGGAATCGGTGCACCGGAGTTTTGCGGGTTTGAAAATTATAAAAAGCTCTTCATAGATAATATGTTCTGGGCAGCCCTTGAAAATACTGTGGTGTACTGGATTTCCGGTCTGATTATTATCATGTTTCTGGCTGTAGCCATTGCAAGTCTGTTAAATTACGGGCATTTAAAAGGGAGTACATTTTTTAAGACTGTTACCTTTCTGCCCAATATCTGTGCGGCCATAGCCATGGGTTTGATTTTCCGGATGCTCTTTGACGAGAATGCCGGTTTGATTAACGAATTACTGAAAGCCATGGGAATAGGAAAGATTCCCTGGCTTACCAGTATAACGTTTTCCAAGATTCCAGTTATTATTTTAAATGTGTGGAGAAATACTCCATGGTTTACCATGATTATTTTTTCTGGTCTTTTAAATATTCCAAGAGACTATTATGAAGCGGCAACCGTTGATGGTGCGAATATGTGGAAGCAGTTTTGCAGCATTACGCTGCCGTCTTTAGGAAACATCTTATTTTTCTGTTCCATTACCCTGACAGTTGACAGCTGGAAACTGTTCAATGAATCCTATATTCTGCCGGGACCGGGAACATCAAATACTTCGCTGTTCCAATACATGTATGAGTCAGGATTTAACATCTTTAATATGGGATATGCGTCTGCAATCGGTGTAATTCTCATTCTGATCCTGGCGGCAATATCTGTGGTGCAGCTCATTGCCCGAAAAAAACAGGAAAAAATATAGGAGAGTAAAACCATGGTATATAGAAGAAAACAAACAACAGTATCATTTCTCATCCATGCGGTACTGATTATCATATCATTCATATGCATCATGCCCATATTGTGGATGTGCATGATTTCACTCAAACCCTCATCCGAGACAATGAGCGGAATTCATTCCATATGGGTGTCTGATCCTACATTTGATAATTACAGGCGCCTGTTTGAAACCATACCTGTTTTACAAAATGCTTTTAACAGTATATTTACCACGATCATGGGTACAGTGACCTCCCTTTTCTTTTGTTCCCTTGCCGGTTTTGCTTTTGCAAAATATAAGTTTCCAGGAAGGGACTTTCTCTTTTATTTTGTGATTGCTACGATGCTTGTGCCGCCTGAGACAGGGGCAGTGCCATTATTTGTGATCATGAAAAAACTGAATTTAATCAATAGCCTGTGGTCTCTTGTAATTCCACGAATTGCTACCGCAGTCGGTATTTTTTATATGCACCAGTATATCTGCGATGTTCCCGATGAGCTGGTGGAGGCTGCGAAAATAGACGGGTGTAAGGATTTCTGGATCTTTATTAAAATAATTCTCCCGGTTATCAAGCCAGCCCTGGCTTCCTGGGCCGCCGTTACCTTAATCGCAAGATGGAATGATTTTTTCTGGCCGGTTCTCTATTTAAGAAAGCAGGTCAAATACACTCTCATGGTAACGATTTCTCTGCTTCCGGTCAGTGAAGGCCTTTCTACTCCATGGCCCGTTATTCTTTCCGGAACGACACTTGTAATTATACCAATTGTTGTGCTATATTTATTACTGCAGACTTTACAAAAGGCAGGTGCAATGGCAGGTGCTGTAAAGGGGTGAGTGAATAGAGATTTGTATTTTTAAGCGAAGCGAAAGGAAATGAAAACAATATGCAGGGACAGTCAATTAAAACCCAGGTATATGAGGGGATATTAAAGGATATTCTGGACGGTGTCTATCAGGCCAACGAAATCATCAACGAAAAGACTTTAATAGACAAATATCAGGTCAGCAAGACACCTGTCAGAGAAGCACTGGTTCAATTGTGCGGCGAGGGTGTGCTCAATAATATACCCCGCTTTGGCTATCAGCTGTCATTAATCACGCCAGGTGAAATTATTGAGACCATAGAATTCCGGAAAATAATTGAGGTGGGAGCGCTGGAGCGGTGTTTTAATAAGATATCGCAAGCGCAGTTAAATGAACTGCGCGAACTGAACCAACAGGCAGCTGAAATTATTGAATGCCAGGATATTAAAGCTCACTGGGACCAGAATCAGAAATTTCACAAAGCTCTTTGCGGATTTTGCGGAAACCGCTATTTACAGAAGTCATTGAATGATTCCTTACGATTATGTACCCTGATTGCCAATCAGTATTTTTTAAAGGTATGGGAGAACAAGGAAGAAGGAGATTACGATCATTTTAAACTTGTAGAAGCCATTGAAGAAGGGGATTTTGAACGTGCGAAGGAAATCCTTGTTTATGATATAGAATTAATGAAAAATAAAATTTTATAATTAATCCCAAAAACTCCTCACCGGTTGCCAGAACCGGCGGGGAGTTTTTTGCTTTACCATGACACAGTGACATGAAAAGAACTTCTTCATTATAAATTTATGAAATTGTAATAAATCAGTGGATGCCAGGATGGAAATTATATGGTAAGATAATATAGGACTGCGCTGCCTTAAACGCAGCTTTTTTCATAAAACAAGAGGTTCCCTGCAGGCTGTGGCAGGGGAAACAAACGGATATAAGTATGGAGGCCCAGATGAAGCAAAGGAAATTTCATTTACACTTTACATTGTTCGGAACGATCGTTTTAGCACTGGTACTTGTTCTTCTGTTTCAGACCTTAAAGGGCAAAGCAGAGCCGATCTTTGATGATAATACTGCAACTACGTATTATGCAAAGACCAGCCTTGGAACAGCACCGGATTTGCAGGCAGAGCGGTATTTTAATACAGAGACTTATGATCTTTCCGGCTTTACCTTTGATGTCAGCCAGTGTGACTGGAATAAAGCGGGCACATACCGGGTTCCGGTCATCTATGATGGAAAGAAGACGAATTGTGTGGTGCAGGTGGAAGTACTGGCCTCAGGGAAAGAAATAACGGATACGGCTGCAGATATCAATGAGAACGCAGTTTTAACAGAGAAGAAGTGAGGAGGAAACAGACATGGCGCATCAGAATTTAACTACCCTTTGCTACATTGAAAAAGAGGGGCGCTATCTCATGCTTCACCGGATTAAGAAGAAAAATGATATGAATCAGGACAAATGGCTGGGAGTCGGCGGTCATCTGGAAGAAGGGGAAAGCCCGGAAGAATGTCTTTTAAGAGAAGTAAAAGAAGAAACCGGTCTGACTCTGCTGTCTTATAAACTCAGGGGAATTGTAACCTTTGTGTCAGATCAGTATCCTGATGAATATATGTTTTTATATACAGCTGACAGTTATGAAGGTTCAAGCATAAATTGTCAGGAGGGAGTTCTGGAATGGGTGCTGGTTGAGGAAATTGACAGTCTTCCCATATGGGAAGGAGACCGGATCTTTTTTGAACTGCTTAAGGATCAGATTCCATTTTTCTCTCTGAAACTGCAGTATCAGAAAGATGAATTAAAGGCCGCTTCCTTAAATGGAGCAACCTTAGAGCTTTTGGAAGAACGGGATAGGAATGGCCGCATGACCGGGAGGGTACGGACCCGTTTTATGATGCACCGGGACGGGATGCTTCATGGAACCTCCCATGTATGGATAGTAAGACCCAATGATAAAAGCGGATTTGACCTGCTATTGCAAAAACGCAGCGCAGGCAAGGATGCCTATCCAGGGTGCTATGACATCTCTTCTGCAGGGCATATTCCGGCAGGTGATGATTTCCTTATATCGGCTGTCAGGGAACTGTCAGAAGAACTGGGGATTGATGCCGCACCGGAAGAGCTTTCCTATGTAGGACTTCATGAGGAACAGGAAGAGGCTGTGTTTTACGGACGGCCATTTCGCAATCATGAAATCAGCCATGTTTATGTTTATGAAAAACCGGTGGATGAGCGCCGGCTTGTACTTCAGAAAGAAGAGGTGGAATCCGTGCTCTGGCTGGATTACGGGGAATGTTTAAGCCAGATGAGGGATGGAACTTTGGTGAACTGTTTAAACGAAAAGGAACTTCACATGCTTGCACAATGGTACAATAAAAAGAGATTGACCGGAATGCAGGATTTATGATATAGTAAAACAATCAAAGAAAACAGGAAGTGTGTTTATGTTAATTGTGTCAAATCATGGAGCGTAAATCAGAATCATAATGTGAACAGGAGAACCAGACAGGAAGGCAGTCTTTGCATTCCTTTGTTTTGTATACCTGTTTAGCCCATGAAGATACAAAACTGACTGACAGGATTTTAGACCTGTAAGACGAGGATTTGTAGTCTTACAGGTCTTTTTTGTGTATCAAAACAGGCCTGACTGATTGCTCCATGAATCTTTTGGAAACTTAAAAAGACGAAACAGGGAGAACAACATGAATCACACATTTCAAATATTAGAATTTAACCGTATTTTAGAAAGACTGGAAGAACTGGCACATACAGATGGTGCAAAAGAGAGGATCAGGAATTTAACTCCTGAACTGAAAGAAGCAGAGGTAAGGAAGAATCTTCGGGATACAACCCAGGCAAGAATGATCCTGGACCGTATGGGGCAGCCTCCGGCAGTCGCCATGAACGGCCTTTCTGCAATTTTTAAATCAGTCATGCAGGAGAGTCTTTTGATGCCGGAGGAACTGGAATTCATCGGAACGATGCTCACAGGAGTAAAACGGTATCAGGATTTCTTAAACCGATGCAAATATTTAGAACTGAGTCTGGCCTATTATGAAGAAAACTTAAATCCTTTAGAGGATCTTGCAAAGGAACTGTATGAAAGTATCAGGAATAAACGGGTGGATGACTCAGCCAGCAGGTATTTAAGAAGCGTTCGCCAGGACATCGTCCGAATGGAAGAGAAACTGAGAACAAAGGCTGAAACCATGCTTCGGGGCAATAAAAAGTATTTTTCTGATTCTTATATTACCATGAGAAACGGTAAGGTATGCCTGCCGGTGAAAAAGGAGTATAAGCCGGCGGTGCCAGGCAGTGTCATTGACCAGTCCGCTACCGGTTCCACCCTTTTTATAGAACCATCTGCCATAGCATCATTAAATGGAGAACTGGAGAATTTAAGGATTGAAGAGGAGAATGAAACCAGGAGAATTCTCTATACCCTTACAGCCCTGGTAGAAGAGCAGCTTCCAGTCCTGACAGAAAACATGAAGGTCTTAGAAAAACTGGATTTTCTTTTTGCAAAAGCAAAGCTCAGTGCAGATATGAACGGGGTGGAGCCGGAGATTCACACAGAACGGATCATACGGATTGCCGAAGGGCGCCATCCGTTTATGAACCCGGACCAGGTGGTTCCTTTAGACTTTGAACTGGGGAAAAACGGCAGAGGAATTGTCATAACAGGACCCAACACAGGAGGCAAGACCGTTTCCATTAAGACGGTAGGCCTGTTTTCCATCATGGCCCAGTGCGGACTTCATATACCATGCAGTGAAGGACAGCTCAGCCTGTTTAACCAGGTGCTCTGTGACATCGGGGATGGCCAGAATATTACTGAAAACTTATCCACCTTTTCATCCCACATCGTAAATGTACTGAGCATTCTTGAACAGGCGGACAGGGAAAGCCTGGTCATACTGGATGAGCTGGGGTCCGGAACAGATCCGGCAGAAGGTATGGGAATCGCAATCTCCATACTGGAGGAGTTAAGAAGATGCGGATGCTTATTCCTTGCAACCACCCATTATCCGGAAGTGAAAACTTACGCTAAGGAAGCGGAGGGAATCACCAATGCACGAATGGCATTTGACCGGGAATCCTTAAGACCTTTATACAGGCTGGAAATCGGAGAGGCGGGAGAAAGCTGTGCTCTCTATATAGCCGGAAGGCTGGGAATGCCGGAACACATGATTAAACGGGCAGAGCGGTATGCTTATGGGACACAGGATACAGAAACGGAGTCAGACAGAAACAGGGAAGCCCGTAAAAGATCCAGTGGTCCCAGAATTGAAAAAATAAAGAAGCCATCAGATAATCAGATTGCGATGCAGACGAAATTTACCATTGGAGACAGCGTGCTTGTTTTACCAGATAAAAAAGTAGGGATTGTCTGCACCACGGTGAACGATAAAGGAGTGGTCCGGGTTCAGATGCCCGATAAGAAAATCTGGATCAACCACAAACGGATTAAGCTTTTAGTTGCAGCAGAAGAACTGTATCCGGAAGATTATGATTTTTCTATCCTGTTTGATACGGTGGAAAACAGAAAGGCAAGACACAAGATGGAAAAGGGCTATCAGGAAGGTCTGGAGATCCGAAATGCTGCGGATGAGACCTTCCCCAGGTGATGGATTCAACATGGCTTTGGTGGATCGCAGTTTTTTTTGCGGTCCTCCTCACAGACTCTGTAAGCGTAAGGCAGTTCAAAAGGATCATCGTTTAACTCAGCCAGTATAAGCCGGAAAATCTGTACATGACACAATTCATCTGCTATAATCCGGTTTAAGATGGCTTTTATGCGGTAGTCATTAATCCACTGGCATTGTAACTGGTATTTTCTGATTGCTTCCAGTTCTCCGTTTAAAGAATTGGATACCAGAGCGCTGATGCTGGTAGGATAACGGTTGCAGGCAGGGCTCCAGTATTTCATGTGACCGTTCTGCCAGCTCCACAGCCGGGGGTCTGCTCCCAGCATAATACAAAGCTCACCGAAAATGTTGAGATGATGCATTTCCACAACGCTGATTCTGTGAAAGCATTCTGCTATGTCGTAAAAATACCGTTTTGTTATCATGCTGTTGTAAACGTATAAGCTGATTGCGGACATTTCCGAATTACAGGCACCGATGTTGGAAAGCATGGCTGTGGCATAAAGTTCATTGGCCGTTACGATTTCTATATCTGGCCAGGGGGATTTGTCAGAAAAAACAAGTGCAGAAAGTTCCATTTCTTACCTCCCATAGAGTGGTTCTATTTAAATATATCAGTTGATGGAGGGAGTATGACTGAAATAATCAAAGGAAAAGAGAGGCAGTGATTCGATGAAGGACGAAAGAACGTTTCGAAAGGAACTGGAAGAGTTTGTACCCTGCAACCAGCAGGAAGAAGCGGATAAAAGGCTGTTTCTTAAGTGCTTATCGGAAGGAGATCACATTTTCTTCCGGGAAAATGCGGCAGCTCATATCTCTGCTTCCGGCTGGGTGGTAAACCAGACCATGGATCAGGTTCTGATGGCATATCATAACATCTATCATTCCTGGGCATGGACCGGGGGCCACGCAGACGGAGAAAAGGATCTTTTGGCCGTTGCCATGCGGGAAGCCAGGGAAGAAACGGGAATTAAGACGGTAACACCGGTGACGGATAAAATAGTTTCCCTGGAGGTTTTAACCGTGGATGGTCATGAGAAGAACGGAGCTTACGTCTCTTCCCATCTGCATCTGAATGTGACCTATTTGCTGAAAGGGGATGACAGGGAAGAGATCAGAAACAAGGAAGACGAAAACAGTAAAGTCGGCTGGTTCTCATTAAACGATTGTCTGGAAGCGGTGAACGAGCCCTGGATGAAGGAACGGATTTACAAAAAGCTGATAGAAAAGATGGAAAATCTGAAAATTTAACAGAAAATTGGCAATTATTTTATGATTAGCTGTTTCTATTTTTTTGATTATGATTTATAATAATGGTATCTGAATGGATGAAGTTTTGCCAAATAAGACAGCGAGGTGTTAGATATGAAAATTGTTTATGCAATCGTCAGTTCCGATGATGGAAACCGGGTGACCGACGTTCTGAATGAGCACCAGTTCAGTGTCACAAAACTTGCCACAACAGGCGGTTTCTTAAAAAAAGGCAACTCAACATTAATGATCGGTACCGAAGACGGACAGGTAGAAGAAGTCATCACACTGATCAAGGATACTTGCGGAAAGCGCCAGAAAATTACATGTAACGTTCCTGCACCGAATATCGCGTCAGTTTCGGCGGGATATATGATGATGCCCATGACAGTCGAACTTGGCGGGGCTACCATATTTGTAACAGATGTAGAGCGTTTTGAGAAAATTTGATGTAGTGACAAAGGGATTGCACAGCAATCCCTTTTCGTAACAGGAGGAATGAATATGTCAGAAACCAAACGAGTATTTATCATTGTACTGGACAGTTTTGGAATCGGCGAAGCCCCTGATGCGGCGAAGTTCCATGATGAGGGCAGCAACACCCTTGGAACCATCGCAAAAGCAGAGGAATTTGATACGCCGAATTTGAAAAAACTTGGTATGTTTAATATTGACGGTGTAACAGCCGGTGAGAAAGAGAAAGAACCAGCGGGCTCCTATGGCAGAATGACCGAGCGGTCCCAGGGGAAGGATACCACCATCGGCCACTGGGAGATCGCAGGAATCATTTCAGAGGAGCCCCTTCCCACCTATCCGGAAGGTTTTCCCGATGAGGTTCTTGATGAATTTAAGAAGCAGACAGGAAGAGGAATTCTGTGCAATAAGCCTTACTCCGGCACGGATGTGATCCGGGACTTTGGTAAACAGCATGTGGAGACAGGGGATTTAATTGTTTATACTTCTGCAGACAGCGTATTTCAAATCGCTGCCCATGAGGAAGTGGTGCCGTTAGAAGAACTGTACCGTTACTGCAGGATCGCCAGAGAGATTTTGAAAGGAAAGCACGGTGTGGGCAGAGTGATTGCCAGACCATTTATCGGCGAATATCCGGATTATAAAAGGACACCCCACCGCCACGATTTTTCCCTTCTTCCTCCTGAGGCTACCATGCTCGACTGCCTGTCAGAGGCAGGACTTGATACCATCGGAGTGGGAAAAATCTACGATATCTTTGCAGGAAAAAGCATTCAGAAAACCACATCCATCGTTAACAATACCGATGGTATGATTCAGACATTAAAGGCGCAGCAGGATGACTTTCATGGACTTTGCTTTGTAAATCTGGTGGATTTTGATATGGTTTACGGCCACCGCAACGATGTAAAGGGCTATGCCAGAGCAGCCACGGAGTTTGACGTTCAGCTTGGACAGTTTATGGAAGCCATGAGACCGGATGACGTTTTGATTATTACTGCGGATCATGGCTGTGATCCGGGAACCCCAAGCACCGATCATTCCAGGGAATACACCCCCATGCTGATTTACGGACAGGGAATTAAAGCGGGAGTTTCCATTGGGACAAGAGATACCTTTGCAGATATTGCAGCTACGGTACTGGATTTATTCGGATTAAAAGGAGAGATTGCCGGAACCAGCTTTTTAGGTGAAGTGGCAAAATAGCAGGAGGTGTTTGATTGAAGCTTAACGAGACGATGGTCAGGATGCTGACAGAGGAAGCCTGTCGGGCACAAAAAAGGGCTTATGTTCCTTACTCCGGTTTTATGGTGGGTGCGGCACTTCTCGCAAAGAACGGAACCGTTTACCTTGGCTGCAACATCGAGAATGCATCTTTTTCACCTACCAACTGTGCGGAACGCACTGCATTTTTCAAGGCAGTGTCTGAGGGTGTGACTGAATTTGATGCCATTGCCATAGTCGGAAATAAAAGAGGGGAAAAGGGAGGCATCTGTCCTCCCTGCGGAGTCTGCCGTCAGGTGATGGCAGAATTCTGTGACCCGGATGAATTTAAAGTAATCCTGGCAGCAGAAGATGAGACCGTTACTTATACATTAAAAGAACTGCTTCCCCTGGGATTTACAAAGAAAGATTTAAATTCCAACTGAGAAAATGAGGGAGGTTTTACGAACTATGAGGATGTATGATTTAATTGCAAAGAAACGTAACGGAGAAATCTTAACAGAGGAAGAAATCCGTTCTATGATAGATGGTTATGTAAAAGGAGAGATCCCGGACTATCAGATGTCTGCCATGCTGATGGCAATTTATTTCAAAGGGATGACTGATACAGAGACTGCAGTCCTCACCGATGCAGTGGCCCATTCCGGCGATATGGTGGATTTAACCCCCATAGAGGGCATCAAAGTGGATAAACATTCCACCGGAGGCGTGGGAGACAAAACGACTCTTGTTGTGGCTCCCATTGTAGCAGCCTGCGGTGTAAAAGTGGCAAAGATGTCAGGAAGAGGACTGGGGCATACTGGCGGTACTGTGGATAAACTGGAATCCATTCCAGGCATGAGAACAACGCTCACTGAGGAAGAATTCTTTGATGTTGTCAATTCTACGGGATTATCAGTAATCGGTCAGTCCGGCAATCTGGCACCTGGAGATAAAAAGCTGTACGCTCTCAGAGATGTTACGGCAACGGTAGAAAGCATCCCTCTCATCGCTGCCTCCATTATGAGCAAGAAGCTGGCAGCAGGAAGTGACTGTATTCTTCTTGATGTGAAGACCGGAAGCGGTGCGTTTATGAAGACGCTTGAAGACTCTGTCACTCTGGCAGAAAAGATGGTGGCAATCGGAGAGCATGCAGGAAAGAAAACCATGGCTCTTATTACAAACATGGATATTCCCCTGGGCAATTTAATCGGCAACAGCCTGGAAGTGATCGAAGCCGTGGAGACCTTAAAGGGCAGAGGGCCAAAGGATTTAACGGAAGTCTGTCTGAATCTGGCTTCCGGAATGCTGTGGCTTGCAGGCAGGGGAACCCCGCAGGAGTGTATGGCTATGGCGGAGAAAGCCATAGCGGATGGCAGTGCCTTAAAACGCCTTGCAGCCATGGTGAAAGCCCAGGGCGGAGATCCTTCCGTGATTTTAGACCCCTCTCTTTTTGCAAAAGCACCTTTTGAACGGGAAGTAAAGGCAGTGAAGAAGGGATATCTGGTTCATATGAACACAGAACAGTGCGGAATCGCGTCATCCATTCTGGGGGCAGGAAGAGTCACCAAGGAAAGTCTCATCGATTATACAGCAGGCATTGCGCTGAAGAAAAAAGTGGGGCAGGAAGTGGAGGAAGGCGAGACCATTGCTGTGCTCTACACCTCAAAGTATGAGTTGTTTGATGCCGCAGAAGAGGAATTTGTAAAAGCAGTCACCATTGCAGACGGCAAACCGGAACCGGAACCTCTTATTTATGCGAGAGTTACCAGAGAAGGCGTGAAAAACCTGATAGGATAGAAAGGATGAAACAATGACCGATTTAGAAATGTTAAGTTATGTGGACCATACCCAGTTAAAGGCTTTCGCAACATGGGAAGATATAAAAGAGCTGTGTGAGGAGGCTGTGGAATATAAAACTGCCACGGTATGCATTCCCCCCTGCTACATCAGCCGTGTGCACAAGGAATTTCCAACCCTTGCAATTTGTACAGTCGTAGGCTTTCCTCTTGGCTATTCCGTAACAGAATCTAAGGTGATGGAGACGAAAAAAGCCATTGAAGACGGAGCTTTGGAAGTCGATATGGTAGTTAATATCAGTGATGTGAAGAATGGCGAATACAAAAAAGTTGAAGAAGAGATTGCGAAACTGAAGAAAACAGCCGGCGATAAGGTTTTAAAGGTTATTATTGAAGCCTGTTATTTAACAGAGGAAGAAAAGATTGCCATGTGCAGGGCTGTTACAGCAGCTGGAGCAGATTATATCAAGACCTCCACAGGATTTGGCACTGGCGGAGCGACTCTGGAGGATATCGAATTATTTAAAAAGCACATTGGACCGGATGTGAAGATCAAAGCAGCCGGAGGAGTCCGTACGCTGGAAGATTTAAGGGCTTATATAGAGGCAGGATGCAGCCGTGTGGGTGCAAGTGCGGCTGTAAAGCTGGCAGCTAAGAACAAATAAAAATTTAAGAGACAAAAAGAACGCCTAAAACTTTCTGACAGTATTAAAAATCAGACAGTTTTGGGCGTCTGTTTTCTGATAAATGGGTAAAGTGCACAAATAACGTCCCGGTCATCCTTGGCTATTTTTCACGAAAATGTGTAAAATACCAAAAAACACTGACAAAACACCTTCAAAAGTGTTACACTAGTAATATAGTGTTAAATATTTTTTTGTAACAGCGTGTTGGTATTCTGACAGGAGGAATGAATGATGTTTCAGGTAAATGATTTAGTAGTATTCGGCAGCCATGGGATCTGTGAGGTAAAGGAAATCGGGAATCTGCGCATGTATGAGGCGGATGAGGAGAGGACCTATTATACCTTAAAGCCTCTTTATGAGGAGCACCAGAGTGCCGTCTACACACCTGTGGATAACCGGAAAACAACCATCAGAGCCGCTGCGACCAGGGAGGAAGCAATGGATCTCATCGATCAGATCCCCAGCATCGAGGCAATCTGGGTATTGGATGAAAGAGAACGGGAAGGCATTTTTAAGGATATCATGCTGAAATGCGAATGTACCGGATGGATGCAGATTGTAAAGACACTGTATTTGAAGAAGAGGAAGAGACTTGCAGAGGGGAAAAAGAATACTGCGAAGGATGATTTCTATTTTAATAAGGCAGAGGATTTACTGTATGGCGAATTGGCAGCAGCTTTGGAAGTGGATAAGAACGGAATAAAGGATATGGTGATGAGCCGTGTCTTTTCAGATGATACAAATTAAAGGACGTCCTCCCGCAGTACTGGGAGGGCGTCTTTCCATTCATAGGGAATTACTTCTTTCGGAGCAATTAATAATAAAAATACTGTACCCAGATAGTAAGACACAGAAAAGAGTTTGTGTTTCACTATCTGGGTACTTTTTGTTTTGAATCAACCGCTGGTAATTTTCTGTGGAAGTGCATGTAAAATATAGTATTATTTAGCAGTTAATGGCATTATTGGGGTTATTTTTGACACTCATTACATATAATATTATAAAATATGTTTTTTAGAACATTACCAGATTGGACTAATGCCGTTTCATATACTTATTCCGGAGCGCGGCATTTAATTCTTATTTTGGAAAAAAATAATGAGAGGGGAAATGTGCATGTATGAAAAAAAGAAAAAAATCTAGGATACCGTCACGGACATTATACTGTATTCAAAAACGATTTCTGGCGTTTCTGCTTGCAGCGGTCATGATACTGACTAATGTTGGTGCGGATACAAACAGAGTGTTTGCAGCCAGTTCATCGGAGTCCGTTACTTTTTCGATGAGCGGTTCGCAGCTCGTAAAGTCCATTGAAGATGCAATTGCAAATGGAGAAGAGGTGACGGCTGAGAATGTCGATTTCACGAATGGAAAGATTGCTGAATTTAAGGAGCTCTTCTTTGGGGCAGGTAAGATTTACGAAGTGTTTCCTGAACCAGAGGGCGAAAACATGGATGCAGAATTACGTGTGTTCGTTCGTTTACCGGAAAATGCAGACGACATGTATATGGTAACCGGCGATGAGGAGATTATTTTCTTATACGTAAATAACGGAGAAAATACGATTAGCTGTGCCACTGAAATTACCAGGCTGGATGACGGCGCAGAAAAGGTTAAAAGGACCAGCCGCATTACCGTAAGGAGTTATGAGGCAGCATTCGGTGATGAGGAAGTAAATGTTGTTTCAAAGCCGGCAGAAACAACGGTACCTGAAGAGACAAAGGTATCGGAGACAGAAAAAACAACGGCTCCTGCAGAGACTGAGAAACCAGTTGAAACTGCGCCTTTGGAGGAAACCAAATCAGCACCGGAGGAGACACCGGCGGAATTGCCAGAGGAGACTACAGTTGCCCCGGAAGAAAGCAAGACAGAGGCTCCGGCAGAGGAAACCGTCCGGGAGGCAATCGATTCTACGGAGATACCGGCTTCTGAGGATGAGACATCCGAGCCTGTGGCCTCCATTATTCGCCACAATGCACCGGTAGTTGCTGCCGATGAAAACGGTTATGCAGCAGAGGTGACAGAAGCAACAGAAGTCAGTGAAGAGACATCTGCTGCTGAGACGGATAAAAAAGAGGAAGAGCCAAAGGAGACACAGGCTCCCGCCAATGAAAAGGCAACGGAAGTGGAAACGCAGGCTGAAACTACACAGGCTGAAACTACGCAGGCTGAGATTACACAGGCCGAAACTACGCAGGCCGAAACAAAACAGGTTCCAGTAGAAAGCAAGAACGCGGCAGAGAGTACGGCTGAGACGGTTCCTGAAGTGGCTTCCCCATCGGAGAGTAAACCGACGGCTGAGATGCCCAAACCAGAAACCAAGGCTTCTGCAGCAGGAACCGGCGATTTGGTCGGAATGGGATATTGTTCTACTGCCAAGGTTTATACGGCTACAATCAATCAATTAAAGGCTTTTGAGGACTATGAGGGATATAAGATTGCATATACGATAGATCCTGAATCCAGTGCCCGTATCATCGAAGGACCAAGGGGCGTTGAGGAAGGTCAGGAATTGACCTTTGGCGTTAAGAATCAGATTGGATATGCGGTTGAGAGCGTGAAGGCCAATGGACAAACACTTAAGTTTGATTCTGTGACAAATAATGGGGATGGTTCGCAGACTAATTGGTATTCTGTTCCTGAGATTTACGAAGATCAGGAAGTTGAAGTCTGTATGAGTGAGATGGGAGAACATCCTGAATTCTCTGCCGAACTTGCTATGGAAGATGGCACTGTTATTAGTTTGCATGCACCTAAAGGGGTTTTACCCCGAGGCGTAAAAGCGTCAGCAAGCGTTGTTACCGGTATCGGGGATGTGGTTAAAGAAAAGGTTGAAGCTCAATCAGCAGCTGAAGGCAAGGATAAAAAAGTAATAGGCTCTTTATCTTATAACATTGATCTTCTTGACCGCAGCGGCAACAAGCTGGACAGCCAAATTTGGAATGGTGCTGTGCAGGTGACGTTTTCCGGGACTCCGATGGAGGAACACAGTAAGGAAGCTGATACTGTTGAGGTAGTATATGTTGCCACGACTAAGGAAGAAGACCCACAGGCAGATGTGACAGCGGCGGATGTGACTTATGTGGAGCCTGTTTCAGAAGAATTGAATGTAGAGGAAAGTAAAAGCATTCATGAGATTACGTTTGAGGCAGAACATTTTTCAACTTATACAGTCGTTTTTTATAATTTTTTTGGAAATAAACTTGTTCCATTAAATATTGTAAAATACGACAATGGAGCGGCGGTACCTATTGGAACAGATGCTAAGCGTTATGCAGCTTTTGACAGTGATACACCTGTATCTATTAAAGATATTGCACCAGACGTAAGTGGATATACATTTGAAAAAGCGACTATCGGAAGTAATTACGTAAGTGGTGACGTGATTCAAGATCTCAATAATGAAACTTATTTATGGCGGAATACTTTAAGATATAAAACTTCATCATCTGGCTGGATAGATGTGGGCGAAAACAATATTTATTTATGGTATTTGGAGGCTGGTATAACAGTCCAGTTTAATGCCAATGGTGGTCAGGGAACCGTATCTTCACAAACCGTAAAACCCGGGGATTCTATTAATTTACCAGATGGCAGCGGCTTAAAAAGAGCTAATTACCAATTTATGGGATGGAGCGAATCTCCAGACGGAGGTAAAATAACTGCTAAGGGTAATGCAGGGTATAATGAAGTTTATACAGACACATTCACAATAAATACAGGCGAAACTGCCAAAACTAAAATTTTATATGCGGTTTGGGCACAAACTGGAGGCAGCGCGACTGGACGATTATGGGTAGCGGTTTTAAATGATGGCGGCGATTTGCCAGCAGAGCCCAGAAACCAGACTAGTCGCAGTTATGAATTTATTTATAAAGATAACGGGAAATCTTACAAAACCATAGGATCTGGCGATAATCTGTTAAATTATATCAACCCATTAATAACAGTAACTGGAAAAGACAATGTACAGGCAAATTTAAAAAGTAAGTTTAACCAGGTTACTGCTAAATGGGAAGCAAATAATCTAAAAGATAATGAGTATATTGAATGGTATGTTATAAAATATGAGTCAGAAGCTTGTGGAACTGAAGGCTGGCATGTGGATGGCATCATTAGAAATAATGAAAATTATTATGTTGACTATGATGGAAATGGTAATACTGGCGGCTTAACTCCAGATGGTCAAAGATATGATTTAAACGATAATGTTACGGCAGCAAATGCAGGCGGGTATGAAAGCGGGACCTGGCTTCCATTAAAGAAAGATGGATATGTATTTGATGGTTGGAATACCCGGTCTGATGGAAGCGGTGCAGCCTTTCTTGAAAGAGGTTCATTCAGACTTACAGAGGAATTTATTGCTGCAAATCATTCCGGAGCGGCGAACACAGTAACTTTATATGCACAATGGAGATTAAAAAACAGTGTTCAGATTAAGTTCCAGGCAGTAGGAGGGGGTAATGTATCTCCTGCGAGTGAATATTTAAATCCGGACATCGGAGTTTCTAAAGGCGCTGCAGCAGCTGCAAACAAGGGGTATAAGCTTAGTGGCTGGTATAGTGATGCAGCGTGTACTGTCCCAGTATCCACTGATGATAAGTACACACCAGCACGTCCGGCTGCCGGCTGGGTAGACGGCACAACTTTCTATGCTAAGTTTGTAGTAGATAATACGCAGAAGTTCGGCTATACAGTGAACTACTATATCAAGGGGACTACAACTTCGGTACCAGGCCTTGCAGCACGGACAGGAAGCGCCCCGGTAGGAATGTTTACCTGGAGCAATGCCCCAAAGACAGCAACCGGCTATAAGCTGGTGATCAGTCCGGTACAGCCGACGAGTATGATAATCACAGCAACTGGCCTGAACGAAGAGACTGTGTACTATGAGTTTGATCATACGCAGAAGTTCGACTATACAGTGAATTATTATATCAAGGGGACAACAGCTGCGGTGCCAGGTCTTGCGCCACTTACGGGAAGTTCCCCGGTAGGAACATTCACCTGGAGCAATGCGTTAAAGACAGCAACGGGATATAAACTGGTAACCAGTCCGGTACAGCCGACGGGCATGACAATCACAGCAGCTGGCCCGAACGAGAAGATTGTGTATTATGAGATTGATGATACGCAGA
>CAURBW010000022.1:0-82776 GCA_963523075.1 uncultured Clostridium sp.
CATTCCCAGAAAGAAGCCATTTATTTCCAGAGACACAAAATTTATTACACTACCAGAGCAAAGTCTTTCATCAATGTAAGTCTTTGCCCTCATCTGTAGTTTTACAATTCTGAGTCTAAGGAATGCATGTGATTAATGCTGGTGCTGTTATTGAACATTGCCTTCGATATTGTCAAGCATTTTATTCAGCGTTGATTTAAAGTTGTCAAGTTCTTGTTGAGAGATACCACTAAGTACATCGTTTTTAAATCGCTCTGATACATCTAGCATATTTTCTTCAATTTTTTGCCCAACATCAGTGATATTTAAAGATTTTATCCTTTTGTCACTTTCACTGTTTATTCTATTAACCCAGCCGAGTGATTCCATTTTATCTAATAATCGAACGACACTTGGTTCTTTCAGTGACATTTTATCAGCCAACTGCTTTTGTGTAATCATTGGATTGTTTCTAATGTAGTACAATGCGATCCATTGGGATCTTGTTATATTATAACAATTCAGCCTTTTTTCCAGACATTCAGCCAGCTCCTTCGCACCCTTACAGGTAATAAAAGCAATACAATCATCCAAATTAAACATAATCATCACCATTCAATTCTTTTTACTTTATATTAACATAAAATACAAGAATACACCATGTTTTTGAAAAGAGATTAATTATGATAGTTTCAGTTTATTAGAAATATAGAGGTCAATATATTTCCATAAGGTTTGTTCCGTTAGTCGTTTCCCGTTCAGTTCTTTCTCGCATTCTTTAAAATCAAGAAGATGCAGACTGTCGGTACTTATTTTTATATGTTGAATCAGACCATCAGTTACTGAAATATGAACAGATATATTTCCAAGTGAATATTTTCGATCAAATTCTATATTAAATTCGGGAGCCTCTCCGTACAGCCAGTCATCAGATGAAAGAAGTTTCTCCAGGGGTGCTTCTAAATTTGTTTTATTTATATATTCTATATTCTTGCAGTTGAAAGTCTTTATAAAAGCCTGAATTACTTTTTCTGTAGTTATTTTGCTGTTAACTTCTGATAAATTGATCACCCTGCTTTTTACAGATTCTATGCCTTTGGATTTTAACTTTAATACCGATGGCGTAAGGGCTTTCCCTAATTGTTCAAAATTTACATTGACCAGAATTGTTCCATGGTACATGTAATGTTCGCCATCTGTATAATAGGCATGTCCGGAAAATTTCTGATTGCGGAATAATAAATCATTTCTTCCGCTAAATTCACAGTCAATATCAAGCTTATGCATGGAAGAGCGTATAAGCTCTATAAATTGGGCAGGATCAGCTGTTTTTTCTTTTGTAATAAAAGTAAAATTAACGTTACCTTTATCATGATATACGGCGCCACCCCCGGATAATCTTCTTACTGCATTTATATTATGCTCTTTAAGGTATTTAAGGTCACATTCTGCAAAAAGGTTTTGATTTCTGCCAACGATTACGGAAGCATCATTTTGCCACAAAAATAAATGGGTGTCTTCATCGGAGGCTAAAAACAACTGATGCTCCGCAGCAATATTAAAATAAGGATTAAGTTCCTGAGAGATTATTACTTTTTTCATTATTGATGCAATGCTCCAATTCCAAAGTCTAATGCGGCCTCATGAATTACTTCGGCGGTGGTTGGATGAGCAAATATTGTATCAGTAATTTCTTTTTCCGTAAAATTATTTGCGATTGCCAACGTAAGCGAGCTGATTAAAGATGATGCATCTGCACCGATTATGGTCCCTCCAATAACCATTCCGGTTTCATTGTTTTTAATCAGCTTGATAAATCCGCGTGTTTCGTTCATGGTCAAAGCCTTTCCGTTTCCTGCGAAAGAGAATTTGCTGACTGTAATATCCATATTATTTTTACTGGCTTCGTCTTCACATGTACCTACACTTGCAATTTCCGGAGCAGTGAATATAACATTGGGAACTGCTGAATAATCCATTGCTTTTTGCTTACCTAAAATGGTATCCACAGCTACAATAGCCTGGTGAGAAGCTACATGGGCAAGCTGGATAATATTCGTAACATCACCGATTGCATAGATATGATCGATATTGGTACGCATGGAAGCGTCAACGGCTATCCCTTTTTTATTACTGTTTAACAGGACACCGCTGTTTTCAATGGATAATCCATCTAAATTTGGCTCTCGTCCAATCGCTATTAAAACCTGTTCGCTTACCAACAGATGTTCGCCGTCTTTGTCCTGGTAGGTAATGACAGCCATGCCGTCAACGGAACTTTGGATTCTCATAACTTTTGAGCTGGTGTGAATATTGATTTTTTCTTCTTTTGCAATATCCTGTATTTCTTTAGAAATGTCATGGTCAACCATTGTTAATAAGCGGTCCATGAATTCAATCACATGCACATCAATACCAAAATTTTTATATATAAACGCAAATTCCATGCCAATGACTCCACCTCCGATAATGGCGATGGATTTTGGAAGTTCACGATTAGATAATGCCTCCGTGCTGTTCATGACAAAGGGCAGATCTGTGCCAGAAATAGAAAACTTTGAAATTTTAGAACCGGTTGCTATAATAATGTTTTTGGCTTTTATAAAGTGATTTTCATTTCCCTTCACTTCTATGGTATTTTTATCAATAAAAGACGCCTGACCGGAAATGACATTTATTTCATTTTTCTTCATAAGAAAGTCAACTCCGGAGACCAGTCTGTCAGTTACCTCATTTTTTCGGTCGATGACCCGGCTCATATTTACTGTGACATTGCCGTCTGATTCAATGCCGAAAAAAGAAGCATTCTTTACACCATGGCAGATTTCTGCAGATTTTACAAGTGCTTTCGTAGGGATGCAACCTACATTAAGACAGGTACCGCCTAATTCAGACTGTTCTATGAGAGTCACTTTTAAACCATGTTTGGCTGCATAAATTGCAGCTACATATCCACCGGGACCTGCGCCGATGATAAGCAGATCGGAAGATACTTCTGTATGTGCTTTCTGGGGGCTGTTGTCAGAATATACTTCACTTTGGTTTTCAGATGATTTATTCTCGGTTATTTCAAACATATCAGCATTAGATGCAATTTCCCCGCCCTCCTCACATAGAATTTTACAGATGATACCTTCCGATTCAGCTTTAATTGGGCGGTTCCCTTTTGCTGTTTCTACCTGTACCAGAATATCGCCGGCAGATACCCTGTTACCCACTTTAACACTTATTTTTCCTACCTTCCCCATTTTGCCGCCGGGGATAACTGACATTTTAACAATCATCTAAGCTCCTCCTGATCGATAGAAAAAGGGCCAATTGTAAAAGAAGGCCCTTTTTCTATTCGTATTCATTAATCAATTGCAACACCAGATAATACTAATTTTACACCGTTTGCCAGGCAATCACCTACCGGGCAGGTTTTTTCTATAAATTTTGCATATTCTTCAAGCTTTTCTTTTGGTTCCTTGGATTTAAAATGCATAACAAAGCGTATTTCCTGGAAACCATTTCTTACATCAGCCAATCCCATAAAACCGTCCGGATCAAGATCTCCTTCAAGTTCTATATAAAAATCTTCAAAAGTTACGTCATATGCAGCTGCAAATGAGCTTGCCACGATAGTCTGGCATGCACCAAGTGTGCATAGAATTGCTTCTACAGGATTCATGGCAGTATTGGTACCGCCCAATTCTTCCGGCTCATCAAATAGAATTTTAAAACCTCTTGAATTCCCCTCTACCTGTAAGCCTTCTGGTAACTTTCTTGCTGTTGCTTTAAAAGTAGTTAGCATAATGAAATTTCCTCCTTTGGAAAATTATGAAAGATATACTTATTATTTTGTTAATAATGTATCATATTGTCATTTCAAAGTCAATAGTTAGCTAAGTAAGTATTGGCGAAGAGGGAATTATGCAGGGATTTGGTAAAAGATATTTATCGAGTCATGGTGGTATACTGCAGGGAAAATCAAAAAGTCATTATCGAGAGGATATATAAAGGGAATCCGATAAATATGAAGAGAAAAAAAGAATTGTTTATCGTTATAGATAAGTATATTTTACAATATAATTATGTTATTATAGACATATCGGGATTTTGAAATGCCTTTTTGAACAGATTAAAGAGGAAAACATTATAATTGTAAAATGCAACTGTCTTAACCTTTTCTGAACTTAATATATAGAACAGTATAAGCGGAGGTAATGAATGGTTATTGAGATACGCAGGCTGACACCAGACCTTGCAGAAGACTATATACATTTTTTTGATATTACGCCCCACGACGATAATGTGGGTGATAATAAGTGCTATTGTGCGTGTTGGTGTAATGATGACTATGCAGGCAAAGATTTTTCAATCGCAGAAAATAGAAGAGAATATGCCTGTCAATATGTGAAAGGCAATAACATTCAGGGTTATCTTGCTTATAGTGATGATGAAATCGTTGGCTGGTGTAATGCCAATACGAAATCAGATTGTCTGAAATGCGTCAGCTGGCAGAGATTTATGTCGTATGTGCCATTAGAGGAGCCCGACTCTGGCATAAAGGTAAAATCCATATTTTGTTTCGTGATTGCTCCGGATATGAAAAGACAGGGCATTGCCACCCGCCTGCTGGAGCGTGTGTGTAAGGAGGCAGCTCACGATGGATTTGATTTTGTGGAGGCATATCCGTACAAAGAATCAAGCTATCAGTCATCAGATTATGGCGGTCATTTTGAGATGTATAAAAAAGCGGGGTTTCATGTGCTGCTGGAGGCCGAGCAAGGGTTTGTTATGAGAAAGCAGTTAAACAAAGGAGCTACTAAATGAGAATTCTGATTTTAGGGGCACATAACATCTTTTAATATGATGAGTCAGGGAGGTGCGCTATGATTTTTAAAGATTTCGGAAACATAAATGCTCCTACGATTCTCCTGCTTCACGGAGGGGGCCTGTCAGACTGGTCTTTAGAAGGTATTGTTACTTTATTGACCCCTGAATATCATGTTGTCACTCCCATTATTGAAGGCTATGGTGAAGATGTGAATGAAGTCTTTATGAGCATAGAGAAATCTGCTCATCATCTGATAGAATATGTGATGACACACTGCAACGGACACATATTCGCATTAGGCGGTTTGTCGATAGGAGCACAAATTGTTACAGAAGTTTTATCTCAAAATGCAAATATTTCAGATTTTGCTATTATAGAAAGCGCTTTAGTTTGCCCAATATGGGGAACCAGATTATTAGCAGTTCCTATGTGCCAATTAAGTTATAGGTTAATAAAAAAACGGTGGTTCTCAAAACTACAGGCAAGGCAGCTGTGTGTTTCGGACACGATGTTTGAAAAATATTATTCCGACAGCATAAAAATATCAAAGCAGACTTTAGTGAATACAATATTGAGCAATGGCACATACAAGATGAAAGCACAGCTAAAAAATACAACGGCTAAAGTTCTTGTTATAGTTGGGGAAAAGGAAATAACCGTCATGCAGAAATCAGCAGAAATTCTACACCAAAATATCCAAAACAGCCAGTTATACATTGCACCGAATATGAAACATGGTGAACTTAGCATGACGCAGCCGAAACAATACGTTGAACAGTTGCAGCTTTTATTCACCTGTTATTTTAACTCATAAAGAAGCTCATTATATAGCCTTTCAGAGGCCTTTTCCAGCTGTTCCTTTCTGCGGATAATACCAATCATTAAGCCAAATTCTATATTTGACAGTTTTCGTCTTATTGTCAGATCGGGGACAGGATCTATAGCGGCAACAGGTAAGATAGAACAGCCAAGGCCGGCCTGGACGAACTGAATAATGGTTTTTCCATCGTTAATTTGTATCATGGATTTAAGTGGTATTCCAAAAGCACTGAAATGCTTGTCAACTTCATTTCGATAAGAGCAGTAAGATTCAGTAAGGAGTAAGTTTACATCGCTTAAATCCTTAAGGGTGATCTCTTCCTTTTCGGCAAGTGGATGTCCAACAGGCAGCAGCAAATCCATTGGTTCCAGACAGATGGGTTCAAACAAAAGGTTAAGATTAGCTGGAGGAGCAAATCCTATTGCAATATCCAGCTGGTTATCGACTATTTTTTGTGTAATGATTTCCGAACTGTTAAGTTCAAATGTGAGCTTAATGCCAGAATATTTTTTACAAAAAGCTATTACTTTAGGAATTAACAACGATCTTCCTATTGTACTAATTGTTCCTAATCGGATATGCCCCATTTGACCGGTAACAAAGTTATCCATGATCTGTTTAAAAGAATCTGCATGTTCAAGAAGTGATTTGGCATTGGTCCAGAAAAAATCACCTTCTTTTGAAAGAACCATTCTTCGGCCTGCTTTTTCAAATAATTTAATTCCCAACTCTTCTTCAAGCTGCTGAATATGTAGTGTGACTGTAGAGGGCACATATCCCATCTTTTCTGCTGCTTTTAAGTAACTTCCCTCAGTCAGTATATTTTTTATTGTTTGAAGCTGTTTAAATTCCATATATTCTCCTATTGTTCATTTTTAATGAACTAAAACCATAATAATTTTATATTTTCAATGGAATAGAAATATTTTATCATAAAAGAGTAAAAAAGCAAATTACATTGCAGTCAGGTAGAAATTTACCGGCATAAAAGCAAGTCGATTGCAGGTAATATCAAAGGAGACGAAATGATAAAATATTTGAAAAAGAGTTTGGCAGCAATGGTATTAGCGGTAATGTATTTTTAATACACTCGCATGCAATAATGTGCTTAGTAATGCGGAGGTGTCAAATACAGATATGAAAGATAATACAGATGATACCAAACTATTAGTAATCAATAATTTGGAGAAAACAACTGAAAATGAAACAACCAATGGCAAAGAGTCATCTTATAACAAATCAAAAAAATTAGAAGAGAATATTGATATTTTAAACAAAATGTTAGAAAAGAAATATGGAAGAAGATTAAAAGTCTCTGGGGAAGAAGACTATGAAACAGCTGGGAGAGCTGACTGGACATTGATTTTGAAAGATAACAAAATTGGAATTGATACCTCCACATGGAAATTTAACTATAATTCAGATTCAGATGATAGTAAATATATGGACGCTATATTGACAACTTTTACATTCTTTTGTGGAGATGAAATGGGTAATTCATTATGGCAGCTCACTGGTGATTTATTAGATGGCGGTGCAGATGAAACGCTTTATGGATTTGTACACAGCGGAAGTCAGGTGACTTATAAAAATGGTAATGTGGCGGCATATGAATCTGGTATCAGCCAGAATACTATGTACGTTTGGTTAACGCCTGGTGAATACTGATCTTGCAATATATAATAATAAAGGATTTGGAAAATCTGTTGGTAGCTTTTGGACATTATAGGGTGGTTTTCAATATATGTATATACTTAGTTAAAATGGCTAAAAAATTAAAAAATGGAAAAAGTGTTACTAATTATAGAGTTAAAACGTTTATTTAATGTAGGGAGGTTTATAACTAAAATTATCTGAGAGGAGTTGAGTCCATTGATATAACTAGGTTTTTGCTTAACTAGCAATAGAAAGTATGTGTATACATATGCCTTATATACCTAGTATTATAAGCTTTTGCTGGTTAATCTGTCCTCAATAGTTAATATAGTTTGGATACTCAAAAGGAAAGATGAATAATGACAAATCATCTTAACCAATTTAGAACGAGGAGGTACTCTATGAAGATTAGTAAAATAATTGCTGTTTTAACTTTGAGTGTTTGTATGATTGGAAATTTAACGATTAGTGCTTTCGTTGCGGAAGCGGCTCCGGAACAAACAACACAAATTAATGAAAATTCTAACTTAACAGAAAAGTTCTATAATGCTCCCAATGATACAATTGTTTGTTACATGGAAGGGGTCCCAATAAGAAAGGATCAAGTAAATGAAAATGGTCTTGTCGATGCATCTGTATTTTACGCTAGAACGACAAGGGGGGCGGGAGTACCTTCATCTAATTATGTTACCATCCCAACAGGATATAATGAGGCAATTGTAAAAACATATCTATCTGCTCCACGCTACTGGCAGACAAATACGATTTATTATTTGAAGCATCTACACGGAGCTCAATTAGCGTCATCGATAGAAACAGGCGATACACAAGCATTGGCTGGTTTGATTTTATGTTTTGTTCCAAATGCACAAGTACCAGGATTTATGATAAGTTTGGATTCGGCGTATAAGGCGGGTGTTGCTTCAAATATAAGAAAACGGACGAATCAGGGAAATGCAGTGCGGGTGAATGTAGCATCATCGACATACGGAGTTTTTTACGGAGTTTTTGATTGGTCTGGACGTGTTATTGAAACTAGTAAAAACTATACAGATGGTACCAAAGAAACTGTGAAGTCAATAGTATATGCAAATGGAAAATAATTGAATTATATTCCATTTATTCGGCAGGGTACCAACGGTTTCCTGCCGAATAAGCTGAATAAATATAAAGTCAAAGAGTGGTAAGAGCAACGAAAGATAATTATAGATCAATGTTGAAGGCAAATATTGAAAATCTAGTTATAGAATTGAAGAACGTGATTTAAATGCCGAAGGCAAAATGAGGCCGTTGGGGCATAAGCTCCGTAATCTGTGAAAGGGGTGTGTATTTTATGTTGGGTAATCATATTTGGATTATACATTTATATTCATGTTTAGGAGTCTGCGATTTAGAAATATTGTATGAAAAAATGAGCCGATTAGGTTTAATATTATGTAGAAGTAATTCCTGGGCTGATTGTTACAAAGTAGAAAAGCCAATTGCTGTGAATTATAAGGTGATTCCTAGAATTAGAAATTACAATTTTTCTATAGATTATGATAAATGGAAATTAATTGCAAAAAATAATAAGCATTATATTTTTTCATCTAATAAAAAAGATGAATTTACTGATGTTGAAATTGATGAAAGTTATGATTATATACCTGTATCAAATGCTGCTTTTTTATTTGCTTTTCCAATTTGTTTTCTCTATTTTTTTGAACGATTTGATGTAATTAAAAATGGAATGAATCTTGGCTGGTTAAATCTAATGTTTGTTGGATCGGCCGCTATTATATATATAGGCTATTTGGGAGCATTTCTTGGTGAACTGGTTCAGAAAAGGAAATTCTTAAGGGATATAAAAAGTATAAAGCATAAATATAGTCATTTCTGGTTTTGCTTTGTCCTTTCTTGCATTATAAATATATCGCAAGTCGTGTTATTGTGCATAGTAATTTATAAAATATTAGAATTATAGATTGGAAGTAATGATTTTTTTGCAGAAGATAACATACATTTTAGGTTAGTATATTGTATTATGATAATTATGAGGGCAAAGATCTTTATACTTTATATTTGAATACTGTCAATTACAATACAAACCATCAGATACATTTGGCTAAATCCTAATGTATAATCTGCAACAAAAACACCTCGTATGCATAAGGTAAGGTAAATACCACTGTGTGTATAAATCCTGAGGGGTGATAAAATGGGATTTCTGGATGGACTGCTTATAAAAAGCAGCTTGAAAAGACCGCTTCACTTTGAATTGAAAAAAATTGTGGAGGAATACGTCCCTGCCGGTGAGATGCCTCCTTATGCACTAGAACTTAAAAGTCTGGCATCGAAAGAGAATCTTAAGTTAAAGGATATTGCAGAACTGGCTGTCTCAGTGAGAATAGAAATCGATCATTTAAAGGAAGATGTGGAATCATTTGTCGTTACTTCAGAAAAAGCCAAAAGAGTTCAGTCAAATCTTGCATTATGGAATGAAATTCTAAGTGAGCTGACCAGACAATATCCATATCAGGACGAGGTGACAGACACAGAAACATTTATCCAATCCAAAGCAGTGGAAGAGATTCCCGGAATGCATCATGCCATTTCACAATTACTTAAAGAAAAGAACAGGCTGCAGCTGGAATCCCAGCTTGTCCTTCAGTTAGAGATTCTGCAAAAAAGCATATTTAATTTAGAGCAGACGTTCCTGACCATGATGCCTGAGATCCGGAATATAAAAGATAAGAAACTTAAGCTGGAAAAAGAGATTGGATGTTTCCAAATAAATGTGGAAGAGTTTAAAAAAATGGGTGAAGCTGCCGATCTTAAGCTTTCTGTACAACTATCTGAAAAAGGCAAAGCGCTGCTTACAAGAAAAAAAGCACTGTCTGCCAGTGAAAAAGAGATCAATACCTATATGGAGGCTGTTCAAAAAACTGCCATTCAGATCTTCGGTGTATTTAAAGAGGTATCCCTGCTTGCTGCTGACAGGGTAAGATCTGCAATTTACAGGCTGAGTGCAGAAAACAAAAAAATATTAAGGACAGCAGACGATACAAAGGGCTTCACCGAAGGGAGAAAGAAGCTGTCCCAGCTTTATTTGCTTCTTGAACTGCTCAATGACTGTATTCGGATTCATCAGAAATATGACCGGCAAAAGTCATAAGCTGACACTGCCGGTCTTACTGATTTTCCAGAGAATAAAGAAGTTTTTTTAATAGCTGGTCCAACTGGGTCAGTTCTTCTTTTGTCAGTCCTTTCAGTAAGGACTCTTCTGTCCGGGTATGGGATATCACCGCCTGGGAGATCAGTTCATATCCCGCCTCTGTCAGCTGGACATAGATGGTCCGCCTGTCTGCGTTGTCATGAACTCGTTTGACTAATCCCTTTTTTTCCAAAGTATCAATACGGTTTGTTATGGCTCCGGAAGTGATCATAAGTGACTGATACAAATCAGTGGGTTTTAATCTGAATTCCTGACCGGAACGCCGCAGAGTCGCCAATACATCAAATTCACCGCTGTTTAACTGGTATAAGGAAAAATTCTCTGCCAATCTCCTTTCTGAATGTTTGACAGTTCTCTTAAGTCTTCCCCAAACGGCCATTGGTGACGCATCAAGCTCCGGCAGCTCATGGGACCATTGCTCAATAATTTTATCAACATTATCTTTTTTCATGTTATTAGTGTAACATCAGCAAATAAAAAGTACAAGAAAAATTCAAAGTGAAATATCTTAATGTTAAATATCTTTTTATTAAAATACTTGACAAATCTAAGGACATGCTTTATTCTTTGACTATCTTAATGTTAAGATATTTAATGGTAAGATAAATGGTGAAGAAAAGAGGAACAAGAGATGAAACAGATGAAAGATACATTACTGACCATGCTGACTCCCATGCTCTGGGGATCTACATATATCATTGCCTCCGTATTAATACCCATACAGCGGCCGGTGTTTGTTGCGTTTATGAGAGCATTTCCCATAGGGTTGATTATGATTCTGTGGTACAGAAAGCTGCCGAAAGGAATCTGGATTTTAAAGTCACTTATACTTGGCAGTTTAAATATCGGCATTTTCTTTCTGTTTTTATTTATTGCGGCTTACCGGCTTCCAGGAGGAATCGCATCAATGATCGGAAGTGTCCAGCCGGTGTTTGTTATACTTTTCAGCTGGTTTTTTTTAAAAGAAAAACCGGTTCTCCGGTCCTATGCAGCAATCGTTATGATGGCAGCTGGGGTAGCGCTGCTCCTGCTTAAGCAGGAGATGACCATTGATGTATGGGGTGTGGCAGCAGCTTTATGCGGGGCAGTGGTTATGGCCCTTGGTGTGGTGCTGACCAAGTACTGGGGAAAGCCGGAAGGAGTCAGTCAGATGGTATTTACCTCCTGGCAGCTGTTTTTCGGCAGTCTGGTTCTGATTCCTGCAGTGTTTATAATGGAAGGCAGTATACCAGCTCTTACACCTGTAAATATCACCGGGCTCGTCATACTTGGAGTTGTTAATACTGGAATTGCCTATTATCTGTGGTTTCGGGGAATTGAAATCCTTTCACCGGTCAGGGTATCTCTTTTAAGTCCGGTTAATCCTTTAACCGCCTTTCTTTTAGGCTATTTGGTGCTGGGGCAGAGCATCAGCTTTATCCAGATTGCTGGTGTTGCTGCCATTATTGCCAGTTTTTTTGTTTCGCAGAAAAAAACGGCAAAAGCCGGATGATTGCCTTATAGAATATGTCATGATACAATACAGATAAATTTTGCAAAATAATGCAAAAGAGAGAACAATTTGTATAGGGGGAAACATGCAGACAGGAGATAAAATTTCGTTTGGAAACTACCAATGGCGGGTGCTTGACATACAGGATGGCAGGGCCTTGATTATAACCGAATACATTATAGAACGGCGTCCTTACCATGATGTTTATAAAGAGACAACATGGGCTGACTGCGCGTTAAGAAAGTATTTAAACGGCGAATTCCATGACAGATTCAGTGTGGCTGATCAATCACGAATCATTCCGGTTTTAAATAAGAATCCTGATAATGAGTGGTATGGTTCAGAAGGCGGAGCAGATACCCGGGACAGCATTTTTTTATTAAGCATGGAGGAAGCAGCGTGCAGATATTTCGGTGACAGCAGCCTAAAGCTCTATAATCCGGGAAAAAATCAGAGGTACTGGTTTGAAAGAAAAGACGGAAACAACAGGAAACGAACCGCAGGACATGAGGGAGAAAAAGGCAGTGACTGGTGGTGGCTGCGTTCTCCCGGCCGCGTTCGTGTTAAAGCTGTGTATATTCACGGTGATGGGAATATAGGTATTCAGGGCAACAATATATTAATAGGCAACTTAAGCGATGGAGAATGCAGAGGCGGCGTTCGTCCCGCTTTATGGCTGAAGCTGTAATGCAGAAGAAGCAGTTGTAAGAAGGCAGTTAAAACCGGCATAGGCCGGTTTTTTTGTGGTCAAAAGGCTGAAAGTAAATGTGATACTTTTCTATTGATTTTCATAGTATTTTATGAACGTGCATTTTTGGCAGGAAGCAGGTGGATCATTGGAAGAGAACAAAGATAATTTAAAGGATGGATTATGGGACGAGAATGCAGTTTACGATTATGTAGTTAATACATTTAAGGCTTATGCCGATGCCATGGTGCCCCATTCACCAGATCTGGCAGATCAGTATGGAAAGATTCAGTTTTACGGAGCATTGGAGTCCTATACGGCAGAGTATTTAATCATGTCACTTGACAGCTACCCCACACCGTTTGCAATAGCAGCGGCTGAACTATTAAATATGGCAGCGAAACAGTACCTTATGGAAAAGGGGCAGGATCCGGACTTAGAGAACGATTGGGGCGGACTTTATTTTACCAGGTTATCTCAGGAAGACCGGCTGAAAATCATTGACCGGATCACCAGCCCCGATGGCATTGTTTATATTCCGGCAGGCCTTGGCGTGAAGCAGGAAGATATCGTATCTGTACTGCCGGCACTTAACCGGCTTACTATGATGGGGTATTATTCCGAGTGGTCCGGCTATGGTTCTACAAGGTTTATGCCTCCGGATAATCGTATACTGGAATATGAACCCATCGGCTGGAAGCAGGTGGGATATCCGGGACCTTCTATGGGATACCGGATGGCAGGAGCTTTTGATTTTGTGCAGAAACATTGAAGCTGGGGATTTGATTGGAGGTGCGTATGGATAACGGTTATGATGCGGATGTAATTGTGATTGGAGCAGGCGGCGGAGGTGCGGTTGCAGCAAAAGAGCTGGGAGAAAAGGGATTAAAAGTGCTGATTTTAGAGGCAGGCCCATGGTACGGGAACCGGAAATGGCCCAATCCAAATACAAATGCAGGTGCAGCGGAAAGTTCTAGCAACGATGATCTGGATATACAGCTGCTTAAAAGTACTTTTACAGATTTAGAGGACGATATGAATGATGCCATATCAGGAAAATTCAGATGGGGTCCGGCAGACAGAAATTTAAGCCCGTGGCAGAGAATCATTGAAAAGGGCGGCTTTGTCTGGCAGAGTGCAGGAGTGGGAGGTACCACGCTATTGTACTTTGCCAACTGTCCCCGTGCTTATCCCGCAGCATTTGAACATGACTGGCCCATTGGATACGAAGAATTAATTCCCTATTATGAAGAAGTGGAGCAGACCCTTCCCGTGCGCGAAGCTACAGCTGCGTCCAAAGAGAATTTGTTTTTCTACGGCGCCAGAAAGCTGGGGTTTGAGTATACCCATGAAATAAATTTAACCAAACCAGGATACCGTCTCCAGCAAAACGGCATTCTGGGCATCAATCCCATGTTAAATAATCCGGATTTTGACCTGGAATATAATCAGGCAGTCGGATGCACCCTTCGGGGGCATTGTATCAATGGCTGCTGCATCGGCCCAAATGTGGGAAGTGTTGCTAAGCGTTCTACGCTGGTCAGCTATATCCCATATGCCCTGGCAACGGGAAATGTGGATATTATGCCCAACTCATTTGTCACAGCCATACATACCGGAGAAAATCAGGAGGAGGGGCTGTATGCAGCCGGCGTAACCGTCAGGAATACATGGACCGGGCAAGTCAGCGAATTAAAGGCAAAGGTGATCGTTTTATCTGCAGGCGCCATTGAATCCCCCAGACTCTGGCTGAATTCCCGTCTCCCTGAGAATGAATGGGTGGGAAGAGGGCTGACCACTCATATGATTGACTGCGTCTCTGGTATTTTTGAAGAAAAGGATCTGATGAACATCCTTGGAATGTCCGACGTAAAGCCTTATGAAGGACAGAATTCTGCGGCCAGAATGGATTACCCCGGACTGGGAGCGTTTGAACCCTTCGGAACAAGTCCCGGTATCTATGCTACCATGATATACGGAACGAGCCGGAAAGGGTACTATTTTCAGAATCAGACCAACGAAGAGGAGCCATGGGACAGAGAGGGCATTATTGCAGGAGACCTTTTAAAAGAGTTTATGCGCAATTATAGCAGAACGCTCAGCATTGTGGTGTTTTCAGATGACGATGTGAACCAGAAAAACGGAGTGAAGCTGGACCCTGAGCGCATGGACGAAAATGGCTATATTCCCATTATCAGTTATGAAATCAGTGAGGCTGACAGGGAGAGAAGAGACCAGCTGGTGGGACTTGCCGCCGAGCTTTTAAAGAAAGCTGGGGCAAAGACAGTCAGCCGGGCCAATTGGCCGCCGGATGTCTGTGCCCACATTATGAGTACCATGAGGATTGGATTTGTTACAGATTCCAATTGTGAAGCATATCAGGTAAAACGCCTGTTTATCGCAGATAACAGCGTCTTATGCAACGGACTGGGCGGGCCAAATCCCACCCTTACCACCCAGGCTCTTGCTGTAAGGACTGCCCAAAAGATTGCGGAGAAATATTTTCCACCGGCTAAAACGGAATAAAACTGGAAGTGAATACAAAAATGCGCCTTGAAATCAAGACGCATTTTTATATCATTTAAGTCAGCATCCAGCATACATAAGATAGATAAAATGATTTGCTTCTCTTAACAGGTGGTCGGTATAAAGAGAAAGCATAATCGCCTGAATTTTACATGTAATTAGTCCGTTTGTGGTGTCTGACTTAAAATCACTGATTGCAATTGCATCGGAAAGAATTTCCCGGTCAGAAGGGAAGGTTTCCGGCTGCATTTCAGCTCGCCCAAGTAAATCGAAGGTATTGGAGAACTGGCCGGCTGTGTTGAAATATGCTGTTTCCGTTGGATCAAACTGTCCGCGCATTACCTTTGCATGATCGGCCATATTCTGTGTCCAGAATGATCTGTAATCGGACAGAAGAGTTTCGTCTCTGTCCTGAAGCCGCTTTAGAATTTCAAGGTATCGTTTGGCTTCTAAGAGAATATGTAAGATATCACCTGTATACATCATGGTGAATAAACCGCAGGATACACGTCTGTTTAAGAGATCCGCCTGAAACTGGACAAAGGATGTGGTCAGGTTCAAAAGATTCTGGTTCAGCATGAAAACATCCTGTTCATTTTTATTGGTTGCCGCATAGTCTCCAGTGCCGGGCTTAATGTCATATGCCATACGGGTCAGCTGGGAATTGATCGTGATTCCTGTGTTCAGCTGTGCCAGCCGTTCTGCCTCTTCCGTATACTGGGTATAAAACTGTCCGGATTCAAGAACACTTAAAGGGATGACACCATCTGACAGTTTAATGGCTGCTTCTAACAGCTGGTCGTATTGCTGTTTGTATGTATCTGCCTGATCTGCATATTCTTTCCCGGGCGGGGGCATAGTAGCCTCAATAAATATGGCGTGCTCCTTTAAGATCCGGATCCAGAAGAGATGATACTGGAGTGAGCATTGTATATAAGATTCTTTTGAGGTCATATTGTTGCTCCATGATTATTGAATTACTGCATTCTATGCCTGTCGGATAAGAACTATTCGTCCGGATAACTGCATTATATTGTGGGATATATAAAAAGATGCTATAATTCTCATAGCATAAAGGAGGTGGCCGTTTTGAACAGGCAGACATTTTCCCGCAGAAAGCCCGGTATGATTGAGGAAGAAAAATACAGGAAGTATGCGGTATTTATACCGGTTCTTACGATTGACGGGGCAAAGTATCTGTTGTTTGAAAAACGTTCCAGCAAATTAAAGCATCAGCCTGGCGAGATCTGTTTTCCAGGAGGTAAGCTGGAGCCGGGTGAAACACTTAAAAAATGTGCTGTCAGGGAAACCATGGAGGAGTTAAACGTGACTTCCGGACAGATTGAGGTGCTTGGACCGGGAGATATCTACATTTCACCCTTTCGTCTCATCATTCATTCGTTTATCGGAGAGCTGAAAGACTACGAAGACACGTTCAGCACCGATGAAGTGGAGGAAATCATCAAGGTGCCTCTTGATGATTTAAAAAGTATGACGCCGGAAACATTTAAAAGCATGCTGGTTACAGAGCCGCCCGAAGATTTCCCTTATGAATGGATTCCGGGAGGCAATCAATATCCGTGGGCGAAAGGAACCCGTGATATATTGTTTTACCGGTATGAGTCATGGGTAATCTGGGGAATGACGGCGCAGATTCTTGAGTCCTGTCTGAAACTGATGGAGCAGTATAATCTGTTTGATTCTATGAATGCAGAAAGGTGATAATTATGAAAAAAGAGATATATTTAGCAGGCGGCTGTTTTTGGGGAACAGAAAAATATCTGGAAAATATTCCGGGAATTTTAAGTACAGAAGTGGGGTATGCCAATGGGACAACTAAGAATCCCACCTACGAAGAGGTATGCCATAACAATACGGGACATGCGGAAACCGTCAAAGTGGAATATGAAGATTCCGTAATAGGACTCCCCTGTATTCTGGAGCTTTATTACGATGTCATCAATCCAGTCAGCATTAACCGCCAGGGCGGAGATACCGGTACACAATACAGAACCGGTATTTATTATACCGATGATGGGGATAAACCGGTCATTGAGAAGTCAGTGGAAGAACTTCAGAAGAAATACAAAGAGAAGATAGCCATTGAACGTGTGCCTCTTCTTAACTATTACAAAGCGGAGGAGTACCATCAGAAGTATCTGGACAAGAATCCGGAGGGCTACTGTCACATATCTGGGGACAAATTTGAAAAGGCAAAACTTGCAGTGGATAAAAGCAGAAAGTTTCCGCCCAGATCCAGGGAAGAGCTGCAAAAGAATCTGACGGAAACCCAGTTTGAGGTAACCCAGAACAGCGCAACAGAACCTCCTTTTCAGAATGAGTACTATGATGAATTCAGAGAGGGAATCTATGTTGATGTGACAACTGGAGAGCCGCTTTTCTTATCCTGCGATAAATTTGAGTCCGGATGCGGCTGGCCAAGCTTTTCCAGACCGCTGACTGCGGATTTAATCCGGGAACTGGAAGATAAGAGCTTTGGCAGACTGCGCACGGAAGTGCGGAGCAGTCTGGGAGATGCTCATCTTGGTCATGTTTTTACAGACGGGCCCAAGGAGATGGGCGGACTGCGTTATTGCATCAACAGTGCGGCTTTGAGATTTATTCCGAAAGAGCAGATGAAAACGGAAGGTTACGAAGCATATCTGGCATTGCTGAATGAAGATGCATCCAAACAGGATTGATATTTTCCGGTATGATGAATATAATAGTAAAAAATACCAGGTGAAGTGAATGTTTCGTGAGAATAACGGCAGAAGGATTCACTCTTGTAATGACGTAGATCCTGCCCCCAAACGATATTTAAACCCTGCTGATATTTATATTATAAAAGGGTATGGGATAGAAGTTTTTTTAGAAAATCTCAATTCACCGGCAGGCATTGTTTTTGATGAGGATGGAAATCTTTATATTGCTGATTCAGGTCTGTCAACCGGTAATCCCCAGGTGTTTAAACTGGTGAATGGCGAGATGGAATTAATAGCCGAAAATTTTGTGGTACCCATTTCCGGAATCAATTATTTAAATGGCGTTCTTTATGTGTCACACAGAGGCTTTGTTACCAGAATATTTAAGGATGGTACAAGACAGAATATTATTATGGGCCTGCCAAGCAACGGTGATCATTACAATGGTCCGGTTGCATTTTCGCCGGACTATAAGATCTATTTTGGGCAGGGGACCGTTACCAACAGCGGCGTTGTGGGCAATGATAATGATTGGGTGACGGTATCTCCATTGCTATGTGATTATACAGGAGATTATGTCATGCTGAACGGTCAGAATTTTGCAACGGATAATATTCTGACGGAAGCAGTGACGGATGATCCTGCCTTTACCGGCGCCTTTTCGCCTTATGGGATTCCCAACATTGAGTTCGAAATCAGAAAAAAATATGTCAAAGCTTCCGGCAGCATCCTAAGGGCAAACCTTGATGGCTCCAATTTAGAGCAGGTCGCCTGGGGATTTCGTAATCCACTTTTTTTGAAGTTCAATAACAGCGGTCAGCTGTATGCAGTCAATAACGGGTTTAATCCGGTAGGCAGCAGGCCCATTGATAATGCGACGGATGATTTCTATTACATAACTCCGGATCTCTGGTATGGCTGGCCGGATTACTCCGGAGGAGAGCTGGTAAATTCATCAAGATTTACACCATCAGGGGGATATCAGCCCACGCTGATTTTCAAAAATCCGCCCAATATTCCGCCACGGCCCTATGTCACCTTCCCGCCTAATTCGACTTTGATGAGCTTTGATTTTAACTACAATCAGAGATTCGGATCTTACGGAGATGTTTATGTGGCGGAGTACGGCAGCACAATACGGACTGCGGTGGGAGACGGGCTGTCCTATGCCGGTGCAGGACACCGGATTTCAAAAATTGATATGAGGGCAAGAACCATCAGCACTTTTGCCATTAACATGAGCGGATTCCCTGCATCCCTTTCAAAGGGAGGCGGATTTGAGAGACCAAGCTATCTGCTGTTCGGACCCAATGAGTCCATGTATATCGTTGACATGGGTTTAAATGTTGAAGGGGATCCTGATATTTTTATTCCCGGAACAGGAGTGGTCTGGAGAGTATTTCGCACCAATGATTAACGAAACCAATAAGGAGAATGACAGAAGATGCTAGATGAAATACTGGAATATAACAAAGAGTTTGTTAAGAACAAAGGATATGAAAAATTTATTACAAATAAATATCCGGAAAAGAAAACGGCAATAGTATCCTGTATGGACACAAGACTGACAGAACTGCTTCCCGCCGCACTCGGGTTTAAAAACGGCGATGCAAAAATTATTAAAAATGCAGGAGGGGTCATTTCCCATCCTTTTGGAAGTGTTATGAGAAGTCTTCTGATTGGGATCTATGAACTGGATGTCAGGGAGATTTTAGTGATTGGCCACACGGACTGCGGTGCCAGATATACGGACAGCAGCAAAATGATTGAGATGATGAAGGAACGGGGAATCAGGCAGAAGGACATTGATTTAATCAAGTACTATGGAATTGATTTTGAATCCTGGCTGGGTGGTTTTAAAGATTTAGATCAATCCATTAAAAAATCAGTAGAGCTGATCCGAAACCATCCCCTGGTTCCGGAAGAAATCCGGGTCTATGGGCTGGTGATTGATTCTGTCACAGGTGAGTTAAATAAAGTAGTTTAATCCGGATTTTTACAGGAAGAGGAGAAGAATTTATGAAGCTGGGAATTGTCGGTTCGGGAATCATCGCAAAGGAGTTTCTTTCCATTGCCCACCATCTGAAGCATACCATGGTTTTGTCTCTCTGCTGCACAAAAAGAAGCGAGGACGAAGCCAGAACGCTTGCAAAGGAGTATCTAATCGGGCAGATTTTTACAGATTATGAGGAGTTTTTAAGGAGTGAAGCGGATACGGTATATCTTGGCCTGCCGAATCATCTTCATTTTTCCTATGCATATCGGGCACTGATGGCAGGAAAGAATGTAATTGTGGAAAAACCATTTACTCCAGCCATCGAGCAGGCTATGGTTTTAAGCCGGACAGCCAGAGAGAAACATTTATTTCTGTTTGAGGCTGTAACTACTCTTTACCAGCCGGATTACAAAAGCGTAAAGGAACTTTTACCTGCTCTCGGCAGCATCAGGCTTGTCCAGTGCAGCTATTCCCAGTATTCCAGAAGGTATGACCGCTTTAAGAACGGGGAGGTGCTTCCTGCCTTTGATCCTGCGTGCGCCGGAGGTGCGCTGATGGATATTAATATCTATAATATCCATTATACTGCGGGACTTTTTGGAATGCCTGAATCGGTTCATTATTTTGCTAATATGGAAAGAGGAATTGATACATCCGGAGTACTTTTGCTGGATTACGGAAGTTTTCTTTGCAGTCTGACGGGAGCAAAGGACTGCAGTGCACCAAATTCCTGTATGATTCAGGGGGACAAAGGTTATCTGATACAGAACAGTCCGGCTAATATCTGTAAGGGAGTCCGTATGATTTTAAATGACGGATCAGAAGAGACGGTAGTGGATCATTCTTACAGTCATCGAATGATCAGTGAATTTCTGGAGTTTGAAAAAATGATTCTTTCCGGAGATTTGGAGACCTGCTACCGCTACTTAGATCACAGTCTGTGTGTATGCAGAATTCAGACGGAGGCAAGGAGAATAACCGGGATTGTGTTTCCGGCAGATACAGAAGAAGTGCAGTGATTGTGGAAAATAAAAAACGCGTCTTACCAGGCAAATTGGCCTGGCACGACGCGTTTTCCTATCTGGTTTCCCATGGATTAGTTCGTTTTTGATTTATGAATGCGTCTATATAAAAATGTGAGCGCAAGTCCGGCCAGGGAGATGACAATGGCTGTCAGGAACGCATTTTTATAGCCTCCGGTAGCAGCAAAAATCTTGTTTAAAATGATTGGTCCTACGGTGCCTGCCAGAGCAAATCCGATAAACATGATACCGTAATTGACGCTGTTGTTTTTCGGTCCGAACTGATCGGCAGTAAAGCCCGGGAATACACCCATGAAAGCTCCGAAACAGATTCCAATAATTGAGATGGCTATATAGAATAAAACCACATCTCCCTTATTGCAGAAATAAAGTATGATCAGACCGGTCACAGACAGCACACAGGCTAGAGCCAGGGTGTTGATGCGTCCGATTCTGTCGGAGACAGATCCAGCAAGGATTCTGCCCAGCACATTAAATAAGGCCAGAGTGGAAACAGCAGCAGTTGCAGATACAACAGACATTCCCACAATGTTCTGAGCCAGAGGGGAAGCCATGGGAATAAACATCAGGGCGGCAAATGCACCGCAGGTAAGCAGAACAATCATGATGTAAAAAACAGGTGTTTTTAACATCTCTTTCCAGTTTTTATTGATGGCGGCCTGTTTCCCTGCAGAAGGAGGTGTATATCCTTCCGGAACGAAATCGGCAGGGCATTTCTCCATAAACATAGCGCCTAAACAGATAATAACTGTAAAGACAGCACCGATAATTTTAAATGCAGAAGTAACTCCTGTTGATGCTATGATTATGGCTGCAATGGGTGGAATAATGACGGAACTGATTCCAAACGTTGCTGTGGTAAGTCCGCCCACAAGACCTCTCCTGTCCGGAAAAAACTTAATGGAAGTGCTGATGGTCGCACCATATACCATTCCAAGACCTAACCCCAGTAAAATGCTGTAAGTTCCGATTAAAAAGTTTACGCTTTTCGCATAGCCTGACAGGAACATACCGCCGCCGAACATGATACCTCCAATTAAGACCGCTAATTTCGGCCCTAGTGTATCGTTAATGGTACCTCCGGTAATCATGGTAATGGGACCAACTGCGTTGGCAATTACAAATACAATGGATAAATCTCTGGCTGTCAGTGCAACGCCTGTTACCTGACTTAAATACTCTGCCATTGGCACAGAAAGAACGCTCCATGCATACAAAGAACCAATACACAGATTAATGAAGCAGCTGGCGGTCAGGATCAACCATCTTTTTTTGTTGTAATTCATGCGACTCCTCCTAATTATTATTATATCAATGTTTATATCATGTGAAATAGAACATGCCATATAAACATGTATAAAATTTAAATATTTTACACAATACTGTTATATTGACATATTTTCCATATTTGCTATAGTTATAACAAAAAATTAAAAAAATTAAGGAAAATAAAATGAGAAGTATATTCTTACAAACAAAAAAAAGTACAGGAAAATACTCTTACCGGGTAATTTCCTGTACTTCTCTTGCAGCAGTTATTTCATAATGCTTCATTACCACGTTCACCGGTGCGGATTCTTACTGCATCATCCACATCATAGATAAAAATCTTACCGTCACCGTAATTACCGGTATTTATTTGTGTTACGACTTCATTGACAATTACTTCTGCAACTTCTGTAGATACCACAGTTTCCACTTTTACTTTGGGGAGCAGATTAACCGTTGTTTCCGTTCCTCTGTATATTGTTTTATAACCCTTCTGGTTACCATAGCCCATTATATTTGAAATCATTAACCCATTTGCCTTATTATCATTGAGAATTTTCTTTACATCCTCCAACCTTTCGGGTTTAATAATAATCTCCAATTTCTTCATGCAATTACCTCCTTTCGGCACATTGCCGCAATGTTTCGTTAAGCCTTTTTAAATCTGGCTAACTGCTTAATTTCTGCGTTATCAGCAGAGTCAAAATCCAGTTCAGATTTTATTAACTGAAGGTCAGGATACGCGGCTACGCCCATTTCTGGAATGTCAAGTCCGGCAAGTTCTGCTTCTGGTGATACCCTTAAGCCCCAAACTTTATCCAGTACTCTGAAGAATAAATAAGATACACCAAAGCCCCATACAATAAGAACAATTACTGCAATAAACTGGGCGGCAAACTGGGAAGCGTCACCATAGAATAAACCGGTAACTCCACCAGCAACACCATTGACTCCATCTCCGTAGGATCCATCGGCAAATAAACCTAAAGAAAGTACTCCCCAAAGACCATTTACACAGTGAACAGAAATGGCACCTACCGGATCATCCAGCTTTAATTTATTCTCCACAAAGGATACTGCCAGACAAACCAATATACCTGCTATTAATCCAATAATAAAAGAAGAAGCGGCATTAACAAACGCACAAGGTGCAGTAATAGCAACCAAACCGGCCAGTGCACCATTTGCCGTCATGGAAGGATCCGGTTTTCCATATCTGATCCACATATAAAACATAGCCGCCAAACCACCGATTGCACCGGCTATCATGGTATTAGTAGCAACAACGGAAAGTCTGAAATCCGAAGCGTTCAGTGTGGAACCGGCATTAAAAGAAAACCAGCAGAAGAATAAGATAATTGTTCCAATAATGGCCATAGGGATATCGTGCCCCGGAAAAGCTCTTGTAGTCCCGTCTTTTTTAAATTTACCAATTCTTGGACCAATAACAATTGCACCTGCTAGTGCCAGCATGCCGCCCATGGAGTGAACAACTGCAGAACCGGCAAAATCTACTACGCCGTGACCCAAACCAAAATTTTTACCAAGGGTTGACAACCAGCCGCCGCCCCATACCCAGTTTCCGAACAGAGGGTAGAGAAACATGGAAATAAAAAATGAAGTTATAACAATCGCAGAGTATTTTATTCTTTCTGCAACAGCACCGGTTGGAATCGTAACGGTCGTATCCATAAACACCATCTGAAAGAAAAATAATGCATAGATACCAGGATCATAAACACCGTCACCAGATAATAAAAATCCCTTATAACCTAAAATACCGCCAAAACCGGGTATTGACAGCATAGCATCAAGTGCTCTTCCTCCTGTTCCAAGTCCTGCCGCACCGCCTGAACCGCCAAACTGAAGTGCAAAACCTACAAGAAAATATCCCACAGCGCCAACTAAGAATACCATAAAGTTCATCGTCATGGTATGAGCTGCATTTTTACCACGGCAGAATCCTGTTTCAACCATAGCAAAACCGCACTGGAAAAAGAATACCATAAAGCCGGTTATCATAATCCAGGTAAAATTAGCACCATAATAAGCTTTATTGGCTGTTGCAGCTACATCTGCTATCGTCTCCGTTCCGGTAGGTATTACATAGGAAGCACCTGTTGGATCAGCACTGCCTGGTGAGGAAAAAGCCAAAGCCATGGCAATTGCTGCTATCCCTAATACTACCAGTAAACCAATGATTGTTCCTGTTTTTTTCATAATAATTACCTCCTTTTTATTGAAACAGATTTTTTTGTCTGCCTAATGCTCTTCTTTCCTTTATTAAAATTATTCCAGGAAAACTCCGATGTACTTTTATAAACCTCATCCTTAAGCCTGCCTACCGATAAATAATACCGGATACCCAGATACATCACCAATAAACCAAATATCGCTCCGGGAATCTGTGAATTTAAAACTTTAAAGCTAATGTTATTGAAAAAACTAAAAGCACAAAAGAACATACCCAGAAAAATAATGATTATGGCTGATCCAAAAAGCAGAGTTAAGGTCATGGCTTTTTGTTTTAAAATTGTTGACTGGTTTTGTTTTTTCATAAATTCCTCCTTTAAAATTAAATAAAAAAAGAGTCTAAGTAATAAAACGCTTAAACTCCATTGTTAATCAGTCAAAATTATAACTATTCAATTAAAAAGCATTATTAAATTAACTATGCCAGGCTTTTTATTTCATAAAGAAATCGAAAGATTTTCCTGTGAAATAAAAAAGAAGTCAAAACGTACGCGCTCTGACTTCTTTGCCCATCAAATAAATAATGTAGCTTGAATATATCACACTTCTTATTAAAATGCAATAATAATTTGGAGGTATCAGCCATAAATCGTCATCCTTTTTCCCCATAATATGACTTTTTTCCCCACATCCTTAATCGCTTAGATTCTGTAAAGCAATACACGCTGCATCTTTTTGAATAAATCTGCTGAATACTGCTACTAAGAAATATCCCGCCAAGAAAACTATTGACATTTCCATGCGCCTGTGGTATCATTTCCGAAATAGTGAAAAGGCAATGAAGAGAAATAGTACATATGCGGAGAATTTCAGAGAGAAGGTGGCTGGTGTGAACCTTTATTGAAGTATATGGAAGCAGTCTCGGAGCTTTGAACCCAACGGGAAGATTCCCAAGTAGGCTTCAACGGATTCCCACGTTACAGGGACGCGGTATGTCAGTACCGTATGGAGTGCAGAGAATTCTCTGAATTTAGGTGGTAACACGGATTGTATATTCGCCCTAAGCGTTTTAACGCTTGGGGCCTTTTTTTATGCAAAATTCAAGAAAGAGGGAATGTATTATGAGAAAATTTGAAAAATCAAAAAAACTGGATTATGTATGCTACGACATCAGGGGACCGGTTATGGACGAAGCAAACCGAATGATCGCCCAGGGAGTCGAAATTTTAAAACTGAATATCGGCAACCCGGCTCCATTTGGTTTTCGCGCACCGGAAGAACTCTTAAAGAAAATGAATGATAATTTAGTCAATACAGAAGGATACTCCGATTCCAGGGGCTTATTATCCGCCAGAGAAGCGATTGTGAAGTATTGCAGGAAAAAGGGAATCAATGAGGTAGGGACGGATGATGTCTATACAGGAAACGGAGTCAGTGAATTAATCACTCTGTCCATGCAGGGCCTTTTGGATTCCGGTGATGAAATCCTGGTTCCCTCTCCGGATTACCCGCTTTGGACTGCGTCTGTGACTCTGGCGGGAGGTACGGCAGTTCATTATATCTGTGATGAAGCTGCAGACTGGTATCCGGATATCAATGATATTAAGAGCAAGATTACAGACAGGACTAAGGGAATTGTTGTTATTAATCCCAATAATCCGACTGGAACCCTCTATTCCAAAGAGCTGTTAGAAGAAATCGTTAAGCTCTGCCGGGAAAACGGTCTCATTATTTTTGCAGATGAAATCTATGACAGACTGGTGCTTGACGGACTGACCCATACCTCCATCGCGTCACTTGCACCGGACCTGCTGACGATCACATTTAACGGGCTGTCCAAATCCCATTTAATCGCAGGATACCGCTGCGGCTGGATGAGTCTTTGCGGGGATAAATCCTTTGCAAAAGGGTATGTGGAGGGAATCAACCTGCTGTCTTCCATGAGACTGTGTTCCAACGTTCCCGCACAGTCTGTGATAGGAACTGCCCTTGAGATGGAAGAGGAGACAAAGAAACTGCTGGTTCCGGGCGGCAGGATTTATGAACAGAGAGAATACATATATCAGGCATTGAACCAGATCCCGGGAATTTCTGCAACAAAGCCCAAAGCTGCTTTTTATGTATTTCCTAAAATTGATACGAAACGATTTGGAATTTTTGATGATGAAAAGTTTGTTCTGGATTTTCTAAGAGACAAAAAGATTCTGCTTACCCATGGCGGAGGATTCCATTGGGAAAAACCAGATCATTTCCGGGTGGTTTATTTACCGGAACTGGGACAGCTGCAATCTGCCTGCAGCCGGCTTAATGATTTCCTTTCTTACTACAGACAGGAATAAAAACCGGCCCTGCAGCGGGTTCGCCTGCAGGGCCGGTTTTTACTTTGTCTGTGTCTGGTAGCTTTTAAGTTCATTATTCCAGGAAGCAAATCTGGGATCCTTCCGGTGATCTGTCAGGAGATTTAAACCGGATAAGTAACTGCCCATATATGCAGATACTTTTTTTGCTCCGTAATAGTTGATATGATCTCCCCCGTCTCTGGAATCAGTGGTCCAATCGATGGATAACTGGCCTAAAGACAGGTTTAGATCGATATAATCAAGGTTATTTTTATCAGCAAACTGCTTCACTGCATTGTGTTTTGCATAGGTCCAGCATTTAGGGGAGGGAGAGCTGTATAAAATCAGAGTAATTCCCTTTTCCTTACACAATTCATTGATTTTGGTCAGATACAGACCGGGCTGTTCCTGAATATCGAAAACCTCATCTGTTTCCATTGTATAAGGACCTCCGGTATATGGTTTGTTGATGATATTATACTGATAACCCTTATATACAGGTGATGGTTTTTCTGCTTTTCCGGCACTGATATTTTTCAGCATATAGAAATGAAAATATCTCCAGTTGTTGTGGTACTGGTAAATAGGAAATAGTTTCTTTGTTTTTTCATCAATGGTTGTTTCCAGGGCATTGATGTATTTAAAATCCCGGAAACAGGCGTTGGTCTCTAACAGCACTACTTTTGGAGACTGCTTATTTAATACCTTTTCCAAAAGGTAATAGGTATCCTGAAGCCTCTGGCCGGGTACACCGCAGTTAAATCCTGTGTACCCGTAGGTATTCCAGATCTCCATGGGAGAGATGCTGGTACTGCATTCACTGTCTCCGATGGATAAGTAGCCGATGGTATTCTTGGGTTCCTTATAGATTCCCCCGGCTTTTTTGTAAAGTCCTTCTGCTCCGGTATTAACCGGCAGGAAAAGAAAGGACATGACATATAAAAGAATGATAAGTCCGGTAAGAAAGGATAATGTTCTTATTTTGTTTCCTGCATGCATTCCGCCACCTCTTAAAATCCGGCATAGATAAGTTTTGCCGGTAAATATCCGTCGCCGTATGCACCGAGGACGATTACAAGTAAAATCGCTCCATAATAAAGACTCCATCGAACCGGGAGTTTATAACCGGATATTTTATCTCTTATGGAAATTCCGCGTTCGTGGATTACACCGACAGCCAGTACTGCAAGAAAGCCTAAAAATACGGCTGCATAATCAGGTAAAGCCAGACCCAGCTGTAAAAGAGAGCCGTCAGTCAGTGAGGTGAGGTGAAAGCCTGTAAATATGGACCGGAACATGGAAAAGCCAGCTGTCAGTGTTTCAGCCCGGAAGAATAATTCGCCTGTAAAGACAATGATAAGAAGCTTAACGGACTGGAAGCTGCGGTATAGGAGGCTGCTGCGGTTGATCTTCAGTGTTTCGGCTGTCTTTACAACGTAAGGTTCCGTGATATTTTCCAGTAAAATAAGGACAAAGTAATATATGCCAAAAAAAAGATAATGCCAGCCGGTGCCATGCCAGAAGCCATTGCAGATCCATACTCCCAAAAGTGCGGGAGAAGTGGCAGCCACCTGTCCGAGGTGCTTTCCTAACTTTGCTCTGGAATTTTTCCCGAACTTCTTTACCGGAGCAGTCAGGGAAATGGGGTAAAAGATATAGTCCTTCAGCCAGGTACCAAGAGTAATATGCCACCGCCTCCAGAATTCGGAAGGGCTTTTGGAAAAAAATGGCTGCCGGAAGTTTTCCGGAATGGATATTCCAAAGATTTCACCAGTTCCGATTGTCATGTCAATACAGCCGGAGAAATCCGCGTAAAGCTGAAAGGTATAGAGGATGGCACTGACAATTACGATAATGCCTCCGTACTGGTTATAAGATCCGAAGACTGTTTCAACAAGCAGATTCAGCCGGTCTGCAATGACAAGTTTCTTAAACAGTCCCCATAAAATTCTCTGAAACCCGTAGGCCACGTTTTTGTATTCCAGAGGTTTTCCCGCTGTCAGTGCGCTGGCTGTCTGAGAGTAGCGGCATATCGGCCCTTCCATCAATATGGGAAAGAAGGTCAGATAAAGAGCCAGTCTGCCCAGGTGGTCGTCAGCGGGGATTTTTTCAAAATACACGTCTGCCAGATAAGAGACAGCCTGCAAGGTATAAAATGATATTCCAATGGGAAGAGCAAATTTCATCACAGGCAGCAGATTGGGATAAGATACTGCCTTTAATAGATGATTGATATTATCGCTGAAAAATCCGGAATATTTCAGTACTACCAGCATTCCGAGCTGGATTCCCATACCAAACCACAGGATTCTCCGCCTTTTGCCGGCGCAGGCTGCTTTTAAAGCCTTTTTCTCTTCGGGGGAGGCGCCTGTTAAATCAAGTTCTTTCTTACAGGAAGAAAGCCACAGCCCGATATGATGAACGGAAAGCGTGGAGATTAAGAGGTACACAATAAGCGTTCCGCTGAGGGAGAGAAAAAAAAGCCAGCTGGCCGCCAGTAAGACCTTATACCGGTGGCGCACCGGTGCCAGCTGATAAAGAAGTATGACACCGGGAAGAAAGATGATGAGGTAAAGGATAGACGTATAGGTCATAGCTTATTCCTCTTTCAGCCGGTTGATCATGCGCCATATCGCATTTGCTGAATTAAAGTTCACAGGTATCATATCTGCCGGTGTAATGGTAATGTCAAAAGCATCCTCCAGCTCAGGGATCAGTGAGAGAATGGAAAAGGAATCTAAAAGAGCGTCGTCGATCAGCCCTGTCTCTTTCTCATAATCAATCCCCGGGTTAATTTCGTTTAAAATCGCTAATAATTCGTTCATTTATTTATCTCCTTTCTGAGTGAAAAAATTAAACTGGTCTGTTGCAAGAGCTGGTCTTGCAACCCGGTACTGCTCCTGTTCTGAATAAAGAAGTACCAAAGGAAGATCGCGGCTTAAAAACATCGCCATCCCTTCTGTGACAGAATAAGCGCCTGTCTTCTGAAAAACAAGCCGGTCGCCCTGTTCTAAGGCATGAAACGGATACTGCCTTACAAGAACATCGCTGGAAGTGCAGAGAGAACCACACACGGTCCATTCTGCGGCTTCCCCTTCCTGTCTTCCGTAATGGGTAATAAAGGGTTTTTTCATAGCCAGCATCTGACCATAATAGTTCAGCTGGTGTATGCCTCCGTCAACGATACAGTAAGACTGGTCATTGTTGAATTTTAAGTCTACGACGCTGGTTGCATAAAACCCGCAGGATGCAGCGATAAAACGCCCCATCTCAAGAGTTACCTGCCCTTGAAAGGTCAGATTTTTAATGGCATTTGACAGGGCAAGAAGCATAGCCTCTTCCTCATCCTTTTCTCCTTCAAAATAGCACACTGGAAGACCAGGACCGTATTCCAGTTTTTGTACCGTAAACTGATACTGATTTTGTAAATCAGCGCAAAGCTGGTCCAGCATCATAAGCTCGCCCTCCAGTTTGGCTCCTGATTTTTTCTGTGTGCCGGAAAAGTACTGGAGACCTATGATTTCCACAAAATCATAAGGTCCGCCGGAGATGATCCTGCGTATGGACGGTTCATCCATTCCAAACTGGTTTCCGCTGGTAAGGCGCAAAAGCACCCGGATATTCCTTTTTTCTCTAAGAGCACAGGAGGTCAGGATTTTCCAGTGTTCAAATGATTCCACGGTAAAAATAATGCTGTCTGCATATCTGGTAATGGCGTACTCCATATCTTCCTGTTTCTTATGTACGCCTGACATCACAATCCGTTTTTCATCAATTTTGGCTCTTTCACAGATGTGAAATTCTCCCGGAGAGCATACTTCAAAATAATCCACGTGCTTCTCCATGTCCTTTACTAAAAAGGGATTGGCTTTCATGGCAAAGCACAATTGTGTTTTCGGCGGAAGAGCCGCCCGGATGTCTGTTATCCGGCTGGTAAGAATGTCCGTATCAAAAAGATAAAATGGTGTTTGAAATGTTTCAAATGCTGTTTTTATTTTTAATTCGTTCCGATCTTGTTTCATAAACACATCTCCAATAATTTTTTTCTGTCCATCTTACCGTTTGCAGTGACGGGGATGTGAAGTACAGGAATACACAGGCTGGGAATCATATAAGACGGCAGCGTTTCCCGCATACGCTTAAGCAATTCCTTTTTATCTAAATCCCCGCAGTAAAATGCTGCAAGGCGGTTTTTTACACTGTCAAACGCACAGCAGGCCCGGTCAATTTCAGGATAACTGTTTAAGATCAGCTCGATCTCTTCCAGCTCAATCCGGTGTCCCATATGCTTAATCTGAAAATCCCTGCGCCCTGCGAAACACAGTTCTTCCTGGCTGTTATAAAAAGCAAGGTCTCCGGTCCGGTAAATGGTCTCAGGATAGAGCTCATTTAAGGGATTCTGAACAAATGCCTTTTTTGTCTGCTCCGGATTGTTATAATATCCAAGGGCAAGAGCGGTTCCTGATACGCAGATTTCTCCAGTTTCCCCTTCGGCTGAGATGAGTTTGTCATCGGATCCAAGAAGAAATACGTTTTCATTGGGAAATGGTTTTCCAATGGGAATTTTTTCTTCCGGTTCAAATGTTCTCAAAACCGGATAATACGTGCAGTTACAGGTGATCTCTGTGGGGCCGTAAAGATTTACAAACCTGGCATGGGGAAGGTTTTTCTGCCAGAGAGCCAGATGGCTTGCCGGCATGGCTTCGCCGCTGAACAAAACCTTATTCACACGTTCTGGTACTTTGTAAGTAAAACCTCTCAGCTGAGTGACCATGCACAGCGCTGAAACAGCCCAGATCAGTGTGGTCACCTGATAGTCGCATAGGCAGTCCAGAAGCATGGTGGGAATGGAAAAATATTTTTTTGGTATGAGAACAATGGAGGCACCGGTTTTAAAGGCAGAATAGATGTCTTTTACCGACACATCAAAATCCAGAGGAGCCTGATTGCCCAGGATATCATCCTTTGTAATCTCAAACATGGCCGGAAAATATTCCATAAAGTCGATAACGGACCTATGGCTCACCAGCACCCCTTTGGGAACCCCGGTAGAACCGGAAGTAAAATTACAATATAATGGCTGGATATCCAGAGACTTTTCCCGGACAGCTTTAAGGCGGTCCGTGTTAATGGGAGAAGTCAGAAGCTTCCGGTAATCAAAGATGGTGCCTTTAAAAGAAAGCTCCTTAAGCTTTTCGTCTGCATCTCCAAGAGAGAGGATGCAGTCTGCCCCTAAGACATCAAGAATCTGGCCGATTCGGGCGGCGGGCTGGTCCGGATTTATGAATGTATAAAAACAGCCTGCATAGACAATTCCCATAAATGAGGTCAGCGCTTCCACACACTTATCCATGAATACTACAACCGGTCTTCCTGCTTTCGTATGCTCTGATAAAAAGCTTCCGATCTGTCTGGCCCGGTCATACAGCTCCTTATAGGTACAGCTGTTATCCGGATCAATAACCGCCGTTTTATCAGGAAATTCTTTTGCAGAACATTCCAGATAATCTAAAATATTATTCATGATTACGATTCCTTTCCTGCCGGTGTTATAGGAAATGTGGCGCGGGCGGTAAAAAGAGTTTCCGTAGTGAGAATTTCAAAACTCCCGTCCATCTGCTCGGCAATTTTTCTGCATGTTTTCAGTCCGATATTGGTGCTTTCCTGAAAGACCAGATCGGTCCGGATTTCATTGGTAATGCTGATAATTAAAAAGTCCTCTTCCCTGGAACCCCGGACAATGACGGGAGAGCCGTGACCAGCGTATTTTCTTACATTGGAAAACAGGTTGTCAAAGAGGCGTTTCAAATATTGGATATCGATCATAATGGTGCATGGTTCATCCATAAATTCAGTCTGCACTTCAAAACCAAGGCTGTTTAAATTAAATACGTGTTCGCTTAAAAGCTGCTGAAGCAGGATTCTTGCATCAAAGATTTCCATCTCCATTAAGATGGTATCCTTACCGAATACAAGAAAGTATTGAAACAGCTTATCAGACAAATCCTTCAGCTGAATGGACTTTTCCCTGCAGCTTTTAATGTATTTCTCCAGCTGTTCCTCTGAATGGTAATCTTTAGAATCCAGAATTTCCAGATACCCGATTAAGGAAGTTAATGGAGTGCGGATATCGTGGGACATGGAGGTGATGAGTTCGCTGTTTGCTTCCCATGCATCTTTTTCGCTTCTATATCTGGTGATGATGGAATGCCGCATATTGTCCGCGTTTTTAGCCAAAAGTGAGATTTCATCGTTTCCTTTATGGTAAATCGGCTGCTCTAAGTCCCCCTGCTCAATTAAAGACACTTCTTTTGAAAGCAGGACGATCCGGTCAATGATCCTTCGGTTATAAAGGATTATAATGATGAAAAATATAATAAAGAATATAATCCAGGAGCAGTACAGCACTACGTCAAGCCATTTGATCTGGGAAGAATCAATAATGGATACGGAGAACGTGCCGTCTGAAAAGGAAATATCCCGTTCCTGCTGGGTACAGCTGTCCACAATGGTTGCAGCCGTTTCATAGGAAGAGTAGGAATCATTCCAGAATCCTGATTCGTAAAGAATTTCGTCTCCGTCATAAATGGTGAGATACACATATTTATGGCTCTTGACCCATTTTGATATGGCCCGTACATTCTTGACAGAAATCTTATTTTTCCGTACATAATTTTCAAAGGAATTCTGGTAGCTGTTTAATCGGTTACGTACCGAGTCTTCATCCATGTGCTTTTTTGAAACCAGGTAATCCCCCAAGGTTCCTACAATCAGATACATGGCGAAGCTTATGAATGCTCCGAACAGGAGTACAAATACCTGCTTATATCGCAGTGATGAAAATACTTTACCCTTCATCAATCTGATATCCCTTTCCCCAGACAGTGCGGATGATTAAAGGATTGTTAAAATCCAGCTCCAGTTTCTTTCTCAGCTTTAAAATATGAACCATAATTGTATTGGTAGAGGAAGGGAGAAATTTTTCATTCCATACTCCCTCGTAAATAGCCTGTGCATCTTTTGCGTTTCCCTTATTTTTAACCAGATACATTAAAACCAGATATTCCGTATCTGTCAGCTCAATTTTTTGATTTTCCCGGTACACCCAGTGGTTTACGGTATCAATAACGATATCCTGAACATGGACTTCCGAAAGATTTACGGCAGATTCTGCCTTTCCCTTGTAGACAACATATCTTCTTAAAAGGGACTGTATTTTCATAAAAAGCTCTGCCTGGGAAAATGGCTTCACCAGATAATCATCTCCGCCGTTTTCATAGGCATCATTTTTGTCTGTTTCTTTTGACTTGGCAGTTAAAAATAAAACCGGAGCGGAATGAAACGTTCTGATTTGTGCACATGCCTCAATCCCGGATATGCCTGGCATCATAATATCCAGTATAATCAGGTCAATATCTGGATTTTTTCTAACTGTATTGACCGCATCGTTTCCGTTAGCGGCCTCCAAAACGAGATACCCTTTGTTCTCAAGCTGGATACGGATTACTTCCCGGATATCTGCGTCGTCATCCACCACTAATATCTGCTGTATGGAACTCATGGACAGATGCCTCCTTGATTGATTTGATCATGTGAATTATAGCACTTATAGACGCAATAACAAGGCAATATGGGCTGAATTAAGAATTATTAAGAAATAGTGAGACATTATTTCCGTAATTATGTTTGAATATTTTTAGATTTAAAATTGAAAAACCGGATATGCCATTCATCATAGGGCATGTCCGGTTTCTGATTAATACAAAAGGTAGAGGATGTTACTCCACGGGTGCCATAAGAATTTTGCCGGTACCCCGGTATACATTTACCAGACCTTCCCCTGAAACTGCGGAACCGATCAGGGATTTGGAGGAACGCTCTACGGTAAATTTTAAAGAGTTGGACCAGGCAATCGCCATGTTTCCGTCAATTTTAACTTCGTCGTCCTTTAAGTCAAACTCAATCAGTTCTTCTCTTGGGACCGGGCTTTCCAGTACTGCAATTCCCTGTCCTGTGAGGCATAAATTGAATAAACCTTCTTTTCCGGCAACTGCGGAGGTCAGTGTGGTTCTGGCAACTACATTCTGCTTGATGTTGGAATCGCAGGCAAGGAATAATCCGTCTTCCAGTACCATGCTTCCCCAGTCAGAAATTTCTTCCAGAAGAATATGCCTGTAGGTTGGCTCCAGCATCAGAAGACCGCTGCCCTTAAATTCCGGTTTTGCAGAGGATTCTTTTGTCACCTTGGAAGCCAGTGCCTTACCGAGAAAATCGCCCACTCCCTTTATTCCGGAAGTCATGGAAACAGAACCGGAGGTCCACTGCATGGCACCAGCCTGGACCGTGAAGGAATTACCATTGAGTTCAATCAGTACCTGTCTTTTGCGGATATTCATCTTTGATGCGTAGTAGGAAGCTATGGCAGAAGCGGAATTGACACTTAAGTCTTTTTGATGTTCAAACACTTTAACACAGCCGCGTTCGCCAATTTTAATCATATTCCCATTGTTGTAGAGATTATTGTAGGTTATCATATATCGTCTCCTTTTATTATTTCTGCTTAGATTGTCGTCAGATATGCCGTTTATATTAAGAATAACGGAAAAAAAGAGTATGAAAAAATGCTTTTTTCATCACGGGGAAACGCTGTAATACATAGGATAAAATAAGAAGAAGTATTTCAGAACTATTAATATAGCAAAGTTTAAGAATATGCTGACATAAGCTTTTGTAAAGAAGCCGGGAATTTTCCTCCAGCATGCACATAGCACTGCCGGGCTGTTTGATGCAGCCCGGCATTTTCCTGTATAAGAAAGAGCAGTCCCTATTTTTGTTATTCCTGATTGCATCTGGAAAAATCTATGGTATGATACATCCTGTAAGTTAAAATTTAACCGGAAAGGCGGATTTAATATGAAACAGCAGTACATGGAAACTGCGAAAAGCGGGAAAGACTTAATAGCAGAAATTGATGAGACAGTACCAGGGGAGAGACAGGCGGCGTTCTGGTGGCTCGGGCAGCTGGGATATGCAGTGAAGCTGGGGACGGTCACAATCTATATCGATACATTTCTCTCAGACCGTCCTGACAGAAGAATTGCACCTCTGCTTGATCCGGGAGAAATAACAAATGCAGATTACATAATCGGAACCCATGATCATTGGGATCACATTGACAGAAACGTCTGGCATCAGCTTTCCCTCAGCTCCCCGGGAGCCACATTTCTTGTTCCTGAGAAGCTGATCCCTTCCCTCAGTACGGGGCTGCAGATTGCTGAGAGCCGCTTTCTGGGACTGGATGACGGGAAAACCCTGATTCTTAAAAGCGGAATACAGGTTACAGGGGTTGCCTCTGCTCATGAGTTTCTGGATCAGGATCCGGTTACCGGCCAATACCCTTACACAGGAGTGGTGCTGGAAGGAATGGGATTGAGGCTGTATCATTCGGGAGACACCTGTCTTTATGAGGGGCTTCACAGCAAATTAAGAAGTTTTGGAGATATGGACGTGATGTTTCTTCCAATTAATGGAAGGGATGGGGAACGCTACCGCTCCAATATCATAGGGAACATGACTTATCAGGAGGCAGTGGATCTGGCTGGTGCAATAAAGCCGGGCCTTGCAGTTCCCGGCCATTATGAGATGTTTTCCAGTAATCAGGAAGATCCTGACCGTTTTGAGGATTATATAACCGTTAAATATCCCGGTTTGCCATACTGGCTGGGGAGGCATGGAGAAAAGGTTCTTTATTCAGCTCAGTAAAGCACGTTCAAAAATATACAAAAAAGTCCAAAATATGTAGCATTTACCGGAACTCCGAATATATTTATTATAGTGAAGCAGGAAAGGAAATGCGAGATGGCAATTAAAATATTTATTGATCAGGGTCATAATCCCAGCGGAAATTTTAACAGTGGTGCAGAGGCCAATGGATTAAATGAGTCAGAAATTAATTTCCAGGTAGGACTTTACCTTCAAAACCTCTTAAACAGTGATCCGCGGTTTGAGGCAAGGGTCTCAAGACCAGAGCCGGATACGGTTCTGGGTACCAACAATACCACCAGCCTGGCGGCCAGAGTTGCCATGGCGAACCAGTGGCCGGCAGATTATTTTATCAGCATACACTGTAATCTAAATCCTAATCCTGAAATTAACGGAACGGAAGTATACATCTATCAGTATTTTACCCAGGCACAGTGGCTGGCGGAACAGATCATGGGTGGAATTAATGACATGGTTGGAACCAGGAACAACGGAATCCGGGAAAATCCTTCTTTATATGTGCTCAGGAATGCGGATATGCCCGCCAACTTGGTAGAACTGGGATATTTAAGCAATTCTTCCGATGCGGAAAAGCTGCGTAATGACCAGTATGGATTCGCTTACGGAATCTATCTGGGACTTCTCCGGTATTTTGGATTTGCTTAAAACAAAAACTGCCAATGAGTTGTGCTTTCTTTGAGGTGAAAACTTCGAAGAAAGCATTTTTTGCATGGAAATGTTCAGAATATACAAAACAGGTTGCTGAATCTACGGCCTGTGTCTTATAATACTAATTAACAGCAGATGAAACAGGATTTCAAGAGGTGAATGGCAATGACATTGTTTTCCCGTCAGGTGATGGAGCAATTTGGGGAACTGGACTACGAAGTTTACAATTATATATTAAAAAACAGTGAGAAAATACCGTATATGACAATCCGGGAGGTGGCGAAGGAAGCCCATGTGTCCACCACTACCATTACCCGGTTCTGCAGAAAAGCCATGTGCAGCGGTTTTTCAGAATTTAAGGTGCGGTTTAAGCTGGAGAAGGAAAAGAAAGGGTCTGTGAAAAAAAGATTTGATTTATCTTCCATCACGGATTTTTTTGAACGGGTCAATACGGAAGCCTTTCAAAAACAGCTGGATACAATCGCCGGGGTGATTGCAGGCAAACGACAGATTATATTTATTGGTACGGGTAATTCGGGAATTATGGCCGAGTATGCAAGCCGCTATTTCTGCAATATCGGAATCTTTTCCACGGGCATTAACGGTCCCATGTTTCCGATTAATCTGGAATTTCCGGAAGAAAGCATTATTATTGTTCTGTCTGTAGAAGGGGAGACTAATATTATCATAGAGAATTCTTCTATTTTGAAGGAAAGCAGCAGCACACTGGTGTCCATTACAAACAGCAGAAACAGCACACTGGCGAGAATCTCAGATTACAACATTTCCTACTACATTCAAAAAGAGAGAAAAGAGACGGAAGAGATGAAGGTGGATATTACCTCTCAGATTCCGGCAGTTTATATTGTGGAAGCCTTAGCCAGGCTGACCATGGAAAAGAAACAGGGATGAAACACCCTGTTTTTTTTGTGGAACAAATGACAAAACGACAATGCTTGTTCCCAAAGAAGGCGAATTCGTTCCCTTTCAAAGATTTTTGGAGTATGCTTTTTTTATCAAATACCAGGAGGTAAGCATATGAAAGGGAAAATTAAAATAGTAACCATTGGAGGCGGGTCCAGCTATACCCCCGAATTAATAGAAGGCTTTATCAAGCGCAAGGATCAGCTTCCCATCGGGGAGATCTGGCTGGTGGATATTGAGGAAGGAAAAGAGAAGCTGGAAATTGTTGGAAATCTGGCAAAGCGTATGGTGAAAGCGGCAGGTCTTGACTGGGAAGTGCATTTAACTCTGGACCGGAGAGAGGCTTTAAAGGATGCAGATTTTGTTTCCACCCAGTTTCGGGTAGGACTTTTGGATGCACGGATTAAGGATGAACGGATTCCTTTATCACATGGTGTGATCGGTCAGGAGACCAACGGCGCAGGCGGTATGTTTAAGGCGTTCCGTACAGTCCCTGTAATTCTGGAAATGGTGGAAGATATGAAGGAGCTTTGCCCGGATGCATGGCTTGTAAACTTCACAAACCCCTCCGGTATGGTAACGGAAGCAGTCATGCGTTACGGCAAATGGAATAAGGTGGTGGGACTGTGCAATGTTCCTATCATGTGCAGAAAGATTGCAGCAGGTGCATTAAAGGAAAAGGAAGAGGATTTGTTTTTCCGATTCGGCGGCTTAAATCATTTCCACTGGCACAGAGTGTGGAATCATGATGGAGTGGAAAAAACAGGAGAGGTTCTTGAGTCCGTATATACAAAGCCGGATGGTCTTAAAAATGCCATGCAGGGACTGAAAAGCTCCGGTGTACAAAATATTCCCAATATCGCTTTTTTACCAGATCAGATCCGGGATCTGGGAATCATTCCATGCATGTATCACCGGTATTACTACATCACGGATGATATGCTGAAGGAAGAACTGGAGGCGTTCGCCAAAGGGGAAACCAGAGCAGAGCTTGTAAAGAAGACGGAGGCAGAGCTTTTTGAACTTTATAAGGATCCGGACTTAAATATTAAACCGGTTCAGCTTGAAAAGCGGGGCGGCGCATTCTATTCCGATGCTGCCTGTGAGCTGATTGCCTCCATTTATAACGACAAGAAGACAACCATGGTTGTGAGCACCAGAAATAACGGTGCGATCTCCGATCTGCCGGATGATGTGGTTGTTGAAGTCAGCAGTATTATTACGGCAGGCGGTCCGGTTCCTGTTTCATGGGGCGGCTTTGATTCCTCCACCAGGGGCTTGCTGCAGCTGATGAAGGATATGGAACTGACCACCATAAAAGCAGCAGTTACCGGTGATTACGGAACTGCCCTGCAGGCATTTACATTAAATCCGCTGGTGCCAAGCGGTAAGATGGCAGGGACGATTCTTGATGAGCTGTTAGTAGCACATAAAAAGCATCTTCCCCAGTTTCAGGAGAAGATTGCACAGCTGGAGGCAGAGAGCAGATAACTCCAGGCGGTCATCGGTCCCTGTTAATAGACAAACTCATATCATACAGTATCAATCTGAATATTATAGAAATGCTGGTGATTTCATTGAGTTTTAATGAAAAAGGTCAGACAGGGGTAATGATTACTCCCTGCCAGAAGGAATATGAAGAAGCAAGGCAGGAGTGGAACCGGGCTGTCCAGAAATTTCCGGAGATAATCGTTTATTGCAGCCAGACAACCGATATACAAAATGCAGTGCGTTTTGCACTGCCTGATTATGAGAAGGAGTATTACGGCGGGAATGTATGCAGATTAAGGCAGACAGAGAGTCGGTATGATCCTATCCATGTATTCAGTTTTCCACAGGCAGTCCGGTAGATAATAGGTAAATAATTAACTTAATGATACCTTCGGCGATACATTTTTATTTGTGTATCGCCTTTACTACATATTACGCTGGCGCATTGTCCCGGTTAAGTGGTATCTTCACTCCAGATCATAATTACTCCAAATATCCAATAATGTATATAAAAGAAAGGTATGTCAATGGTTTCTTCATAAAAATGCCGTTAAACCGAGTCTTGACGCACAGCAAAAACGGTGTTATACTTTTACCGCATAAAAGACAGTTCATTAGTACCATCCTGTCTATAAACAAAACTAGGGCTGATTTTAATATTGTTGGAAATAAAAAGTTATAGCAGTTATTATAACTTTTTTTCGTGCAGATAGAGAAAGCAGGCATAGTCGAATGCCTGCTTTTTTTGCGATAATCCGGCAAATTTAAAATCCGGCCTCCGAAATTCGAAAGGACAAAGGGACCCATGTATTACTTGGAAACGGAACAAAGCTTTGACTCGGCCCATTTTTTAAAGGGCTATGAAGGAAAATGCAAAAATATCCACGGCCACAGGTGGAGAGTGATGATAGAAATTCAAAGTCCGTCACTTCAAAAAGAAGGGCAGACACAGGGGATGATTGTTGATTTTTCCAGGATGAAAGAGGATTTAAAAGAAGAAACAGATTATTTAGACCATTCCCTGATCATGGAAAAAGGTTCGCTCAAGCCCAAAACCTTACTTGCGCTTAGGGAAGAGGGCTTTTTACTGGTTGAGGTGAATTTTCGTCCGACAGCAGAATCGTTTTCCAGATATTTTTATGAAAAAATGAGTGAAAAGGGATATGACGTGAAATCTGCCAGGGTGTATGAGACTCCTGCCAACTGTGCTTCTTATGGGGAGGATAGCCATGGCAGAATATAATGTGGCGGAAACGTTTGTAAGTATCAACGGAGAAGGGGTATACGCGGGCCAGCTGGCTGTATTTATCCGTTTTTATGGCTGCAACCTTTCCTGCTCCTACTGCGATACTGCCTGGGCGAAGGATGCCCTGGTCCAAGGAAGAACGATGAGTGAACTTGATATTTATGAATACATAAAAGAAACGGGTATAAAAAATGTGACGCTCACCGGGGGTGAGCCCCTTATTCACCATGGATTCGGAGATCTTCTTTCCCTTCTTTTATTGGATGATGAGCTTCGTGTAGAGGTTGAAACAAATGGAAGTGCTGATCTTTCAAATTACCAGCGTGAAACAGATGCACTTACATTTACCATGGATTATAAGCTTCCGGGAAGCGGTATGGAGGCTGCAATGCAGCTGTCCAATTTCGATTATTTAAAGCACAAGGATACGGTTAAATTTGTTGCAGGAAGCAGGGAGGATCTGGAACGGGCGGTGGATATTATAGACAGTTATAAGCTTTCCGGCCGTTGTCATATCTATTTTAGCATGGTATTTGGCAAACTTTCACTTTCTGATGCCGTGGAATTTATGAAACAGAACCGGTTAAATGATGTGACTCTTCAGCTTCAGATGCATAAGATCATCTGGGGATCCGATGCAGTGGGCGTTTAGCCAGAAGGGAGGAACGTGCTATGGCAATTGATACAGCTGCAATCCAGAATCATGTGAGGGGCATATTAAAGGCACTTGGAGAAGATCCTGACAGGGAAGGCTTAAAGGATACGCCGGCGCGGGTTGCTAAGATGTACGGGGAAGTTTTTGAAGGGATTCATTATACCAATCATGAGATCGCGCTGATGTTCGGAAAAACATTTGAAGAGGATATGGATACAACCGGCATGGGAGAAGACATGGTGGTAGTAAGGGACATGGAAGTATTCAGTTACTGCGAACATCATATGGCGCTGATGTACGATATGAAAGTCGCAGTCGCTTATATTCCAAACGGGAAAGTGATCGGTCTGAGCAAAATTGCGAGGATTGCTGATATGGCAGCCAGGCGGCTTCAGCTTCAGGAGAGAATTGGTTCTGATATTGCAGAAATTATGGCAGAAGTTACCGGTTCAGAGGACATAGAAGTTATGATTGAGGGCAGCCACAGCTGCATGACGGCCAGAGGAATTAAAAGTTCTTCGGCCAGGACCAAAACGGTAACCTTAAGGGGCCGTTTCCGGTCGGAGCCGGAACTGCGGATTTAAAATTTCCTATAAGAGAAAAGAAACGGAGAGAAAGATGAAAGCACTGGTATTATTGAGCGGAGGCGTAGACAGCGCCACCTGCCTGGGAATGGCGATAGAAGAATATGGAAACAGGAATGTCTGCACACTGTCCATTTCCTATGGGCAGAAGCATGAGAAGGAGCTGGAGGCTGCAAAAAAAATCGCAGATTACTATGAGGTGGAATTTATGAGCCTTGACTTAAGCAGAATATTTGCTTACAGTGACTGTTCCTTATTAACCCGGTCCAATCGGGAGATCCCAAGGGAAAGCTATGCAAAGCAGCTTGAGAGCAGCGAAGGAAAACCGGTATCCACCTATGTACCGTTCCGTAACGGTCTGTTCCTCTCTTCTGCAGCCAGCGTTGCGCTGTCAAAAGGCTGCAGCGTGATCTATTACGGAGCTCACAGCGATGATGCGGCGGGAAATGCCTATCCGGACTGCAGTAATTCATTTCAGGAAGCGATGAGCCGGGCTATTTACATCGGAAGCGGCAATCAGCTTACCATAAAGGCTCCCTTTGTGTTATGGACAAAAGCAGAGGTTGTGGAACGCGGTCTGATGCTTCAGGTCCCTTATGAACTGACCTGGAGCTGCTATGAGGGCGGGAAGGAACCATGCGGCAAATGCGGCACCTGCATTGACCGTGCAGAAGCCTTTGCTAAAAACGGGGTTGCAGATCCGGCACTTAAGAAAGGGGAATAGACATGGCAGGAAGAACGATGAAAGAAACAGAGGGGCTGACTCATCTGGGTAGTCAGGGCACTGTTTATGAAACAGATTATAATCCGGGTGTACTGGAGACTTTTTTAAACAAGCATCCGGATCATGATTATTTTGTAAAATTTAACTGCCCGGAATTTACCAGTCTTTGTCCGATCACCGGGCAGCCGGATTTTGCGTTTATTACCATTTCCTACGTTCCAGGTGAACGGATGGTGGAAAGCAAGTCTTTAAAGCTTTACTTATACAGCTTTAGAAATCACGGCGATTTCCATGAGGACTGTATGAATGTCATCATGAAAGATTTAATTGACCTTATGGACCCCAAATATATTGAAGTATGGGGGAAATTCACTCCAAGAGGCGGCATCTCCATCGATCCTTACTGCAACTACGGGAAGCCGGAAACCAGGTGGGAGCATGTGGCATGGGAGCGGCTTTCAGCTCACGATCTTTATCCGGAACGTGTGGATAACCGGTAGATTAACTGCTGTGATTTAAAATAAATTCCCGCTTGATCAAAAGGAGTCTGTGCAGCTGTTTTAAAATATAAAAAAGTATGGCTCTTGCCTCAAATTCATCTCTGCTTAAGGGAAGCTCATGGTCCTTTAAATCCAGTAACAGCAGATTTAAATCCTTTAACAGCCCCTCTACCGTGTTATTTCTGTGGTACCCCTGCTCGATTCTCATTAACAGCTGGGAAACTTCCATAGCTTCCTTTGGCAGACAGGAAATGGATTTTATATTTTCATAAATCTCAAAAAGCAGAAGGCTTTGCTGCCTGCGCATTTCGATGTAGTCAACTTCGTAGGTGTCTTTTTGAAAAAGCGCATTGTTGTAATTTGTTAAAGCACAGGCTTTGGCGGTCCTGAGTGCCTTTTGTAAGGACAGAAGGTCCGCCGGTCTGCAGCTGCTTTTGTCTTCGGAATGAAGAAAACAGGACATTTGGCTTATCGTATCTTTTATCTGGGTATCCACTTCATCAGAAAGTCTTTTAAATTCATTTTTTCTTCTTCGCAAATGGAGATTTATTAAAATTCCAACTGTTGTGCCGATGAAAAAGAGAGCTGCCTCATTGGCAATCAGAGAGGCATCCATGGAGCGTTCGGTCAGAAAATGGGTGATGAGAACGGAATCCATGGCAATGGCTTCTCCCCAGTCAGCATAGAAGCAGAGAAGAGCAAAGAAAAATAAATATCCGGCAAATGCCGGGAGAGTGAAGCCGAGGATTCCGAAAAGGAGCCTTGCGATTAAGAGCGCGCATAGAAAAGCCAGTGTCCGGTTCCGGGCGCTTTTTATGGTTTCTTTTTTTGTATTCTGAATGCTGAGTACTGTGATGATTCCGGCAGTAGCGGAATAGCGAAGCCCCAATTCTCCGGCAATTGCGATGGAGAGTACGGCGGCGACAGCAATTTTTAAACTTTTTATAACGGTATCCTTATTCATGGTTTCTCCTTTCCGGTTATAACCTTAATATCCCTGTTCTTTCAGTTTATGTACCAGGTCTGTATAAAACCCCATCACATCAAAGCCTTCTATATTTTTCCGAGTCAGATCAATGACATCTCCGTGGGAAATTCCCTGCTTTCCTTTTGGTTTTAAAATACCGAGATCATTTCCCCAGACCATGGAGTCTGTGGATACCAGGCCATCGTTACTGCCTTCTCCAAGAAGCCGGATCATAATGTAACCGAGATTTAAAGGGAACATGGCACTTTTAGGGGACCTCATTTGTGATCCTGCACTTTGACAGAGAACACCGGGAGCATCTTTCATGAGTTTCCCCAGTCTGGCGCATTCCCTATCGGTTAAATCCCTTAATCCGCTTAAAAAGTCAGGGCTGTCATCTCCGAGAAGAGTAAACAGGGATTCATATTTTTTCCCGATGAAACCGGCAAATCCTGGAGAAATATGGTCTAAAATACGGCATACATAATGGCAGCCTGAATGAGGAGTATTGATGGTGGTAATGGAGGCCACATGCTGATCCATGCCAAGGCAGCTGACTGCGTAACGGCTGTCAAGACCGCCTTTGGAATGAGCGATGATGTTAACTTTCCCACATCCGGTCTTATTAACGATGTCGAGAATACACGCTTTGATCTCTTCCCCGCATTGTTCCACAGAAGCAGAAGACTGGTGATTGCTGTAAAAGATGGCGGCTCCGTGCCGGATCAGTTCATCTGGAATCCGTCCCCAGTAGTTAAAGTTTTTCCAGTCCCGGAAGAATATCCCGTGCACCATTAATATGGGATACTTTGTCCTGCATAATTCTTCCTCTTTCCGTTTCTCATAATACTGCTGTTTCTCCAGTGTAAAGTCATATTCTTTATGTGATACGTCAATGAACCTGTGAAGCAGTACGAGATTAACTCCCGGAACCCACCAGAAAAGCAAAAGGGCTATTCGGTTAAAAAATCCAAGCTGCCCCGAACAGGTGAAGATCCGGATAATACCGTTTATCAGGAGAAGATAAAGGAATATGGCGCAGACGATGCCATTTATCACGAGGAGCAGGGGCGGCACCAGTTTGTAAAAGACTAAAAGGTATCCGTAAACTGCCAGTTCAAGAATGAAGCACACGATGGCAGCGTTCATCAGTTCACATCCCCCCTGCAGGATTTTAAGCCTTCTCCCTTTACAATTAACTTTTACGGGCACAAAGTGATAGCAGAGATAAAAGAACATCAGGCCGGTACAGGATAGAACACGGACCAGCGTGTTTGGCATCAGGGGCGAAATCAGGGTAAAATTAAATAAAATCATTAGAAAAAAATAACGGAGCATACGTTTTATCTGGGTCAAAACACGACCTCCTTTTTCATCAGTAAAATTGCATATCGTTTGTTTCGTTTCGATCATACCATATTTTTTCTGACAATTTAAGTCCGTAGTGAGAAGAATTTTTCCGGGAATAATCTGAGTTGGGCCTTTTTACATTCCAGGTGTTAAAAAAATGAAAGGAAAAAAAATATATATTGACACGGGAACGGCAGAAGTGTAGAATGATGAACGTTGGTAAATGTTAACGATGTTAAGTATTATAAAGGGGATAAAAAATTAATGGATGAAAAAGAGAGTTACATAAAAAAAGTAAAAACGCATCTGGCAGTCATGATGGGGAAGGGAAGAAAAATCGATAAAATCTTCCTGTCCCAGGGGCTGACCCGCCTTGAACTTTTTGCGATTCAGCAGATTTACGAAGCCACAAAATGGGATAAGGAGCACAAAGGCATTTATGTATCAGTGCTGGCAAAAAATATGGATATCGTCTTATCTTCCGCGTCACGGACCTTAAATTCCTTAGAAAAGCGGGGGCTGATTTCCCGAAGAATCGATCCTGACAACCGAAGAAATATTTGTGTCATGCTTACTGGCAAAGGAGATTTGGTCAGGAAGCAGTGCCTGGAAAAAGTGAATCTGCTGGTGAGCAGGGTAATCGATGGCATGGGAATGGAAGATATGGAACAGCTGATGGTATTATGGAGCCGTTTTGTTGATCAGATGGAAAAAGAAGTGAACGATATGACGGAAGAGAGTAATAAAACGACAGATTGATGAAACAGAAAAGAGGGAACCGACTTGAATGTATTTTTCCGATATTTCAAACCCCATTTGATAGCTTTGGCAGCTGTCATGCTGCTGCTGTTCGGGCAGGCGGCCTGTGATTTATCCCTTCCGGATTATATGTCTGATATCGTAAACAAAGGTATCACTTCGGGAGACACAATGTACATAGTGAAAGCCGGATTTCAAATGATGGGAATTGCCTTTCTCAGTGCCTTCTGCACCGTGATAGTAGGACTGATTGGAGCTAGAATGGCAGCAGGCATCTGCCGGAATCTGCGGCAGGATGTATTTACGAGAATTGAGAGTTTTTCCAGCGCAGAGATGGAGAAGTATTCTACTTCCTCGTTAATAACCAGAACTACCAATGATATTACCCAGATTCAGCAGCTGATTGTCATGCTGATCCGTATGGTGTTTTATGCACCCATTCTTGGAATCGGCGGGGTCATTCATGCCCTGGAAAAGGATAAATCCATGTCGTGGATCATAGCGTTATCCGTGGGATTGCTGTTAGTGATGATTTTTTCCATGATGATGGTGGTAATGCCCAGGTTTCAGTATGTACAAAAACTAATCGACCGGTTAAACCTTGTAGTCAGGGAAAGCCTTGACGGAACTCTGGTGATTCGGGCATTTAATACCCAGAGATTTGAAGAAAAGCGGTTTGATAAGGTGAATGCCAGGCTGACAGGCACGAATTTATTTGTGAACCGGGTTACTTCCGGTATGATGCCTACCATGATGCTCATTATGAATCTGACCAATCTTCTGATTGTCTGGGTGGGGGCAAAAGCAGTATCCGCCTTTCGGATGGAGGTGGGAGATATGATGGCGTATATGCAGTATGCCATGCAGATCATTATGGCTTTTTTAATGATGGCAATGATGTTTATCATGATTCCAAGAGCTATTGTATCCATAAAGAGAGTGGTTGAGATACTGACTACGGATTCAACCATCAAGGACCCGGAAGAAGCTGCAGTCATCTGTGAAAATCCGCAGGGAACCGTGGAATACCGGGGAGTATCCTTTCGTTATCCCGATGCAGATGAAGCGGTTCTTCATGATATTACGTTCACGGCACTGCCCGGACAGACAACAGCTTTCATCGGGGCAACCGGAAGCGGAAAAAGCACACTGGTCAACTTACTTCCCCGCTTTTACGATGTGACAGAGGGTGAAATATTCATTGATGGCATTGACGTTAAAAACTGGCCGCTTAAAAAGCTTAGAGATATGATCGGATTTGTACCTCAGAAGGGAATCTTATTTTCGGGAACAATTGAGAGCAATCTAAAATACGGAGACAGAGAGGCCGGTAAAGAAGAGGTGGAGGAAGCCGCCCAGATAGCTCAGGCGGAGGAATTCATCGATTCCAAGCCGGAGGGCTTTCTAACCGAGATCTCCCAGGGAGGTCAAAATGTATCAGGCGGTCAGAAGCAGCGGCTTTCCATTGCCAGGGCGCTGGTTAAAAAGGCACCGGTTAATGTGTTTGATGACAGCTTTTCCGCTCTGGATTTTAAAACAGACGCAAAACTTCGTGCTGCTCTGAAAGATAAGACAAAAAACAGCGCTACCATTCTGGTGGCACAGCGGATCAGCACCATTATGAATGCAGATCAGATTATTGTTCTGGATCAGGGCAGAATTGCCGGAAAAGGACCTCACCGGGAACTGATGAAAACCTGTGAAGTATACCGGGAAATTGCGCTGTCGCAGCTGAGTGAGGAGGAACTGACATGAGTGAAGAAAAATCCTCAGGCGCGCCCATGGGCAGGGGCGGCGGACTTGGCCAGAAGACTGAAAAAGCAAAGAATTTTAAAGGTACCATGCTCCATCTGGCCGAATATTTAAAACATTATAAGATCTCAGTACTTGTTGTAATTGTATTTGCGTGCTTTTCCTCAATATTTTCCATTGCAGGACCTAAGATTTTAGGAAAGGCCACAACCAAGCTTTTTGAAGGTCTGATCGCCTGGGCAGCTGGAACCGGACTGCTCACGGATTTTCGTTATATCAGAAATCGTTTGCTGCTTTTAGTTGTCCTGTATGTTGTATCGGCTCTCTTTTCCTATCTGCAGAGCTATATTATGTCCGGGGTCAGCATGAAGATCACTTACGAGCTGAGAAAAAATATTTCGGAGAAAATGAACCGTCTTCCGTTAAATTATTACGATACCAGAACTCACGGGGAGATTCTTTCAAGAATTACCAACGATGTGGATACCGTAAGCCAGACTTTAAATCAGAGCCTGACCCAGATGATCACGTCGGTGACAACTTTAATCGGTATTGTAATCATGATGCTTTCCATCAGCATACGAATGACCCTGGTGGCAGTTTTAGTGCTGTTTGTCTCCATGGGCTTAATCGTTACCGTAGTGAAAAAGTCCCAGAAATTTTTTGCCCAGCAGCAGAAGAGTCTGGGAAACTTAAACGGCCACATTGAAGAAATATACGCAGGTCATCACGTTGTCCAGATTTTTAACGGAGAGAAAGAGGCCATAGAAAAATTCCGGCTGATTAATGATAAGCTTTATGGATCTGCGTGGAAGTCCCAGTTTTTATCAGGAATGATGATGCCCATCATGTCCTTTGTGGGGAATCTTGGATTTGTGTGTGTCTGTCTTTTAGGCGGATATTTAACGGTGAAAAAGGTAATTGAGATCGGTGATGTTCAGGCATTTATTCAGTACATGAGATCATTTATGCAGCCGATCTCCCAGATCGCCAATGTTTCCAACACCCTTCAGTCCACGGCTGCTGCGGCAGAGCGTGTATTTGAATTCTTAGAAGAAGAGGATGAAGTCAGTGAGACAGATAGTCCGATTGTACTGTCCGAGGTTCATGGAAATGTGGAATTTAAAGATGTCTGCTTCGGATATCAGCCGGACACGATGATTATCAATCATTTTTCGTCCGACGTGGAAGCAGGCCAGACGGTGGCGATCGTAGGTCCGACAGGAGCAGGAAAAACCACCGTAGTCAAACTTCTGATGCGGTTTTATGAGCTTAATTCCGGGCAGATCCTGATTGATGGGCATGACAGCCTGTCATTTACCAGAAAGGATTTACGTTCCATGTTCGGCATGGTGCTCCAGGATACCTGGCTTTATAACGCCACTGTAATGGATAATATCCGCTACGGAAATTTTGATAAGTCAGATGAAGAAGTGATATCGGCAGCGAAAGCAGCCCATTGCGATGAATTTATACGGACTCTGCCGGGAGGCTATTATATGGTGATTAATGAAGAATCCAGTAACTTATCCCAGGGACAGAAACAGCTGCTGACAATTGCAAGGACCATTCTGGCAGACCCGAAAATCCTGATTCTAGATGAAGCCACCAGCTCCATTGATACACGGACGGAGGTCTTTATCCAGAAAGCCATGGATAAATTAATGAAAAACAGAACCAGCTTCGTCATTGCCCATCGTCTTTCTACCATCCGGGATGCGGATATGATTCTGGTTATGAAGGATGGCGATATCATAGAACAGGGAAATCATGAAACACTGCTTGAAAAGAAAGGATTCTATTCCGATCTGTATCACAGCCAGTTTGCAGAACAATCATAGCGGAGGATAATGATATGCAGGAAAACAAACACGTAAACATTGAAGATCAGGAGATCGGCAAGGGCACAGGAAAACTAAAGAAGATACTTCTTCCCCTTTTGCTGGCAGTCGTCCTATTGGGAGGAGCAGCCGGAGGGTATATCTATTATGTAAGTACCTCTTATTTTAAAACGGACAATGCCAGAGTGACAGCAAAGCTGTATTCGGTAAAAGCCGTAGCCAATGGAAAGCTTTTGTCCTGGGAAGCAGAAAACGGAGATCTGGTAGAACAGGATCAGGTACTTGGACGTCAGGAGACACTTCCTTATATCACATCGCCCATAACAGGAACCGTGGTAAAAAATGAGGGGGCAGCCAATCAGGCAGTTGCTCTTGGTTCAGAGCTGGCGGTTGTAGCGGATACATCGGATCTTTATATTGGAGTAAACGTGGAAGAGACAGATATTATGAAAATAAAGCTGGGACAGAAAGTGGATATTAAACTGGATGCTTACCCGGGAAAATTGTTTAAAGGGCAGGTAATTGAGATTGATCCCGCTACCCAGACCTACTTTTCAGGAGGAACCAGTTTTACCACCAGCGGTGACTATACAAAGGTCACACAGCTTATACCGATTAAGGTAACAATTGAAAATCAGCAGAATCTTCCTCTTGTTTTTGGAATGAATGCTTCTGTAAAAGTTCATTTAAAATAAAGGTCTGTAAAGGAGAAAACGGATGAAGAAATTAACAGCAGTTTTAATGGTAACAGCAATGCTTTCGTCGGCTCTTGCAGGCTGTGCGGGAGCTGGTAAACAAACAGAAGTAACGGTAGCTGCGGCAAAAGAGGGAAAGGATTTATCCGCCATGGTGTGGCAGGGAACGGTAGAGGCTCTAAGCAGCGTTGACATCCTACCGGCTGCCAGCGGAAAGGTGACTCAGATCCTGGCAAAAGAGGGGGATCATGTGGAAGCAGGTGCATCATTGTTTCAGATCGACAACCAGGACGCCAGTCTGCAGTTAGAGCAGGCAAAAGCCGGATACCAGGCAGCCCAGGCGTCCTTTGACAGTGCGCAAAAGGCAAATCAGCTAAACACAGTTGTAAAACCCGCTGAAATAAGCTTCACCACAGCAAACGATAATTTCAACCGGATCAAAGTTCTTTATGCAAGCGGTGCTGTTTCCCAGTCGGACTTTGAGGCTGCAAAAGCCCAGATGGATGTGGCCCAGGTTCAGCTTCAGGCAGCCCAGAACAGCCAGAAAACGAATTGTGAAGTGACGAAGGCCCAGCTTGACAGTGCGAAGGCAGCGCTTGACATCGCCCAGAAAAAATATAATGACTGCATGGTAGTATCACCGATAAAAGGGCTGGTGACAAAAATCAATGTGGAAGCAGGACAGACGGTTTCCCCTCAGATAAAGGCGGCTATTGTCATCGATGACAGTGGGAAAAAGGTGAAAATTAAAGTAGCTGACATGGATATCGACCAGTTAAAAACCGGAACGGAAGTAGACGTAAATCTTCAGACTCTCGGGGAAAATTTAAAGGGCAGCATCAGCGATATTTCTTCTGTCAGTGATTCCAGTACAGGGATGTTTGATGTGACCGTATCTTTGGGGGAAGAGAGTACAAACAGCGCGATCGGACTTATGGCAGATATCAGACTTGCCGATAATAAGGGAGAAAATTCAGTCTATATTCCGGCAAAATCCGTTCAGTCCGATGATTCAGGGTCATATGTTTATAAGGTATCTGACGGCAGCGCGGTGAAAGCCCCTGTCACACTGGGAAGGAAAAAGAACGCTTATATAGAAGTGACGAAAGGACTTGCAGCGGGTGAGCAGGTTGTTTTACAAAGCAGTAAACCATTGACAGATGGAGAAAAAATCAGTATATTGACTGTGAAGCAGCAGGGTTAAACTGAAAAAGGGGGAATTTAATATGAAGCTATTCTACGCCGAGCCGGCAGGTAAGTGGGAAGAAACCCTCCCCATCGGCAATGGAAGTCTGGGTGCCATGATATGGGGAAATGGGAAAAGAGAGTGTCTGGGGCTCAATGAAGAAAGTCTGTGGTCAGGCTACCGCCATGATAAAAATAACCACGAATCATTTCCTTATCTGGAACAGTGCCGCAGGCTTGTGGAGCAGGAGAAGTACGAGCAGGCGGAGGAATTGATCCGGAATCATATGCTGGGAGAATATAATGAATCCTATCTCCCCCTGGGAAATCTATACATAGACTTTGATCATGCTGAGCACATTACAGATTACAGCCGTGCTCTGAATTTAGATCAGGCTGTCAGCAATGTGAGCTACCGGGTAAACGGTGTTCATTACAGCAGAGAATATTTTGCAAGCTATCCGGCAAGTGCCATATTTATAAAGCTTGATTGTGATAAAAAAGCGATCAATGCCGTGATTTCTTTTGAATCCCAGGTACCATACAAAGCGGAGTATGAAAAAGATGGGATTAAGATAAGCGGAAAATGCCCGGAGCATGTGGATCCTTCCTATGTGGACGGCAGAGAGAATCCCATTATCCAGGGAGAGAAGGGAATGGAGTTTCATGCAGGTTTACACCTTCTTTCCTGCGATGGAGAAGTATCCGGCGAGAAAGGCGGACTTCGTATAACGGGTGCGTCCACTGTGATCATGGCACTTCATGCAGTGAGAGAACCGGTTTTTGATTATTTGGAAGCGTATGACAAGATCAAAGAGCAGCATATCAGTGATTATAAATCCATTTATGATAAGGCAGAACTGTATCTTGGGGAGCAGCCGGATATTCCTACGAATGTGAGACTTAAAAAGCTTCGGGATGGGGAAAAGGACAACGCACTATACGCACTCTATTTTCAATATGGAAGATACTTGCTCATCAGTTCCTCCAGAGAGGGCAGTCTTCCTGCTAACTTACAGGGAATATGGAGCTGGCAGCTGAGAGCTCCATGGAGCTGTAACTGGACCACCAATATCAATGCACAGATGAATTACTGGCTTGCACAAAGCTGTAATTTAAAAGAGTGCCTGCAGCCTTACTTCGAATTTGTAAAGCGGATTTGCGGGGAAGGTAAGAAAACTGCAGAAGTTCATTATCAGTGCAGAGGTTTTGTCCACCACCATAATGCGGATTACTGGTGCAGCACCAATCCGGTTGGAATGGTCTACGGGGAAGAAAAAGGGGAACCGGAAAGCGTTACCTGGTCGATGTGGCCCATGGGCGGCGCATGGTTAACAAGCGAACTGTTTAAGCATTATGAGTATAATCCGGACCGGAAATTCCTTGAGGAAACCGTGTATCCAATCCTGAAAGAAGCAGCTCTGTTCCTCGTTGACTGGCTTTATCTGTATGAGGACCGGTATGTGACCTGTCCTTCCACATCGCCGGAGAATAAGTATAAAGTTCCAGGAAGCAAAGACAGTGCAGTTGCTGTTGCAATGTCAACGGCAATGGATCTGGCAATCATCCGCGAAGTATTTGGAAACTTTCAGAAAACATGTGAAATCTTAGGGACCGATGATGAGGTTTTACAGGAAATATCAGAAAGACTGAGTAAACTCTCTCCTTTTAAAATCGGAACCAGGGGTCAGCTTTTGGAATGGCATAAGGAATTTGAAGAGGTAGAGCCCGGCCACCGCCATGTTTCCCATTTATATGGTTTATTCCCATCTGAGCTGTTTGAAGGGGATGAAGATTTGACTGAGGCATGCAAAACTTCCCTGCTTCTGCGCCTGGCTAATGGAGGCGGATATACAGGCTGGAGCTGTGCATGGATTATCAATCTCTTCGCCGCACTGGAAGATTCCGATCATGCCTACGAATATTTAAAGACTCTGCTGACCAGATCTACCTATGATAATCTCTGGTGTGCCCATCCGCCGTTCCAGATTGACGGTAATTTTGGAGGAACTGCCGGAATTGCCAACATGCTGGTACAGGAGCGGGGCGGCAAGGTGAAAATTCTGCCGGCTCTTCCGTCCGAGTTTGAAAATGGCTATGTAAGAGGCTTAAGGATCAAGAATGGAAAGTCAGTCGATATCAAATGGAGCAACGGGAAATTAGAGGATTATAAAATTTATTAAGGTGATAAATGAAGCGCAGTCTCTGCCTGGATATTTCGGCGGAGACTGCGTTTTTGCTGTGAAATAAGAATTCGGCTTTTCTTTCTGGGAACACTTTTTTATATGAAAGGAACGAATTTCTGCTGCTTAACGATAAATACGTATTGACAAAGATATGTCACTAGAATACAATAAAGTATAACAAAATACAATAAAAGGAAACGAACGGCAAGAAATAAATGCCATAGATGTTTAATAAAAGAGGAAACTAACATGGAAGAAAAATATTATACCATTACCCAGGTGGCGGAGATGCTGAATCTGCATCATAAAACTATACGGAATTTTATAAACAGCGGTAAGCTGAATGCATCAAGAATGGGAAAGCAATGGAGGATAACACAGGAGGACCTGGATTTATTTGTGCAGAGCAGGGAATCATCTGAGCGCATTGAGGTTTCTGATTCTTTTACTGCTATTAAGCAGCCGGAGAATTTTACAGGGGGTCGATGCAGCGTATCATCTGTAGTGGATTTGGCTGACATTACAAAGAACCAGTATATGAGAATATCAAATTTGCTGCTGGCGGTTATGAACAGCAAAGAACCGGCTTTTCATGACGCCTCTATTCATATGAAATATTATGAAGGCGAACAGAAGATGCGGATTTTCCTTTGGGGAGGTCTGAAGTTCATGGAAGAGATGTTAAGTACAGTAGGCTTGCTGGCTGAGGAGGAGAAAGGAGAAGGTGAATGATATGATAGGTAATAAGTTTTTTAAAAGGAGAGGAAAAGGAATGAAGATAGAAACAGTCATGAAAAACGGCATTCCTGTTGCAGTGGTTTCGGGAGAAGAGCTGCTGATTAAAGATGTTGGCACAGCTCTTGATTTAATGGCTCAGGTGAAATATGAGACTGAAAGCAGCAGGCTTGTATTGCCTAAAGAAGCCATTACAGAAGATTTCTTTCGATTAAGCACTTGCCTTGCCGGGGAGATCTTACAGAAATTTGTAAATTACGGTGTGAAGATGGCGGTAGTCGGTGATTTTTCCGGTTATACCAGTAAGCCTCTTAAGGATTTTATCTATGAAAGCAATCGTGGTTCAGACTTTTGTTTTGTTGCAGATCTGGAAAAGGGAATTGATAAGCTGGCATCAATGTAAAAAATGAGGGTTAAGTGGGAGATATGCATTGGTTAGATGTTGACAACCTGGTAAAAGAAATGTTATGTTATCGGTTAAAGAAGCTTAAACGATCTGATAATGAGGAGAACAAATATGGAAAAGAGAATTTCTGGAAGAACAGGTTTAATGGGACTGATTGGCTCACCGGTAGGACATTCCGGTTCCCCCGCTATGTATAATTACAGCTTTGAAAAACTGGGTCTGGACTATGCATATCTCGCTTTTGATGTTACGGTAGAAGAGGTGGAAAAGGCGATTGAAGCCGTAAAAACCCTGTGTATGAGAGGCTGTAATGTAACCATGCCCTGCAAGACAGAGGCGCTTAAATACATGGATGAACTGTCAGATGCAGCACGCATAACAGGTGCGGTCAACACCATTGTAAATGAAAACGGAAAGCTGATCGGACATATGACAGATGGACAGGGATTCGTTGATAACCTAAGGGATCATGGTGTTGAAATTAAAGATAAAAAGATTACCATATGCGGTGGAGGCGGCGCAGCGACTGCGATACAGGTGCAGTGCGCGTTAGAAGGAGCGAGGGAAATTTCCATTTTCAATATCAAGGATGCATTTTTTGAGAGAACACTGGAGACGGCTGAGAAGATCAGACAGGAGAAGCCAGGCTGTATCGTGAATGTATTTGACATTACAGATATGGAAACGATGAGAGAAGAAATGAAAACCAGTGACATTTTTGCCAATGCAACCATCGTAGGCATGAAACCAATGGATAACCAAAGTGTGGTAAAAGATGTAACCATGTTCCGCCCGGGTCTGGTTGTGACAGATGCGGTTTATAATCCCAAGGAGACAAAGATGCTGAGAGAAGCCAAAGAAGCGGGCTGTAACTGTATCGGCGGGCAGGGCATGCTTGTCTGGCAGGGAGCTGCAGCTTTTAAACTCTATACAGGACAGGATATGCCTGTGGAAGGAGTAAAGAGCTTGCTTTTTAGTTGATAAAAATATACAAAAAGTCTTTACACATAGGAAAAAAATGGTAATATTTACTTGATATTTAAAGGGTGATTGTTTTATCAGATAAAAAATGAATAACTGGGTGTTACTGTATCAGCAGATACAGGCATGACTGGTGATATTTACATGTTTGCTTAAGCAAAGTGTAAGTATGATCAGTCTTTTTGTTTTTATGGGGTTTTAGAAAGGCGGAACCATTCAGGAGAAGGCCAATCCTGTAATGAATATATATGCTTTTTATAATTAAGGAGGAAAATATGAAAAAGAATAAGTGTACCAAAAGATGTCTGCTTCTGTCTATGGCGCTGCTGCTTGGCAATACGGCATTCATTGTTCAGGCAAAGGCAGAAACCGTAAAGGCAGCCAGTACAGGCGGTCAGGGGGTTACGGTAGAGAACGTCACTCTTCATACATACATAGGAGATGATGGTCAGGAGGTAGAGTCCATTACCTATCTGCTGAAGGATATGAAAGCGCTTGGAAGCATCACACCAGAGGATTTCAGCATAACAATCGGAAGTGACAGCTATAAAGTAAATGACATAAAAATCAAGGGAAACAATTTAAAGCTGTACGTGGATGCTTTTCGATATCTTGGAAAAACGGTATACAATGAAAAGATGCAGTCCACACATTATGACTTTGCAGTTGACAGCACGGTAGATGAGCTGGATTTAAAAAAAGGGGATTCCTGCCGGATAAAGACAAGAACAGCTGATGATTTTGTAAAAGGTACATTTACGGGGAGCAACGGTATTGAACTGCCGTATTGGCTTTATATGCCGGGCGGTTCATCAAAAGTACCCCTCATGCTTTGGGAGCACGGGGGCGGAGAGGTTCTTACAACATCCTTTGAAGGAGCCAATATTTTAAATAACAGGGGAGCAGTTTCATGGATAGAAGACGGATATCAGACTGCGGTTCTTACTTTTCAGTTCCCGGAAAACTACAGCTTTGGAATATCGGAAAAGCCGGATCAGCTTAAGATGATGCAGGATTATAATGTGGTAATTCATGAATTTATTCAGGATCTGATTAATAAAGGAAAGATCAACTCAAAGCGGGTTTATATCAGCGGAGCATCGTCTGGAGGAGGAGCAGTTTTACGTTTTGTCATGCAGTATCCAGACTTCTTCGCAGCTGCCCTTCCCATCTGCGCGAAGGACACATTAATTCCCATTTCCCAACCCTATGGACTTGCCTATAAATTTAACGGCAGTCTGGCACTGAACGATCAGGACTATCAGAAGTGTTACCAGGACATTTCAGATTTAATGAATCATTATAATATAATCAGTGTCCCCATGTGGTTTGTCCAGGCGGAGAATGATCCGGTATGCACCAGTTATACTTCCAGAATTTTATATCAGGTTTTAAAGGATCAGGGGGCCCGGAATAATAAAATCACAATGTATAGCGATGAAGAAATGAAACAGGCGGGGCAGATGATATACCATAGTTCCTGGGTTCCTGCATTCCAGAGCAGAGAAATCATGGACTGGGTTTACAGTCAGAAAAAACAGTAAGGATTAAGCCTTGCTGAAATATAAAAAAGGAGAAGGAATCATATGGCAAGCAAGTACGATGGATTAGCAAGAATCATTATTCAGAACGTTGGAGGAAAATCTAATGTTATCAGTCTGACCCATTGCATTACCAGACTGCGTTTCAAATTGAGGGATGAGTCAAAGGCAAATACTGAGATCTTAAAAAACACCGATGGGATTGTAACAGTCATGAAAAGCAGTATTCCAGCCCATATTGGGTGTATTTTGTGCAACCGGACTTATTAAAGGAATACTGGCAATTCTTACGTTTACCGGAGTACTTACTGCGGAAAGCGGAACGTATCAGCTTCTTTATGCAGTGGCGGACGGCTTTTTTTACTACCTTCCGGTAATTTTGGGATATACCGCTTCAAAAAAGTTTGGTTTAAATCCATTTACAGGTATTGCACTTGGCTGCGCTCTGGTTTATCCTAAAGTAGTGGCCCTTACTTCTAAGGACGTTATGGAAGTATTGTTTGCAGGAACCATGTTTGAATCCAATATTTATGCTACTTTCATGAAGATTCCTGTTATTATGCCAAAAAGCGGTTACCCATCTTCTGTAGTACCGATCATTCTTGCCGTATATGTGGCCTCTAAGATCGAGAAGTTCTGGAAGCGTGTGATACCGGATGTAATAAAGAACTTCCTGGTTCCGACTCTGACCCTGATGATTGCCGCACCGTTAACCTTTGTTGTGGTTGGTCCGCTGGCAAACTCCATTGCTGCAGTCATTGGCTACCTTACCCAGGCTGCCTATAATGCAAGCCCTGTATTAGAAGGTGCAATTGTTGGGGCGTTCTGGCAGGTTCTTGTAATTTTCGGCCTCCATTGGGGACTGGTTCCGGTCTATATCATGAACCTTAAAACACAGGGATTCGACAGCTTCATGCAGCCCTATTTTGCAGCTTCTTTTGCACAGACTGCCGTTGTTGCAGCGGTTATGCTTAAAACAAAGGATAAGAATTTAAAGAGTCTTTGTATTCCTGCAACGATCTCTGGTATCTTCGGTGTGACAGAGCCGGCTATTTATGGTATCTCCCTGCCGAAGAAAAAGCCATTTATTATTTCCTGTGTGGCTGCCTCCATCGGCGGTGCCATCATAGGAGCGGGGAATGTAAAGAAGTATATGTCCGGCGCGCTGGGAATTTTTGGGTTTCCTACCTTTATCAACCCTGCAAACAATGATACATCCAGTATTCCCTGGGTGACAGCGGGTGTGGTCGCTGCATCCCTGATTGCATTTGCGGCCTGCTTTATCATTTACCGGGATGAGGAAACAAAGAAGGGCCGGGAGAAACATTAATTACTGTAATTTAACAGAAAGAAAGGAATGGTAAAAGCGATGAGAAAAGATTTTTTGTGGGGAGGCGCAACAGCAGCCAACCAGTGTGAGGGAGGATATTTAGAAGGCGGCAAAGGCATGGGAACTGTTGATGTAGTGCCATGGGGTGAAAACCGTTTCCCTGTCATGCTTGGAGAGATGGATTATAAAAAACTGCCCGATGACTCCTATTACCCATCAAGAGAAGCCATTGACATGTATCACCACTATAAGGAGGACATTGCCCTTTTTGCAGAGATGGGTTTTAAATGTTATCGTTTTTCCCTTTCCTGGTCCAGGATTTTTCCGACAGGGGAAGAGGAATCACCCAATGAGGAAGGTCTTAAATTTTATGAAGGAGTGATTGATGAACTTTTAAAATATAACATCGAACCGGTCATTACCATTTGCCACTTTGATGTGCCGTTAGCTCTGGCAGAAAAATATGGTTCCTGGAAGAATCGTAAGCTGATTGACTGCTTTGTCCGTTACTGCGATGCGGTTTTTTGCAGATTTAAAGGAAAAGTCAAGTACTGGATTACCTTCAATGAGATCAATATGCTTTTGCATCTGCCATTCATGGGGGCGGGAATACTCTTTGAGGAAGGGGAGAATGCAGACCAGGTCAAATACCAGGCAGCGCATAACGAACTGGTAGCATCAGCCATGGCAACCAGACTTGCCCATGAAACTGATCCGGAGTACAGGGTTGGCTGTATGCTTGCAGCCGGGAACTTTTATCCCTACAGCTGCAGCCCTGATGATGTCTGGAAAGCCATGGAAAAGGACCGGGATAACTATTTCTTTATCGACGTTCAGGCGAGAGGCCAGTATCCTGCCTATGCGAAAAAATTCTTTGAGAGGGAAGGAATTACCCTGAATGCAGAAGAGGAAGATTACCGCATATTAAGAGAGAATACTGTTGATTATATCTCATTCAGCTATTATTCATCCCGCTGCGCCTCCGCAGATCCCGATATTTTAAAGAAGTCCACAGCAGGAAATGTGATGAAGAGCATTAAAAATCCGTATCTGAAGGCATCTGACTGGGGATGGCAGATTGATCCTCTGGGCCTTCGCATTACCCTCAATACGCTGTATGACCGTTACCAGAAGCCGCTTTTTATCGTGGAGAACGGGCTGGGAGCCGCTGATGTGATGGAGGCTGACGGGACCGTGTCCGATGATTACCGCATTGATTATTTAAGAGATCACATAAAAGCCATGATTGATGCGGTGGATATCGATGGCGTGGATTTACTTGGATATACTCCGTGGGGCTGTATCGATCTGGTAAGTGCATCTACAGGAGAGATGAAAAAACGTTATGGATTTATTTATGTAGATAAGGACAATGAAGGGAATGGAACCTTAAAACGCAGCAGAAAAAAATCATTTTACTGGTATCAGAAGGTGATTGAAACAAACGGAGCTTCACTGGAATAAAAAGTTGTGCCTGGGCAGTAACCATGTCCAGGCACAATTCTTTTAATCAGTAAATTACAGATATTCTGTTTCTTCCTGCATTCTTAGCCTGATAAAGAGCGACGTCGGAACGCTCCATAAGACTTTCCAGCGTATCTGTATCCAGGTGGAAAAAAGTCACGCCTATACTGATGTGAAGGGTAATTTGTTCCTCTCTTTCACTGTAAAGTTCTAACTGCTCAATACTTCTGCAGAGTTTGTCAGCTGTCTGTACAATTTCTGATTCATTGATACCAAAAATCAATGCAGCAAATTCCTCTCCCCCGATTCTGCCAAGTAAGTCTTTCCCTTTCATGAGCTTCTGGCATTCTCCGGTCACCAGACAGATCGCCCGGTCTCCCATGTTATGTCCGAAGGCGTCGTTAATGGATTTGAACCGGTCTATGTCAATCATCAGAAATGCCGCTTTCTGACCGTAATTTTTAATATCCAAAAGCATTTTTTCTGCTGTTTCCATAAAGCTTCTTCTGTTCATGATTCCGGTAAGCATGTCGGTTCTAGCCTGGATTTTAAGCTCCTGCTCCGTTCTTTTCCGATCGGAAATATCTTCCAGAGTAGAAAGAAACTGAACAATTTCCCCATCTTCATTTAAAATAGGTGTCAGAATTATGTTTCCCCAGATTAAATCGCCGTTCTTTTTTTGATTTATGATTTCACTGCTCCATTGTTTTCCGGATTGAATTGTACTCCATAAATTACGGTAGAACTCCCTGTTATGATAACCGGATTTAAAGATTCTTGGATTTTTTCCTAAAACTTCCTGTACTTCATATCCCATCAGCTTCAAAAAAGTTGGGTTTGCATATTCAATCTCTCCTGTGGTGCTGGTCAGAATGAAAGATATGGGACTTTGTTCCATAATAGCCTTAAAGGTATACTCGCTTTTACTCAGCTTATTTTTCAACTCCTTATTTGACGTGATATCCCGGATAACACTGATGACATATGTACTGTTTTCCAATTGAGTGATCCGTGATGAGATGAGGGCGTTTAATTCTTTCCTTTCTTTGGTGATAATAGTGATTTCTAGGTTTTTACAGCAGCCCTCTTTCTGGAGAATTTCAAAAAAACGTTCCCGGTCACCGGGATTTTTCCAGAACTTTAAATCAAGAGTTGTCTTTCCGATAGACTCATCCCTTGTATAGCCGGTTATCCATGTATAGGTTTCATTTACATCTATTATTTTTCCCGTATGAAGCTCAGAAATAAATACTGTATCGGGTATAGTTTCAAATATAAGACGAAACCATTCTTCTGCAAATTTCTTATCCGCATGTTCCCTCTGGACAGTCATGATAATGAAGCAATAGGTCCATAAAAGGATACCGGCGATAGAAAGAAAACAGCTCATGAGGTAAAAAAAAGAACCTATGCTATAATTTTGTGTTTCATTATAAAAGGTAAACAAAGCGCGGATGGTAAGAAAGGTTCCGTAAGGAATACATGCTGCGGCAATGAGCTGTGTGGCCGGGCGGACAGAATCAATGGTGTGATTGTTTAAAATATCCGCATTGAGAAATGAAACAATGGCGGAAGTCAGGCAGAATACAATCATTCGGTAGTTACTATTGTTATAGACAAAGGAAAACCAGAAATAACCGGCAAAAAATAGAAGAGTCAGCGCCAGCAGTTTCTTTTTATCCACAGGCAGAGCCAGAAATTTGGAAAAACCGATATTTAATCCCAGCAAGGCAAAATAAAAGGAAAGATTGGATAAGAATACCAGTAAGCTGCTGTGAAAGGAAGAGTACTGGGATGCATAAAGCAGCCCGCATAGAGCAGATGAAAAACAGCTGAAGAGTAAGTGATTCATACCCGGATAATTTTTTATAATGCGGAAAACAAACAGCATAATGAGAAGCTGTATGAAGCTGATATAAAACAGAACAATGGAAATTGAGGGTAAGTCCAGAATCATAGCTGCTGCCTCCGACTGAATTTAATTAAACCAATTCTAATATGTTTTATTATAAAAAGCAACAGGATGTATTGTTATTTAAAGTTTCTTAAATTCTAAAATTTTAAGTTGCATCATATGAATGAAACAAGGGAGGTGGAGGTATGAAAAATACTCTGGTTCTATATGAAAGCAGATACGGATTTACAAAAATGACCGCAAAGCAGGCAGCTCTTGTATTAGGACCTGGAAAATGCAGGTCCGGTTTTCGGGATATGGGTGTTGATGTAAAGCAGATTTTAACCTTTTGTTTTCCGCCTAAATAAAAAAAATCATTAGGTATATACTAATCACGAAAGATTAAGGAAGAAGGAGGCAGACAGATGAAACAGTTAATTGACTGTGCAGACCAGTATATCAGGCAGTGCAGGATCAGGGATTTTGCATTATTAAAGATTTGTCTATGTGCAGTGGGCATGATTATCGGACTTTCCATTCCGGAGAAAAAGAGGAAATGGCCTCTTGCAGCAGCGGGCTTTGTATTCATGTTCAGCTATGTCCTGCTCATGGCAGAATTCTTAAAGATCTATATGGATGAAAGGTGAAATGGATTTTCTCGAGAAGCCGGTTATATTAGTGTTTGTGTAAGCTGATGTAACCGGCTTTTTCTGACTATATTCAATAATATATCTCCCGGTGACCGTCAATGCTTTCTGACAGTGACCGTTTTAAATAGCTTTCAGCTCCTTTAAAATTCCGCTCTTCAATCATGGTACACAGCTCGTTCGTGTTTTCATAAAGAGCCGGGATTCCATACAGATCGCAGAAACGAAGCCATAGAGAATAGGTCAGCACTTTAAATGAGCGGAAAATCAAAGGAAGGAGTGCATTTCCGGAAAACAGCGCCAGATGATGGTGGAAGGCAAAGGCAGATTCTGCTGCATCATGAGCGCAGGAAGCCCGTCCAATGGCTTCCGTAAATCCCCGCAGCTGTGAAAGTTCTGAATCTGTGATTTCTTTGGAGCCAAGCTCGACGGCGAGGGTATCAAGTGCAATTCTAAGTTCCAGAATAGACCGGACTTCTTCTTTTCGCAGGACACCGCCATTGTAATTGACAATAGAAAGAAAGGTATCCAGAGTTCCATCTTTTCTGTAGTCTGCTATGAAAATCCCCTGTCTCTGGCGAATATCAAGGAATCCTTTTTCTGCCAGAGCCATAATGCCCTCATTGACGACTGATCTGCTGATCTGCATGGAAGCCGCCAGCTCCCGTTCCGCAGGCAGCCTGGTCCCGATAGGAAGCCGGCCGGAAAGTATTTGAGATTCCAGTTCCTTTATAAACAGTTCTTTTAATGTAGGCGCACACAGCTTTTTAAACTCCATAAAACATTCCCCCTGTTCTTACGTGATTGTTCCTGGCTGAACCAGTAACCACGATTCTAATTATATGGTAATACTGTATAAAAATCAATGAAAATTACTGTGTAATCCTCTAATAATCAGTTAAATATGAGAAAAATTTTGACAAATACAAAAATAGAGTGTTAAAATATAAACAAAGAATGTTTGGTTTGATTTAAGGTTATCCAAAAAAATTCGACTGGAGGTAGTAACATGTTTGTATTTCAATCAGCAAAAGGAGCGTTTCCCGGCACTTATCTGCTGGTGTGGTTCCTGGTATTTGCCTCATTATTTCTGTTAAATGAGGTGTCCCGGCGTTATAAGATCATTGGTTTCCTTTTTTTCTTCGTAATGCCTGCTGTATTATCAGTTCTCTGGTTTACAGTCATGAGAAAGAGTACATATACAGACTGGTTTCATCTTGCGAAGGTCTATTCAGCCACTGCAGGCTGCATCGGTTTCTGGCTGATCAGGCATTATCAAAAAACAAGAAAGGACAAAACTGTATTCCGGCTTTGTGAAAACCGTCTTGCGCTTTGCTTTCCCCCGTTAATTCTGGCTGTTAATATCATGGAAGCGGTGACGAGAGATCTGGAAGTTGGAATGACGTACCATACCATAGCTCAGGATGCGACAGCAGATGTTTCTGTGCTCCTTATGGGTGGTCCGTGGAATTTTATGAATGCAGCGGCAGGACTGCTGAATATAGTTACCATAACAGGTTGGTTTGGCATCTGCCTCAGAAAGGTTACGGCAAAAGACAAGAGCAGGGATATGCTTTGGCCTGACATGCTCTGGTTCTGGATTGCTGCCTATGATATATGGAATTTTGCCTATACCTATAACTGTCTGCCCCATCATGCATGGTACTGCGGACTTGCGCTTTTGCTGGCTCCGACCTTGTGCGCGTTTTCCGTCGGAAAGGGAGCATGGCTGCAGCACCGGGCTCAGACACTGGCTCTCTGGTGTATGTTTGCCCAGACGTTTCCCGGATTTCAGGATGTGGGGCAATTCCGGGTGGATTCTTCCTATAAACCGGGCATTTATTTCGCAGTCAGCCTGACCGCACTGTTATGCAATCTGGCGGTAGCAGTATATATGGGGATCAATATCTGGAAAAAGCACCGCTCTCCATATGGACCGGAGCTTTATACGGATTTAAAGTCATACCGCAATGTGAAGGCTCTGGCGGAAAAGGGTGCAGCAGTATAAAAGGAAATAACAGGAGGAATAGTATGCATGAACTGGGGGTTATGGCAGAAGTGGTCCGGATTGTGGAAAATGTGGTCAGGGAGCAGAACTTATCGCAGGTAGAAAGCCTGGCGCTGCAGATTGGTGAGATAGCTTCGGTGGTGCCTTATTATGTGGAGCAGTGTTATCCTGCCGCAGTCCATGGGACACTTCTTGAAAATGCCCGTCTGGATATCGAAATGATTCCTGCCAATGGCCGCTGCAGGGAGTGCAGTAAAGTGTTTCATGTAACAGAAGAATCTATGAAGTGTCCCTTCTGTCAAAGCTTTTCCTGGGAACTGCTGGGGGGAAGAGAACTCATGATTAAGGAAATCGTGGCATGTTAAACTCTGTATCTGTCAGATCAGTGGAAGTATATCTAAATTTATATCTCGTTAAAATATTGACATTTCTGCATGGCAGGCGTATATTTGACGTAGCATAAAACGATATTTTTTTACTGATTGATGAGAGGAGACTATTATGCTGAAACTAATGAGATCACCTTTAAAATACGTACAGGGGCAGGGCGCTTTGTCAGAGGTTTATGAAGAAACAAAAAATCTTGGTACGTCATTTCTTTTTATCTGCAGCAACAGCGGATATAAAAACTGCCATGAAAAGATTGAGAAAAGCTTTGAAGGAAAAGGTGCCCAAGTGAAATTCGAGATTTTCGGCGGAATCAGTTCCATCGGAGAAATAGAACGGATGCAAAAGATTGTCAGAGAGAATCAGATTGACTGTGTGGCGGCAGTTGGAGGCGGCTCTGCCATTGATACAGCAAAGGCAACCGCTCATTATGAGAAGCTGCCGGTTGTTATTATTCCTACTGTAGCAGCAACGGATGCTCCCTGTACCGGTTTGTCCGTTATATACAACAATGACGGAAGCTTTTCCCATTACATATTCTATCCTAAAAATCCAGATGCAGTAATTGTGGATTCTGATATTATCGCCCACGCACCGGTAAAATTCCTGGTTGCAGGAATGGGGGATGCGCTGGGTACTTATTTTGAAGCGAGAGCGTGTGAGAAGGCAAAAGCTCCCAGCCTGGAAAATGGGGGAATCACAAAGTCCGCAATGGCTCTTTGCAGACTTTGTTATGAAACTCTTTTAGAAGACGGCTACAAGGCATTGAAGGCTTGTGAAAATCAGATTGTTACACCGGCACTGGAGGCAATTATTGAAGCCAATACTTATTTAAGCGGCGTAGGCGCTGATAACGGCGGTCTGGCAGTATCTCATTCCGTATACAACGGATTTACGGCTCTGGAAGAATGTGAAGCCACAATGCACGGCAGTGTGGTTGCGTTCGGAACGCTGGCTCAGCTTGTTTTAGAGAATGCTCCGTCGGCAGAGTTTCATCAGGTCCTTGAATTCTGCGTCAGTGTAGGACTTCCGGTGACTTTAAAAGAAATCGGAGTAACAGATAAGGAGAGAGTCCGCATTGCTGCTAAGAATGCATGCGCAGAAGGGGAAAGCATCCATAATATGATCGGAGATGTAACTCCCGAACAGCTTTACGATGCTTTAATTGCGGCAGATGTGCTTGGTCAGGAATATCTGGCTAAAAGAAAGTAAGAGAGATCAGTAAATAAAATGGAAGATCTGAAAAGTCCGGCCTAAAAGTAAGCGGCCGGCTGCAGATCTTCTTTTTTCTTGTATTCTGTTATAAAATTAATGGATATTTTTTATAAAAGTTACCAACAATAAAAGTGCATTCAGGGTCAAAGAATGAAAGCTGTCCCCGGGACAGAACAGAAAGGAGTTAAAAAATGATAGCAGAAGTAGATAGAGAGGGCTGCATCGAATGCGGTCTCTGTGCTTCCACTTGTCCGGAAGTATTCAGAATGGGTGATGATGGTCCTGCAGAGGTTTATGTTGATACTGTACCTGAGTCTGCAGAATCATCAGCAGTGGAAGCACAGGAAGGTTGTCCGGTCTCTGTAATTAAAGTAGAATAATCACTAAAGGCACCTCTTTCTGAAAAGAAGTAAAGAATCAGACAGAGGTGTTTTTATTCCTTCATTATAAAGTGAAAAAGGAGAACTGTTATGAGCGAATACATCAATAACCGTCAGAAGAGACAAAAGACAATAAAAGATATTATCCGGCAGCTCCATGAAGGAAAAACAGTGGATGAAGTGAGAGCTCAGTTTGAAGAAGTATTTCACGGAGTGTCAGCTACGGAGATCTCTGAAGCAGAAGGAGCATTGATTGCAGAGGGACTTCCGGTTGAAGAGGTGCAGAAGCTCTGTGATGTTCATGCAGCGGTATTTAAGGGATCGATAGAGGAAATCCATCAGCCGGAGGAGCCGGCGCTCATCCCCGGCCACCCGGTTCATGTGCTGGTCAGGGAAAATAAAAAGATCTCTCACATACTGGAAAAGGAAATCCGTCCTTTTTTGTCTCTGACGGCGTTAGAAGGTCCTGGTGCAGTGGAGCAGCTGAAAGCGGGAGTGGATCAGTTAAAGGATTTAAGCATTCACTATAAGAAAAAGGAAAATTTATATTTTCCGTATATGGAGAAATATGGAATCACCGCTCCGCCTAAGGTTATGTGGGGAGTAGATGATGAAATCAGAGCCCAGGTCAAAGAGGTAGCCGCCCTGACAGAAAGTCATTTAGATCAAAAGGAAACTCTCATCAGGAAAGCTCAGGATATGGCTGATAAGATGGAGGAAATGATATTTAAGGAAGAAAACATCATGGTCCCCATGCTGATGGAAAATCTGACCCAGGAGGAATGGAAAACAATCGCAGATGGAAGCGGCGAAATCGGCTATATGATTGAGCATGTGCCGCAGTGGGAACCGAAAGAAGCTGATAAAGAAGAGAAAACAACAATTGAGCCGGAAGCCGGAATAGTGAAGCTTCCTTCGGGGGAAATGAAAACAGAAGAACTGACCGCCTTATTAAACACTCTGCCTTTTGATATCACGTTTGTGGATAAGGATGATAAAGTAAAGTATTTCTCCGAGGGAAAAAGCAGAGCCTTTCCAAGAACCAGAACGATACTTGGCAGAAATGTATCCAACTGCCATCCTCCTGCAAGTGTCCACATCGTTGAAAAAATTGTGGAGGATTTTAAAAATGGCGTAAAAGATGAGGAGGATTTCTGGATCAGAATGGGTAAAAAGTATATCCTGATCCGTTATTATGCCGTGCGCAGCGAAACGGGAGAATATCTGGGTGTTTTAGAAGTTACCCAGGATATTGATGAAATTCAAAATATTACAGGCGAGAAACGGTTAATGTCTGAATAGTAATAAAAAAATTAAGGAAACGGCAGTTTATCGGCTGCCGTTTTCCGCTATGATTTAGAATGTAACAACTTTTGGCTCAGAAGTGAAGGAGAAAATTGTAGCAGTTGCATTCTTTAAATATAAAACTGCAAAAATACCATCGTCAACGGAATACATGCGGCTGAGCGCAGCCTCGTTGTCTTCCATCATAGCAACACGCGCTTCTCTGCGGTCATCCCATACAGCCTCGGCTTCCAGTCTGATCCATGTTCCCTTATTCATAGCGGAAATTTCAATCTTAGGATTTTTTTTCATCTGATCGAATACTTTTTTCTGATTGCTGGTTGTGATGTAAAGCCGGCCTTCAAATTCACATACAGCACCAAAGGGACGAACACGGGGCTGATCTCCCTCAGTGGTTGCCAGGTAAAATGTACCGCATTCTTTTAAGTAATTGAGGATTTCGTTCATCTCTCTTGCTCCTTTCATGTATCCATGATATAATTTGTTTACAAGATTATTATATCCAGTATGCATTTTTTGTAAACTACGATATTTTATGATACCTAGTATCAAGGAGGATACCTATATGGATAAAAAAGATTTATTTGGTATATGTCCTTACGTAACCTCTCAAAAAGTCCTTTCCGGTAAATGGTCTATATATCTTCTCTATTTATTAAAGGATGGACCGGTGCGGTTTAATGAACTGAAGCGAATGATGCCGGAGGAGATTACCCATACCACACTTTCCAGGCAGTTAAAATCTCTGGAAGAGGAGGGACTTATTGTAAGAAAAGAATATTCCCAGATTCCCCCGAAGGTAGAATACTTCTTAAGTGAAATCGGCGATAAATTTGATAAGGTCCTGATTACACTGGGAGAATGGGGAGATGAATATATTCATTTTCTTGAAGAAAAGGCGTAAGAATTGCTTTACAATACCCCATAGCTGTATGTATAATGTAAAAAATTATACTAACGGATATTTTAGGGAGAAGCAGAATGAGAGAACTGAAAGAAATTAGAAAAGATTTGAATCAATGTGACCTTGAGATTCTGGAACTTTTAATGAATCGGCTTTCCTGCATCGAGGAGATCATAGAATACAAGAAAGCATTTGGGCTTCCCATATTTCAGCCGGAGCAGGAAGAAAGCCAGCAGGAGACTCTGACCCGTGCAATTGGTGAACATGGTTATAAAGAGGAGCTCCTTGGAATTTTCCGTCAGATTCTGGAAGAAAGTAAAAGTGTGCAGAGCAAGAGCCTGTTTCATTCTAACATTGCCCTGATTGGTTTTATGGGGGCAGGCAAAAGTACAGTGTCCAAATATTTAAAAGATATGCTGGCGATGAATGAAGTGGATGTGGACACAAAAATCGTGGAAGATCAGAAGATGGCTATTAAGGATATCTTTGCTAAGTACGGAGAAGAGTATTTTCGTAACTGTGAGAGCAACGCGATCATCAGCTTAAAGGACTGCAGGCAGACTATTATTTCCTGCGGCGGCGGTGCGGTAATCAGGGAAGAGAATGTGAAGAATTTAAAGAAAAACAGCAGAATTGTGCTTTTAACAGCCAGCCCTGGAACGATATTAGAGAGAGTAAAAGACAGCGATGAGCGCCCCATCTTAAATGGAAACATGAATGTGGAATATATAAAGGGACTGATGGAAAGACGGGCCGGCCTTTACCAGAATGCGGCTGATATTATTATAGAAACAGACGGAAAAAATATTATGGACATCTGTGAGGAGCTGATCCAGTCACTCATGAAACTGGAATCAGCCGTGTAATACTTATTTCAGACACTGGTTTTCCAACACGTGTATCTCATTTAACAGTATGAGATATGCGTGTTTTTTTTGTGTCTAAAAACCATCTACACAACTTTTACATATGGTCCTGCTATTCTTCTATTCAGAAATGAAAAAGGAGGATGCGTAATGGGAACTGCAGTCAGAACCAAAAAATTGCGTATCGGCGGAATGACCTGTATCAGCTGCCAGAATAAAATTGAAAAAAAATTAAGTAATACAGCTGGAATTGAAAAAGCGGAGGTGAGCTATAACGCCGGGACTGCTCTGGTTACCTTTGATACGGATATTATTTCTTATCAAAGTATAACAGGAATCATTGAGAATTTGGGCTATCGTGTGATAACTGATCAGGGACAGGAAAGAAACGATACTAACAGGACAGTGGGAGTTTTAATTATCATTGCTTCCCTGTATATGCTTTTAGAACAATCAGGTCTGTTAAATCTCCTGGTTCCCAGTCAGTTGGCAGATGAAACAATGGGATACGGGATGCTCTTTATAATCGGCCTGATAACCTCCGTTCACTGTGTGGCAATGTGCGGCGGTATTAACCTTTCCCAGTGCATTCCGAAAAGCGGACAGGAAGAATTAAGCCAGGGGCGGCTTGCAGCCTTACGGCCTGCATTTCTTTATAACCTGGGGCGTGTTGTTTCTTATACAGCTGTGGGCTTTCTGGCAGGAGGGCTGGGAGCTGCAGTGACCTTTTCCAATACCCTTCAGGGTGTGTTAAAGCTGGCGGCAGGAATCTTTATGGTAATTATGGGGATTAATATGCTGGGTATTTTCCCCTGGCTTCGCAGACTGAATCCCAGAATGCCAAAGTTTTTTGCAGTTAAAATCCAGAAAGAAAAATCAAAAAGCAGCAGTCCGTTTTTCGTAGGCCTGTTAAACGGGCTTATGCCCTGCGGACCTCTTCAGGCCATGCAGATCTATGCTCTTTCAACCGGAAATCCGTTTTCCGGTGCACTTTCCATGTTTTTATTCAGCCTTGGTACCGTTCCTCTGATGTTTTCGCTGGGAGCCTTATCAACGGTTCTTTCTAAGAAATTTTCGAACAGAGTCATGACTGCAGGTGCGGTTTTAGTGGTGGTACTGGGTCTGTCCATGTTTACCCAGGGAATCAGTTTAGCAGGAATCAGTCCTTCTTCTTTCCTGCCTGGAGTGGAGAGCAGCAGTGGGAAAAAACAGGAAGGTTCCGGTGAGGTAAAAATCGAAGACGGCGTTCAGGTGATCAACAGCACCTTAAGCCCGGGACGGTATCCCAATATTAAGGTCCAGGCCGGGATTCCGGTAAAATGGATCATAGACGCACCGGCAGGAAGTATAAACGGCTGTAATAACCGGATGATTATACGGGAATACGGCATCGAGTACTCATTTCATACAGGAGAAAACGTGGTGGAGTTTACGCCTGACAAAACAGGAAAGATACCATACAGCTGCTGGATGGGGATGATACGAGGTTCTATTAATGTTACCAAAGAGGGAGAGACCGATAGCGGCCAGCAAACGGAAGGCCAGGGGGTATTAAAAGAATATGCACCCCAAACCCCGGTTCCTGCCGGTTATACCATACCGGCTGATGAAGTAATACTCGCCCAGGTATCCACGGACGACAATGGGAATCCTGTACAGAAAATCACACTGGAACTGACTGATAAAGGATTTAAGCCGGCAGTTGCGGTAGTAAAAGCCGGTATGGATACGGAGTGGACATTCATTGACAACAGGTCGGAAACTGATTACGGAACAAATCTTCTGATCCCTGATTTTTTTACTGAGCTGTTCCTGGAAAAGGGAGAAAACACCCTTTATTTCCTGCCGGAGAAAAGTTTCGACTTCTCTACAGGGGACAATTCCTTTTATGGATATATAAAAGTAGTGGACGATCTGGAAAACGTAGATTTAAAAGCAGTGAAGGATGAAGTGAGCAAATTTCAGACCATGATCTGGCCTGAGGATACATTTCAGGGTTCCGGAGGGTCATGCTGCGGATAAGTGATTTCTGATATGAACGGGAAAGGAGAAGGGTTTATGGGATTATTATACAGTCACTGGCACTGCATTCTTCCGGCAGCAGCTCTTATTGCAGGAATGTTTTTTATGAGAAATAATGGAAAAAAAGGAGAATAGGGATGAAACAGAACAGAAAAGAAAATAAAATAAAAGGAATATCTGCAGTTAAGACAGCTGCAGCTGCGGTCCTGACCGTATTTGTGCTGACAGCATGCAGCTTAAATACCGGGACTAAAACACAGGAAACAGCATCTTCAAAGACCGGGAAAGAGAGTGGAAGTGCACAGGCGGCAGATCTTGTAATACCGGTATCTGATATCTCCGATAAAGTTACATTCTATCCTGTGGAAGCAGATGGAACAAAAATGGAGGTTCTGGCAGTGAAAGCTCCTGATGGTACTATTCGTACTGCATTTAATACCTGTCAGGTATGTTATGATTCAGGAAGGGGATACTATAAACAGGATGGGGACGAGCTGGTGTGCCAGAACTGCGGAAACCGATTTCCCATGAGCCGGGTTGAAGTGGAAGCAGGAGGCTGTAATCCATGGCCCATATTCGATCAGAATAAGACCGTGACCGACGAATCCATCACGATCTCTTCTGACTTTTTAAAGGAGTCCAGGCAGATATTTGCAAACTGGAAAAAATCTTACTAATTTAATCAGGACATTTCATGGAGCAGTTTACGATCAGACCATTTTGGTTTAGGTAATCTGCTCCCCATTTGTACATGGCCTCCAGAATAGGGCGTATGCTGATTCCCAGTTCTGAAAGAGCGTATTCCACCTTTGGTGGAACGACGGGATAAACGGTTCTTATAATTAGATTATCCTCTTCCAGCTCTCTTAACTGCTGGGTCAGCATCTTAGGTGTGGCCTGAGGGATCAGCTTTCTCAGCTCTCCGAATCTTAAAGTATGGTTGATGAGATGCCACAAAATCAGAGCCTTGTATTTTCCTCCGATCATATCTAAGGTCGCATCCACCGGGCAGTTGTAGCCGGCACAATCAATTGGGGGCATAGGCAAATCCTCCTTTAGTATCTTTTTGGGTACTATATCACTAAAAAGTGCATACTTGCAATAAATGCGATATCTGCCATAATAATATCATGAGTACTCGAAAACTTCAAGAGGCATCAGCCAATTAAAAGAGGTGAAAGAAATGGAAAATCAAACTTTAGATATAAGAGGTATGACATGTGCAGCATGTGCACAAAGAATAGAAAAAACAGTAAGAAAGCTGTCAGGAATCAATCAGGCGTCTGTAAACCTTGCCAGCGAAAAGCTTTTTGTAGAATACGACAGAAGCAGTCTTACGCTATCTGATATTAAGGCAGCAGTTGCTAAAATAGGTTATGAAGCGGCAGAAAAACCGAAGAATTCCGATGTTACGATTCCCATCGGCGGTATGACCTGTGCGGCTTGTGCCAGACGTGTGGAAAAAGCCATTGGAAAGCTGGAGGGAGTGGAAAGCTCGTCTGTGAATTTTGCTACAGAAAAAGCTACGGTTGCCTATGATCCGGGAAAAGTAAGACTGTCCGCCATTAAAAGTGCCATTGAAAAAGCGGGATATCAGGCACTGGAAGTGAATAAAGCAGATGCAGCAGACGAAGACAGAGCCAGAAAGCAGAGAGAGATCAGAACACTCTGGACGAAATTTACTATTTCTGCCGTATTCTCCCTTCCTTTGTTATATATTGCAATGGCACCGATGATCAGCTTTATCCGTCTTCCGTTTCCAGCCGCGATTGATCCTATGAATTATCCGCTTTTATATGCCTTGGTTGAATTGATATTAGCAGCCCCGGTCATCGGAGTTGGATATAAGTTTTATACCATTGGCTTTAAGGCGCTGTTTCAGAAAAGTCCCAATATGGATTCACTCATTGCAATCGGCACAACAGCAGCTGTTTTATACAGCATTTATAATACATTTCAGATTGCAGCCGGGCATTTTATGGCAGTAGATTCTCTTTATTATGAAACAGCAGGTGTAATTATCACATTGATCATGCTTGGCAAGACATTAGAGGCCGTTTCCAAAGGAAGAACCGGCGAGGCGATTAAAAAGCTTATGGGTCTGGCCCCTAAAACAGCGGTGATTTTAGAAAATGGACAGGAAAAGGAAATTCCCATTGACGAAGTAGAAATCGGCGATGTGATTCTGGTAAAACCAGGCGATAAGATTCCCGTAGACGGAACTGTTACAGGCGGACACACTGCCATCGATGAATCCATGCTCACCGGAGAAAGCATGCCGGTGGATAAAAAAGAAGGAGATCCGGTTTATGCGGCATCCATCAACACCACGGGTGTGATCCAGTTCAGAGCTGAAAAAATCGGAAGCGATACAGCTCTTGCCCAGATCATCAAGCTGGTAGAGGATGCTCAGGGGTCCAAAGCGCCCATTGCCCAGTTGGCGGACATTGTTTCCGGATACTTTGTACCGGTGGTCTGTGTCATTGCCCTGCTTGCGGGAATTGGCTGGTACATCGGTACAGGAGGAGATTTAAAATTTGCACTTACCATCTTTATTTCCGTACTGGTAATCGCCTGTCCCTGTGCTTTGGGTCTGGCTACACCGACTGCCATCATGGTAGGTACGGGAAAGGGAGCAGAAAACGGAATCTTAATTAAGGGCGGAGAAGCTTTGGAAACCGCTCACAAAATAAATACCATCGTATTTGATAAAACAGGAACGATTACAGAAGGAAAACCAAAAGTGACAGACGTACTGCCAGCAGGAAGTGTTTCAAAAGACCGCCTCTTACAGCTGACAGCATCTGCAGAGAGAGGTTCCGAGCATCCACTTGGTCAGGCAATTGTTCTTGGAGCAAAGGAATCAGGACTCTCCCTGTTAGAAGCGGAGCAGTTTGATTCACTGACCGGACGGGGGATCAAAGCCCGTCTGGAAGGAGAAGAAATTCTTGCAGGAAACCGAAAGCTGATGGATGAACAGAATATTTCCCTGGCAGGAATGGAAACGGTTTCTGATAAGCTGGCAGAAGAAGGAAAGACTCCCATGTATGTGGCGATAGACGGCGAACTGGCAGGAATTGTAGCGGTTGCTGATGTGGTGAAGGAATCCAGCCGTGCAGCCATTGAACGGCTTCATAAGATGGGAATTGAAGTTGCGATGATCACCGGTGATAATAAAAAGACAGCATCAGCCATTGCAAAGCAGGTGGGCATTGACCGTGTTCTGGCTGAAGTTCTCCCTCAGGATAAATCCAATGAGGTGAAAACGCTTCAGTCAGAGAACCGGAAGGTGGCCATGGTAGGAGATGGAATCAACGATGCTCCTGCACTTGCACAGGCTGATATCGGAATCGCCATCGGTTCCGGTACCGATGTAGCCATGGAATCTGCAGACATTGTTCTTATGCGTTCCGATCTGATGGATGTGCCTGCAGCGATTAATCTGAGCAAACACACCATCCGCAATATTAAGCAAAATTTATTCTGGGCATTCGGTTATAATGTAATCGGAATCCCAATTGCAGCAGGAATTTTACATCTGTTATTTAACGGCCCCCTGTTAAACCCCATTTTTGCAGCGGCTGCCATGAGCTTAAGCTCTGTATCCGTACTCACCAATGCGCTGCGGTTAAAGCGGTTTAAGCCTGAGACAGGAAAGAGGTGACAAATACATGTTAAAAGATAAGAAAGTAATGACAGCAATAGCCGCTGGTGTGCTTGTGGTTGCAGGAATCGCATTTATGGCAGTGGAAAGTGCCGGAGGCAGCACTGATGTAGTTGGTAATAAGTCCGTACAGTCTTATGAAAGGGTAATAAACGCAATTCCCGATCAGGTAAGGAAAAATGATGATGGCAGAGGCTTTACACTAACTGCTCCGGACGGCAGTGCCCGCTTTACCTGGAGCGGCGGAAACGATGAAAATTCCCGTTTTGATGTGAAACTTCAGGCAGATGCAGCCCCATTTGTTTCAGCCGGTCTGGATACAGCAAAGCTTCCGGCAGATTACGACGTAAGCGATGATCTCATTACTGTGGGAGTGAAGCTTAAAGAGGGCGGTTTAGGGGATACGGAAGAATCTGCCCTGTCAGCATATGAAGGCCTCGTAAAAAACGATCGCAGCCTGATTAATTATCATGGAGTTATGGACCATTTTGGAGTAAAGCTTGGCGGCGGAAATATGTTTGAATGGGCAAAAGATTTAGAAACCAGTGCATCAACCGGAAAAACACAGGATAAGGACATTGTGTTCGTCCTGGAGCCAGAGCCGTTAATAGCCGCTGGTGCGGACCCTGAGAAGGTGGAAGGCTGGGTCTACGCTCCCGTTACCGTAATGGAAAACGGAAAGAAAATGCAGGTTAATAAGTTTTTAAAGCCTTTTGATATACAATAATAAGAATAATGGAGGAAATTGATATGGCAAAGACAGTAATAAATGTGGATGGAATGGCATGTGAGCATTGTGTAAAGGCAATTACCGGAGCGGTAGGCGCTTTAACCGGAGTATCGGGTGTAGCGGTTGACTTATCCGCAAAGACCGTGACAGTAGACCACAATCCTGACGAAGCATCTGTGGAAAAAATCAAGGCAGAGATTGAAGATCAGGGATACGATGTAGTATAATAAAGAAAGACGGGAACCGATGATTGACCGGTTCCCTCTTTTCATACAGAAAATCCCGTGAAATTGAGGTGAAAGAATGCACAATAACAGCAGGCATGTGCTGGTGGTAGATGATGAGCCGAAGATTCTTGAAGTGGTGTGTATGCTTTTGGAAAGCAAAGGATTTATAACATTCCCCGCTGAAAACGGAAAAAAGGCTCTGGAGATATTTGATACGGAAAATATCTCACTTGTCATACTGGATTTAATGCTGCCTGATATCTCAGGAGAAGAGATCTGCACAGCCATCCGCAAAAAATCCCGGGTTCCTGTGATTATGCTCACGGCAAGAGTGGATGAAGAGGACGTGGTGAGCGGACTGGAGCTGGGAGCAGACGATTATATCATGAAACCTTTTGGTTTAAAGGAACTGTATGCCAGAGTGGAAGCGGTACTAAGGCGTACGGAAAGCGATCTGGTGCCTCTTGTTAAGCGAAACTCCTGGAGAGACGGAGATCTGGTGGTGGATTTTGAAAAAAATGAGGTGAGAAAAAAAGGGTCAGACCTGACACTTACACCAAGCGAACTGAAAATATTATCCGCGCTGATTAAATATCCCGGTAAGGTATTTACCAGAGAAGAGCTGATTGATACAGCGATGGGCAGGGATTTTGCCGGTTATGACAGAGCCATTGACAGCCATATAAAAAACATCAGAAAGAAAATAGAGGATGATCCCAAAAACCCCGCCTACGTCTTAACAATTCCCGGGCTGGGTTATAAGTTCGGAGGCTGATAAATATGAAGACCTTAAGAAAACAGCTTTCCCTTTCCATACTTCTGACTATGCTTATCACCATTGCATTAATCGGACTTGCCTCCAACCTGCTCATTAACTGGGAATTTGAAAAATACATCACCAAAACCGGTCAGGAGCGGCGGGATAATATTGCAGTTGAACTGGGAAGCCAATATGATGAGTTTAAGAGAAGCTGGAAGCTGGATTACGTTCATGCAATCGGCATGAATTCCTTATATGACGGGTATATCGTAAAGCTTTACGATGCTGACGGTAACATGGTTTGGGACGCAGAGAATCATGATATGAGACTTTGCGGACAGATTATGGACGAAATCTCTGCACGTATGAAAGAACGCGGTGCAAAAGGCGGTTTTGTGGATCATACCTATGAGCTGACAAAAAACGGGAAAAAGACAGGTTCCGTCTCCATTAAATATTACGGACCGTTTTTCATGAATGAAACCGATTTTAATTTTATCCGTGTGATGAATATCGTACTGCTTGTCATCGGAGTTTTATCCAGTATCTGTGCCATAGCGGTAGGGTGCCTGTTAGGAAGCAGAATTTCCCGCCCGGTCACCAAAACGGCCTATATTGCCAAGCAGATCTCAACAGGCAACTATGATCTTAAATTCGAACCAGGAACCAGGATTAAAGAGCTTGATGATCTGGGCATAGCCATTAACCATCTGTCCGGAGCTCTCAGTGAGCAGGAGCATTTGCGCAAGCGGCTGACTGCTGATGTTGCCCATGAACTGCGAACTCCTTTAACGGCACTTGGATCTCATTTGGAGGCCATGACAGAGGGACTGTGGGAGGCGACACCAGAACGCTTAAAGAGTTGTCATGAGGAAGTGAAACGCCTTGGTACTCTTGTTGCAGATTTAGAGCAGCTGGCAAAGATTGAAGGAGACGGATTTCATTTAAGCAAAAGTCCCATGGACTTATTTTCGGCAATCCGGACAGCAGCGGATAATATGACAGGGGAAATCAACAAGAAAAAACTGGCTCTCAGCGTAAAAGGAGAACCGGTTTTTGTGGATGGGGACAAAAACCGATTGGGACAGGTATTTTCAAACTTACTTTCCAATGCCGTCAAATACACGCCGGAGGGAGGCAGTATCCGGATAGAAGTATATGAAACAAAGGAAAATGGAATTGTAACAATAGCGGATAGCGGAATTGGAATAAGGGAAGAAGAACTTCCTCTTATTTTCGAACGCTTTTACCGCACAGATAAATCCAGAAACCGGAAAACAGGAGGCGCAGGAATCGGACTTACCATCGTAAAATCCATTGTGGAAGCCCATGGCGGTACAGTAGAGGCAGAAAGTAAAGAGGAATCGGGAAGCTGCTTTACAGTCTCGATTCCAAAGTCCGGTTCATAATTTACAGATATCCCTCCGGTCCCTGTTCTTTTAGAGTAAACCGGTTCTTATTAAAGGCAAGTATTTCTTCTGCCTGTAATTTACTCAGTTCATTGGACAGCGCACTTCGGTCTACGGAAAGATAATCAGCCAGCTGCTGTCTGTTAAACGGAATATCAAATGTGGAAGAATTGCTCTTTAGGGACTCGGCAGAGAGGTAGGAGAGCAATTTTTCCCTGATTGTCTTTTTTGACATGTGCTGCATCTTTTTAGTCAAAACCAGATTCCTTCCGGCAATGGCCGATAAGAAATTCTGGATCAGCCGGGTGTGAAAGCCGCAGGCAGAGGTGCATACAGTTAAGATCTTATTAAAATCCAAAAACATAATCTCACAATCTGAATCAGCGACTACGCTCATTTCTATGGGAACAGAGGAGATGCAGGCATAGGTTTCTGCAAACAGCGTTCCAGGCATAACTTCCGATATAATGCTGCGCTTTCCCCAGAAATCCTCCTGTATAATCAGCGCAGTTCCTGAAAGGACCATTCCCACGGATTGAATATAATCTCCGCTTCTTATAATAAATTCATCTTTTTTATAATTCTTCATTCGTGCAGATAAGCATTTCAGCATGCTTCTGATTTCATCAGGCGAGACACCTGTAAACAAGCTGGATTTTTTTAGAACAGGCAGAAATTCTTCCATATGATTGGTCCTCCTAAGTATTGTTTCAGTTCTCCTGTGTAAAAATTTTCCATTTTTAAATAATATTTTTGAAATGTTGTTAAAACAACAGAAATGCTGATAATATTATATTATAATCGCCATATAAACACAAGAACAAAATAAGGAGGAAGACAAATGTCAGAGAAACTCTTAAAAAATATAGCTCAGGAAGAAATCCTTAAGTTAGCAGATTTAGTTCAGATTCAAAAAGGCCAGATCGTAAGCAAAACTCTGGTGCAGAATCAGTCAGTCAGCGTCACCCTGTTCGCTTTTGATAAGGGAGAAGAGATCAGCACCCATGAGTCAAATGGAGATGCCATGGTTACCGTCTTAGAGGGAACAGGAAGATTCACCGTAGACGGAACAGAGTTTATTTTAAACGAAGGGGAAACCCTGGTAATGCCGGCGAAAAAGCCTCATGCTGTGTATGGTCAGGAATGCTTTAAAATGTCTTTGGTGGTAATATTCTAAAGGAAGGCTGTACAAAAAAGATGGAAAATCAAATGTCCGGTTTTTTAGATGAGCTGACTGGAGCAATCATCGGCCTGGCAAAGGCGTGTAAGATGAATATCCGCCAGGCAGCAGTAACCAGACTTCTGATGGAAGGTTTAGTAACAACGATTACTGATGCAGGTTTTGATAATCAGGCTCTGGCAGACATGATTGAAAAGGTCAGAATGGAAAAAAACAGGATTGCACCGGGCTGCGCGGTTTGCAAAAGTGTCTGCGGCAATACCTCGGATTATGACATAAAAAACATCTGGTCAGCAGATGAAGATATTCGTTCGTTAAAGTCCCTGATTTTGTTTGGCATCAGAGGAATTGCAGTCTATGCCCGGCATGGTATGGCAAAGGGATATGAAGATGAAAAAATAAATGAATTCTTTTACAAAGCTTTGTCCATCATAAGTTATGACTTAACAATGGAAGATCTTGTTTCAGTTGCAGCTGAAACGGCCGAAATGAATTTTTTCTGTAAGGAGCTTCTTCATGAAGGAAGTACAGCTGAAAATACCGGCCAAAATGAACATTTTATCGTAATACCGGATTATGAATCCATGCAGAAGTTAATGACACAAAAGATACAGGCAATATTGGAGGAAGACTGTAAAATATCTTTAATCCGTATGCCTGAAGAAGATTTGAAGAAAATAATCCATGAAATAACAACATCTAATTAACAGGAGGAAGAAATGATGATAACGAAAGAAATGTATATTGGAGAAATTTTAAGAAGCAAACCGGAAGCAGCAGAGATTTTGATGGGATGTGGAATGCACTGTCTTGGCTGCCCGTCTTCACAGATGGAATCCTTAGAGGATGCCTGCATGGTTCACGGACTTGATGCAGACGAAGTGCTGGAACAATTAAACAAATAGAGAAAAGAGGAATGAAATGAGCGCATTTTTAGGACCGATTCACACCTGGTTATATAATAAAATCCTGCTTCAGAATGCTATGACAGACGCGATTGCTGCTTTCGCAGAGGAAAAGGGCTGGGCAGACGGATTAAGAGAGAAGATGGCTTCCAGGTATGGTACTCTGGAAACAGGCAATTTAGAGGATAACATCAATACAGATAACATTCACGGATGGCTTCAGGAACGTGTGAGTCTGGTGGAAAACCGTCTTGCTTATGCAGTCACCACTCTTCTGGAAGAAGATCCGGCACGTCTTGATGATATGAAACAGGCAGTGAGGAAATTTGGAAAAAAACGCAGTGCAGAAGGTACCATATCGGTAAAACAGGCTTATGAGCATCTGGAAAATACTTTGTTAAACGGAATGCCTTGTGACAGAGTCAATCAGCTGGTGAAGGAAGAACCGGATCTTTTGGCGTATCGTCAGGCTGTGGAAATACATGAACCATACTGGGATATGATCCACGGTGATGTAAAACACTACTATGAACTGAGAGAAGCCCTGATTGAGGGAATGTTTGAAGGTTCAGGTGTACAATTTCATCATACAGGAAATCAGGAGTATGAATTAAGGAGCCGCCAATGAATGGAATCGATATTTTAATGAAGGAACATGAAAATATTCTGGCTTTCAACGGTTTTTTAAGAAAAATCTGTGCCGGTATCGTGGAAGGCGGGGAAGTAGACGGAGCTCTTCTTAGAGAATGCATCGAATTTGGAAGAAATTATGCGGACAAGCACCATCATGGGAAGGAAGAGAAAATCTTATTCCGGATTATGATGGAGAATATGGGCCCTGTTGCTGATAAGCTGATTCGTAACGGAATGCTGGTTGAACACGATCTGGGAAGACTGCATCTTACCCAGCTGGAAGCGGCAATTGAAGAATATGAAAAAAATCCCGTCACGGACCATAAGCTGGATATCATATCCAATGCTGTGGGATACGGTGCATTGTTACAGCGTCATATAGAAAAAGAAGATCAGGCTGCCTATGCCTTTGCTGCACGCGCTCTTCCTGCGGAAAAGATGAATGATGTGGACACAGAGACGGAAAGCTTTGAAAATCAGGCGAGAGAAGACGGAATTCAGGAGCATTATGAAAACTGGCTTCGCAGCAAGCTGGGATAATTTTTACCCAGGCTGAATCATACAAAAGAGGTGAATGTTTACAATGGAATTGAAGCATTATTTAGAGCAGCATGACAGAATCAGAGAAGAGCTGTCAGAGCTGAAAAAGCTTCTTGCAAAGCAGGATCTGGATCAGAATGCGGCAGAGCTGGCATTCCATGTCAGCGGCCTTGCCGGTAAGTTAAATATTCATCTGACTTCCGAAGATCAATATTTATACCCCTCTTTTTTCCGGGGGACCGATGAAAACCTGGTGAGAAAAGCCCATGAGTATCAAAACGAAATGGGAAACCTGCTGGCTGTTTTTACGGAATTTAAAAACAGCTTTAATACAAAGATAAAGATACTTTCTGACAGAGAACGCTTTTTAAATGAATCAAAAGGAATCATACAGTCCATCGAGCAGCGTATGGAGAAAGAAGAAAAAGATCTATACCATCTTGTATAAAAAACGGAGTGGAGTAAAATAACTAACAGATCAGTTATTTTATTCCATTCCTTTTTTAGTACTTAAAAATTCATACTGCAATGCATTATTTTTGTTATAATGGATTGATACAGGAGGGTGCGCCAGTTCGGCGTATGTAGTATAAATGGGTGGAAGTCCCATTCTG
>CAURBW010000023.1:0-80812 GCA_963523075.1 uncultured Clostridium sp.
TCTCCATGTAGACGTTTTTCACTGTAGATATCATCATTTTCGACCCCATGGTTCACCCCAGTTTTGGTAGTTCTTACCACTCCAGTATTTTGGTGTTAATGGCGGCAACAGGGGCTTTAACTGTCTTATGGCGCAACACTCCGCTCCTGATAGATAAAGGCGTCACAGGGGCATACAGGCGGCGACAGAGGGACTCTTTCCTCCATGTTGTTACATGCTTTGCTGAGTGGGTTAAATATTATTTTCACCCTTACATCTCCAGATGCATACCCTGCTGCATTTCTCCATCAGATACCATTGATATACTTCCTGTTTCCGTATCATACCGATAAACCTCATTAGAAAGACGTTCTTCCTCATCAACCTGGCTTTGATTGATATCACATACAATATCCTTTAAATCTTCAATTCCTCTTTCCTTTTCTTCACGAATCAAAACTAGCTCATGGATCGATGAGGGAAGAATTAGATAGCTTCCGCCAAGCTCCTTTGAAACTGCTTCTAATACATCCGGGCAGAACAGATAAGAAGCTCCCTGCCACTTTTTGCTATTACTCAATACAAACATAAAGCTGTTTTTCATATTGAGCTGACTCTCCTCTATGGGAGATCCCATTATATCCGCAATTACATAGTCCATACTATGGAACTCATATGGCATAAGCTGCTTCATACTTTTTTCAGCTTGTTCATGCAACATCTCTGAATCAATATTCCACAACTTTAAATGATCATTATTGACTAGGACCGTACCAAAAACACCTCCATCCTCTTCAATTAAATAGCGGTATACAACAGCCAGATCCTCTACTATCTGATGGGGGACAGAGGACAGCAGTTCCCGATTCTTATCAGCATTTATCGCACACATAAACAAACTATCTTTCGAATTTTCGTAGTTAAAATTATGTATGCCAAGCTTCGGTGCTGTTTCCACTGACTCAAGGTATTGTTCCGCAAGCTTTTTTAGGATTTTCTCCATATTGACACCCATGCTGTAAGATTGGTAGGCATTATCTAAGTATATCTGCGGAGTAAGATCACTTCCAGGTATCCGTATACTCATTCCATATAACTGAATGCCATTATTTTTTAGTTGCTGACGAACCGTTACTTCTTCATTTTTCCATTCCTCAGGCAGATATTCCTTGATATGCCGTTCTACTTCTTCCATAAATTCTTTATATTCCATTGTGCAAATCCTCCTGTTTTTTGTAGGTTTTACTTTTCACAGCTTTGACGGTTCTGACCACTTTCAATATTTTAGATTTAAAGCGTAAATTCCTATATGTTGCCTGCTGATTCAATACGTTCCCGAACCTCTGCAGGAACATTCTTTTCATAGAGAGCCTGAAGCACAGCCCCCAGATCAGCCTTTAGTTCTGCGTCATTTCGATATTGTCGCAGAGCTTCCAATTTCTTCAGTTCGTAGTATATTTGGATTAGAGTTGTTTTCATCATTAACCTCCATTTAAGTAAGCCAAGTTGGTGCATTCATCATAAACATCTTAAGCAACTGACTATGAATTTGAGCCAAGTTGGTGCAACCTTTTTTCTGGTTTAAACATCAGGATGCTATAAATCCTCAAGTGCATGTATCAGACTGCCGGGAACATCCTCCAGCTGTGCTGCCACAACCTGTACCGCTTGTGGAGGAGTAACGCTCAATGAGAATTGATTTATTTCCTCTCGAACAGCCTGCCGCACTATTTGTTCCATATGACTGTTTTGTTTAGCCGATAGAATACTGGACACCACAAATTCAGTTCGGTGACGGCTGGCCTGCTGCGTGAACAGCCGTTCTGCTTCCTGGTGTCTGGGATCGTCCATATCAAAAGACAGATAGTATCGTTTTCGCATAGTCTTATCCCAGCAGGAGCTTGTACCCGTCCGCATTAGCAAACCGGTTCAGCACAGCAACAATATTAATCTCATTTCCTCGCAGCCGGGATTCCAGCAGCTCCGCTCCGCCGCCTGCAAACACAGTAGGGAGCCTTAAATCCAAGCCTCGTTCCCGAAGAGCGTTCAGCAGTTCCTTGCAGTAGGCAGTCACTTCATACTCCACTGTTTCTTCAATTTTCTTACGATCAGTGTGTTGAATTTTCCCTCGGATTGCGTCAGTGATCAAAGCATCCGAAAGCAGAATGCCGCTTTTCTGCAGAGCGTCCTGAATACGGCTATAGAGGATGATCGTTCCCAAACGCAGACTAACACAGCTTGCACGCTCCAGCTTGAAATTATGGACTGTAAGAACATCCACCGTATAACCGCCAATGTCAACGAGGGTAATGCTTCGGTATTCCTGCAAACGAGGATAATACCGGCACAGTGCCGCATGCCCCTGGGCGAACACTTTACAGTCAGTAATACGACATTGGTATGCTGTTCCTTCGAATTCAAAAGACACATTTTGTAGAAAATACCGCCGAAACGCATCTTTTTGTGTACCGTAGCTGTCAATGGGAAGCCCCACACCCAGCATAATATCTGCATCAGTTACACCAACACGTTTCATAACTTCGGCGATGGCTGGCAGGGTGAGAATAAAAGTATCCTGCTCCATTGTCTTATCCTGCTGAAAACGTAGACGTTGCTCTCCGATGGCGTAATAGCTTCCTTCATAGAACAGCTGAAGCTCCGATGTTAAAAACTCCCGGTCACTTGCAGTATAACCGGAAGCATAAAGCATTCCTTCTGAGGATTTTGTATTGTAGTTTCCATTGTCTATTCCAAGCTTTATCATGGCAGGAACCTCCTTTTCTTTTTCTGCGGTTACAGTTACATCCCCATAGTCATACCCGGCCTTTCCTCCTGAGAGTCCTCTGATGGTGTTTCGGATGGCACGTGTTCTGTCTGTGTCTCCGCAGCTGCCTGCTCCCTCTGTCGGCGATTCTGACGGACAGGTCGTTCTGGTCGTTCTCTTGCAGAGGATGTATCCTGGCCTTCCTGTGGCGCAGACACCTGCTCCATGCGGCTCTCCACATATTCCCGCACTTGCGCAGGAACTGCTTTTTCATAGGTTTTGTCCAGATAATCTTTCAGCTCCTGTTCAATAGTAAGCTCCTTTTTGTCCATGAAAAAGCGGAGTGCTTCCAGTTTTTCCGACGGTAAGGATACCTTTAATTCTGACATGCTCATTGCTCTTCCTCCTTTAATTTTTATTTCTATTTCCAGCAATCACAGTCTTCATTGTGCCGTATTTTTCGCATAAGGTCTTGCATATAGCACCTGTTTGTCTGCATCAAACAGGTCCCTGTACACAACCCGTCCTCTGGAAGATGAGGCGTCCACTACCTTGCCATTGCCGGCATAGATACCCACATGAGTAATATTGAGATAACGTCCGTTTACTTTGTGGCTCCAGAACACAAGGTCACCTGGAGCAAGATCAGCTTTCGAAACGGTCAGGCCATTGCAGACACAATATTTTCCCTGCTCAGCAGCGGTACCAGGAAGATTTACTCGCAGCTGACGGTATACCCACTGTACGAGATAACTGCAGTCGGTATAACCTGCCCGACCGCGAAGCTCCTGTGAGTAGGGATCTCCCAGACGGGACAGCGCAAGCTGAACAGCCTGGGAACCAGTTTCTCCTGCTGCCAGATCAGTTGTCGGATTGACAAACTGTTCCGGCCGCCAATCCGACCACTGATCAAATCGGTCTCCTTCGCCTGCTGCGCTTGTTCCATACAATGCCCGGTAATAAATTTCTGAGGCATTTGCCTGATTTTCGTAAGAAATCCTTCGTCCGAGTGTACTTTCTAAATTTCCATAAATTACTGGAAGGGAAGTAAGCGGCACCGCTGCGGTGTAGGTCTCCTCAAGCTCCACTCCGTCCTCATCCGACCATGTACGAGTGCGTTCCTCATAGCGAACGAAACAGTCAGTAAATGACTGATAATCAATCCCTCGTAAGGATTCAGCGCCAAAATACAGAGAATAAAAAATAGCCTTAACCTGTACAGGGTCAAGACTTCCCTCCTCAATCATCAATGTGATTTCAGCGATATTCACATCCAGCTCCGAAAAACTTTTACGCATGTCCTCAATATATTCTCGATAATCCTCCGGTACCTGACCTGAAATAACTCCGTCATGAAAGGATAGCTGAACAGCGGCGTTGTTATGGTTCGCAGTTCCAGACAAAAGACTGGAAATCATGACAATAATGAGGATAAAAGGTGTTAAAATCGCGGCAATAAGAACACCCACCGCTTTCCAGGTTCGTTTATCTGCAGCTGCCATAATTGCTGCCTTTGTCACTAGAGTAATCGTTACAGGATCAGCCATAGCTGCACCTCCTTATCGTAAACATAAACACGGATTATCCCCAAAGGGCAGTAAAACTTATTTTTCACCACCACTTCTGTCCGAACAGATTCCCCTGCTGCGGCTCATACTGTTCCTGACTCTGTGCTAACTGAATCGATTTTTCCACTGCCTGTTCCAGAAAGTCCGTATCAAAACCAGCTGAGTGATAACCCTCCAGAATGGTATTAAGATAATAATCCGAAGGGGCTCCAAACGGTCGCCCATCATTCATGATATACACCATGGCATTTACTGATCTGCCGCCTAACTCCACAGGAAACAGCTCCTTTCGGTAAAAATTCGGATATCCTTCATAATGATCAAGAGCAAGCTCGTCCTGGGGGCGAATTTTCCACAAGAGAACCGGAACCCTTGCACCGATAGAAGGTTCCACAGTTGCAACAGCACTACTGCGACTCCCCCGGAACAGCATCTCATAATCTTTAATTTCACTATTTCCTATTACCTCGGCAGTCGGGCACCGATAGGACATTTGAGTAAGGTTTAAATTACTGCCATAGGCAATATACAAGGTTTCTTTTTTCATTTAGGCATTCCTCCTCGTATTATATAGTCATAGCCCTTCTTTACCTTTTCTATAGGTTAGGCTATGCTGTTTTAGATACTGTGGATTAGTTCATTCCTCCTACCACACAGATGGTTTCTAGAAGGCTCTAACCACAGTCTCTTTGTTCATTTGTTAATCAGTTAGATACCGCATGACGGTTTATTTAGAACGAGGTTACAATTGCAAGGAGTTCCCGTGGTTCTAAAACAGTATCAAATACATTTAAAGGAGAATTGATATGATATATACAGGAATTGATGTTGCCAAGGATAAGCATGATTGCTTTATCACTAACTCAGATGGTGAAGTGCTGTTTAAAGCCTTTACCATTTCAAACAACCGAGATGGTTTTGATTCACTCTATCAGAAGATTTCATCCGTTGCAGACGATTTAACTAAAGTAAAAGTAGGCCTTGAAGCCACTGGACACTATAGCTACAATCTTCTGGGATTCCTTCTTGATAAAGGTCTGACCACCTTTGTTATCAATCCGTTGCATACCAATCTGTACAGAAAAAGTCTAAGCCTTAGACAGACCAAAACGGATAAAGTTGATGCCCATACAATCGCTTCTATGCTCATGTCTGATGTGAACTTAAAGTCCTACTCAGACAAATCTTACCACAATGAAGAATTAAAGTCACTCACTCGTTATCGTTTTGATAAAGTAAAAGAACGGGCAAAATTAAAGACTTCCGTTTCCAGACTGGTTACCATTCTCTTTCCTGAATTGGAAAAGCTTGTTCCTACAATACACATGGTTTCTGTTTATTCTCTGCTGGCAGAATTTCCAAGTGCTTCTGCGGTTGCTGACGCTCATCTTGCAAGATTGACACACCTTTTAAAATTGACCTCCAAAGGTCATTACAGCAAAGACACTGCTATTACTTTCCGAGAAGCTGCCAGAAACTCAATCGGTTCTAACCTGCGGTATGCGTTATTCAATGCCACAAGATTTGTATGTCATTGGGATAATACGTTTGCTACATATCTTGCAAAAAAACGTGCAGAAGGTAAACACTATAATGTTGCCATTTCCCATGCAGCAAAAAAACTTGTAAGGGTCATTTACCAACTTGAAAAATCTGGCCAATCATACATAAAATAGCTTAGTTTTTTTCATATCTCCTTTTTGAGCACCTATAAAGATGCTCTATTTGTCATGCAGTTTTCAAGGTTCAAATATATCTGAAATGCATTTCTGCAATTCATTCAAAAATTCCATTTTTAGACTTGACTTTTAATAGTTAGTCTTCTACATGGACATAGTAAGACCGGGGCTTTGCTCCTCTTCCCCGGCCTGATCTGTTTCGTATTCTATTACTGACTCCGTCTGCGCCGAAACACTTTGCTCCTCCTCTAAATGCCGTTCTTTTTTCTGCCGTAATCGTTCTTTCTGCTGCTGGGCCTGTGCCGGGTCACGCCAGGCAATACAGCCATCCAGATGTTCCAACAGATGCAGCCTTGCAGTTTTGAATTCATCTCCGATAAGACCAAGGCGCAGCAGCCAAGTACGGAACGTATATTTTTCGTTGGTGGTTTGTGTCTTGGTTCGGCTGGCACAGCGCTGATTCAGGGCCTGTGCCGAAATCGCCATACATAGCTGAATGTACGCTTTAATCTTGCCGGCATGGGTAGTGCTGTTGAATAAACGGAACTCCACCGTGCCCTTCTGGAATACACTGTGCAGATTTAAACAGTGGTAACGGCTGTCATGGTAATGCTCATGGCTGCCATCCGTGCCGTTATACCAGATGCTGCTGACCTGATCCAGCGTTTTGGGTCTTCTACGGTTTAGTTCCTCCAGAAAGCGGCTTTCTACCGGCTTACACCATCGGTGCTGTCTGTCGACAGTCACCTGCAGAGCCTTATAGATCATATCCTCCTTAGCTGCCATTATATTGGTGATATTCCGCAGCGTGTTAGCATCAAAAGGTGATGCGTCTATATGCACATGAATGCCGCAGGAGCTGTTGGTAATTGCACCAGCCTCCCGAAGCTTGCGAATTAGCTCCTGTACCGTTTCGATGTCTTCCCAGCGACAGATAGGGCTGACCATCTCGGTTCTGTATTCATTTGGCGCGGAAACAATTTGACGTCCGGATCTTTTCTGTGCAGTAATACTAGAATCACTCATAAACTTCCATTTACGCCCCTGAGAATCCAACGCAGAATAGGTATCATAACAAGTGCCGTCGTAATGGCTAGCAGTTCCAAAATATTCGGCGGCAACCTTTACTGCCTGTTCACGAGTCACGCCGGTCATCTCAATTTCAATGCCAAACCGCTGCTCCTTCATGTCCATGAGTCATACTCCCTTCGTCATTTATTCCGGACAGTCATCAGCGACCGCCTGCCTTACCAAACAGCTTTGCCTTATGCTCCGGTGCATGAACCATCAGGTTATAGCGTTCATTGCCACATTTATAGAGGCACACACCCTGCTGGGAATAACGGATGAGCTCAAATTCGGATTTCTCCAGTTGGAGGGTATCCATGTAAAATTTTGCATCAATAGAGCCCGCATTAAAAAGGAATTGGTGCGTCGGGATGGAGAACAGTGGTTTGGTCAGTTCTCGGATATGCTCTACATTAAAATCCTCCAGATTCTGCGAGGCAAGAATGACGGCACTTTCCTTTTTACGTACACGTTTCATGAAGTTTCGGATATATTCGATTGCGGTTAGGTTCGTCAGGAACAGATACAGTTCATCAATGCTGGCGGCAGTGTTCCCAGTTGTTAAAAGCTCATTGCTCATATAGGACAGCACGTTGAACAGTAAGGCGTTTCGCAGATTTTTACTGGCATTTAACACACCCTTAACACCAAAGGTTATAAAATCATTGCTGGTGATGTTGGTATGACCGTTGAAAAACTTAGACTCTGCTCCTTTGCACATGGAATGGAGTCCAAGACAAATTTCCCGCAGAGAATCTGCTGTATAGAGCTGTCGGTGACTTTCATCGAAATTCTTGTATTCTGTCTCGATAAAGTCGTACAAATCAGAAAGAATGGGGTAATCCGTATGCTTTAAACGGTCAAAATTACTTCGGTCGGTAATACCCCATTTCTCATAAAGCCTCCCCAGCATGATTTCAATTGTGTCAATTTCTCTGTCAGTAAAGTCCTTATAGGTACGAAAAAAATCCTTTAAAAAGCTGATGTGCTGACTGAGCTTGCTGGTCTGCCGGAATGCCTGGGGTGCCTCTGTATCTTTTGGGTCTCCGGTTTCATCCCAGCTTTTTGGCTCCAATACATTGATAATGAATTCGCCGGACATGAGGTCGATGAAGCAGCCACCAAGATTGAGGGTCAGTTCCTCATACTCCATTTCGGGATCTAGTCCAATGATGTGCATACCGGATTCCCTCAGGTTACATAAAATCAGCTTAAGAAGGTAGCTCTTGCCTTGGCCTGAATTTCCAAGAATGAGGATATTAGCATTGGTTTTGTCATCAGCACGGCGGTTAAAATCCGCCAGAATGTTACTTCCGAATTTATCTCTACCAAGGTAGAAGCCGTTGGGATCGGTCTTGCCGGAGTAATTAAAGGGATACAAGTTTGCGACCGAGCTGGCAGGCAGCACCCGTTCAAACTGATCTCCGAACACGTTATAACCAGATGGCATGACACATTGGAAGCCCTGTTGTTGGCGCAGCATCAGCCGGTCCACGTTGAGCTTGCTCCGTATGAGTTCAGTCAAAACCTCCGTCTGTAAGAGTTTCAGCTGGTCATAGTCATGAGAGGTCAGCTCTATATACACAGCAACATGAAGCAGTGGTTCCCGGCTCCGATGCATCTGCGCCACGATAGTTGCAACATCCTGCAGATTACTTTCCGCTGTGACCGTCTGCTGTAAATCCTGCGTACTGGTACTTTGCATACGGTTTTTATTTGCAGCATTTGAGATGATCTTCTTTTCCTCTACCGGGGTAACATGACGGGTATAGAGGTGTAGAGTCACACCGTCCTTTTCACCAAGATGACGCAGGATGGCCTGTTCATCAGTGGCAGTTGGGTATTCACGAAGTGCCCACACACAGCGGTAGGTATTGCCGCAGATAAAGTGATCGGTATTGAATTTGATTACCGAGGGGGCAATCATATCAAGAAACTCCTGAATTTGGATATCCTTCTGCGATAAACTCTTAGGATTGCTTTTTTTAGACATGGCAAACTCCTTTCGTTTGATTTAAATCAAAAAAAACGCCACTAAAAAGTGACGGTGAAGTAGGTGCAGAATATTAAATTGTTAACTAGAAAAACCCCCATTATTACTGGAGGTCTTTCTAGTTAAAGTTGTTGTTGCTGTGTTTGTTCCTGTGAAATTGCCATTCCAAGATAGTGGTCAAGCTGCTCTTCCTCTAGGGATGCAATCATATTTGTAAATGGTGTAATATCCCGTTCAACTGCATAAGCTTCCAAAACATTAAAATATTCCAGACGGTTTTCCTTCGCGATAGATATTGGCAAAAAGCCATGAGCCATCAGCTGATAGTTCATAATCAATCTGGAGGTTCTTCCATTTCCATCAGCAAACGGATGAATTCTCACAAACTCAGCATGGGTCCAGGCCGCAAGCTCAATTACATTTTCTATTGCTCTATCCTGTAAATCCATATAAAATGCTTTTACCTGACGATACATCTCGTTAGGGCTTGGTGGTGTATGGGATGCACCAGAAATATAAACATCTACGTTCCGATATATTCCTCCAATCATAATATTCTCCATTAAAATAGCATGTAAGTCCTTAATAATATGCTCGTCCAAAGGCTTTTTTTCTGCGATACAGTCTTTTACATACTGATAGGCTTTGTTATGATTAATGACCTCATAAATTTCTCGAAGTTTTTTTCCACCTACGGACAGCCCTTCCTCCAATACCACCTTAGTTTCCAGAAGGGTAAGTGTGTTCCCTTCAATTGCTGTAGAATTATGTGTATATTGTAGTTCGAATTGCTGTGAGTAGCTTTTTACCGTTATTTCAGGAAGTGAATCTTTGATTTGTTCGTAGTCATCTCTCTTTTGAAGTAATACTTTATAATCCAAGCTATCCACTCCTTTCTTCTCTATTCCTAATATGATATTTTACCATGTTTTGGTTATTTATTCAATGCAAGACTAAGATATTAATCACCAAGTATCACACAACGCTCACCGTCATAATCCTCAAATTTTTCGGTTGTAACATTCTGTTCAAAATAGACTGCCAGTAATCGCTTAATATCTTCCTTGCCAGCTCGTTGTGCAATGAATCCCTGCTCCCGCAAGATTTTCTCTATGCGATTCAAATAAGGGAAAACCTCACTTTCCTTTTCGTTACAAAGCCGTATGATGACGAGGAATTCCCGCGCTGTTGCCATCTGCACCTGTATACGATCAAGATGAAGAAGATCCAAATCCAGCAACTTCCGCACAGCCGGTTTATCTTCCTGATCCATACGGCTTCGCAAAAATCGCTTATTATCCTCGTAGCTCTCCCGGCTATTGAGACAAAGGAACTCTAGCTCAGCAAAGCCTTTGAGAACAGTCATCAACGCATATATACGAGCTGATATACTTTCTTCTGATAAAACAGAAATATTTGTGGGTTTAATCATAAAATATACCAGACGATCGCTCCTGTAGGTTTCAAGACAATAATCCATCACCTCTCTGGTTCCAATCAGTTGACGGGTGACCTGACGCTGTCTTGTACTTTTCTGTTCTTTACTCATTTTGGATACCCCCATTCGTAGGTCTGCTGTTTGGTTAAAAAGAAAGCGCAGGAATATTTAATAAAGTCAAGGATACTGATATCATCAAAACGTATTGTTAAAAAGGCATAAAGGGCGGTGATCACAATAGGTGGCAAAAGCCACAGCTGCACAAATGCAAACACAGATATTAAAAGCCCCACTCCGATGATGCCAATATCCCGCAGCTGCCACGACCAGAGTGTGGCCCTTGATTTTAAGTTATCGGGATAGATGTACATGCGTATTCCTCCTGTTCCTTTCTAAATTTAGTAAATAGGCAATTCCCCGGAGCACATGCTCCACACAGGGAATCGCTACAGTCCATCATATAGGCTGCCGAGAGTTAACGGCTTTATCAATATCGTATTCCGGTGGATGGCCCTTCCTCTGGCATAAATTCCTTTCTTATTTTCTATGCTCCATAATTTCCTCTTCTGATACTTTCCTAACTGGTATACCCAACTGTTCGGCCTCTTTAAGCTCGTAAAGCATTCCGGTGCTGATGCAGGAACCGCACAGCCATAATTCCTCACATGTAATGAGTATCCGAAGTCCCATTTGAATTCCAATTTTCCGTTCTTTAGGAACCATATCATCCAGCAGCTGAGGATAGATCAGATGCACCGCCACCGGGGCACAGTTCTGCGAGATGGCATAGTGGCAGGCTTCCTGTGCAAACCTTATATTTCGTTCAACCTCACCTGCATAGGGGGAACAGATATATACCAGCTTCATTTTGCCACCGCCTTCACAATGGTCTTTGTGATATTCATGGCAGCCTGCCCGGCATAAACAGCACTCATAAAGTTGGCTTTCGTACTGGTATCCAGCCCGAAGGCTCCGGCGATCCGGGGAATTTCTCCTGCTGCCAGCATCAGGCCTAACCCCAGCAGAGCATTATCCTTAATCACCATCAGACCGGCGATGAGAATGGTGGCCTGCAGAAAAGCAGTCAGGCACAGACCTACAATCTGCTTACACCAGCCAGTAAAACCGTCGATGTATCCACGGGGAACAGAAAACATATATAGACTCCCCACTGCAATTTGAATGATCAGGATTCCTCCGCGCTTAAGATTTGCAAAAAACACCTTGATTACGGCATAGCCCATCATAATCAGGATAAATAGCATCATGATGGGGCTGGTGATTATGCCCAGCCCGCCGAAAACACCAAGGCTGCCTGCACTTTCAAGGCTGCCTGCTGCGGAAAGCTCGCTTATAATGTTGCCTGCAAGAGTGTTTAACCCGCTTCCAGAGCCGGTTATTCCAGTTGCCAGGCTGCTCTGCAGAGAAATAGACAGCTTGTAGAGCTCTACCGGAACTGTAGAAAACAGTCCTACCGCCATAAAGCCCTTAATAGCATTAAGAGCAGTATCTCGGATACTTCCTCTTCCGGACTGATATTCAATCGCACATTCAAACATGGACACTACTAGCCCGGTACCATAGAGCGACCAAGACAGGTAAACAAAAAACAGCACAATTGACTTAACCCAGCTCATCTCGAACAGCTCTGCACCCATACCACCCATGGCAGAAAAGAAATTTCCGAGAAATCCGATAATCTGGCCATAAATCCAATCAAGAATCTGACCCAGCACCGTATCGGCTACAAAGTCCCATATGAACATGGCATCACCTCCAAAAAAAGAGCCCTTTCAGGCTCCTATCAATACAAATTAAGTCAGTTTACATCTAATTAACTTCCATTTCATTAAATTAAAAAATGCCCTCCGAGAGATTCGGAAAGCATTACTTGACATTTTATCTTTTCTGAGTTTACATGGTATTGGCGGGGTTTCCCCGACAATAAAAAACATCATGGCAGGCTGATGTGCGGTAACACATCAACCCTGCGCTAAGGTGATTAGAGCACCCAGCACAACCGCAAAGCGGCACCACGACAAGGTTATTATACTGCATCTGTCGGTGCGGCACAAGATGAAAAAATAAGCGTGTGCATGGGAAATGGGGTGTACTTACCTCCGCCTTTGCATGCGCTTTTATAATACGGGAAATTCCCGACCACATTATGAAAGGTCGGGATACTATGAATATCTTTGAACACAAATCCAGTTTTCTGGGAAGGCAGGAGGTTGATTACTCTGGAGACTCCCTCTTGTCACTGCTAAGGCTTGCCAAGCAGATCCGGCAGAGGCTTGGAACGCAGGGCTATTTGCTGGACTGCTACCTCTCTCTCTTTTTCGAGGGCGTCAATACAGTACTTACTTATGAAGCCGCTAGCGATGGATTTATGGGGTGCGGTGAATTCCAGAGCCTATGCCTTCATGTATTGGACGGCACTGAGCCAGATAGCCCACACCCTCTTTACCATTCGATATTGGAAACTTATGAAGCGCAAAGAAAAAAATTATCCTTTCAGGAAAATAATACACAATTTTATATGCTTCTGGTTTTTCTTGAAGACGAGCTGCAAGCTTATGCAACTGAATGCTTTGTAAAAGAACAAGTGAAAATTATAGAGGATGCGATTGATTTCTTCCGACTGAAGGAGTTTTTTAACCAAATTTCTCAGATTGTAGGTGAGCCATTTATGGAAGAACTCAACTTAAGACTGAAAAAGCGGTTTCTGCTTGCACCAATTGCGGTAGTGTTTGCACAAGGCTTTACCGATGAATTGCTTGACAGACTTATGTGCCGCGATCCGGAAACCAGCAGACTAATATTTCAGCTTATGATTGATGTTTTGTAAAGGATGATTTTATCCACCAGCCCGATGAGTAGCTCCCGGTCAAGCTCATCCACGCACACATACTTATGCATAAGATAAACTCAATCACGGATTTCGTGTTCGACTTCCTGTAAGTGAGTTAATTGTTCGACAAGCTGTGCCACCAGTGTGGACTTTATTTGCTGTTGCTATTTGTATTTTACATCATCTCCAGAACCATCTCGCGGGGGATATCGCCTGGCAGATATACATGAACACAAACAAGACACCGCTTTGCCTGACACGCATGCCATAAGAATAAGCCGGTATAACGTGTAAAATGGCAACTCTACCGACAGTCGGTTGCGTTATTCAAGAACAAATGCTACCATACTTGTGGGAGGTGGATAATTTGAATGAAATGAATTACGATAAATGCGGAGTCTTTATTGCAGGACTTCGCAAAGAGATTGGATACACACAAAAAGAACTGGCTGAAAAATTAATGCTGTCCGACAAAGCAGTGAGCAAATGGGAGCGAGGGCTGAGTATGCCCGACATTTCTATCCTTATGCCGCTGGCTGAGGCGCTTGGTGTAACCGTGACCGAAATATTACAGGGTGAGAAGACGAAAGAGACCACAAGTATTTCTCCCTCCACAGTGGAGGAGTTGCTAACCAAAACGATTCTGCTGTCAACAAAGGAGGAGCAAATCGTGAGAGCGCAAAAACGAAAGCACCGTGTTGCTGTATACATTGCTTGTGTTTTAGTTGTATTGCTTGAGGTGCTTATTCTCTCGTTGCTTGGATACTCAAACCAAAAACTGTTTACAGATCTGTTTTTAGTGGAATTTCTCATGCTACTCTTTGGTGGCTGGTTCTGCCTTTTTATAAAAGAAGTACTGCCAGGTTTTTATGATGAAGATCGCATCGGTTTTTACACAGATGGGATTTTTCGAATAAACATAGCAGGGATGCACTTTAATAACAGCAACTGGCCGCATATTTTACACGTGGGTCGGGTGACAACGCTGAGTGTTGCGGTTCTATTTCCGATTCTGTATGGAATATTAAGCCGGTGTTTCTCTCACATATGGGAGTCATACAGGCTGGTTATCACCCTAGCACCTGTTTTTGCTGTATTTATCCCAATTATCATCGTTGGAAAGAAATATGAATAAACCGCTAACTCTACCGGGGATTTAACCGGTAGAGTTAGCGGTTTGCTACATCCCAAGCACTTGCCATATGTATAAAGGACAGGTTAAAGTAAAAACAAGGCAAGCAAAAAGAATAGCAGGCGCAGCAAATTCAAACTGACCATGCTTACGATAATCAAAATATGCAGTCCCAAGTTTAGCAAAAAAGCAGACTGCCAAAATTAAGTCAATAGCCGGAAATACAACCTTGTTAACAACAGTCTTTATTTGGCTGGACGCATCATTCCATGTGCTCTCCACGGCCCCAGCAACATCACCGCTTCCAGCAGCAAGTGCAGTCATTCCAAACAGGAAAATCAACAACAATACTATATTAAGGATTACAAGGATACGTTTTAGCTTCATTGAAATTGCACCTCTTTCATTAATTTTAGAATAAACTACTAAGTTAACAGTGCACTCCTTTTTCTTCTTTCAATCAGGGCATTACAGGAGCGATATGCCAATCGTCCCAAAGGCTTCCTTGAATATACACCGAATCAGTTAGATTCATGGATAGCATACCATCTGGTGTCCAGCAATCGAATAGCAAGGTATACGGGCTATAGCTACCATTCGGCATCCAAATGGGTGTAAAATGCGTCCGCTGTTTATAGGTTGAAAATTTGTTAATCGGGAATTCAAACTTTGCATTATATCCTGACTGAGTCTGATCCAGCTTTCTCCAGTAGGTTTGGTATTGAAATTCAGGAAAGTAAGTCAAGGCCGTCTGTGCATTCGTCACAGCTGATGATTGATTGGTACTAACATGAGCAGTTGTAGCTTGATTGATTCCGTATCCACTTTTTAAATCTTTGTCTGAAGCAGTTGGGTCTTTTTCATCCGGAGTGATACTCATAGAGGCCGAAAGACTTGCACTATATGAATTCCAGTCAAATTCCCACCAGCCCTCATCTTCCCAATACCCATCATCATCGTCATCTCCGTCATGCCACACCCAATTCTCCTGCCACCATGGGTGCCAGACTCCCCATGACGCCGAGGTCTTCTGGGTATTATTTGGTATAGATGAAGTGGTGTATGAGTCGTTACGATCATCCGCCAGTGGATTAGGAGGGTCATTTCCTAACAGGTCTACAATCTTTGCAGTAATTGTCCCCTTATTTACCACACCTCCTCCTGTCGCAGATACACGTATAATCATGGTCTGCGGAGTAGACGGTGTCGTCCACCTTACCCAAACCAACTGACTATCCCCCTCCGGATAATACACACCACTTACTGTATAAGTCTGACTCCCAATGTTAAATTTAACTTTTACAGGATTATCCGGATCAGCCTGCCCACCGCTAACAGTTACTGAGGTAATGACATCTGTGTTGATTCTATATTCGTAATCATAGTCCTCAGCTTCTGGCGGTATATCTGTCTCTTTAAATCGAACAATCCCCAAACCCAAGGCTGTTTTTATTTCCTGATTAGTTCGAATACCTGTTTTTGGTCCACTCCATGCTGGATACCCCAAATCTTCCGCTTCCAAAAACATGGAAAGAGGTAAGTTTTGAAAAGCAGACGTTGGAAGCACAGCACGTACCGCTCCGCTTGTTAATTCATCATACATGGCTGCTTCTGTTGCCGTCATTGCCATATATAATCCCTGAAATTTAACATATATAATTGGTTCCAGCAACAGCTTATACCTTCCACCAATCAATACTTCAAATTTCATTCCTGTCTGATTTGCGATGCTTCGTATGACCTGCTCATCTGTGAAATAACTTTTTATCGCCTCAATGCTGGCTGCTCCAAGACTTTTGGAGCTAATAATTCTCGGAAGAGACTGACTTGGGTTCACGAACTGATATGCTCCTTTATCCAAAGCAAGGATAGCTCCTTCCGAATAAGAAATCTTGCAAACCTTTCCAAATGAACATGAAATATTGGTTAATTTCTTATTTGTAAGATCAATGGGTGTCGTGACCGATTTTCGACTCTCAGCTTCCACCACAGTAACCCGAACCCCTTCCATTCCCGGAGTCCAACTGTTTTGTGAGGTTCCCTGTCCCATGCTTCCTCCACCATTGTCAATGTTTCCGTCACCGATTGCATAGGCTGCTACTGGAAATAAGGTCACCATAAGAATCATAAGAATCATAAGAATCAGATGAATAATACCTCTCATACTGCTCCCTTCCACAAAAAAAGCACCACCCATAAATCTGAGGTGATGCATTTTCTTATAACTGTACATTTAATCCATTGAACCAATTTTATTTCCATTTTCAAACATATCTTCAGCGGTCGTTCCAGATACGCTACCGCCATTGTCTTTTACCCAACCAAAACCTGGAACATAAATTTCCCCTTCATGATTATATTCTAATTCTGATGATGATTGCGTAGGTGCAGTCGTTGATTGAACCTTATTCTCTTCCGCCTGCACCGCGGTAGTTACTTTTTCTCCGCTTGGTGTTTTAGTCGGATCTTTTTTTGCTTCTTCTATAGGTTCAGCGGGTTTTGTTACCTCTGGCTGAATACTCTGCTCGGTACCGCTTGAATCTCCGGTATCAATATTCTGTATATCCGCTTCTGTGGAAGTAATCGGCTGAACACTTACTTCTTGCGTAGTAACCGGAGTTGTCGTTTCCTCTCCCGTGACACTCAGTGTTGAAATGGTCGGAGAATCTGTAGTTGTTATCAGCGCAGCGGTAGTTGCCTCTGCTTCAATAAGTGTTTCCTCCTTAAAACGGGAAACAATAGCAATTACCAGGATGATACACATAACACTGATTCCTGTGACAATACCCCATTTCTTTTTCCTGTCAGATAGTTTCATTCAAATCTCCCCCTTTTTCAGTATAAGTTTCTCCTTTATTCAGTAACACACATTACCACAGATACTTTCGCAAGTCTATGGTACATATGTGAGAACTTAAAATAAAGGCGTATATTTAGCCATAACCTTCAGATTTATTGTCATAGGCGGAAGGAAGTTGCCTCCAAAAGATACCGGAACTTCCAACCGGATTGTCGTATCAACCAAAAGACCATTGGAATTGTCAGGAATTGCAGGAGCAAACGGCATGTTATCTAAACTGACAGATAAAGCTGACAATCGGAACTCGGCTGTGCTCCCGGCATATTTCACATGATATCCCTTTTCCTGTCTTAATCCAAGCACTTGATCCAGGCGACTGTAAATATCACCATAATCCAGACTTTCCTCAAAATCATCCGCAAACGGCTGATATGCTCCCGAGTAACCTTCCCTTATACCGTGATATACGTCATCATAGCTGTCATTTACAGTCGAAATCACAGCGGACTGTACTGCATCACGAACACCTTGTGCGACAATCATCAATCGGAGGCCCTCTGAAATAACACACAGAAGTAGTAAAAGGGCAAGTGCTGTTGCAACAGTAAGAGGAAAAGACGAACCTTTCTTACTTTTTAGTATATCACCGACTTTAACAGTTGTCACTTCCAATACACCTCACTTTTACCAGATGACTTAGCTGCCAGAGTAATAGGAAAACTGCCGAAACCTCCGAAAATCCCGATATCTGTCTGCATGGTTAAAGTTACCGTAAACTCTTCATTCAGCTGGATTTTTCCAGTCTGGGACCATGAGATATCCGGTTTAAGACCTGTCTGTTCCGTTAATATCTGTGCTCTACGGGTGGTCTCCGTCCCAACACCTCCTGCTACTTCTGCTTCACGGCAAAGCTCACTTGCATAGATGTCCAGCTTATTTTTGGAGATAAATACCGGCAGAACACTGACCCCGACGGCAATCACCAGCATAACACACAGTACCAGTACCGCCACATCCACATATCCCTCCCCACACTGAGAACGCATGAGTTTTAGTATAGATGTACCACCTTGTCCAAGTTTTAAAACATAGCGTCCTCCATCTCTCCCACTCTCTGAACATGATACGCCATAGCACATGCTCCCACTATCCTCTTTCTGTCTCTTTTCATCTTTAACCATAAGTCCCTCCTAAAACATGCTGCCTAAAGAATCCATAATCTGTATTGCAATGATAACCAGATAGGTTAGCAGAAAACACAACAGCATCACAAAGGAATACACACGGATCTTTGGAGGAACCTTCTGTGCCTGACCTTTTAAACGCTGAAGTTCCAGCGCTTTGAAGTCATGAGCCAGCATTTGAAAATATACAGCACTATCGTCTCCTCTTAGGACGCCAATGAGTCCTCTGACTACATCGGATAACATGGGTGAATTAAATCTTGCCTCAAATCGAGTCAGTGCTGCCTCATAGCTGGAGGAACGCATATCGGCCGTCAGTATGCCCAGCTCCTGAGCAAAAGCAGAGCTGGCGTTCTTCTTGTATGTTTCCAACATCGCCAGTACATCACGACTGGCTTTTAAGGTCTGCTCTATGGTTGCCACGAACCGCGGCAGTTCCCCTTCAATCTGATTCCTTTTTACCTTCAGCTGTTCGTCCGCCTTTCGGATCTCTTTGAAATATGACAGTACCGCAAGGATCACCACAATAGGAGTAAGTAACGGAAGCAGGAGCAGACATGGAATAATTCCGGACAGAATAGCTCCGGACTTTGTGAGAGCATATGCCTCATATACTTCCGGGGTCACAGAATAACCTGCCGCTTTTAGAACATTGCTCATACGACTGTGCTTATATTCGTCCAATCGAATGTATTTCGACATCTTTACAGCACTAGACATCAACCATACTTCCACGGTTCCAGAAGCTCTTTTACCGCTGCTTCCTGCTCCCCGCATAGCTTTTGACGTACTCAAAGTGGGGATCTTAAAAACATCTGCCAAAAGAAAGAATAGTCCTGCCGCAAGTAAAAATCCTACCAAAAATAGTTGTCCCATCATCTCATCACCTCCTGTACTCTACGGGCTTTGTAAGCTTAATCACAAAGGCTGTTGAAATAAAGATTGCTGCTGCACATACCGACAAAACAATTTGTCCGACTGCCGTATGCATCAAAGTATAGTACCAGTCTCTGTTTAGCAGGTACATAATGGGAATATTGCCGATTACAAGGAGTGCCATCATTATAAATTCTTTTCTTGGTTCGAATACCATATACTCCAGCTCCGCGTTAACGATTCGCATATCGGACAGCTTGCTTACGATAGGAGTCAGAGTCGTTTTTAAGCTCCGGTCATACTGACACGCTGCGATAGCGTCACACCACTCATGGAATACTTCATTTTCAATTTGTGAGTTCATACCATGAAGTGCCTCTACAATATCCGGATTAACCAGTTTTACTTTTGTCAAAAATCCGGCGAACACGCTTTTTACAGGAGGATTTAAGTAAGAGACGCTTTCCTCTACCGCAGTAACGATATCTTCATTCCGAAGGTATGCTGAGGTAATAATAGATAAGGCAGTTTCTAACTCATCCGCGATGTTTTTTTTGTAATGGCTGGCGGTCAGCCTTATATACCAGAATGGCAGAAACATCATACCAACCGCCAGAACTGGTACAAGAAATACATTGTTCATAAGTATGGCAAGGCTGACACCGGTGGCGAAGCCTAACAGTGAGACGGCACAGACAAGAGAAAACCATCCGCTCCGCTCTGTAATCTTTAGAATTTCCTGTATCTCTGTAATTTCCCGCCGGAAAAGAGACATCTTTTTCCGCTTGGCTGCCTCCTTGATTTCGGAACGAATGCTCTTATTCTTTCTTGTCAGAAATCCAAACAGGCTATCTGTAAATTCCATGGGAGTTAAGCCTAATAAAAAGAAAAAACCGGCTATTAACCCGATGCAGGAGGCTAAAAGAATTGTGGTCATGCGATGTCACCTCCCAGCCCAAGAATCCGTTTTAAGGTATCCTGTGGCATCCCATTTTCAAGAAAGCGTTTCTGCAGACTTTGAGAGATACCTTGTATTGCCTGATGGTTTCCACTTATAATAAAGTTTCCGTCCTCTACACGGTTTTCCGTGATTTGAAACTGATACAGGCTCCGATAGTTTCTTGTGCCATCCGGTAGGATTTCACACTCCATGATTTCCATCATACGCCGTTTTTTATTTTCAAGTTGTTTTGCAAATACCACGATAGGAAAGGCTTCTGTGACCAGATCCATGAGGGTGTTATCCGCCATATCGTATTTCCGCTTGCAAAGGGTAACCATACGGCGCCAGGTGGCTTCACAGGAATTTGAATGAATGGTGGTCAGCACCGTATGCCCTGTCCTGGCAGACTCCTGTGCGGCATAGGCTTCCGGACCACGCATCTCGCCCACACAGATAATTTCAGGATTAAAGCGCAGGGCCATATCCAGAAGAATATCCTGATCAATGTTCTGTTTTTCATTTTCACTGAACCGGGTCAGAGTATGGATTACACTGTTAGTGACTTTACCGTCCTTTTTACGGATCAGTGCCAGTTCACGGGAACCGTTTTCAATGGTAAAAATACGTTTATTGTCTGGGATTGTGGTAAGCAGCCAACCGGCCAGTGTAGTTTTACCGGAACTGGTAGCACCGGCAACGCATACGGAAATACCATACCGCAGACATTCCGTAAGAAAATCCAGCATAGGTTCCGTGGCTGTGCCACCCTTGATAAAATCAGCTTTTTGCATACTCTGAGGATTTACAATACGAATGGAAGCGGCTACGCCTACCTCCTCATCTACCACCGGGGATTTTAAAGCCGCAATTCGAATGTTTTTACTTAAATGTCCCAAGATGGCGGGGCTTGCATTATCTAAAACCATACCGGAAACATGAAGCATGCGTCGTACCACATTGACCGCGTGTGCCGGACTTTCAAACTGTTCATCTAGTTTTTTGGTCATTCCGCTGCTGTACTGCACCTCGATATCATTCCAAGCATTAACATCGATTTCCTCAATTCCTGCTCCAAAAACGTATTTAGTCAGGAAAGAAAACTCTGCCATCTCAGTGTAAAGGGCATCAACCAGCTGGGATTGTGACATTTCGGCAACTGCCAGACGGTAATCCTGAACATATTTGCTGATATAGCGCTTTACCTGGGACTTGACTTCTTCGCTATCTCCGTCGGTGATTAACGTTGCATACTTGCTTGAAATATAGAATTGTACCTCTTTGAGTACCTGCCGGAACTCTCTGATCGACCCTTCCGCAGAAAAAAACAGTTCCTGATTACCGTCTGTGCTTTGATTTAACAGGATATCCGTTTGTATGGGTTCTTTTCTCATACGCCGAACACCTCCTTTGCGATTTCTGCTATCTCCTTCCGAAAGCCCCGGCTGTCCTTAAGCGAAAGATCTCCAAGGAGGTTCCCATCTAATCCCAGCTTCTCAAGTTCATTAGAATGCGGAAGTTTAAAGGTTACATTGCCAAGCACCTGCTCAATATGCTCGCTTGCCTGATTTGGTTTTACATCAGATGCAACCTTATACTGTTTATCTGCATCCCATTTCTGATCTTTTAGGAGCGGGAGCTGGCTGGACAGATAACTGATGGATTTCAAATCACAGTTTACCAGCCGAAGAACCGAATCAGCCTCCAGAAGGGATACAGCAGAAAGAACATCATAGGCAATGTAACTGCTACAATCGATGATAATATAAGGGGCAATGACTCGCAGATGGTCAATTAATTCCGTCGCCAACTCCGTGGTATAGGGCGGGTAAGTATACATATTTTCTCCCTTCTTCATTCCTATGATAGTCAAATACTCCATCTTTTTGAGGGTAATGCAATTTTGACGGATAAGCTCATCTGTAATATGAGTTGCTGCCAAAATACTTCCGAGGGAACGTTCACATTCCAGATCTGTCGGCGGACATATGCATGGTAGCATTGGTGTCGTCATGTCACATAAAAGCAACAACGCATTGCGTTTATGAGCTGCCAGATATTTGGCAAGCCGTACACTGACCGTGGTCTTTCCGCTGCCAGGGCTGCCCCACACCGCTAACACCTGAACATCTGGATTTAAGTCCTCCTTGGATGGCTTCAGCTGATTCCTGAAAAAAAGACTTCCTTTCATAAAATTAATCATTCATTCCCCCCACTTTCCGGTTCTACAGCAGAATTGGCATATGTATCCGTTTCAGAGCTGTCATTTGATGATGTATCATCAGAAGAACCATCTTCTGGCACTGTACTGTCTGCCTGAGAGGTACTGTTCCGGCTTGGGGAAGGATACAAAGCCTCCAATAGTTTACTTTGAATATCTAAAAACTTATCTGCGTTTTCTTTGCTCCCTCGATAGACAAGAGAAAGATGGATATTGCCCTCGAATTCCAACTCTGCCAGGATTTTCGCCTGATCCGGCGAAGCCAATAGGGTCACAGAAGCAGGTAACTTCTTTTCTTTTTCTGCCGATTGATTGGATTCGGTGTTATTCTGATCTGTATCATAACCGGAGCTTGCAGTTACCCCAATGACCTTGATATAAGTCAGTTCTGGTGGAATCACAGCTGCCCCCTGTTTTTTATAATCTGATGCTATGACACTGACAATATCGCCGGATGCCAGTTTGCCGGATAGCCCTTGTGCAAAGTTTTTGATACTGACTGATATAGCCTGTTTATCTCCATCGAGATCATATAAGTAATTATTTTCCGTTGCCGGAGCAGCCGCCAGTTTTGAAGTTAGAATATAATCACCTGGTGACAAGGCCGTTACGGAGTACTTACCAATGGCAGAATCCATTTTCCGAATAACCTGCTCCGGTAGGTTATAGCTGCCTACTTCTACCGACTGAACCATATCTTTAGTAATCTCCTCTCCGCTTTCTATCTCTTTTACTACCCGGATAATGGTTGTTTTTTGCGATATACTCTGGTTATAGAGAGGGGTAATTCCAAAACAGATAAGTAATGCCAGCATAATACAAATAATACCAAGTACTGTGCGGTTCTTTAAAAAACGCATGAATGTTCCTCCTAACATAAAAAATAAGCTGCAAGGCAGCCAATTGAAAGAAAAGGTGCAAGGGGATATGATTTTTTTATATCCTTCCTGTGCCGTTTTAAAATCAGAGTATGGATCATATGGAATGTCAGCATCAGAATCAGCCCTATAATCATACCGGTCATACTCTTATAAAAGCCCAATACCAGACCCACTGCGGCTGAAAATTTGATATCGCCGCCAAATAAGCCACCAAGGAAAAGCGCAAGAAACAGAAACACTGCAGCGGTTAACAGTCCAAACAATTTTTCCGGTGTAAAGTCCAAAAGCCCGATCAGAGCAATTCCAAGACAGATCATGTCTGGAATGATCTGTCTTTTGGCATCCCATATGGCAGCTGCAACCAGCAGCGCAACAAAAAAGCCGCCCTGCAGCAGACGCGGCCAATCACTTACCATAGTTGAACATATCTACAATGCGCTCTTTCAAAGTCGGGAGTACCGTTTCTCCAAACAGGGCATAGAGTCCCGACAACACCAACGCACCAATGACTACAGAAATTAGAATCTTAATAGCAGTATCCACAAAACCTTCCCCACGCTGGGAGCTAAGGAGCTTCCATGCGTTTGAAACAGTCAGAGTATTTTTTGATTTATCAAATAGGGATACCAGCTTACTTTCAATAGTTGCAGAAATACCTGACATTTTGTATCTTACCTTATTTAATTGATTTCTCATGACAATTTCCCTCCAAAATAATTATTTAATAACAGATGATAAAATGTTGAACCTCAAAGCCCTGCCATTTGTATGCCAGTATTCTGTTCTGGCATTTGATCCGAAGTAGGCATCTCGGCTTTCCGCTGGTTTTGTTCATGATTTTGTGTTAGAACAAGATCATAAGCCTGGAAAACTGCCTGATTTAGTTGTTCCCGAAATTCTTTCGTAACCGGAAAGCAGATATCCTTGTATTCGCCGCTCCCTGCCTTATAACTTGGCATTGCAATGAACAGCCCCTTAGTACTGTCAACAATTTTTATGTTGCGAATGGCAAAACAGTCATTCAGATTAACCGATGCATAGGCGCGAACATTACCGTCTGGGTGAATAGAGCCGATCTTCACGTCTATTTTCATAGGTGTTGTCTGTGAATCCATTTGAGTTCCTCCTTGTTCTAGAATAAAAAATGCAGCCTTTCAACTGCAATGCTTGTAATTATAAATTCATTTGCGGTTCCTGACCTTGTTCCTGTTGCGGCTCCTGAAAAGAAATTTCTTTGAAACCACAGGTATCACAGTAGTAAAATGCACAGCCATTTTCATCGTACAACTCCAGCACATCGGACATAGAAAGGCTATGTCCCTGGTAGCCGGGTGGATGGTCGATATTAAATTTCGTATAGAGTGCTTCCAAATCATTAGTCTCCACCTCGCCGTCATACACTATCTGATAGCTGGCAGAGTCCGGCTCCCCGAAGCGGCTTGTGAGCGTATCATAGCTAATGAATTTCATCATAATATCTACTTCGGGTGCAAGCTGCCACACGCGGCAGCGTTTGAGCAATGCTGCGTTGCCCTCCGGATCAATGGTTCCTGCCGCCAGTCTCTCAAAGGTGCCGGGCTTCCAGTCCACCTCCAGTCCTCTCTTTTCTGTAAGATAGGACTCCAGCTCTTCGGTCTGAAACATGGGATCTACCACAGCTTTTTCTCTTGAGAGGTAACCAGCTATGTTGCCGTAATAGAGAATACGGTTGCTTCTAATTTGAATGTTGCTCATGAAAATTCCTCCCTTCAGATGCATTCACCCTTACTGGAAGTAAAACTCTACGCTATATGTAATATTGCTCTTGTTGTAGGGTAGGCAACCAACGCCACGCCATATTTCTATGGCAGGTTTTTGTCTGCCCCCCTCCGAACCGTACGTACACCTTTCAATGTATACGGCTCTCCAATTGTTTCTAAATCATTTTCCACCATGGATATCCCAGTGACAGTCTTTGCATACAATTAAGGTCTTTCTGTTCATTTTTGACATTGTTAAGACCCAATTCGGTATATGCCTGCCACGTTTTTTATACTTGTCTTTGATATCCTTTAATTTTCTTACATGATGAACTTCAATATTTTCAATACTTCCGCACAATTCACATTTGTTTGCATTTAACCTTGTAATTAGCTGTGAGTTAAAGGGAATATCATATCCAAAGCTGTCATAAACATTAACCTCTGGAAAGTCTTTTTTCACAATCCTGTCATTAAAGTACGTCATTGTTTTCTCGCCTTTTTTTGTATGGTATTTTACTCCAACAATCCGGCGTGTTCCTGTGCCATCTTTAACCGGCACATCAATTCCATATTTTTTAATGACTTTTTTTACAGATATATTTTCTTTTCTTGCAATGGTGTGCACCATACTGAAATAGTGATAATACTTAAATTTGTACAGCCTTTGACTTACATTGGTTGCCAGACAATAATAATTGTATAGCCCTCTGATTTCTGCATTGTACTCGTTAATGATATCAAGTACAGGCAATTTTAGTCTTGGCTTAAAAATGCACGATTCGCCATATTGAGTGAATTCTCTGATTTTTTGACTAATTACTTTATGTGGCACTAATAATTGAATCTGACCATTTACAGAACGTTTTCTGTTACCCCGTTTATCCTTACCCATTTTGGTGTTACAGTGCGCTTTCGTAAATTCATAGCCTAGAAAGTTTGCTTTTTCATTTCCGAGATTCGTAATTAACGTTTTCTCTTGATTTAATTCAAGATTTAATTTTTCTTTCAGAAACGCAGCTACATCTTCCTTAATAGATTCTGCCATTTCTTTACTTCCAATTACCTCAATTACAAAGTCATCGGCGTAACGCACATACTTTACCCTCATAAAGTTACTGTCCATGGGGTCTAATGACGGTATGCTCTGTATTACCTTTGTCAATCTTTTGATTTCTTCAAGATTCCCTTTTTTTATTGCCGTATATCTTTTGCCGCGTAGTCTTTGATATTCAGGATTACTTTTTCTTTTTTTCCCCTTGGTATTTTTATTGATGATTTCGTCCATGTATTTATCAAATTCGTTTAAATAGATATTTGATAAAATGGGACTAATAATTCCACCCTGAGGACAGCCTGATAAAGACCTGTGCATTTGCTTAAATTCAAGGTATCCTGCTTTTAAAAATCGTCTGATTAACTCAATAAATCGGCCATCTTCTATCTTCTGAGATAAAATATTCAGTAAGATAGTGTGGTCAATGTTATCAAAGCACCCTGTAATGTCTCCCTCTATGACCCAGTTTGCACCTCTCATTGTGTTTTTTATTTGACACAAGGCGGTATGACAGCTTCTGTCCGGTCTGAACCCGTGTGAATTGTCACTAAAAATCGGTTCATAGATTGATTCCATGAGTTGCCTAATGACTTCCTGCAACAGTTTGTCCTCAAAGCATGGTATACCAAGCGGCCTTGTCTTACCATTCTTTTTCGGAATATAGGTTCTTCTAACGGGTTTGGGATAATACTGTTCAGTTTTTAGCTTTTCAATCAGAGTATCAATCATTTCATATTTAAAACCGTCAATGGTCCGGTTATCAACACCCTCTGTCATATTTCCTTCTTTGGATTGAATTCTGGCATAGGCATTGACATAAAATTCCCGGTTGTACAAATTCCTATATATTCTTTGGAATACATAGTGTTCATCATTCTGCGATTTCTGATTTAGCATTGATAAAATCGTGTTAGCGTTCTGCATTTCGCATACCTCCATTCTTTATCAATAAAACAATCTGCTTTCCTTCGCCATGTACAAGGCTTTCCCTTGCTCAGACTACTATGAAAGCTCCGTTGCCATATTAGATATTCAATGTCATCTCTCTTGGTTTTATCCTTGAGATTTATCACCATAAAGGCATTACATATAGCCGTTTTGACGGCATTCTAACTTAGGCAATCTCCGTTTAAACTCCATAATGCTTTTTGGCGCAACTTAGGCTTCCTTTTCGTTTCTTTTGCGTACTTATCGTACACCGAGATAAACCAAAGAGTATGAAGACAATGTACAGATATCTTCATAGATTTATCCTCAAACACATAAGTCAGAGTGTGTTTGTCCAACGTGTTAAAGCGAAGAAACTGGGATTGAAGCAGTATAGCTTTAGCCATATTGCGCTGTGGTCTTGCATATCTTGCTTCTTTCTGACTTCAAAACAAATATGCTTTTCCGACGTGCTTTGTTCCCATTGACCTTTCGGCTACTGGTAAGTCGGCTGACCAATTAGATTTCTCTTTAATCTAATGCTCACACACGAGCGATACTATAGAGTCCTTGCGGACGCACGTACATGCAATTGTGATTTGTGTAGTAGTAAAACTCCAGCTGACTGTAGATGCCGGGCGAGATGGAACGGCTGAAGGTGATGCCGTTTGTTGTGGTTCCGTAATCCAGCTGGTCCCACTGTCCGGTGAGGATGTTGTAGCCTCGGACTCGACCATAGTCATTGCCGGAATGCCCGGATACCGGCGGCACAGTAAAGGTATAGTTGGTGATGGTTGCGCCGGAAATACCCTGCTCCAGAATCACTGACTCCGGACCGGTCAGGGTCATACCGCCACCGCGGTTTGGGTCAGCTACAAAGAATACTATGGCTGCCCAAGAGGATTCGGCTCCGGTAGAATCCACCGCTTTTACCCGCACCACATTTTTGCCCAGCGGATACGCTGTGCTGGTTTCAGAAGGGCGTCCCTCCCAAATGTAGGTAATGGCATCACCATCTGGATCTGTGCTGTAAGCAGTAATGGTGACAGGAACACCAGGGGCTATACTGTTTCCGTTTGGTGTACGGGTAATGACTGGAGTGCTGGGTGCAGAATTAGTTACGGTAAAGGTAATATCCGTCCAGTCAGAATACCACCCCCATGCATCTTTGGCACGTACCTTAACAGTATGGGTACCCACAGCATAGTAGCTATCCGCAGTGTTACCTGCGTATTCCAGCGTTACTGCATCGCCATCCGGGTCTGTAGCTGATGCAGTAATGTTTACCAACAGCTTACCATTCCGAGCAGTTCTATAGACTGAGGCATATCCGACTGGCTTGTTCGGCGCATTATTAGTGACCGCAAAGCTCTGGGAATAGCTGAAGGTTCGGCCCATGCTGTCAGTAGTGCTGGCTGTCAGGACATAGCTTCCTGTGACATTGATAGAAATATTACCGCCGCTGTTAGAAAGGCTTCCGGTATAGCTGGCGGCACTGCCTCCTTTTGTTAATGACCACGAGAGGATTCTACCGTCCAGTCCGGTAGCTGACGGCAGAGATACTTGAAAACCGGAACCAATGTGAACGTTAGATGGAACCATAAACGGGAAACTGGCAATGGGCTTGATGGTTCCGGTATTGGAAGTAAAGGTGAATTTCCGACTGTTGAAATCAGTTACCTCTGCCACCAGTTTTACAGCTATTGTTTTGTCTGTAGAGATACGCAGATTTCCGCCATCCGCGGAAAGAGAGCCATCAGCATGCTGGGTATAGGGCTTTGCTTCTCCGCCATCCACTGAAAGGAGCCATGCTATACTCATATTATCCAGCTCGGAACGTGTGGCATCGACCGCTATAGAATCTCCGCTGTAGGTCAATGCTGGAATACTTATGTTCATATCAGGGATTGGGTATACAGTAAAGTTTTGGGTTCTTTCATAGGTACGATCGGCAGGGTCTGTCATTGTCAAAATCAGCCGATACTTACCCTTTGCAGGGAATGTAATTGTACCGCCCATTCTGGTAAGGGTTCCGGAGGCGTAGATTTCATAAGGCTCCAAGCCTCCTTCGTCCTGAATAATCTTCCAGCTGGCAGTGAGATTCTCCAGGTCCGTACCGCTGACGGTTACTATTCCGGCTTCACCTGTATACCAGACGAGAGGTACATTTAGTGTAATCGTAGGAACTGGATAGACTGTAGTACTGGCACTGTAGGAAAATATCCGCCCCAATGCGTCGGTTATAGAAGCTGTCAGGGTATAAGTTCCTACTTCTTTAAAACAGATTTTCCCGCCATAGGCATTTAAGCTGCCCTCCAGCACATTGGTAAGTTCCGCAGGATTTCCATCTTTTGTAATCGCCCATTCTACCGGCAGTGTGTTATTGTGACCGCGGGTACGTAGGTCAATCGTTCGGTCGGTGTGAGTCGCTTCCGGAAGCTCGAAAAAAAGAGACAGTACCGGAAGTACTTCAATTTTTCCTCCAGTTTCATACAGGAATACACGCCCGGTTTCATCGGTGATTCTTGCAATGAGCTCATATACTCCGGCGTGCTTAAAGCGGATCGTGCCGCCGTTATTTGTGAGCGTACCATCAAGATAAGTCGCAAGATTTTGGAATCCAAAGCTATTCTCTAACAGCCATTCCACAGTTAAGCCATCCAAATCCATGATTTTGGTAATCACAGAAACGGGGGTATCCGTATGGGCTGTTTCCGGCAGCTGGTAGGTAATACCTGGAACCGGATAAACCTTAATGGGTGAGGTATAGCTGTAACTGCGTCCGGCAGGGTCTGTAAAGGCGGCTTTTAAAACATAATCTCCCTTTTTCTTAAAACGGACGGTACTGTTTTTATCGGTTAGCGTTCCTTCAAGATAATCAGAAAGAGTGATGTCTTCTCCGTTTCGGGTCAGTGACCACCGGATTTCAGAAGTCCCAAGATTCTGGAATGTGGCTTCTACCTGAACACTCTTGTCCGTGTGCGCAATTTCTGGCAGGTAAAAACCTACAGAGCCTACCGGGTAAATAATAATAGTTTGCGTAGTATCAAAGACTCTGCCAGTTTCATCAGTTAGCGTACCGGTAATCCGATACACCCCCTTGTCCTTAAATCGAATCTTTCCACCCGCATTGGTCAGGGAATCTTCCAGCTCGTCTTTGATTTCAGCCGATTCACCGTTTTTCATTAAGCTCCAGACCACAGGTAATTCATCTGCATTCGTTCGTGCTACAGTAACTTCCAAGGCGGTATCGGTGTGAGACGCTTCTGGAAGCGTGAATGCAATCTCCGCAACGGGATAGACTCTTGTTCTTTCCGTATGGATAAAGATGCGCCCGGTTTTATCCATGACCGTGGCAGTAAGGGTGTATGTACCCTTGCTTTTAAAGACAAAGCTGCCTCCCTCATTAGAGAGAGTACCTTCCAGAATATCGGATGGCTGAACCACTTTACCGTCCTTTTCTGCTGTCCACACAATGTCATATCCATAGAGTGCTTCCAAAGAGTAGGCCAGCGTAACGGATTTGTCTGTGTGCGTCGTTTCAGGCAGGGCAAAGGTCAGGTCAATCGTCGGATAAATGGTCACTGTTTTAGCGAGCAGAGTTTCTTTTCCTCTGACATTTTTTGCAACTGCGGTCAGGGTGTATTTCCCTGGTTCTTTAAACTGGAGCGTTCCTCCCTCCAGACCGAGAGTGCCGATACCGGCAAGCTCCATTTGCTGCTCGGAGCCATCCGCAGCAGTTTTCGTCAATGACCAGGAAAAGCTCTCCATGTATTTCCATATCGGCATGATTTTAATTTCAGTATCGGTATGAGCGGTGACGGGAAACTCATAGCGCACCTGCGTATCTGGATAGGAATAGGAACCACCGCCAGAATCACCGTGGTCATCCGAATCCCGTCCGGGTTTTGGTGTAGGTGTAGGTGTAGGCTTCTCTGGCGTAGGCTCCACCGGCTTTGGCTCCACCGGAACAGGCATAGTGGGCTCTGGCGTTGGTTTGGTTTTTTCAGAGGTTGGAATAGGCAGCTGCTTTGTCTTATCAATCATTTTCTCTGCTTCGCCCTTGGTGATTGGTTTATTCGGCTTCAATTTTCCGCCATCCTCATCTCCAATAATGTTATCCTCCCTGCCAATGATGACATAGCCCTTGTCACCATTTTTGATATCCTTGTCATCGTCATATCCACTCTGACCTTTGGTATTCTTGGCCTCCTCATCCCTTCCGCTGATACGCACCAGCATCTTGATAATCTCTGCACGGGTAATTGGTTCATCTGGTTTAAAGCCATCCGGATAATCAGCAGGATCAATGATCCCCGCATTGATGAGTGCCTCAATATACTTCTCCGACCAGTGACCGCGGGTATCCGGGAAGCTGGCTGTTTCCTTTTTTGCATCCGCCGTATCCAGCGAAATGTCCCGTACTAAAATTGCGGCAAATTCACCGCGGGTAATTATTTCATCCTTCGGTATAAACAATTCCGGACGCTCCTGGGTATAAATAAAAAAACCGCCGCCAAGCAGCAGGAATAGAAGGAGGATGGCAAACACGCCGACCCTCTTCTTTTTTTTATCTGTCATGAGAGTACCTTCCTTTCATTTTTTTGATAAAAGTAGTTAAAGTATGTAATCTTCATAGCTTAAACTCCATACCGCCATTTTGCTCCTGTTCCTTTTGATGTGCTTCCAGCATTTCCTGCGTTGGATAAAGGAGCTTTCCCTCCTGCATCTCAAATACGCAGAAGTCATTCCGGTCGCAGATCATAATTCTATGCTGGTAATCCATCTGCATTTCTATAAATTCCTGCATTTCCTTTTGGCTGCAAAGCCATACGCCGGAGGTGTAGCGACCATCTGGCAGAAAACAATAGCCGCTGTACTGCGGTTGATGGCTTTTTAAATCCAGCGCTCCTGCTGGGCGTATCTGACTAAGCTGGAGCCTGGCATGGTCTGTTAGGATTTCCGGCTTTGCAATACCCATGATATCGCTGCGGTTCCAGCGTGTTTGCTCCCCGTTTTCCAGAGACACGGCAAAAACCGCCCGTCCGCTGGGATTGGGCTTGCTGCCGAAGCCTCCGGTACAAAAATACAGCTGATTCTCCGCACTTCTATCATTTTCAGGCAGAGAGGAGGCGCAAAGAATGACAACCTTGCCGGCAATAGAAAAGTCATATCCAATCTTCCGGCAATCCAGAGGGGTAAAAAGCATATTTTCTTCCAAGACTTATTCCTCCTTTCGTTGCTTCAGTAGCTCCGTCAATTCACCAATCAGTCCAAGACGTGTGCCATCTGGCATTTGCTTAATGGCTGCACGGACGAAGGCTTCCACCGCTTCCGGGGACTGGTCTCCCACCTCGATGAGCTCCACTTTTTGAATACTGACCGCACCCTGGCGGACATTCATCTTTACGATATCGCCATAGTCCAATCCAGACGCGGAGCGCATCTCCTTTGGAATCAGTACACGGCCCTTGCAGTCAATAATTCGGTATGTTTTTTTTGAATTCATAAATAGTATCCCTCCTTCCTCATTACCTCCCGAATAGTATCGGGGTGAATTCCAAGCTCCTGAAAGAGCCCAGCTAGTTCCTCCGGCAGACGGTTCAAAATATCCGAGGCTAAAATAACAATAGCACCATCGCCGCAGATGATTTCCAGATCACTGTCGGCAGAAATCCCCGCCCCCTCCAGCACCTCTCCGGGAAGATTAAGACCGTCCTCTTCCTCTGGTTCATCCTTCTCATCCAGCGTATTCTCCTCCGGCAGAGCGCACAGTGGTATGGCAACTTCAATCCCTGCCTGCGTAAGTAAAAGAAGTGGAGCTGCTTCATCTCCCCTGGATGCAAGCACCACTTCAACCTGTTCACCGGGGGTAAGTCCGGCAGGAATCACAGGAATAGTCAGAAGCCCATGGTGGTCGACTGCCGCTTTTGTTTTCATAATTTTCATAATAAGTTTCTCCTTCATATTTGTTTTTTCCGGTTAAGACTCACTGAAAAATAGTTCAGAATCAAAAAGATTCATTTGTAATGGCCTATCCCTCAGCCGTTCCCCGGTGTCATAGTTGGAGATAAATACCTCCGCGTATTCACTTCCGTTGTCATATCTCTGTGCCAGATTGTTAAGACGGCTGACTGCTTCTATATGAAATTCCTGGTATAGTTCCCGGATAAATTCGCAGTCATTGTAGCTGACCAAAAACTTACCCTTACAGACTGACAGCGTATCCCGCAAGCGATAGTGATCTTCCTTTCTGAACTCTACCGCATAATGTCCTTCTGTCTGATAGTAGGGAGGGTCACAGTAAATAAAGGCATTCTCCCGGTCGTACTGCCGGATGAGATCTTCAAAGTCCTTGTTTTCAATGACTGTGTCCCTTAGACGAATGTTGGCCTGCCATAGCAGATGGAAGGTCTTTCGAATATCGAAAGGCTGACAGCCAAAGCTGGTACAGCCGCTTCCGTAGCTGTAGCGAATGAGCTTAAAAAATGCAGCGGCACGCTTGACGTCATTCATTACCGCTTGCTCCGTTAGAATCTGCTGTATGTCCTCATAATCAGGTGGAGGTAGGTGACACTCAGCAAGATCCAGCTCCTTTGAAAGATACTCGCTGGTGAATTCCTTCTTTGAGAGATACCTGCGCAGTACACTAAATTCATCCCGGCTGTTCAGCGGCAAAAAGTTCAGCTCCCGAACCAGGTCAAGAGTCTGCTCCTTTGCACACTTGAATAAATTTGCCAGGTCGGAGTTGAAATCGTTATACACCTCCATGGCAGTATCCATGGGACGCCCAAACAGCACCCAGCCACCACCGCCGAAAACCTCAATGTAACGTCCGAACTCTTTGGGCATTCGCTGATAAATCAACTCTCTCAACGCCTTCTTTCCGCCCACCCAGCTGATGATGCTGTTCATTTATTCACCTGTCCTTGCTGCGGCGGTTGATCGCATCAACATCCGATTTCATACAGGTTCCATCCGGACTCCAGCAGATGAAACCGACTTGGGGGTATGGGCAGCCATCACAGCGTGAGAGATCCTGTGGCAGTGAGACCCCATAGCGTTTGGGTAAACTGGTTGCTCCCGTACCTTTTCTTTCTGTTGGTTTTGTATTTTGATTCATGCTTTGCACTCCTTTCGCTGAAAATAAAAAAGGCACCATCTTTTTTTCAAAGACAGCGCCCATTTTAAAAAATGTTATTATTAGGTTGTAAAAAAAAGAGCGTCTCTCAGTTTCCAATGAAAACAAAGAACGCAAATTATATTGTAATTTATATGTGAGATTGGTTATCCAAGCTGCATACCGCCCATCTTCTGCCCCTGTTCCAGTTCTTCCTGCGTCATTATACTCCAGCTATTACCGCCATTCCATAAACTAACATAGATTTCTCCAGCCGAAGTTTTAATCGGCCTCTGCTCCTGGTCCTCTCCAAAGCCATCAGCAGCCTGACCAATGATTGCCTCCTTGAGCAGGTCAAGTTCCTCGGCAGTCAGTTCACCATGCACCCGACACTCAGCTACTCCCATCAATTTACCGTTAACTGGTTCTACTGTAAAGACATAGGACTGGACATTTCTGTTGATACTGTCATCCTCATCGTAATATTCCATGAGACCGCGCTCTGCTTCCTGTGGTATCCGCGCCTTCAAAAGAGCGGCAACTATATCATTTTCATGAGCCAGTGCAGTTCGGTTATCAAGCACCACCGGTTTATTCTCCGTATCTCCCCATTCGTTCTTCTCATAGAGTCTGACGGTAAGTGGCATATATAACTTCAATGTATGAAGCTGCTTTGGAATCACACGAAAACGATCCTCACCAAGGATAAGAGCAATAGTGCGTCCGTTATCCCAATCCATGTGGAGCTGACATTGGTCATCAATAAAATTGACTGTTCCTTCAGTGCCGGGCGACACCGGAGAATAGGGATCATTCATTTCAACAAGCCTGATTCGCGTACCGGGTGGATACTGTTCCTTCATAAACTTAAGCCATTCTGGATGCTTCTTCATGTTACATTCCTCCCATCTTAATTTCATGTTCATTGATTTGCTCTGCCGTTTCATTCGGCACAGCAGCTTCCTGTTTTAAGTTCATCTGTTGTATCTGCAGGTCATATACCGTTAAGTATGCCTGGTAATCTCCGAAGGCAGGATTGCAGCGCAGGCAGTAGCGGTAATGCTCTGTTTCCATGACATACCCGTAATTCTGCTGCCAGCTACCCTCGATTTTTCCGCCGTGTACGGAACAATATTGCTGCATGGCACTGAAACTTTCCAGCGGACCATTGTCCCGCAGAGCATCAACTACCATTTTTAAATCGGATTCAAAAGCAGAGCTATATGGTCTTTCATAATCACGTGACCACCATGTATGCCAGAACTCATGACCGTTACTGCCGAAATCAATCCGCAAGTGGCCGACAGTTCCAAACTTTTCATCTTGCTCCTTGGATAAGGCATAAAAAAGACCTGTCTCACCGGAAGAGGCAGGCCGCAAGATAGCGCAAGATTCCATCTTATTATTTTCTTTTCCGCTCATTGGAATTGCTCCTTTCAACTTTTACTTATACGAGATACTGAAGGAGGATATGAATTGCTACTCCTCACCGATATTCACAACATAGTCAGTCCAGGTTGATCCAGCTGACATGTATTAGCGTCTGCAGTATCTTATTCACCTGTTCTATGAAAGCCTTTTGCAAATAATACTATCCATGTTCAGTTCACTCCTTTATTTGTTGTTTTATCTATTATAAAAGGGCATAAAAAATAGGAGTATCTTCTTTAGCAGAAAAAACTCCTTTTTAACCTTGTTTTTGTAATGCAATACCAATATTAAATATAGCACTAAACTGCTAGCGCAGTGGTTCGACAGCCGATAGTTTAGTATTTATTCATTTTACTCTTTCTCTATTCTACTACTTCAAATTCCTGTGGTAAACCTATAAAATAGAATCTCATACTATTTTATAGGAGGTCATATCTTATGACAAATGAAGAAATTCTACAGAAACTAGAGGAGGAAATTCACCTCCGTGGATTTAGCCCACACACACAGGAAGAATATATGATTCGTTCTAAATCATTCATGCTCTACGCAGACCGTCCGCTGGAAGAACTTACGGAACAAGATATACGTACATATCTGCTCTATTTATTAGATGTAAAAAAACTTTCTCCCGCAAGTGTGAATGGGTATAACAGTGCCCTTCGCTTTCTCTATGGCGCTATTCTCCACCGTCATCTCAATTTCTATGATATTCCACATCACAGGCATGTCTATGTATATCCCACTGTACTTACCATGCAGGAAGTCCAGAAGATTTTTGACGCAGCGGATTCTCTTCGGGATAAAACAATGCTTATGACTATATATGGTGGTGGACTCCGTGTTTCTGAAATTATTAATCTGAAAACCAGTGATATCTATGCTTCTTCCATGCGTATTCTGATCCGTCAGGGCAAGGGTAAAAGAGATCGGTTTACCCTCTTATCAAAGACAAATCTGGATATTCTATCAAAGTACTGGTATGCTTATAAGCCGAAACACCCTGACCATTATCTTTTCCTTAACCGTTCTAAAAATAAAATGACAACCAGAGCCGCTGCTGATATTTTTAGAAAGGCTTTCCGTCAATCAGGAATTCAAAAACCCGCTACTATACATACATTACGGCATTGTTTTGCCACACATCTTCTTGAAAATGGAGTGGATCTCTGCCAGATAAAAAATTTACTTGGACACACCAATATCAAGTCTACCGTCCGTTACCTTCACCTAAGCAACTTTGAAGAAAGCCTTACTAGTCCTCTCGATACGCTGTTTTTAAAATCGGAGGTTCAATAAATGCCAGAACTTCAAGATATCTTAATTCAATATGCTGACGATTACTGCCTAAATCATTCTATCTCTTACATACAAAAGAAGGTTGTGAATTCCTTGATAAAATGTCGTACTTCCTCTTTAGGTGGACATATCACCGTGTGTGACGAATGCGGCAATAAACAAATTTCATATAATTCATGCAGAAACCGTCATTGTCCCAAATGCCAGACTCTGACTAAAGAAAAATGGATTGATAACCAAAAATTCAACCTGCTAAATATAGGATATTTTCATGTTGTCATGACAGTCCCACACACACTTCATCCTATTATTCTGCAAAACCAGGAAGCTTGTTACAATATCCTGTTCAAGGCAGCTGCAGAAACTCTAGCTGAATTATCTGCAGATAAAAAATATCTGGGGGCGAAAACCGGTTTTACCGGTATTCTTCATACATGGGGGCAAAATCTAATGTTTCACCCTCATATTCATTGTATTGTTCCAGGTGGAGGATTAAATCCACTCATGCAATGGATTCCTTCTAAAAAGAAATTCTTTCTTCCGGTCAAAGTAGTATCGCGGAAGTTACGTGGAAAGTTTCTTGCTTTATTGAAAAATGCTTTCTATGACGGTGTATTGAAATTTCATGGTCAAATAAAACATCTGGAATTCCTGCAAGAATTCGAGAATTTTTTAACTCCCATTTACAAACAGGAATGGGTTGTCTACTGTAAACCGCCCTTCAAAACAGCTGCAACTGTTGTTGAATATTTAGGCCGGTACACACATCGTGTAGCAATTTCAAACAACCGTATCCTTGATTGTAAGGATGGCAATGTGTCTTTCAAATGGCGTGACTATAAAAATAATAACAAATGGAAAGTCATGACCATTACTGCACAGGAATTTATTCGAAGATTCCTTTTACATGTATTACCCAGCGGATTTATGAAAATCCGCCACTACGGGATCCTTGGTAATCGTAATAAAACGAAAAAGTTAAAGCTTTGCAAGGTGTTGACCAATATACCAATCATGGAAAGAACAGTTTTATCCACCACAGAATTAATCGAAAAACTGATTGGTAAAAAAGCATTTCTTTGCCCTTGTTGTAACAGTACAAAGCTTAACCGATATGCTTATTACACAACCTGAATATTTCTATTTAATAATTCATTTATTCCCGGTAATATAATTACGGGGGAAAGGGGGAATTATGCTTATTTTACCTTATAATTCTGTGATTACAAAGGAAACTTTTTTCATTTCAGATTTACTTTGTTTAAAATATATAATTCTAAGAACAAAATTTCTTATTCAATCCCCATAGGTTACTGGCAACCGCAGTTTCGTGCTATACAATTATCCAAAGTAATGCACCAGTTACTGGTTTAAATAAAAGCAGATATCTAACCACTAGGTATCTGTTTTTTGGTGCATTAATTCGGATAACTATCTATTCATAATGGGAAATTCGTCCTTTTACGAATTTCCTTTCGAATATGGACTTTGGCTAACTCAATCCATTTTATTGATATAAAGGTGAGCATTAACCCACATTGCAAAATCCAATTTTCCTGTATTTGCTTTGACAAAACGATTTACAGTATATCAACACTGGATCTGGATCCTGATATTTTTCCAAATTAATAAATTATTTTTTCTGAATTTTCTTCTATTTGAAATATCAAATCTTCTTTGCGAATATCTGAAATACTCTTTGCAATATTCTCAAGTTCATTTTTTAACCCCGCAACAGAGTTAAACTTCATTGTGAAAGGTGCGTCTGTCTCTAATAGAATCCTGTCTTTTGGAATGCTTCTAATAGTATCTTGCCCGCTTTTTGTTTTCAGCATTTTAGAATTAATAGAGAAGTATGCCCCCTTTTCTATTGCTAATTTACGTTCAGAAGCAGTTCCAGAAAACCAATGAAAAATACACTGGCAAGTTTGAAAAGTTCTTTCTTCCTCCAATATTTCAATCAAGCATCTAGCTGATTTTACACTATGAATAGATAATACCTTTTTCCCCTCAGTGGAACATGCATTAGCAATTTTCCGAAAACATGAAAGCTGTTGCAATTTAGATTCCACAAAATTTCTATTAAAGTCAAGTCCAATTTCACCAACATATCTTGCATTGCACATTTCAACTAGAAACTGGCTGATTTCTTGACTTCTTTCCCTCATTAGTTGTGGATGTAAACCAAGACCAACTTTTATATTATCTACATCTTTTGTAAACTGTCGTTCTCTTTCGTAAGCCAGCGGAGTGGTTCCAACAGCAATTATCCCAACATCTGATTTATTAAACTCCTTTATGAGGCATTGCATATTATCCATTAAATCCAAATGGAAATGTGTATCAACCAACATTATTCTATTATCTCCTTACTATCTTTAATCCACTGATCCACTTCCATAAGTCCTCGGTAATACATGTCGGAAAGTTCAGAAAGGTATGCTTCTACATTTTCAAGAGGTCCTGGTTTATGAATCAATATATCTTTAATCTTTGAATTGAGTTTTAACTTCTTAATAGCATATTGAAATGAACGTAATTGTTCTCCTACTAGGCTACGATTATTTTCTATATCACTTACATCGGAATACAAATACTCGGAAGTATCATAATCACCAAAAGCACGGTGCATTGCAGCTCTTCTTATAATACATGGTAAACAATGTCCACAATGTTGAGAATGTCCACTACGAATATTAGCATTATTCACGGATGAACATGAATAAGACTTTCCTATTGCAACCTTTAATTCTTCCTTATTAAGACATTCAGCTGCCATATCTCCTTTAGTTTTGTTCCAATATGGATTTATAATTGAAAAACCATATAGATTTTCACTAATTTCATTCCATAATTCAAGATAATAGGGATGCGTTGTCCTCGTACTATGTGAACCAACTCGAGTGCAATCCAACGGAACGTTTAATGCAATTAATCCATTCTCAGGCATAAGCAGTTGTTTACAATTTTTTGTTCCACTCATTGCAAATATTGCAATTGCAATAAATAGAAATGATCTGCTGCGCTGATTTTTATCTTCATCTGCATACGGCAAATCAATCTCTCCAAGACTTGTCCAAAGATATACATTTTCATGATATACATCAGGATAATCCATATCTAAAATATGTAACAAATCTGTTTGCCAATGCCTTACTCTGGCTTCTCCTGCATGACTTATCAACAATGTAGGTTGCTTCTGCTCCATATAATTAATTGAAGCTATCAAACTGTCCATTCCCCCGGAAAACAATGAAGCAATTTTATACTTATCAGTACGTTGTGCTTCTTTATCCTTTTCAACAAAATCACTCTCTCTTTTAGAAAAATTAAGTGTCCATAAATCACCTGTTAAAAACTTCAGCATTCGCTCCAAAATTTCCTTTTGGTTCTTCCATTTATCATCATATACCGGAATAGAAAGAATGATTTCTCTTGTCCACGAGTCTTGTGATTGTTTTTTCCTAGATATTTTCATATCAGCGATATAAACCATTAATCCTATAATAATAGCATCGTATCCACCTTCTGATGGATAAATATTATGTTTACGAAGCTCATTAATTGTTGTTTGAAGTCCAAAACGAAAATTCCCAGATGAAGTAAGCATCGGTAGTTTAACATTTATCATACTTTCTTCTGTACGCTCTTCAAATTCTGCTACGTTCAAATCCTTATAAAACGAAGCACATAAATGATATCTATACATGCTTATTCACCTTTCCTTTCCAGTATTTCATATGTTTTCTGATATATCGAATCTGTAATTTCTTGTGCTCTACCATTTGTCATCTGCATTCGATTTTGTTTCACTTCTGCACAGGCATCAGAAACACTTTGTTTTATATGCTGTTCAACTAATCCTTCTATATGTGAAACCTGTTCAATATCATCTGGAAGTGTAATAATTTGGTTAGCAATATCATTCATAATATGCTCAAGAATAACTTTACCCATAAATTTTTCCAATATAGCTGAACACTCATCAGCAGTAAGTTCTTCTGTTTTTTTTCCATATAAGTCCACATTGTCTGTAATGGAATCGTAGTACGCAGATCTAACTAAACCTTCATCGTTTGTCCCACCATCTGGGCAAACGAATGTAGCTATTTTGATAAAAAACTCCGAGGCAGTAAGTCCTTCCAAATTATTTATAGAAAGTTGATGTGCTACTTCCCTGACTCCTCCAACTTCTGATAAATTATTTAAAACTCCATATAGTCTTGCCGTGCTACTTCGTGCAGAACCCAATCGTGTTGTGGCCCTAGTGCTTCCTCCAAGTGCATGATTAACATATCGTGACACTGTCCTTCTCATTGAACTTCCATCACGCCCACCACCCGAAACATATTGTGTGAATGCTTTTCTTGAACCTGTGAATCGATTTATATCTCCATCCGGCGGAATTAGCTTCATTCCTGTGGACTCCGGTGTTACCTCACCATTAGTACCTTCATCAAGCCATGAAGGTACTAATGGTGTATGACCTGATTGACCTTTATTTCTTGTAGATGTTCCCATATCTATCACTCCTGTGCGCTTTTTGCTGTACTTGTTATTATCGTATTTGTGGAATTCTCTTCTATACTCTTAAAAAACTGTTTCAATTTTATTCTTGAATCAGATGTTCTTGGTATACAAGCATCCCAGCCTCCCACTGACCAAATTCCTAATTTGTCAAATGGTAATGTCATCAATAAGTCTACAAGGTCACCTTGGAGTTCTGGTCGATATTCTACCAAAACTCTTATTCCTTCAATGCTTTTGGGTGGTTCATTTTTCGAAAGATTTCGTGTGAATACATCCTGAAAAACTATTCTCATTAATCTCTTTGCATCTGAATCATCTAGCTTTTGAATATCTTTTTTCTTTTTAAGAGTATTGAATTTCCCAGCACGAACAACTGAAATCAACTCACGCAAACGTTCTTCCGTACTAACAAAAAAGAAATCCACCTTTTCAGTACAAGCGAAGAAATAAGGTCTAAGATCTTTTCCTACTAAAGACGGTTCTATTTGCATCCATGCTTTAACATCCTCCTGATTTAAAAATGCCTTAAAAGAATCATTCTTAACTACTGCAATCGTCTGTGTTTCCTGTGCTTCACTTTTTGTCATGCTTTCAACTTTAATATCATTCTTTGGCTTTACTGAATTATTTTGTTTCGTTTTACTTGATATTACTTTTTCTTTTTCAGTAATATTTTCATTATCTTCTTCAAATGGACCTTCAAATGCAGTACAGTGACCTTCTTCATTTAACTCACCAGCTAGGGCTTTATAAAACTCACCATTATACTGTTCTGCCAACATCATTTTTGCAAGAACGGCCATTTCTAAATCATCAGATTCAAATCCACGGTTCTGGGCAACTTCAGTTCTCAATAAAAGCATATTGATAAATCGTTTTATATTTCTAGGATTCCCGCTTGTATTTTCAGCTAATATTCTATCTATACTTTGTGCAATTTTGACCCTCTCAATAGCATTATCATACTTATTTCCAAGCGCCTTTTTTATCTCTGTAGTGGAAAGAGATTCCAATGCCCATGGTTTATGTAGTTTAATAATTACAATTTTTTCGAGATTTTTTAATTCTTCACATTCTCCCAGTTCTGCTTCTACTAATAAAAGCAAAACATAAAGTTGAGCCTCTGCTATACCGATTCTCGGAATATGAAGTGGTATCTGGATAAGCTTTTCTAAGTATTTATCCGAGAAACGACTATAATTAATTTTGGAAACCGCGTCTAAATTCTCGGTATCCTGCTCAAGTACTCGTGGAAAATATTCTTTCACTGAGTATCGAATCATTGCATCATCAGCAGCAATAACAAAAGCAGTACTATCCAATGTCAAAAACATACGGACAGCTTCAAGCGTCTCTATTGCTACCTTGGGTAAACAACGATCTAAATCATCTATAAGTACAACAAGTTTTCTTACATGTGCTTTTTCAAATAGTTCTTTGTAATTATTTCGAAATTCTTCCATTTCTTTATAACTTGAGGATTCCGGCGATGGCTCTTTGATTAAATCTCCTATCATCCCAATCATATTTCCAGCTTTTTCAGGATCTGTCACCGTTTCTCTTACAATATTAGCAAGTATCTCTATCAAAACAATTGGTGCTGTTCCTGTTGCAATTGATACACCTATTTTTCCAATGTTCTTTGCAATACTCAATTTATCAAGATTTTTCCATATTCTTGAACCAATTTTTTTTACTTCCTCAATCCCACCTTTTATTTTATGTTTTTTGCAATAATTCTCTGCGCTTATTTCTAGCTGTGAAACAATAGCACTCATTAATGCAATTTTTGCATCTTCAAATCCTTGATATTGCCAACTATTAAATCGAATACTCACATAATCCAAAATTGATTCTTCTTCATCTCCAGATGTGTTATCACTATTCTCTAGTTCTGTGCAATCCATGACTGATTTAAGTTCATCTTCAACCATTACTAAAATGCTTGATTTTCCCGCACCCCAATCTCCATGAACACCAATTGAGACCGATTCTTTGCTTTCCCTGATAATAGACACAATTGTTTTAGCAATAGCCATATTATTTAGACGGTCTATTCTAGTTTCATTATCTGATAGAACCATTATTAATCACCTCTTCCTCATGTTCTCTTATTTTGTTATCTTTTGTTCCCCCCTAATAAAACTGTTGATTGTGTTATAAAAATTATAAAATCTATCTTATCTATTATTACTTTCATAAAATGCACTTCCATTATATTTTCTCCATAAATTCGAACCCTCAACTTGCCATTATTGCTTTAACATACTCTGTTTTCTTTTCCTTCACCAAAAGCCCCATTTTCAAATTCTCTAAAGTTCCAGATAATTTCTTTCTACATTAGAAATATTATATAAATACAACTACCTTATATATCGTTCCAGCCCGCGTAGTTGTTGTATGATCTGCGACACTGAATATCAAACATATCACCCTCCTGAAATATGTTTTTCTAGCGACCTAAAATAAATATCTTCAATACTTTATTTCATTTTATGACAAATTGTAAAATAATTCAATTAAATAATCATAATTCATTAATCTATTATAAGATTCTTCTCCATAATTTAAATCAGGATATTTATTACCTTAAATATCTTTATCCTCTCTGTCATGTATTACAGATATTTGCAGATTATGATGTCAAATTGTCACCTTTACATATCTTCAATAATACACTATCAGCCATAAAAACGGCAAATAAAATAAGGCACATTCTCATCACTGAAAACATGCCTTTCAACTTCTGTCCCTGATTTACCAAGTGTCCCATCCCATAAGTGAAAATAATAGCCACAAGCAGTCATATCTGTTGCTTAAAATTTAAGCGGAAGTGGACCTCTTGAACGCCATTTAAGCGTTCACCTTGCGGAGGTATATCCCATCCTTTTCCCTATCTCTAAAAGCACTTTGGAAAGATTTTGCCTTCAACTATTCTATGTCATCCGTGGAAGAGCCAAAAAAACGGGGCTAAAAATCGCATTTTTTAGCCCCGTTTTTCGCTCATTTTTCAGGCAAGAACCACTATATCTTGTGGTCTACCCCCTATTTTTATTATCTTTACCACAATACATCATCATTATCACCGCTTCAACATGTGTCGATACGGTGATACATATTTACAGTTACTTCTCTTGCCTATATTTGCATTTTTCTAAACTCCTCCGCGCTTTTCAAATAAGCCAGAATAAGCTTGTGCGGATTTTCCGGTGTTGAACTTAATTGAGGCTGAAATAGTGTCGCAACGAAAAATTTGTTCTGCGGTAATTCAAGTATTCTGGTGTCACCAGAATTGTCTCTTCCTGCTTCCACAAATCCGTGGACCAGTAATTGTTTTCTGAAAAGAGCGTTAAGCCCAAAATTGCAGTTGTACCGCTCTTCCGAATTTTCTAAGCCATACATCTGTGCTACCATTGTACCATTGACTAAAGAAATATTTCGCGTTTCTCCAACAAGGGAACAGCTAAGAGCTGATATAAACAAATTCGATGTGTATGGGTCAAAATCTGTTTGCTTAACTTCTGGCAGGCAAAGTATATCACGAGTAAATTCTAACACAACATGCTGAAATCCTCCACATGTTCCGATAAAAGGATAATTATTTTCCCTTGCAAACTGAATTCCATTCATTGCTCCCTACACACTTTTATATGGGCTCCCCGGGGCACACCAAAAAGCGTCGAAGTCGTTTAAGTTCTGTGTGCAACCATCCTCCAAAGATTTGGTGGAAATCCATTGTGTTTCTTGCTTTAAACCTAAATATAAAGCACAGTGCCTTATGACTTCATTGGTTGCAATATGCGACGGACGGCCATCATAATCGCCAATTACACCAATTTTAATTCTTGATTTCATAATTTCTTTCATAAACAAGACCTTTCTCATAGATAAATTCATATTAAATTACGAATTAGTTTTTGAAAGCATTTCCATAACATCCTTAATTCTCTCATAAATGCTGAAAATTCTTGTTTTTGCTGAAGTTTCTATACAGTTATTATTTATATATAAATAATAGTCAATTTCATCATAAATCATATTTATTTTACTAAACTTGACTAAATCATACCGAAAGTTAATATCTTTTTCATTCTTCAGGAATTTTAAATGTTCCTCAAGTATTTTAAAATATCTGTAGCAAAGGGGTGTTATTAAATCTATTTCATCTAATTGAAACGCCGGGTAATCAGCATTGAAAATTTTTCCCTCCCAATAATACTCTAATGCACAAGTCGAGATGTTTTTAAAATATTTTAACAATTCTTGTTTAATAGATTTTAGCGTAGTTGCAGTACCTGTATTATCATCTATCAATAAAATATTCGTACTTTCTGGATATTGAGCGCTTAATAAATGCACCTGATCAAACAAGGATAATTCACAATAATGATTATTATCATATTTTGAAAACCTAACATATTCATACCCCGCCAAACCGCAACATCGATTCATGATATTGGTATATTTTTGCATAGATATAAAAAATGGTGGTATTAGTGCAGCCCCTTGTAAAGGTGAAATGATAATATCGTGTTCCCCAATATAATCACATAATGCAAAATAAGTAATAAACATAATAAGAATATTATCCATCTCTGAATATTCACGGACATCGGAAATATTAAGTTCCCTCATATCTGATATTATACTATCAATTAAGTCAAAAGATAGTGGTGGGAATTGATTTAATTCTTCATCAAAAATAATTTGAGTTATATAGTCAGTCAAATCTATTAGATATTCTTTAAGTGCTTTATAATAATTAACATCCAAAGACGGATAAGAGAATATGACACCAACTAATTTTGCGATACATGACAACATATATTCCGTGAGCGAGAATATAATATATCTTTTATTATCACAGGATAATTCTAAATTTAAAATTATCGGTGCATCAAAAACTATATTTTTTACTAAATCTGTTGTTTCATTTAAATCCGTTGAATAATAAGTGCAATTTCTGTTACAGTAAAACGGTTTTTTCAGACTAAAATACTTCTCTAAAATCGGAAGATTTTGGTTGTACTCTTCTTCAAACCTATCAGCCTCAATATACACCTCCCCGGCAAAACCGAACTTATATTTAGATAATATAGTTTGATTTAGGAATGGTTTAATCATTTTATATAAGTCATTCAAACTGACACCTCTCTATCTCCCAAAACTCTGATTATTTTAATAACCACCGTTATGCAAATGCCTTCTCAACAAAGACTTCTTTCATAACGTATTCTTGTATTATATCTCTCAAATATTCTTTGTTATATTGCTCGTCCAGATTCCTGGCTAATGTTTGGTAGCCATCCCCTTTGAAGATAATCAGAGGAAGCTACCGTATACCACTGCTCCATATTAAGGCTGACGCCATGAATATAAATATTCAAAATATTCCTGCCATCATGTTCAATTACTGCGTTTGATACATGCAGCCTCCCACATATTTCCCCCGAAATCCCGCACCTTTACCATCCGCATAGCAATAATCCGTATCCAAGGAATCTTGCAAGGCTTCCCACAAGTCTTTTCCTTGTATCTTAAAGCTGGTGGGATTTAAAGGAGATGGACAAAGTTCTATGATCTTTTTCCTTGAAACATCACCCTTTTTAATCCCCCCGTTAATCACGCCACTATTTATAATTGCAAGATCACACACAAGGAAGTCCTGTAAGGCATCCGCAAGGAGATTCGTCATAGGGTTCTCTTCCACAACATCATGCCATAGATTTTTATTTATTCTGCAGAATGGTTCACTGAGTCTGTCAATAGCCTTTTTTTTGTTCTGTTTGATTAGTTCTTGAACTATAGTAGATTCTTCTGAATTTAGAATGTTGATATTAATTCCTTCTATCAGTTTCACTTGATTACTGTTTACTTCGATTTCAAGCTTTCCAATATGTTCTCCCTGTGCTCCTGAAGTATGGATAATCGTTCCATTTACTATTTCCGGTTGGTCCATTAATATATGGAAATGACCGCCTATTATAATATCAATACCACTTATTTTTACTGCTATTTCCTTATCCTTGTCCATCCCAAGATGTGAAAGCAGTATGCACAAATCATACTGATCCTGAGATTCATTGATTTCATGCTGAACTGCTTCCAGGTAATCGATAAGCGTAAAGCCAAGCAATTCGTTAAAAGGTCCAAGGTCCGGTGATGCCCCAATGATTAGTATTCTTAACCCATTTTTATTTATTATAATACTTCTTTTTACTTCTTCTATTTCTAAATGTCCAAGACAGCGCAGGTTACAGCTCAGCAACGGTATCTTCGCATTTGCAGCCATATATTTCAACACATCCAACCCTTGAAATATTTCATTATTTCCAACTGCCAAAGCATCGTATCCAGTAGAATCAAGCAATTCCATCGCTGCCAATCCGTCGGTTCCAAGCAATTCAATTCTTTTAAAATCCGCAAAATCTCCGGCATCAAGTACAAGAGTATTGCTATCCTTCCATTCGCTAATTTAGTTTACTATTTTAGAAAAGTTCTCAAAATTACTATGTATGTCGTTTGTATGTAATATCGTTAAGCGCATATTCTCACCTCACCTATGAATCCCCTGTTTTTAAAAATGACTGCTTATAAATATAGCACTAAAATGCTAGCGCAGTGGTTCGACAGCCGATAGTTTAGTACTTATTCATTTTAATCTTTCTCTATTCTACTACTTCAAATTCCTGTGGTAAACCTATAAAATAGAATCTCAAACTATTTTATAGGAGGTCATACATTCAAAGTCCATGATACCACGCTTTTTTAGCACAAAAAAGACATAACATCCTTCTTGGAGAAGAGCTATGTCTTTCTTGTGTCATTTACTCAATTTAGTTGCAGGCTTCTAACAGAGCAAAACCTTATTTCTGCACCAACGGCCCCTATTCTTGCCGAAGCGCTTCGTTTTTACCCAACGTTATTTTACGGCCCGCCTTTATTAGCAATATAACAGCTAAAACGATAAACGGAAGTCCTCCAATAAGGCCGGTGATTGCCGGGCCAAGTAGTGGGTTATATCCGCTCTTTGCGAAAATGATTGGCAGTGCCGCGCCTGCGTTCACCGTTGAATGGATCATGGCAGCTGGAATGACGCTTTCCAGTTTTATTGATATATATCCTTCGATAATACCAAGCACAACGCAAAAAACGATCATGGCCAGAATGCCGAGCCATGGATAGCCCCAATAACCGGTTCCGTAATTGTGACCCATCACGATAACGGGCAAATGCCAGATGCCCCATATTGCCCCCGTTATAATTAACGCGGTCCTGTCAGATAAAAAAATGCGCAGTTTGGGGAGCAGATACCCTCTCCAGCCAAGTTCTTCACCCATGGTGGGTATGATATTTACAATTGGGCCGATAACAACAAAAATCAGAGATTGAGCAATAAGCAGTGTGGACACGTCAAGTCCCTGTTTACCACTTGAAGCAACCATCCCTTTTAAAGTTGTAAACTCCGGGTCAAACGAACCGGGGAAAATCAGGAAATAAAGCGCTCCGCTCAGAACCAACAAGGCTGTCGGGCCGAAGTACAAAAGCAGATACTCTTTCACATGCCCATTGAAGTGGGGGTGAAGATACATATTCCCAAATCCTTCTTTTGTTATAAGCCGTGTTAACAAATTGGATAGCGCAGGCATAAACATAGCGACTGCCAAAATTACTACTGCCGCCCCGCTTCCATAGGTGAGCCCACAGATCGGTACCAACAAAAAAACGATCCAGGCAAGGATGATTGTAAGCGCAATAAATATAATCAGTCGTTTTTTTGCCGCCAATTTTTCGTGTTCCATAGTAACATTACCCCCTATTTATATTATTCGCAGTTATGTTGAAGCTTTTTAGTTATGCTCTGAAAACGCTGCTCATCTGAGAGAACCGAAAACACCGGATTATTAACGATCACATCAGACATGCTTTTCCTGATTGTTTTTTCATCCCGCGGAAGATCTGTTCCCAGATCAAGCTGATCCAGCCATCCGTCCAGACGGTCGAAAAAAGCATCGCCATGCAAGCGCAGGGGATAAATATCGCTTATTACGATCTCGGTGTACTTTTGCAGCATTTCAAGCGCCTTATCATAATTTTTCTGAGCAATAAATCCCTGCGCGGCTGAAATATAAAGGCCGACCAGGACACCGGGATGCAGATGCCTCATGTCAAACGTTTCCGCTACGACAAGCGAGCGCCGCAGTACCTCGTCGAATTTGGATGGGACATCCGCACATAGCGTAAGATATGCGGGAAAGAAGTTAAACAGGACGACGATGTTCTGAAACATTCCGACCTGCAAAACGGATTTCGCCTCCTCGGTGCGCCCCGTCATTTGGTAAGCGGAAGCCAAAAGCGATTCAGGAGGCAGCGCAGGCGCGACTGATCCATCAAGCAGCTCCAGCGCGGTATTGGCATCACCGGAAATAAGGCTACACAGGGCTTCCATAAACAAAGCCTGCCTGTTAATCGATACATCATCGCATTCCTCTCTGATCCGGATAAAAAGAACCTTGGCTTCCTCAGTCAAAGATGCCGTTTTTTGAGGGTCTTTCAGCAATTCTACATGGTTAATCATCAGTATTCCCAGATTCAGCAGCAGCGGAAAGCATGAATAGTATTTTTTAATTGTTTTCCGGCAGTCTTCCATCACCGAATCAAACGGTTTTGACGCAAAATCAGCCGACAGGTTTCGGTACAGCTTTTGAATATTCTCTTTTGTCATCTGCGGTTTATAATCTATCAATTCGTCAATGCTGATGTTGAAGTACGCAGCCAGCTGTGGGAGAAAGGTTACGTCCGGATAACTTTGACCCGTCTCCCATTTGGAAACGGATGCCTTGGACACGCCAATGTAATTTGCAAGTTCATCCTGTGTGATGCCCTTTTCCTTACGCTTATTTACAAGCACTTTTGCAATATTAATTTCCTTCATATCAATCACCTCTGATTATATTTTAGTTGATAAGCAGAAGGAAATCAATGGATTTGCAGTTGATAACGGTTGAATAAATCAACCTATGCGATACTTTTAGCCGGAGCTGTTGTTATATTGCATTAGATGGGGTAAATAGTACATGCTCAGTGTCTTCTGAAGCAAAACGGAGCCAGTGTATTTTTCATTCGAAAGTAATATATGGCGGCTTTCCTCCTGTGCCTGACTGCTTAAGATTGTAATCAGCAGTTCGCCGCTCCCCTCAAGTGTATTGATACCTTCTTTTTCAGAAAACACTGCGATATTTTTTTCCTTGAGCTCTCGAATATTCATCAATGAGTCCACCGTATTTCTGGCAAATCTGCTAATGGATTTGGTGATGACCATGTCTATTTTTCCTGCCATACAGTTAAGATTACTTTTAATCTTTTTCACCTGCGCTTCATAGCTGGTTTCCTGCTGCTCCTGCAGTGTGCTGACACGACAGTAGTCTTTGGTACGTTTCCCAATCCCCTTATTGGTTTTCTTCATGAAACCATAATGAATTAGTAAGAATATTGATAAAACAATGAAACTATATTTATAGAGAGTACTAAGTTATTGCAAATTTTGTAACTAATCATGTAATGTTTTGGCACTTTAATCTATTTATGAAATATGCTATTATATACTTATTTGATAGAAGAGTATACAAATATTTATAATTAAAGAAGGAGTAATTAATATGTTGAAAAAAAGTAAAAAGATACTTTATTTAATAATCCTTATAGGAGTTCTAATAGTATTCATTCTATTGATTCACACAAGGAAATTATACGGTAATGTCAAGAATAATGAAAATAGCAATCAAGGCATATCTAAGAATGATGTTATCACTTGGATTAATGAACAAAGCAGTAATAAACCTGAAAACTTCGATGAATTTGAATATAAAGTTATTGATATAGACAATGATTCAAATTTAGAAATAATAGCCCAAAATAGTGGGGGGGTACATCTCGGAACTTTTTATATATTTGATAACGATAAAAATGGTAACTATAAACTAATTGCAGAAAAAAATTGGAATATTTCTAGCTGGGATTTTTGCAATCCTATAATTATAGATAACAAAAAAATTTATAATGTAGTGGATAGAAGCGGTGGTACAGGAATTGATACTTATACCGTATATCTTTGGTATTTAGAAAATGGGAAAATTATAGAAGCGTGGAATGGTTTAGTAAAGTCCCGCAGTGTTTTTGCTGATGACTATCAATTGAAAATAGGTAGTTATCAATTTAATGATGAGAACAATCTTCTGTATACATGGTTAAGCAACTATATTTATAAATCTGATGGCTTAACGCTTAAAGAAAAAAGAAAAGATGACATAAAAGTTTTTAAATTCAATGGAGTCAAGTTTATAGATAATACTAATTAGAAAAGTAAACACTCCCCATTAGTTGCTACAGTAAATGGGGAGTGCTGATTAATATTTCCTAAATACTAGAATTATACATTGAAAAATACATGATTACCTATCACAAGTTTGTCAAGAACATCTGTTTTTCCACCGCCTAGATCAATTCTATCGTCTGATGCATATTTGTCATAATAATCTTTTGCGACAAAGTATAAACGATTGCCGATAGGATTATCTGTAGTTGACATATTAGAAGCTATATCTAGACAGTCCTCCCATGCTTGTGAGCTTAAATCAGGTTCTCTTGCGGCTTTGGTTGTCATTCCTTCAAATTGGTATTTTTTTAGGATTACACCTTCATAAGTATTTCCTCCTAAGTATTTTTTATTCTTATCCTTTCTATTTTTTGCTACATGAGCAACGCCTCGTTTACCTTTTTTACTCTCTCCACGAGCCTCTCCATAAATCATTCTTGCAAGTAAATCTACACTATCTCTTCCTTCAAATTCTGATAAATCCCAAATACTTTCTCCTTTGTTTTTTAATGGTTCTCCATAAGACATAACTATATTCTCCTTTTCTATATTTTTTTGAAAAAGTTTTAACCGGTTAAGCTTTTCACTATATAGAAAGGAGATTTAGACCAAAATTGTAAACCTATAAATAAGAAATAAGTAAAAGGATCTTTTTAACACATCTAATATTTATTCTAAATTTATGTATATCTTTTATATTTATAACGTTATATACCCCCCTAAAAGTATACATATGGCAACCGTTGAACTATAAAGAGGATATGGGATGCCAATAATTCTAGTATCTCACTAATTCCAGCATATCGCCTCCGTTTAGATAATAAGCCCGCAGCTGTGCCATATTTCCCGCTCCCTTACGGCTCCATACCATTGGTCTTGAGCTCATACGGCTTGAGAGTGCATGACTTACATACCCTTCTGTATGCTTAACTCCAGCCTGATGACTTATCTTCAGCTTCGCTACTGTCCAGTTAGACAGAATATATTCCCTGGCTTCTCTGATTCTTTTTACTCCTGTTTCGTCCTCCAGTTATTCTTCCAAACGGTCCACCAGCCTTGTGAATTCCTTCTTTGTTTTACTTCTGATCACTTTCCTGAGTTTATCTGCCGCATCATCATAGATAAAAAATCCCCTTTAACGGGGAATTTATGAGCATAAAATGAACCTGCATCCAATTTGCTGAACAGACAGACTCCGCAATTAAGGTAAGCTTCTAATAATTTTAATGCTTTCCAAATTATTGGTATACCTGCTTAGTTCATCTGTAATGTAAAATCCAGAGAACCATCTCTTGCCTCACAAGCATATCCATTTACGCCAAAAACACGTTCTACGATATCTTTTTTTAGAACTTCCTCCGGTGTACCATTACATATGTTACATCCATTATTTACCAAATACAACCTGTCACAATAGTGAGCTGCTAATCTTAAATCATGAAGTACAATTAGAATTGTTTTTTTACTTCGCTTTAGTGTATCTAAAATAAAAAGCTGGTGCTTGATATCCAAATGATTGGTAGGCTCATCTAAAATTATCGTATCTACCCCTTGTGCAAAGGCTCTGGCTATAAACACCATTTTTTTCTCTCCTCCAGATAGGTTTTGTATATTCCTATCACAGATATGAGCGATATCTAACTGTTCTAACGCCTTCATAACAATATCTTTTTCAACTCTTTTTATTTTTCTTCCTTGTATCTGCACTGCCATTGCCACAATATCATAAACAGAGAAATCAAATGCAGCACTATTTTCCTGACCTACGTATCCATATAACCGCGCTAACTGCTTACTGCTAAAATCTGCCAAAGAAGAATCATTTAGTAAGATATCTCCTGAATCCCTGGGATAGATACCCAGTGTTGTTTTTAACAGTGTAGATTTTCCGCAGCCATTTGGACCTATGACTCCAGTAATTTTACCACTTTCTGCCAATACATTTACTTGATTTAATATTTGTTTTCCTCCTAAAGTCACACAAATATCACGATACTCTACCTTCATACCTCTCCTCCATGGTTCTTTCGAATCATCAGATAAAGAAAGAACGGCGCTCCAGCAAATGCTGTAATAATACCGATTGGAAGCTCAGCAACTCCAAAAGCAGTACGGGCCACACTATCTGCCCACATAAGGTAAATTGCTCCAAGCATTGCACTAAGCGGCAGCACATAACGATTGTTACTGGATTTTATTAACAATCTTACAATATGGGGAACTACCAGACCTACAAAACCGATGATTCCTGTAACAGATACCAAGGAAGCTACTATAATAGAACAAACTACAAACATACCAAGTCGAAAATGTTTTACACAAAGTCCCATCGCTGCAGCATCTTCATCTCCCATCATCATCAGATTTAAATTTCCTGCCTGAAATATACACACCAATACTCCAAACAGTACACCAAAAGCAGGTACTAACAGCGTTGTCCACTGCGCAGAGGCTAAACTTCCCATCTGCCAATTATAAACAGCAGCAATACTCTCAGAGCTTTTTGCAACAAAAATCAAAAAACTCGTTGTGGCACTCATAACTGCATTAATTGCGGTACCTGAAAGTAATAATGTTACAGGGCGAAGTTTTCCTCCTCCTGCAAATTTAGCCATTGTATATACCAGCGCCGAAGATAACAGAGCTCCAAGCATTGCCATAATGGTTGTTTGGTACTGTCCATGAAAAAAGGGAAGCGGCAGCAGTAATGCACATGCCGCACCTGAGGAGGCTCCCGATGAGATGCCTAGAATATAAGGGTCTGCTATTGGGTTAAGAACCAATGCCTGCATAACTGCTCCACATAATGCGAGCCCCGCTCCACATAGCGCTCCAAACAATGCGCGTGGCAACCTTATATTCCAGATTATCTGATAACCAGGTCTTGACCAGATACCTGCTTCCAACTCCTTTCCTCCATGAAATATCTGATCGGAAAGAATACCATAAACCTCTGATAAAGGTATTTTCGTAGAACCATTGGCTATTACCAAAAGCAAAGACAGGAATAAAACTACTATCAAAATAGGAAATAATAAGCTTCTACTTAAATTTTTATTATCTTTTGACTTCATTATCTAAACTTCTCTGGATAGAAGAATTCTGCAAATTCTCTACAAGCATGAGCCGCACGAGCATCTTGCATGACAGATACCAATGGCACAGTCAGATATGCCTTATTCTTTACTGCCGGTACATCAGCAAGCGCCGGATTATTATTAATAAAGTCCATCTTTTCTTCTATCGTCTGCTTTCCATAATCGTTAAAAATAATGATATCTGGATTCGTCTGTACAATAGTTTCAACACTGGTATTAAACCAACGAGAATCTGCCATATTTCTAGTCGTATTGATTCCTCCAGCTAATTCAATCAGATTACTCTGCAACCCGGCAGAAGTTGTATAAATCTCATTTCCTTTAAAGCTATCCATAACAAACACTTTGACCTTGTCTTCCTGTTTCAGTTTTCCCACTTCTGTCGTAACGTCTCCGACTTCTTTTCTCAACTCTTTAATCAATGCTTCTGCCTTATCCTCGACCTTAAATATCTTACCTAAATTTTCGATATCTGTATAAACATTTTCAATTGTTTCGTCTTCTACTATGGTTCCTGTAATGGTATACGTATTGATTTTCTTGTTATCAAACATCTCATAAGAGCCCCATTTGCTCTCTTTAAATGCACTTACCTGTCCAATAATCAAATCCGTACCTAACGCGACTGCATTTTCATGGGAAGGTTCTACCTCAGCAATATTTGTAAATTTATCTGCTAATTCTGGTAATGGAGTTTCTGCATCACTGGCAGGCACATTTCTCCCCACGATATAATCCTCCAGCCCAAGCATTACCATGTTTTCTGCACTGTATAAATTACAACATAGTACCTTTTGGGGCATTGTTGTAAAGGTAATTGTCCTATCCCCATTTTTAATTACAACTTCACCATACTCTTCTTGAGTTTTTTCATCAGAAGCATTCTCCACCTTATTTGCTTCATTAGATATTTCTGTTTTTACTTTTAAAGTATCTGTGTCATTACTCTTACTTGCAGAACAACCTAATACTGAAAGAATAATACATAGTATTGCAACTAACATGATAATCCTTTTTTTCATCTTGATCTCCCTCTTTTGTAATTTTTATTTGTTACATCGCATATTGATGCGAAACATAACCCATTAAAACACTATAACTGAAAAAAGAAGCCCAAGCATCTGCATCTCCCGCAAATACTAAGGCTTCTATAAATGACAACAATATTATTTCTTATACACAAAAAAGCAGCAAAACATGCTTTTTAACATAAATGCTATAATCTTGTTTCCATCGTCATCCGCGAGGAAATTGCAGTAAAATACGGCAGTTCTTCTGACTTAAGCGCTCTGATTTTTAATCAGCAGTTTTTAACCTTCCCAAGATTACTCTCAGTGGTTGGAATATTCCATAAAAACCAACGCTATTACAGCAGCGGGACTATGCAGGAATTGCACCTGACTTCTCTATTAATCGACATAAAGCCGAACCGTATCTTTTATATAATTGTAAAAATCTATTGTAGAATATCTTACTACTATAATAAAGTCAAGATATTATTTTAATTTTAATATGGATAAACATATCCCTCCACTCTTTCTGCGGGTGTTATTTTTGTCACCATAATAAGAGGATCCGCATATTTATGTCCATCATAATCATCATAATTTAAAGTCAGAGTTCCCTCTACGGTTATCCAGGAATTTTCATTTAAACTTTTTGCTTGACTGTAATCACAGAGAATCCCGGCAGGAGCCAGATCAGCGACACAGCAAGTCATCGCCAGACGAGCCACTGCAAACTCATTTTCTCCATAGGCTTTAGTATCCTTCAGCACATATCCGGTTATTGTAACGGTATATCCTTCGTATTCTTCCATATGCATGTACAGCTCCGAATACCACATTCCAAATAAATCATCCGATACAATAATTTTCTTTTCTGCATTATTTAGTCCTGGCATTACCTTCTCATTTTCTACTTTGGCAGATGGCTTTTCCAATGGAAGCGTCTCCTGCGGCAGGCCAGCTGCACCCTCCGTCTGATCCGGAATACGATCAGGCTCTTTACGTTCTGCCTTACTTATCTGCAGCTTTGAGCCTTCACCAATAGTATTGTAAGAAGAAACATCAAGTGGTGTATGCGGAAGCAGAATAATGAGGACAGGGATAATCAGCAGGAAACAGTGGTTCAAGCGTATTTTATGTCTGGGTCTGAACAATCTTCCAGCTCCCGCTAATGCCCATAATGCCATAATACAGGCTGTAAAATACAGATAAGGCCTCATTCTCGGAGTAACATACCGAAGATAAGCACCGCTGGCAGCAAGATAAATGATCATTCCTCCAAAAGACATTTGACAGAGAATTTCAATTAACACCTGGGGATTTAACACTTTGACTGTTTTCTTCATAACTTAATTCCCCTTATCCCATACAACAAAAAGACCAGGAAGAAACATACTGCGATAGTTACCAGCATCAACTTCACTATAAATCCCTTCGTAAATGCGGAGGAGAGCATCAGCATATTCTTGATATCCATCATTGGTCCAAATACCAGAAATCCCATAACAGCCCCGGCCGGCAGCTGACTGGCAAAACTTCGGGCAATGACCGCATCAGAGGAAGAGCACAATGACAGGATAAAGGCCGCTGCCATCATAAGCAAAATCGAAGCTGCCAGTCCGCCTCTGTACTGTGCAAAAGCCAGCTGCCCATCTCCTGACGCCTGAAAGACGGAAGCGGTCAGTATTCCAATCAGAAGGTATTTGCCTACCTGAAAAAACTCAGCCTGCCCATGACGCAGACAAAAGACCAGCTTTCCTGCCAGAGATTTAACGTTGGGACTATCCTCATAACAACCGCATGTACAGATGAGGCGGCTTCGCCCACTTCCCGAAAGAAGCGGGGTCTTTCTTTGAAAAGCAGCAGCAAGCAACCCAATCAAAACTGCTGCCAAGGCTCCGATTCCTGCCCTGCCAGCGACTACCACTATGTTACCGCCAAACGCATAGAAGGTTGACAGCAAGACAACCGGATTCATAACAGGAGCCGCCATCATAAAGGTGATTGCCACTGGCAGTGGAATTCCTTTTTTAATCAGACTTCTAAAAACAGGAATAGATGCACAGTCACATACTGGCAGTAAAAATCCTCCAACTAATGCTGTCGCCATTCCCCAAACAAGAGACTTCGGAAACCACCGTTCCAGCATACCATCGGGAATCAATATTTGAATGGCAGATGAAAGCATAATTCCAATAAGCAAAAAGGGAACTGCCTGCAGAGTCATTCCAAAAAACAGATTCACCATTCTGCTGATTGGTAATCCCTCAGTTCCAGATATGATTCCAGCCAGAAGAAACAGGCAAATGATAAGCATAAATTCCATAAGAAAGGAACTGACCGGTCCATCTGGCTCACTTAAAACCGGCTTACTAAGTTTGCTGTTAGAGGTCATTTCTAAAATATTTAATCCAGGATTCACTTCTTCCAATAAACGGCGTACATGTCGATATTGGCTTTTTTTATGGTAATTGCGGATAATTGCGATATCACTTTCTGAAATCTGATCAATTAAATAAATTCCCATACCACTAAGGAGGAATTCCAGTTTTTCAGCATCCGCAATATGAATTATCTTTTTTATCTGGCAGACTGCGCGGAGCACAGGGTTCCAAAACAGTGATAAAAGCCAGGAAAAAGGTGCTGTACCATTCCATTCAACCCAAATCTCGTCCCAATCCCCGTTTTGTACCGCCTCGTAAATCTTACTGGGAATCTGTTCCTGCTGCTGGTCCAATAGGTGCCTGGGAATCATCAGCTTCCGGTGTCCAGCATAGCTGCAATAGAGGTCCTCTTCCCCATCCTCAAACTGTATTACCAAAGCTTTTACTTTCCTTTTATCAAATATATTGTTTAAAAAGGTTGTTTTCCCTGCATCCAGGCTCCCTGTAACAACATAAACGGGTATTACCATTTTTCTCCTTTACCAAAATAGTCCCTTAAATCCTTTTATAACGAAATCAAGTTTCATTCTCTATGTACTCCATACTTTTTATTCACTTATCTAACAGTTTATACCCCTTTAGAGGCATTCACATTTCAGAAAGGGCAGACAAGTCCATAAATGACTTTAACTCCTGATTAACAGACGGATTTTGTGTTAGGAACTCCAACAACCCCTTTATCCTGAACACGGTAAAAGAGCATAGCGTATGTTCAACCAATTCCGTCTCCTCCAAGGCATTTTCACTACCTATCAATGTAAAAAAGCTTTCTATAATATTATGGCGCTCCAATAAATAAGCGCCTGTTATTCTTCCTTCTGTAGTTAAAAGGATATTATCCAGATTATTATATTTTAAGAAGTCCAATTCTATAAGCTTGGAAACCATTTTAGATGCGGAAGATGGTCTGACATTTAACTTTTCAGAAAGCTTATTGATGCGTGTATAATTCTCTTCTAAACATAATCGATATGTCATCTCAAGATAGTCCTCCAAAGCAGATGTTAGTCTGCTTTCATTTTGTTTTATTAACTGATATCCGCGAACGGTATGAAATTCGTTTTCTATTGGCTTGTTCATAAGCATTTTCCCTCAACATAATATTTTTCGAAGTATAGCAGTAACACCTTATGCGTTATCTTCATAAATTAGTCATGAGAAACGGTGTTTCCCGCCCCTAACCGACAGTCCATTACCCAGTTATTTATAAATAACTTGCCTCTTTACTGTTTTAGGCATATAATATAAATATATTTAGGTATACCTAAATATATGGATGCTTAAATAAAAAAGGTGATTATTATGGATAATTATATAAAGCGGCTATTTTGCCGCAAGATACTAACTTTGATTATCACAGTTCTAGTATTGCTTATTAGAACGCTGGTGGCACATTTATGCTAAATGGAGGAAAACAAAATGACACCCAATAAAGAGGATTATCTAAAGGCTATCTATAAACTCGGTGGCATGGAGAAGCTGGTAAGCAATAAACAAATCGCAGAAGTCCTGCAGATTGCACCTGCCTCTGTGACAGAAATGCTGGGAAAACTCAAGCGGGAAGGGCTGATCCAGTACGAACCCTACAAAGGTTCCAGTTTGACGGAGGATGGAATGCGTGCCGCCATCTCCTTAGTGCGGGGGCATAGGCTTTGGGAGGTGTTTCTGATGCGCCATTTGGGATACTCCTGGAGCGAAGCTCACGAAGATGCAGAACTGTTGGAACATATTACACCGCAGCGCCTTACAAACCGGCTGGATCAGTTCCTGAATCACCCTGCATACTGTCCTCACGGTAGTTCCATACCTCACCCCGACGGGCAGATTGATCTCGTCCCTATGCAGCCCCTTATCCACCTTGCTGTAGGTGTAAGCTCCCATATTCGGAGAGTCACGGAGGAAAAAATACTGTTGGACTATTTACAGGAACGCGGAATTGTAATTGGAGGCACTGTTCGTATTGTTGAGGCCGCGGCATACGAGGGTCCCCTTACACTTGATATGAACGGAAAGCGCATTCAAATCAGTTATAAAGCAGCTTGTCAAATCTACGTGGAGGATACAGAAGGGCTATAATACCAAGTATATTATTAAGGAGGATTTTACTATGGATACTAGTCAAATGTCATTAAATCAACTACCAATCGGAAGAAAAGCCAATGTTTCCGCTTTGACCTCAGATGGCGCAACAAGAAGACGTATGCTGGACTTAGGTATCGTTAACGGGACTGAAATAGAACCCTTGTATAAGAGTCCCTCCGGTAATCCGGTTGCTTATCTTATTCGCGGTGCAGTCATTGCATTGCGGTCAGATGTATCTGAAAAAATTATAGTATCAATGTTATAAATAGTATGGTTAAAAAAGAGATCACAATTATTTTATTATCTTAGGAGGATAACTTATATGGGCCTTACCAATGCATCAACCGGAACGGGTGTTTTAAATCACTGCGGCTTACATATTGAGAAGGTGACACCGAAAGATAAGATAATCGCATTAGCAGGAAATCCAAACGTTGGAAAAAGCACAGTTTTCAATGCTTTAACAGGGTTAAATCAGCACACAGGCAATTGGCCCGGAAAAACCGTTGTCAACGCACAGGGAAAGTACCGATATAAAGATACGAATTTCATCATGGTAGACATTCCGGGTACCTATTCGCTGATGGCAAATTCGACCGAAGAGGAAGTTGCCAGGGATTTTATCTGCTTTGGTGGAGCTGATAGTGTGATAGTCGTGGCTGACGCTACATGCCTGGAGCGAAACTTAAACCTGGTACTCCAGACTTTAGAAGTTACTGACCGTGTTATATTGTGTGTTAATTTAATGGACGAAGCGAGAAAGAAAAAAATCAGCATTGACTTAAAGGTTCTCAGCTTAAAACTGGGAATTCCGGTAATCGGGACCAGTGCACGATCCAAAAAGGGATTAGATGACTTGATGGATGCAGTGAAAGATGTATCAGATAGTGAAGTCGCGCATAATTCGCTGCACGTAGATTACGGTGAAGAAATAGAATCCGCTGTCAGTCTGCTGGAACCAATTCTTACTGATCTTTTAGGGAAAAAAATCAGCAGTCGCTGGGTGGCTTTGAAGTTACTTGACGGGGATGAAAGTCTTCTTCACTCTCTGAAGAATCATCTTGGCTTCGATCTTTTAGAAAATGAAGAAATAGCACAGACGGTCAAAATGGCAAAACTCACTATGGAGAATGCTGGCGTACAGACCGACCAGTTCAGGGATCAGGTTGTCACAAAAATCGTTATGTGCTGTGAGAATATCTGCAGAGAAGCCGTCACCTTTGAAAAAGAAGAATATGCAGCAAGAGACCGCAAAATTGATAAGATACTCACATCAAAAATAACTGGTATACCGATTATGATTGCGATGTTATTCGGTATTTTCTGGTTTACCATTACTGGTGCGAATGTTCCTTCCAGCCTTCTTTCCTCTGGACTATTTATGCTGGAGAAACCGTTATCTCAGTTTTTTTTATGGTTGTCTGCGCCGGATTGGTTACGCGGAATATTCGTAGATGGTATTTTCCGTACATTGGCCTGGGTGATTTCCGTAATGCTTCCTCCAATGGCAATCTTCTTTCCTTTATTTACACTACTGGAGGATTTGGGATATCTGCCGCGTGTCGCATTTAATCTTGACAACTTTTTCCGTAAGGCCTGCGCCCATGGGAAACAGGCGCTAACGATGTGTATGGGCTTCGGGTGTAACGCCTGCGGTATGATTGGGTGCCGAATCATTGATTCACCCCGCGAACGGTTAATCGCCATTCTCACAAATAACTTCGTTCCCTGCAATGGACGATTTCCAACACTGATCGCCATTATTACCATGTTTTTTGCCGGAGCTGCCAGCGGAGCTTTCCAATCTGTTATTTCTACCCTGATACTGACCGGAACTATCGTACTTGGTGTTGCAATGACGCTCCTGATATCAAAGTTGCTTTCAAAGACGATTCTTAAGGGAATGCCCTCCTCGTTTCAGCTGGAACTCCCTCCGTACCGACGGCCGCAGTTTGGAAAAGTCATTGTTCGTTCTATTTTTGACAGAACACTTTACGTGTTAGGAAGAGCCATAGTTGTCGCAGCTCCTGCAGGGCTGGTCATCTGGATACTGGCCAATATCTTTGTTGGAGATTTGAGTCTGCTTGCTCATTGTGCCGGTTTTCTTGATCCGTTCGCCAGATTCATAGGTCTGGATGGGTACATTTTAATGGCGTTTATTTTAGGCTTTCCGGCTAATGAAATCGTAGTACCTATTTTGATTATGAGCTACATGTCAACGGGAACATTGACTGATATGGATAGCTTGACAGAATTACATCAACTATTTGTAAATAACGGTTGGACCTGGCTGACAGCCGTATGTACGATGCTGTTCACGTTACTGCACTGGCCATGCGGAACAACATGCCTTACAGTAAAAAAAGAAACACAGAGTTTAAAATGGACACTGGTCTCCTTTGCTATTCCAACAGTGACTGGTATTGTTGTATGCATGATTGTGGCAAACATGGTGAGATTGCTGAGACTTGTATGAGTTGCTGATTTATAATAACTAAATCACATACAACTTTTGTCCAATTTTATAGCAAAGTACTGGGATTTGACCTATTAACAGGTCCCCGTACTTTGCTTTTTATTCTATATTATTTGCACCTCCTGTGATTATAGTATTCTGGGATTTCAGCACTTGATTTATGTTTTAGAATGCATTTATATTATCATCTTGTATCAATCTGGACAATCGGTAACCTTGCCAAACAAATTTAGTACTATTTCACACCAATCCTGGATATTTTACAGCCTCATACTATTCTGGCGTGACGTTACCACTGACTCTACTCTTACATAAACACGGCCAATGATATTTCCTTCTGTGTCCTTTGCACTAATTAAAACCAATCCTTTGCTCAGTGCTGTAACTTTTCCTTTGCTAGTTACATTGGCAATAGATGAATCCATAGGAGCCCATGTGATATTTGCTGTGTTTGTAAAATCATCTGCTGTTAGTCTGGCCGTCTCTCCAATTTTTAAATCAATTGCAAGCCTGTAATCGTCCGCATTTTCTACAACTAAGACGTTTATATAGTCCGTATAGGATCCGTCCGCGCTCTTAACTGTTATGACTGTATTACCGGGTGCTAGAGCTGTCACTATTCCATTTTCGTTTACTGAGGCAACTGTTGGTTCTGAAGAAGACCAGGTCATTTGTGTATTGACGTTTAAGTCATTAACTACACTTAATCGGAGTGCTTCGGCAACCTCTAAAACTACTTTTAATTTAACTTCTGTTGGGGGAGGTGTCTGTGATGCAGCTGGAGTAGCCAAGGCTTCATTGGAATTTTTGCTTACTCTTCCATTAGCAGTTGCAGTTACAACGTAGTAGTAAGTAGAACCATTAGTAACGTCTGTGCCTGTATAATTATTACCTGTTATGTCGGTTGCTATTGTTGTATATGGACCACCTGCAGTTGTGAAGCGTTTCACAGTGTAGCCAGTTGCGTCAATTACTGCCTCCCAAGTTAAATCTACTTTAGAATCTCCACCAGTTGCTTTTAAGTTTTTGTCGGTTTTTTCCTTATCATAAGGTAGCAACTCACCTGTAGAATCTATATCAATACCATATTTCTCAGCAACATCTAACATCTTATTCAGCACATCTCTTTGTTCTTGCTCATTGTTAAAATTCAGGAAGTCCCAATTGTATTCCGGATCATTGGTAAGCTCTTTTGTTCGGTATATCGGAAGACCCATCCCATAAACATAAAGATTTAGTGCATAAGAGTTTTCCCATTGACTCTTTTGAATGGCTATATACTCATCCATCCCTTCTACCTCTCGGCTAAAGGTCCAAATCAGATTATCATATCCCACATATTGAAATCCATAGGAAGACAGCCTTTTTTCCATTATTTCGACTACAACACTTTTCTTTCCCATCTTTCCTCTTTTTCTGTATAAGTACTGCATAAGGAACTATAAGCTACATTGGTGGAATCTCCCATTCAGCTGAAGCTGACGGTGGTTGCCATTCTTCTCCATATAATTTTCTGCAGTTACTTACCCAAGGAATAACCCTACTACATCTATAGTTATATTCTTCTATTATTAAATCCTCTTTTCCCTTTTGCCATGTTTCATCAAAAACTTCTAACACGTTAATCCAACGGCATAATGTTATATCCAGGCCAGTTTTAGCAATATGTTTATTATATTTCCAACGTCCTCCCAGCTTTTTAATTAACATATTTCCGTACACAGAAGCAATCTCCACCAGTTTGTCCTGTACAATCTCATACGTTTCCCCTCGCAGTTCTTTCAGTTCCTTTTTTAGTAACTGTAGAATATCAGTCTCTTTTAGTTTAAGCTGAGTTTTAGATATATTCTCTGTTGTATCTAGAGTTATAGAAAATGTATTAGAAAATGAGAATAAGCCTATAATTTGATTACAACCAGTTAAGGTTAATAGTAATACACATATTATAACTATATGCAATCTCTTTTTAAAACTTTTATTTCCTCTAATATTTAAATCTCTGCTTTTAAACACACCTTCTACCTCTCTGATGAATCTTCAAAGTCAGCTCTCATATGCTGCATAATGAAAGCCGTAGGAAGATGAACTTTTTTCCATCATTTCTATTACTATACTTTTCTTTCCCATCTTTCCTCCATTTTCACACAGGCTCTCGCCTTTACAATGTATCCAACCTTTACAAAAATGGAATGTAAGATACTAAACTATAAAACTCTTGGGTCATATCAGCCTCATACATAATCCATCACTATCTTTGATGTATAACTACGCAAGAAGAAACTACAACTAAAATGAGGGCAATTTGGAATTGATTGCCCCCCTTTTTTTATAACTTTAGAAAATATAATCTCTAATCCGTTGTATAAAGAAAAATCTTTACTCTCAATGGCCTCTTCTGCAGCTTCAGTAGCTAGTTTTATAAATCTATGATCATGAATTGATTCTACAATATTAAAATAAAGATAAACTGATAAAATGATTGTGATTATAATATAAAGCATTGTTTTCCAATGTTTTCGCTTCATGTCGTTTCAGCTCCATAGTTATTACATAATCTGTGACACTTAATTTCCAATCATATCACCCTTTTGTCCTACAAATTCCAAGAAGCACCTATTATTACGAAGCAATTGATATGTCGAGATTCTTCTTCTAATATTTTTATTCTCGACCTATTATGGGTTTTGTCAACTTCATCTATTTTTGACAAAACCCATTTGCTAGTCTTTCTTAATTTATTAGCATAATACTTGTTATTCTAATTTCATTATCTAATGATTGTATAATATGGCATATTTGGACAATTATTTCACAATGCTCCGTATAAGAAACCATAACTAATGTTTTCTAAAATATAATCGTTAGTTCGATTTAGATCAAAGGCAAAAAAGGTACATTTTAATAACTGAAAACGTGCCTTTTTTGCCCTTGATTTACCAAGTGTCCCGTCCCTATAAGTTATAATTTAAGCCACAAGCATTCATGCCTGCGGCTTATTGTTTAAGTGGAGATAGTGGGATTCGAACCCATGACCTCTTGAATGCCATTCAAGCGCTCTCCCAGCTGAGCTATACCCCCATATGGTCGAAAACCCTTTATTTACGCGGGTTTCCAGCATTTTACTTTTTTAAATCTACTTCTTCTTTGAGGGGTCGTTTACCAGACATTTCGCGCTCCCAGCTGAGCTATACCCCCATATGGTCGAAAACCCTTTATTTCTCTGGGTTTCCAGCATTTTACTTTTTTAAATCTACTTCTTCTTTGAGGGGTCGCACACCCGACATCTCGCGCTCCCAGCTGAGCTATACCCCCATGACGGCTATTATAACAAAGAGTAAAAAAAATTGCAACTAGATATTGCATTTAATAAAAAAAATGTTATAATACATTCAGAACAACTGCATACAGATGTCTTCAGGGCAGGGTGAAATTCCCGACCGGCGGTAAAGTCCGCGAGCGCTCAGAGCGCAGAATTGGTTCGATTCCAATACCGACAGTAAAGTCTGGATGAAAGAAGATGTGTTAAATAATGATAATACACCTGTCTATTTTTAACACCTGAAAGACACTCTTTCAGGTGTTACTTATTTTTCAGGAGGTCTGTATCATGAATATGAGCAGAAAAGCAAACAAACTAACTGTAATGGCAATGCTGTGCGCATTGGCATTCGTAGCCGTGGTGGCAATCCGGATCCCTTTAATCCCTATCGTTCCGTTTTTGGAATATGAACCTAAAGATGTGATTATCCTGACCGGAGGCTTTCTATTTGGTCCTATGTCCGCAGCTCTGATCTCCATCATTGTCTCTTTCATCGAAATGTTTACAATCAGCAGCACAGGAATCATCGGACTTATTATGAACATCCTTTCAACCGTGGCTTTTGTCTGTCCTGCTGCTTACCTCTATAAGAAACACCACTCCATGAAGGGTGCCTTTCTTGGTATGGTTGCCGGAACACTTCTTATGACACTGATTATGGTACTGTGGAACTATTTAATCACTCCTATTTATATGGGTTACCCCAGAGAAGCGGTGGCTGAGCTTCTGCTTCCTGCATTTGTACCTTTTAATCTGCTGAAAGGCGGAATTAATACAGCACTGACATTGCTGATCTATAAGCCGTTGGTTACTACATTGAGAAAATCCAATCTTTTGAACTTTACTGATACTGCATCAGAGAAGAAACGCAGTTTCAATCTGGGTATGACACTTACAGCTGCAGTGGTTTTAGTTACCTGTGTTATGGTAATTATGGTTATGAGAGGCGCAATGTAAGGCGTAAGGCAACAGGCTGCACTATATGTACAAAATCATAAAGATCTTTTAGCGAATGCTAACTGAATACCAAAAACAGCCGCAGCACAGGTAAATCACTTGTACTGCGGCTGTTTGCCCTTTTCTCTCTATCATTCCTTTCGGAATTCTCTCCAACGCTTCAGACTGTCTATGGAAAACGAATATTCCGGTGTCGCAACGGTATCCTGAATCTCAGTGCTGTAATACCATGGATCCGTGTCGTGAAGAGGATTACTCAGTACATGGAACTCCTGCGCCGGCATAAATCCCTGAGCCAGTAAAAAACACCGGTTCCCGGATTCATCTTCCGCCACATCCACAACCATAACACAGTGTCCGGGACTTCCTCCCCGAATTAATAAATCTCCTGCCAGCACCTTGCTTATATCGATGGTGGTGCACTCTTTTTCGAGAGAAAGCGTTCCCGCATATACCATGACCTGCCGTAAATATTTTAAAAAGCTTTCTTTGCTGTCATCATAAGCAGCCTTCTGTACCCAGGATACATTATTTTTATCCACCAACAGACGTTTTCCTGCTCTCCATGACGGATAATCCATTAAAAATCCGCTGGTTAAATGAAATGCAATGGCATCGTAAGCTCCCACAGACCACAAATATTCCCCGTACATTCGTATGACACTGTCAGCACACTGCTGTAAATCCCCTTCTACCAAAGGCATGGCAAATACTGCAGCGTGGACATCCTGGCGTTTTTTCTCCTTACCGTCATATAAAAGAACGGGACTCTTGTCCGGCTTCATGGAATACTGTCTTAAATATCCCTGTAAACTCCCAGCTGGTTTTTCCAATCTTTTGTAACCGGCAGGAACGAGGAAACGCCCCTCCAGTGTTGAACCGGCAGGATCTAAAAGCGAAGCCTTACCACCGGTCATATCATTTCCGGCCGATGAGCTTTCCTTTTTGCTTTCCTCCAGAGAAATGATTGAAAGGCCATGTTCCGGTGCAGCAGCATGAGGTACCGGCTGTTCTTTCAGAACAATCCCTGGATGATCTGACCGCACCGAAACAGCCGCCATACAAAGTATCGCCCCGGCAATAAAAAAACTGATGGTTCGCTTCATAATAAGACCCCCTGCATACTGGTAGTGTTTCCCAGACTCTTTTCTAACATTGTAGCATAGTCTTATTTTGATTACCAGAAGGAATCGTCTTCTCTATATGGAATCTATATGGAACCGCTAAAGAAAAGCTGCAGCATCAGATATATTGGGTCAGATTCTCATGTTTTTCGTACTTTAAACTTTCCTGTCCGCTGATCAGAGTACCTGTTTCCTTATCATAAACCGGAACCATGCACTTACAGCTTTCCATAAAAACCGGCAGGCTGATATAGTCTGACTGGCTTGCGCAAATGCAAAGGTAAGCACAATCTCTGCTGTCCGCCCGGTATTCGCATCCAGACAACTGATCCTCATATGGCTTCAGTTCTTCACTGCACCAGACTGCAATATACCCTTTGGAGGCCTTTCCAAAAATCCAATTTCCGGTAAATGCCTGTTCCTCAAACCGGCTTTCCGGCCAATACAGATGGGTAAATGGAATGGGGTGATTTTCCGGAATCCGGTAAATTCCATATAAGATGTTTTTGACTTGTTTTAAAGCTGGCATCACTCCATTTCCAAACCAATATCCAGGCCTTGTAGAGCAGGCCTCGCAGCTGCCGCCGGGATGATTGACAAATACCACTGCTGCCGGGTCCAAAGCCGCATACCACATATGCTGCTGATAACCATATACGCCTGGTTCAAATTGTGTGGTTCCGTGAAAACATTCGTTTAAGGACTTTACATAAGCAAAACTTCCCTTATCTGCCTTTTCATTTCCATACAGGTTTTCCCATGACCGGGGTTCTCCTTCTCTCTTGGATTGAACGGAAGTGAGCATGTAATCGGTTGTCTTTTCCACGCATATTCTGGCATTGCTTTCTCCGTAAACCACGGATACCGGCTTTTTCATGATCTCTTTTAAACCTTCCGGAATCTTGTACTTACTGGTTGCAAGGAAAATAATCCATTCGCTGAACCGATCCGGCGCCTCCGGGTCAATTAAGTTCACAAGGCACTGGATATCCTGTGCGTACGGATAGAGAACCTCCCTGTAAACCCGCCCCATAGGAGCAATGGAGACTCCTCTAAATGTCTGTAAAGACAGATCATAAAGAAGACGGTCTGCTGCCTGCACTGCCAGGGAAGAAAGCTCTTCCTCTGCAAAGTCTGCCACATTTAAGATTGCAGCAAATGTGATGGGTGAATAACCTCCGCTGTGAAATTCATCAAAACCTTCTTTTATTGTTTCTTCCAGCCAGTCATAAATTCTTACACGGGCTGCTTCTTTCAACTCTCTGCCTGTCTTTTTGGAACGCACAAAAACTTCATCCGGATAAATATCTCCTGCAATATAAGCACTGACAAAAAACATCAGCGAATGATTTTCGCTCCAGAAACACATGCCGTCATTTCCCGCTTCGTCCATCCAGTAACGGTAATTCAGCATTACTTCTTTGCAGCGTTTGGCCATAGCTTCATCCATTGGATAGAGACTGATATAACGCACCAGTGCACAGGTCAGAAAATCAGAGCAGTCTCTTCTTGATTCTATCTGATCCAGGGATTTATAGATCTCCTTTTCATCATCTTGATGAATCGTTCCAAGATATCGGCGGGCCAGAACCGGGTACAGGGAAAAACTCTCTGTATCCCCTCTTGGAATCTGTAAAACAGAAGCAATTCGGTTATAAATCCGTTTTTCATTATCTTTCTCATCTGTTGTCTGGCTCCATACCGGTGACAGAAGCTCCTGACGCTCAAAGCTTCTTGTAAGCCGCTGATTGTTTACAGTAACAGCTGCTTTAAACCAGGGTATTTGGGAATTTAAAAGTACATCTGCTTCACCCTCTATTTCCTGATATGTATACCGGTCTTTGTATTCCATAAAATCGACTGGCCTGGAATCATAAATCAGGAGACTTCCTTTCGGTGCTTCTGCTGAAAAAATGAGCTTTTCTCCCGTTAAGCGGATATTGGTAAGCCACTCTCCTGCCTGTACACATTCCCTCACTGCATCGGCTTCCGGAAGAGTCACTTTAAGCAGATGCCGTTCTTCTCCGGGAATCTGAATTCCAAACAAAGTTCTGGTATCTCTCACTCCCAGATTTTGAAGACGGATAAAAATCAGGTTATCCCCCTGACTTAACTTCAGGCGGAGAATTCCTCTGCTGATTGGTTTATAGACAGGCTTTTCAATCCCACCGCAGTAAGTTCCGTTCACCCAGACATCTACAGCCCCGTAGCTCCACAGCCAGGCTTCTGCTTCCATGTCTTTGGGAGCATTTAAAACAGTGGCTCCATGAAGCTCGATTTTTTTAAGAAGGGGATAGAATGCGGACTGATCAACAAACCAGCTGCCGAAATTGTAATAATATTCCCAGGGAAGTCCCAGTGAGCTGACGGTACCGGCACAGATGGCACCCTGCGGCATCACCGGATTGTGGTCAACGGCTTCCAGACGCATGGCTTTTTCACAGGCAAGCTGATCCTTTCCAGTCACCTGGCTGGAATAAAGAGTTTCTTTTTTTCCGCTTACCAGATAATTCGTTATAAATCCATATTGGTTCAAATCAAATGTCATTTTGATTCCTCTTTTCCTTTTCGTCCTTAACCTTTTACGGCTCCTGCTGTCATTCCGCCCATGAACTGCTTACTTGCCAGGATATAAACTAAGATAATGGGAACAATGGCGATTGCCGAGCCTGCAAACAGAATATTCCACGCAGCTGCACCATCTCCCGCATTCTGCAGAGCTACAACGCCTACCGTCAGAGGGCGAAGTTTTTCATTGGTCATGGTGAAGATCAAAGGAAGGATGTATTCATTCCAGCCTCCGCGGAAGGATAATAAGGCAACACTGGCCAAAGCAGGCTTTAACACAGGTAAAATGACTCTGCTGTATATTCCGAAGAAACTGCATCCATCCATTTTTGCCGCTTCATCCAATTCTTTTGGAATGCTGTTCATAAATCCATGAATCAGGAATACATACGTCGCCTGACCGCTTCCTGCTGATATCAGAATGATTGAAATCAATGATTTATTCATGTGAAGCTTAACTGCCAGTTCAAACAAAGGGCGCAGGGAAGCACTTCCCACGTTAATAAACATGAACATTACCATTGCATTGTAGATCAGACTTTTCAGACGGAACTCTTTTCTGGAAAATACATAACCTGCCATGCTGCTTACAAAGAGAGAAACTCCCATGACCCCAAATCCGATCAAAAGGCTGTTAACCGTATATCTGGAGAAGTTTCCCATTTTCCATGCCTGAACATAATTATCCGTAATAAATTTCCGGGGAATCAAACTAAGACCTCCCCCAACAAGCTCACTGTTGGTTTTAAAGGAACCAAATGCAATATAAATAACCGGATAAACGGTAAAAAGTGCCAGTATAACAAGCAGGAGAAAAATTCCTGCATTGATTAATTTTGTTTTCTTAGATTCTACGGAGTGACCCGTTCTTTCCTTTGCCATCCTTTCTCTCCCTCCTATGAAATGTCGTCCATTTTTTTGCTGAAATTCAAGTAGATAATCGTGACAATCCCCACTATGAGAGCTGAGACGATACTGAGCACGGAACCATATCCGATCTGAAGCTGGGCTGCTGCCGCGGAGGTCCCAAATACCATCTGGAAAATATAGGAGAACATGACATGGGTCCTGTTATTAGGACCACCTCCTGTTAAGACAAGAATCGACTGATAATCTTTGAATGCTGTGGTTATAGCCAGCATAATTACCACCTTCAGTACAGGCCCCAGCATTGGGAGCGTAATCTTAAAAAACGTCTGGATTCCGTTTGCACCGTCAATCTCTGCGCTTTCATAAACATCGGATGGAATCCCTGTCAGACCGGAGATCAAAAGAATCATATAATTTCCGAATGCCCCCCAGACAGCGACAATTACCACTGCAATCATGGCTGTTTTGCCGCTTCCCAGCCAGTCTATGGGCTGTTTTATAATTCCTGCCGCCTGAAGAAAACCGTTTAACACACCATTATAGGTTGCAAAAATAAAGTACCAGATCAGGCTGTAAACTGCAGAGCTGATTACAGTAGGAAGGAAATAGATTCCCTGGATCAGGCCGCTTCCCAACCGTTTCCGCTGAAGAAGAACTGCTGTCACCAGGGAGAGGGGAAGGACAAACAGAAGTTTTAAGCCAGCATATTCAAAGGTATGAAGAACACTTTTCCAGTAAATTCCATCAGTGGTCATTCGTTTAAAATTATCAAATCCAATGAAATATGCTTTAAATCCATTATAATCATAAAAAACGTAACGGATCAGCCATGCAAACGGATAGATCGACATGACCAGGATAAAAAAGATTGTGGGAAGAAGCATCAGCCACATGGGAATATCTCCATGATCCCAGCTTTTTTTTAATCGTTGCCCCAAAGATTGTTTTGAATTCATACATTGCACTCCTTACATTCCTAAACTTGGTTTGTTTCTTTGTTTCCCCCTGCTTCCCCTGTGTCAAAAAAGGCTGCTGCAAGACAGCAAATCTGTTCTGCAGCAGCCGTGATACCAGTCCTATTTATCCAGATATTCCACTGTACCTGCATTTGGATGAAGAGGATCATAATCCTTGATGACCAGACGTTTTGTCTTGCCCATCTTCACTTCTTTGTCCAATGCATCATTGTAAGTCTGATTGAGTTTTGCAATGGTATCATCAATAGAAGCACCATCTGGGAGACACGCATTCCATAATGCATCTCTGAAATTTTCTCCGTCAGGAGTAACGGAAGGCGCAACCGGAAGCACTGCCTCATAATCTGCACCTGAAAAATCTGCCATTCTGCCGATTTTGGTCTTGTCTATCTTCTCTTCCATATATTTGGAAATTGGAAGGGAATAGCCGCCTTCTAAATAACCCTTTAAAACAGCTTCTGATTCGAAATACGCCATTACTTCCCATGCTTCCTTCGGATGCTCTGTAAATGCGCTCATCATCCAGCCAGAGTTTGGATTGCAGGCTTCGCTTCCTTTAATCTCACCATCCAGTGTAGGAAGCTGTGCCACACCCCATTCGATCTTGGCAGGAAACTGTTCTGTTAAAACAGTGGCTTCCTGTGATGCATTTGCATGAATGCCTACGTGTCCTTCTGAAAACTGTACACGTGACGGATCAATTTTCATGGAAGCGGATCCAGGGAATACACTTTCATCGGAAAACAGCTGACGAACAGTTTCAAGATATGGTTTAAAACCGGAAAAATCATATTTACCTTCTTTGTAATTATAAGCAGTAATTCCGCTCATTTCTGCAGAATGCTCCAGCCAGCGCTCGAAGGGGCCGCTGGCACCTGGGAAAATAATTCCATAATAGTCACCAGCTCCTGCCTCTGTAATCTGTTTTGCTACTGCAGGAAGATCACTCAGTTTTTTAGGAACCTCAATTCCCAGCTTATCAAAGATCTCTTTGTTATAGATAAATCTGGAGCCGCTTCGTTTTCCGCCTGGTACCCAGTATATCTTGTCTCCCAGTACATTGCAGCCTTCATATAAATGTTCATCAACCTCATTGACCTTTTTAAATTCATCGGTCAGATAATCATTGATTGGCTGAATGATTCCATTTTCTGCATAATTCTTAAAATCAGTGGCATTAACCTGAGACATTAAATCCGGCGACTGACCTGAATTAGCTGCCATAGAAATCAGGTTTTCGTAATTCTCTGTCTGTACCACATAATCCACTTCGATGTGGTCATTCGTTTTGTTAAACTCATCTACAACCTTGTTCATGTACTCCAGATCATGACGGTTGTTTGTCCACACGGTGATTTTCACCTTTCCAGAAGCAGATGAATCCTTCTTTGTTTCTCCCCCAGCGGCAGCGGTTTGTGTCTCTTTCTCTGTTGCCTTGCTTTCTGCCGTATTTCCGGAAGAACATGCAGACAATGCAGATACTGCCATGATACCGGCAAGCCCTATAGCTGCCAGTTTCTTAGACTTTCTCATAGTTCCTACTCCCTTTCATTTTGTATAATCTATACTGCTGTGTTATTGATGTGGTACCATCATAAAGCATTTTGTTGAATGATGACACCACATTTTTTATTATTCATGTAACATTTTCTTCGAACTGCTTTCATCTGTTTCTTTCATCTTGCTTTTCATTATGCACAATGCTATAATTGGCTTGCCTAAACTACAGCTGCCGAAAGGAGACAGATATGAATCCATTATCAATCATAACTCTGCTGATTGTCGATGACGAAGCGGAAATCCGTTCCGGTCTGCGATCTATAATACCATGGGAAGACTATTCCATCTCTGTCATCGGCACAGCCGTAAACGGTGCAGAAGCACTGGATAAGATCCGTTACTACGAACCGGATATTGTGATTACTGACATTCAGATGCCAGGCATGAACGGTCTGGAACTGGTTCGACGTGCCAAAGAGGAACAGTTTGACTGTTCTTTTGTTATTTTAAGCGGTTATGATGAATTCGAGTACGCAAGATCTGCAATCAGATACGGTGTCAGAGAGTACTTACTCAAACCCATATCCATCAGGGATTTGACCGAACTGATCATTAATTTAAAAGAAGATGTTTTAAGTAAACGTGGTATGCACAGCGACCAGCTCTCCACGCTTAGAAAACTTAGAAAAGCTCAGATTTCCCTGCGCAAGCAAAATCTGATTCCTCAGCTGCTGCGGGGAGAGTTAAATACTCTGGAGCTAAAAAATGTCATTGAGGATTATGCTCTTTCCATAAAGGACAGAGAAAGCTGTGCAGTACTGATTCAGGCCTTTTCCTCTTACCGGTATGCAGAAGAGAATATCGAGCTGACACAGACTCTGGATCCTCTGAGAGATTCTTTGGAGGAGGCGTTAAACGGCAGTCCCGCTCTGATTGCAGATTATCCACCAACTGCACTGCTGCTGATCATAAATCTGCCTTTTCATTCTGAGCAGTATATCAATCTTAACCAGCTACTGGAACAGCATATAAAATCCACCGGCTCTGGAGATACCCTGCAAATTGCTGCAGCCATTGGGAAGCCCGTTTCCTCTCTTTGCGATATTCAGTCTTCGTTTCAGGATGCAAGACAGACTATAAACTGGCATATTTATCCAGATACAGGCCCTGTTCTTGACTCCACAGCCATTAACACAAAACAGCCTCCGGTGATTATGCCCGGTGACGAAATTCTGGAGGCCATCTTAAAGGATAACAGGGAAAAGCTTGAAGAACGGTTTAACCTGTACTTTAGCAAGCTTCTGACACCGCAGGCACCTCCGCCTTCTTATTTATACAGTATGTGTAATTATCTGATTATCAGCTTGCAAAGCCAGCTGACCCGTTATTTAGACAGACCGCCAAGAAGCTATACCGGTAATTCTTTTGCTGCTCTTTCCAGTTTAAACTCTCTTGAGGATATCCGAAACTTTATGATAACGATTCTTTGTGGATTTGCTGAGGAATTAACGGTAAGCCAGGCTGCAAAAAACGACCCACTGATTGAAAAAGCCATCGACTACATCAATGAGAATTTACTGAAAAATCCAAGAACTGAGGATGTATGCAGTTATTTAGGTCTAAGCAAAAGTTATTTTAGTACCTATTTCAAAAATAAAACACAGCTGAATTTCCGGGATTATACATTGGATTTAAAGATCAATTATGCGCAGGAACAATTAAAATTTCAAGAGCATACCCCTGGAGAAGTATCTGTTCTGCTGGGATATGAGGATTACAGGTCTTTCAGCAGAGCATTTAAGGCACGGACCGGCCTTACTCCTTCCGAGTATCAGAAACAGTACACAGCAGGGGAAAGGATCGGGCAATTATGAAGCGATTTGCCAATTTAAAATTCCACTGCCAATTGCTGATTGGTATGATTTTTATAACATCAGCTGCACTCTTTCTGATCAGCCAGCTGTCTTATTCCTATTTTTACAAACGCAATACCAATGAAGTACGAAAAAAAGCAGGCAGTTCCGTACAAATGGCAGGAGATTCCCTTTCTTCTCAGTTTAACTCTTTATCTGCTGCTACCAATCATCTTCTGGTCAAAGAACCCTTTCCTAAAATGATTTCTGATATGAACAACAGGAATTTTACAGGCTATGCCAAGTATTTTTCTGCTGCTACATCACTGACAGATTCTTTTTTGCAGAATCATGACATGGTGAATAATGTATTGATCTGCGGAGAGGATCATATCGTTTTCAGTCCCACTTCACTGGGAATTGGAAACCACTTTGAGCAGCTGTTTCCGGAAAACATCTGGCAATACACCCGCATCACCGTTCTGCCGACCCGTTTTAGCAATATGTTTGGGAAAGAAGGGGCGATTCCCGTTGCCTATCCGGTTTCCAGCGACTTATCCTCGGGAAACCTAAGTTATCAGGATATCCCTGACAGCAGAAAAGCCAGATTCATTCTGCTGATCGATACCAGTCAGATCCGGGATTATTTTAACCGTATGTCTAACCGTTATACCTATTGTATGTATCTGGCAGATGAAACCGGTCAGCCCCTTGATATAACAGAGAGTGAATACCCTGATGCGTTTCTGCCCCAGATCCGCCAATGGATAGAGAAAGGTCCCGCCACCAGGGAAGGATTGGTTAAAATAAAGAATGAGGACATGTTCTTAACTATGAACTCCATTAAATTTTGTAATTTAAATGTGATCCATATGACAAAAAAGTCGTCTCTTACCGGTGATACCAAGGAGCTTCGCTCGTTTTTTATTCTTGTGTGGATTGCCTGTTTTCTTGCGGCCGTTTTACTCAGCCTGGCTCTTTCCGGGCTTCTTACCAGAAATTTAAGGGTTCTGGGAACGATAATAAAAAACATTAATGACAAAACCTATACAGAACGAAGAGAATTTAACCACACAGACGAAATCAGCCTTTTAGGAGTCCAGCTAAACCAGATGTACGATACCATTCAGCTGCAGCTCTTACAAATTAAGGATGAGGAACAGAAGAAGGCGATGGCGGAAATACAGATGATGTCAGAACAGATTAATCCTCATTTTCTTTACAATACTCTTGAATGCATTCACTTCCAGATATTAAACGGTCATTCGGAAACTGCCGAAGGAATGCTTGAAAGTCTTGGAAAATATTTAAGGACTACGCTGAGTTTTGGAAAAACGCTGATTTCTGTAGAAAAAGAGGTGGAACATGTGACGTCCTATATGGAAATCATGAACCGTCATTCTTCAAACGGGATTCAGGTGGCAGCACAAATTGATCCTTTGTTAAAAGACTGCAAAATCATGAAAATTCTTCTGCAGCCGCTGGCTGAAAACTGCATACGCCACGGTTTCGGTGGTTTCGTAAGCGGCTTTGAACCGGTTCCTCCCCGGATTGAAATCCTGATATCACCAGCAGAAAACAACCGGATCAGGATTGAAGTAACGGACAATGGTAAGGGAATTGATATTGAAGTGGCAAATGCCTGCATTATGGAAAATTCTACGGAGTCTCAAAAGCATTTTGGACTGTCAAATATACAAAAGAGACTGAAAGCGTGCTATGGGGATTCGTTTCGTATATCATTTCTAAGCATCCCTTATTTAAAGAACAGCGTTATTATAGAGCTTCCTAAGGATATATAAAAACGGATCAGTGTGGTTCTCCCATGCTGATCCGGTTCTGATTCATGATCGATTAAATTTAAGCTGATCTGGTTAAGTTTCTTACTGACCGGTTCTTATACCCAAGCACCGATGATAATGCTCCCAGTATGCCGGTACACAGAAACATGACTGCCATTCCGCTTCCAGGTCCTTTACCAATCATGCCTTGTAAAAAAACTGCTGCTGCATGATTAGAAGCCATAAATGGTTCAAATACGTAATCAGCCAGATATCCGCCAAGAAGAAGACCGATGGGAATTGTGGAATATTGAATTCCATTGCGAATTGCAAAAATTCTTCTCTGAATGTTCACTGGAACAATCCGGTACAGCAGTGCGCTTTGGCCCGCCATTATAAATGGAATGGGAAAGCTTGCAAAGATTCCGGCCGCAGACCATGCAAAAACATTTCTCCCTGCTCCCATCAGCAAATCTCCAAGCAAAAATGAAATTCCTGCTGAAAGATAAATCATTTTACGGGGATTTTTTGTTCCTTTGCCTGCTGCAACAATGATACCCCCTGCAATTCCCCCTGCACCCAGCATGCTGTTCACCAGCCCAAAGGTCCCGGCATCTCCTCCGCTTCTGGCTAAAATCATAGGAGAAAGGATATTCTCATAGGTCAGTCTGGAGAAGAAGTTAATCAAGGCAAGGCTGAGCATCAGATATAAAATGCCTGGTTCCTTCTTTAAAAACTCTATAGCCTCCCGGTCCTTCCGATCTGCATGTAAGTTATGAGTTTTTGATGTATCTGCATTCTCCCCCGGCTTTATGAAAAGCAGTGTAAACATACAGAACATAAATGACAGCAGATCGACTGTAAGCACCAGCCGGATTCCGGAAAATCCAATAAGTGTCCCGGAAAGAACAGGGGCAGAAACCATGATCAAATTAGAAGAAAATGAATTCAGACCACTTGCCCTTTCATAATCTCCATCTGTTATCAACAGCCCGGTCACAACTGCTGCGGCCGGTGACTGAAACGCATTCATAAAACCGATTACTGCATTTACAAGATAAATCTGCGTCAGCGCAAGACTTCCCCGAAACAAACTTAACAGTATACTGATCGTACAGACAGCCGCTGCGGTGTCGGAAACAATCAGAATCTTCTTTTTTGATGCCCGGTCAATGAAAGTCCCTGCAAACATGCTGACTAATATGTAAGGCAGATAACTGCAAAAAGTCATGAATGATACTGCCATTGCTGATTTAGACTGTTCATAGGCCCATATGGTCAGAGCAGAAGAAGTCATGGAACTGCCCAGCTGAGATACTGCCTGCCCTAGCCAGAATATTTTATAATCTGTATTTAATTTTGATTTCATTGTATTCTCTCCTTATAAGTAAATTCCCTATAAGTACAAAATCCAATGAGGACGAGATAATGATTAAATGATATGTCTCTGTACAAGCCTCGTCCATTCATCAGACCCTGTACAGAGAAAAGCACTCATATCGATTGATTGATTTCCCATGATTTTTATTACCTCACTTTTCCGTTTCCGGCAGTTAGCTCATTGAGCATTATAACATATCGTCTATAATATGCAAAGCACCAGAGATTTTAAATAGAATGGATATTTAAAGGATAAGTTTCTCGAGATCCTAGCAGATTATAAACAATGGTATATTAATATGGCTATTGTTGTGATTAATGCTAAAGTTAAAAGGGGTGTTGACACACCTATAGTTATATACTCTCCCCCCATGTTATCTGTGAAAGCATTTGCGTATACTCCCTTTTCGATATACTGAACAATACTTTTGACTGCGTCAAAGACGCTGGAGGAAGTGGACCGTGAGTTTGAAGTACCATGGAACACATCTGTCTACGCTGTGCAAACTCCGGCACCCCATCCGCATCCAAGAGCTGAAAGATTTTCTGGAATAAAGGCAATGCGGATAGGGGATGTCTCAGAGTCTCTGTGAAGAATGCATTTATTGATCCGGTTGTATTTCGAAAAGAAATACAACCGAATTATTTTAACTACTTACATCATTTAGGACAGCAGTATCACATCGAATTGTGCGCCTATACCCGTGGCGGAGGTATCCGTAGTGAAAGGAGTTGCCGAGTTGTTCCTCAGTGTAAGACTGTCCCCTGCGGCGAGCGTAAGCATGACATCGCCGCTTGTTTCACCCACTGCAGTGAGCAGATTCACATTTGTTGATGTGTTCACAGCTGTATTTACGGCAATTGCAATGGCTGAGCCTACACCAGCAGTAATATTGACACCGTAGTATATCTGGTAAGTGCCGGCGACAGGAACTGTTACCCCAGCGGTTCCAGCGGTATGAGTAACTCCGCTAAGAGGACCATTACTGCTAAATACTACATCCCCGCCTCCTGCAACCACTTGACCAGCAGCAGATACATCATATACATAACCAAAAGTAGTCACTCCTACGGAAGGTCCGGTTGGACCTGTGTCACCGGTTGGGCCGGTTGGGCCGGTATCTCCTGTTGGACCGGTATCTCCTGTCGGACCGGTTGGGCCGGTATCTCCTGTTGGACCGGTTGGACCGGTATCTCCCGTTGGACCGGTAGGACCAGTATCTCCTGTCGGACCTGTTGGGCCAGTATCTCCTGTCGGGCCGGTTGGGCCGGTATCTCCCGTTGGGCCGGTGGGACCGGTATCTCCTGTCGGGCCAGTTGGACCGGTATCTCCTGTCGGGCCGGTTGGACCGGTATCTCCTGTTGGACCGGTGGGGCCGGTATCTCCTGTTGGACCGGTGGGGCCGGTATCTCCTGTCGGGCCAGTTGGACCGGTATCTCCTGTCGGACCTGTTGGGCCAGTATCTCCTGTCGGGCCGGTGGGACCGGTATCTCCTGTTGGACCGGTTGGGCCGGTATCTCCCG
>CAURBW010000024.1:0-80291 GCA_963523075.1 uncultured Clostridium sp.
CATTCCCAGAAAGAAGCCATTTATTTCCAGAGACACAAAATTTATTACACTACCGTCGCTAAGGGTAAACGGTACCTTGATAGATTAACCTGTTAAGGTACCGTTTACCTGTTTTTATTTCACTGTATTTAATTGTTATCCACGACTGGCAGTATATAATCAATAATAACCTTTTCGCCCCGGCTTAAAGGTTCACAATAACGTTCGTTTGTGTATACTTCACACCAGTAAAAATGATCGTGATCAATTTGTTTACCGGTTTTCTCAATTGCTTCCGTGATTAATAAATAAGCGGAATCAAGTATTTCTGCAACATTACTTCCTTCAATCTGAATATGGGCAGCTAATCCAGTGGGAACATGTTTAGCAGTCAGACCTTCCGGAATCTGAGTACCAATATTCATAAAATCTCCAATAATGAATTCAAAATTGTTCATATCTTTAAAATCATACATCATTCCTATACCAGCATTAGGATCTATATCTTCACAACATGTTGAATCGGAGAGAGATCCCAGATTACCAATGGTATCTCCTTCAAAAAATTCTCTCCACACATTTCCCGCCTCAAAAAATGATGTTTCACGGCCCAGACCTACCATCAGACGCTCTTTTGTTTCTTTGTAAATAATTTTTTTCATGTCTGCCATGATCCGTTTCCCTCCTATAAATCTCATCTCCAGGTAATTAATCGGAAGATAATTATTGAGCTTCACAGTTTCAGACTTCGCTTCTGATGGTGTTATTCCATGGTGCTCTTTAAATGCCCGCGAAAAGGCAGAATGGGAGTGAAATCCGTACTTTATAGCTGCATCCAAAACAGTAATATCGCTGTTTTTCAAATCATATCCAGCTAATGTTAATTTTCGCTTTCTTACATAATCGGCAATACTGATACCTGATACAAATATAAAAATGCGCTGGAACAAAGCTGCAGGACTCAGGGCTATTTTGGATATCTCGTTATAATCGATTTCATAACCGTCAATTATGCTTTTTTCAAGGTATTGTATTACATCATCAAAAGTTTTACTGCTGTTCATATATCGTTCCTCCGTTATTCCTATCATAAGGGATTGAAGCGTAGTTTGCTGTACAATGTGTGTACAGATTTTGTATATTCATTATAAACGTATATGAAAAGGATTACAATGAGTATAATTTTCCCGGGTACCCAACCAACCGCTGCTTCATAGACCTTAAAGAAACGTTTCAAGTTTACAAATATGACTTAATTTTCTTTCTTACTATTGAATTTGCAAATTCAAAAAATAATAGGAGGAAAATTATTATGGAATTAAATTATTGGAGCAATGGAAAAAAAATAACCTTAAAAAAATCTGAATCATATAGAGCATTTAAAGATAATGGTTATATGGAAAGTAAATACAAATCTTTAACTTCTAACCTAAATTCAAAAATGACTGATTTGAAAAATGGTATTATTTTAGAAACAATAAGCGAGAATCAAGTTTATAAAACTTCTTCATTTTCAAGCAACAATCAGCGAGAAGAAGATGATTTTCTGGTATTAGAAGCAGAAGATAAAACACCAATGATACTTACAAATCAGTTTATTATCCAGTTCAAACCAGATGTAACAAGAGAAATGATTGATAAGATTAATGATTCTAATAATGTTAAAATTATCGAAAATATTAATTGGGAGGAGAATTCATATCTTGTGGAAACCACAGAAGGTAAAGCAGTAAGTGCATTGGAGATGGCAAATACTTATCATAAAAATGATAAGGTAATATATGCACAGCCTAATTTTGTTCGGTTGCTAAAGCCTATGTCAGCAATAAGTAATGATACATATGTAAACAAGCAGTGGGCTCTTAACAATACTGGACAAACTGGAGGAATTGCAGGTGAAGACATCGTTATTTCAGAAGCATGGAAAATAACGAAAGGAAATAAAGATATTATTATTGCTATAATTGATGAAGGTGTGGATTACAAACATGAAGACTTAAATGTACCGGATAAACTGGTAACCGGGTATGATGCTTGTTACAAGCGTAATGATCCAACTCCTAAAAGTGCTGATGCGCATGGAACTGCTTGTGCAGGCATAGCGGCCGCAAAAAGTAATAATAATAAAGGAATTGCCGGCGTGGCTCCGGAATGTAAAATAATGGGAATAAGAATTGCGTATGGAGTTATGAATGGAGCCGAAAGAATATGGGTTACTGATGATGCAAAAATTGCAGATGGAATTGTTAAATCTGTGGAAAGAGGAGCGGATGTCCTTAGTAACAGTTGGGGAGGCGGAGATGACAGCCAAACAATTACAAATGCAATAAATTATGCCAAACGAAATGGCCGAAACGGAAAAGGATGCGTTGTTTGTTTTGCAGCTGGCAATGATGATGGCAGTGTTTCTTTTCCTGGCAGACTAGATAATGTTATAACTGTTGCAGCATGTAATGAGTATGGTGAAAGAAAAAGTAAGACAAGTAGAGACGGCGAATATTGGTGGGGTAGTAATTATGGTCCGGAAGTTGATGTAGCAGCCCCGGGTGTTCATATTTTCACAACTGATATTATGAATAAGGATGGCTATAGTTCTAATAATTACGTAGAAGATTTTAACGGTACGTCTGCTGCGACCCCGCATGTTGCAGGAGTTGCAGCACTTGTGCTTTCTGTTGCTCCAGAACTAAAAGCAAGTGAAGTCGAAGAAATAATCCGAAATACTGCAGATGACATTGGCGCTAAAGGTTTTGATAATTATACCGGTCATGGGAGAATAAATGCATTTAAAGCTGTTTCAAAAGCATATGAAATGCATATGCATGATTAGGCAGGAGCTGATGACGGTCTATCATTTTGAGGACATCAGAGCCGTAGGAGTGCAGCAGATGTACCGTATTAGCATCAATGCCAATACGTAACTTAGACCGGAAGAATATATGCCCTGGGATCTACAGATTCAGAAACTATGTCGAAAGAGTCAACCTTTCATAATGATGGAAGGTTGGCTTTTTCGACATACAATCCATCTCTTCTACCGTATGTATCTCATGGGGGATTTCAGTAGAGGGACTATTTATGCGAAGGGGTCGGTATTTTGGTTGGGATAAGTATGGATAAGACATTATAAAGAATATCAATTTACAGGTACATATAATATCATGGGAGATAAAGTAGGAGAGTATATACCTAATAATAAACCAACACAAAAATCTGACTTTTCGCAAAAAGTACCTAGTGACAACAAAACTAATATAAAGTATAAAATTTATGAGGACGGAGTATTAAAAAGGTAAATACACTGATTTTATGTGGTAAGTGGCCTACGCTGATACTTGAATTAAATTGATAATTATAGTAATATATATATGAGTTTAGGGGGCAAGTAAGGATATTAATTCTACTGTATGAGAGAGAGGAAAAAGCATATGAAAAGAGTAATATCAACATTATTAATCACGATTTCTATTTTTATGGCATTTTCAATGACTGCCTTTGCGGCGGCGCCGGTCTCAAGCGTGAGTATTATAGAAAAAGGAGTTTGGAATAGTAACTTTGGAAGTCCTGCTCTAGATTCTATGAATGGTCATGTATATGTTGTAGTAAGAACAATAGGTCATGGGCGGTCAGTTGCCACATACGATGGTGATAGGACAAAGGAATTTTGGTACGATGCAATTAATGCTGGCACGCCAATTGGTTTTGACCGCTATTATGACTGTGGGCCTGTTACATCAGGTAGTCATACATTTAAAGTAAGTGTTACTTCTGATGGTTCTCCATATAACACTATAACGAAAACTGTTACAATTAAAAACTAATTAATATATTGATAATGGAGGTTTTAAATGAGCTTAAACATTGGCAACAACGATGTAACAAAACCTCAGGTTTATCCAGCTGCTAGAAAGGTCAAAGTTAATCTCTTATGGAAAAGTAAATCCAACCAGCAAAAAAGTGGGGATTTGACCAGATAGCTAGCCAATGTTTAATGTATTTAGAGTATTGTCTTTCTTGGAATCTCTCTAAAAAAGACAATGTAATAGATGCGTTAATAAATAGGTAAATTTATTTTTCGTAATAGTAATGAAATTTTAAGATAAATGTGACAATGTATGACATCAAATGATATATCTTTATTTACAGACCTACTAAACTTAAATAGGAAAATTAATTAAGAAGCTATATACCGATTTAAAAGTTGGTATATAGCTTCTTAATTTGATAAAATAATACAAAACGGGGCAATGATAATAAAAATCCAGAAAAATTTATTGTTTCTGAAAAAGAGAATATTTATCTAGGTCAAGCTATTTTCGGATTAGTTATGTCAATTATTATACTTGTAGTAATAATTGCTAAACATTTAAGTTTATTATAAAAGTATTTATTTGAAGAATGCATAGGAGATATGATGAGAAAATGTTTTAAATATTTAGCTTTTATTTTCATTATCATTATCCTGCTTACAGGCTGTCATAAAAGAACGGTTACGCTAGCAGATGATACTTGGTATATCGTGGATAATAACTGGATTTTAATGCTTTGTGAGGAAGCGGAACAGGAAAATCACAAGGGCCTGGTCACACAGTTGAAAGGAAATGGAGATGTACTGAAATCTGTTATAGAACAATTGCAGGGAATGGAACATGACGCAAAAAAAGAAAATGCGTCGGGGGTTGCTTATTTGCGTCTTAGGAAATTTGAAGATGCGAAACGCAATTAGAGACTGCCATAAACAGACCTGTTTTTCTTAAAGAGAGTCTGATGTAAAAATTATGCTGGGTGAATATTTAGATAATTCTAAATTGATTACAGTGAATGATGATGAAATAGAATAGAAACCGACAATACAATTACAAATATGGTTTTCAGGCTACGTAGACACTAAAAGCGCCTTATGGTATAATAAGGAAATCCAAAGGTCCCTTTCTGGTAATTTTTCCGGTTGATCCGGAGAATACTACCGGAGAATACTACCGGAGAATACAGAACCTTCAGGAGAACTGGATCCGGCTGAATTCATATACGCCGTTACCAGAAAAATATTGAAAAAGAGGCGATTAACAATGTCAGAAGTGATCAATCATTTTTTAAAATATGTATCCTATGATACCCAGTCAAAGGATGAGATTGAATCTGTGCCAAGTACTTCCAAGCAGCGCATACTTGCGGAAGAACTGGTAAAAGAACTGCAGGCTATGAAGGCCGCAGATGTAAGAATTGACGAGCACAGCTATGTGTATGCTACCATTCCGGCTACCATGGAAAAAACAGTCCCTGTACTGGGATTTATCGCTCACATGGATACCTCACCGGCCTACTCAGGCGCTAATGTAAAGCCGCAGATCGTAAAGAATTACGATGGTAAGAATATTCTGATGAATGCGGATACAGGACTTACCTTAAGCCCGGAAGATTTTCCGGATTTATTAAAATATATCGGACAGGATATTATTACTACAGATGGGACTACTCTGTTAGGAGCAGATGATAAGGCTGGTGTGGCAGAGATCATGACTATGTCGGAATACTTACTTGCCCATCCGGAGATTCCTCATGGAACCATCCGAATCGGATTCACACCGGATGAAGAAGTGGGCAGAGGGGCAGATTTCTTTGATGTGAAAGGATTTGCTGCTGATGTTGCTTATACCGTGGATGGCGGTGGGTTAGGAGAGCTGGAGTACGAAAACTTCAATGCTGCTTCTGCCAGAGTTTTAATTCATGGATCCAGCATCCATCCCGGTTCTTCCAAAGGTAGAATGAGAAATGCACTCTTAATGGGAATGGAATTTCACAACATGCTTCCGTCAGCGGAAAATCCAATGTACACCGAAGGATACGAAGGATTCTTCCACTTGGATTCTATGAGCGGATCTGTGGAGGAAGCCAGACTGGATTATATTATCCGTGATCACAGCAAGAAGAAGTTTGAAGATAAGAAAGAGTTTATGAAACGTGTGGCAGATTATTTAAACCACAGATACCAAAGCGGGACTGTAGAGCTGATTTTAAAAGACAGCTATTTTAACATGAAGGAAAAGATTGAGCCCCATATGTACCTGATCGACATTGCAAAAACTGCCATGGAAGATCTGGGTATTGAGCCGCTGGTTACTCCGATCAGAGGAGGTACGGACGGAGCACGTTTATCCTACGAAGGACTTCCCTGTCCAAACCTTTGCACCGGTGGATACAATTATCATGGAAAATTTGAATTTATTCCGGTTCAGTCTATGGAAAAGGTAGTAAAGCTGCTTCTTAAAATTGTTGAAAAGTTTGCTGAAAAGTAATTGATAGAAAAAGTAATTGTTCGTATAAGTAAATGTTAAAATAAAAATCAAAGCGTCCGGAATCGGTTTCAGGATACACTTCCAAAACCAGCTCCGGACGTTTTTTGCTGTCATTATTTATTCTCTGTTTCCTTTTCATCAAGGATTCCCATTAATGTATGCCATGGAAGGACAGCGCATTTCACTCTGCCCGGCATATGGGAGATTCCCTTGAGAGCAATTGCATCCTCCAGGAATTCCAACTGCTCCTCATCTGATATTTCTCCTTTTATCATTCCAAGAAAGGTCTGAAGCAGTTTCTGAGCCTCCTCTACCGGCTTTCCAAGAATGAGATCAATCATGAGAGACGCAGAAGCCTGGGAAATGGCACAGCCTTCTCCGGTAAAGCCGGCATCTTCAATGATTCCGTCCTTCACCCGAAGTTCCAGAATGATGTCATCGCCGCAACTGGGGTTGACTCCTTCCAGGCTGGCTGTCGCATCAGATACTTTATGACGGTTTTGATTGGAGCGGCTGTTTTCCACAATAATTTGATTATATAAAGCGTTAAGCTCCATATCCCATCCACCTCCTTACCTGTCCTAAGCTATTTAAAAATACCGAAATATCTTCCTCTGTATTGTAGATGGCAATGCTTGCCCGGACACAGGAGCCAATTCCCATGTATTCCATTAATGGCTGTGCACAGTGATGACCGGCACGGACTGCAATTCCTTCTGAATCCAGAATTGTTGCTGTATCATGGGGATGAACTCCATCTACATTAAAGGAGATAACCCCATGCCGGTCACGGCTGTCGGTACTGCCGTATATGGTAATATAGGGCAGAGCATTAAGACCTTTCAGTGCCTGATCCATCAGCGCGTGTTCATGGGTACGAATTGTTTCCCAGCCTATGGAGTTCATATATTCTATGGCTGACGCGAGACCTGCTTCTCCGCCTACATTTCTCGTTCCTGCCTCGAAACGGCGGGGGACTTCTGCATAGGCAGATGTCTGTTCATGGACACTTGCGATCATATCACCTCCACTTAAAAACGGTGGCATTTTCTCAAGCAGCTCTTTTTTGCCGTATAGAACGCCGATGCCCATGGGAGCGTACATTTTATGACCGGAAAATGCTGCAAAATCCACGCCCAGTTCTTTGACATCAACCGGCATATGGGATACACTCTGGGCGCAGTCTAAAACCACTGCAGCACCATGTAAACGGGCGCGTTTAACAATGGATTTTACCGGTGCTTCCGTACCTAGTACATTTGATACGTGGGCAATGGCAATCAGCCTTGTGCGCGGGTTTATTTTCTGATCCAGTTCTTCTTCTGTTATCCGCCCGTCTGGCCCGGGATATAGATAAACCAGCCTGGAACCTGTGTGCTTTGCAACTCTCTGCCAGGGAACCAGATTGCTGTGATGTTCTGCCACGGAGATAAGAATTTCGTCCCCCTCTTTTAAGAACTCCATGCCGTAGCTGTAAGCGACCAGATTCAGGGCTTCTGTAGCATTCTGGGTAAAAATAATTTCCTCCGGGCTGGCGTTTACAAAGCGGGCTGCGGTCAGTCTGGCGTTTTCATGAATATCTGTGGAGCGGACACCCAGAGTGTAAACGCCCCTGTGTGGATTGGCATTATCCATTCGGTAATAATCATCCACTGCCTTTAGAACGGAAAGAGGCTTGAAGGAAGTTGCTGCATTATCTAAGTATATCAGTCTCTTTTCATTTTCCGGGATGGAAAGTATGGGGAACTGATCACGAACTGATTTCATGTTCATCAAGCCTCCTTTCAATGATAGTTAGAAACTCCTGGCGCAGATCGTCCTGAGTGATTTTGTTAAGCACCGGCATAAAACGGGCCTCTACCAGCATACGCTTTGCCTCCATCAGGCTAAGTCCTCTGGAACAGAGATAGTAGAGCTGTTTCTCATCAAACCGGCCCAGAGTGGCTGCATGCTGTCCTTCCACAGCCTCTTCACCGCAAAGGATTAAGGGAACTGTCCTGTTTCTGGCACTGGGGCTTAACAGAAGTACGGTTTCATTTTCGTGTCCGACGGAATGTGCAGATCCTGCTTTAAAGTCAATGGTTCCTCTTAAAATCTTGCTGCTGTGGCCTGAGAGAACTCCGGCGGTATGCATTTCACTAATTGTTTCCCGGCCAATGTGGCTGGCAATGTCATTAAAGTCAAAAATCTGATCCTCATCAGTAAAGTATGCGGTGTCCTGCTGGTAGCCTCCTCCCTGACCTTCCAGATGAGCCATTGATCCGCAGGCAGCTGTCTTTCCGCCAAATACCGCACGGATCAGTTCTACTTTTGCGCCTTTTCCAATGCGTGCGCCAACGGCATCAAAGCTCTGGCTGTTCTTTCCCAGCAACTGGATGGAAATAAGGCGGACAAAGGAATCTGCCTGGGCATCTATCTGAGTTAAATTTTCAACAACACCGTCTTTTGCATCCCCTCGGTTAATCTGAACGACCGTAAGGTTACTTCCCGGCTTTGCTTTTATGGCATAATGAGTTCTGATAACCGGCTGGGTAAGATCCAGATTCTGTGTGATGATAACAGGTTCACTGGCAATGCCATCCCCCAATAAGTAACAGATTTTATCTGCGCCATTTCTGATAAATTCATCCAGCCATTCACCCATACCACTTTTAATTTCAGCAACGTCCTCCGGGAGATGGTCCATCAGAGTGATTCCATGAGGAAGAATGCCGTCATAAGGAAGGGGTCTGCCTTGTAAATATTCTCTTTCAGGAGGCAGTGCTTTTTGATCCAGCCAGTTTACTCCGGTTCGGTTCCAGGTAGGAACGGGGAGCCGATTAATTTGTGTATTCATATTTTTGTTCCTCCTTTCAGCCAATGCTTCCTTTCATTTCAAGATGAATTAGATTGTTCATTTCCACCGCATATTCTAACGGCAGCTCTTTTGCAATGGGTTCTGCAAAACCGCCTACGATTAAAGCTCTTGCATCATCCTCGGACAGGCCGCGGCTCATGAGATAGAAGATTGCGGATTCACTGATTCTTCCGATTTTTGCCTCATGGCCGATATCTGCCTGATTGCAGGAGATATCCATCACCGGTATGGTATCGGAACGGGAAATACTGTCAAGCATCAGTGATTCACAGGAAACGGCTGATTTGCTTCCTTCCGCCTTTTCCGTAACAGTTACCAGGCTTCGGAACGTGGAATTGCCTCCATCTCTGGATATGGATTTCGTAGAAATGTGAGAGGTGGTTTCCGGTGCTGCATGAAGGACCTTTGCGCCTGTATCCAGGTTCTGGCCTTCTCCGGCAAATGTGATGCCTGTAAACTCCATACGTGCCTTTTTCCCTTTTAAAATGCTCATGGGATAAAGATAGGAGACATGGGATCCAAAAGATCCGGAAATCCATTCCACAGTTCCTCCTTCCTCCACTGAGGCACGCTTTGTATTTAAATTGTACATATTCTTTGACCAGTTTTCGATGGTGGAATAGCGGAGTCTTGCATTTTTACCCACATACAGCTCCACACAGCCTGCGTGCAGGTTGGCAACATAGTATCTGGGAGCAGAGCAGCCTTCTATGAAATGAAGATAAGCACCTTCCTCCACGATAATCAGCGTATGCTCAAACTGGCCCGCGCCCGGTGCATTAAGCCGGAAATAGGACTGGAGAGGAATATCAACCGTAACTCCTGCCGGCACATAAACAAAAGATCCTCCGGACCAGACCGCTCCGTGAAGAGCCGCAAACTTGTGGTCAGACGGAGGAACCAGTTTCATAAAATGCTTTCGTATCAGTTCACTATAAGGACCTGTAAGAGCGCTCTCCATATCGGTATAGACCACGCCTTTTAAAGCAACTTCTGTACGGACATTGTGGTAAACCACTTCGGAGTCGTACTGTGCCCCTACACCAGCCAGTGATTTCCGCTCTGCTTCGGGAATTCCAAGACGCTCAAAGGTCTGTTTGATATCGTCCGGTACATCGGACCATTTTGCTTTCATGGTTGACTTCGGCCGGACATAAGTGACAATCTGATCCATATTCAGCTCGTCAAGTGATGGTCCCCAGGAAGGCAGCGGTATTTCTTTATAAGTATTTAATGATCTAAGGCGGAACAGACGCATCCATTCCGGTTCATTTTTTTCTTTTGATATCTGGTTCACAATTTCCGGAGTAATACCGGAGTCCATAAGGAAGGCCGGGTCCAGCCTGTCTTTTACATCATAAATGGTGCGGTCGGCCTGGCCGACTCTTGTTTTTTCCTGCTTAAAGTCCTTCATGGAATGAAGCCTCCTTTCCCAGAACACCAAATCCCTCCTGCGTGATTTTTGAAATCAGTTCCTGTCCGCCGGTATAGGCGATTTTGCCTCCTTCCAGTACATGTACCACGTCCACATCAAGACCTTCTAAAATTCTGGCATTGTGGGTAATGATAAAAAGCCCGTTTTTACGGTTTTTAAAGGCACGGATCCCTTTTGTAACGGTACGGACTGCGTCCACATCAAGACCGGAGTCTGTTTCGTCTAAAAGAGCCAGTCTGGGCTGAAGCATAAGAAGCTGGAGAATTTCCGTTTTCTTTTTCTCCCCGCCGGAAAATCCCACATTTAAGTACCGGTCTGCATAACTGGGATCCATATCCAAAGCTTTCATCTGTTCTTTCAGTTCTTTTTTAAACTGCAGTATCTTTGGAGGACGTTTTTCCAGGGATCCTTTGGCAGTGCGGAGAAAGTCCTCCAGGGTGACGCCCGGAATTTCCTCCGGAGCCTGGAAGGAGAGAAAGACACCGGCTCTGGCTCTTTCGTCCGCTTTCATTTCTGTTATATCTTTCCCATCTAAAAGAATCTGACCGCGTTCAATCTGATACCGTGGATCCCCCATAATGGCTGATACCAGTGTGGATTTTCCTGTTCCGTTTGGTCCCATGAGGACATGTATCTCCCCTGGACCTATGGTGAGATGAATGCCGTTTAAAATTATCTTTTCCTCCACAGAAACAATAAGATCTTTAATTTCCAGTAATGTATGACTCATATATCAATCAACCTCCTTTATTTCCCGAATGGAAATCTAATGGTTCGTATTTGTTAACCTGTCTTTGTGCTTTCATACTATACCAATTTAGTATGAAATGCAAGCCTGATTTTATTTTTTTATAATAATAATGAAAAATTTGAAATTTCAGAACAGTTTGGAAAAATATGCGGCTGCAGTAAGTGAAAGAAATTTTACTTTTTTTCTTGACATTCCTCTGATTTGGGAGTACTATTACCCCAATTGAATAACGATCTTCAGGGCAGGGTGTAATTCCCTACCGGTGGTATAGCCCACGAGCCGCAAGGTATGATTCGGTGTAACTCCGAAGCCGACAGTAAAGTCTGGATGAAAGAAGATGATGCAGTTTTTTCATATTTATGATACATCTGCTGATTAACACGCTCTGGAATGATAATTCATTTCAGAGTTTTTTGTGTTAACGGTCATAAATAATGGACGGATTGCCGAAAATATGCCCTGAGCCTTGTGTTCAAGGCATTTTTTTTAAAGGCGGTGTGATATGAACGACATTGAATGTATGCGTCTGGCCTTGCGGCTTGCCAAAAAAGGATGTGGTTTTGTAAATCCAAATCCAATGGTTGGTGCTGTACTTCTAAAGGAGGGCAGGGTAATTGGCACAGGATACCACGAGCGGTATGGTGCTCCCCATGCAGAAGTAAATGCACTTGCAGGCTGTGAAGAATCCCCTGAGGGAGCGACTCTTTATGTGACTCTGGAACCCTGTTGTCACTATGGGAAGACACCTCCCTGCACAGAAGCCATCTTAAAAGCGGGTATAAAACGAGTGGTGGTGGGAAGTTCGGACCCTAACCCTCTGGTCAGGGGAAAGGGGATCAGAATCCTGCGGGAAAAAGGAATTGAAGTCACGGAAGGAATACTGAAACCGGAATGTGACAGGCTTAATGAAGTATTTTTTCATTTTATCCAGACAGGAAGACCCTATGTTGTCATGAAATACGCCATGACAATGGACGGAAAAACAGCAGCGTATACAGGTGACTCCAAATGGATTACTGGTGAAGCTGCAAGGGAAAATGTGCATAAAGACCGGCTCCGTTACAGCGCTGTGATGGTTGGGATTGGTACAGTTTTTGCAGATGATCCGCTGCTTACCTGCCGGACAGAGGGAGGGCGTAACCCGCTTCGCATCATCTGCGATACATCCTTGCGGCTTCCGCTTACATCCCGGATCGTAGCCACTGCAAATGAGGTTCCAACTTTAATAGCGACGTCCTGCAGGGATTTACAGACACAGCAGCCCTATTTAAAAGCTGGCTGCCGGATTCTCTCACTTGAACAAGTGGATGGACATTTGGATTTGTCTGAACTCATGGCAAAGCTTGGTGCAGAGAAAATTGACAGCATATTACTGGAGGGCGGCGGCATTCTCAATTGGTCGGCACTGCAGGCAGGAATCGTAAACAGAGTGCAGACATACATTGCGCCAAAGCTTTTCGGGGGATCAGGCGGGAAAACCCCGGTTGCAGGATTAGGTGTCCCACGCCCGGAGGATGGTTTTTTTCTCACCAACATAGAAGTGACACATTTGGGAGAAGATATACTAATTGAAAGCGAGGTGAAACCTTATGTTCACGGGAATTATTGAGGAAATAGGCGTACTGAAGGAGGTAAAGAAAGGAGCGCAGTCCGCTTTGCTCACAATAAAAGGCAGTGTAATTTTTGATGATCTTGGAATCGGGGACAGTGTAGCAGTAAATGGCGTATGCTTAACGGCGGCCGGGCTTTCTTCCCATACCTTCCGGGCGGATGTGATGCATGAGACATTAAACCGTTCCGGCCTTGGAAAGCTGCATCCTGGAGATTTTGTAAATCTGGAACGTGCAATGGCGGCAGACGGACGCTTTGGCGGGCACATTGTCTCGGGACATATTGATGGCATTGGAACGATTACGTCCGTTGTAAGGGATGACAATGCCATCTGGTATACCATTGCCGCTGAGGACAGGATACTTCGTTATATTGTGGAGAAAGGCTCAATTGCAGTGGACGGAATCAGTCTGACAGTAGCCTCGGTAAACAATACGGAGTTTCGCATATCTGCCATCCCCCATACAGTAAAATCCACCATCCTGTCATATAAAAAAGCAGGCGATCTGGTAAATCTGGAAAATGATCTTATGGGGAAATACGTGGAAAAGTTTTTATTACCGGCCCCAAGTGAGAAACAATCGGGCGGTATTACAAGAGAATTCTTAATAAAATCTGGCTATTAGGAGGAGTAAGATGTTTGAGTACAATACCATAGAAGAAGCGCTTAAATCGCTTCAGCAGGGAAAAATCATTCTTGTGACAGACGATGAGGGACGGGAAAATGAAGGTGATTTCATTTGTGCCGCTCAGTTTGCTACCACTGAGAATATGAACTTTATGGCTACACATGGAAAAGGGCTGATCTGCATGCCTATGAATGAGGAGCTGTGCAGGCGCTTAGAATTACCGCAGATGATTTCTGAAAACACAGACAATCATTCCACTGCCTTTACCGTTTCGGTGGATCATGTGGATACCACCACTGGGATCTCCGCAGCGGAGCGGTCATTAACTGCAATGAAATGCGTAGACGACAATGCAAAGGCCGGAGATTTCCGCCGCCCGGGACATATGTTTCCTCTGCTTGCAAAGCGAAACGGAGTATTAGAGCGGGGAGGACATACGGAAGCCACAGTAGACCTCATGCGTCTGGCAGGACTGAAGGAATGCGGACTTTGCTGTGAAATCATGGGAGAGGATGGGACCATGATGCGTACACCTGACCTGATCAAACTGGCGGAAAAATGGGAGCTTCCGTTCATTACCATCGCTGCATTGCAGGAATACCGTAAAAAACATGACAGGCTGGTGGAGCAGACCTCAATCAGCGACATGCCCACAAAATATGGAGATTTTAAAGCCTGCTGCTTTGTAAATAAACTAAACGGAGAACATCATGTGGCTCTTGTCAAAGGCGAAATCGGTGACGGTGAAAATATTTTATGCCGTGTTCATTCTGAGTGCCTGACCGGAGATGCATTCGGCTCCATGCGCTGCGACTGCGGACAGCAGCTTGCCGCCGCTATGACGCAGATTGAACAGGAAGGCAGGGGAATTCTCCTTTATATGCGCCAGGAAGGGCGCGGAATCGGACTGGTTAACAAACTGCGTGCTTACGCACTCCAGGATAAAGGCATGGATACTCTGGAAGCCAACCTTGCTTTAGGCTTTGAAGGAGATCCCAGAGAATATTACATCGGTGCTCAGATTCTGCGGGAATTAGGAGTAAAAACCCTGCGCCTGCTCACCAATAATCCGGATAAGGTATATGGGCTGTCCGGCTTTGGTATGGAAATTATTGAACAGGTTCCCATACAGATTCCGGCCAATGACCATGATCTGTTTTATTTAAAAACCAAGCAGAATAAAATGGGACACATTTTACATTATTAATCAGAAAGGAGAATTCATTATGAAAATTTTTGAAGGAACACTGGTATCAAAGGATATCCGGATCGGCATTGTGGCCGCACGTTTCAATGAATTTATAACATCAAAGCTTCTTGGCGGAGCAGTGGATTGTTTAAGGCGTCACGGTATCAATGAGGAGGACATCGAAGTGGCCTGGGTGCCCGGTGCATTTGAGATCCCGCTGATCGCTTCCAAGATGGCAGGCTGCGGCAAATATGATGCAGTAATCTGCCTGGGCGCGGTCATTCGGGGCAGCACCACGCATTATGATTACGTCTGCAGTGAAGTATCCAAGGGGATTGCACAGGTATCCTTAAGCAGTGGAATTCCGGTCATGTTTGGAGTTCTGACAACAGAAAATATTGAACAGGCAATTGAGCGGGCCGGAACAAAAGCAGGCAACAAAGGGTTTGACTGTGCAGCGGGAGCGATTGAGATGGTCAGTTTAATCCGCAAAATACAGGCTTAAACCCCAAAGAAAATCCTCCAATAAAGGCCGTTTATAACCTTATTGGAGGACGGATGGAAATTCATTTTTAATCAGCCAGCAGGTCAGGAGAAAGTGTATTTCCTGACCGAAGCTCCTGGCGTGCGGTCTGGATGAGAGAATCCATTTTCTCTAACTTTTCCAGCAGCTGTTTTTCTTCTTCGCTTGTATAAATCACATGATTGATACCGCCGTTTTTAATAACAATCCGCTTGTCCGCCATTAATGCAAGAAGGGGATCGTGTGTCGCCATTAAAACGATTTTATCTGATGTCACAAGAAGCTTCAAGGCCTTTTTGCGGTCTATTCCGGCATTTTCGATTTCATCAATCAGAACAATGGGCGAGGAGCTTAATATGGCTGTATCTGCAATCATCAGAGCTCTGGACTGCCCGCCGCTTAAACTGGTAACGGGAGTGGAGAGTTCAAATTTTTCACCCGCTAAATCATTGGCTGCTGCAATAATTCTGTCTATGACCGACTGAGGATCTAAAACCATACGGCTTTCCGCATGCATCCGTAAAAAGTCCAGTACTGTTAAGTCCATAACAAAGTTCATGTTCTGAGAAAGCTGGGCGACCAGCTTGTTATTTGAGGAAAAGCGCCACTTCATATCAGGTACTTCGCCGTTGACTAAAATGCGTCGCCCTGTAGGAGTATCATTTTGAGCTGTCCATTCAATATCTGCCAAAAGCCGGCTTTTTCCTGAACCGGTAGGTCCTACAATGGATATAATCTGGGATGTCTCCACAGTCAGCTCTTTAAAGCCTTCTATTGTTCCTGATTTATCGTGACCTGGTAAAATAGTCAGGGACTGCACCTTCCGGTCATTCTCCATTCCTAAAAACTGACGCATCTGATCTAAATAGACAGGCAGGTCCGACAAAAGCTTTGCTTTATCAATCGCCTGGTCTTCCAGTTCTTCTTCTGAAAAATGATTTAAATATTCCTCAAACGTCTGATTCTCAAATCCATCGATATGAAGCTTATTCTGTTCAAAATATGCGGCAGCAAAAGGATATTCCTCCAGCAGTTTTTTTATGCTTATATTTGTCATTTTTTATCACCGCCTAAATCAATTTTCTTTACATTACCCATCTGATATGCTTCCCCGATTCTTGTTTCTCCCAGACAATAGGAGCACAAAGCAGATGGCATTGGGAAACGAAGCTGCATTCCCTGGACAGATTTAATCGTTTGGTTTTCATCATAAAGAAGACTTGCAAGTTCATAAGCCCCCTGTCCGGTCAGTCCGTTCACATGCATGGTAATGGCTCTTGGATTTACAGAGCTGACACAGGATGCAAATACCTCCCGTTCCGCCTGGGAAACAATGTCACCCTTGGTAATCACCACTAAGTCGGCAGCCTTTAACATCGGGCCGATTTTTTTAGGGGTATTGATGCCGGATAAATTATCGATGACACAAACTCCTTTTACTTCTTTTAAATAAGGGGAACAGCGGTTGCACAGACCCGCTGATTCCGTAATAAGCAGATCAAGCTTTTCTTCATTTCCCCAGTTAACGACCTCTTCAATATTGGAAGCGAAGAAGTGATCTGGGCATAAGGCACCGGATAAGCCCTTTTTTACAGGGATTCCAGCCTTTTCATAGGCGATGTCATCATCTGTGTAAAGACAGTCAAATTTCACCACACCCACTTTAATGTTTTTAGCATGAAATGAGGAGATTGTTTTTAAAATTACCGAAGTTTTACCGGAAGAGGGCGGGCCTGAAAATATAATCAGATTCATAAGAACTCCTTCTGTGCAGCCTGGAAGAACAGCTGTTCTGTTTTTTTGATTAGTTCTCCAATATCATTGTTGTGAATAAAATCCCAGCCGATCCACATAAATTTCTGGTCTGGTGTCAGGTGATTGTCTACCAGGGGATTAGCAGACGGGAACTTTCCATTAGAAGCAAGAAGATCTCCAAGCTCTTTTGAATAGAGGAAATCTACGAAAGGTTTCACCTTTTCTTTGTTTTTTGATTTTGCAAGCAGAAAAATCGGGCTGATAATGGCCCCGTCTTTTGGCCACACCGTGCGCAGAGGGCTTTTCTCATCTGTCATGCTGGCAAAGAAATAAGGAGCAATTGTAATAGCAGGAACCTTATTTCCATCCTTGGATTTATAAGATTTTATCATCTGGGCCGGATGCATGCTCCTTAAAAGAGCTTTGCCCATCTTTTCGATTCCTTCCTCACCATAAAAACGGTAGATATGAAGCAAAAATGCATTGAACATATCCAAATCCTTCATGGGAAGGCTGATGCTGTTCTCAAATTCCGGCTTCATTAAATCCGCCCAGCTCTCAGGGAACGGACGGTCCCCCAGTGCCTCTGTATTTACCATAAAGACTGCGGCGACAATCCCGATGATGGCATATTGATTTTTTGGATCTTTCAGTGAAAGATCTTTGTTATCAAGATCAGAGTTCAGCTTGTCCAAGCCGGAAAGATCTTCAAATACCCCCAAATCCTGATATCCTCCAATCAGCTTTTTATCAAAGAATAAATCAAATCCGGCTGACAGATATAAGTCTGACAAGCCGTCAGGATCTCCGTTTGCTGCAATTACCCTGTCTTTCACATCATCAAGACCAAGGTTTGCTGATTTTAAATGGTACTCAACCTCATATCCAAGAGAACTCTGGTTTTCCTTAAGCCAGGACTCGAATTTTTCCAACAAAGGAAGGCGGATGGGGCAGGGCAGTACACCCTCAATCCGGATATCTCCTTTTTTTGTTGATTGTGCCGGAGTGAGTCCGTCAGTCAGACTGGGAGCTTCTTTCTCAATTACTTCCTCCAGCTTCTTAATAAAAAGTTCCTGGTTTACCTTTCTCATCGCTAATGCTGTTTCTAAAGAGATGGTTTTTCCAAGGGATCTGCGCATAACGGGATTGCTTAAATTCTCAAAACCATTGGAGATAAATACTTCAATGGTTTCCGGATAGGTTTCCGTGATATGAAAGATTGTATCTGAAGCTTTAAAATAATTTGACATGATTATTCCTTTCTCTATGTTAAGTTTAAGTTGGTTTCTGAAAGTATGTTTATCATATCATAGTTTCTCTGTTTTGTTTGTTGTAAAAACAACTAATTTCAAATACTTTTGATAGTATTTCTTATTTAGGCACTATCTTTTTCACCAATGAGATAGTATGATGAAATCATATAAATTTGATTCGCAGAGGAGGAATTACCTTGTTAAAACCAAAAAAAATCACTCTGGCCTATTTTTCAGGGACTGGTTGTACAAAAGAAGTCTGTCTGTGTTTCGCACAACAATTAACAAAGAAAGGACTGGAGAGCAAAACCATCAGTCTGGAAAATCACGATCCGGGGACATTAAAACAGCCTGATCTCCTGGTAATATTTTCGCCCGTATATGCCTTCCGGCTGGCTTCCATTCCCGAAAAATGGGTCAAAGGCCTTCCAAAAACCAATCGCACAATGGTTGCCATCGTCCCCGTGTCCGGAGGGGGAGATATCTCACCCAATACAGCCTGTACCATCGCCTGCAGGCGAATATTAAAGAAAAAGGGATATCATGTGATTTATGAACGAATGATCGTAATGCCGTCTAATTTCGGTGCAGATGCAGGAAGGGAAATTAATCAGCAATTAATATACATATTACCGGAAAAAACAAAAGAAATGATGGAAGACATCATGACTGGAGAACATCATTTTCTGCTGGCAAAACCCAGGGATCGTTTTCTTGCAATGCTGGGAAAAGGGGAACATCTGGGAGCAGGATTTTTCGGTGCTTCCATTCACCCATCTGTAACGTGTACACACTGCGGGAAATGTTCACAAAAATGCCCGGCCCGCAACATCAGGATGGAACAGGGGATGCCCAAATTCGGCTTCCGTTGTATTTGGTGCTTAAGATGCATTTATGCCTGTCCGGTTCATGCTCTTAAACCCGGAATCTTATCCTCTGTAGTTTTAAAGGATGGTTTCCGTTTGCAGGAATTAAAAAAACTGGAATATAAAGATTTTAATCCGGATCAGACGAAATTAAAACAGAATGGGGCCTGGAAGGGCGTCAGTGATTACTTAAAATAGGTATTTTACAAAGCGGGGCATATATTCTCTTAAAAGAATGCATACCCCGCCTTGCTGCTGTCTATAATTTTAAATCAATCCCGCTGGTTTTTGCTTCCATCATTGCCTCCACAATAGATATGATCTGTGCGCCGGCTTCTACCGGCGGCATTCCATTCTTATGAATATTGGATACCACCGTTCTCTGGGATTCCGGCTTCTTTGTGCTTGATTCATATGCCATATACGCACTTAGGCTTTCTCCGGTTGCAAGACCCGGCCTTTCTCCTATAAGAATGATGGTGATTTTCGCATTTAACACTTCACTGATCCGGTCCATGGTTGCGACCCGGGCAAATTTAACAAAAATTGGATCACCTACCGTATAGCCTTTTTCTTTCAGTCCATCCATAATCATGGGATAGATATCCGGAAGATTACTGGTAATTGCAGGAGAACTAAGACCGTCACCGGCAATGATCTGCACATCTGCATCATGCCTGCAGTTTTCACTGATTTTCTTTAGCGTTTCATCGGAAAAACGTCTTCCAAGATCCGGTCTTGTTATGTACTCATCTTTGTTTTTACATAAACTCTGAATCTTTAAAAATCCCAGCTGATCCACCACTTTTTCATCCACCTCTGACCAGACTGCATCCATGGCAACTGCATGGTCAGCACGGAAGCGGAGATAGGTTTCTGTTTTTAATCTGGTACCTGCCTTGCCGACGCAGATTCTTGCAGCCGTGGTCTTCTTTAAATCGACGCAGGACTGGCGGTCAATTGGCTGGTCAACTGTTACCCGGTCTGTTAAATCAAGGGAAGAGATATCCTGTACAAGGTCCTGGCTCATTTACGTTACCTCCTGTGTGAAAATAGATGGATCACCGGCTCGTTCCGTCAAATGTCCGTCTTCCATAATCCCAAGTTCTTCCATACGCGTTTCAAATTCCCGCATGGGGCGTTTTCCGCTTGTTTCCCGGAACGCAGCAGCATCATGATAGCTGGAGGACTGATACATCAGCATAATGTCATCCCCGGCCGGTATTCCCATCACATAATTGACACCGGCACTGGCAAGCAGAACGCCTAAGTTTTCCAGGTCATTCTGACTGGCTTTCATATGATTGGTATAGCAGACATCGCAGCCCATAGGGATACCGGTCAGCTTTCCCATAAAATGATCTTCCAGTCCGGCCCGGATTACCTGGGCTCCGTCATATAAATACTCCGGTCCGATAAATCCCACCACGGTATTGACGCAGTAAGGGTGGTAACGCTTGGCAAACCCATAACACCGTGCCTCCATCACCAGCTGGTCCGCATCATGATGGCCTTCAGAGGAAAGCTCAGAGCCCTGGCCAGTTTCAAAATACATGAAGTTCGGACCTTTGGAACTTCTTTTTTCCTTCATCAGCTCATACGCCTCATCCATTAAGGCTGTACTGATTCCGAAAGCGGTATTGGAGATCTGTGATCCGGCAATGGATTGAAACATTAAATCCATGGGACTGCCTTTTTTTAAAGCTTCCATCTGCGTGGTAACGTGGGAGAGCACGCAGTTTTGGGTGGGGATCTGCCATTTATCCATAAAATCACGGAATGCCCGGAGAATTTTATCCGTTTGTTCCACTGTATCTATGGCAGGATTTAAACCAATTAATGCATCTCCGTTTGCATAGGAAATCCCCTCGAATACAGATGCCATAACACCTTCAAAACTGTCGGTGGGATGATTGGGCTGGAGCCTGGATGCAAGCGTTCCGGGAAGGCCGATTGTTGTATTGCAGGTGACAGGAACAATCAGCTTTTTTGAAGCCACAATGATATCAAGGTTGCTCATTAACTTGGTTACACCTGCGATTACCTCAGCGGTGAGACCATCCCGGATTTCTTCAATAGAAGCGGCAGGAGAGGCCAGTATCAATTCCCGCAATTCCCCAAGAGTTATGGATTTGATTTTTTTATATGCTTCCTCATCCACTCCATCCTGAATGACTCTTGTTACTTCATCCGTTTCATAATCAACAACCGGATGGCTGCGTAAATCGGAAACGGTTAAATCGGCAAGAACCACTTTGGCTGCAATACGTTCTGCAGCATCTGCAGCTGCAATCCCCGCCAGTGTATCACCGGATTTTTCTTCATTTGCCTTTGCCAGGACTTCTTTCACTGACCGGAATTCGTAGGTTTTTCCGAATAATCTTGTTTTTAATTTCACGATTCCAGCCTCCTATGCTTCCAATTCCTTTTCCGCGGTTGAAAAACTATTTGCAAAAAGTCTTTCTTTTACAAGATAATAAAGAACAGCGGCTGCATAAACAATGGCGGCAAGGAACAAAAGTGAGGCCTGGGAAACCACAAGAGCAACTACTACAACTGCACAGGTAACTGCTGCAATGGCTGGAATAAGCGGGGACTTTAACCGGTATGGGCGTGCCAGCTGCGGCTCTTTTTTTCTGAGAACAAACCAGGAAGCAATGGATAAAACTGCCATTACAGACGATCCGATACAGGAAAATACAACCAGACTGCCTACATTTCCGGTGATTACAAAAAACAGACCGATCAGGCTGGTACTCACAAGGGCAAAGACCGGAGTACCATTTTTATCAAGATTTGAAAGTGCTTTGGGGAGATAACCGCTTCTGGACATGGCATATGCCTGTCTGGAGTATCCGATCATAATTCCGTGGAGACTGGCTGCAAGACCAAATAATCCAAAAAAGCCGACCAGTTTAACCAGGAATGAATTCTCACCATAGACTTTTGATAAAATTGCGGGAAGAGGGTTATCAGCAGATGCAACAGCCGACAAATCAGAAGCAGAGTTACCAGCAGTAACAACCAGTACGGCAACTGCCATAACAACCAGCGCACCGATGCCTGAAACAAATGCCTTTGGTATGTCTTTTTGAGGATTTTTGCATTCCTCCGCCCCCATTGCGCCTGATTCCACAGCCAGATAAAACCAGACCACAAATGGAATGGCGGCAAATATGCCATGCATGCCGTTCATGGGTGTCCCGGAGGAAAATAAGCCATGTACGTCTACAGTTGGAATTCCAACTGCGAAATAAACAGCCACACCAAGAATCGCAAATACAGTAACAATCACACTGACAATCGCCGCTGATTCAATTCCCCGCATATTAATAAACACGAAGATACAGAAAGCTGTAATCGCGGCAATATTTGCCGGAATAACAGGAAACAGTCCGTGAACATAAGCGCCGATGGAAAGTGCGATTCCTGGCGTTGCGAAGATATACTCTAAGAGAATTGAGAAGCCGGCAATAAAACCTGCAAACTTACCGAATGATTTTTCTGCATACGCCGTAGGGCCGGCAGCAGAAGGAATGGCGGTTGCCAGTTCAGAGTAGCAAAATACGAAGGAAACATAAAAAAGAGTGACAATGAAAGCAGCAATTAAGGCTCCTGTAAAATTAGTTTTTTCAAATAAATAATTCCATCCAAAATACATACCGGAAACAACCGCACCAACGATAATTGCCCACAGCTTAACAGGTGTAAGAGCTTTGTTCAAATTTTTTTCTTCCATAATGGATCCTCCTGATTTTTCATGTTTTATTTTTCTAAATCCTGAACTTACATTTCATCAGGATTTATACACTAATGTTTTAATAATGACAGGAACGGCGCTTCCAACAGGTGAACCAATATCTATGTAGTCACCATTTTCAATCTGTATCTGATCCAGACAGATAACGGGTTTGCTGCAGGATGTATGAATCCGGATCATCTGACTCAGTGCTTTTGCAAAATCTTCTTTTAAGAGTACAATCACAGGACTTTTTAATCCCTCATAAAGGCCGGCGATCTGACCGGCAAGAATTTTCAGTTCCCCGTATCCGGGACTTTTTCTGCCTTCAATACTCACTGCAAGAACATCTTCCTCATAAAGCTCCATAAAGGGCCTTGTAATTCTAAATACATCTCCCCACTGGTCCGGAGCCGCCGGGCATTTTACTATGGGAATATTGCGTATGGGTAAAATCGATTCATCAACCCCCACCGTACTTCCGCTGACTGACAGAGAGTGGCTCCCGGCTCCGATCACGGTTGCATTTATTTTTTCTTCTGGAGTAAGAAGCATGCTCTGAAAAGGGGAGAGGGCCTGGGTTATTTTGAATCCCAGCAGTGGACCGATATCTCCGTATTGGAACCATTGTTCCTGGTCTGTACTTTCGTTTAATGATCCCACATATTCGCCTACTCCACCGGATATGGATATGAAATCAATATTTTCCGGAATGGTAAAATCAGTGATGTATAAAGGAAGGGTATTCTCATTCATTTCACGTAACCCAAGTGCCTGAAGACAGCTGTCTGCCAGATAACCGCAGAGACGTTCCAGCACTTCTATATCTGCAGTTTCTCCCCGCCTGATGGAAAGTTGGTTTTTTTCAAGAATATGGAGAATCCGTTCTGAAATATAGGTTACGCTGCGGGAGCCATCCAGTCTGATCAGCCTTCCGCCGATGTCCATTGCAAATGTTTCCGTACAGGTACCGCTGTCAAATACTGCAGCATTTAAGGTTCCCCCGCCGATATCCAGGTTGATGATTTTTTTGCTTCGCTTTTTTGATTCTTCGCTGATACCGGCTCCCCTTCCGGCTAAAACCGATTCCAGCTTCGGACCTGCAGTAGCAACAACAAAATCACCAAGGTACTCTGATAACCAGATGTTCACCTGTCCGGCATTGTCCTTTCTGGCTGTTTCTCCCGTTATGATGACTGCACCGGTTCCTATTTCATCTTTCTCAATCCCGCTTTCTTTAAAAGCCTCTTTTACCCACACCCTTATCTGTTCAAAATCGATGATATCCTTAGAAATCAGCGGTGTGAAGATGACCGGACTGCGATAGACAACTTCAGTCTCATCGATTTCAGTGGTGGGCAGCAGAGAAGGTCCCAGTCTGGTGGATATTTTAATATTGCTGATAATGATTTCCGTTGTACTGGTTCCTATATCCACGCCGATGCTGTACAACCATATCCCCCCTTCCGGCAGCTTCAAAAACGAAAGAGCAAATAAAAAAGACGAAGGGGATTTCCAAACAGGAAACGTCTTCGTCTTTGTGATCTCGTATGAAGTTCATATATTAACAATTAATATAAGGACTTTGTTTGCATTTGTCAACAGGTAAATGAAAAAGATAATTCTATCATCCGATATCCCGCCAGATTAGAGCAAAATGTTTTGTGCAATTTGTACATGACAATTGTCATATAATTGATGATCATAGTAATATGTGCATAAATATTATTGACTTTCCTCACACGGTTGTTATGATGAAGGTAGAAAGGGGGAATTTATATGCCAGATGAGAAGGGAAATAGAAAAATAATTGTTGCCGGACACATTTCCCTGGATATTACACCGGTTTTCAGCAGCAGTGACGGAAAGAAAATTCTTAAATCCTTCCAGCCCGGAAAGCTCCTGGAAGTGGGAAAGGCCAACGTATCCGGAGGCGGGGCGGTTTTTAACACAGGGCTGGGACTGCATGCGCTGGGTGCAGATGTCCTTTTAATGGCAAACACAGGGGATGATGATTTCGGACAGATACTAAAAGGAAAAATACAGGAAAGAGGGTGCGAAAGCTGCATCACCGTTTTGCCGGGAGAGGACACCTCTTATACGATTGTCCTGGCACCAAAAGGGGTTGACCGGTTATTTCTCCATAATCCCGGTTGTAATGATACCTTTGGCTTTGAGCATGTGGATATGAAAAAAGCAGAAAAAGCGGCTCATTTTCATTTCGGTTATCCTACACTGATGAAGCGTTTTTATCAGAATGACGGAATGGAATTAAAAGAACTTTTCTGCCGCATCAAAGAGCTTGGGCTTACCACTTCTATGGATCTGGCGGCAGTGGATCCGGAGTCTGAGGCAGCAAACTGCCGCTGGGACCGGATTCTCGGTTCTGTGCTGCCCTATGTGGATTTTTTTGTTCCAAGTATTGAAGAACTTGGATTTTTACTGGACCGTCCCCTCTATGAGAAATGGCAGAAGATTGCTGACGGAGATGATATTACCTCGATTCTTTCTTTGAAGAGAGATGTGGAAACCATTGCAAATTACGCTCTGCAGCTGGGAGCAAAGGCTGTGCTTTTAAAATGCGGTGCAGCCGGAATGTTCTTAAAAACAGCTTCAAACCAGGCGTTTTTAAATGGACCGGATATCTTAAAGGGGTGGGGAGAGATTTCTTACTTCCAGAACAGCTTTCTCCCTGACCGCATTCTGTCTGCAACCGGAGCGGGAGATACCAGTATCGCTGCTTTTATTAAGGCCATGCTGGAAGGGCGGAACCCTGTAGAATGTGTAACGCTGGCTGCTGCAACAGGCGCCTCCTGTGTGACTGCCTATGATACAGTAAGCGGCCTGCTGCCATTTGAAAAGTTAGAAGAAAAAATGAAAAATGGGTGGGAAGAGCAGAAGCGGATCCTGCCATAAAAAAAGGAGGAATTACATATGCTGATCACAATGAAATCAATTCTCAAACTGGCGGAGGCCAGAAAAATTGCCGTAGGTGCTTTTAATATCACCTCTCTGGAGGGAATCCAGGCGGTACTGGGGGCCGCAGAAGAAGCCGGGCAGCCTGTCATACTTCAGTTTGCGCCAGTTCATGAAACAATTATTCCCCTGTCGGTAATTGGTCCCATCATGGTTATGATGGCGGAAAATGCGGCTGTTCCCGTAGCTGTCCACTTAGATCACGGAGATGATTTTAAGTTTTTAAAGCAGGCTTTAGATATGGGATTTACTTCAGTTATGTACGATGGTTCCGCCCTTCCTTTTGAGGAAAATGCGGCAGGCACTAAAATTACGGTGGAGCTTGCAGGCGCATATGGTGCTTCCGTTGAAGGAGAAATCGGAGCTATGGGCAGAGAGGAATTTTTAAGCGTGGGTGAAGGAGAAGGAAATGAAGCGGCCGAAAGCTGCTACACAGACCCGGATCAGGCAGAAACCTTTGCTGCAATCACAGGAATTGATGCCTTAGCCTGTTCCTTTGGTACCGTACATGGTCTTTATCTGAAAAAGCCGAATCTGGACCTAGAGCGAATCAGCCGGATTCGGGAAAAAGTGGATCTTCCCATTGTCATGCACGGAGGTTCCGGAATCAGTGACGAAGATTTCAGCCAGTGCATCAAACGGGGAGTCCGTAAGATCAATTACTATACCTATCTGGCAAAGGCAGGCGGTATGTATGTGAAGGAAAAAGCCGCAAAAGCAGAAGATATCGTATTTTATCATGATGTGACAATGTGGGGAGTGGAAGCGATGAAAAAAGACGTGCTCCATACGATTAAAGTGTTCTCAGGTATGGAATAGAAAGAGGGCCCAAAACTATGAAACGTTCTGAAATCAACAAAGCTTTAAAGGAAATGGAACAGATGGTTCATGCCTGCAGATATTCTCTTCCTCCCTTCTGCAGCTTTACACCGGAGGAATGGAGGAAAAAAGGACATGATTACGATGAGATCCGTGACAATATGCTTGGGTGGGATATCACAGATTTCGGACTTGGAGATTTTGACCGGACCGGTTTTTCCCTCATTACTCTTCGCAATGGAAATGTAAAGCAAAAAAAATATACAAAAACATATGCGGAAAAGCTGCTTTTCTTAAAAGAGGGACAGTCAGCTGCCATGCATTTTCACTGGAATAAGATGGAAGATATTATAAACAGAGGGGGCGGCAATGTCCTGATCCGTGTTTATGAATCCACTTCTGACGGCGGCTTTTCTGACTCGGACGTGACGGTAAACAGGGATGGAAGAAGTTATCCAGTGCCTGCAGGAACAGTTGTGACGCTGCACCCTGGAGAGAGTATTACCATCTATCCTTACCTCTACCATGATTTTAATGTGGAACCCCATACCGGTCCTGTACTGCTCGGTGAGGTATCAATGTGCAACGACGATCAGGAAGACAACCGCTTTTACCAGCCAATCGGCCGTTTCCCCAAAATTGAAGAAGACGAGCTTCCTTACCGCCTCCTTTGCAATGAATACCCGGAAGCAGAGTAATTGTGCATTGTGATGAAAATTCAGGCAGGGACAATCCTGATTCGTCAAATACAGCATATTAAATATGACAAATGTAATGAGAAACTGATTACATTGTGCACATGTTTTAAAATACCAGGAGTGATATGATATTTATGCAGCATATAACACAATTATATAATGTATAAGGAGGATTTACCATGAAAAAAAGCACAAAAAAGCTTGCCGCAATTCTGATGTGTGCAGCGCTTGCCGGAATGTCTGTGGCAGGCTGCAGCAATGGGGAACCAGAAACAAAGGCGCCGGAGACAACAAAAGCTGCTGAGGAAACAAAAGCAGAGACAAAAGCGGAAACGAAGGCTGAAGCGAAAACAGAAACAACGGCTGCAGTAAAATCGGAATCTGCCGTAAACATGGCAGATGCAAATGTAAAAAAGAAAGATCCAAGCAAGCATTATAAATTCGGCTATACCTGTATGGACGGAACAAACCCATTCTTTGTTACAATTGAAAAGACCATGCGGGAAATGATTGAAGCCCAGGGAGATGAACTGGTTTCTGTGGATCCTGCCAATGATGTAACACTCCAGATCACCCAGGTTGAGGATTTAGTTTCACAGAAAATCGATGCCATGTTTATGAATCCTGCGGAAGCAGAAGGAATCCTTCCGGCACTGGACCAGTTAAAAGAAGCAAAGATTCCCACTGTAGGATTTGATACGGAAGTAGCTGACATGTCCTATCTGATCTCTTATACCGGTTCTGATAACTACAATGCAGGATTCGTATGCGGTGAAGATTTAGTAAAGAAATGTCCAAATGGCGGAGATATCATTGTTCTTGATTCCCCTACCATGAATTCCGTGACGGACAGAACCAACGGATTTTTAGATGCCATTAAAAACCACAACTTCAACATCGTTGCCCAGCAGGATGCAAAAGGAAATTTAGAGGTCTCCATGGGAATCGCAGAAGATTTACTTCAGGCTCACGGTGATGTAGTTGCCATATTCGGCGGCAATGATCCCACTGCACTGGGAGCACTGGCAGCTGCAAATGCAGCAGGAATCAAAGACTGCAAAATCTACGGCGTAGACGGTTCTCCGGATATCAAGGCAGAGATGGCCTCCGGCACTTCCCTCATTGAAGGAAGCGGCGCCCAGTCACCGGTTAAAATCGCCCAGTCTGCAGTTAATATCATGTACTCTTACTTAAATGGTGAAAAAGTCGCTGACCGGTATCCGGTAGAAACATTCCTCATTACATCTGAGAATGTAAAGGATTATGGCACAGACGGCTGGCAGTAAACACAGATAAGAGGAACCATGCCTCCTGGTATAAGCATTTGCATGCACCGGGAGGCGGTGCCTCATTTCCCAGACTGGCCTCATAAATGGATAACGGAATGTAAGAACAGGCAGGTGAATATATGAGTGAGAAAATTCTGCTTCAAATGAAAAATATCCACAAATCCTTCCCAGGTGTCAATGCACTGCAGGGGGTGGATTTTGAGCTGTTTCCTGGAGAAGTTCACGCACTTCTTGGCGAAAACGGGGCTGGAAAGTCCACACTCATCAAGGTATTAGGCGGAATTTATATTGCAGAAGAGGGAGAGATTTTCATTGAAGGACAGAAGGTGGTCATTGACGGAGTAAATGCTTCTCATGCCAATGGAATTTCCATCATCCATCAGGAATTGGTACTGATCCCCCATATGACCGTGGCAGAAAACATTTTCCTGGGACGGGAACCTGGAAGAGGCGGTTTCATTGACCATGAGACAATGGAACGGGAAGCAGGGAAGCTCTTAGATGATTATCATATGAGCATTTCTCCGGGAGCTTTTGTAAAGGACTTAACCATTGCCCAGCAGCAGATGGTAGAGATCGTCAAAGCTATTTCCTACCGGTCAAAGATACTGGTCATGGATGAACCGACATCCTCCATATCGGACAAAGAGGTAGAGTTTCTTTTTCAGACCATGCGGATGCTGATCAAAAAGGGTGTGGGCATTATCTATATATCCCACAAAATGGATGAACTGGAGCAGATCTGCGACAGAGTGACCGTTTTAAGAGATGGAACATACGTAGGAACAAAAGTTGTTAAGGACACGTCAAGAGACCAACTGATCTCCATGATGGTGGGCCGTGAACTGACAAAATATTATACCCGGGATTATAAGGAACCAGGTGATGTTATATTAAAGTGTGAAAATATAGCAGACGGAAAGATGGTAAAAGGAGCAAGTTTTGAACTGCGTCAGGGAGAGATCATCGGCTTTGCAGGGTTAGTGGGAGCAGGCAGAAGTGAAACAATGAAATGTATTTTCGGTCTGACGCCATGTCTGTCCGGGGAAATATTTGTAAATGGGAAACCGACCAAAATCAAATCCCCCTTAGATGCCATGAAATATAAAATTGCCCTGGTACCGGAGGACCGGAAACAGGAAGGCCTTTATCCGGTGCAGAGCGTCCGCTTTAATTCCACAATTGAAGTGCTTCAATCCTTTATCAAAGGCATTTTAGTCAATCAGAAAAAAGAAGAAGAAATAACCGGAAAATATATCAAAATGATGGATACCAAGACTCCATCCCAGGAGCAGCTGATCGGTAACTTATCCGGTGGAAACCAGCAGAAGGTTATGATCGGAAGATGGCTTGCCACTTCCCCTGACATCCTGATTCTTGATGAGCCTACCAGAGGCGTGGATGTGGGAGCAAAATCAGAAATTTATGCAGCCATGAATGAGCTGGTGAAGGAAGGGATGTCAATCATTATGATTTCTTCCGAACTGCCGGAAATTCTTAATATGAGCGACCGGGTATATGTCATGTGTGACGGAAGAACCACCGGCTGTTTCCACCATAGCGAAAACATTACCCAGGAACAGATTATGAAGCTGGCAGCCAAGTAGGAAAGAGGGAGAGATCAGATGACAACTAGAATTCAAAAAAATATGAAACAGTATTTAAAAGATAACATCGGAATTATCGGTGCACTGCTGATTCTGTGTATTTTCTTATCCATATTTCCAAAGACCAGCGGTGTATTTCTGACACATAAAAATATATTTAATGTACTAAGACAGATTTCTTCAAACTTATTCCTTGCATGCGGAATGACCATGGTAATTATTTTAGGCGGAATTGACCTTTCCGTCGGTTCCATTATTGCCCTTTCCGGCTGTGTGGCTGCAGGCTGTGTGGCACGTTATAATCTTCCCATATTTGCAGCGGTTTTAATCGGCATTCTGATCGGTACGGCAGTTGGAATGGCAAACGGTGTGGTAATTTCCAAAACGACTATTCCTCCGTTTATCGTCACACTTGCTACCATGAATGTGGCAAAAGGTCTGGCATACGTATATACCGGCGGTTCTCCCGTTCGAGTTGTCACAAAGCAATGGCAGTTTCTGGGTGCCGGCTACATCGGAGGAGTTCCCACCCCTGTCATGATCCTGGTGTTTGTGTTAATCATTACTGCGATTATTATGAATAAGACAAAACTGGGGCGCCACATCTATGCAGTGGGAGGAAATTCACAGGCTGCCAGGTTTTCCGGAATCAGCACGGCAAGAGTGAAATTACTGGTACATACCTATTCCGGAATCATGGCAGGTCTTGCAGGCGTTGTCCTTGCTTCCCGTATGTATTCCGGTCAGCCTACTGCAGGAGACGGAGCGGAAATGGATGCCATTGCAGCGGTTGTGGTCGGAGGAACCTCCATGGCAGGCGGTTCCGGTAAAATCGGAGGCACCATTATCGGCGGGTTGATTATCGGTGTGTTAAATAACGGGCTGAATCTTCTCAATGTCAATTCATTCTGGCAGTATGTGGTAAAAGGTATCGTCATTCTTCTGGCAGTCTTTGTGGACTACTTAAGAAATAAGAAAAAGGGGTAAAAATCTCCACAGGCAGGGAGCGTTTCCTTAACAGAGAAACGCTTTTTGTGGTATAATAAATAAAAAACGCGGGGGTGTTAAAACATGAAGAGAAAGGCGGGGATATTTCTCTTAATTGCACTGATTGCAGCTTTGTCAGCCGGCTGCAGCAGGAGGAAGGACGAAGCACCTCCTCATGAGGCTCTCATATTCGGAGCCACTTATATGACACGGAATAATCCTTATTTCAATGTTCTGGGACAGGGGATTGAAGAAGTGGTGGAAGCCAATGGAGATATTCTTTTGACAAGAGATCCTTTGCAGGATCAGGAAAAACAGAATCAACAGATTGAAGAACTCATTGACGAAGGAATCAGTATGCTTTTCTTAAATCCGGTGGACTGGGAAGCTGTCCGCCCCGCGTTAATTGCCTGTAAGAAGGCAGGTGTGGCAGTCATTAACGTGGACACCGTGGTAAAGGACCGGGATCTGGTAATCTCCGTGATTGAAACTGACAACTACCAGGCAGGCCAGCTTTGCGCCCTGGATATGATGAAGCGTAAGAAATCGGCGGATATTGTAATACTGGATAATCCGATTCAGATGTCGATCACCTACCGGGCACAGGGTTTTACCGATGCTATTGCAGGCAATCCCAATTACCGGGTGGTATACCGGCATGCGGCAGCAGGGGAAATTGAGGTTTCTTCCAAAGTAATGGAGGAGTTCTTAAATCAGAATAAAGGGTTTGATGTGGTTCTTGGCGGCAATGATCCCACGGCTCTTGGTGCACTCGCAGCACTTCAGCAGGCGAGAAAGGAGGAAGGAGTTCTTATCTACGGCATAGACGGATCTCCTGACTTCAAGGCGATTCTGGATATGGGGTATGTGACCGGAACCAGTGCCCAAAGTCCAAAATCCATTGGAAGAGTCGCTGCAGAAACCGCTTACCGGTATTTAAGCGGAGAACCGGTGGACCCATATATCAGTCTGTCCAGTACCTTAATTACAAAGGACAATCTGGCTGACTTCGAAATCGATGGCTGGCAGTAGGGTGAGAGATGGAAGAGAATAAATCGAACAGCAGGATCAGGATTCTTCAGACCGGAATCCTCATCCTCAACATCATATCCGTAATGGGAATCAGCATTTTTATATACGGTACAATTGAAAAAATCCGCAGAACATACGGTGCAAGAGAATTTTTAAATGAAATTCAGGCCATCGTCTGGTATCCTTATGCCAAAATATGGCTCTGCGCCCTGCTGTTAGGTTTTCTCACCTTAAGCATGGTGATCAGAGACCGTCTGTTCCCCAATAACAGCAAGGTTATTTTAACCAGTCTGGTGGCAGATTTTATCGTATGCTTTGCGATTATCATTGAATTGAATTTCAACTACAACGGAATTCTTTTGCTGGTATTTTCCAATGTTATTCTATATGTGAAGAATGGAAAATCCAGATATATACTGGCGGCTGTTGCCATTGGAAGCTTTATTCTGGCCGATTATGAACTTCTGTCCATTTCGTACAGACTGTATTCCATCCAGGATTATATTGCTTTTTACAGTGCCTCTCTGCAGCAGTATTTTCTGAGCATTTATAACATTTTTATATCCTTAAATGTAATTTTATTTGTCGCTTACTGTGTCAATATCATTAACGAGCAGCAGGGAAACATCGACGAAATACACGGGTTAAATGAAAAGCTGCATGATGTGAACCAGCAGCTGCAAAAATATTCTCTTATGGCGGAGAAAATGGCAGAAACCAGAGAACGCAACCGTCTGGCAAGGGAAATCCATGATACACTGGGACATACGCTCACAGGGATTTCAGCCGGAATCGATGCATGTATTGCGATCATCGGCACTTCACCGGAACAGACAAAAAAGCAGCTGGAGCTGATCTCCAAAGTTACCAGAGACGGAATTAAGGACATCCGCCGTTCCGTCAGTGAATTAAGGCCGGATGCCTTAGACCGGTTCAGCCTGGAATTCGCCATTAACAAGATGGTGACTGACATCAACGCCGTATCGGACACAAGGGTCTATTTTGACTGCAGGGTAAGTAATTTAAAATTCGGTGAAGACGAAGAAAATGCAATTTACCGCGTGGTGCAGGAAGGAATTACCAATGCCATACGCCACGGACAGGCGAAAGAGATCTGGGTGACTGTGAAGATGGAAGCGGAAGATATCCTGATTCAGATTAAAGATAATGGAATTGGATGCAAGGAAATGAAAAGCGGTTTCGGCACAAAACATATGAAAGAGCGGATTCGTATGTTAAACGGAGCCGTGACGTTTGATGGGAGTGATGGTTTTATCGTAAATGCAAGAATACCGATCCGGAGGGGAGAAACCTATGATTAAAGTATTGATTGCCGATGATCAGGAGCTGATACGCCAGAGTCTGCAGATTGTCTTAAACAGCAGGAAAGACATGACCGTTACCGATGTGGCAGCAGACGGTCAGGAAGTAATGCGGTGCATCCGGAAAAATAAGCCGGATGTAATCTTAATGGATGTGCGTATGCCAAAAATGGATGGGGTCCAATGCACAAAACTCATTAAGGAAAGCCACCCTCAGATTAAGATCATTATACTGACTACCTTTGATGATGATGAATATGTATACAATGCTTTAAAATATGGCGCCAGCGGATATTTACTGAAAGGAGTCTCCATGGAAGAGCTGGCAAATGCGATTACAACTGTTTACAATGGCTGGGCGATGATTAATCCGGATATAACAGCAAAGGTTTTAAGACTGTTTTCCCAAATGGCAAAAGCAGACTATTCCATTACAGTAAAAGAAAAAAACATGGATGAACTGACGAAAACGGAATGGAAGATCATAGCGCAGGTGGAAAAAGGAGCAAGCAACCGGGAAATCGCCGGGGCTTTAAACCTATCAGAAGGAACCGTACGAAATTATCTAAGCACCATTTTAAACAAACTGAATTTAAGAGACCGGACCCAGCTTGCAATCTGGGCAGTACAGAACAATGTCAGGAATAAGGCAGAAGGACGGATCGAGGAAACAGAGGGCTCGTTATGAAAAAAAGAAAACTCATTCTCAGCGTGCTGATACTTTTGCTCTTGCTGTCTTCCTGCTGTATTCTCTACCATAAAAGCAGCAGTCCGATTATATTGGAATTTGGTATGTTTACCGGAAGCAACTGGGATGTTGCAAGTGCCAACAGCTTTAAAATAATGGATCGGGCCATTGCAGATTTTGAAAAAACTCATCCAAATGTGAAGATTCACTATTACAGCGGAATTGCAAAAGAGGATTATTCTGAATGGTGCGCAAGAAAACTTCTGGAAGGAAAGACACCGGATGTATTCATGGTGCTGGATTCTGATTTTGACAAATTTACGTCTCTTGGAGTTATGAAGAACCTGGATGATTTAATGTCCTCTGACAGCAGCTTTCACAAGGAGGACTTTTTTGCAACCGCTTTGGACACTGGACGAAACGGAGAGCATCAGTACGCGCTCCCCTATGAAGTGGTGCCGACCCTGATGTTTGTAAATAAGTCTCTTCTTGCAGAAGAAGGGATCAACATGCCAAAGGAAGACTGGACCTGGGAAGATATGGATCGGATCTGTCAAAAAGTCACAAAGGATACTGATCAGGATGGGCTTTTAGATCAGTTCGGAACCTATAATTACAGCTGGCGGGATGCCTTATATACCTGCGGCGGCAAACTATACGGAGATAATCAGGCTCAGATATCCTTTACCGACACCCGGGTTTTAGATGCTGTGAAATATATCAAACGTCTGAGTGATATCAATCAGGGGCAGAGTGTGACACAGGAAGATTTCAATGCGGGAAGAGTGGCATTTATGCCTCTTACCTTTGCAGAGTACCGCACCTACAAAACCTATCCGTACCGGATTAAAAAATACACCAAATTTCAGTGGGACTGCATCACATTTCCGGCAGATAAAGAAGGCGGAAATATATCCAAGGTAGATGCCCTCCTAATTGGAATCGGCAGCAAAACCAGACATGAAACGCTTGCCTGGGAGTTTTTAAAACAGCTGACTTATACCAGGGAGATGCAGATGGATGTTTACCGTTATTCCCAGGGAGTGCCCGCACTAAGGGCGGTCGCCTCTTCCCAGGAAGGAGTGGACTGCCTACAGGAAGACATGGATGAAGGAGAGCAGGTCATAAGCAGCGCACTTTTGTGCCATGTCATTGAAAACGGAATCATCGAACCCAAACTTCTCCAGTATCAGCAGGTCATGAATCTGGCAGACGGAGAGGTATCCAAAATCCTGCAGGAAAATAAAAATGTGGACAGCAGCATGAAGATCTTTCAGCGGACAGTCAGTAAATATTTGCAACAGCAGAAATAATACACCGATTCATAAATACACAATTTCATTACAGAAACTTTTTCTTACCAGCGAAATCAAGTACTGGTCAGCCCGGGATAGAAATCCGCCGTTCAAGGATGTAATACATAAATCCCAGTTAGGGCTGTATTTTTCATCAATGGACAGCAGAGTGGGGGGATTCTTAAGCTGAGTGATTCTTGCATAGTCATCTGGAAGAAGAGTAACTCCCAGTCCCTGGCCTGCCAGTCCCAAAGCTGTCTCATAATTTTTCAGTGTGAGGAGAATATTGGGCTGACTGATTCCGGCCTTACTTAAGATCGTATCTGTCACCTGGCGGATTCTCTGCTGCTTATGTACCATAATAAAAGGCTCATTCTTCAGCAGCTTTAAATCCAGAACCGGATAAGGATAACCTTCTTTTTTTATGGCTTTTTTTACAAGGGGATGAGAGCCTGCAAGCGCAATTATAAAAGGATCCCTTGACAAAATCTCATTGTAGAGCTGGGGATTGGTCAGTTCCTTCGGCGCATGAAGAATGGCGAAATCCAGCTCCCCTGCCAAAAGCCTGGATTCTAAATTAGCTGTGATTTCTTCACAGATAGAAAGTTCGATCTGCGGACAGTTTTTCTTGAATTCGGGAAGCACAGCCGGAAGAATAATTGTGCTCAAATGATTGGTAATCCCCATTTGAATCCGCCCCGTCTGTAAATTATTAATGTCACTGACTTCCGTCTCAAAGTCATCGTAAATTTTTAGAATTTTGCACGCTACCTGGTAATACCGTTCTCCTGCATAGGTTAAAGTAAGTCCTGCGGAAGTTCTGTTAAAAAGCCTGGTAGCCAGAGAGTCTTCAATTCTCTGAAGTGACTGACTGAGTGATGGCTGGGCAATAAATAGTTTCTTGGCCGCCTGGGAAATGCTTTTTTCATCGGCTACTGTCTTTACGTATAAAAGTTCTCGGCTGGTCATGGTTACTCCTTCTTACAGTTCGTGCTTGTACTTACAGTATAATGCAATATCCGGGAAAAGAAAAGTTTTAAATAGATAAAACCTATAAGAGTTATAAGGTACATGGTATTTGCCTATATGACGGAACGGTTATATAGTAAAAGCATAATTACTTTCATAACTCAGGAGGGTTTCACATGGTAAAGTTATACGAAGGCGGAGTCTATCTTATAAATGGTACGGAGGTTGTTCCGGAGGCAGATATTGAAAAGGCAGTTTTTTCCACTAATAAGACAGTAAATAAAGAGGAGGCACAAAAAGGCACCATTGCCTATTCTATATTAGAGGCACATAACACCTCCGGCGATATGTCCCATTTAAAGTTGAAATTTGATGCCATGGCATCTCACGATATTACATTTGTGGGTATTGTACAGACAGCGAAGGCTTCCGGAATGGAAAAATTCCCGATCCCCTATGTACTGACAAACTGCCACAATTCTTTATGTGCGGTAGGTGGTACGATCAATGAGGATGATCACATGTTCGGACTTTCTGCCGCAAAAAAATACGGCGGAATCTATGTACCTCCTCATATTGCAGTCATTCACCAGTACATGAGAGAGATGCATGCCGGCTGCAAAAGCATGATATTAGGTTCCGATTCCCACACACGCTATGGAGCTCTTGGAACCATGGCAATCGGAGAAGGCGGAGGAGAACTGGTAAAACAGCTTTTATGTGATACTTATGATGTAGCCTGTCCGGGAGTCGTAGCCATTTATCTTACCGGTAAGCCCCAGCCTGGCGTGGGCCCCCAGGATATTGCTCTTGCAATCATCGGCGCTGTATTTAAAAAAGGCTATGTTAAAAATAAAGTTATGGAGTTTGTGGGACCTGGCATCGCATCCATGAGTACGGATTTCAGAAACGGTATTGATGTAATGACAACGGAAACCACCTGCTTAACCTCTGTATGGAAAACAGATGAAGATACCAGACAGTTCCTTGCCCTCCACGGAAGAGAGGAATCATATGAAGAACTGAGTCCTGCCGATGCAGCATATTATGACGGTTGTGTCTATGTTGATTTAAGCACAGTGAAACCGATGATTGCCCTTCCGTTCCATCCAAGCAATATTTATGAAATAGATGAATTGAATGACAATCTTTCTGATATCCTGAGAGAAGTAGAAAAGGAAGCCTTAAAAATCAGTGACGGACGAGCTTCGTTTACATTAACGGATAAAATTGTAAACGGAAAGCTTATGGTACAGCAGGGTGTAATTGCCGGCTGCGCAGGCGGTAATTACACCAATGTTGTGGAAGCTGCAAATGTATTAAAAGGAAAAACCTGTGGAAACGGAGAATTTTCTCTTGCTGTTTATCCCTCTTCCCAGCCAGTATTTATTGATCTGGTCAGAAAGGGCATGGCGGAAGCACTGATGGAAGCAGGCGCAGTCATCCGTACTGCATTCTGCGGTCCCTGTTTTGGAGCAGGAGATACTCCCTGCAACAATGGCCTCAGCATACGGCACACCACCAGAAACTTTGCAAACAGAGAAGGCTCCAAGCCGGGTAACGGACAGATGTCTGCAGTTGCATTAATGGATGCCCGTTCCATCGCTGCCACAGCGGCAAACGGAGGTATTTTGACCTCTGCAGCAGAATTTGACTGCTGGAATCAGATTCCGGATTATCACTTCGATAAAGCCGTTTATAACAAGCGGGTATATTACGGTTATGAAAAAGGAGATCACACGAAAGAACTGGCATATGGTCCAAACATCAAGGATTGGCCGGAAATGAGCGCACTTACCGGCAACATACTCTTAAAGGTCTGCTCAAAGATAATGGATGAGGTGACAACTACAGACGAACTGATTCCATCCGGGGAAACCTCCTCTTACCGCTCCAATCCCCTCGGTCTTGCAGAATTCACATTATCAAGAAGAGATCCTATGTATGTGGAGAGAACCAAAGATGTGGCCCGTCTGGAAAAAGCAAGAATAAACGGAGAAAATGTATTCTCTCTGGAGCCGGAAATGGAACGTGTATTCCAGACAATCCATTCTTCCTTTAAGAATTTAACCGTTAATCCGGAGGAGACAGAAATGGGGAGCATGATTTATGCCGTAAAACCAGGCGATGGCTCTGCCAGAGAGCAGGCAGCCAGCTGTCAGAGAGTGATTGGCGGATTAGCGAATATTACGAAGGAGTATGCAACCAAGAGATACCGCTCCAATGTAATGAACTGGGGAATGATTCCGTTCCAGATGAAAGAAGAACCGGATTTTGAAGTGGGTGATTATATCTTTGTCCCAGGAATCAGAAACATTCTGGATGGCGATTTAACTAATATTCAGGCATACAAAATTAATGGAGAACATGTTTCCGCAATATCACTTACCATCGCAGATATGACGAAGGATGAACGTGAAATCGTGAAAGCCGGATGTCTGATCAATTTTAATAAAAACAGAAACAAAAGATAAATCAGGAGGAACTATCATGCAGATTTTAAAACCGGCTATGGCTGGAACACTGGAATCCAGTGATGCCCAGGTAACGGTCGAGCCAGGAGACGGAGCAATTGAGTTTCACTTACAAAGTTCTGTCATCAACCAGTATGAAAACCAGATTAAAAAGGTGGTTTACGAAACGCTTAACAACTTAGATATTCATGATGTGAAGATTACCGTTGTTGATAAGGGTGCACTTGACTGTACAATAAAAGCAAGAGTGGAAGGTGCTGTTTTCAGAGCGGCCGATGTATACGAAGATCTTCCATGGGGAGGTGCAATCCGATGATACATCCTGAAAAGAAGAGATTGAGAAGAAGCATGATGTTCTTAAACTGCCAGAAGCCCGGACTGATAAAGGATCCCTATATCTATAAACCGGATTCCATGATTCTTGATTTAGAAGATGCTGTAGCAGAAAATCAAAAGGATGCAGCCCGTTTTTCTTTGTTCCATGCGCTGCGGGAAATTGATTACCATGGAGTGGAACGTGTGGTCCGCATCAATGGTCTGGATACAAATCTCTGGAAGGAAGACATCATGGCTGCTGTAGCAGGCGGCTGTGATGCGATCCGGATTCCAAAGACAGAACGTCCTGAAGATGTCAGAATAGTGGAAGAAGTGATTGAACTGGCAGAAGCCAGATTTAACCGTCCCATCGGATCCGTTCTGATTATGGCGGCTCTGGAGTCTGCAAGGGGCATCATGAAAGCGCTGGATATATGCGAATCTTCCGATCGATTATTGGGGGTTGCCCTTTCAGGGGGAGATTATACAAAAGATCTTCAGACACATATTACCGGCACAGGACTGGAGCTGATGGGTGCCAGACAGAATATGCTGATTGCTGCAAGAGCTGCAAAGGTACAATGTTTTGATACGGTTTACACCAACCTTGATGACATGGAAGGCTTCCGTAAGGATGTAGAAACCATTCATCTCATGGGATTTGACGGAAAATCCATCATAAATCCAAGGCAGATCCAGATTGTACATGATATTTTCACCCCATCTGAAAAAGATATTATTTTTGCGGAAAAGGTTGTGAAGGAAATCGACGATAAAAAGGAAAAGGGAATCGGTGTGTTTACTGTTGACGGCAAGATGATTGACATCGCATTCTACGATGGCGCAATGCGCACGATTTCACTTGCAAAAGCATCCGGAGTTTATAAGGGGGATTTATAAAGATGATAAACGCGGTTGGAAGAGATATACCGGAAGAAATTTTAAAAGTAACCGGAAAAGAAGTGTTTAAAGGAAACCATTACCGGGATGGCTATACATACAAGAAAAATGGCCCCGATACCAAATGTGTGATTAATAACACCGAAAGCAAGCTCGTAGAGAATATACACCAGGTCCTGGTTAAATGCGGGATTAAAGACGGAATGACACTGAGCTTCCATCATCATTTCCGTGAGGGTGACTATATTATTAATATGGTCATGGAAGAAGTCTATAAGATGGGAATTAAGGACATCACGATTTGTGCCAGTTCCCTGGGAAAGGCTCACGACCCAATCGTTCCTTATATTGAGGAGGGAGTAATTACACAGATCCAGTCCTCTGGTGTACGCGGCAAGATCGGAGAAGCGATATCAACAGGAAAATTAAAGGGTCTTGCCATCATGCGTTCCCATGGCGGACGTGTAAGAGCCATTGAATCCGGAGAAACCAAAATTGATATTGCATTTATCGGAACCCCCACCTGTGACGATTACGGAAACTGCCGCGGCATCGGCGGGAAAAATGACTGCGGTGTTCTTTCTTATGCAGTTGTGGATGCGGATTATGCAGATAAGGTTGTTGCGATTACAGACTGCCTGGTGCCATTTCCCAATTTTCCTGCACACATCAGCATGACAAAGGTGGACTACGTTGTTGTTGTGGATGAGATCGGTGATTCTAAAAAAATAGCAACTGGTGCAGCAAAGCCCACAACCGATATGAGAAAACTCATGATGGCAGAATATTGTACACAATTTGTTACCCATGCACCTTATTTTAAAGATGGTTTCTCCTATCAGACAGGAGTTGGAGGTGCTTCTATCGCATCTACCATATCTCTGGCAAAAATTATGAAGGAGAAAAATATCCGGATGCGCTTCGGCGTCGGAGGGCTGACAAAACCCATGTGCGATTTGCTGGTCAATGGTCAGGCAGACTGTTTGCTGGATACACAGGATTTTGACCTTGCGGCGGTTGAATCAGTAAAGGATTTAAAGCATTTTCGTATCTCTGCCGGAGAATATGCAAACCCGTTTAATAAAGGCGCTGTTGTAAACAAACTGGACTTTGTTATTTTAGCAGCTCTTGAGGTAGATGTGAATTTCAACTGTAACGTAGTGGTGGACTCTAACGGCATGATTACCGGTGCGCAGGGCGGACATCCTGATACGGCAGCAGGTGCTAAATGCAGTATCGTTATCGTACCTCTTCTTCAGGGAAGAACTCCGGCTGTTTGCAGTGAAGTAACGACTGTAACAACACCAGGTGAAAGCATTGATGTAGTTGTAACTGATTACGGGATTGCCATTAATCCTCAGAGAAAAGATCTTATTGCATGCATGAAGGGTGTGGATCTTCCGTTTAAAACAATGGAACAATTACGGGATATTGCTTATTCCATAGCAGGCGAACCCCAGAAGGTTCCGTTTGGTGACAGGGTAGTAGGAATTATTGAAAGCCGGGATGGCACGATTATGGATGTTGTCCGTCAGGTGAAACCATTTGAGTTCAGTGAATAAGTCAGAAAATTTAATCGGACAGCTGGCAGCGGAGGCGTTGCTGGAAGAGGTTTTTACGGCCCCGAAGCCAGGACTTGTGGATCCTTATTCCACTGGTGCGCACAAAGATATGGATCTGTATACATTCAAAGAAAGTACCAAAGCCATAACACCCTATTTTGAAGAAATGGCTCTCCAGGGGACTTTTATGTACGAGGAACCGGAAAATCTCTTTCCTGTTATCCGCCGGATCGGAATAAAGGCTGAACAGGCGATGTATCAGGCAACAGGCGGGATCAATACCCATAAGGGAGCCATCTTTACTTTAGGTATTTTCAGCGCGGCTGCCGGAGTCTGCTGCCGGAAATTATGCTGTGTTACATTAGATGCTTTATTGGAGACAGAGCAGAATATGACCAGAACAATTCTTCTGACCGAGCTGGAACAGCTAAAAAGCCGTTCTCCGAAAAGCAGCGGAGAACGCAATCTTTTTCAGTACGGTTCCGCTGGAATCAGAGGAGAAGCCGTAGAAGGGTATCCTTCTATAAGAAATTTCGGGCTTCCAGTCTTAAGAGAAGGAATTAACTCCGGGCGGAACTGGAATCTGGTTAAACTCCAGGTTCTTATGACGCTTATGTGCAGCGTAGAGGATGGGAATGTCCTGACCCGGACTGGCATGGAAGGATTAAAACAGGTTCAGTCAATAGCCAGCGCTTTTCTAAAAAACGGAGGTGCCTATGTTCCCGGAGCTGAAAAGGAGCTTCAGTCACTGGATTTGCATTTTACAGAAAAAAATTACAGCAGCGGTGGGTGTGCCGATCTGCTGGCAGCCACTATTTTCGTAGACAGTCTGATTGAACTATTTAAAGATAAGGAGGGATTCCAATGCAGGAAGGAAAGTTATTCAACGGCAGGAGATTGGAACAGCTGAAAAATTTTCTGGAATTCATGGGTCTTAACTATGACGAGGGTATTGAACACAGCGTGTGTCTTTACAATGATGATTCTGAAATTACCGCTACCGGCTCCGTGGACCAGAATGTACTGAAATGCATTGCAATTCATCCGGACTATCAGGGGCAGGGGCTTTCAGGAACACTGTTGTCTGAGCTCATTCAGTATCAGTATGAGCATGGGCGCACACACATCCTTTTGTATACGAAGCCGCTTAATGAAGTCATGTTTTCAGATCTGGGATTTTATACCATTATCAAAACTTCCACAGTACTGTTTATGGAGAACAAGGTAGGGGGATTTTCATTCTGGCAAAACAGCCTGACAGAAGAAACACCGGCTTATGCATGGAACCCCAAAGCTGACATCGGCTGCATTGTGGCTAATTGCAATCCCTTCACACTGGGACACCGGTATCTGATCGAAGAGAGCTTAAAGCAGTGTGATTATCTGCATTTATTTGTTCTCTCTGACAAAAGAAGCTTTTATCCCCCTGAACTCAGATATCAGATGGTAAAAGCGGGTGTCGCGGATTTACCCAGGGTAATTCTTCATAAGACGTCTGATTATATGGTATCTGCAGCCACCTTCCCTACTTATTTTATGAAGGAAAAGAGTGCGGCCCAGAAGGCAAACTGTGAGCTGGATTTAGAATTATTCGGACGTCTCATCGCTCCCGCTCTTTTTATCGGAAAGCGGTTTGTGGGGACAGAACCCACCTGTAAAGTCACCGCTGTTTATAATCAATCCATGAAAACGATGCTTCCTGATTTTGGGGTTGATGTCATAGAGATTGAGAGAAAACAGGCAGCAGGGACCGCCATCAGTGCCTCATATGTGAGAGATTACATAAAGGCTGGCAATTATGAAGCGGTCAGGAGTCTGATACCAGAGAATGTTCTGAGTTATGTACTGATGAAAGGAGGTGGATCCATGTACGAGGCACAGAAAACAGGCAGTTTAAAAAAGATTTTTGGTCCTTATATCAATTCATCAATATCCAATGAAAATTCCAGTAAGGAAAAGAGCGAGAAAGAGCAGGCGCTTTTTGAAATGGTTGACGATTATATCGAACAGGCTTAATTTTATAGATTCCGTGTGAATAGAGCTGCTGTTCCAGTGAATAATTAATTTGCTGGTGCAGCAGCTCTGTTTTTTGTGAATTATAAAAAATAGTTGACAAAAAAAAGATAACGCTGTATTATTGTATTAAGTCATTAGTACAGTAATACAATATGATGTGGAGGAGGAATAGAAAATGTCATGGGAGCTAAAGAATGACCGCCCTATCTATATTCAATTAATTGAACAGATTCATTTTCGGATAATATCCGGAGAGTATATATCCGGTTCCAAGCTGCCTAGTGTCAGGGATTTAGCCGCAGAAGCTTCCGTTAACCCCAATACGATGCAGAAAGCACTCTCTGAACTGGAACACAGCGGTTTGCTGGTTACGAATCGTACCAGCGGCCGTTTTATTACGGAGGATCAAACAATGATACAAAAAATGAAGCTGGATTTAGCGAAAGAGCAACTGGAAAACTTTTTGGAACAATTAAAAAAACTTGGTTTCAGTGACGAAGAGGTGAAAACATTTATCCTCGAATCTGTCCAGTAAACCGTAATTCATATATGGGAGGTAATCAGTATGAATCCATTACTTGAATGTAATGCGTTAAGCAAACGATATGGCAGTGTAACTGCTCTGTCTGACATCAATTTAACATTGGGAAGAGGTAAAATAATAGGTCTTCTTGGCCCCAACGGAAGTGGAAAAACCACTTTAATCAAGCTCATCAACGGATTGCTGGTTCCATCAAAAGGGCAGCTTTTGATCAATGGTACAGCGCCTGGTACAGAAACAAAAAAATCAGTATCCTATCTTCCGGATAAGACCTACTTAAACAATTGGATGAAAGTCAAAAATCTGTTGGACTTTTTTGAAGATTTTTATGATAATTTTGATAAAAAACGGGCCTATGATATGTTGGAGAAGCTTCATATTAATCCCAATGATCATTTAAAGACAATGTCAAAAGGGACTAAGGAAAAAGTACAGCTTATTCTTGTCATGAGCCGTAATGCTGACCTTTATGTACTGGATGAACCAATCGGAGGTGTAGATCCTGCTTCCAGGGACTATATCCTGGATACCATAATCAGCAATTACAATGAAAACTCCACTGTCCTTATTTCCACACACCTGATTGCAGATATTGAAAATGTACTGGACGAAGTGATTTTCATCCAGAATGGCCGCATCACCCTTCAATCCTCTGTGGATGATATCCGTGTGAAAGAAGGAAAATCGGTTGATTCTTATTTCAGGGAGGTATTCAAATGTTAGGAAAATTAATTAACCACGAACTAAAGGCGACTGCACGCTACTTTTTACCGCTGTTTTTAATTGCAATTGTGCTTACCCCAATTACAAGGTTTACCCTTTGGATAGGAAACTATCCTCCAATTTTAGAATTCATCCCCACTGTTATAGTATTTGTATATGTAGCTTCATTGATTGTCGTTGCCAGCGCAAGTATCTTACTGATTATTTATCGTTTTTATAAGAGTATGGTAACTGATGAGGGGTATTTAATGCACACCCTCCCGGTTTCTACGGAAAGTCATATATTTTCAAAGCTGACCGTCGCCAGTATATGGACGATCAGCAGCTGGCTGGTGATTTTCTTATCTCTTTTCGGTATGTTTTTTACACAGGAACGTTTTTCAACTTTAATCCAGAAGCTTTCCTATGCCTGGTTCCAATTTAATACTACGATCAACAGCTCTCTGCTGGTCCTGTTTATCATAGAGTTTGCTTTTCTGTTATTACTGAGCGTATTTACGGCACCTTTGATTTATTATGCTTCCATAGCCATCGGTCAGGTGATCAGTAAAAATAAAATATTAGGCTCCATTGTTGGATATTTCATTATCCAGATTGCTTCCCAAATCATTGGTGTCATTATAATGGTTCCCATCGGTTTTTATGGTGACAGGGTCAGCGATTCAGCAAATTCCCTGCTGGCGTTTTTTGCGAATTTCTTTTTCCCGCTTACTATCCTTTTTGCTGTTTTTACTCAATTAATCCTTTTCGGGATCACCGATTATATATTTAAGAAGAAACTGAATCTGGAGTAGTATATGAAAACAGTTTTTATAAATGAAGGGGCTGTCGCACCAGATAATGGTGTACACCCTGTCAAGTAGATAATTAAAAAAGTTTTGTGTTGCCCAGTGCATGCTGGGCAACATTTTTATGCTATTATGAAAACCACAATAGCGGCAGCACAAAGTCCTTTTGCATGGACAAAATATCTGCAAACAGTTTTTCTGCCTTTTCCTTCTGACCAAGTCCCAGATGACCCAGCGCCCGCAGATAGTTGCAGTACTGAATATTGCAAAACGTCAAATCAATCTGGAATACTTCAATTTCTGGCAGTGATACTGCGAAGAAGTCGTAGGATACGTGGTCGAATAGATGCTTTTCACCAAAAGCGATTAATCGGTGGAATGCCCCACATGCATCGCTTTCTCTTCCAAGCTCCCGACAGGCCAGCCCCTGATAGAAAATATAATCGGATGGCTGGTCATTATAGTAAAGAACCCTTTGCGGCTCTTTGACGCCGGATGCCGCCATTTCCAAGCAGGCTCTGGCTTTTTCACTGTCACCCATCATACGATACGCGATTCCCATGTAATAATGGGTTTCGTTATCGGCAGCATTGGGCAATTTCCCTTCTCCCAGGTTCTCCGGATACGAAAGGGTGAGGGAGAGCAGTGTCAGAGATTCTTCTGGCTTCTTCTCCTGCAGTTTTCTGGCAGCCATGTGGATTAATGCATACTTATACTGTGCGCTTACCTTACCTTCGCCGCCTTCCCATGGATGGAACTGATGGGAAGAAAGAGCAGATAAAGCGTCTTCAAATCTTCCTTTGAGATTGAGCAGAGTGATATACTTAAGATATAAATCGTCTCTGGAGGCGGTAATTTCCGGATGGGATTCCATAACAGCCAGCCGGGTTTCATTTGAAACGTTCATTTTTGCAGCCAGCTGATCGTATTCCAGCCAAAAGCGCGGATAAGAGGAATCCAGTTCACATGCTTTCTTCATGGCTTGCATCGCTTTGGGGGAATTGTTTTGTTTATTATAGTAGAAGATAGCAAGGTTCCTGCAGGTCATGGCGAAATCCGGTTTTTGAGAAAGGGAGGCCTCCCAGTGATTTGCAGCTTCTTCATATTGTTTTTTGTCATATAACAGACAGCCAAGATAATAGTGTGCCATGGGCGCTGCTTTCAGCGTACGAATGGCATATTCCAGAATACGGATTTCTTCCACACGATTGGGGAAGCAGTAATCAGTGCAGGCGTTTTCAGCTTCCAGAATGTATTTCTCCGCTTCTTCCTGTTCTTCCATCAGGCTATGGATATAGCCCAGGTAATATAGGCACATGGGATTGGAATCATCACAGGCCTTTAAAATCACATCTGCATCTGTTAACAACCCTGCTTTCATGTAATCAAGGGCCAGATCTAAATAGTTATGCGCCTCTCTTCTCATGGCTTTTTTCCAGTCAGCAGGAGTTTTTCTGATCACTGACTTTTCATAGATGCAGCCCATATACAGCGGGTCGATTGCAAGGCTTTCTTCCAGGAGAAGCGAATTGTCCCTTCCGAGCATGCGAAGGAGAGCCGACTTTAAGGTACGGGCTTTCATGTTGTGCCAGTTTCGGATTAAGGATTTATCCGCAAATTCCAGAGCTTCTTCGAATTTGCCTCTGCGTGACGATAAACAGGACAGCCAGTAGAAACCAATGCTCTGTGTTTCGGCGCTCCAGGTGGATTTGTAGAAGGCATCGCAGGCTTTCTTCTCCTGTCCGTTTGCCTCCAGCGCGAGCCCGAGGTTAAAGTAACATTCCCCATAATATGGATTGGGATTTCTTACGGTCTGTTTCCGGATTGCCGCTTCAAAATAAGGAATGCTCTCTTTTATTTGTCCACGTCTGTAAAGCAGCAGTCCATAGCCGTTATTTAAACGGAGGTCGGTTTCATCCCGCCGTAAGCCTTCCAGATAGTAATCCGCTGGTTCAAAAGTCGCATGACGGTACTGTTCCAGATGCATGGCAGCCAGGCAGAGTTCCTCGGTGGTTTTCATATCTTTTGGGGTCTTCATTGCTTCTGCCGGCTCCGGAACTGGCTTCAGTTCTTCTTTGTACACCTGGTAGTCAACAAGTGTTTTTTGCTGGCAGGTTACGGTAACCGTACAATCCGCCAGACGGACAGGAGCGGGAAATAAGGCTTCAAAACAGGATTCAGGGGAAAGATCGGCTGTAGCTTCAAATAATACACAGTCTTTATTTCTCACCTGTATGGAGGTGTTTAAGCAACGGGCGGTTACATATAATTTTAAGACCGCCTCCCCATTTTCTGCCTGTTTCATACTTACTACGGCATTCTTTGTGGCATTCCCAACTCTTCCAACGCCTTTGTAGGGCATGAAGTACTGGATGAATGTTTTCTCCTCGTGTGGCTTCAGCCAGGTGAAATCCGGCTGGTTGTCCGTGAAGACGCCGGTCATAAGTTCGATGTAGGGGCCGTCTGTCTCTGTTAAATTATTGTCCCAGGTGCGTCCGAAATCACTGTTTCCCCAGGTCCACTGCTTTTTGCCGGGGGAAATATGATGATCTGCCACGTGCAGAAGCCCGGCCTCCCGGCTTTCGTCATAGTTACCGATGAAATCATAATCGGAATGTGCCGCCATATAGGAGGTTGGTACCTTCACATTTTTATAGCGGGATATGTCCACGCCTGCCGAATAATCACATTTGTAGTATTCTCCGGTGGCAATGGGGAATGTGGAAACTGCCCTTTTCCCGTGATCCATGACAGCATTGACATCCGGCGGGAAAACCGAATAGGTGTTATCATTAACCGGAACAGCCGGATTGGTCCACCAGAGGAATGTTTGTGGCAGGTCTGTCTGGTTGTAGAGCTGTCCTTTTATTTCAATATAAGCCTTTTCCGGATACAGGGTGATGGCTGCCATTCCTTTCGTTCCGTACATCTTATCGGTTTCACTCACATATACGGTACAGGAACCGTCCGGGTTTTCTGATAAGGTATAGTCAACGGGCGAATAGGTGGAAGGGCGGTGGTGCTGCGGCCAGTTAAACTCGATGCCGCCGGAGATCCATGGTCCTGTTAAGCCAACAAGGGCCGGCTTGATGACATGATTGTAATAGACGAAATCATATCCGTTTGTCTTATCATAGGCACGCTGGATTCTGCCTCCAAGTTCCGGGAGTACCATGATCTTTAGATATTCGTTCTCCAGAAATACAGCACGATAAGTTACGTCTTCCTTTTTATCTGATATTTTTTCCGTAACTGGAAGCGGGTAAACCTTTCCAGTACTGCCCTGGTAAGCCCTCCTTTCGATAAATAATGGACTTTTTTCCGGAGGATATACCTTGTAGGTCTGGATGACACACTCTTCCTCCCAAATCACCGCCTTGCCTTTGATCATAATTCATCTCTCCTTTTCACTTATTACAGGACTATTTCTTTTTACTGTAGGTCCATTTTACTATGAGAGTTTTTCGCAGTGAATAACAAATCTTTGTTATTCATGGACAATATTCCATGAATATGTTATCTTTTTTTATATGAATATGTTAAATGATAAAAAGAGAGATGGATTTAAAGGAGAGCGGATGATTGTTCTTCCCACGGAAAGCTTTCAGGATTACGTTACAAATCCTCAGGTAAGGCGTTTGTATCTGACCGATGTGGGCTTTTTCCCATGCGCGGCACACCATGACAGAGAGAGAAAGGAAGGGATTGAGGAATATATCTTTATATATTGCATGGAAGGAAGCGGCGTGGTTGAGATAAACGGAAAAGGGCAGTACATGCTTCATGAAAATGAGGTATTCTGCATTCCCAGGTTCTGCGGCCACCATTATTATGCATGTGAGGACAATCCATGGAGCATTTTGTGGGTGCATTTTAAAGGAGAAGACACTCTGTTTTATCCACTGGAAGAATGCCGGGTGGTGAGTTTTCTGTCAAAGAACGCCACGAATCGCATGATGTTTTTGTTTGAGCTGTTATTCAGGGTGCTGGAGAGAAATTATACCCTGGGAAATTTTATTTATATGTCACAGGTACTTTCTCTGATTCTGGCCGAAACCTATGTCAGAGAAAAGCATGATACGACGTTTGAACAGAACAGGCATGTCACTAACGTAGTACGGTATATGTATAACCATTTGCAGGATAATTTAAGTTTAAAAGAGATTGCAGAGGAATTCGAATTTTCCAGGAGTTATTTAAATGTTATTTTTCAGAAATATACGAAGCATGCGCCAATGGACTTTTATTTTCATTTAAAGATGAAAGAAGCATGCAAGCTGCTTAAGTCAACGGATTTATATATTTATGAGGTTGCTGAAAAACTGGGATATAAGGATCAGTACTACTTCTCACGTATTTTTAAAAAAATGGTGGGAATTTCTCCAAAAGAATACAGGGAAAGCGATTTTATTCATTATGAGAATTAGGAGATAGCAGCTAAAATGGCGGGAGGTTATTTCCATTCTTATAATTTTTTCAGCAGGATCGAAATATTTTATTAAAGGGTTATCAGCGGGCACTGTTAAAGGATAGGGAGAATAATTATGATAAATTATAAAATTTCACTGGAAAATTATAAGAAAAAGAATATTTATGAATTGTCAGATCAGTTCAGCGGCAGCAATCCAGAAGGAAACGTGATATCCTTTACAAATTATTACATGGAATTAAACGGAAAACCATTCTATGGCATCAGTGGAGAGTTCCATTTCAGCCGATGTGAAGAGACATATTGGGAAGATGAAATCATCAAAATGAAGATGAACGGAATCAATATTATCTCCACTTATGTGTTTTGGATTCATCATGAGGAGGAAAGGGGCAGGTTCCGTTTCGAAGGAAGACGGAATTTACGTAAATTTATTAAACTTTGTAAAAAGCATGCCATGTATGTGATTGTGAGGATTGGGCCGTTTGACCATGGTGAGGTGCGCAACGGCGGCTATCCGGATTGGCTGTATGGTATGGACTGTGAACCAAGAAGTCTGGATCAGACATACCTATTCTATGTACGCCGGATATTCAGAGAATTAGCTGGTCAGCTTACAGGTCTATATTTTAAAGACGGGGGACCTGTTATAGGAGCCCAGCTGGATAATGAATACCAGCATTCAGCTGCGGGCTGGGAGATTACAACCGGAGTTTCTGAGGAATGGATTCCTTCAGGATCTGACGGAGATGCCTATTTACTGACTATCAAAGAGATTGCCAGGGAATCAGGAATTGACGTTCCATTTTACACATGTACTGGATGGGGAGGGGCTGCGACTCCGACAGAAGAGATGCTTCCTCTCTGGGGAGGGTATGCTTTCTGGCCATGGATTTTCTATTCTCATAAAGGAGACCATCCTGTAACACCAGAATATATCTATCGTGATTTTCATAACAATGAAGTACCGAAAACTTATAATTTTGAGCCATTTTATCCGCCGGAATCCATGCCGTATTTATGCTGCGAGATGGGAGGAGGTATGACATGCTGTTATAATTATCGTTTTATACTCCCATTTGAAAGTATAGATGCTATGGCAAATATAAAAATCGCCTCAGGCTGTAATCTTCTGGGCTATTATATGTTTAAAGGCGGTACGAATCCAAAAGGAGAAAAAACTCCGTTCTTAAATGAAAGCCAGGTTCCAAAGCTTTCCTATGATTATCAGGCGGCTATAGGAGAATATGGTCAGAAGCGGCTTTCCTATGACCGATTGAAACGGATTCACTTATTTGCAAAGACATGGGAGGAAAAGCTCTGCCGCATGAAGACATTTCTTCCTGACGGTGCGGAAGAAATTGTTCCTGCAGATGTAGAAACGCTTCGTTTTGCAGTCCGATATGACGGAGACAGTGGATTTATATTCCTTAATAATTATCAGGACCATGTGGTAACAAAGGAGAAAAAGGACTGTTCCATTACCATTCAGTTACCGAAAGAGGAATTAAAAATCTCAAATATTTCCCTGGCGGCCGGAGAAAATGCCATCCTGCCATTTGAAATGGATTTAGAGGGTATCCGGCTGCAATTTACGACGGCGCAGCCGTTGACTATGTTTAGAGGGAAGGACTGCATTACATATTTCTTCTTTTCACCGAAAGGTTTAAAACCACGCTATATATTTAAAGCAGAAAAAGTGGACACGATTGAAGGAGCATTCAAATATAACAAAGAGGGAAAGGTCATGGAGGTATGCCCGGAAGAGGGCGGGATGGACATGTTTTTGGTGAAATGGACCACATCAAAAATCAGAATTGTAACTCTGACAGCGGAGCAGAGTATGAACTTTTATATGATAAACCATGAAAAAAATCAATTAGCTGTTTTAACGGCGGGGACACTTCTTTATGACGGGAACACCCTGCGTATTGAATCAGAAAAAGAGGAGGAATCTGTCTATTTCTGGCCGGATGTAAAAATCGGATCGGATAAGACCTGCGGAATTTTTAAAGGTGTTTCTTTAAAAAAAGAAAAAAAGAGCATATCGGCAGAAGTCACACAGATCGGACCATCACGCTATACGATAAAAATACCGGACAACTACATGGAAGGTGTTAAGGAAATGCTGCTCTCTATTTGTTATGAAGGAGATATCGCCCATCTTTTCATTGACGGAGATATGATTGCAGATAATTTCTGTAACGGGAAACCGTGGGAGACGGGATTAAAACTCTTTGAAAAACGACTGGTTAATAATAAAATAACTCTGTGCATTACTCCCTTTAAAGAAGGCGCAAGTATCAATGTTGAATCTGCCATGGCAGCAAGAAAGGAAGAAGTTGATAAAGTTATTGCCGGAGTAAATGAGATTAAATTAATACCTGTATATGAATATGAGCTGGGACAAATAAAGGAAACAGGAAATGAAGAGTAGGTTTTGAGAAGCTCTCTCTCCATGCTGGATTATGCAGTCGAAATTCTGCAGTTTTAGCAAATAGTGTTGCTTAATCCTGTAAAGTATTTTATAATTAAACTTTGTGATGATTGTTGGTATAATTCTGATTTTACAGTAACTTTGCCAATAACGCAGAATCTATAATAATGTGCATCAGGCACAATATAAAAAGGAATAAATATGAAAAAATTAGCTTTATCAGATGAAATACTATTAAGTATCGAAAAGCCTGCCCGTTATATTGGGAATGAAGTAAATATGGCAAGGAAGGATCCTGATTTGGTGGATATCCGTTTCGGCATGTGTTTTCCGGATGTTTACGAAATTGGAATGTCTCATCTTGGAATGCAGATTTTATATGATATGTTTAACAGAAGAGAAGACATCTACTGTGAACGCATTTTTTCTCCATGGACCGATTTAGACAAAATCATGAGAGAGAAGAAGATCCCTCTTTTTGCATTGGAATCACAGGATCCCATAAAGGATTTTGATTTTATTGGAATCACACTTCAATATGAAATGTGTTATACGAATATTCTGCAGATCCTTGACCTGGGTCAGATTCCCCTTCATGCCTGTGAAAGACAGGAATGCGATCCGATTATCATTGGAGGCGGTCCCTGTGCTTATAATCCTGAGCCTCTTGCAGAATTTTTCGATATGTTCTATATTGGAGAGGGAGAAACCGTTTATTTTGAACTGATGGACCGATATAAAGAGAATAAGAAAAATGGCGGCAGCCGCAGAGAATTTCTGGAGATGGCCGCTGAGATCGAAGGAATCTATGTTCCTTCTTTTTATGATGTATTCTACAAAGAGGATGGAACCATCAAAAGTATGACTCCCAACAATTCCCATGCAAAAGCAACTGTTACGAAACAGCTGGTTGTCAATATGGATGATGCTGCTTACATTGAAAAGCCAGTGGTTCCCTTTATAAAAGCAACCCAGGACCGTGTGGTTCTGGAAATCCAGAGAGGCTGCATCCGCGGCTGCCGTTTCTGCCAGGCAGGCAATGTTTATCGGCCGATGCGGGAGCACAGCCTTTCGTATTTAAAAGATTATGCCTATAAGCTGTTAAAGAATACCGGACATGAGGAAATCTCATTAAGTTCCTTAAGCTCCAGCGATTACAGTGAGCTGGAAGGAATCGTCAATTTCCTTATAGACGAATTTAAAGGAAAAGGAGTCAACGTTTCCCTTCCGTCTCTTCGAATTGATGCGTTTTCCTTAGATGTTATGAGCAAAGTCCAGGATATCCGTAAGAGCAGTCTGACCTTTGCACCTGAGGCGGGATCCCAGAGACTTCGTGATGTAATCAACAAAGGACTGACGGAGGAAATCATTTTAAAAGGCGCAGGCGAAGCCTTCCAGGGCGGCTGGAACCGGGTTAAACTTTATTTCATGCTGGGTCTTCCCACGGAAACAGTGGAAGATATGGAGGGAATTGCAGAACTTTCGGAGAAAGTGGCCGAAGTATACTATGAGATTCCCAAAGACCAGAGGAATGGAAAGGTTCAGGTCATTGCCAGCTCCTCATTCTTTGTACCAAAGCCGTTCACTCCGTTTCAATGGGCAAGAATGTGTACAAAAGATGAGTTTTTACAGAGGGCTTATCTTGTTAAAGATAAGTTCCGCACGATGCTCAATCAGAAAAGTCTGAAATACAATTATCATGAGGCAGATTTAACAGTACTGGAAGGTGTTCTTGCAAGAGGCGACAGAAAAATATCGGCTCTGATTGAAGAGGTTTACAAAAACGGTGCGCTCTATGATTCCTGGTCTGAACACTTTAAAAATGATGTATGGATGAAAGCCTTTGATACCTGCGGTCTGGATTCCGATTTCTATACAGTCAGGGAAAGAAGCTTAGATGAGATATTCCCCTGGGACTTTATAAGTGCAGGGGTATCAAAGGAATTTTTAAAAAGAGAATGGCAGAATGCCATTGGCGGGAAAGTCACCCCCAACTGCCGCATGCAGTGTATTGGCTGCGGTGCCATGAGTTTTCAAGGAGGTGTCTGCTATGAAGGTCAGAATTAAATTTACCAAACAGGGACCTGTCAAGTTTATTGGTCATCTTGACGTGATGCGCTATTTTCAGAAGGCCATGAGAAGAGCGGACGTAGATATTAAATACAGCGAAGGATTCAGTCCTCATCAGGTTATGTCGTTTGCAGCTCCTCTTGGAGTTGGCCTTACCAGCAACGGGGAATACATGGATATAGAAGTGAACTCCATGGAAGACTGCAATACCCTGATGAATCAGTTGAATGACGTGATGGCAGAAGGGATACACATTACCGGGTGCCATCGTCTGAATGATAATGCGAAGAATGCCATGTCTCTGGTTGCTGCCGCAGACTACACAGTAACCTTCCGGGAAGGGAAGGAGCCTGATAACATTAAGGGATTTTTTGAAGGCCTTCTTACATTTAAAGATCAGGAACATATTCTGATCACCAAAAAGTCAAAAAAGGGAGAGAGGGAAGTAGATCTAAAGAATTACATCTACCAGCTTTCTGTAAGTGACAATAAAATTTTTATGAAAATATCAGCAGGAAGCGCGGATAATTTAAAACCCGAACTGGTAATGGAAGCTTACGACCAGTGGAGAGGGGAAGCCAGTCCTGAATTTGCATTTTGTATCCAGAGAGAGGAAGTCTACGGGAATACGGGTGATGAGGCGAATCCTGTTCTTGTTCCTCTGGGGCTCATAGGAGAATCCGTTGAATAAATTGATTATAACAAGATGGAATGAGTGCATTCTTACGCTCCTGCAGTCCGGGAAGGAAACCCTTCAGATTGACATAGAGCCGGAAGAAAACCATTCTTTCTTAGGAAATATCTATATTGGTAAAGTAAATAATATTGTAAAAAACATCAATGCTGCATTTGTAGATATTGGAAATGGACAAATGGGGTATTTAAGCCTTACGGATTCATCCGTCCATTTCGCCGATGGGCGGCCATTTGACGGGAAGCTCCGCCAGGGAGATGAAGTTCTCGTTCAGGTGGAGCGGGATGCGGTAAAGACAAAAGCACCTGTTCTTACGGGGAACTTAAATATAACAGGCCGGTATTTTGTTCTCACTTCCGGAAAAAAGCAGATCGGTTTCTCTGGCAAAATCCAGGATTCCGGATGGAAACAGCAAATGAAGGAGTATCTGGAGGGTATAAAAGAAGACTGGGGAATTATTGTAAGAACAAACGCTTACAGCGTACCTGTGGAATCCTTAAAAGAGGAATTATATCAGTTAACGGAAAGGCTGACTGATATCCTTTCTCATGCCGGCCACAGGACCTGTTATAGTTTGTTATACAGTTCCGCGCCTTCCTATTTAAACGGTCTGCGTGACAGCTTTCAGTCTTCTCTGGAATCAGTTATTACCGATGAACAGGATATATATGACGCAGTAAAAGAATATTTAAATGAGCATCAGAAGGAAGACCTGCATCTGCTGTCTTATTATGAAGATCCTCTGCTTCCGTTAAAGAAACTGTACCGGATTGAGAAAACCATGAATGAGGCACTTGGGAAAAAAGTATGGATGAAATCCGGAGGTTATCTGGTCATTGAACCCACCGAAGCCCTGGTGGTAATAGATGTAAATACCGGCAGATATTCAGGCAAAAAGGCGCTTCGGGAAACGATCATGAAAATCAATCTGGAAGCCGCCGAAGAAATCGGACATCAGATCAGGCTTAGAAACTTATCCGGCATTATCATAATTGATTTTATTGACATGGAAAAAGAAGAGGATAAAAAGCTTCTTTTAAAGCGTCTGGAAGAAATTGTTTCAAGAGATCCGGTTAAAACCACAGTCGTTGAAATAACTAAATTAAATCTGGTTGAAATAACAAGGAAAAAAATCAGAAAGCCCCTTTACGAGCAGGCGTTACAGATGAAGGAGAAGATTTCATTATGAAAATCATTATAGTGGGTTGCGGAAAAGTTGGGACAACCCTGGCAGAACAGTTAAACAAAGAGAACCATGATATCGTCATTATCGATAAGAATGCAGGAGTAGTGAATTCTATTTCGGAACGAATTGATGTCATGGGAGTTGTAGGAAACGGTGCGGTAAATAAGGTTCAGATGGAGGCAGGGATCGAAGATACCGATCTTTTGATAGCTACCACAAACTCTGATGAACTGAATATGCTTTGCTGTCTGATTGCAAAAAAAGCGGGTAACTGCCATACCATTGCCAGAATCCGAAACCCTGAGTATGATTCTCAGATCAGCTACATCCGTGAAGAATTAGGCCTTTCTCTGGCCATTAATCCTGAGATGGCGGCTGCCATGGAAATTTCAAGACTGCTGCGCTTTCCATCTGCCATTAAGATTGATACATTTGCAAAAGGGAAAAAAGAAATATTAAAATTTATTGTTCCGGATCATTCTGTTCTTAATGATATGAAGGTCCGGGATGTTTTAAAAAGGCTTAACTGTAATGTCCTCATCTGCGCCATCGAGCACAACTGCGAAGTTATTATCCCCAGCGGAGATTCCGTTATTAAAGCAGGAGATAAGATATCCTTCATAGCTTCTCCCGTTGAATCCAATGAATTCTTCAAGCAGGTTGGTATTGACAATAATATCATTAAAACCGCCATGCTGGTAGGCGGCGGAAAAATCACATACTACGTAGCTAAAATGCTGGAGAATACCAAAATTAAAGTTAAAATTCTGGAGCAGAATGCAGAACGCTGCAACGAACTCAGTGAATTGCTTCCAAGAGCAATGGTGATTCACGGCGATGCCTCTGACCAGGAACTGCTTTTGCAGGAAGGCATCGGACAAACCGATGTATTTGCCTCCCTCACCGGTTTTGATGAGGAAAATATTATGTTGTCCCTTTATGCAGCCAGCCAGTCTAAGGCCAAACTGATTACGAAGATAAACAGAATTGCATTTGAAAATGTCATAGACTCCATGAACCTGGGAAGTATTATTTATCCAAAGCTGATTACAGCGGAAACCATTCTCCAGTATGTCCGTGCCATGCAGAACTCTATGGGAAGCAATGTGGAGACACTCTATAAAATCGTTGCAGACCGTGCGGAAGCTCTGGAGTTTAAGGTTGTTAATGAGCCCTGTATTGTGGGTATTCCATTAGAAAAGCTGGAACTAAAAGATAATCTGCTGGTAGCCTATATCATGCGAAAAGGGCGCTTTATCAGTCCGCGCGGAAAGGACACCTTAGAAGAGGGGGACCGGGTCATCGTTGTAACTACGGTAACCGGGCTCAATGATTTGAAAGATATACTAAGGTAGAAAAGGCGATAGAGCTATGAATAAAAAAATTATCATTTATGTTTTGGGCTGGATCTTAAACATGGAAGCTGTGTTCATGCTTCCCCCCTGTGTTGTTGCTTTGATTTACAAAGAAACAAGCGGGATCTGGTTTCTTGCCGTATCACTGGTATGCGGAGGAATCGGTTTCTTATGTACCCGTAAAAAGCCGTCTAATATGGTCTTTTTTGCAAAAGAAGGATTTGTATCAGTCGCATTAAGCTGGATTGTTCTCAGTTTTTTTGGAGCCCTTCCATTTTATCTCAGCAAAGAAATCCCTTTATTTGAGGATGCCATGTTTGAGGTTATATCCGGATTTACCACAACCGGTGCAAGCATCCTGCCAGATGTAGAAGCACTCTCCAAATGTATGCTTTTTTGGCGGAGTTTCACCCACTGGATCGGAGGCATGGGAGTTCTTGTATTTATTCTGTCCATTCTGCCTCTGGCAGGCGGCTACAATATGTACATCATGAAAGCGGAAAGCCCGGGTCCGTCCGTCGGCAAGCTGGTTCCAAGAGTCCGGACCACCGCAAAGATCCTTTATGGTATTTACCTGTTTATGACAGCATTAGAAGTGGTTCTTCTTATGATCGGCGGCATGTCATTATTTGATTCACTGACTATCAGCTTCGGAACAGCCGGTACGGGTGGATTCGGTATTAAAAATAACAGTATGGCATTCTATGACAGTTATTATTTGCAGGGTATTGTCACTGTATTTATGATTCTCTTTGGAGTGAACTTTAATGTTTATTATCTCTTTTTAACCCGTCATCCAAAGGAGGCCTTTTTCAGCGAAGAGGCAAGGGCCTATTTAGGGATCATCGGTATCTCCATATTGCTGATTACAGTCAATATCCATCGGGGATTCGGAAGTGTTTTTGCTGCGTTTCATCATGCCTCATTTCAGGTGGCTTCCATCATAACAACTACTGGTTATTCCACTGTGGATTTCGATTTATGGCCTGAATTTTCAAAGGGCATTCTGGTTGTACTTATGTTTATCGGAGCCTGCGCCGGCAGTACAGGCGGAGGTATCAAAGTATCAAGGGTTGTCATATTGTTAAAAGCTGTAAAAAAAGAGCTTGATTCTCTCATTCATCCCAGAAGCGTAAAGGTACTGAAACTGGAGGGAAAGCCGATTGAACATCAGGTAATGAGGTCGATTAACACGTTTCTGAGTGCCTACATAGTCATTTTTATTTGTTCTGTTTTAATTGTCAGTCTTGATAATTTTGATTTCACGACAAATTTCACAGCCATTGCAGCAACCTTTAATAATATCGGTCCTGGTCTGGCAGGAGCCGGACCAGCCAAAAACTTCTCCCTGTTTTCACCGTTGTCCAAGTATGTTATGATGTTTGATATGCTGGCCGGACGACTGGAAGTATTCCCCATGCTTCTTTTATTCGCACCATCTACATGGAAAAAAAGTTAAGTATATAAAAAATCCCACGGAATGTTTTCGCTATATTATGCAATATAGAAAACACCCTGGGGGATTTTTCCACATCCTACCAGAACGGATAATCAGGCTGCTTTTTTCTGATGCCAGACTTTAAAATTGACTGCTGAAAGAATAATAACAAATACCACGTTAAATACCAGAATACTGACTGCTGCAACAATTCCCACACGGTCAGCCACACCGCCTACGATCTGAGGGGTAATAATTCCGCCCATGGCAGATATTGCAGTGAGAAGAGACATTCCAAAGGTCGAGCCCTGGATCAATGGTCCTGCGTTCGCAATACAGGTTGGATAAATTCCCGACAGGAAAAAACCCAGCCCCAGAAGAGAAGCTGTTACCAGAGGCAAACTGTTTACTTTTATCAAAATAAAAAAGCAGACAGCACTTCCGATAGAATTAATCAGTAAAATTGTGCTTCTATGTATTTTCTTTGAAATGGCAGCACAGATTAAACGGCCGCCCATTATAACCAGCCAGGTAAGAGAAACCAGGGTTGTAGCAAATTCAGCACTCATAACACCTGTATTCTGAAGATAAGTAACAAACCAGCCGTTTATACAGTTTTCAACTCCAAGGTAAAAAAACAAAATAAAGGCAATGCAGTAAAATGCAAAGGAACGAAGAAATCCCTTATTTCCAGCGGCGTTACTGTTTAACTTACTTTTCCGTTTTTCAATTTCTTTCTGAGCCTCATTGATCAAATCATAATTCATGGTTCCGTATGAGATTGCGGATATAATAGTAAGAACGACAATCATATAGAGCGTCACTCTCCATCCAAATCCCAGTTTCATCATCGTTGCTGTAAGCAGGGGAGCAAGAAATGCTCCGATTGCAAATGTACAGTGAAGAATATTCAGCTTTCCAGTTGCGGTATCACCATAAATATCATTGACTGCCGCATTGTTTAAAATTGTAATGCAGCCCCTTGTAAAGCCATAAAGCAGCATTACTCCGTACATAACGGGGAGCGGGGGTAAAAGGCTTAAAACCAGCAGAGACGACGGCACAAAAAGAGTAACCAGGATAATGGCTCTCTTTTTTCCTATGAGCGGAACCATAACAGGAAAAATAAAGCTTGAAGAAAGATTTCCAATGGCCATAACTGATAAAAGCCCTCCAGCTGCAAGAAAGCTGATTCCTGCTTCCTTTATAATGGATGGAAGTATGGCCCCTATAACTAAAACAGCCATACCGCTGACCGCATATCCGTAGCAGCAACGGATAAAAATTGAATTTCTTGGATCTGATTTCATTGGTAATACCCCCTTTTATGTTCAAACATTGACCATTATACTAAGAGATATGAAAAAATACAAGGATAAGTCATAAAAACGCTGTTTTTTCTGATTATTTTCCAGAAAAAAATATTGACATAACAGTTAAGGAATGCTATATTTATACAGTATGCCGCACAATGAGGTTAGAAAGTTTCTGTTTTACAGAACACCATAGTTGGCGAGTAATGATAATAGGAGGTGCCATATGTACGCGATTATTGCAACAGGTGGTAAGCAGTACAAAGTAGCGGAAGGCGATATCATTAAAGTTGAAAAGCTTGGTGTTGACGCTGGTGAAGCTGTCACATTTGACCAGGTGCTTGTTGTAAACAATGGTGAATTAGCAGTAGGCTGCCCGACTGTAGCAGGTGCTACCGTAACAGGTACAGTTGTGAAGGAAGGCAAAGCTAAGAAAGTTATTGTTTACAAGTATAAGAGAAAATCTGGATACCATAAGAAGAATGGTCACAGACAGTCTTATACTCAGGTTAAGATCGAAAAGATCAATGCTTAATCATGATAAGAGTAACCGTATTTGTTGATTCAGAACAACGTTATACAGGAATTGATATGTTAGGACATGCAGGATTAGCTGAGAATCATCAGGATGGACAGGAACTTGTCTGTTCGGCTGTTTCAGCTCTGACTTTTAATATGGCCAACAGTGTGGAGCAATTCACAGAGGATTCTTTTGAAGTGAATCAGGAAGAAAAGACAGGATCTTTTCAGTTTCGGTTTACCTCTGACATAAGTTCCGGGTCGCAGCTCCTTATGAATTCTCTGGTATTCGGATTACAGGATATTGAGGAAGAATATGGAGAACCATATATTAAAATCCGATTTAAGGAGGTGTAAGTGATGTTAAAGATGAACCTTCAATTTTTCGCTCATAAAAAGGGTGTTGGTTCTACAAAGAACGGCAGAGATTCCGAGTCTAAGAGATTAGGTGCTAAAAGAGCTGATGGTCAGTTCGTATTAGCTGGTAATATTCTTTACAGACAGCGTGGAACTCACATTCATCCAGGCATCAACGTAGGCCGCGGCGGTGATGATACATTATTCGCTTTAGTGGATGGCGTTGTGAAATTTGAGAGAAAAGGCAGAGACAAAAAGCAGGTTTCTGTTTATCCAAAAGCAATTAACGAATAATTGGACCGGCTTCATACCTTGACGTATGGAGCCGTTTTTTACGATACGCCCATTAGTCTGAATATCGAATAATGGGATTCCGTTTTTTATCATAAGAAAGGAAACAGGTGAATGAATGTTTGCCGATAGAGCAAAAATATATATAAGATCCGGAAAGGGCGGCGACGGTCATGTCAGCTTCCGGAGAGAACTTTATGTTCCCTGCGGCGGCCCTGACGGCGGTGATGGCGGCAGAGGCGGTAATATTATTTTTGAAGTGGATGAAGGGCTTAATACCTTAAGTGACTTCAGACACATTCATAAGTATACCGCACAGGATGGAGAACCGGGCGGGAAGCGCAGATGCCATGGAAAAGACGGTATCGACTTAATCATAAAAGTTCCGGAAGGTACTGTTTTAAAAGATTTCGAATCTGGAAAAGTCATTGCCGATATGTCCGGAGAAAATCGCCGTGAAGTTATTTTAAAAGGCGGCAGAGGCGGGCAGGGCAACATGAATTTTGCAACCCCTACCATGCAGGCTCCGAAATACGCTCAGCCGGGACAACCCTCTCAGGAACTCTGGGTTCAGATGGAATTAAAAGTAATCGCCGATGTGGGACTGGTGGGATTTCCAAATGTAGGAAAATCAACCCTTTTATCAAGAGTAAGCAATGCAAGACCTAAAATTGCCAATTACCACTTCACTACATTAAACCCTCACTTGGGCGTTGTTGATATAGATGGAGGAAAAGGATTTGTCATGGCAGATATTCCCGGACTGATTGAGGGAGCTTCTGAAGGCATAGGGCTTGGACATGATTTTCTTCGCCATATTGAGCGGACAAGAGTACTGGTTCATGTTGTTGATGCCGCATCAACAGAAGGCCGTGACCCGATCGCTGACATCAAAGCCATTAATAAAGAACTGGAAGCCTATAATCCGGATCTGATAAAGCGTCCCCAGATTATAGCTGCTAACAAGATTGATGCCATTTATGAAGACGGTGAGAGTCCGATTGATAAACTGAAAGCAGAATTTGAACCCCAGGGTATCAAGGTTTATCCGATCTCTGCTGTCAGCGGCCAGGGTATTAAGGAACTGCTGTATGCCGTGTATGATCTTCTTAAAACAGTCAATTTAAGTCCTTTGGTCTTTGAAAAAGAATTTGACTTAAAGAGTCTGTCGGGAGTATTGCTGCCTTATTCAGTAGAAGTAACAGAAGACGGAGTCTATGTGGTAGAAGGACCTCGCATCGAAAAAATGCTGGGTTATACGAATCTGGAATCAGAGAAGGGCTTCAGCTTCTTCCAGAAGTTCTTAAAAGACAACGGTATATTGGAAGAACTGGAAAATGCCGGCATTCAGGAAGGCGATACGGTCCGTATGTATGGTCTTGAATTTGACTATTACAAGTAACAAGGAGAATAATATGACAAGTAAGCAGAGATCCTATTTAAAGGGACTGGCGATGAATATAGATCCGATCTTTCAGATCGGCAAATCCAGCTTAACTCCTGAGATCACAAATGCGATCGCAGAAGCGTTAGAAGCAAGGGAATTAATCAAAATAACCATATTAAAAAATTGTGCAGATGATGGAACCAGCGTAGCTTCGATCCTGTCTGAACGGACCCATTCGGAAGTAGTTCAGGTAATCGGAAGAAAAATTGTCCTTTATAAGCAGGCAAAAGATGAAACAAAAAGAAAAATTGTTCTTCCTAAATAAAACTGCCTAATCATTAAGCCAGGGAGTCGATAATTATGGGTAATATAGGGATTATGGGCGGAACATTCGATCCGATCCACAATGGTCATCTGATGCTGGGAGAGCAGGCATATCTGGAATATCAGCTGGATGAGGTATGGTTTATGCCATCCGGACATCCGCCTCACAAAAATAACCGGAATATAACTGATCCTGAAATCCGTCTTGCGATGACGAAACTTGCCATTCACGGGAAATCAGGACTTGTCTGTTCTGATTTTGAAGTGAGAAGAAACGGAAGTACCTATACCGCTCAGACCTTAAGACTGCTGCGTAAAGCATATTCTCAGCATCAATTCTTTTTTATCATAGGAGCTGATTCGCTTTATGAAATTGAGAACTGGTACGAACCGGATCAGGTTCTGTCTCAGGCTGTAATTTTAGCTGCGCGGCGTGAATATGAAGATGCGCATCCTTCCATGGAGCAGCAGATTGACTACCTCTATAACAAATACAACGCAGATATTCGTATTCTTCATTGTGAAGAGATGGATATTTCTTCCGCCAAGCTGCGGGAACGAATTGCAAAAGGTCTTTCTGTTTCGGAATATGTACCCCAGGAGGTACTGACTTATATTAACGATCAAGGCTTATATCAGGAGAAGGATAAAGCATGATAGATGTTATAATGGAATTTAGAAATGATTTAAAGGAAAAACTGAATCCTTTAAGATATGAACACACTTTAAGTGTTTCTTTTATCTGTACCGCATTGGCTATGCGTTACGGTTGTAATTTAGATCAGGCAGAGCTTGCGGGTCTGCTTCACGATTGTGCAAAGCATTACGGAAACGAAGAGATTATTAAAAAGTGCCGGAAACAGAATATTCTACTAACTGATGATGAACTTAAGGCCCCAGTCGTGCTGCATGCTAAATACGGGGCATGGCTGGCGGAGCATAAATATAATGTTACTGACCAGGAAGTCTTAAATGCCGTGCGATGGCATACAACAGGAAGACCGAATATGTCCCTGCTTGAAAAAATCGTATTTACGGCAGATTATATTGAGCCAAGACGGGAGAGAGCCCCAGATCTGCTTCATATTCGTTCTCTTGCATTTACAGATTTGGATGAATGTGTTTATCAGATTCTTAAGAATACTCTTGAATATCTGGAAAGCAAAGGAAGTTTTGTGGATTCTGTTTCTAACCAGGCATATGCTTATTATAAACAGGTTCACAATGAAAAGAAGGGAGAAACAAAATGAATCAATCCATGGATATGGTAAAAACTGCTTATGCAGCTTTATCTGATAAAAAAGGCGAGGATGTCAGCATCATTGATATCCGAAACGTTTCAGTTCTTGCAGATTACTTTATTATTGCCAGCGGAACTAATTCCAACCAGGTACAGGCAATGGTGGACAACGTTGAAGAGGAGCTGGGTAAAAAGGGTTATGTATGCAAGCAGGTAGAAGGCTACCAGACAGCCAATTGGATTCTTATGGATTATGGCGATATTATTGTGCATGTTTTTGACAAAGAAAACCGTCTTTTCTATGATCTGGAAAGAATCTGGAGAGATGGAAAGACGATCGCCGTAGAAGATTTAGATACAAAATAGATTCAAAATATAATAAGATTACAGATGAACGGCTTGACAATTATCGTGAGCCGTTTTTTACAAGCTTGAAGTTGACATAAAATAATTATGTTAACTTCAAGCTTTATTTTTAATGAATCCCTAAACGGAACAAACCAATCACTTTACCAAGAATCTCAACATGATCTACGATAATAGGATCCATAGAATCATTCTCAGGCTGAAGACGATAATGGCCGTTTTCTTTAAAAAACCTCTTTACTGTAGCGGAATCATCTACAAGAGCTACTACAATCTCCCCATTCTGAGCAGTAGGACAGTGTTCAACAATAATCTGATCCCCTTCCAAAATATTTGCATTAATCATGGAATTGCCCCTGACCTTCAACATGAACGTCTCTGCGTTTGGCAGAAGATCGGAAGGAATGGGATAATAATTTTCAATATTCTCTTCCGCATATAAAGGCTGCCCGGCAGCAACAGTTCCCAGTATGGGAACGTTCACAACTTCCCGGCGGGTAAGGTTAAAGCAGTCATCAATAATCTCAATCGTGCGGGGTTTGGTCGGATCTCTTCTTATATATCCCTTTTCCTCAAGAGTTTCCAAATGAGAGTGTACCGAAGATGTGGATTTAAGATTAACCGCTTCACAGATCTCTCTGACTGCAGGCGGATATCCCTTCTTTAAAATAGTCTCTTTTATATATTCTAAAATTTCCTGCTGTTTGGGTGTAATTTTCTCCTGCGCCATAACACAGCCTCCTCATTCCTATTCATTAAAACTATAGTAACATATGTTCGGGGAAAATGCAAACCTTTGTTCGAAAAAATGCAAAACAGATTGACAAACATATGTTCTTAGTGTTATGATAAATCCAGCAGAAGGAACATATGTTCTTATATTTGAGGAGGTATGCATATTATGAAACAGTTAATCATGTTAACCCTGGCAGTCCTGCTGGGAGCTCATTTTTGCGGACAATCCCTGATGAATGCATTGGCCGGTGAGGTGGGGACACCACTAATAGAAAAGTATTATACCAGTATTGAAATCAGGAACGGAGACAGCCTTTGGAGTATCGCTGATCAGTATGTTGATAACAGCGGTATGTCTACTGCTCAGTATGTACAGGAATTAAAGAAGATGAACAGATTAAGGGAAGATACCATTCATTCCGGTCAGTATCTGACGGTGGCCTATTTCGTTCAGAGCCAGGATAAATAACCTGTCTTAGGATTATTTGGAACGTCTGTCCTGTATAGCAGCTTTTTCCCAGACAAGGATAGTTTCTTTGGATATACATCAGAGTCAGTACATGGCTATTCCAATCCCCAATAATTTATGTTGTAAATTTAAAAATCAAGTGGTATACTTATTTGCAAGTTTAGATGCAGTATTATCGTATCTTTTACAGAGTAGAAATTTATGCGTAAAGTGTTTCCTGAACGGGGAGTTGTCAGGAGAACGAAAGGGTAAGCCCTGCGGTATAAATTTTGCATCCCGCTGTTATTTCAAGTTTGTATGTTTGCGGGATAGGCTTATTGCCTGTCCTGTTTTTTATATGGGCTTCTCTGGTTGCTCTACTCTATTTTTATAAAAATAGAAAGGAATATATTTATGGTGAATTTACAGAAAGCAGAACAGGCCATCGCCCTTTTGCTGGAGGCAATAGGCGAAGATCCAGCGAGGGAGGGGCTTGCAGACACTCCTGCACGCGTGGCAAAAATGTATGAAGAACTTACTCAGGGGTACGATATGAATGCCACAGAACTTTTATCGGTTATGTTTCATTCAGATAACAATGACGTGGTATTGGAAAAGGATATTGAATTTCATTCCCTGTGCGAACATCACCTTGCTCCTTTTTTTGGTAAGGTGCATATTGCCTACATTCCAAACGGCAAAGTAGTGGGATTAAGCAAGCTTGCCAGAGTAACTGAAGTATTTGCCCGTCGCCTGCAGATACAGGAACAGATGACAAACCAAATTGCTGATAGTATATACACAAGCCTTAACCCATTAGGGGTAATGATAATTGTGGAAGCCACTCACACATGCATGACCATGCGAGGGGTTAAAAAAATTGGCACAAAAACGGTAACTGTTGCAACCAGGGGTATTCTGAAAGGGGATCTTGCACTGCAAAAAAGCATACAGGATTTAATAAAGTGATGGAAAGAATAAATAAAATTGTCAATAGTCGAGAATATATTGATTGGTTATCTAAAATTAATCAAGCTGAGAAAAACAGAATTTTTTGTGGACATAGCTTTTCCCATTTTTTAGATGTGGCCAGAATTATGTATCTGGAAACTTTGACCAAAGGGTATGATTTTTCGCAGGAACTAGTGTATTCGGCAGCGTTGCTGCACGACATTGGAAGGGGTATAGAATATAGCACAGGGGCAGATCACGCCTGGGAAGGAGCAGTAATTGCAAAAAGACTGCTGGAAGATGCTGGGTTTTTTCGGCATGAAGTAGATGAAATTACCCTTGCAATAGCAAATCACAACGCGAAAGATACTTCTCATACACTTTCACAGCTTTTGCAATTTGCAGACAAAAAAAGCCGTAATTGCTTTTTATGCAATGCCCATGCACAGTGCAACTGGAAACCACAGGATAAAAATATGGAGGTCAGTCTTTGATTATAGGCAATAAAGTATTTGACACACAAAACAATGTATATATTGTAGGAATTTTAAATGTTACACCAGATTCCTTCTCTGACGGAGGTAAGTATAATGCCTTGGATAATGCCCTATGGAAAGCACAGGAAATGATCTGTCAAGGGATAGATATTATTGACGTTGGAGGAGAGTCAACTCGTCCTGGGCATACACCAGTTTCTTCAGAACAGGAAATTAATCGGGTTGCGCCTGTGGTTGAAAAGCTGAAGGAATGCTTTGACATTACAATTTCATTGGATAGTTATAAATGGCAGGTTGTCCAGGCCCTTTGCAATAAGATTGATATGGTAAATGATATTTGGGGCCTGCAATATGATGATAAGATGGCACAAGTGGTTGCCAAATCCGGTCTGGCCTATTGCCTGATGCACAATCGACACAGCAATCAATATAAAAATTTTTCAGAAGAATATTTTTCGGACATCAATGACAGCCTTGAAAAGGCAGAAAAAGCAAGCATAAAAAAAGAAAAAATCATTTTGGATGGAGGTGTAGGCTTCGCCAAGGATTACAACCAAAACCTGCATGTTATTAATAGCACCGACCGCCTGTGCCGCCTGGGATATCCTGTCATGATAGCCACCTCACGCAAATCAGTAATTGGCCTGACCCTGGACAAACCTACCGATCAACGACTCTATGGTACACTTGCCGCAACTGCTGTTGGTGTTATGAAGGGTGCAAGTTTTGTAAGGGTACATGACATTGAACAAAATCTCGACACTATAAAAATGGTAAAATCTATAATAAAGGAAGATAAATGGATAAAATAACTCTGACCGGTGTAGAATTTTTTGCTTATCATGGAGTATTGGAAAGTGAAAAGCAACTTGGCCAAATATTTATAATTGATTGCGAATTGGTCTTGGACACATCGTTTTGCAATGATGAAATTAAAAAAACAGTAAATTACGGAGAGGTAGCGCTCAAAATAAAAAGCTTTGCCTGCAGCAATCGATATGATCTGCTGGAGAGCCTTGCTAACAATCTCGTGTCTTATTTAATGTATGAGTACCCCCTGGCTGAGGAGATATCCTTGACTGTACACAAACCGCATGCGCCTATTGCTACAAAATTTTGTGATGTATCACTTTGCGTTACCAGGAAACAGGAAATCTGCTACTTGGCAATCGGTTCTAATTTAGGAGATAAAAAGGCATATCTGGACACTGTAAAAGCGGCAATCGTACAGGATAAAAACTGTCAGTTTATGGCAGTTTCAACTTATATTGAAACTCCACCCTATGGGGTAACTGATCAACCATCTTTTTTAAATGCAGTAATCAAGATGAGAACTATTTATACCCCAAATCAGCTGTTGAAGTTTTGCCAAAACCTGGAGCAAGCTGCAGGTAGGGTTCGCCTGCGCCATTGGGGAGAACGTACCCTGGATATTGACATTCTAATGTACGGAGACAAAATCATTTATACGGAAGATTTGATTATTCCTCATCCGGAAATGGATATCAGAGACTTTGTTCTTGCACCTTTGTGCGAAATCGACCCGCATTTGATACACCCGATTCGCAAAATAAGCGTCAAAAGATTGCTTGCAGCCCTTTCATAATCATTATAAATTTGATGTAGTTCCTCAGGGAAGCATGTTGACTAATGTGTTGCACAAACAGAAAGAGGTCGTGTTTTTTTATGAATAACATGGTAGATATGTCTGTGATGGACAAGCTGAATTCCCTTGCAAAATACGGTATAAATTTAGGTCTTGAGCGTATTGAGAAATTGTTAAACAACATGGGAAATCCTCAGAAAAAGTTAAAATATATACATATTGCGGGGACAAACGGCAAAGGGTCCACCTGCACTATATTGTCCTATATTTTAAAAGAGAGCGGTTACAAAACTGGGCTTTTTATCAGCCCTTATATTTTGAATTTTAATGAAACCATGCAGATTAATAATCTGCCTATCCCTCATAATCAGCTGGAAAGCTGTGGGGAATATGTATTTTCCTGTTGGGAGAATTCCTGCGTCAAAGGAGAGTATCCTACTCAATTTGAGGTAATTACCGCCATAGCCTTTGAATGGTTTTATCGCAGCGGCTGTAATTTTGTTTGTCTGGAATGTGGCCTTGGCGGTAAAGAGGATTCCACAAATATCATTCCTCCCGCTCTTTTGCAAATTATCACCTCGGTAAGTTTGGACCATATGGGGATTTTGGGAAATACGCTGGAACAGATAACGATGCATAAGGCTGGTATTATAAAAGGGGGGATCACTATATGCTATCCACTGATGCATCCCGATGCTTTGAACATAATTAAACATAAATGCGACGAAGCACATAGCAGACTGATAGTGCCTTCTCTGCAACATCTTACTGTGATGGAGGACACCTTCCTGGAGAACAGCTTTATTTATAAGGAGCAGCAATACATAAAGTCCATGACTGGCAGATTTCAGATTTATAACTGTATTACTGCAATTACTGCTGCCTTTACTCTTGCAGAAATGGGGTTCTCCATTCAACAGAGGGCAATAACCGAGGGGGTAAAAAACGCTAAAATCCCTGCACGACAGGAGATAATCAGAACTTCCCCTCTTGTATTATTGGACGGTTGTCATAACCCGGAAGGGGCAAAAGCTCTTCAGGATAGTCTGTATAAATTACCCAGCCAACGGTTAACGGTGATAATGGGAGTATTAGCTGATAAAGATTATAATGTTATGGTTAAAGAAATTGCCAGCCTTGCTCATCATTTTATAGCTGTTACCCCAGATAATCCAAGGGCGTTAGCATCTCAAAGCCTTGCACTGACGGCTAAGGCTTATTGCAGCAATGTATACAATTTTGATGAGATGCGGCAAGCACTTGATTTTGCCACAGAGATAACTATGCAGTCTGATTCCATTTGTGTTTGTGGCTCGCTTTATCTTGCACAGCAAATTCGGCCTTTGCTTTTGCAGCAATTTAAAAATGGGGTGCAGTAAAGTGCCAGAAGGGCTGGTATGAACTTAATCTTCCCGCAATTTCACTTTATTTCTGGCACTACGGCGACGTTCGTCTTCCAAAGCAGCATAATGTTTTTTTGTAGTATTTACATCAGAATGTCCCAAAACATCTGCCACTAAATAAATATCACCTGTTTCTTTATAGAGGGATGTTCCATAGGTGCTGCGTAGCTTATGTGGAGTAATCTTTTTTAAAGGTGTCACCAGCCTGGAATATTTTTTAACCAGATTTTCTACACTGCGAACAGCAATTCTCTTTTTCTGCATGGATAAAAAGAGAGCATTCTCATTACCTTCTTCAGCAATAATTTGATTTCGCTCATCCAGATAATCCAGGAGTGCATCCTCTACCTCAGATCCAAAATAGACAGTTACCTCTTTTCCTCCCTTTCTATGAATGCGTATGCCTCCATTTTTAAAATCAATATCATTCAGATCCAAACCTACACATTCTGATACACGTATTCCAGTTCCAAGTAAAAGTGTAAGCAGCGCCAGATCCCGAACCTTCGTTTTCTCGTGATAGACCTTTTGCTTCTCTGTTAAAAATTCCCCTTTTTCAACTTCATCAAGAAGCAGTGCAACTTCATCTACATCCAAACGTATAATTTCTTTCTCATGCAGCTTAGGAAGCTGAATTAAAGCTGCCGGATTGTTTTGAAGCCTTTCATTACGGTAATAATAATTATAGAAGCTTTTCAATGAGGAGATTTTTCGCATAATTCCACGTTCTTTGTTGGTTATTTCCTGATTTTTATCATTAAACCGGTACTTTAAATACTCCATATATTCCTCTATATCAACAACCTTAAGTGTATTCAAAAAGTCCAATGGGATTTCTTTCATCTCAAGCTTATGAATGACGGGATTTTCCTTTTGCAAAAAGTCAAAAAACACTTTTAAATCATAAGCGTAGGCAATCCTGGTTCTGGAGGATGTGCGTGGCTCAATGCCACGGAAAAAATCACCGCAGAAATGGGGAAGTTCTTTGATCAGCTCACGCAGATGTTTTACATTTTCAATATCTTTTTGCTGATGGTAGGAGAGAGTAGCTTTCATGAATTCACCTCTTGTTTATGTATAAATTATTATATATATGCTATAGTTTTACTTTCCCAAGGGCTTCTCTATATAGGGAGCAGATAAAGCCTATAATATCTTTGAACACAGTAATTACATTGTAAGACCAGTTTATGGTTGGGCAACAGTTTAATAGAGTAATGTACCGGTATGTTTAATGCAATATAAAAGTTGAAGCTTAAGAGTATCTACAGTGAATTGTATAAATTTTTATGCGGTATATGTATTGTATTGTTTTCCCTTCCAATTATGCGTTAAACTAGACTTTCGCGAATAGTTGGAACCGTCACTTACGCTTATAACCGCCACGCATAATTATATCATAATTCCAACAACTTGTAAAAGGTGTTGGTTTTTTTATATTCGGGAGGAAATTTATATGCAGTTCTACATCGCTACTGCTTCTGATGCAGATACCTCTGACATGGAATGGGAATCGCTTCAGGACTTGGAGGGTTCCGAGGATTTTGACCAGACCTCCCAAGAATTACTTTATTCGATTAACAATAACCTGACGCAAATCAATACATACGTTGGATTCACTGTTACCGTTGGATTTGCTCTGATTATTGTATATATCATCATAAAGCCAGTGTTTTACTTCTTAAGGTGACGGCTTTAGAAAGGAGGAAAACTATATGTTAGCTGCTGCTTCTACGGGTGCTGCTTTTGTTATCACAGAAGAAATGTTAGCACCGATTGTAACTTCGATTACAAGCAATTCAACCGTTTTAATTCCTGTTGGGTTGACGATCATGGGGATCATGGTTGGTATTGGACTGATTCCCCGTATTATTTACAAGTTTCTGTAATGGCTGTGAGGGATTTTCGATTGTCGGAAGTCCCTCTTTTGCTTCATTGGTGCATGGAGGTGTTTATGACCCGTTTGGCTTTGGTTGTTCTGCTCTCCGCTATCTTCTGCTTTCCCTGTTACGCTTCTTCGGCTTCCCTGGCTTCTCCCTCCAGTGCTTTAATAAAGGGTTATGATATTCCGGATTTGCCGAAAAGTGACAGCTATGCAAGTTATGCGATTATAAAGAATACGGTATCGTATTCCACGAATAAAGATTATGCAGATTATATTCTATTTGCGTTCTTCTCTCCCCCTGTCGTCATGTATGGTGGGTATGGTTTTCAAGATAATACACTTCACTTTTCAGGGCATTTGGGTTGGAACTATGACGCTTTTATGTACTCTCTTTCTTTGGGAAAATGGGTAAAACTCGGCGGTGAATATGGTCTGCTCAATAATTATGACTTAGAGCGGGATAAGCTTATTATGAGTACTACAACAATCGTTTATAAAGATAAACTTAAGGTATTTTATTATTATTTTCCGGTAACTTCCACGTTTGAACAACAACCTATGTTTTCTGATCTGATTCAGCTTATTTATAGAGTTGTGATCTCTCTTATTGTTGTAATTGTCCTTATTATCAGTATCCGCATTATCTTGAAGATAATTTATAGAGTTGTTTTCTTTTATCTCAGAAAGGGGGTTCTATGAAACGATTTCTAATTTTGCTTTGTATGATTCTTGCCATGACTTTTCCGTCTTATGCGGATGTGAAACAGATCCCAGCTAGACCTAACATGAACGCAGAGTTTTACCAATATTATGCATTGTTTTACCGTAGCAATAACTCTTCTTACTATTTGTTTTATTCTCCTACTGCCATTGTTTATGCTTCCACTAGCAGTACATATGTTGCTTTTATTTGGACTCCGGGGACTTCTGAGAATTGGGAGCAGTTATCGTCTTTCCCCAATATTTGGGGATATTTAACTTATCTATCCGGTAATGGTGATATTATGACAAGTTCTGGTACAGTTAAGTACACTTCGGCTTCCGACACGGTATTTACAGAACATGCAAAAGCGAACTTCTCCGCTTACTCGGATTATTGGGATAATTCTGGTGGCGGTGATGATGATCCAAGTCCCGGTATTATTTCTGGTCTGCGTAATGTAGTGAATGCGATCTCTTCTCTCCCCGGTAAAATCGGCAATGCGATACTTGATATTTTGAAATCATTGTTTATCCCGGCTGATGGTTATTTGGAAGAAAAAATCAATTATCTTGTTGATCGCTTTAAAGGGGCTTTTTCCGTAACTCCGTATGATATGTCAAGCGTGTTCTCATCAGAAAAAGAATTATCCGATATAACAATTACCATATACGGAACTACTGCCACAATTGTAAATATGGATTACGTGATTGAAGCATTGACAAAGTTCCGTAAAGTCATACGTGGGTTTATTACTCTCCTGCTTCTCTTTTACAACATCAATCAGTTTTTAGCTTTTATTGGTCAGGCTCCTATAACTTTGGGGGCTTTGATCGGGATTAAGAACCATATGGAACGATCAGAGGATACATAGGAGGTGATGGAGTGATCGTTGAGTTTTTTATCAATATGTTCGTAGCTTTTTTAGATACTCTTATCAGTACAGTTTCTATGGTTACATTGCCGATCGATATGATATCGGCACTTTCTACTGTGTCAGCGTATGGGAGTTGGATTGTCGGTTCTGATCTTCTTTTATTATTTGCTACCTGTGTTTTCACCTGGACAACGATCAAGATCGGGATAGGCTTAGTACTCTTTGTCTGGCGGTTACTGCCTTTCACTTAAATCAAACTTTTTGGAGGTATTATGATAATTTTAAAAATGTTTATAGGATTTATCTGTTTCGTATTTCTCTGTCTGAAGCTTCCGGCCATGATTGTCTGGTTTGGTCATTTCGTAGTATTCATCAGGTGGAAATTGATTGATTTACGAAAGGAATTAAAATTGAAAAAGCAAGGTGTTGTCGTCTTCCGCCCCTTTGGGCTTAAAATGTTTTGTGGCAGACAAGGAGCCGGGAAAACCATGGCTATGGTATGGTATTTGGACAATCTACGCAGGAAATACCCAAAGGCGTATATTTATACCAATTTTGCGTACAAGTACCAGACTGCCCCTTTAGAAAGCTTAAATGACCTGTTGAAATACCGTAACGGTGATGATGGTATTATATTTGCCCTTGATGAGATACAGAATGAATTCTCTTCTGCTGTTTCAAAGGATTTCCCGGAAACTTTGTTAAGTGAAATTACGATGCAACGGAAGCAGAAAATAACCATTCTATCCTCTTCACAGGTGTTTACCCGTGTTGCAAAACCTCTCCGGGAACAATGCTATGATGTCATGGAGTGCCGTACATTCTTTGGACGTTGGACGCGGGTAAAATGCTATGATGCGGATGACTATTGCTCTGTTATAGATAATTACAGTCCAGAGAAGAAATTCAAGCTTCCAAAGCGTTGGGTGCGCTCATTTATCCAGACTGATGATCTTAGGGATTCCTATGATACCTATGAAAAGGTTCAGCGGTTGTCTAGGCAAGGCTTTGCTCCAAAAGTGGTACGATAGTTATCTCTGTTGGGGGTCAAATTATTATCTGCTCTTCTGCTCTTCTGGGGGGGCTGTCTGCTCATTCATGGAATATGGTCTAAGCGTCAGCGCCCCCGGCGCGACGCTAGACCATTACTTGACAGTATAAACACTTAAGCGTTTTTTTTTGATAAAAACAGGGGTAAAAATCGTAAAATTAAAATTTTAAGGAGGTATCATGTATGGAATTAATAATAAAAAAAGTAGATGAAATAAATAATGTTATGCATGGTCATAGCATTAATAAAACTTTAATTCTGGTTTTATTTATGATTTTATGCATTCATATCACTTTTGCATATGAATTATATAATATACTATTTTCTGAATTTGAAACATTTGAATTATTTGGTTATAAATTACTGTATATCTTTTATTGCTCAATTCCATTCTTAATGATTTTATACTCGATAATTTTTTAATCGAATATAACTAAATTGAAATTTTTTAAATAAGGGATTGAGGTGATTTCATGGAGCCTTATAACGTTAAGGTGATTACATATCCTGACCTTTCAAGGCAGTATAGGGTGTATTATAGGGACGTTGTTTATAAGGGCTATTATCGGGAGGATCGGTTTAAGAATCCTTTTGATGATAAATGGACGAAAACTATTAAGGGCGATCTTCAAAAGCATTATGAGCATACTGCGGAAGTTTCTATGAAGCGTACAAAAAGCAAGGTATACAATTATGCAAGGTGCAATAATTGGGATTGGTTTGTAACTCTCACTTTTTCGCCTGAAAAGGTAAATAGGTATGATTATGATGAATGTATTAAAAAGCTTAAACCATGGTTGGACAATGTAAGACGTGCTTCACCTGGTCTTTCTTATCTGGTTGTCCCGGAGAAGCACAAAGACGGTGCATATCACTTTCATGGGCTTTTTAGTGGGTTAGATGATAAACAGATAGTATGGACTGGAAAATACGTTGTAAAGCGAATTAAGGGGCTTGGGCGTAGTCGTTTCAAAAGAACTGATGAAAAGATTTATAGGTTTGGGAGTTATAGACTAGGTTGGATGACCGCAACTAGGGTAAAAGAAAAAGAAAGGGTCACTTCCTACATCACAAAGTACATAACAAAGGAATTATGCGATTCCTCGTTTGGTCGCAAGCGTTATTGGTCGTCCAGAAACCTGCTGACACCTTTGGAAGAGGTGTTTCACATGGACGGCACTGCCCGTTTCGTTCTCTCCGATGAGCTTGGGGAAAGTTCAAAGTTTAAGAAGATCAGCACTGTACAATATGGGGAAATGACCCAATCAGTTGAAATATTCGATTTGTAATATAAGTATAGTTAATAAGTTAAGCGTTGTCAATGGTTAAATTAATAATTTGGAATTGTTTAGAGGTATTTCAATCTTGTGCAGATTTCACAATGAATGACTGTTAGTACGGTGCTGATCAGAGCGCCTGCAGATGATTTTGTTTGTACATAATGTCTAAAAGAGATAGGTATGGTAGCTATTGCTCCTCTCCTATCTCTTTTTTTTAACCAGTCCTCGTATTTGATGATTTTTCCAGGCTCTTTTTTCGTTCTGTCTTTTCTTGCTTGGCTTCTAGTTCGTCCATATAATTCTTTAATATTGTTTCTGCTGTATTTGATATGCTTCTGTTTTGCTCTTCACTTAATTTTCTTAGTCGCTCTATTAATTCTTCTGTAGTCCGTATAGTTAATATTGGCTTCTTTGATGGCATAATTTCTCCTTTATCGAAAAAGTGCTTGCACTTGTATTCTGCGTGTGATATATTTGAAACATAAAAAGTGCTTGCACTTGTATGCACTATGTTGGCTCGGTCGTTGTCGGTGCATTGGAAACCGTCTGTATTTGGAATGCGTAAGGACATAAGCATTCTGTGTAAATCTCGGTAGGGTGTATAGGCAATAGACCACTGCTATTTTAGCATAAAGCCGAAAGGTTTGCCTTTGTCCAGTCCGAAAATTTGAATGTATGGTATATAGCATAGGAGTATGTCCATTTTATCATACATTCGGATTTTTGTATATATTGTGAATCTCGTTAATTGGTGGTGTTTTCATTGTTCAGGGGGGTGATATCGTGAAAAAAGTGACTTTAGGTGATATTTCAGAATGTTTACCAGTTGATGAACTTCGTCTTTTAGCTTATGATGGTTCGGCATATTCCGGAACATTTGTTTTGCCGTTTTCCGATGCTTCTCGTTATTATCATTATGTGGTCTGGTTGATTACGGAACTTGATATAGTAAATAAGATTGCAGGTATTATGTTGCGGGTTGATTCCCTTGAAGATTTCGAAAAGTTAAGGGGGCATTAAATGCATTTTAGTGATGGTACTTATTATTCGGCTGTTCGTGATGGCTGGGTGACTTCGTTTCAAGTTATAGGGCGTAATCCTGATGGTACTTTTGATATTCGTTGGTTAGAAGGTTCTATAAGTTCTGCTCATAAAGTGGAAATGGTGGAATGGGTAGATGCTTATGAATCTTTACATAAAAAATAGTAAATACGTTAAGGAGGTCAAATTTTATGAAAGTTACTGGTATTTTTAAGTTAATGGGTGTTGAATCTCAATCTGGTTTTAAAGATCCGTCACAGACAAATTATGTCGTTGGTCTGGCTCAAGGTATGGACAGTTTGCGTATGTATCTTGACGCGACTGAATTTAATCTATACAAGGACATTCCTCCATATTCTGATGTGGAAGTGGTTCTTGATTATAACCCGGTTGCAAAGGAAGTTCGGTATTCCATGCACCTTGTTACGATGGCACCTGTTAACAAAGCTTCTGCTGTTGCTTCTGGTAAGTAATACCGGGCTATAGTGATTCCCCGGCTTTTTCCAGTATGAATCGATACCTTGCATTCTCCTTGATTACCATTGTACCGTATTGGAATGCGTTACCGTTGTTCGGTGAGTGGGGGCATCGCCGGGGGGACCGCTCACACGGATTCTGTTTTATGGGGGTACATGAGATGAAATTGTCAGAATTGGAACTGCTCTATCTTCGCCGACTTCTGGTGGAACGTCTGGAATCTCTTGACAGAGGTCTCCAGAAGAATCTCCGCATCTTTGGAGATTCGGACGACATTGTTTTGAAACAGCGAAAAATCGGGAATTTGGAAGCTGAAACAGCCGTTTTGACGGCTATCAAAGAAAAGGTTAATCTTGAAATTGGTTTTTGCTCTCTCACTGCTACTTGAGAAAAACGGGAATTTTTGATATAATTTATGTATTGGCTTTTTCGGTTTAGCAACTATTCGTAATTAACTAGACTTTCGCGAATAGTTGAAACCGTCACTTATAATATAATAACCTAAAAAAATTTTACTGCTGTTTTGTCGTTTTATAACCGAAAAAAAAATTTACTGCTGTTTTGTCGTTTTTCATTGTTTTTTCCAGAAAACCGAAAAACTAAAATCAAGGGGGTTTTGTCGTTTTTTCATTTAATACTATTATTAAGTATATCATATTGGCATTATCTTAGTCCAATTATATTCATAAAAAATGATGCATTTTTCTGCGTATTCCTCTACAATACGGACAAGGCTTCTTTTTCCTCTTTTGATAATACAACTTCTTTTTTGGACTCATGGCATAAGAATTTTGACACTCGGAACAAGTCCACCAAACACTATCATTTTGTGTGAGCCTAATGAACTCAGCAGTGGTGCCGTTAAAATCACGCCTTTCTTCAATGGTCTTCCCGTATAATCCAAGAGTTCCTGACACCTCAAACTCAATGTTTTTCAGGTTCGATAGAAATAATAGCGGGTAATCCAATGAGCGCAGTTTTTCAAAGATGTCGTCATAGGCTTCGTCAGGACTACGCTTATCATGGTCAAACGGAAATACAAACAGCGTTTCATTGTTTTTTCTGAATGGATAATCCTCATCAATATGAATAGGAACAATGAAATTTTCTATTTTGAAAAACACATTAGGATCATATATCCGAGGAGTCGTGGTGTATTGAAACACAGCCTTAAAACCCACTCCAAATTTTCCTATAGTGGATACATCAGTTTTATTAGAACCGCCAACTGCGGTAATTGCATTTATATCACCTAGTATATCGTTATCAAGATCTTCGGCCTCAGTTGAAGGATTAGAAACAGAGAAATGTCGCGTACCGTTGTGGGAAAACACAAGTCTGTCCCTAAACAATTCAAAGCGAGCTGATGTCGCTTTAGCATCATCAGCATTTTGAAGCAATTCATATATAAAGTGCGCTTGATCGGAATATTTCTCAACAACACTGTTTTTAACACCTCGAAGAGCAAAGCCCTCAAGGGCTTTTGCACTTTCCGCACGGTTAGCGGTTAGTGCTTCAAAGTAAATTGCTTGTAGATTATCCATATAAAGTGAACACATCCTTCCACATTCTCATTAAGGTACTAATCACATGTTCTTGAACTGCACATTATTCTTATCTCAATCCACTTAAATAAAATGGGACTACTTCTTTCTTGACATAATAGAATGCAGCTTTATCAGACTTATAGTAAAATTCATAACATCGCCTTTTTCTATAAAACTGATGGCATATTTCAAAACTGACATCTCATGATTACTAAAAACAGATCTGATTAACATAATAGAAATTTAAATAATATCCACTTTTTACCTTCTAATATTTTTATTATATCAAATTATTGTCTAAAAAAATAGTAATTAATAAATAATAACTATTTATAAATTCAATAAATATATATTTTTTACCGGAAACAATTATATGTATAAATCATTATGAAGTATAATCTCTTGATTCTATCTAGTCTTAATAATTGTAAAAATTGGCTTACTTTAAAATAGTAAGCGCGTGATTTCGGGGTATGGCTCAAAATTTATTTCCAGACCCTATT
>CAURBW010000025.1:0-76248 GCA_963523075.1 uncultured Clostridium sp.
GCTCGCTGGAGGAGCTGAAGGAGAAGCTGAGGGCGTATCTGGAAGGAAAAAAGAATATAGAAAATCTATACCAAAACAATATACGGAATAATAGTGGTTCGTATACTTTTTTAGAGAACGATACGTTAGTGGAGACAGCAGGAGCCTGGCTTCAGGGAAAGACGGTTGACTGGGATAAATTATATAGAAGAAAGCCCCACCGAATCAGTCTTCCTGCCTATCCATTTGTTAAAAATAAATACAGGCTATCTTTGAGAGATAAAGCGGATATTACTTCCTTTCGAAGACCGGAAGAGGAGAACAAAGAGCTTCTTTTTATAGAGCCTGCATTTGAAGAATGCCCGATTGAAAAGGGAGAAGAAAAAAGGCCGTATAAAAAGCGAGTCATACTTTATTGTGGAAGAAACAAAGAGGGAATAAGACAGACAGAGGGTGAAGCGAATATGGAGCAAATTCCTCTGTTTTCCTATGCAGAAAATATCGGAGGGAAATTTCACGAGTACGCAGTCTGGGCTTTCCAAAACATGCAGGATATATTACGCAGTAAGCCAAAAGAGCAAGTGCTGGTGCAGATCATTGGTGAAAGAGAATGTGGTTTTGCAGGCCTGCATGGGCTGCTCAATACGCTGCATCTGGAGAATCCTAATATTTGGGGACAGATAATAGAACTGGATAAATGGAGGGATGGAGAGGCAGTAGAGGAGCTTCTTCAATTTGAGAGCCAAAGGTTGGAAGACAATTATATAAGATATCAAGACGGAAAAAGATTGATAAAGAGATGGAAAGAAACGATTCAGAATGAAAAGGAAACATGTCCTGTTCCGTGGAAGGATGGCGGAATATACTTGATTACCGGGGGAATGGGAGGTCTTGGTATGATATTTGCCAGAGATCTGGCAGAAAAGACGAAGCATTCCACCGTTATTTTGACAGGGCGTTCGAAGCAGAACGAAGAAATACAAAAGAAGCTTAATGAGCTGGAAGAGATGGGAATCCAGGCGGAATACAGACAGGCAGATGTGGGCATTAAGTCAGAAACAGAAGACCTGATAGAAGAAATAAAAGCCAAGTATAAAGGAATAACCGGCATCCTCCATAGTGCAGGGACCCTGCGGGATTGTTATATGCTGGAGAAGAAAGAAGCGGAAATAAGAGAAGTTCTGTGGCCGAAGGTAAACGGTACGGTAAATCTGGACGAATCAACCAAGGATATGGAGCTGGAGCTTTTTGTAATGTTTTCATCGGCAGCCGGAGTGTTCGGAAATATTGGGCAGGCGGATTATGCTATGGCAAATGCCTTTATGGATCAATACGCGGAATACCGGAATGATCTCGCTGCCGGAGGGAAACGGAGCGGAAAGACGGTATCCATTGATTGGCCATTGTGGGAAAATGGCGGAATGCAAGTTAGCAGCAAGACACAAGAATGGATGGAGAGAAGTGGAAAAATAAGTGCTCTTAGTGTTGAAGATGGAATAAATTCCTATTATCATTCTGTAAGTTCTGAGTGTGCACAAGTTTTAGTACTAAAGGGTAATTTGGCATACCTTAAGAGTCAGTTGTCAGAAACAGAAGAATCGCCTAAGGTGATTTCTTCACAGAAAGGTTCCATAATAAATGAAGAAGAACTGGCACAAAAGCTTCGAAACACCTTGATATTTATGGTATCGGATTTACTTAAGGTAGAGAAAGAAAATATTGATCTGGAAACATCGTTAAGCGATTATGGATTTGACTCAATTGGCTTGACTGAATTCGTAAACCAAATCAATGGCAAATTTAATTTGGAATTGACACCGGTCCTGTTTTTTGAGGCCCCCACACTAAAAGACTTAGTTACCATTTTGCTGGAAAAGCATTTTACTTCAATAGCCTTCGCTTATCCTTCTGTTCAAAATACAGATCATGTGAAGCGAATGCAGACAATTCCATCAGCTCCCCAAAGGCCAAATCCCATCAATACACAAACGAATGAGGAGATAGAAGATTCCATTGTGATAGTAGGTATGAGCGGCAAGTTTCCCATGGCGGAAGATATTGAGGAATTATGGGAAAATCTTATAAATGAAAAAGACTGTATTAAAGAAATTCCCAAGGAGCGTTGGGATTGGAGAGAATATTATGGAAACTGCAAGCAGGAAGAAAATAAAACAGAAATTAAATGGGGAGGCTTTATAGATGGTGTAGATGAATTTGATCCTGCATTTTTTGGAATATCTCCAAGGGAGGCAGAATTAATGGATCCGCAGCAACGTCTTCTTATGACTTATGTATGGAAAACCATAGAAGATGCAGGATATTCTGCAAAAAGCCTGGCTGGAAGTCAGTTAGGTCTGTTTATCGCAACCATGAACAGTTCATATGGCAGTATTATTGCAAAAAGCGGTGCATCTATTGAAGCATATTCACCTACCGGAATGGTACCTTCCGTAGGACCAAATCGAATGAGTTATTTTTTAGACGTTCATGGTCCAAGTGAACCGATTGAAACTGCCTGTTCTAGTTCTTTAGTTGCCATTCACAGGGCGATTACAGCGATTCGAAATGGAGATTGCAATGCGGCTGTTGTCGGCGGAATCAACACTATTTTAACTCCGGATGGACATATCGGTCTGAATAAAGCAGGTGCATTATCAAAAAACGGGAGATGCAAAACATTTAGTGACCAGGCAGATGGGTACGTGCGAAGTGAAGGCGTAGGTATGATTTTTATTAAGAAGCAAAGGGATGCGGAAAATGACGGAGACCATATCTATGGAATCATTCGAAGTTCTTATGAAAACCATGGTGGAAGAGCAAATTCACTCACTGCTCCCAATCCTAAGGCGCAGGTGGATTTATTAAAACAAGCCTATTGTAAAGCAGGCATTGACCCCAGGACAGTTACCTATATTGAGGCACACGGTACGGGAACGGCACTGGGAGATCCCATCGAAGTGGAAGCGATAAAGACTGCTTTTAAGGAGTTGTCTGAGATTTATTCGGCATCTTCCATAGAGGCAGTATCCTCCTGTGGTATTGGCTCAATTAAAACAAATATTGGACATTTGGAGCTCGCCGCCGGAATTGCAGGGCTGATTAAAGTGCTGCTTCAGTTTCAGCATAAAACGTTGGTAAAAAATCTGCATTTTGAACAATTGAATCCGTATATTAATTTAGAGGATACCAATCTTTATATTGTCAATAAGGCAAAAGAATGGACCGCATTAAGAGATAAGGAAGGGAAAACCATACCCAGAAGAGCTGGAGTTAGTTCCTTTGGTTTTGGAGGTGCAAATTCTCATGTTGTTTTAGAAGAGTATATTCCGAAAGAAAAGAAACCAGGTCAGACAGGAAATGTACCAGGGAGTCCGGCACTTATTGTCTTATCTGCAAAAAACATTCAAGGTTTAAAAGCCCGGGCAAATCAGTTATATAAAGAACTTAGTAAAAAGAACGTTACAAATAATGAGTTAGCGGATATGGCTTATACTCTTCAGGTTGGCAGAGATGAAATGGAAGAACGTCTTGGAATCGTTGTAACGTCTGTTGAAGAGTTAAAGCAAAAGCTGAAAGAATATTCAGAGGGAAAAGAGACCATAGAAAGGCTTTATCATGGCCATAGCAGAAGTAATAAAAAAATATTCTCTCTCTTTGCAGAAGATCGTGGCATGAATAAGGCGATATCAATATGGCTGGAGGAAGAAAAATATGAGAAGATACTGGATCTATGGACAAAAGGACTTCAGATTAACTGGAACGAAATGTATCAGCCAGAAGAGGTAAAACGGTTAAGACTTCCAACTTATCCATTTATGAAAGAACGTTATTGGATTCAGCCAGCAAATAGAACACCTGAAAAAAATCAATGGATTCATCCTTTGCTGCAAATTAATGATTCCACATTAAAAAAACAGGCATTCTATTCTGTTTTTAACGGAAGTGAATTTTTTCTTTCCGCCCATAAGATAAATGGGGATCGTGTTTTACCGGGGGTAGCTTATTTAGAAATGGCACGTGCTGCGGTCTGGAATTCGCTGGATGATATACAGGAGGTAAATAAATCGGTGTTAACAATCCGAAATGTTGTCTGGAGAACACCGCTTATTGTAAAAGAACAACCTGTCACGGCACGGATAGAACTGTTTGCGGAGGAGGACAAAACCATCCGCTATGAGGTATCAAACAGGACGAATCATACGGATTCTACAGGGATGGAAAAGATTATACATAGTCAGGGTTATGTAAAATTTGACCAGTGGAAACAGCCAGGTATAACAGAATTATCAGAGCGCAGGCAAGCTTATACAGAAGAGTTTATGCTGCCAGAGGAATGTTATAAGAGATTTCAGAAAATGGGAATCAACTATGGAGCCGCACATCAGGGAATAACAAAGCTTTATCGGGGAGAAGCAGGAGTGCTTGCAAGAATTGAGCTTCCGGAATGTGTAGCAGATACCAAAGAAACCTATCTCCTTCATCCCAGTATTCTGGATTCTGCTTTACAGGCCTCCATTGGTCTGATGGCAGAGACGAAGACGGAATGGATGCACGCTCCGGCACTTCCATTTGCATTGGAAGAACTATCTGTAACAGGCAGGTGTAGTACCAGAATGTGGGCAGAAATACAATACAATAAAGACCGAAAAGGGGAAAAAGTACAAAAAATAGATGCAACTCTATACGATGATAACGGGCAGTGCTGTATTCTTATGAAGGGAATCACATTTCGCATCTTGGAGAGTGAAGAAGAAAGCGAAGATATACTCATAATGGAACCTTCTTATGAAGAATGCCAGATCGAAAGCAGGGAAGAAAACGGCAGGTTTGAACAGCACCTGATATTTTACTGCGGCAAAAATAAGGAGGAGATGGACCAGACAGAAGAGAAATTCGAAGCGGAGCAATATTTTCTTTTTTCAATGGAAGAAGAATATGCGGAACGATTTCAAGAGTATGCCTTGCAGATATTCGAGAAAATTCAGGACAAATTAAAACGGAATCCAAAAGGAACGGTACTGGTGCAGATTATCGGGGAGAGAGAGCACGGATGTTCAGGTTTTCTTGGATTACTCAACACAGCGCACTTGGAGAATCCCAATATACTGGGACAGGTCATAGAACTGGAAAAGTGGGAAAATGGAGAAACCGTAAAAGCAATTCTTAACGCTGAGAGTCAGAACCCGGAAAATAATTATGTAAGATATCAAAAAGGAAAACGATTCTTGAAAATCTGGAGGGAAAAAAAGTGGGATATGCCCTCCATAGTTCCATGGAAGGATGGCGGAAACTACTTAATTGTTGGAGGTATGGGTGGTCTTGGAATGATATTTGCCAAGGATATTGCAGAGAAAACAATGCAGGCAAACATTATATTAACAGGGCGCTCAAAACAGTCCGAAAGAATGGAAAAGCAGCTTCGTGATTTAGAAAAATCAGGAGTTCATGCAGAGTATAGACAGGCTGATGTTGAAGATGAGACCGGGATGAAGGCCTTGGTAAGCGATATAAAAGTAAGATACAAGGGGCTGACCGGAATTATACATTGTGCTGGAATCATACGGGATAGTTATATTCTGAAAAAAGACAAAGAAGAAATTCGAGAGGTTTTGCTGCCAAAAGTAAATGGGACGGTTAATCTGGATGAAGAAACCAGAGATTTTAAGCTGGATTTTTTCGTTCTGTTTTCTTCTATTGCAGGAATAATTGGAAATCCGGGACAAGCAGATTATGCGATGGCAAATGCATTTATGGATCAATATGCAGAATATAGGGATGATTTGGTTCAAAGAGGAAAAAGAAGTGGAAAGACGGTAACTATTAATTGGCCGTTATGGGAGGAGGGAGGAATGCAGGTAAAGGACGAAGTACAAACTATCATGAAGAAAAAAACCGGACTGCATGCCTTAAAAACAAAAGTGGGCATAGATAGCTTTTATAACAGCCTTACAAGTGATAATTATCAAATGATTCCAATGCAGGGAATGAGAGGGATGATTTTACAAACATTTCTTACTAAAAAGAATTCCGATGAACAAGTGACAAGTTCAGACAAAGAAAATACGGAAGAAAACAAAATATTGGCAAAGATTCAAAAATCATTGAAGCAAACGGTATCTGCGCTGCTTAAAGTGAAAGAAGAAACCATAGATCTGGACATGGAGCTGCAAGAATATGGTTTTGATTCCATCAGCTTTACCGAATTGGCCAATGCATTGAATGATACGTATCATCTTGACTTATTGCCAACGTTATTTTTTGAAAATCCCACAATCGATGGATTATCCCGGTATTTAATGCTTAATTACCATTCAAAAGTGGAAGCCGTCTGGGATGGAAAGCAATCAATGCCGTCAGAAGAGGTGGGAGAATATCGTGTCAGCCTGGAAGAATTCAAAAGTTTAACCCATCAGTTTCCAGAGCTTGTTTTGCTTAATGCAGAAAGAGCAGGACGTCCGGTCTTTTGGTTTCATGCGGCAATGGGAGGGGTAGAAGTATATTCGGATATTGCAAACAAAAGTAAACGACCTTTTTACGGAATACAGGCACGCGGATGGATGAATGAGTCCTCTCCACTGCATGGGGTTGAGGCGATGGCATTGTACTATGTCCAAATCATACAAAAAGTACAGCCAGAAGGACCATATGATTTGGGAGGATACTCACTGGGGGGTGTTATCGCGTATGAAGTTACCAGAATACTGCAGGAAATGGGGGAGAAAGTAAACAGCATCTTGATGATTGACTCCTTATATAACAAAGAGACCATTCCGGTCGTAGAGAGTAATTTAATGTTTCAGGCAATAAATACTGCATTATTTTCAAAGTTTCACAAGAAGCCGGAACTTCTGACAAAGTTTTTGATTCACCGCGATGAAATAAATTTTGCTATGGAAGAGGAAACGATTTTAAAGGCATTAATTGAGCTTGGAAAAGCAAGAGGATTAACGCAATCAGAAGAACAATTAACGACTTTTATAAAGAGATCCGTAAAAATTCAAACAGCGTTTTTAAGGAGTACTTATCAGGCACAGCCCCTTCTCAATCCAGACGGCGTTACGTGTTTTTATTTCCGCAATAAAGGCAGTGTGTTTTTAGGAGAGTTAGAACCGTATTTCAGGACAAAATATGAAAAGTCGTTAGAGGTAGAATCCAACTATTGGAAAGAGTGGGAAGAATTGCTGCCAAGTATCAGGATCTTTGATGTAGATGCATCAAACCATATGCTTTTACTGTCTGATCCTAAGTCGTATAAATTAATTTCTGAATTTTGCAAGAATCTCTATTTCCAAGAGAGTGATCAAATCACGGAATAATTGACGCAGCGTACGGTTGTGAATACAAAGCAAAGGAGGGCTGGAAGAAGAATGGAGAATAAATTAATATTTTTGTTTTCGGGACAGGGAAGCCAGTATTATCATATGGCAAAAGAATTATATGAGACACAAGAAATTTTTCGAAAACATCTGGACCAGCTGGATCACATAGCAGAAGAACAAATTCATCAGTCGGTGATAAAAATTATGTACAACACAAATAAGAAAAAGAATGATGTATTTGATCGTCTTGTACACACTCATATGGCTTTATTTATGGTGCAATATAGTCTGGCTCAGGTATTTATTTCTAATGGAATAAAGCCGGATTATATAATCGGATCCAGTCTTGGTGAATACGTGGGGATGGCAGTTGCAGGTGTTTTAAGTGTGGAGGATGCAGTAAGAGTAATTGTGAATCAGGCAAAATCAATTGAAAAGAATTGTGAAGAAGGCCATATGATTTCAATACTGAGTAACTCTGATTTTTACTATAGTTCAAAGCTGCATCAATATTGTGAATGCATAAGCGAAAACAAAGGTTTGAATTTTGTTGTTTCATTAGTTAAAGAAAATTATTCTCAGGTATGCGAAATTCTTAAGGAATACAAGGTATCATATCAGGTTCTTCCTGTAAAGTATGGATTTCATTCTAAGTGGATTGAGGCTGCAAAATCCGATTTTTTAAGCAGTATTGAGGATATCGAACTGAAAAGGCCCAATGTTGCTTATGGTTCCTGTGCAGAAGGAAAAATAAAAAAACAATTTTACCGGGAATATTTATGGGATGTAATAAGATGCGAAATACAGTTTTCAGAACTCCTGACTCAAGCTGGAGAGGGAATTTCAAATTCTTATTTAGATTTAAGTCCTTCTGGAACACAGGCAAATATAATTAAGCATTGTAAAGATATTTCATTGCAAGCATTTACATATTCCATATTATCACCGCTTGCATCTGGAGAATCCAGTGTTAATCAATTGGGGTCTGTTTTATACAGACTAAAAGAAGAGGAGAGTAAAAAATCTATGAAAGTGTTTATGTTTCCAGGGCAGGGTTCACAATCGAGAGGAATGGGAGGGGAACTATTTGATGAGTTCCGTGAATATACCGCTGTTGCAGATAGGATTTTGGGATATTCTATCAAACAACTTTGTCTGGAAGATCCTGACCATGTGTTAGACAATACCAGATATACGCAACCGGCGCTCTTTGTTGTAAATGCTTTCCATTATCTAAAAGAGTTGAAGGATTATTCCGAAAAGCCATCTTATTTAATTGGTCACAGCCTGGGAGAATTTAATGCATTATTTGCTTCTGGAGTATTTGATTTTGAAACAGGATTAAGAATAGTCAAAAAAAGAGGAGAGTTAATGAATCAGGTGAACAATGGCACAATGGCGGCTGTTATTGGTATTTCCAATAAAGAAGTAGAACGAATTTTGTCCTCTTATGACTTAGATGCAATCGACATTGCCAATTATAATACCTTAACACAAACTGTAGTAGCCGGGACAAAAGAGGATATAAGCCGGGCAAAAAGCATTTTTGAGGCAGAGGGCGCTAAAGCCTATGTGATTTTAAACGTAAGCGGAGCTTTTCATTCTCGTTATATGCTGGCGGCTCAAAATGAATTTGCTCAATTTGTAGATCAATTTGAATTCGCTCCGATGACTATTCCGGTTATAGCTAACATTAATGGTGAAACATATAAAAATCAAGATATAAAGACAAATATCGTTCATCAAATGACCAATCCCGTGCGCTGGGTGGAGAGTATCCGCTTTTTGGCAAGAAAAGGAAATGCGGTATTTGTTTCCATTGGGCCAGGAAATGTTGTGAAAAAGCTAACAGAAACTATTTTAAGCGAAATGCCAGAAGAGAGTATGGAGGAGGAAGCTGCCATCCCGGAAATTAGTATCCCGGAAACTAGTGCAACCATTGCTTCTGAAAATAAAAATATGTTTTTTGCAGCCTCCCTGGGAAATAGCGAATTTAAAAAAGAATACGGCTTAAAATATGCTTACATAGCCGGCTCCATGTACCGTGGAATCTCATCCAAAGATATGGTTGTAAAAATGAGTAAGGCCGGAATGTTAGCGTTTTTCGGAACAGGAGGACTTTCCGTTTCTGAAGTTGAGACAGCCATTCAAGAAATTAAAAGAGAATTATCAGCGAAACAGCCATATGGACTGAATCTGTTGGCAAGTATGAACAGTCCAAAGCAGGAAGAAGAGCTGGTGGATCTTTATTTAAAACATCAGGTAACGATTGTAGAAGCATCGGCTTTTATCAATGTTACCCTGGCGCTAGTGAAATACCGGGTTACCGGATTAAAAAAAGATTTCAATGGAGACATTTGCGTCAGTAATAAAATAATCGCAAAAGTTTCAAGACCGGAAGTTGCTGAAATTTTTTTAAATCCGCCGCCACAAAATTTAATTGACAAATTGCTTATGGCACAAAAAATTACATACGAAGAAGCACAGCTTTCCAGAGAGATTCCAATGTGTGATGATTTATGCGTAGAAGCTGATTCCGGTGGGCATACCGATCAAGGAGTCTCTTTTGCACTGATTCCTGCACTGATGAGTTTAAGAAACAGAGTGATGGAGAAAAAACAGTATGCTAAAAAAGTGCGCGTTGGTGTTGCAGGAGGCATAGGAAGCCCTGAATCTGCAGCCGCTGCTTTTGTTTTAGGAGCTGATTTTATTCTAACTGGCTCAATCAATCAATGCACGGTTGAAGCCGGGACAAGTTCTGTGGTAAAAAGCATGCTGCAGGATATTAATATTCAGGATACTGATTACGCTCCCGCCGGGGATATGTTTGAAATGGGGGCTAAAGTGCAGGTTCTTAGGAAAGGTTTGTTTTTTCCTGCCAGAGCTAATAAATTGTATGATTTATATAAACATTGCAATAGTCTGGAAGAAATAGACGATAAAACGAGAGAGCAAATTCAAAAAAAATATTTCAAAAAAAATTTTGAAGAAGTATATGAGGAAATCAAAGTACGTTTAAAAAAGAATAATCGCTATTTAGAAATTGAAAAAGCAGAAAGTAATGCCAAATACAAACTTAGTTTGGTCTTTCGATGGTATTTTAATGCAGGAACAAAATTTGCATTGCTAGGTGATATAGAAAATAAAGTGGATTTTCAGGTGCATTGTGGTCCGGCGCTGGGGGCATTTAATCAACTGGTAAAAGATACAGAATTAGAAAAATGGGAAAATAGATATGTGGATAAAATAGCGGTTTTGATTATGGAGAATGCAGCAAAGTGGTTAAATACGTTTTATCAGAGGGAGTGATTTTACCTTTATAATCATTAATAATGCAAGTAATGGAGCAAAAACAATATGGATATATGTGTGAACAAGTTAAATACACGCAAATTTGGATTCTCAAATTGGTGCTATATAGTAGAAGACAGGTCGACGAAAACGGCGGTTATTGTTGATCCATCCTGGAATTTGGAAATGTTTACTGCTTTTTTTAAAACGAATCAAAGCAGACCAAAAGCAATACTCGTAACGCATTCCCATTTCGATCATACGAATATCATTGATGAATTAGTTAGAATATATGATTTAGATGTATATATGTCAGGGAAGGAAATCGAGTATTATAAGTTCTATTCGAAAAACCTCATTCCATTAAGGAATAATCAGGTTCTGAAAATTGATGGCCTGAAAATCAAATGTTATTTGACACCAGGTCATACAAAAGGAAGTATGTGCTTTCTTATCGGCATAAATTTTTTTACAGGCGATACGATCTTTTATGAGGGTTGTGGAATTTGCAGTGAAGCAGGAGGTTCTCCGGAAGATATGTTTTCCAGTATTCAATTAATTAAAGAAGAAATCTCACCGTGGGTAAGAGTCTTTCCGGGGCATGTTTATGGAAAGGAGGCGGGTCAGTTTTTTAAAGAAATTATCGAGAATAATATTTATTTTAATATTCTCGATCTGGATAAATTTATTGATTTTAGAATGCGTCCAAATCAAAAAAATCTATTTAAGTTTTTGTAGCTTAATTAGAAAAAATATCCAGCTTTTCATGGCTGAAAAAATAATATTGGGAGGTATTAAATGGAAGTTGAACATTTATTACAAGTGATAAAATATGTTTCAAATACTAAATTTACAGAGTTGATTTACGAAAAGGGGGATGAAAAACTGTGTTTAAAAACTACTGAATCGACGTTAAACGTGCCGATTAGTATAACTGCGGAGGAAATTGAAAAAGGGGAAGGCATAAATAGGGAAGGCGGGATAAAATCCCCTTTGTTAGGAACCTTTTATACCAATTCATCCGATAGTGAGCCTCTTACAAAAGTGGGAGACATCGTTAAAAAGGGGCAAGTGTTAGGTTATGTTGAAGCAATGAAGTTAATGAATGAAATTACATGTGATTTTGAGGGGGTCGTAAAAGACGTTCTTGTAACCAATAAACAACTTGTTGAATACGGACAAGTATTATTTATCATTCAGGATAGTTTATAATCGGTGATTTATAAAAGGGACTATTATAAAAGGAAAGAAAGGCTGCATATGTTTAAAAAAATTTTAATTGCAAATAGAGGGGAGATTGCTGTCCGCATTATACGTGCATGTCGAGAGCTGGGAATTAAAACAGTAGCTGTATATTCCGATATAGAGAAAAATGCCTTACATATGCAATTAGCTGATGAAGCATATTGTATTGGACCGGCTTTATCAAAAGACAGTTACCTTAATAAAGAAAAAATTTTGACGGCTGCTATAATATCAAATTCCGAAGCAATCCATCCTGGATTTGGTTTCCTTTCGGAAGATAGCAAATTTGCTGAGATGTGCATGAAATGTCATATTATATTTATAGGTCCGCCAGCAAGCATTATTAATTTGATGGGAAATAAATTTGAAGCGAGAATGATGATGAAAAAGTCAGGCATTTCGGTCATTCCAGGGTCAGATAAGCCGATTTATGAAGGAATAGAAGGACTCAGAATAGCAGAAAAAATTGGTTATCCTGTGGTCATAAAGCCTTCTATGGGGGGAGGCGGAAAAGGGATCAGAGTCTCTGAGACTTCTGAGGACTTTTTAGAGCAGTTTCATTTGGCCCAAAGGGAGTCCGTGTGCAATTGTGGAGATGATATGATGTATATTGAAAAATACATTATAAATGCAAAACATATTGAATTTCAAATTTTGGCGGATCAGTATGGCAATGTGATTCAGCTTGGAGAAAGGGACTGTTCCGTGCAACGGCATCATCAGAAATTAATTGAAGAAACTCCCTGTATATATTTAACTCCAGAATTGCGTGAAAAGATGTCAAAAGCGGCGGTTTACGCCGCTAAAATATCAAAATATGAGAATATTGGCACAGTTGAATTTTTGCTTGATCAAGAAAAAAACTTTTATTTTATTGAAATGAATACTAGAATTCAGGTAGAACATCCTATCACTGAGATGGTCACAGGGGTTGATCTGATTAAAGAACAACTCTACATCGCAGCAGGTTTACGTACTACATTAGAACAGAACAATATCATGTTAAATGGACATGCAATTGAATGCAGAATTAATGCGGAAAATCCACAAAATAATTTTTCACCTTGTACTGGAACCATTTTTGGCATTCATTTACCTGGGGGAAATGGGGTACGAATTGATACAGCAATATACCAAGGGTGTACGATAACACCTTTTTATGATTCTATGATTGCTAAAGTCATTGTTCATGAGAAAACAAGAGCAGCAGCTATAGATAAAATGCGGTGTACTCTGGGTGAAATAATTTTGGAGGGGATAAACACCAATATCGATTTTCAATATAATATATTAAATCATGATATCTATCAAAATGGTAATTTCACAACAAATTTTATTTCTCAATATCAAAAAACGCTAATAAGGTAAAGCATTGAAATACGGAGTCGAAAATAATTCCCCAAGGGGCATAACATTTATTCATTACTTGTTTGTGCCTTTAGCGAAATGAAAGGAACGTTAAAAAATATGCTCAAATTCAATGAAAAAATAAAAAAGACTATGTATCAGTCGATTGAAAAATCGGAGAGGTTATCAATAAATAAGGAGCATAAAATAAGTTTTGATTATATAAAACCAATGATTCCAGAAGGAGAATGGCAGATATGTTCCAAGTGTAAAGAGATTGTATATATCCAAGATGTAATTGAGAATAATTATATTTGTCCAAAGTGTGGATATTATTTAAGAATTGGTGCAAAAAAAAGGATTGATATGATTCTTGATAAAGGAAGTTATGCCGAATTATTTTGTGATTTAGAAAAAAGGAATCCAATAAATTATTCTGGATATATAGAGAAATTAACTTCTTTACAAGAAAAAACAAATTTAGATGAAGCGATTATAATCGTAAAAGGAAAGTTAAAGACGAAAGATGTAATCGTAGGTGTTTGTGATACACAGTTTATTATGGGGAGCATGGGGTATGTGGTAGGAGAAAAAATAACCAGGGCATTTGAATTGGCGATGGCTGAATCGCTGCCGGTAATTTTGTTTTGCAGTTCAGGAGGTGCCAGGATGCAAGAAGGGGTAGTTTCGCTGATGCAAATGGCAAAGACGGCTGCGGTTATTAACCGTCATTCTAAAAAAGGACTGCTATATATATCCGTTTTAACAGACCCGACAATGGGAGGTGTAACAGCAAGCTTTGCTATGTTGGGAGATATTATTTTAGCGGAACCCCAAGCCTTGATTGGATTTGCTGGTCCAAGAGTGATCGCGCAGACAATTAATCAAAAACTTCCAGCCGGATTTCAACGTTCCGAAATGTTATTAGAGAAGGGAGTTATTGATCGTATTGTAGAACGCAACTGTATGAGAAATCTGCTGTCTGATTTATTGGAATTCCATAATTGTACTGATGTTCAGGAAATTAAACAGGATGATACGATAATCAAAATGGAACCAGCAGTTATGAATTGTTCAGGAATAAGTGCATGGGACAGAGTTAAGATTTCAAGAAGGGCAGAACGCCCAACAACGATAAATTATATAAATGTGATATTCGATAGATTTATCGAATTACATGGAGATAGGTGTTTGCGCGATGATGGAGCAATTATAGGCGGCATTGCATGGTTAAATAACATACCTGTTACTTTGATTGGGCATCAAAAAGGAACATGCATGAAAGAGAATCAGAACAGAAATTTTGGTATGGCTTCTCCGGAAGGATATAGAAAAGCACTTCGCTTAATGAAACAGGCCGAAAAATTTCATCGTCCAATCATAACTTTTATAGACACTCCAGGTGCGGCGTGTGATAAATATGCAGAAGAGCATGGACAAGGAAGTGCGATTGCCAATAATCTTTATGAAATGGCAGCTCTTAAAGTCCCGGTTTTAAGTATTTTGATTGGAGAAGGAGGGAGCGGAGGGGCCCTTGGACTTGCAGTAGCAAATGAAGTTTGGGCGATGGAAAACTCGACTTATTCCATCATATCACCAGAAGGATTTGCTTCAATTTTATGGAAGGATGCCAGCAGGGCAAAAGAGGCAGCAGAAATAATGAGCATGACTTCAGAAAAGTTATTGGAACTGGGAATTATTAATCAAATTATACCAGAGCCACAACCATTTACGCAGGATAGTTTAGGCGAAATAGCAGCTTCCTTAAAAAGTTATATCTGGAAATTTTTAACAGAATATAGTTATTTATCAGAAGAAGAAATTATGATAAAACGATATCATTACTTTCGGAATATGTAATTGGGTAAAGGCCATTCAAGCGCGTAATGGCTTCACTAATGCCCATTGTATATCTGGATTATTTTTAGGCATATAGAAAAATGAACAGGCTGACTCCCTTAATTGCTTAGTCAGCCTGTTCACCAAATGGAACGTTTTTACCCATATCTCCCAATTCATATTTCACCCCTGGTAAATCTTTACATAAGGCTTTTAACAAATTCTTCAGGGAACATGGTTCTCTCCGCAGTTTCCTCAATGCTAAGTCCCTGTGCTAAATAACGTTTTGCTACACTTGCCATGCTTTCGGCCACTTCGACTATAAATTTATCATAGTCATAAAACCTTATTACACGCTGTCCCCACGGATATTCTTTAGCCTTGTGAATAAATTCAATTCCTTCTGTGCTGCTGATTTTATCTTGCCAATAATCCAAATCTTCCACTTCAAAGTAAAGCTGAAAGTTGTTCGGCCGCGCCTTGCTGGGCAAATCTGCACCAACAAGTTCGGCGTAATTGGATTGCAGGGAAAGCCCTCTTTCAAAAGACACATGTACCCCCAAATCCATCATAATCTTTTGTTCCATTACAGTTTCGTAAAAATACTTTGCCTTCTCCATATCAGATACGGCAATCAAAGTACCTTGATATTGCATACGATCACTCCTTATTAGTTTTACTTAATTATATATTAGAATTTGGCTATCTCACTGTAAAAATCGGACATATTATCCCGATACTCCTGGGGAGTGATACCGCAAATGGCCTTAAAATCATTGATGAAGTGAGACATATCGTAAAAACCAGTTTCCATAAAAACCTGTGTTAAGCTATAGTTGTGCTGCTGTAAAAGCCGTATAGACCTGTTTACACGTACAAGGCGGGAGAACGATTTTATACCCACGCCCATATATTCATCAAAAAGTCGTCCTAAATGGCGCTGGCTATAAAAAACATTTTGTGAAAGCTCTTTTACTGAAAGAGTCCCTCCGCTATTTATAATCAGATTATTTGCTTGTGAAAATTCCTGGCGATAAAATGTACCTTTCAAGTGCGCCAGAAAGAGCCTGTCCATTTTAGTAATTAGGTTATGGATACTTAACGATGTTTCCAGTTCATTTGCCATCAGGCGGTTCATAGAGGAATTAACATCTTCAAAGTCAATTACGCAATCTGTTATTTCTTTTTGCGGCATTCCGCTAAAGGCATAATAACCCGCCGGTTGAAACTCTACAATAAACAAGAGGCTGAAATTATTGGCTGACCCGCCAACATAGGAAGGTTTCGTGATGGGACCAAATAAGTTGCCGTGGATGTGGCTGTCAGTACATGAAAGCACAAGTGTAGCGCTCCCGTGGGGCACAACAGCGTAATTATCTGACATCATACCTTTACTCGGAAAAGTGATCGTATAATTGGAAATAAAATTTCTAAGCTCTAAATGTGGTTGAATATATATAAAATCAACACCTCGAATTAGTACACGGCTATAATTCATATAGTTCTGAATGGAATCATTTGTAAGCATGGCACGGCCACCTCCCCATTAACATTTGTGATTCAAGTGTATGTACTCAAAATATTAATACTCTACAATCTGATTATGCTGTAAAAAAGTATTTATTTTAATGATATTATAACCCCGGCCAATACTGTAGGATTTGGATAAAAGCAGCTTTGGTTTCCTGATGCAATTTTTTTCATTCTGAAAAATCCTCCGTTTTCATTTACTGAAAGAAATGATATACTAGTTCTGAATTTAAAACAAGTACTGACTTTTTAATATTGTCTGTATTGAGCTTCATAATAGAAGGGGGGTCACGTTATGGCTAAAAACGATAATATGCTGGCAATTCTGTGGATGCTGAATTCAGGCGAAAAAATGACTGCAAAACAGATTTCCCAAAAATTAGAAATAAATATAAGGACAGTTTATCGGCATATTGATGCACTATGTGCCAGTGGAGTGCCTATAATATCCGACCCCGGTCATAATGGCGGCTATCGGCTGCTGAATAATTTTATCAGAGCACCTCTGCTATTTGATATGGAAGAAAAAAAGGCACTCCTTCATGCTGCTGTTTTTGCAAGAGAAGCGGGATACCCTTTGAGTGAGGCATTAAGCAATGCGTCATCAAAATTGAAAATGTATTCGAATCAGGAACAGGAAAGTATACTTAACCATCATTTAGCCGGATTTGAAGTTATAAACCGCATGGTAAACCCTTCCATTCAGCCGATATTGGCGGAATTGGAGCAGGCGGTAGAAAAGGAATTCTCTGTAGAAATTGAATATCGCACAGGCCGTGAAGAGCAGCCAAAGAATAGGATGATAGATCCCTATGGAATGGTTTACTGGAACAATAAATGGTATACTGTTGCATTTTGCCACCTGAGAAATGAAATACGAAGCTTTCGGGTAGATCGGATTTTACTGATCAAGTGTACTCAAATAACATTTAAGCGCCCCGAAGCTTTTTCGACCCGTGAAATTTTTATGAAAAACCTGTTACCTGATTTAGTGGGTAAGGAGGGGTTAATTTCTTTCATTGTCGAAGGCAGGTCAGAGACGCTCGATGAACTCTGCATGCATTGGTTTTTAGGACATTATCTGAAAGAGCGAACATCGAATCAGGCCATCTTTTTATTTGAGGAAAAATCAATTCATATTTATGTCCCTTATTTTCTCCTGCCCTATGGTAAATCCATTCAAATAATCGAACCACAGAGTCTGAAAGAAAGACTTGCTGCTATTGCATCGGAGTTAATGGAATATTATCAACATTAACAGCTTCACTGACAGCAGATGTCAGTGAAGCTGTTTTATAATGAGGATAGTCACTGATACCAATGGTCGGTATTCCCTGATGAAAAAATAAGGAGAAATTACAAGATGAATAATACAGTATATCTTTATGTGTTTGACACAATGTCAGACTGGGAAATAGGTTACTTAACTGCCGAGCTTAACTCGGGAAGATATTATAAAAAGGGACTTGCCCCATCAAAAATAGTGACAGTTGGAATTGAAAAAACGCCTGTTACAACAATGGGTGGATTGAAAATACTGCCTGACATCAAACTGGATGAGTGCAGCATTGAAAGCATAGATGCATTGATTTTACCTGGTGGAAATACATGGACAGAAACAGTAAACCAGCCCATCTTAAAAATCGCCCAGAGGTGTTTAAAGGAAGGTATTTTGGTTGCAGCGATTTGTGGTGCGACCATGGGACTTGCTCAGACAGGATTGCTGAATTCACATTGGCATACAAGCAATGATCTGGAATACCTTAAAATGATCTGTCCCGCTTACGCAGGTGAAAAGTATTACAAAATGGAGCCGGTAGTTACGGATGGAAAATTGATCACCGCATCAGGGATAGCTCCGTTGGAATTTTCTTTTCACGTCTTGAAATCTCTGGGTGTGTTTTCTTCAAAAACATTAGATGCCTGGTATAGTCTTAATAAGACACATGAATCCAGATATTTCTATGAGTTGATGGATTCCATCCAGGTTCGTCAAGTATTAAAAACTCCGGCTGGTGCATAATTTATTTTGTTCTGCTTAGCTGTAACAATAAAAATATCTTTACTGCAAAAAACAAGAATAGCAGTATTGTAGCATATGGTTCTCTTGCCGCAGCATATAAACAGATTGCTACCCCGCCGGTTGCGATAGAAACTTTCGAGATAATGCTATACAACGACTCTTTATCGAAGAAAATAAAAGCAAGTCTGGCTATTCCAAGTCCAATTATAAATAAATAAATAGCCCAATGTATTCCAATATCTAAATTTGGCATATGAGTATTTGACAGAAGATTTACATGGTAAACATAGTTGCCTTGAGGTTCTCCATAGATTGGTAATACAATAAATACAACTGCCAATACATCTATTATTCCGCCGATAATGTTATAAATTCTTTTAACATTAGAATTGTTTTCAGTTTCGGCAAGGGTAATCAGTTCTTCACCTGATAGCAGTTCATCTATAGTCACCGAAAAAAATTTGGAAATACACTTGAGCGACTCAATGTTAGGGTAGCCTTTGCCGCTTTCCCATTTTGAAATTGCGGTCCTTGATACATATAATTGCTCTGCAAGCTGTTCCTGCGTCAGGTTTTTCCCGGTTCTTAGCTGTTGTAGTTTTTCGTTAAATTCCATGAGCATCCTCCAGTTTGTTTCTTATTTTTATACGCCCCTCTAATAATTATGAACGATCCTTTCCTCCCAATGTCTTAATCATATTTTATAATAAAATATGCCAAAGAGCAACGCGAATATTGCAAAAGCGCTTTGGCATAAGATATGTATTACCAGTGAATCCAATGAACATTACAGCTTCAACTGCAATTAATCATTATTCCAGTTCAAATGTGCCTGTATAAAGCTGATAATACGTTCCTTTTTGTTCAATTAAGCTTTCATGGGCTCCTCTTTCAATAATCTCTCCGTGATCAAGGACCACAATTGCATCACTATTTTTCACTGTCGAAAGCCTGTGTGCAATAACAAATACAGTTCTTCCTTTCATCAGGTTGTCCATACCTGCCTGAACCAGGGCTTCTGTTCTTGTATCAATGGAAGAAGTTGCTTCATCTAAGATCATAGCTGGCGGATCAGCGACTGCTGCACGGGCAATCGAAAGCAGCTGTCTCTGCCCCTGGGAGAGGCTGGAACCATTACCGGTCAATATTGTATGATAGCCATCTGGGAGTCTTGTTATAAACTCATCCGCATTAGCTAATTTTGCAGCAGCGATACATTCCGCATCTGTAGCATCCAGGCGTCCATAGCGGATATTTTCCATGACAGAACCTGTAAATAAATTGACATCCTGTAATACCACGCCCAATGAGCTTCTAAGATCTGGTTTTTTGATCTTAGTAATGTTAATTCCATCATAACGAATTTTACCGTTTGAAATATCGTAAAAACGATTGATCAGATTTGTAATGGTAGTCTTTCCCGCACCGGTTGCGCCAACAAATGCAATCTTTTGTCCCGGTTTTGCAAACAAGGATACATTATTCAGCACCAGTTTTTCTGGAACATAGCCAAAGTCAGCATCTTCCAGTCTGACATCTCCCTTTAGCTCAGTAAGGGTAATCGTTCCATCCTGATGAGGGTGTTTCCATGCCCACATTTCTGTGTTTTCTTTCGTCTCAATCAAGTTCCCATTGGCATCTTTTTTTGCATTTACGAGAGTTACATAGCCATGGTCTTCCTCAGGCGGTTCATCCATTAACTCAAACACACGCGCTGCACCGGCAAGCCCCATTGCAATCATAGACACCTGCATGGATGCCTGCCCAATGGTCTGTGAAAGCTGTCTTGACATGCCTAAAAACGAAACAATAATACCAATAGATATGGTACTGACACCGGTCAGACACAGGTTAGGTGCCTTTAAATAGACCATAAGTCCACCGATGACTGCAAGCAGAACATACATGAGATTGCCTACATTATTTAGAATCGGCATCAGAACATTCCCATTTTGGTTTGCTTTTTCTCCATCTTTAAAAAGCTGTTCGTTTAATCTGTTGAACGCTTCTTTGTTCTCATTTTCATGACAGAAAACTTTAACCACCTTCTGTCCCTGCATCATTTCTTCAATAAAGCCTTCTTCTTTTGCTAAAGATTTCTGCTGCTTTATCATGAAATTTGCTGTGAGACTGCCCAGTTTCTTTGTGATCTTTAACATAAAGAAGATCACAATCATCACTACGATGGTAAGCCAGATGCTGTAGTAAAGCATGGTAAGGAACATGACTGTTACGGACAGAATAGACTGAAAAAGTGTTGGAAGACTCTGACCGATGAGCTGTCTTATGGCATCGGTATCATTGGTATAAGTACTCATGATATCTCCATGCGCGTTGGTATCAAAATATTTAATTGGAAGCGTTTGCATTTTGTCAAACATATTATTTCTGAAATTTCTCAATGTCCCCTGTGTGACGATTGCCATAATCTGATTATAAATGAACGATGCAATGGCACCACAGATATAAATTGAGCCCATGGCTGTCAGTATTGATATAAATTTACCTGATACAGGTTCAAATCCCTGGTTCATACCAGGAATAATACATTCATCAATTAACCTCTGAATAAAAATCGTTGCAATTGTAGAGGCGAATGAACTGGTTACAATACAGATTAAAGTTACAATTAATTGGATTCGGTAATGTAAAAACAGATACCGGACCAAGCGCCCAAAGCTGTGTTGTTTTTTCTTATTCATGCGTTAGTCCTCCTTCTTTCCATTCGTCTGCGACTGATAAACTTCATAATAGATTCCGCTGTCAGCAAGCAATTCTTCATGGGTTCCCTGCTCAGCGATCCTGCCGCCATCTAATACAATAATCTGATCTGCATCTTCCAAAGATGATGTTCTCTGTGCAATAATAATTTTGGTTGTCTCCGGAATTTCATCACGAAGTGCCTTTCGAATCATAGCATCGGTCTTTGTATCCACTGCAGATGTAGAATCATCCAGAATCAAAATCTTAGGTTTTTTCAATAAGGCTCTTGCTATACAGAGTCTCTGTTTTTGTCCCCCTGAAACATTGGTTCCGCCCTGTTCTATATAGGTATCATATTTGTCAGGGAACTGCTGAACGAATTCATCTGCCTGAGCCAGTTTACAAACTCTGACTAGCTCTTCATCACTGGCATCTTTTTTTCCCCAACGAAGATTTTCCCTGATTGTTCCGGAGAATAAGACATTTTTTTGTAATACGACTGCAACCTCATCACGGAGGGATTCCAGATCATAATCTCTGACATCGATTCCGCTGACACAGACTTTGCCCTCTGTGACATCATAAAGTCTGGAGATCAGCTGAATCAACGATGTTTTTGAGGAACCTGTACCGCCAAGAATACCAATGGTTTGCCCCGATTTAATGTCCAGACTGATATTCACCAATGCGGGTTTCTTACTCTTCTCAGAGTAGCTGAATGAAACATTGTCAAACTCAATGCTTCCGTTTTTTACTTCCGTTACACTATTCTTGGGGGAAGTTAATGTACTCTCATGATTTAACACCTCACAGATACGACTGGCAGATTCTGTAGCCATGGAGCATATAACAAAAACCATGGACAACATCATGAGAGAAGAAAGAATCTGCACCCCATAGTTAATCAGTGAAGATAACTGTCCAGTCGTTAATTCTGTTGCACCACTGTTAATGATGGTTTTTGCTCCAATGAGACTTACAAGAAAGATGGCAAGAGAAATACAGAACATCAGGATTGGATTGTTCAGAGCAATAATTTTCTCTGCTACTGTAAATTCCTTACATACATCAGCGGCTGCATTGTGGAACTTTTCTTGTTCATATTCCTCTCTTACGAATGATTTCACAACACGAATTCCTTGTATATTTTCCTGCACAGAATTATTCATAGCATCATATTTCACAAAAATGCGTTTAAAAATTGGGAATACAGTAAATACAATTGAGAATAATGCAGCTGCTACAATGGGAATCATAATTAAGAAGATGAGGGACATTTTTACACTGATTGTCAGGCTGATAATGACTGAAAAGATAAGCATAAGTGGTGTTCTTACTGCAATTCTGATAATCATTTGATATGCATTCTGTACATTGGTTACATCCGTTGTCATTCTTGTCACCAAAGATGATGATGAGAACTTGTCAATATCAGCAAAAGAAAAGTCTTGTATTTTAAAAAACACATCCTGTCTTAAATTCCTGGCAAATCCGCAGGATGCTGTAGCACCAATCCTTCCTGACATGTATCCAAATAATAGGGATAACATTGCCATAATAATCAACATAACTCCATAACGTATGATTGGTATCATTGATGAACCGGTCATCTTATCAATTAAATCAGCCATAACCAGAGGTAATAAGCATTCTAATATTATTTCCAAAGTTATATATAATGGTGTTAAAATAGAGGCTCTTTTATATTCTCTAATACTCCGCATCAGCGTTTTTATCATGTTATTTTCTCCTTTACAATTGTTTTACAAGCGAGTATTATTTTATTGAACTATCGTTGTTTAGTCAATCATCAATGATTATATTTAGTTCAATAATGAACGGTTTTTAGAATTCGTTGATTATCACATGATAAATGAATAGGTCTGAATAGAAGATGAGGTTTTAATGAAAGAAGATTTGAGAGTTGTTAAGACGAAAAGAAATATAAAAAGCGTAATGATGGAATTATTGCAAAAAAAGCCCGTAGAAAAGATCACGGTTACGGAACTTGCCTCGCATGCGATGATAAATAAGGGGACATTTTATCATCATTACTCCGATATTTATGATTTATATCAGGAACTTGTGTCTGATTTTATTAAGAACTCCATAGGTTCCCTGAATTATTATGAAGAGTTCTTCACAAAACCAGAAAGTTTTATCCATAAGTTTCTTTATGATTTCAGGGAAAATGACATCAAGAAAACATTTCCCTATTTTAATGAGGGGACTCATAGTCTTTTTTTACCATATATTGTCACCGAAATACTATTAAATAGTCTTATGTCTGTTAAGTGTATCGAAGATACCATCGAAAATCGTGTAAAAGTACAATGCTGTATTACTGCAATTACTGCTGCAACCTCTCATTTTAATGAGACACATAATAATATTATTGTTCATGTTGTAAGTAAGATGATTCATACAACGTTCCAATTAAGTAACGGATATTATATATGAATCAACGGAAGCTCCGATTTCTCAGAGCTTCCGTTTGTTTGTAACCACTTGAAAAATAGTCAAAGCCAATTTGATTGAAATTTTACATTTTATCAAAGAATTCTTCGTCCATAGAATAGTTCATACTACTTTTCTTTAATTCTTTTGTGCTATATAAAACTTCATAGTCATTAATGTGTGTCATTTGGGAAATCTTTTTAATGGTATCGTCACATAAATCAAAACTAACAGAATGTATCATGGTATAAATATTATATCTCCAATTATTTAAAACCTCCCGTTCATAGCAATGGCTTACCTGAGGAAATGAAACCATAATATCTGTAACCTCTTTTATTCTTTCGGCGGGAACGAACCAGACCACCATCGCATTAGCCAAAAATCCTACAGACCTGTGATTTAATACCGCACCAATTCTGCGTAAGGTTTTATTATCTTTTAATTCTTTGATATAATCAAGGAGTTCTTTCTCTGATATTCCAATATCATTAGCAATAGCTTTATATGGTTCAGGAACTAAGGGCAATTTATCCTGTAATTTTTGAATAACCTTCTTTTTCTGAGAAATGTCCATAAACTATGCTCCTTTAATCTTTAAATTAACATTAATTTTAAAAGTCTGCAGAGAGTTCAGAATCATAATTTCGTTAATTCCGGTTTTGTTTTTAATCTCATTGATATGTGTATCAAGGCTGTATTGAGAGGGTACAATCAGAGTAAACCACATATTGTATTTATGGTCTCTAAGATAGTTATGTGTAACACAAGGATAACTGTTTATAATTTGAGAGACTTCTCCGATTTTATTATAAGATACTTCCATAGCGCATAATGTACCTGTATAACCTAATTTTTTTGAATCAAAAATACCACCTAACCTGCGGATAGTTCCTTGTTCTTTTAACTCTTTAATCATTTTCAGAACTTCAATTTCTGACATTCCTAATTGATTTCCAATGGATAAAAATGGTCTTGATTCGATTGGAAAACCATTCTGAATCATGTTCAGCAAATTATTATAATTACTCTGCATATTCTAATATTCCTCCGATTTCTTCATTGGTGAGATAACATGCCGGATCTGATGCCCAGAAATCACCGGTAACGGCTTCTGCCCTGACCCGGAGATTACCATTACAAACGTTCAGCCAACAGCATTTGCTGCATCTTCCTTTTAATAAGGCTTTTCTGTCCCTTAGACCAATTGCTAATGGATTTGTAGGATTTGTCCATATTTCACTGAATTCAGTTTCCTTTACATTTCCAAAGGTATGATGCCACGTAAACTGGTCAGCATGTACATTCCCTTTGTAATCAATGTTTCCAATTGCAATGCCCGATCGGTTTCCGCCATTCATTTGAATTAATTTCCATATTCTATCTGCCAGGAGGGGATATTTCTTTTTAGCCTGAAGATATAAATAAACGTTGTCAGCATGATTATCAACTGTTAAAATTTCCACTTTATTACCGAATTCCAGTGCCTTTTGCATAATTAAATCTAATGCAGCTCTTTTTTCTTCTTTCTCAATATCCAATGATATCATCGAGCTTCCCCTTCCGGAATAGGCCAGGTGATAAAAACATACTCTTGGAATATGTTCTTCTTTTATCAGAGCAAAGATATCATTTAACTGATCATAATTATTCCGATTAATTGTAAAACGAAGACCAGCCTTTTGTCCAATTTCCAGGCAGTTTCTTATTCCTTCCAATGATTTATTAAAACTACCGGGGCTTCCTCTAAAATCATCATGTCTGGTACCAATACCGTCTAAACTGATTCCTGTATAACTTACGCAAGCCTTTTTTAAATCTTTTGCAATATCTTTATCTATTAATGTACCGTTAGTTGAAATAGTAATACGTATATTGTATTCATTTGCATAATTAATTAATTCGAAGATATCTTCCCTCATCAGCGGTTCCCCTCCGGATAAAAGCAGTACCGGGATATGTAGCTTTGCCAGGTCTTCAATTAAATTTTTAGCCTCTTTGGTATTTAATTCTTCCTCGGATTTCCTGCTATTTGAATCAGCATAACAGTGTCTGCATTTTAAATTACATTGATTGGTACAATTCCATACAACTACAGGTCCATAGCCTGTACTGGTACCGAATTTTTGCTTTGATGCATCTGGTACATAACGTAATTTGTCACCAAAATTATCAGAATTGCATAATAATTTAGTTATTCCTACCATAATAGCTCCTTTTCAATAAACAAATTGAAAATAAGGTTTCATATATATTTTAATTTATATCGTGCATGTGCAGATATTATGAAGCGAATTTGGATTATTTTAAGAATAGCAGGTTACTTTGGCAGCAAATAAAAACCAAACCAATCATAGAACGTAACCACCATCTGTCAGGCAGATAGTAGAAATGATTTATTAGTTGAATAAATAAGCAAATATAAAAAGCTCTCATATAATATATAGATATTTATTTTTGAATTGATTATTATGGTAATATCACCTGATCTCTATAATTTACAATACAAAGAAAAAAATGGAGTTAAATATTTTGAATTAATAGCTCAAGAAGTGGAACATGAGATTCTGCCGGGTGTTTTTATTAGGGCATGGGGATACAATGGTATTACACCTGGACCAACTATCCAAGTATATCCCGGTGATCATGTAAATATACGGGTATATAATGATCTTAAGGAACCTACCAGTATCCATTGGCATGGTCTGGATGTTCCAAATGAAATGGATGGTGTCCCAGAAGTTGAACCTTCCCCCGCTATTTATCCTGGGCAATATTTCGATTATCATTTTAAAATAATAAATCCACCTGGAACACATATGTACCATACCCATCTTATTTCACATAAACAGCAAATGATGGGATTGGAAGGGGGATTTATTATTTTGAATCCTGGAAATGATAAAATAAATAAAGATTACTTTTTTATGCTACAGGAATTTATGCTGGAAGAAATGCCTATGGAAACAGTTAATTCAGGGATATATAAATTAAATCCGATGTCAGAGAGGTTTAATTTCTTTACGATGAACGGCAAATGTTTTCCATATTCTACTCCAATGAAAGTGGAAAATGGTGATATTATTAGAATACGTATTGCAAATGCAATGATGGATGCTCATCCGATGCATATTCATGGACATCAGTTTTATGTTACAGCATCAGATGGTAATGACATATTTTCAGACTTTATTATGAAAAAAAACACAATCACTGTACATTCTGGAGAAACCTGGGATATTGAATTTAAAGCGGAAAATCCGGGAATATGGCCTTTTCACTGTCATATTCCTCACCATATGACAAATAATATGACTGAACCCACTGGCGGAATGTTTACAACTATAACAATACCCTGATAGAAGCTATATTCATTTTATCAAGGGAAGCTTGAAGCATCTGATCGAATGTAGAAGAGGTGGAGCTTCATCTACATTTGGTCAGCTGAACAAGCATTTTATACGAAAGAATTACTCAGATTATGAAATAATCCGAATCCCTAATGCATCCAGCATGTTATCCGAAAACATGGAGAGCATTAAGGCAATAGCCCGTTCTGCTGATATATCATCCTGATTAATCCACCATTTGATAATCTCAAAAAAAATGGAGCTGTAGATATTCTGAATCAGAGAAGCTGGAAGCATTTTCACAACGGCATAATCTTCCAATTTCATTGTATCGTACAGAAAAAGAGACAGAAAGTGTTTCAGCTTTTCATTGAAGTGATTGTTGGTAGGGTCATTCATCATAATTTGAAACGGTCCCTTCTGATCTTTTATTTTTTCAAGAACAAATGTAGCTTTTGTTATAAAATCGGAATGTCTCAAATCAATCTGAAGGGTAGGGAGCAGTATGGAAAAATCCAATAGATTAAGGTATTCATTTGTCATCTCCTCATAAAGATTCTCTATGGTTTCATAGTGAAAGTAAAAGGTCTTCCGATTAATAAGCGCACGCCGGGAAATATCCATAACTGTAATATGCTGATAGCCCTTTTCTTTTATCAACTCTAAAAAGGTATTCTTAATCAAACGCCTGCTCTTTAATGTACGCAGATCTTCTTTGTTCCCCATTTGGCCTCCACCTCATTCATTACAATATTTTTTAATCATAACAAAACGGAAATCAGATTGCAATAAATTTAAAAATTAATACACACAATGTCCTAAAAGTAACTGAATGAAAATTACTGCCCATTGCATATGATTTGACTTTTTTGTATCATTTTACAGGAAAGTATAATGTAAAAAGGAGTGGTATAGCAGCATGAGAAAGGAATTTTTGATTGTAATGTTTATTGCTATGGTTTTTCTTGCAGGATGTTCTGACGGGAATGCAGTGGTAAAGGAGCAGAAAACTGTGAATGCCGTAACTGTTGAGGTTATGGAATATGATGCCGGACTGGATTACCTTGGAATTGTCCGTGCCAAGGAAACTAAAAATTATTCGTTCCTGTCAGGTGGTAAATTGGAGGCTGTTTACATAAAAGAAGGAGAAGAAGTGGCAGCAGGCACGCCGCTGGCAAAACTGGATACATCTATTTTGGAAATCACGATTAATACAGCAAAAACAAATGCGAATAGTCTGAAAAAATCGTTAGAAACAGCAAAATCCGCATTAGACGCATCGGCAGTTTTGCACAGCAGCGGTTATATAGCTGACACGGAGTGGGAAGCCCAGGAAAGCCAGTATGTCACGCTGGCTGGGAATTATGAGATGGCATTGGATAAACTGAAGCAGGCGGAAAAAAGTTTGAAGGATTCAACCATTTATGCAGATTCAGATGGCTATGTGATGGAGTTGCCATATAAAGAAGGAGAGGTGGTCGCTGCCGGATATCCGGTGGCTGTTATGAAAAGCAGCCAGAAGGTGGTTTCCATAGGAGTTTCAACAGATGATATCTCAAAGGTAAGTCTGTCAAGCGCTGTAAAGATTGACGGAAAGGTGAATGGCCGGATTGACAGTATCGGGCAGTATCCTGATGAGAATACCAGAGCCTACGTGGTAGATGTGGTATTTGATTCAGACGAATATGTGATTGGTGACATGGCTGACGTACAGATTATCACAGGGAAAAGAAATGGATGCTTTGTGCCTGTACAGAGCATTTTCAATATCGACGGTCTGGATTATGTTTATGTTGTGGATGGAAACAGTCTGGTATCCCGCAAACAGGTTGTGAAAGGAGAACTGCGGGAGGATATGGTACAGGTAGAAGGGGTGGAAGAAGGGATGATAATCATCCGCGATGGGATAAAAAATATAAAGGAGCAGGATATTGTGGCTGTTGCTTCTCCATCAACAGCTATTGATGAAAACATAAACACAAGAAACCGTCAAAATGAGGAAAACAGGCCATGAAAACAGGATATGTGGGTATAATCATCAAAAAAAAGTTTATAGTCTTAATTGTTATTGTTATGATAGCAGTAAGCGGTATCTTCAGTTATTTGTCAATACCGAAGCAGCATTTCCCGGAAGTGGTTCTTCCGGTTGCTGCTGTCAGCGTCGTATATCCGGGAGCATCGGCAGAGGATATGGAGGCGTTGGTAACAAAAAAGCTGGAAGAAGTGATAAGGGAAACAGAAGGTTTTGATTCCTGCACTTCCACTACCATGAACAGTGTCAGTACAGTCATGGTTTCTTTAAGTATGGATATCAGCCAGAAAGCAGTGAATGAAAACTTTGATGACTTGAGAAACCGATTGGAAGACTTGAAAGCCTCCCTTCCAGCAGGTGTTACCTCCGTGACTCTGGATACAGATATCATGGATACAGCAGGTATGATTGTGGCAGTCACCGGAAAAGGTGTGAGCGGGGATGAACTGGCAGAAAGGACGGATGATTTAAAGAATCGGCTGAAGCTTCTAAATGGCGTCCGGAAGGTAGAAGTATATGGACAGCAGAATTCGGAAGTAGCGATTCATGTAGACGCAGACCGTCTGAATGCGCTCAATGTTTCTCTTGCTGAAATAGGGAATATGATTGGGGCGCAAAACAGCATTATCCCGACGGGCACAATTGATGTAGGCGATAGTGTTATGACTGTTAACTCAAATGGAAAATTTGAGAGTTTGGATGAGATTAAAAATATTGTTATCGGCCAATCAGAGAAGGGATGCGTGATCCGGCTTTCGGATATAGCTGACATCCAGATAAAGAAGCCGGATGACAGCCCGCATTATACATACAATAAAGAAGAAGCCAATCTGGTTGCACTTTATTTTAACTCCGGAATCAATGTAGTGGATTTTGGAGACACTATCCGTCAATGCATCGATCAGTACCGCAGCTCAGTACCGTCGGATATTTTAGTGAATGAGGTGTATTTCCAGCCGGATGTGGTGTCGGATGCGGTAGACAACTTTCTTGTAAATCTTTTGGAATCAATCCTGTTAGTTTTGATTGTTGTTATGCTGGGGATGAACTTCCGCAACGGCCTGATCGTTTCGATTGCCATTCCGTTGTCAATTCTGATTAACTTTATTGTTATGAAGATTATGGGAACACAGATTCAGTTTATTTCCCTTGCGGCATTGATTATTGTGCTGGGAATGCTGGTGGATAATGCAATTGTAATTAGTGATGCCATCCAAACAAAGCTGGATCAGGGAAAGGACCGGGCGAGTGCAGCGATAGAAGGAACACAGGAAATGGTGGTTCCGGTTTTCATATCCATGCTTACCACGGTCAGTGCGTTTGCCTCTCTGCTGGCATTAACCGGAGCCTACCGTCAGTTGGCATTCACTCTGCCGGTTGTAATTATTACATGCCTGGTGTCATCTTTCCTGGTATCAATCCTGATTACACCGCTTTTTTCCTACTTATTTCTGAGGCCGGCCAGGGTAAAAAAAGATGGTTCCCAGAAGCTGGTTGCGGTATATGACTGTTTATTTGAAAAAGCATTCCGTCATAAGAAGAGGACAATCGTCATAGCATTGATTTTTATGCTTCTTTGCGGTTTGACAATTCCGGCAATTGATATGCAGGTAATCCCCAAAGCAGATAAAGACGTGGTAACCATTGATTTGAGAGGCAGCGATGAAAATGATCTTGAGAGAACGGAAACAGTCATTCGCCAGATAGAGGAGGTATTGGATGAACAGCCGGAAACGAGTTATTATTTGTCTGGTATTGGAACCGGTATCCCCCGATATGATTATTCAGTAATGCCTAAATCAACCGGAAATAATGTCGGAGACATTTTTGTCAAGATAAATTTGCCAAAGGGGGGACGTTTTAAAGAAACACATGAAATGGTTGACTTTCTGCAAAGCGAATTGGACTCAAAGATAGGAGGAGGTACGGTTCTGGTAGATGAACTGGGAATCATTGCCTTCACATCAAAACCTCTGGAAATGAAGGTGTACAGTGAAGACTTAGATGATTTGAACCAGGCAGCAGAAACAGTAGCCGGTTTGATGAGGCAGTTAGATGGCACAAAATATATAGATGCGGGGCAGGAAATCCCTACCTATCATTATTATGTGGATATGGATACGAAAAAGCTCAACAGCCTTGGACTGACAAAAACTGAGGTACAGAATGAATTGAGTATTGCACTGATGGGGAGAGATCTGTCAATCTATCGTGACCAGGGTAAAGAATATGATATTAATCTGGATAGTACTATCAATGATCAGAATTCTCTTAAGAACTACCGTATTAAATCATCCACCAGCATGAATAAGTATGCGCTTCAACAGTTTGCTAAACTGGAATTGAATCCGGAGATCACAACAATTACGCGGATTGACGGACGGCGGGGCAGGGCTGTAGGCTGTTATTATCTGTCAAAATACAGCGATATTACGCTGCAGACGAAATTGGAAAAGATGTTGGAGACAATAAAATTCCCAGATGGAGTGACACTGGAAAAGTCAGGCATGAAGCATGACTTCATGGATATATTGACTTCGATCGCGGGTGTTGCGATTTTGTCTATGGCAGTTATATTTATGATTTTATTGTTCCAGTTTAATTCCATACGGATTCCACTGCTCATTTTTATTTCCGTTCCTTTTGGCGTTCTGTCAGGGGTGGCAGGACTTTTCCTGACAGGGGAGAGATTGACTTTCTTTGCATTGTTGGGAGCAGTCAGTCTTTTGGGCTGTGTACTCGCCAATGCAATTGTGCTGGTGGAATTCATAAAAGCAGAAAGAGCATCTGGAACACCCCTGGATGAAGCGTGCCGTGCAGCAGGACAAAGGCGATTCCGTCCGATCCTTATGAGTACTATGACTACTGTACTGGGATTGATACCTCTTGGATTTGGTGAGGATGCATTGTTTATTCCAATGGCGAGATTGATGATGGTGGGATTGACCGTTGCTATGATTACTAATTTAGTTCTTGTGCCGATTCTGTTTGATATGATTGAAAGAAAAAAAGAAAAGTAGAAGGTTTTTATGGATGTGAAAACGGGGGATATAACATTAAAATACTCCCGTTTTTCACTATTTGGAGATGAATATTGTAAAATAAGGATTAAGGGTTAAAAATTGTAGTATATAGAGGAGGAATCCAGATGAAGAAAATAGCATGGGGAATTATAGGACTGGGAAATATTGCCAATAAATTTGCTGATGCATTGATTGAAATGAATGAAGTTGAACTGAAGGGTGTGGCTTCCAGAAACAAAGATAAATCTGAAATATTCGGTAAAAAATATGGACTAATTACAGATAAATGCTATGGAAGTTATGATGAATTAGTGAAAGATAAAGATATAGAAGCCATTTATATTGCGGTACCGCATATCCTTCATAAAGACATTTCTATTTTGTGTTTAAAGAACGGAAAATCAGTGTTGTGTGAAAAGCCTGTTGCAATGAATGAAAATGAAATTAAGGAAGTTATAAATATTGCAACGGAACATAAAACATTTTTTATGGAAGCGATGAAAACTCGCTTTTTACCAGTTAACCAAAAAGTAAAGCAGTGGATTAATGAAGGAAGAATAGGTGACGTTCGCTTATTACAAGCGGATTTTGGCTTTAAAGCACAATTTGACCCCGAGAATCGATTATTTAATAAAGAATTAGGCGGAGGCTCTTTGTTAGATGTGGGTATTTATAACGTCTCTTATAGTTCCTATATTTTTGGTACGTCCCCCACAAGTATTGATAGTAATAAGTTTATCGGAAAATCGGGAGTAGATGAAAGTGCTTCAGTCATATTATCTTATGAAGATGGAAAACAGGCGCTGCTTTATAGTGCCATTAATCTTGATACAATAAGAACTGCCAATATAATCGGAACAAAAGGGAGAATAGGCATACCGAGATTCTCAAATGCAGATACAGCTTATATTATAATTAATGATACAGAAGAAAAAATACATATACCTATTGATATAAACGGCATGGAATATCAGGTCAGGGAAGTGGTTAAGTGTATAAATAAAGGTGAAATTCAAAGTGATATTATGAGTTGGAATGATTCTATTGAGACAATGAAAATTATGGATAGAATAAGAAGCTAAAGCAAAATCTGGATATGATTGTTATCATCCGCAATATATTGCAAAAACCCCTGGATAATCTGTAAGATACTGCTCTTATCCATTGCGCTGTCCTGTTTGGGAGAATTCCCGTAATCAGATATGTCTGCTATACACCACAGGCTGTTATAAGGTTAATGAGATTACGGGAGTTTCTCACCCGATTTTGCTTCCTTTCATATAATGCTAGAAAGAATACGGCTGGCAACGCCGGTAAAAATAGTAAGGAAGAGGCCATGATTAACGGAAGTATTAACACTATAAGCCATATGACTGCATGGGAGTGGAATAAGAATTATATTCCGTTCGGTATAACGAGCTTTCAGAATTCTACATTTGAAGTTCAGACTGTTGCAGAAAACCTCCACATACCATGGGCTGTGGACATCAGTGAAGATGGCAGGCTGTTTTTTACGGAGCGGAACGGAAACCTACGTGTCATAGAGAATGGGGTATTAAATCCGGTGCCGGTGTATACATTCGGACCACCCTTCATTAGCAGCGGAGAAGGTGGGCTTTTGGGGCTTGCTTTGGACAAGGAATTTCTTTCAAACGGATATATTTATCTTATGTATAATTACCAGGAAAACGGAGAAATTTACAGTCGGGTGATACGAATGTCTATCCAGGGTAATAACGCATGGGGAGAGGAAATTCTTTTGGATCAGATTCCTGCAAGCCGGATCCATAATGGTGGCCGGATAAAAATTGGTCCCGATGGCTACCTGTATATAACTACTGGAGATGCTGCTAAACGAAATCTTGTACAGGATATACACAGCATGGCAGGTAAAATTCTACGGATTGGGACAGACGGAAGTATACCGCCAGATAACCCCTTTCCGGGTTCTGCGGTATACGCCCTGGGGTTTAGAAATCCTCAAGGTCTGGCCTGGAATGACAAGAATGTGTTATATGCCACAGATCATGGAGAAATCGCCAATGATGAAATGAATATCATACAACCAGGCGATAACTATGGCTGGCCTTTGGTAACGGATAATGAGGAAATACAGGGATCTGATTTTATTAAACCTGTAGTAGAAAGCGGGAATGATACCTGGGCCCCGGCAGGAATAGCCTTTGCAACAGAGGGTCCCCGGAAGGGCCAGCTGCTTGTGTCAACACTCCGTGGCAATGTACTCCTGGTAATCACTTTCGACGAATCTGGAACACAAGCTGTTAAGGTGGAACGGTTATTGGACGGTGATTACGGACGATTAAGGGAAGCTTATCAGGCAATGGATGGTTCCATATACCTAACCACCAGCAACATGGACGGCAGAGGACTTCCCAATCCTGGGGATGATAAAATCCTTCGGCTGGTACCCGGCATGTAATAACAGCATAAGGGCAATTGAAACAAGTATAACGAATTAAAACCGCAATCCCTGATAAAAAGGACTGCGGTTTTTACATGCGATTTCGTATTTATTTCCAACCTGAAAGCCAGGTTTTGTCATTTGCAATAGCGGTTACTACTTCTTCACCGGATTTGAAATTATCAAAGGTTCCGTTGTTAATTTCGTTTATAACTTTACTTAACAGGTTTTCATAATAAGCTTCCGGTGTGATCTCGGTTGTGGTCTGGTGGAAATGCTGTTGGGATTCCGAAGAGGCGATTCGTGCATATTCGTTTTTTACCTGGGCTATGAGTTTATCGCGGTTCATATAATTTGCTCCTTTGCATAAAAAGTTATTTTAATCCTTGCCATTAATAGAATTATTATTTACAGGCAAAGGGATATTATACAAAAAAATGCCAGTCGTTTTCAAGAAAAATAGCTGGAAACATAGTAACTAATAAAAATATTAGTAACTAATAAAATTGATGATATCTTTTTCTTTATGGCAATTTATATATAATATAAACAAGCTCATCAAAGGAGCAATAAAACAATAATTTAGGAGGAAAAATAATGAAAGTAAACGCTTACCTTGAAATCACGATGAAAATCTCAAATGCAAACCGTCCTGCAGCGGCAAAGGTTTATACCGATTACCGTGATCCTTTTCTGAAGAAGATTGAGGGTGCATTAACCAAAGATTTACTGATCCGCGATGAAGACGTTCAGGTATTGCATGGATTTGACAGTGCAGAACATGCACAGGCATATTTAAAGAGTGATATGTTCCAGAATGATGTATTTGTTGGTCTTAAACCGCTTTGGAGTGCAGACCCGGATGTTAGAATTTACAGCTTAGCGTAAATTACATATCTTAATCAATTAAGAATTCTGTGCGGAATTATAACTGCACAGAATTTTTTCTGCACTTGTATGATGAGAAAATGTTCAATTGTATTACTTGTAGTCACATTTCTGACACTGTACCATGGTATTTTCATTGTCCTCCTTGTGGTATGCGCCGGACCAATGGCAGATGCTTTGCAGGATAGGCACAACAGACAGACCCTTGTCCGACAGGCTGTATTCTACACGGGGAGGAATCTCGTCATAAGATTTTCTTTGTATAATATTATTGGTAATCAGTTCTTTTAAGGTAGCAGCAAGAACAGCATCGGTGATATTTCCCATCTCCTTACGGAGTTCACTGTAACGAAGGGTACCCTTTTCAGCCAATACGCAGATAATGCGGGATTTCCATTTTCCTCCAAAGATTTCCAGCCCATATTCTAATGGGCAGCGTATGTCTTTATCCAATTTGTTTCTATACATGGATCTGTTTCCTCCAAGATAAATATTTAAAAAAGTTCTCTCATAGAACTTATAGCAATTTAGTTCTTATTATAGGGATAATACTTTGAATTTACAAGTCAATATGCAAAATAATAGCAACTAAAAGCTATGGAGGCTCTGATTTCTCAAAGCCTCCGTTTGTTTGTAATATAAGTCAGTCCCCAAAACGGTTGTCTTTATGACCGAGTTTTTTTTTATACAGTAAATATAAAGTTCCCCCAGTAATACTTACAAATAATTCTGTTACCGGGAATGCGCACCAAATGCCTGTCATGCCACCCATTGCTGATAATAAGAAAGCCATGGGGATGATAATTACAAATCCACGCAGAATTGAAATAATATGCGCAGGGAGTACATATTCAGTAGAGGTAAAGTAAACAGACATTATGATATTAAATCCGGCAAACAGGCAAGCCGTAAAATAATACTTCAACCCGGTTACAGCGATACTTTGCAAGAGAGTATTATGTTCGCTGTTGAATATATTGGCTATCTGAGGTGCTCCGAAAAATACACAGAAGTAGACTATGACTGATATGACTAATACGGTTGTCATAGCATAACGCAAAATCGCCTGAACATTTGCACGGTTCCCGGTCCCATAATTACTACTGATAATTGGCTGAATACCTTGCGCCACACCTGTATAAATTGCCATTATTACTAATGAAAGATTAGCTATAACGCCATATGCAGCAACACCCAGATTTCCTTGCAGTCTTAAGATAATAATATTAAATACAATGATAACGATACCCGAAGAAACCTCTGTAATAAGGGAAGGCAATCCACTTGAAAAAATAGTCAAAGCCAATTTGAATGAAATTTTGCATTTTATCAAAGAAAAGCAATTTTTCTTTTTAAAGAAAAAGGGAGATAGTACAAACATACTGATAACCGGAGCAAGACCAGTTGCGAGGACTGCTCCGAAAATCCCCATTTTAAACGGGAAAATAAAAATATAGTCTAAAACAACGTTAGATAAGCTGCCCACGATCATAGCAATCATAGAAAGCTGTGGAGCTCCGTCATTTCTTACAAAGCACAGGAGTATATTGTTCAGTATAAACATAGGAGCAAACAGTAAGATCACCTGCAGATAAGTTTTACTCATTTGAAAAACCGTTTCATCAGCTCCAAGCATTTCTATAATTGTTTCAGAGAAAAAGATTCCGATTACCAAAAAAGCGATTGCAAAACCAAGTGCCAGTATAACAGCATTTGTAAATGTACGATTTGCTGCCTCTTTGTTATTTTGACTTTTTAAAATAGAATATTTAGTGCCGCCGCCAATACCAATCATCAGCCCGCTGCCATGAATAAAGCTATAGATCGGAATTGCGAGATTTAATGCAGTTAAGCCATTTGTTCCAAGTCCTTTTGAAACAAAGAAGGTGTCTGCTAAAATATAGCAGGATAACCCTATCATACCAAGTACGTTTAGTGACGAATATTTTACAAAATCTTTAAAGCAATTCGTATTATTCATAAAATGAAACCTCCATGTAAAAATAAAAAAACAGGCCTGCGTTGTGTAACGCAGGCCTACTACACAATAGAAACCCCGGCGGGTTGATTTTGTTATTGAAGTATATTTGTAATCTCTCTAAGACGCTCATCAGTTATCCCAAGCTTTTTTTGAAACTTTTCTTCTTCAAGCCTGACGACAATCAATTTATCAGGAGAAATATCCTGAATAACATCTTTTAGCTTTTGAACAGATGCTTCGTCATCGTTATATCCTCTTATAATTGTGATTTCAAAAATAAACGTTCCATGGTACTGCTTTTTAAAGTTCACCATATTGGATATATATTCAGATAATGTATAGCCTTGGATTGGTCTTTGAACTTTTTGAAAAGCTTCTTCGGTAATTACTTTTAGTTCCCCAATGACCTCATCACACATATTTGCAATTTCCATATAGCTTTTTCTATTGAGTAAATAACCATTAGACAGCAATCGAACAGGCAGTCCCCTGTCTTTTATGAAACTGATAATGCTGCAGATTTGGTCATGTATAAGAGCTTCTCCTTTTGAGTTGATAAAAACCAGACCTGGATTTGCCTGCTCAATAATTCTTCCTAACCCGGATAACGGATTATCTGCATTACCGAATGTGATTTGAGTATCAATCTTGTTATTTGATCTTCCAATTGGACAGAAAATACAATCAAAATTACAGTACTTTTCAGGAAGAATATTTATTTCCAATACTCTTTTGCCGTCCTCAATATAAATATCTTTATAATCAAATCCTTGCATAGTTTATCCTCCTTCATCATACACCAGGTTGTTTCGAATATATGGCCAATAAACAAAAAAAACGCCTTAACACCATTCCTTCTAAGGCCTAATGGAATGGTATCAAGACGTTTACCCGGCGGCAAAATAATAACATGAATAGATCTTATCATACTTACATCAAAAAATCAAAGTCTTTTTTTTCAAAAATATTTAAGTTATATGTAAGGGTATTATATTAAAGAAAAACTAATAATAGCCTGAAACGTTTACCGTAATGAACAACGGTAAAACCATGAGTTGAGGTGTTTCCATAGAATATGCTAAGATAATTGCAGCAGGATGGTGTATAAGATGAAAGATAGCAGGGTTTTTATTTTGCAGAGTTTAAGTGAAAAATTTTTTCAGACTTCAAAACAGTTAGCTCAGCTGTGCGGTCTCAGTGAAAAGACAATCCGTGTAAGAGTAAAAGAACTAAAGTCTGAGATGGAAAGTCATGGTGCGATACTGATCTCAAAACAAGGACAGGGGTATTCTCTCCATATAACGGATATGGAAGCATTTTCCCAGTGGAAAATGCAGATGGAAAATCAATATAAATCTTCGATTCCGGACAATCCGGCGGACCGTGAGGATTATCTTCTGGCAATGCTGTTAAACAGAGAAGAATTCATCAGATATGAAGATATTATTGATTTTTTATATGTTTCTCAAAAAACACTGTCAACAGAAATGAAGCGGGTGGAGTCACGGTTAAAAGAATTTAACATTGAAGTTGTACGGAAACCAGGATATGGAATCCGAATCAAGGGACATGAATTCGATGTCCGCCGCTGCATTATGGAATATTTTAACCGGATAGAGCGAAGGTATTCCTATAGTGAAGAAAAGCAGGTAAGTCAGAAGCAGGAAACCGCAAAGTACTTATTAGAAAAGATAAAGGAAAAGAAGATCCGTTTCTCCGAAGATGCTTTTGAAAGCGTATTATCCTATATCAATATTTCAATCCGCCGGATGGAAACAGGAAAATATATCAGGGAGAACCATATTCCTTCCAGAGACCATGATATGGCAGAGCAGCAGCTCGCGCTTGACTTGATGGAATGGATAGCCAAAAGCAATAATCTGGATAAAACAAAAGAAGAGATTCTTTATCTGGGGATTTTTCTGGCAAGCAAGCGAATGCTCGGAACAGATGAAAAAGAAAATAATTTTATCATATCGGAAAAGATAGATAAGCTGGTTATGTCCATGCTGAAGATGGTATACGAGACATTCCATATTGAATTAAGGGATAACTTCAATTTGCGCATGCTGTTAAATCAGCATATGATGCCCATGGATATTCGTATGAAATATGGGATTTTATTAGAAAATCCTTTGCTGAAAAATATTCAGCAAAAATATCTGCTGGCCTATTCCATGGCAACTCAGGGGTGTATCGCATTAAAAGAATATTACGGAAAAGAAGTTCCTGATGAAGAAATAGGATTTCTGGCAGTATTGTTTGCTCTTGCGCTGGACGAAAAGGAGCAGATGATAGAAAAAAAGAATATCCTTCTGGTATGTACCAGCGGTAAGGCCAGTTCCCAGATGCTCCTGTATCAATTAAAGAAAGAGTTTGGAGCACATCTGAAAGAGATTTATATTTGTAATATCTATGAATTAGACACCTTTGACTTGAAAGATATTGATTATATTTTCACAACTGTACCTATTTCAAAGCATGTACCGGTTCCCATCGTGGAAATTCACGATTTTCTGGAATTCAGCGACATTTTATCCGTGAGAAAACGGTTGGAAGGCGGGGACCGAAGATTTCTTCTGGAGTTTTATAAGCGGGAATTTTTCTTCCCTCATATAAAAGCAGAGACCAGAGATCAGGTTTTAAAGAAAATGTGTGAAAGGATCAATTTAATATATCCCCTCCCGGAAGGATTTTATGAGTCTGTCCTGGAAAGAGAAGCACTGGGGAGTACGGATTATGGCAATCTGGTGGCAATCCCTCATCCGTCCAGGGTAATGTTAGACCAAAATATCATAAGTGTAGGAATTTTGGACAGGCCCATTCGCTGGTCCAAGAACGATGTCCAACTGGTGGTATTGGTTGCCATAGCCAATTCCACCAGGAGCACCATACAGAAGTTTTATGAGATCACATCAAAGGTATTATTGTCCTCAAAGGGAGTGAACCGTATTTTAAAAAGCAAGGAGTATGAAACCTTGCTGCAGGTTTTGCTGGAAACGGAATAAGGTCTGGCAATTACCGTTACCGATGCGGTAACAAACTCTATGGAGATAGTAAGGACAATCAGATACAATACGGATACAGGAAAGAATTCTTTATGAAAACAACGAGGTGAAACATGAATGAATTAGAACAAATGATTATGGAACTTGTGGTAAATGGAGGTGATGCCAGAAGCAAGGCAATGGAAGCAATTGATGCAGCCAAAAAAGGGGACTTTGAAATGGCAGATGTGCTCTTAAAGGAATGCAATGAGCAATTGTCAAGTGCACACAACAAACAAACCGATTTGATTCAGGCTGAAGTACGCGGGGAGCATGTTTCAGTGACGCTTCTTATGGTACATGCCCAGGATCATTTAATGAACGCCATGACCGTAAGAGATCTGGCAAATGAAATCATAGAAATTTATAAAAGAGAGGAGAAACAGACATGTTAACGATCCGATTATTTTGTATGGCAGGAATGTCAACCAGTTTGTTAGTTACAAGAATGAAAGAAGCAGCTGCAAAGAAAGGAATTGAAGTTGATATCGCGGCACATTCGGAGGCTGATATGGAAAAGTGCCTGGAAGGAGTGGATGTTGCACTTTTAGGACCTCAGGCAAGGTATGCGCTTAACAGAGCCAAAGCGCTTTGCGAGCCGAAACATGTGGCAATAGGCGTCATTCCTCCTGTTATGTACGGAAGAATGGACGGAGAAGAGGCATTAAAACTTGCAGAAGACATGGCTGCAGAAAAGTAGGGTGAAAATAAGAGGGGAGTATCGTTATGAATAAACTGATGGAAAAACTGGAGGCATTTTTAGATAAGTATCTGATGCCTGCAGCAGATGTAATTAACCGTAATATTGTAATCTCAGGGATCAAGGATGGAATGATGTCCACCCTGCCTGCCACGATGATAGCATCAATTGCCTTAATTTTAAGCAATTTCCCATATCTGGATAAAATTTCTCCGCCGCTTCATAAGATGTTCCAGACATTTTTTGCACCTATTAATGCGGCAACTCTGGGAATTATTGCTTTATACGCACTGATTGGTACAGCCTATTATTACAGTAAGGGGAGAAAAATAGACAAGCTGTACGGAATCATGACAGCAGTAGCAAGCTTTTTAATCGTGACTCCATTTGAAAAGGCGACAGAAGTTGCGGTGGGAGAAGAAAAAATTGCGACAGTGGTCTCCAATGTTATTGATACGGGGGTTATCGGCGCAACCGGAATTTTCCCGGCACTCATTGTTGCAATCGTATCAATCTCTATTTATGCGTGGTTTGAACACAGAAATATCACGATCAAAATGCCGGCTTCCGTGCCTCCTAACGTTGTAAAACCTTTTATTGCCATAATCCCTATGGGAGTTACTGTTATGGTTTTCATGGGTATCCGTTTGCTGTTTAAAGCAACTCCTTATGAGACACTGGCAGGGTGTATTAATACCTTTATTACAACACCATTTTTACATTTATCAAATAATATCTGGGTTTTTATGTTTTTAATTTTCATTGCACAGATTCTGTGGTTTTTCGGTCTTCATGGAACCAACTTAATTATTACACCAATCTGGCAGCCTGCAGCGCTGGTGGCAATGGCAATGAACTTAGAGGCATATAACGCTGGCCTGGCGTTACCATTTTTAATGACAGCGGCTTTCCGTGTTTATACAAACCATTGTAAATTATCAGAAATTATGGCTTTGGTTCTCTTGGGAAAATCAAAGCGATCCAAAGCAATAAGCAAAACAATCTTTCTGCCGGCGTTATTTAATATTCATGAACCGTTTGTTTTTGGTTTGCCGGCAGTTATGAATCCAACCATTTTTATTCCCTGGATCATTAGTGAGCCGCTTCAGGCAGGATTTGCATATCTCTTAATGAAATTGACTGGTGCCATTCCGATTTATGATGTTCCCTGGACCACACCGCCGATTTTGAAGCAGCTTATCTCAACAAACTTTAATCCATGGGCTATCGTTATAACCATTTCTACCTTTGCATTAGGATTTATTATCTGGGTACCGTTCATTAAAATGCTGGATAATCAGTTTTTACGTGAAGAAGCAGAACTGGAAAAAAATGCAGAGCAATCATAATTGTTTTCATGGGGCAGTCATTTTGCTGCCCCATTCTTCAAATTAAGTTTAAATAAATACAAGGAAAATAAGGAGTATTTATGAAAATACCGATGAGCGAACAATTATGGGTGGATGAAACCCTTGAAAAACTAAAATTAAAGATGGTTTCTGTTGCAGAACGCAACCGCAGTAAAATACCCTATACGGCTGAAAATGGTATATTTAATGATTATACGGAAGAGAAGATTTACTGGTGGACAAACGGCTTCTGGGCAGGCATCATGTGGCAGATGTATCATCTGACTGAGAATGGGCTTTATAAAGATATTGCAATGGAAACCGAAAAGAAGATGGATAAGAATTTTCGAATGCCGGCAAAATTAGATCACGATAATGGGTTTAAATGGCTTCCCACAGCAGTGGCCGATTACCGTACAACGGGAAGCCCGGAATCACGGGACAGAGGACTTTTGGCGGCAGAGCTTTTGGCAGGACGCTACAATCCCGCCGGACATTTCCTTCGCGCATGGAACGAATGGGGAGGGGAAAAACATCTTGGCTGGGCGATCATTGACTGCATGATGAATCTGCCATTGTTATACTGGGCTTATGATGAAACCGAAGATCCAAGATTCCGGCAAATAGCGGTGAACCATGCAGATATGGCTCAGAAATATTTTGTAAGGCCGGATGGTTCGGTCAATCATATTGTTGAGTTTCATCCGGAAACCGGAGAAATGATAAGATCACATGGAGGACAGGGATACGAAGATGGGTCCTCCTGGACGAGAGGCCAGTCATGGGGGATTTATGGATTTGTGTTAAGCTATATGCATACACAAAAGGAATCCTATTTAAATACCGCCAAGGTCATTGCAAACTATTTTATAGCGAATACTCCGGAAAGCGGTCTGATTCCGGTGGATTTTGGACAGCCGGTGACCTGTACATGGGAAGATTCCACTGCAGCGGCATGTGCGGCCTGCGGAATGATCGAGCTTTCTAAATATGTAAAAGAAGCAGAGAAGCATGTTTATTTAAATGCAGCCATTCGTCTTTTAAAGACATTAGATAAAAAGCGCTGCAGCTGGAGTCCTGATATTGACAATCTTTTAGAGAACTGCTCTGCGGCTTATCACGATACGAGACACAATTTCCCCATGATTTATGCAGATTATTATTTTATAGAGGCAGTGCTTAAATTAGCAGATAAAGAATTATTTATCTGGTAAAGGAAAGGAACTGAAATTATGCTGATGAAGACGGATGCAAGATCATACTGGCTGGATGCAATGCTTAATATTTCTCTGCCGGTGCTTAAAAATCTGGCAAATGACCGATTAAAGGAGTGTTTGCCAGATATAAATCCAAAGTGTCATAAGAATGCATTGCTGGAGGCGTTCGGACGTACTGCATATGGGATCAGCCCATGGCTGGAACTGGAGGATCTCACCGGTGAAGAAAGAAGGCTGCAGGAATCCTGTCGGAAACTTTTTCATAAGGCACTGGCAAATGCAACGAATCCGGAAGCCAGGGATTATATGATATTCGGCGGAGGAGAGGATGAAAAACAGCCGCTGGTGGATGCGGCGTTTTTATGCAATGCACTGGTAAGAGCGCCTAAAAGTCTGGTCCGCAATATGGAAGAAAAAACGAAGGAACAACTGATCCGGTGCCTGTTGATTTCCAGAAAGATTGAGCCGTTAAACAATAACTGGGTTTTATTCAGCGCAATGGTGGAAACGGGCCTGTATCTTCTGGGCGGAGATTATGAGGAGGAACGGATTCGTAAATATGTCCGCCAGATGCTTAGCTGGTATAAAGGGGACGGACTTTACGGAGACGGGGAAGCATTTCATTTTGATTATTATAACAGTTTTGTCATACAGCCGATGCTGCTGGATATCATGAATTGTTTTAAAAATATGGAACAAGAGATGCTGCCAGCGGTCTGGCAGCGCTCTGAAAGGTATGCAGCAATTCTGGAACGGATGATTTCTCCGGAAGGGACATACCCAATCGTAGGACGCTCCATCTGCTATCGGTTTGGCGCGTTTCAGACTTTGTCACAGATGGCCCTGTATCGCAGGCTTCCGGAGGAGCTTTCCCCTGCTCAGGTACGCTGTGCGGTAACGGCAGTGATAAAAAGGATTATGGAAGGTCCGGTCATATTTGATGAAAACGGCTGGCTGAAAGCCGGTGTCTGCGGTTATCAGCCGGATTTGGCAGAGAGGTATATCAATACAGGCAGTTTGTATTTGTGTACGGCGGTATTTCTGGTTTTAGGCCTTCATCCGGAGGATCCCTTCTGGACAGATGAGGATGAGCCGTGGACCTCACAAAAAATATACTCCGGGCAAAATATGACTGCGGATAAAGCAATTAAAATATAAGGAGGTAACAGGATGTTAACCTATTCTTCATTGTATCCCCAGGATACGGAAACCAGACAGTCCATCTCTCTGGATGGAATGTGGAAATTTAAAATCGACTGGGAATCCCAGGGGCGTCAGTCCGGCTGGCAGGAAGGTCTTTCCGGCTATGACAGGATCCCTGTACCGGCAAGCTTTCAGGATTTTTATACGGAAAAGGAAATCCGGGAATTTGTGGGAGATGTGTGGTATGAGACAGAGGTATTTGTTTCGGACAGATGGCAGGGAGAAGCCCTTTTCTTAAGATTCGGGGCAGCTACCCACAAAGCGGATATTTATGTCAATGGTCAGTATACAGGCTCTCATGAAGGAGGTTTTCTTCCGTTTTCCGTGGATATCTCCAAAACAGTTCTGTTTAATCAGAAGAACCGCATCACTGCAGTAGTGAATAATGAGCTGTCTGTCACAAATATTCCCTGCGGAGCCACGGTCACATTAAAAAACGGAAGGAAGAAAGCCGCGCCTTATTTTGATTTTTATAACTATTCCGGCATACACAGATCCGTGCAGATCATTGTATGCCCGGAGGAATATGTTTTTGACTACAGCACCGTATATGAACTGAATGGAACAGATGCCAGCGTGCGGTACAGCGTTGTAACAACGGGGAACAATGCGGTTGAACTGGAGCTTTTTGATGAGGAAGGAAAACTTGCAGCCAAAGCCTCCGGGAAAGAGGGAGTTCTGAATGTAAAGAATGCAAGGCTCTGGCAGGTCCGGGATGCCTATTTATATACCCTTCGCATTCAGATCAGGGACGGAGCGCGTCTGATCGATCAGTATGAGGACCAGATAGGAATCAGGACCGTAGCAATCCGGGATACTAAAATTCTTATCAATGGAACCCCTGTTTATTTAAAAGGTTTTGGAAAACATGAAGACAGTGATGTTTCCGGCAGAGGCTTTAACCGCTGCATGATGAAACGTGATTTTGAACTGATGAAGTGGATCGGAGCCAATTCATTCCGGACTTCTCATTATCCCTATGACGAAGAAGTCTACAGAATGGCTGACAGAGAGGGATTCCTGATTATTGATGAGGTCGCGGCGGTCGGACTCTTTAAGAGTACAAAGAATTTCGTGGATGCATCAAACGGTAAAATGTCGGCCTTTTTTGAAGCGGATACCATCCCCCAGCTGCTTAAAAGGCATTTAAGAGATATTGAGGAATTGATTGCCAGAGATAAGAACCATGCCAGTGTAATCGCCTGGAGCCTGTTAAATGAGCCGGAAACGACCTCCGAGGAGAGTGTTCCATATTTCCAGGCATTGTTTGAGAAGGCCCGGGAACTGGATCCCCAAAAGAGGCCGAGAACCTTTGCTGAGATCAAGAACTCCGGCCCTTATATCTGTAAATGCCATCAGTTCAGTGATTTCATATGTCTGAACCGGTATTACGGCTGGTATATCAAAGGCGGCTATGAAATATCCGATGCATTTGAAGATTTCCGGGAAGAAATGCGCCAGTGGAAAGAGGTAGAACCCAATAAGCCATTTGTGTTTACGGAATACGGTGCAGATACGTCCGCATTGGAGCATAAGCTGCCGTCCGTTATGTGGTCACAGGAGTATCAGGAAGAGATCCTGGAGCTGACTAATGAGGTCTTTGACTCTCTGGATTTTGTAGTGGGAGAGCAGGTGTGGAATTTTGCGGATTTCCAGACAACGGAGGGGATCATGCGCGTCAATGGAAATAAAAAAGGAATTTTCACAAGACAAAGACAGCCGAAGACTGCTGCATTTCTGCTGAAAAAAAGATGGGAAAGCCTTCCCTCAGACTATAAAAAGGACAGATAGACAGAGAGGAAAGAAAATGTCGTTTGAGTGGTACCAGAAGATTATTAAGACCAATGGTGCGTCTCTTTTAACCGTAAACATTGTGGAAGCAACAAGCCCAGGACACTAAGCGGTTTTGAATTCCGGCAGATATAAAAATAAGATAATAAGTTATAAAAATTAGTCAGGTGGTAAGTCGTAAAAAGGCTTACCACCTTTCTGTCTGGTATTGTAATAACATAAATTCATCTTAGCCTGGAAGATTCTTAAAAATGGCATAGAAAAAAATAAAAATGGCACATTGTGATGTTTGTTCAAAAAGAAGATAATTAAGTCAAGTCATAAAAGGACACAAAAATTACCAGGAGGTTTATCTATGCCAAAAAAGAATTCGACAGCAGGTATGTCGCTGCCAAAAAGTAAAACCAGTTTGATACACAATATAAAGAAATACTGGCCGTACTATGTTATGGTACTGCCAGGAATTATTTTCTTTTTGATGTTTAAGTATGTTCCAATGCTTGGAAGTATTATCGCTTTTGAAGATTATTCCGTGTTTAAAGGTTTCTTAGGAAGTCCATGGGTAGGGTTTAAACATTTTAAAGCTCTTTTTAATTATCCGGATTTTAAAAGGATTTTTATCAACACCCTGCTATTGGGATTAATGAAAACGGTTCTGATATTTCCCATACCGGTTATACTATCATTGATGTTAAATGAGGTGAAAAGTCTGAAACTGAAAAAAGTGATCCAGACTTCCATCTATATTCCTTATTTTTTGTCCTGGGTGATTGTAGGCGGTCTGATTTTTGACATTTTTGGAGTAGGAGGCCTTTTTAACAACATCAGAAATGCATTAGGTATGGATACGGTTCTGGCGATGCAGAAAGAAACATGGTTCCGTCCCATATATGCAATATCCTCTATCTGGAAAGATGCAGGCTGGGGAACGGTTGTCTATCTGGCCGCTATCAGTGGAATTGATCCGTCTCTTTACGAGTCTGCTGCAATGGATGGTGCCTCACGGTTTGGAAGAATCCGGTATATTACATTCCCTCTTCTTGTTCCCACGATTCTGACGCTGTTCCTTTTGAATATAGGCAGTTTTCTGGAACTTGGTTTTGACCAGGTATTTAATTTACTTACCCCCATGACCTACAGTGTAGGAGATATTTTTGATACTTATGTTTATCGTATGGGTATTCAGAAAGCACAATACAGTTTAACCACTGCGGTAGGGCTTTTCCAGTCTGTCATTGGTCTGTTTCTGGTAATGACATTTAATAAGCTGGCAAATAAATTTTCAGATGATGGAGGACTGTGGTAATGAGAGAATCAATAAAAGACAGGTTGTTTCAAGGTTCGATTACGTTTGTTTTGTGTATACTGGGGGCAATTGCTTTGGTTCCCTTAATCAGTGTTGCTGCCATGTCTTTTAGCTCAAAAGCTGCAGCAGATATGAACATTGTCAACTTATGGCCGGTAGGCTTTACTTTAGCATCGTGGAACTATATTTTAACCGATGGCGGACTTTGGCGGGCATTTTTCATAACCTTAACTTCTACGATTATTGGTACGGTCCTGGCTCTTACCATCACCTCTTTAATGGCATACCCTTTGTCTAAGTCCAACTTTTTATTGGGGCGCGGACTTGTTTTGTTTGTGATTATCACCATGATTTTTAAAGCTCCGGTAGTTCCTTATTTTTTAACCGTAAGGAGAATGGGATTGTTTAATAATCCGTTGGTGCTGGTTTTGCCTCATATTTTAAGCGCTTATAATTTAATCATTATGAGAACATTCTTCAAACAGTTCCCGGAGGAGGTAGAAGAGGCTGCTAAGATTGATGGCTGCGGATATTTTCAGATGCTGTATAAAATCATTCTTCCCTCATCCAAAGCGGTTTTGACTACAGTAGGGCTGTTTTATGCAGTGACATTATGGAATCAGTTCCAGCATCCGTTGATGTTTATCCAAAAAACTGATTTATTTCCTCTCCAGCTGAAGATTCGGCAGTTGATAAGCGGAGGAAGTGAGATGGCCAACATAACCATGATGTCAAATGCAAATTATACGGAGAGTACACTGAGCGCAGCCACAGTTGTATTTGCAATTATACCGATTATAGCAATTTATCCATGGCTTCAAAAGTACTTTGCACAGGGGGCTATGCTGGGATCTGTGAAAGGCTGAATGGGTTTCTTCTCAGTAAGTTTGAACATCGTACAGAAAAATAATATAATAGTGTAAATGTTGGAAGGCAGCAGGAGGATTTTCCTGCTGCTTAGATTTGTAAAATGAGGTAATAAAGGGAGGTGAGTACAATCAAAGGATTTTTTAAGGATATGAAAATAAGAAAAAAACTGATAATCAGTTATCTGCTGGCATGTGTGATCCCCCTGGTTGTTTCCTGTTTAATTATTAACAGAGTTTCTGCAAAGAATCTACAGGATACCTCTCTTGAGCTTGCTTCTATTTTCAGTTCTCAGATCGTTACGAACATAGATGATTTTATTGAGGAATATGACAGATTAACAAAAACCATTTTAATAGATAATGATATTATTTACGAGCTGGATAATGACAGCAATCCAACGGTATATGAACGGATTAATCATCAATTAGACTTACGCAGAATAATGATGCGGCTCATTACCTTAAAACCAGAAATAAAAAATATTTGTTTTTTAACTGCAGAAGATCAATTTTATCAATTTAATACAGAAGGCAGATATGTAGACAAAAAGATTCTAAAAAGCCAGGAATGGCTGGATAGAATACTAAAATCAAAAGACCAGTTGGTTATAACTGCTGTCCATGACCGTTCCTATTATGACAGAGGCAAGGATGGAATTGTGTTTACTGTAGGAAGAAAAATTCTGGATTATAGCGGTTCTTATGTGGGACTGCTTTTGATTGATTTAGAACCGGCAAGTTTGATTAAATTAAACGATGATTTTTTACTTGCCAGGAATCAGTATAATATAAAAATAAGCATTACGGATCCTGATAACGGAATACTTTATGATTCCGATGTGGCCAGCGGAAGGCTTACCTGGGAAGAAGTGAAAAAAGAGGAGTCCCCTCTTCTATATCAAAAAAATCCTCAGGATTACATTGTCCTTACAAATAAAACGAAGCGGGTAGATTTAAAAGTGAACGTGGTGATCCCTAAGAGCAGCCTGCTTTTTAAGATTAATAAAATACAATATGTGACAGCTGCCGCTATTATTGGCTGTATTTTTGTGGTTGTTATCATTTCAACGATTTTCAGCAAAATGATAACAAAGCCCATTGGAAAGCTGCAGAAGCGGATGAGCCAGGTGGAAAAGGGAGAATATCGGGAATTGATCCAGAAAGATTCGGATGATGAAATCGGAAGCCTGGTAAACAGCTATAATCGCATGGTGCTTAAGATCAAAACACTGATTGAGGATGTATACATGGCTGAAATTAAGCAGAAGAATGCCAAATACCTTGCTTTAAAGACTCAGATCAACCCTCATATGCTTTACAATACGTTGGAATCCATCCGCATGAAGGCGCTGGTGAACGGAATGGATGAAGTGGCGGATATGATTAAGATATTGGCCAGAATGTTTCGGATGACTTTAAGCGGCAGCGCCATTCCGCATAAAATCAAGGATGAAGTGGATTATGCAGAAAACTATATCAGGCTTCAGAATATGAGATTTCAGGATTTGTTCTTTCTGGAAGTAAAATTGGAGGAAAGAATGCTTGAAATACCAATCATTTCTATGGTGCTTCAGCCCATCATTGAAAACAGCATAGAACATGGATTAAAAGAGAGGGGAATCCCTTTGCATATTGTTGTGAATGGTAAGATTATCTGTAATGAAGATGCGCTGATTCAAATATGTGACGATGGAAAAGGTATGTCATCGGCCCGTGTGAATGAGATCAATCATAATATTTTAAATGCTGAACCAGATAAATTGAAACTGGAGCAGAAAGAAGAGGAAACAAACACAGGCATTGGATTAAAAAATATTGCAGAGCGGATCAAATTGTATTATGGGGACAAATACTATCTTAAAGTGGTGAAGAGTGACGGAGAAGGAACCGTCATAGAGATCTGCATTCCTATTCAGTGGGAAAAAATCAGGAAGGGGGACGATTCATGATTTATCGGGTATTGATCGTGGATGACGATCCAGGTATTGCAGAAGGAATCAGTTTTTTAATACAGCGTTTTATGCCGGAATGCCAGGTCGTTGATTTGGCTTTTAATGGAACAGAGGGATTTGAAAAAGCGCTTATTTTAAAGCCAGACATTATATTGACGGATATACGCATGCCGGAAGCCGATGGTCTTGAGATGATCCGCCGGTTAAAACAGGCTGATTTGAATACCAGATTTATTATTTTAAGCGGATATGCAGAATTTGAATATGCCAGATCGGCGATTAACCTGGGAGTGTCAGAATATATTACAAAGCCTGTGGAAGAAGAGGAGTTGTGTCTGGCTTTGAAAAATGCCTGCAGTAAGGTGAAGGAGGAACAAAAAAAGCTGGAGCAGGAACAGGAAATGGAAAATGCAATTATGGAATATGCGTTAAAGGATATTCTGGAAAGCTCTGATTCATCCTCAGAGAATGTGAAAAGCCGCTTACATAATCTGGGCTTTCCGTTTGCTTATAAATGGTATACCTGCGCCATTCTGGAAATCAATGAAAAAAATGCAAAAGAGGTACGGGAAAAATTTTTCACCGGAATCAAAGCACTTGCAGATAAGTATTTTAAACATTGCGGAGAAAAGTATATAATTTCATATTCTGAAGATTCAGCGGTGCTGATCATGGCACATGAAGTGGAATATCAAAAGCTTACTGACAGCATGGGAAAGTTACGGCTGGAACTTTCTGAAACTTTGCAAGCAGCGGTCAGTATTGGTTTGGGAAGAATGTATTCTAAGGCGGAAGAAATCAGACAATCCTTTGAAGAGGCAAGGTGCGCTTTGAATTATAAGATCATTAAAGGATTGGATTGTGTGATTCTCTATGATCAGATTTACGATATTGATTTAAAGCCTAATCTGGTGTCGGATGAAGATATTAAAAGATTTGAAATCTACATTGATAATATGGATGATAAGGGATATAAATTAGTAATTGAAGAAATATTTCACAAAATTGAAAAAGAAAAAGACTTATCTCTGCAGGATCTTCAGCTTCTCAGCCTGAATCTGATTCTTTCCGGCATACGGAAAATGTCATTTATGCAAATACAACTGAATGAATATTTAGGAAAGAATATTTTTTCTTTGGAGAGTATTGCTAAATTTCAAACCACAACACAATTAAAAAACTGGATTTTTAATATGCTGAAAAGTATGAATGAACTGATGTTAAAAAACAGTATCCCGGAGAAGCGGGATGTCATTGAGGAAGCAAAGAAATATATGAATAAAAATTTTAATAGAAATATCAGTCTCAATGAAATTTCTGAACGTTTTTATATAAATCCATATTATTTCAGTCAATTATTTAAAAAGAAGACAGGAGAAACTTATCAGAATTATTTAATTCGTTTAAGAGCTGACAGGGCAAAAAAGCTTTTGGAAGAAACCGATTTAAAACTTTATGAAATATGTGAATTGGTTGGTTATACGGATATCAACCATTTTAACAAGATTTTTGAAAGAATTATCGGTGTAAAACCCGGTGAATATAAAAGGTTCATAGAAAAAGGCTCAAATTAATTAAGAAAAATCTTAAGAATGACAGGGTAAAATCTAAAATATGACCATTGAGATTCTGGGCTTTTTTATAGATAATGAACTCATAGATTAATTAAAAGGAGGATTTATTTTTTATGAAGTGGAAAAGAAGTATAGCAGCAGTATGTATTGGGGCCTTATTAATTACGTCCTTGTCCGGATGCAGCTCCAAAGCTGATAACAGGAATGGATCCAGTAATGGAAACGAAAGTACGGAATCATCGTCAGCAGGGGAGCAGAATACAGGTGATGTAACAGATATTGAAGTCTGGGGGACAAATACAGGTTACCTTCCGGTAGAAAAAGGAAGCGAACTGTATAATTTTTATAAAGATTTAATCGGGGTAGGAGTCATTCAGCCTTATGTAGAATGGAATGGTGGAACGACCTATCAGGAGCAGCTGAATTTACGAATCGCTGCTGGAGAAATGCCTGATATTTTTCTTCCTTATGGCGGAATGGAGGCCGGCTTAATTGAAAGTGGAGCATTACTGGATCTGACAGATCTATTACCAAAGTATGCCCCGAATCTCTGGAATTTAATCCCTGCGGAAGTTTGGGATGTTATGCGTGCCAATGATCCAACTGGACAAGGAAGAATCTATACCATTCCGAATGTGATTAGTTACGGACGAAATGGGGGCATGATACGTAAAGATTGGCTGGATGCTTTGGGTCTTAAAATGCCAACGACGCAGGAGGAGTACGTCAATGTTCTGCGGGCATTTAAAAACGATGACCCAAATGGAAATGGAATCCAGGATGAAATACCTACCGGTGGCCGCGCTGATGCCAGATGGATGGAGAATTTGTTCGGAATGTATGGGGTAGCTATGTGGGAAGGTTATCCTCAATGGGACATCTATGACGGGGAACTGACCTATTCTGCAGTAACTCCAAACATGAGAGATGCTTTAGAATGGATTGCCAGCCTTTATAAAGAGGGTCTGATGGATCCTGAAACTTTGCTTAATGATAAGGCGGCATGGGATGGAAAGATTAATTCCAATCTTGTAGGCAGTTGGACTCATCTTCCTCAGGAAGCATATATTTCTGCTGAAACGATTGAAAAGACAACAGGTGTTAAGCCAGATATTGCGATATTGCCTGCAATTTCAGCTCCAGGGTATGATGGCTTCTACACAGCGCTGAAAATCAGCAGCATCGGGAGCGTGGTGGCAAATACTGATGATGAGAAAAAAATCCAGGCAGTAATGAAATACTTAAATGCCTGGGCGGATAAATCTTTATGGAATGATTTTTATACCGGAGTGGAAGGTATGCATAGTAAAATGGTTGACGGCAAATTAAAGAGATTACCGGATGATAAGAAAACCCAACAGAACCTGGTGGTTGTTCCCTATGATGGTATTGCAACAGTTGATTTCATGACCCAGCTGCTTGAGGGACAGAAGACTCCGGAAAGAGAGTGGGCTATATCACAGTCTATCCGCAATCTGCAAGATGATCAAAAATATGTAAAATCCATCGCAGGTGATGGAATACCGGCCTCTATCTATGATAATTACAGTGATATTCAAAACAGGACACTTTATATAGAATATGCGTCTAAAATCATCATTGGGGAATATCCGATTGAAAAGTTTGATGAATTCGTAGATAAATGGTATGCCAATGGAGGTGAAGAGGTAACTAAAAAAGCCAGAGAATGGTATAAATCAGTGCATGAATAATAAAAATTACAGCAAATAGTAAGGGGAAACCAGACAGAATGAAGTCAGTCTGGTTTCACCTTATTGTAGGCTTTAGCCACTGAAACTCTGTTACTATTGTAAGATTAAGGAGTATTTCATGAGAAATATAAAAAGACTAAAACTTTGGGATCAACTTCCCGTAAATATGCGTCCCAAGATCAGATACTGGTTTCCTGCTGCTGCTGTAGATGAATCGGATCTCAGAGAAGAGATCAGATCCTTATGTGAACGAGGTTTTGGGGGCGTTGAAATCATATCCCTGATTGTATCAGGTGCAGCCTCATTGTTTAAATTCGCCCATGGGGAAGAGAGCTGGGGCAGTAAGCAGTGGAACGATATGATATCAGTCATCAATGATGAAACCAGGAAATTAGGAATGACTATGGACATTACCAATGGTCCTGGCTGGCCAATTTCCTCACCTGCCATTCAATCTGCTGATGATCCCGCCATACTTTGTGAATTGACGTTTGGCGAGGCAGTCGCAGTACCGGGAAAACGCTATGTTGGGGAGATACCGAAAAGACGCAAGACCCATGAAGAAGGAACCGGGTGTTTGATTCAGGTCCTGGCTTATGAAGAAAAAACAAAAGGTATTTTGCTGACCGGCAGTTATATTGATTTAATGCCATTTGTAATCAAAAAAGAGGATAAAATGATTCTGGATTATGTTTTCCCTGAAACAGAAGGGAGTATCGGGAGTATCTGGAAGATCTTTGCATTCTATCAGCAGCCTGCCATTCATAAAACCAATGTGGGGCAATACTATGTTATAGACCATTTGAGTGAAGCTGGGGCAAGATCCTGTGAAAGCTATTGGGACCAGATTTTCTCACAGGATCAGTATGATTCCATGGAATCTTTTTTCTGTGATTCTCTGGAATATGAAGTTGCATTGGATTGGACGCCTTCATTGCCGGAGGAATTTCAGGCCCGCAGAGGTTATTCTTTGCTTCCCTTTCTGCCATTCATTGGGATAAATAATCTTTACCCGCCCTGTGATATTCCGGGATATCATTCGGATGATCTTCGTACTTCCCAAATGGTGAATAACGATTATCAGGAAACCCTGACTCAGTTATATTGTGAAAAACATTTATCCGTCCTTGAAAAAATGGCGGCCAAATACGGGAAAACTGTTCGGTATCAGGTGGCTTACAACAAGCCTTTTGAAGTGGAACGCAGCGGATTATATGTATCCATACCTGAAAATGAAGCTCTGGGACGGCCCTCCATGGATTTTCAAAAAACAATGGCAGCCGCCGTTCATTTAGGGCGAAAAGAAAGGTACTCCTTTGAATGTGCGGCGGAATTCGGCAATACATATGGACAGAATTATGAAGATCTCTTCTGGTGGGTGAAGCGGAGTCTGATGGCCGGCATGAATGCGCAGGTACTCCATGGAGCGTCTTATTCGGGAGGATATAAGGGAGCATATTCTGAAAATGGTAATATTCCAGGAGTCCAATGGCCTGGCTTTGAAGCTTTCTTAAAATCCGTATCCAACAACTGGAACCGGACGCTGTCTGTAACGGATGCCAGAAAGTGCATGGATACCATAACCCGCCTGAATATGATATTCAGGAAACAGGTTAAGGTTGACTGTGCCATATTCAGAGCAAGCTATACCAATGACGGAGAAGGCAGTGAGTTCTGCCTTTATAATGATGGTGGGGCGTTATCAAATAAAGGCTACAGTTATGAATTTGTTTCTGAGTCTTTATTACAGTTAGATGTTTGTGCCGTACAAGATCACATTCTTGATAAAGGCGGAGTTGGTTATAAGTGTCTGATCATTCCGGAAACGGAGGAAATATCTGCTGGTTTTCTAAATACAATAAAAAATCTGGTTTTATCTGGACTGCCTGTTGTCTGGGTGGGAGCAAAGCCAGCATGCAGCAGATTTTATGGGGAATGGAATACTGAAGAAAAAAGAGAAGAATGGCAGGAGTTAATAAAAGAAGTCTGGAATCTGACTGAACTTATTCATGCAGATCATCTGAAAATGGTACCGGGCAAATTAAAAGAGCGGGAAATCAGGCCTGAAATATGGCTGGATGGCAGCATGGATCTGATAACAGCAGTTCGGCTGGATCATGAATCCAGAAACCGGTATTTTGTTCTTTATGGATATAACCGTGTCGAATATTCACCGGATGATCCAAATTCGGACGAATTGGCTTGCAGCGCGATTTTCAGAAAAGGTACAACGAAAGGAAGTTATATAAGGCCGGGGGTCGTGAGTCAAAGACGGATTGAGGTAAAGCTAAAGGGAAGAGGCGATATCTATAAATGCGATCCCTGGACTGGAAAAATCGAAAAGCAGTTATTCTCTTATGAACCTGAAATCGGTTACATGACAGGAGCGGTACGCATCCAGGAGGATGAAATGATTGTTCTGGCGATGATGCCCAATGAAATCAAAGGGGAAGCGGTTGAAGAAAAGTTACTTTTAAAACACCCCATAGGGTTCACCAGACTGGAGCTTGAATCCTTTGAACCTGATTCATTACAGGAAGTATCCTTTTTGAGAAGCCACTTTACCGCTGAGAAAACGGTCATAGAACTTAAGGAATTGTTGCCATGGAGGCTGATTGATGCTGGGCTTGAGCATTTTTCAGGAAGAGGAACATACAACGGAGTGATTAATTTTGAGGATGTAAGGAAAGATTCCATTGATGCCGGCCGGAAATATGTCCTGTCGCTTGGAAATGTATCAGATACTTTTGCAGTATGGGTCAACGGTATTCCTGCTGATTTTCCTGATCAGGTAATGAAACGGGTGGATATCACAGACTTGCTTCATAATGGAAAAAACACGGTTAAAGTGGTTGTAACATCCAATTTATATAATCGTATATTTTCAGAAAATATGGAATATAAGAATACGGTATTACCTTATCTTCCCCGTGATTATGGGATTTGGGAGAGTGAATACAAGAAAGTCGAATTGCTGGTTTTTCAGTAATACCCATTTTGTAAAATGACAATTGGAGGATTCCTATGACAGAGAAAAAGCTAAGAGAATTATTGGCTGATATGACTTTAGAAGAAAAAGTAAATCAGCTGGTTCAAATACCGGGAAGTTATTACGGTCAGAATGCATCGGTTACAGGCGGAATAGAGAACAGCCGGTTCTCTGAAACACAGCGAAACCAGGCAGGAAGTATTTTAGGTATAACCGGAGCAAAAATGTTACGGCAGATTCAGGAAGCTTATATGGAAAACCATCCGCATCACATTCCTCTTTTGTTTATGCTGGACGTGATTCATGGCCTGCGGACCATTTTTCCTATGCCGCTGGCATTAGGTGCCACCTTTGATCCTGAATTAGTGGAACTGACAGCACAGGCTGCCGCAAGAGAATCGGCAGTAAGCGGTATCCATGTAACATTTGCGCCCGTGGCGGATTTGGTGAGAGATGCCAGGTGGGGCAGAGTCATGGAATCTACCGGGGAAGATCCTTACTTGAACAGTCTGATGACGGCAGCGATGGTTTCTGGTTTTCAGGGGAAGCACCCAGGAGAACAAGAACGGATTGCTGCCTGTGTAAAGCATTTTGCCGCTTATGGGAAACCGGAAGGAGGAAGAGAGTACAGCAATGTAGAACTTTCAGAACACGCGCTTAGAGAGTTTTATCTGCCTGCTTATGAATCGGGAATCCGAGCGGGAAGTGAGTTAGTCATGGCTTCCTTTAATACGTTAAATGGCATTCCGTCTTCCGGAAATCACTGGCTCATGCAGGAAGTGTTACGGAAAGAGATGGGGTTTGACGGAGTTTTGATCTCGGACTGGGCATCGATTGAGGAAATGATTCCTCATGGATTCTGTCAGGATGAAAGGGAAGCAGCAAAAAAAGCCATAGAAGCAGGTGTTGATATTGATATGGCTACCACCATATATGCCAATCATCTGACAGAACTGGTTGAAAGCGGAGAAATCACAGAAGCCTGTATTGATGAGGCTGCTTACCGGGTCTTAAGATTGAAAAATCGGCTGGGCCTTTTTGAAAATCCGTTTAAGGATGGGGATGAAGACAAAGAAAAGGAAGTCATTCTCTCGGGCGGACACAGAGCGTTAGCCAGAAAGGCAGCCAGAGAATCCATTGTTTTGTTAAAAAATGAGAAAGACGTCCAGACAGGAAAAGAACTGCTGCCCATCTATTCAGGAGAAACCGTGGCATTTATCGGTCCTTATGTGGAAAGTAAGGGGTTACACAGTACCTGGGCGATCAAGGGCAGAGCGGAAGATGCTGTCAGCATACGGGAAGCAGCAGAGGAAGCCATGGGAAAAGAGAACGTGATGTTTGCCTGTGGCTGCGGTATGATGAATCAGGACAATGGCATGATCTTAAAACGTCATGTGGACGAGACTTTGACCGAGGCTGATCTGGGGATTTTTGATGAGCAGATGGAAAAACAACTGGAGGAAGAGGCATTAGAAGCCGCTGCCAAAGCAAATCTTGTGGTGCTTTGCCTGGGAGAACACCGGCTTTTAAGCGGGGAGGCGGCCAGCCGTTCCGATATTGGAATACCTATGGTGCAGATGGAACTGTTTCGGAAGGTGTCAGAAGTGAATTCCAGAATTGTCACCGTTGTTTTTAGCGGCCGACCCCTTGATTTACGGGAAATCTCAGAAAAATCCATGGCAGTCCTGGAAGTATGGCTGCCGGGAACCGAGGGCGGCAGTGCCATTTTAGATGTGCTCACCGGGGCTTATAATCCTTCCGGCAAGCTGCCGGTCAGTTTTCCTTATTCCGTTGGGCAGATACCAGTTCATTATAATGAGTATGCAACAGGAAGACCATTAAAGGGAAAAGAAGATACGGCCTTTTACCGTTCCAGGTATTTGGATATCCCCAATCACCCACTCTATCCCTTTGGCTACGGATTAAGCTATACCGATTTTGTCATATCCCCGGTGGAATTAAGCAGCAAAACCATAGGAGGGGACCAAAAGAGTCTGAAAGCCTCTGTAACGGTGAGAAATACCGGCAGCAGAAAGGGAACGGAAACGGTTCAGCTTTATATCCGGGATATAGCCGCCAGTGTAGTGCGTCCGGTAAAGGAACTTAAAGGCTTTTGCAAGGTCACGCTGGAGCCGGGAGAAGAACAGAAAGTGGAATTTGAGATTACAGAAGAAATGCTGCAGTTTCATGCCGCAGATGGCAGATTAACAAGTGAGCCGGGAAGCTATCTGTTGTGGATTGACAACAGCAGTAACACAGGTACAGATGCAGAATTTTCATTAGAACGAAGGGAGACATATGATGGCTGAAAAGGACCGTTTACAGGAAGTATTGGAAGGCAAAGGAGAGAATTACATATTGCCGTTTCTCTGGCTTCATGGAAAAGGGGAAGAAATCATTCGGGAATATATCCAGAAAATATTTGATACCGGGATTCGTGCCGTCTGTTTGGAATCCAGGCCGCATCCTGAGTTTGTAAGGGAAGGGTGGTGGAAAGATGTTTCAGTCGTCCTTGATGAGGCGAAAGAGAGGGGAATGAAGGTATGGATATTAGATGACTCCCATTTTCCAACCGGATTTGCCAACGGCAGAGTAAAGCAGGCGGAAGACAAACTGAAACGCAAGTTCCTGGTTCACCGGGAATTTGATGTAGAAGGACCGCTTAAGGATTATCACATCAGAATTGATTTGGAAAACGGACTTGCTGAAAAAGGAAAACCCTTATCAAAACATACTTCCAGGTTGATGGCCTGCCTGATGTCCGAAAGAGGGAAGGGGAAATTCTGGTCAGGTACGGCAGCTGACATTACCGATCAGTATTCTGATGGCTGGCTGACCTTTGATGTGCCCGAAGGGAAGTACCGGATCAGTTATATACTGGAGCAGACCGGTGGAGTGGCTGTTCAGGAAGATTACATTAATATGCTGGATCAGAATTCTGTAAAGCTTTTGATCGATGAGGTGTATGAGTCACACTACAGCCATTTTAAAGAGTATTTTGGTAATACGCTGGCCGGTTTTTTCTCAGACGAGCCTGGTTTTTATAACCTTACCGCCCAAACCGGCTTTTCCATGGAAATGAAGATAGGAACAGAGATGCCTCTTCCCTGGGATGAAAAAGTGGATTCGCTTTTAGAGAAACGTTTAGGAAAGCAGATGAGACGGAATTTGCCTTATCTCTGGTTTGAGGGTGGTGTAGAAGCGCAGGAAATCCGGTATCACTATATGGATATCGTTACAGATCTTTACCAGGAAAATTTCTCCGACTATATTGGAACCTGGTGCGAAGAACATGGTGTCCAATATATTGGCCACATTATTGAAGATAATAATACCCATGCACGTCTGGGGCCAAGCTGCGGGCATTATTTTAAAGCGATTCACGGACAGCATATGTCTGGAGTTGATGTCGTACAGCATCAGATTATGCCGGAACTGAACGGAGCGTATTATAGTTTCACTTTGAACAAAGAGGCTGATGGGGCGTTTTATTATTATGGACTGGCAAAGCTGGGAGCATCCATGGCTCATCTGGAGAAGAAAACCAGAGGCCGGGCCTTGTGTGAGCTTTATGGAGCATATGGCTGGATGGAAGGTCTGAGGCTTATGAAGTGGCTGACGGATCATATGCTGGTCCGGGGAATTAACACGTTTGTTCCCCATGCTTTTTCTGATATGAATTTTCCTGATCCAGATTGCCCGCCTCATTTTTATGCAGATGGGAAAGACCCCCAATATCCTTATATGAAGTATTTATTTCAATATTTAAACAGGTCCTGCCATCTTTTAAATGGTGGCAAAGCCGTAGTTCATGCAGCAGTATTATACCATGCAGAGCTGGAGTGGCTGGGGGATTGTATGATGTTTCATCAGATAGGAAAGGAATTGATGGAAAACCAGACAGATTATGATGTGGTTCCCATAGAAAAGCTGCTTACCATGGAAATAAAAGATGGAAGACTATATGGAGACGGCGTTTCCTATCACTGCCTGTTTGTGCCTGGGGCGAAAAAATATCCCGAAGCCTTAAAAGAGTGGCTGAAAGAAGCCAAAGTGTCCGGGCTCCCTGTTTATCAGGTGACAGAAGAACAAATGGAACAGGAGGAGATAGCTGCAAAGATAATCCCTCTGGAAAGAGTTTCACAAACGGCGGTCCTCAATGAGTGCAATGACATTGAAATATCTGAAAAAATCTCATATTTGAGATATTATCATTATCTTCATGAGAAAAAAAATACTGGAATTCATATGTTTTTCAATGAATCCACACTGCATGAAGTGCATACGGAAATCCGGCTGCATCGTTACAAAAAGTCCCATATTTACACCTATGATCCATATGAAAACCGTCTGACCAAAAGACTTGACTGGCAGGACGGGACGATTCTTTTGCATTTAGAACCGGCGGAGACACTCTATTTGATCGAATCGGATGAAAGCTATGAGGCAGAAACCGCGGAGCATATTATATGGCAAGAGGAAAAAACTGATTTTGAATTCGAAATATCTGCATCCGATTATTGCAGGCCGGAACAATTAGAACATGTGGTCACAACATCAAAATTACAGGATTTCTTTCAGTGGCGTCCTGAATTTGCAGGATCCATCTATTATAGAACGCAGATAGAAAAGCAGGAGACACCGTGCATGCTTCATCTGGGCGCAGCCTATGAGGCAGCGGAGGTGTTTGTCAATGGAAAATCAGCAGGGGTTCGGATCAATACCCCTTATCGTTTTGATTTAACCGGAATGCTTGATCTGGAACAAAATGAGATTATAATTAAAATAGCGACCAATCTGGTCTATGCACAGTGTGACCGGTTTTCCAGAAATGCGGTCATTGCTCCTATGGGACTAATGGGTCCGGTCACTTTGCTGACAGGCGAAAAACCGCAGGCCTTTAACCCCTATCTTCCATCTTATGAATACATACCGGATGGAGAGCCCCATATATTTGGAGACAGGGTTTATATTTATGGAAGTCATGATTCTTTTGATGGGGACTTATACTGCATGAATGATTACGTATGTTATTCAGCGGCTGTTACGGATTTAACTGCATGGAGATATGAAGGCGTTATCTACAGGAAAATTCAGGATCCCAGAAATACAGACGGAAGCCATTGCATATGGGCACCGGATGTGGTAAAAGGGTTGGATGGAAGATATTATCTTTATTACTGCATGGATGTACTGCCGGAGATCGGGGTTGCCGTATGTGATACTCCTGCCGGAAACTATGAATATTCAGGTTTGGTGCGGTATTCGAACGGAGAGATACTGGGAAGAAGAGAGGGAGATTATATTCAATTTGATCCGGGTGTTTTTATTGATAGTGATAAAAGTATCTATCTGTATTCGGGAAATGCACCAAGGCGTATGGAAGATGTAAAGCAAACAGAGAAAAAGTCCTCACAGGTTATGAAATTAAAGGCAGATATGCTAACCATAGAAGAGGGGCCGGTATCCTTGATCCCTTCCATCTTAAACAGTGCAGGTACAGAATATGAGGGACATGAATTTTTTGAAGCAAGTTCTGTGAGAAAGATTGGAGAACGCTATTATTTTGTGTATTCGGATGTGAATAGTTCTTCCTTGTGTTACGCAGTGAGCGACCATCCGGATTCCGGTTATGAGTTCGGCGGAGTGTTGATAGACATCTGTGATTATGGGATTGAAGGCAGAAATTATAAAGCGAATTTTCCTGGAAATACCCATGGAGGAATCGAATATATCAATGGCAAATGGTATATATTCTATCACCGCCAGACAAATCATACCCAATTCAGCAGACAGGGCTGTGCGGAAGAGATTAAAATACTTCCTGACGGCAGCATACCGCAGGTGGAAATCACATCCTGCGGACTAAACGGCAGACCTTTGCGGGGAAAAGGGCTTTATGAAGCACGTATTGCCTGCAATTTATGGGGAAAGAATGGCGTGGCGGTCTTACGGAAAAAAGATCCGGACACCGAATATCCTTATTTTACACAAGATGGACCAGACAGAGAAGATACCCCCAATCAGTATATTGCAAATATCAGAGATGGGGCAGTCTGCGGATTTAAATATTTCCTCTTCTCCGGAGTGAAGGAAATAACCATAGGTGTTCGGGGAATTTCTGACGGAAAGTTCTTAATAACTACAGAGCCTGGCGGTAATGTCTGCGGGGAGATTCTTGTGAAACCAGAGTGCGGAGATAGCAAGGAATGGGTGAATTTTACAGGAAAAGTGAAAATTCCCCATGGAGTGCATGGATTGTTTTTTGAATACAAAGGAAAAGGAAATGTGGATTTTCTCGATTTTGAACTTAAGTGATTCTATGGCGGCCAGAATATCTGGCCGCCATTAAATGAAGGAGGGTAATAAAATGGAAAAGTCAATGAACATTGATAAACTCACTTTAGGCGTGTGTTATTATCCGGAACACTGGCCGGAAGGGCTTTGGGAAGATGATCTTGACCGAATGCTGGATCATGGATTAGAGATAATACGTATTGCAGAATTTGCCTGGAATAAATTTGAACCCGAAGAGGGTGTATTTACCTTTGATTTCTTTGACCGGTTTCTGGAACTGGCATTTAGGAAAGGCATGCGGGTCATCTTCTGTACCCCTACGGCAACTCCTCCAGCCTGGCTTACCGACAAATATCCTGAGGTTTTAAATGCAGGTCTGGATGGAACCTTATACCGCCATGGAATGCGCAGGCATTACAATTATAATTCTTTGGTGTATCGGGAATTCACTGAGAGAATAGCAGAAAAACTGGCAGGTCATTATGGTTCCCACCCTGCAATCATAGGCTGGCAGATTGATAATGAATTGAACTGTGAAATGAATGTATTTTATTCTGAATCAGATCACAAAGCCTTTCGCCTGTATATGAAAGATAAGTTTAAAACTCTCGATGCGTTAAATGACGCTATGGGAACGGCTTTCTGGAATCAGACCTATTCATCCTGGGAGGAAATTTACCTGTCAAGGCCGAATAACCAAAATTCCAATAATCCTCACATGGCACTGGAAGAGAAACGCTTTTTTTCACAAAGTACCATTTCTTTTTGCAAACTGCAATCAGATATCATCAGAGAACATGTATCAAAAGAAATATTTATCACGACCAATGGTATTTTTGGTCATGTTGACAGTCATGAGATGACGGATACTGCGTTGGATTTCATCACCTATGACAGTTATCCTAATTTTGCGTTTGATACAAATAAAGACCCGAAAAGACCGGGGAATATGAATGACCGGAACTGGTCAGGAAATCTTTCTAAAGTCAGGTCCATTTCACCTAATTTCGGAATCATGGAACAACAGTCCGGACCAGGCGGCTGGGATTCCAGAATAAAGCAGCCTGCCCCAAAACCCGGGCAGATGCGGTTATGGACGTTTCAGTCTATTGCCCATGGCGCTGACTTTATCAGTTATTTCCGGTGGCGGACCAGTTGGATTGGAACGGAAATCTATTGGCATGGCTTGAATGATTATTCAAACGAGCCGAACCGCCGCCTTGCCGAACTAAAATCCATCCATCATGATATAAGCAAAATTTGGGAAATGGCTGGAGCCAGATATAAAGCCCAAATAGCCCTTGTTAAAGATTATGAGAATGAGTGGGACGGGGAGCAGGATCAATGGCATGGCCCATTGGATAAATTCAGTGACAATGGGTGGTTTAGAGCTGGCCAAATGACTCATACACCCATGGATTTTGTATTTCTAAGAAACGCCGGGGAACGAAAAACGTCTTTGAAAGATCTTGAAAAATATGAACTCTTAATCTATCCCCATCCCACAATTCTTACACAGGATGCGGCGGATTTGCTGAAGGATTATGTTATAGGAGGAGGCAAGCTGATTATGGGTGCGCGAACTGGTTATAAGGACATATACGGGCGATGTCCCATGAGACCAATGCCTGGCTTTGCTGCTGATATCTGTGGGGTGAAAGTGACTGACTACACTCATCTTGGACCTGATGATGAAGCTGAATTTGCCATATGGGATGAAGAAATAATGGAAGCACCAGTTTTCAATGATATCCTTGAAGCGTCGGAAGATGCTGAGGTTCTAGGAGTATTTAAAGGGAATTATTATGACGGACAGCCGGCACTGGTGTCTAAAAATTGGGGAAAGGGAACCGCTTATTATTTTGGAGCAGGATTTAGCCCGAAATCGGCAGAAATGTTCTTAAGAAAACTGGGATTTATATCGCCATATGGAAATCTTGTAGAAATACCGGAAGACGTGGAACTGGCAGTTCGTTTAAAAAATGAAGAAGAATACCTCTTTCTTTTAAATTATAAATCATATAGTGTTCAGGTTGTTATAAAAGAGCCTATGGAAGACTTGCTCACAGGTAAGCTTATGTTTGGTCCATCAGAACTCAGTAAGTTTGATGTTATGGTTCTGAAAAGACCTGACACACAAAGCGTTGAACAAGAGCCGGAAGTTTTGTATTAAAATTGTCATACTTTTATCTATAAAATGCCCACTGCTTTTGATAAATATTTGTGCAATAATAAATATTGAAACATATGATCACGGAAAGATTATTATTGGGAATTTATTAAAGGGAGGATAAAAAGTGGATAAGATTCAATTATATAACATATTTGAAAGAAGCTTCTCTGGCTTAAGCGGCTCGGCTCCTGTTACATTCAGAGCGGTTTTTACAAATGGAGAGGAAACGTTCATAGTCAAACTGTTTCTGGACGGCGAAAACACTTATGTGGTACGTTTTATGCCGCAGAAGACAGGGCAATGGCATTATGAGATTGATTTTGACGGAAAAATAGTCAGAGACAGCTTCCTGTGTGAAGGAAAGGCAGAGGATAACCATGGTCTTGTGCAGACGGGAGGAGACCGTTTCCGGTATGAGGATAGAACGAAATATTTTCCTTTTGGGACGACTTGCTATGCATGGACTCATCAAACACCTGAACTGCAGCAGCAGACTCTGGAAACACTGAAAATTTCTCCTTTTAATAAGATAAGAATGTGTGTGTTTCCAAAGTCCATGCCATATAATAATAATGAACCGGAATTATTCCCGTTTTATAAGAATCCTGACGGATCATGGAATTTATCCCGTCCCAATGAAGTTTTCTGGCGTCATTTGGAAAAACGGATCAGTCAGCTTGCCGGGCTGGGAATAGAAGCGGATCTTATATTGTTTCATCCTTATGACAGGTGGGGCTTTAGTAAATTTTCTCATGAAGAAGACTTGAGTTATTTACAATACAGTATCGTACGCCTTGGTGCTTTTCATAACGTCTGGTGGAGCTTAGCCAATGAATTTGATTTTGTTCCGGAAAAGACAGTGGATGATTGGGATGATTTTGGAAACATGATATTAAGAGAGGATATTTATCATCATTTAACTTCCATACATAATGGTTTTGCCATGTATCCTAAAAAAGAATGGATGACCCATTGCTCCATACAGACAGGGGAAGTATATAAAGTTATTGCCTGGAAAAATCAATATCAGTTACCGGTAATCATCGATGAATGCGGATATGAAGGGGATATCAGATTCTCCTGGGGTAATCTATCGGCTTTTGAAATGGTTCACCGCATCTGGACAACTGTAACAAGGGGAGGTTACTGTACTCATGGGGAAACCTTTCACAGAGAGGATGAAATCCTATGGTGGGCAAAAGGAGGAGTTTTATATGGACAAAGCATGCAGAGGATTGCTTTCTTACGAAATTTGTTGGAAATGATTCCAGAAGATCTGCATCTAAAGCAAAAAAATGTGTTCCATATGAATCCTAATGATGACAGCGGCAGCAACAGTAATGCTGATAAAAGCAATCCCATGGTTTTGAGTCTGTTAAGCTTATCCGAAGCAGAGAGAAGTGATAAAATACTGAATGTTATACCCAATGTTATAGGCAGTGCTTCTTATCGTCTGCAATATTTTGGACGGCAATGTCTTTCTATAATGGAATTTCAAGTTCCTGAGAATGGTAAATATCGTATAGAAATGATTGATGTATGGGAAATGAAAAAAATAGTTTTGGAAGAAGAGACAGCCGGTAAAATAAAGCTTAAGCTTCCAGGAAAGGAAGGAATTGCTCTGCTTGTAACAAGATTGGAGGGCGATAGCTTAGAATAGGAGAAAAAGTATGGATTATTTTTGCAATCCGGTAAACATAAATTACCGGTATCAATTCAATCAAAAGATGCAAAAGGGGGAAGTTGAAGTTGCCAGGGAGGCAGCGGATCCGACCATGTTATTTTTCCAGGGGAAGTATTACATTTTTGCTTCTATGACATTAAGTGTATGGTGTTCCGTAGATATGGCCGATTGGGAAAGCCATAGACTTCCTGTAAATTTGCCGCTGTATGACTATGCCCCTGATGTGAGAGTTCTGGGAGAATACGTTTATTTTTGTGCATCAAAACGAGGGGAAGTCTGCAACTATTACCGCACAAAGGATATTATTCACGGACCTTATGAAGAAATTCCGGGAACCTTTGATTTCTGGGATCCCAACCTATTTCAGGATGAAGACGGAAGCGTGTATTTTTATTGGGGCTGTTCCAATACAACACCAATCTGGGGAGTGGAACTGGATCCGGGTACTTTAATACCAGTAGGAGAAAAACGGGAATTGGTCTTTGGTGAGGCACTCGTTAAGGGGTATGAACGGATTGGAGAGGATCATTCAATTCTTCCATTATCTGATGAGGAAATAGAAATAAAATTTCAGGAGTATCTGATCGCGCATGGTATGAGAGAGGAAGATATGCCTGTTGAAAACCGGATGCGTGTGAAGGGAATGCTGAGTAACCGGCCTTATATAGAAGGCGCCTGGATGGATAAGTACCAGGGAAGATATTACCTGCAGTATGCATGTTCGGGAACCGAGTATAACGGTTATTCAGATGGTGTCTATATCTCTGACGATCCGTTAGGACCATTTACTCTGGCGAAGAATAATCCCTATTCTTATAAGCCAGGCGGCTTTTTGCCCGGAGCCGGGCATGGCTCCACGATGAAGGATTATCATGATAATTTATGGCATGCGGCTACTATGCGTATTAGTAAGAATCATCAATTTGAGCGCCGGGTTGGCATCTGGCCGGCTGGTTTTGACAGAGATGGGGAGCTTTTTTGCAATCAAAGATACGGAGATTGGCCTTTGGGAGTGGAACAGGCGCAGATGGACCCCTGGAAAGAACCGGAGTGGTATCTGTTAAGTTATGAGAAGAAGATGACAGCTTCTTCTTTTGAAGAAGGAAAAGAACCAGAAAATGCGGCAGATGAAAATATCCAGACTTGGTGGAGGGCCGCATCAGATGAGCCTTGCCAATGGCTTTTAATGGATCTGGAAGGGATATATGATGTCCATGCTGTCCAGATTAATTTTGCAGATGATAAGATAGAAATTCCGGTACGAGGTAAAATTAGAGGAGCCGCTCATGCACGCTATATCGAAGAGGCGGATCAGGTAACCAGCTGGAAACTGGAAGGCTCTATGGATGGAGAGGAATTTTTTGTGCTGGAAGATAAATCAGAAGTGCATACCGATCTGCCCCATGATTTAATCATAAAAGAAAAAGGGGTGAAGCTTCGCTTTCTGAAATTAACAATTTTAGAAGTTCCTTATCGTCAAAAGCCATGTATCTCAGGTCTGCGTGTGTTTGGCATCGGACAGGGAGACAAACCCTGTATGCCGGAATTTCATGCAACACGGAAAAGTGAGATTGATATGGAAATAACAATTGAAGATACGAGAGCCGTCGGATATAACATTTTATGGGGGCATTCGCCGGATAAGCTTTATCACAGTTATATGGTATTTGGACTTAAAAAGTGTATTGGTGCATTGGTAAAGGGCGCACATTATTATGTGAGAGTAGATGCTTTTAACGAAAACGGAATCACAGAAGGAAAGACGATTGTACAGGTCTGAAATAAAATGATTCAATCACGGACTGGCTGCTGCTATGAAAAAAAGTGATATAGATTAATGGGTTGTTAGAATTAATAAAGGGGATTTTAAATATGAACAGAAGTAATATTGATAATTCTTGGTTGTTTACCCAAGGGCAGCCATCTGGAAAAGTAGTTGACTCAACCGATGAAAATCAAGGCGAGCCGGTAAACCTGCCACATGATTTTACTATTGAAACGGATCCTTATCCTGAGGCGCCGGGAGGGCAGGGGACAGGATATTACGGCGGTGGAATTGGTACTTATACTAAAATCCTTGATATTCCTGAGGAATATCAGGGACTACGGATTCTTGCAGAGTTTGATGGTATATATATGAATGCAACGGTCGGTTTGAATGGGCATACCATAACAAAGCATCATCATGGTTATACACCTTTTCATGCAGACCTGACTCCATACATCAAACCGGGAAGAGCAAACCGCCTGACAGTAACTGCCAATAATTCCGCCCAGCCTAATGCACGCTGGTATTCCGGTTCAGGAATCTATCGTCATGTGGACATTTTGTGGGCACCTCAAATGCATATTGCCCCCTGGGGGATTTTTGCCTATACTTCCCACATTATAAATGGAACTGCATTTGTCATGGTGGAAACAACTGTGGAAAACCATACTTCAGAAAACACTGATTTGAGAATTCATATCCGCATACATAAAGAGAAGGAGGGTTTGATCGCAGGTACCGGAAAAGTAGTAGTACATATGCCGGCCGGAGAAAAGTCCGTGGCACGGTTACTGGTTGCTGTTGGCAATGCGGACCTGTGGGATATTGATTCTCCTGATCTTTACAGGATTACAGCTGAATTGGAAGACAAAGGTGTCCTCCTTGATACGGACAGCACCATGTTCGGGATAAGAACCATCTCTGTTGATACAAAGAACGGATTTATGTTAAACGGACGTACCATTAAGTTAAAAGGAGGCTGTGTTCATCATGATAATGGAATTCTTGGTGCAGTTTCTTTTAAGGACAGTGAATATAGAAAGATGAAGCTTCATAAGGAAAATGGTTATAATGCGATTCGCTGTGCCCATAATCCGCCATCAAGAGATATGCTGGAATCCTGTGACCGTCTTGGTCTTCTGGTAATAAACGAGGCTTTTGACATCTGGACCATAGGAAAACGCCCCAATGATTACAGTCTTTATTTTGAAGAGAATTGGAAATCAGATATGGAATCATTTATGCTTCGTGACCGCAATCACCCATGTATCATTATGTGGTCCACCGGTAATGAAATTACGGAACGGGGCGGACTCTCAGACGGCTATCATTGGGCTTTTAAGCTGGCAGACCAGACCCGGAGGCTTGATTCAACGCGCCCGGTCATTAATTCCGTATGCAGTTTCTTTAACGGCCTTGACGACGATGATAATGAGAAATGCCGACAGGAAATGATAGAGCAATTTCATAAGAAGGGATCAATGGACAACATAGATTCCCAATACAGCACGGAAATCTGGGCTGATCGTACGGAGGCATATCTCGCTCCGCTAGATGTGGCTGGTTATAATTATCTGGCTTTTCGTTATGAACAGGATTTGGCAGATTATCCTGACCGGGTTATTTGCGGAACCGAAAGCAGGCCAATGGATATTACGGAATACTGGGGTGCCGTGGAACGTTATCCCCATGTCATTGGTGATTTTGTATGGACCAGCTATGATTATATGGGAGAAGCAGGAATCGGAAAAGCCGAATATGTCAATACGGGTGAGGCGGCTGGAATGCCGCAGTTCAAGTCTGAATTTCCGTGGAGACTGGCACATTGTGGAGACTTTGATCTCTGTGGTTTCTCTCGTCCCCAACTGGCTTACCGTAAAATAGTCTGGGGATCAGACGAAACTTTTATAGCCTCTCATAATCCTGAAAATGATGGTAAAAAGTCCCTGATTTCCCAATGGGGCTGGCCGGAGTGTGATAATTCCTGGACGTGGCCCGGTTTTCAAGGTAAGCCGGTACAGGTTGAAGTTTACTCAGCAGGAGAAGAGGTGGAGCTTATTCTGAACGGAAAGAGCATAGGCAGACAACCAGCTGGCAAGGAGAACCGTTATACTGCGGATTTTCATATTTCCTATGAGCCAGGAATTTTGGAGGCGGTAAGTTATGTGAGTGGTAAAAAGAGATCTTCCAGTGTTCTTAAGACTGCTGGGGAACCTGCAGGCATATGCGTTACCCTGGATAAAAAAGAGCTTGTATCAGACGGTCAGTCATTGTGCTTTGCAGTGGTAGAAATCATAGATGCAGATGGAAATCTTGTTCCAACTGCACAGTTAGAGACAACCGCTAAAGTAGAAGGAGCGGCAACACTGGCTGCATTTGGTACTGGGAATCCAAAGTCAACTGAAAATTATACAAAAGGTGTGTTTACTTCCTATAAAGGAAGGCTGCTTGCAATCGTACGATCCGGTATGAACTCCGGTACTGCTATATTAACAATAAGCATTCAGGGATTGAAAACCATATCAACTGAAATTATTGTTAACTAAGAAACCTTTGTACGGCCCTGAATTCAGGTTTTAAAGCAGATGATTTATGTATTTTTTCAACGATATATACTGGCAGGCGCAGCAGCCGGTGCGGTGAAAGAATAAATAAAAATGACAAACAGGAGGCTTTGATATGCCAAGAACAGAAAACAGGATTATGGATGGCTGGGAATTTGCTTTGAATGATAATTGCGGCCAATTTTTCCGCAAAGTCAATCTTCCGCATGACTGGACTATTTACACCCCTTTTCAAAAAGACATGGAAGAGGGGGAAGCACAGGGGTTTAAAAACAGATGGGGAATCGGCTGGTACCGACGGAGCTATCTGTTGGAACAGAAGCAGGAAGGATACCGTTACTTTCTGGACTTTGGGGGCATTTACGAAAACAGTACAGTTTGGGTGAATGAGACAGAAGTCGGTGGATGGAAATATGGATATACATCGTTTCGCCTGGATATCACAGAGGCAGTATTGGAAGGCGAAAACCGCATTGTAATTAAGGTGGACAATACTGCAAAACCATCGGACAGATGGTACAGCGGCGCAGGTATTTACAGAACGGTTAAATGGATTGAGGTGGAAGAACAGCATTTTGAGGAACGTGAGGTGACTGTGAATACCAGAATCGACGGATATCATGCAATAGTGAAAGTTGAGACTGGCGTAAAAGGAAGGATTACAGCAGTGCTTTCCGATGAGACCAGCATGATGGAGAGCAGCAGTGAGAGCGGAGAAGTGGAGTTTCATATAACCGATGCAAAGCTCTGGTCGGCAGAAAATCCCCATTTATATCAACTTACTTTAACGTTACTGGATGCAGGCAGAATCACAGATAGCATCTCAATGCGAATTGGAATTTGTGATATAAAGATGATACCCGGCAGCGGCATGTTTGTGAACAATGAAAGGGTAATTATAAAAGGTGTCTGTGTGCACCAGGACCTTGGGTGCAGAGGAACTGCCAACAAACCGGAACTATGGAGGGAGAGGCTGAAACAGCTTAAGATCATGGGATGCAATGCAATTCGGGCTGCACATCATACTTTCTCTTCAGAATTTTTAGATTTGTGTGATGAGATGGGATTCTATGTTTATGAAGAATGCTTTGATAAGTGGACTGGCGGGCTTTATGGCCGTTATTTTCAAACAGAATGGGAAAAAGATTTGACAGCAATGGTAAAACGGGATCGTAACCGTGCCTGTATTTTTATGTGGGGGGTAGGGAACGAAGTGGAAAACCAGGCTCAGGATTCCATGCTTAAGATACTTAAAATGCTTCTTTCAAAGGTACGAAGCCTGGATTCAACCAGACCTTGTACGTACGCCATGAATCCCCATTTTAAACGGGAAAGCGATGTTGAGATTCAAAAAATCAAAAACATACAGGAGTTCGTAGATGAAGTTTCTGATACGGAGATCTATGATATGGAAGAACGCTTGGACCGCATCAGCAGGATTGCAGAACTAGTGGATGTGATTTGCTGCAATTATCAGGAACAATGGTATGATGAAATACATGCCAGATTTCCGGATAAATTAATTTTAGGAACGGAAACGTATCAGTTCTTTAAAGGGCATTTGAATCAGATGCAAAATTTTACTGTTGAAAACCCGCAGCTTGTTCCATTTGAAAAAGCGCATGTGATCGGAGGCATGATATGGACGGGATTTGACTATTTAGGAGAGTCTATGGGATATCCTGCCAAAGGGTGGAGCGGTGCCCCAATCCGTACAAACGGCTGCTGCCGCCCTGCTTTTTATATGCTGCAAAGTTATTGGAGCAGCAAACCAATGGTACATATTTCGGTTATGGACTATTCCCTGGAAGATGAAGGGGTAAAAGAGCACTGGGATATGCCCATATATGCAGATCACTGGCATTTTCCGCAGTTTCACAAGACCATAATTCCATATATGATTGCAACGAATTGCGATGAGGTAAGACTCTTTCTAAATGAAAAGGAATTTTATGTACAAAAGCCAGAATTATACCCGAATCAGATAATCACAGGCTTTTTGCCATGGAAACCTGGAACGGTTAAGGTCATTGGTATTCAAGATGGCAGGGAAGTATGCAGTCATGAACTAATTACACCGGGACAGGCAGTTAAACTGATGTTTGATCAATCAGAGTTTACATTAGATGATGGAATGTGGGAAGATGGATATGAAATACTTCTGACAGTAAGGGCTATGGATATACATGGCATTCCATACTTTAGAGAAAGTACGAGAGTAAGGTTTCGTATAGAAGGTTCTGCTGAGATTATAGCAGTTGATAATGGAAATCTGATGGACAGTGAGCCTTATGATGAAAGCTTTATTCATATGTATCATGGACAGGCAAGTGTTATTTTATGTATTAATAAAAAACAAGCAGATAAATCTGGCAGAATTGTCGTTTATGCTGATGCTGAGGGTATGCAGAGCGGAAGAATGATACTTTATACAAAATAGGAGGAGGCTAACTAATATAGGTACGTAATCACAACTTTTTCCTGGTTCTATTATGAAATAATATTGGAGGACTCAATATGCTTTATCCCAAAATGACGAAAAGCCGACAGGTATTTGATTTGAATGGAGTATGGGATTTTAAACTCTTGAAGCAAGGTGAGAAGGGAACCTTGGAACAGAAAAGAATTATAAAAGACATAATTCCGATGCCAGTACCTTCTTCATATAATGATATTTATGAGGGAAGGAAGTTTAGTGATCATGTGGGTGATATGCTATATCGTAGAAACTTTGTAGTAACCAGTCAAATGCTTGATCAGCGTCTCATACTTCGCTTTGGCAGTGTGACTCACAAGGCAGAGGTATGGGTCAATGGGACCTGTATTGGTGATCACAAGGGAGGATTCCTTCCGTTTCAGTTTGATATAACCGATAAAGTCAGTGAAGGAGACAACCGGCTTACCGTATTTGTTAATAATATTGTAGACAATACAACACTTCCAGCCGGACGCTTGGAATACCAAAAGTTTCCTGGTATGGAGGAGGAACTGCATAATTTACCAAATTTTGATTTCTACAACTATACTGGGATCATGCGACCGGTCTCCCTATATACAGTTCCAATGAATTATATAGATGATATCTCTGTTTATGGCAAGAAGGACGGTGCCCTTTTTTGGACTGTAAAGATTAAAGGTCAGGGAAAAGTTCATGTGAAGTTATTGGACCAGAAGTCCAAAGAGGTATTCACCGGAGAGGGTAATGAGGGAAATGGAAGGATTGATTCAGTATGTCTCTGGGATACAGAACATCCTGTCTTATACCGGCTTGCAGTTACTTTAACGGGAGAAGATGGAACGGTAGATTATTATGAAGAAGAGTTTGGTTTTCGAGAAATTGAGATCCGGGACTGTCACCTGTATTTGAATGGGAAACCAATCTATCTGAAGGGATTTGGAAAGCATGAGGATTCACCAATTCATGGCCGCGGTTTTGATATGGTCTACAATGTAAAGGATATTGCGCTGCTCAAGTGGATTGGTGCCAATTCCTTCCGGACCAGTCATTATCCTTATAGTGAGGAAATGCTGCAGCTTTGTGATCGGGAAGGCATATTGATCATTGACGAAGTTCCGGCAGTTGGATTACATACGGGATTTACGGCCACAGGATTGCTGGGGGGAACCCCGAATGGAACCTGGACTGTTCTTAAGACAGCAGAACATCACCGTCAGGTACTGAGAGATATGATAGAGCGGGATAAGAATCATCCCAGCGTTATTCTATGGAGTGTGGCAAATGAACCGGCTAGTGAAGAAGACGGTGCGAAGGAATATTTTGAGCCGTTGGTGAAACTTACGAAGGAGTTGGATGAACAGAAACGGCCGGTAACCCTGGTGACCTATAAGGGTTCAAATCCCACCACATGTAAGGTGGCAGAGCTCTGTGATATCCTGATAATAAATCGTTACAAAGGCTGGTATGAAATAGAGGGAAATATGCCAGGGGCGGCAGCATTGCTGAAAGAAGAGCTGGAAGGGTTTCATAAGCGATGTCCGCATAAGCCAATTATGCTTGGAGAGTTTGGTGCTGATGCCATAGCCGGGTTGCATGATTTGAACGGCAGGATGTTCAGTGAAGAATATCAGGTTGAATTTTTAAAGACTTATGGAGAAGTGTTTGACTCCCTCCCTTATATAACCGGAGAACATGTTTGGAATTTTGCTGATTTTGCCACAGCAGAAAATGTTAAACGTGTAAATGGCAACAAGAAAGGTGTGTTTACCAGAGACAGAAATCCGAAAATGGCGGCATATTTTCTGAGAAAACGTTGGAAAGATGCTAATCTATAGGTCGAGGTAAATGAGATTCAGGTTTACAGGATTTTATACCAAGGGTAAAACCATTTAAGGACGGCGCTGTCCGTACATGCCACCAGATATTTGTATATCTTCATATCTAACTTAAAAAAGCCAGTATTTTGCTATGAGCAAAGTGCTGGCTTTTATATAAACATATCAGTTCTTCATAATGCTGGCATGTATGTAACTGACTCAAAGTATTGTAAAAGGGCTGAAGGCTGAAGGCTACTTTGAAAAAATGAAATGAAAAAATGAAATGAAAAAATGAAACGTTAAGTGAGAAGGTAAATTCGTGATTTTCTAAAAGCCTTGATTTTGCAGA
>CAURBW010000026.1:0-75648 GCA_963523075.1 uncultured Clostridium sp.
ATGTGACGGACGATCTTTTTTGTGTTCTGGGTCTTCCAGTCCAGTGTATCCACATTGCATAAAATTGGAAAATATACACTCAGACAGCTTCACTGAAATCACTGGTAGGATCATTTATATATATCAAAGCCAGACAGCCCAGTCACCGAAATCAAATGTACCGCTGCCATGATGAAGGACGCCATCCGCTTCCAGCTGGCGGAAAGCGTCCCTCATACGGCTTAAAATCTCCGGATGAATGTCCAGGCTGTGATGAGCCGGAAATACTTTTTTAACAGGAAGCGCTGCAATCTTTTCAAGAGACTCAAGATATGCCTGGGGATCGGTGGAAGGATAGTAAGCAAACAGCGTATCTTTATAAACAAGATCACCGGTAAATAAATATCCCCGTTTCGCTTCCCAAAAGCACAGATGTCCGGGAGAATGCCCCGGTGTATGTAATGCAGTAATCTCCCGCCCGCCCAGATCAATGGTATCACCGTCTTTTAATACCCGCGCAGGAACTCCCTGAAAGAACTTGTAAGTTTTGACATCATACCCCTCCGGTAAATCACACCGGTCAATAACCATATCACGGATTGTATCCATTGATAACGGAAAACCGCCGTTCAGCCAGTTCAGCTCCGACTCATGCGCGTAAAAATCCGGATAGTATCGGTGCCCACCGATATGATCCCAGTGAATATGTGTCGCAGCTGCAGTTACCCGTTTGTCTGTGAGACGCGTTACTTCTTCTGAAATATTACAAATGCCAAGGCCGGTGTCAATAAGCAGACATCGTTCTTCTCCTTCCAGTAAATAGCAGTGCGTCTCCTCCCAATGGCGGTATTCGCTGATGATGTGAGTATCCGTATCAATTTGATCAAGTGTAAACCACTTGTCCATTTTAATCATCCCTTTTTAATTTATTGTATTTCTTTTTGCCTTAACCAATTCAATAGCTTCTTTCCCGCTCATATGTTCAATTTCAAGTTCTATCATGCAGACAGCTTTTAACCCTTTGTCAATTGCCTGTGAGCGCGCGGCTTCTTCTATATCCGGCGAGTATCTTGCCGTTAAGATTTCAAGCGCTCTTCTTTTCTCCTCTTCATCCATGACACGGGCTCTGCCAAATACAATGACACTGCGAAAATATGTGGTATACTCATCCTGCACAACCTGATCCTGATCAATTACACAAAATGAAACCTTTTCATTTCTGTTGATTCCATCTAACTTATGGCCTGCTTTTGCTCCATGAAAGTAAATCTTATTATCATGGTATACATAACTTAAGGGGACAGCATATGGATAATCATCATCACCGGATACAGCCAGCACTCCCGACGTTGCCCGTTTGAGAATCTGAATGCTTTCTTCTGATGACAGTACCTGATTTTTACGCCGCATTTCTCTAAACATATGGAACTCCTTTCTTGAAGACAGTTAAATGTCTGTTTGTAAGCTATAAAAGAGCTGCTGTAATAATATTCCTGCAACTGCTGATTCCGGAGCTTTTGTTTTTGCCACAACAGGAGAAAAAGCCGCATCAAACTGTAATTCCCCGTCTGCCGGAAAATCCAGATTCATGGCTTTTAATTTCTCGGCTGCCATTCTCAACTTATCAACAGACTCTCCCTTTCCCGAGCCAAGTGTGCTATAGGAAAGTAACGCGACCTTGGGATCTGTTTTCTATGCAGTTTTTCCATTTTTATAATTTTATATTACTTTAATCCGGGCTATTCCCAAAATATACTTATTCAAACAATAATTGATAATGATAAGGGATTCATACATCTGAAAGCTTAAACTTTCCCACTTCGCTGTACAATAAAGCTGCCTGACCGGACAGTTCTTCACTGGAAGCGGCACTTTCTTCCGCCGTAGCAGCATTTGTCTGTACAACGGATGAGATCTGCTCAATTCCCTGGTTAATCTGGGAAATAGAAACAGCCTGTTCAGAGGAAGCCTCTTTGATTTTAAGAATGATCTCATTAATCTGAGATGCCTTTGAGGAAACACGTTCCAGCGCTTCTGCCGTATTTTCTGCCAGTTTAGAGCCGTCTGAGACTGCTTTAATGGAATCTTCAATGAGTGAAGAAGTCTGCTGCGCTGCTGTGGCAGATTTGGTTGCCAGATTCCGAACCTCATCTGCAACTACTGCAAAACCTTTTCCTGCAGAGCCTGCTCTGGCTGCCTCTACAGCTGCATTCAAAGCCAGAATATTGGTTTGGAAAGCGATATCATTAATTACTGCAATAATTTTATTGATCTGGCCGGAGGAGCTGCCGATTTCCTCCATGGAAACCAGCAGCTGCTTCATGGAAGTATTGCTCTCTTTAATATCCATGACTGTCTCTCCGATATAATCAGCGGCTTCTGTCACACTGGCTGCATTCTTATGTACCAGCTGAGACACATCTGCAATAGAAGCAGATAGTTCTTCCACAGAACTCGCCTGCTCCGTTGTGCTCTGAGCCAGGGATTGTGCGGTATCGGAAATCTGCCTGGAGCTGGAATCTATATGTCTGGAAGAATCCGCAATTGTCGTCAGAGTCTTATTCAGAGAGGAGGAAATGCGAAGCAGGGAACTTTTAATTGAAGAAAACCTGCCTGTATATTCCTGACTTAATGTAATTCTCATATCTCCCTCAGCCATAATATCCAGAACCTGGGTGATCTCATTGATATATGAATTATACTCATTCAACTGCCGGAGTGTCTGTCCGGTTGCATCGCAAAGCTGTCCCAGTTCATCTCTGGTGATTCTTTTCTCATCTATTTCCAGAGATAATTCTCCCTGGGCAATCCGTTTGCTGATTCCGGTAATATACTGGATATTTGTTTTTAAATAGCGCACAGTCTGAATCGAGAAAAGAGCGATTAAAAAAATCACGAAAGCTATAGCGGCAACTGATGTCCGGATACTTTGGTTTACACTGTTTTCAATTTCAGCAGAGCGGGTATTGGCATAATTTTCAAGCAGCTCCGTCATCAGATTAATATCTTCTCTTGCTTTGTCAAAGCTGGATTGTGACAACTCCATATCCCCTGTACCATTTTTTATGTCATATGCATTCAGCCATGTTTGAAAGTCTGCCTGAAAAGCTGTATATAACTGCTCTAAAGTTAATTTGGCTGTGGAATGCTGATAATTCCGGTAAAGAGCTTCGTTTGATTTTACATTATCAATTGCGGAACCAACCCGGTCCTGAACCTGTTTGACATTTTCATCATAATCTGCAATCAATTTATTTTTGTCTTCATCTGACAACTTACTCATACTTAAATATATCTCTTTCTGAGCAATGGCCGCCTGATAAAAATCCCGGTCCGCATTCAGGATCTCATCGGTACTTACAAAGACCTCATTGTATAAAGCTTTCTTTGAATCTTCCATAATCTGGTTCGATCGAAAAATAAAAAACACCAGCAAAAATATGAGTGCGAAAATCGCAGGAAAAATAATCAGCCATAATTTGTTTGCCACTTTTAAGTTTTTAATGATGTTCATAGCCTTTACCTCCGCTCGTTTAGTCAGCTGGTATTTCTTCAGCTCTTATGGATAATATCGACAAAAGCGCAAGATAATTAAGCATTTTTTCCATAATATTTCCTATATTATTCGACTATTAATTAACAATTACAATATATTCTATTAATAGTGTAATTATCAATTATCGTAACAAACATATATTTACAGTAGCACATCTGTCATAGCAGTTCCTGCGGCAACTGAATTATTACATAAAGCATTTGCTAGGGATTCTGCTCTTCCGGGCATTCACCCATACGTGCAACAGAGATGGCAGACAGATAATCTTTTATGCTTTCTTTGGTTAAATTCATTTGTTCCAGGTATAGCCGTGACAGTGTTTTCTTGAGATTTCTGATCTCCTCCGGATTATCTGCACCGGATGGTACTGGTGTATATTCGATTAAGTATACTGTTCTTGCAATATCATACAGCCGATTCCCCCGGCACACATTCATAAAATCGATTACAGATACACTATCCTGGAGCAGCATTACATTGCCCGGATGAAAATCACCGTGACACAGAGTCGTTCCATCCTCCAGCTGATCAGCCAGATGAAGTGCGTTCTGCTGTTCTTCCTTTGTTATGGAGGCTTTCTTTATCTGATATATCAAAAAATCCTTGTAATCAGGCACATTTCTGATATCATGTTTCAAAATTGCCTTATGTGCTTTCGCCATAAGAATCGAACATTCCTGCAGATTACCGGTTCTTAAAGTCCAGTCAAGCAAAGATTCTCCCATCACCTTATCGTACACGATTCCAGGTTTTCCTTCATATGTAATAAACTCATATGCTTTTGGTTTTGGAAAATCCATATTATTAACAGCCATTGCATTTTCAAATTCTCTGATTGCTGCCTGATATGAATAGCCCTCATGAAAAAGCTTCACCACTTTTCCGTTTTCCCACTCATATACGGCTGCAGTATTTCCGACACCAACTATATCCCCGAGATTCATTTATACTTCTCCTGTTTGCACTTATTTTCTCTGTTATATTTCCAGCTTCATCTCATACTGATTAACTGTATTATAAAAACCAGCGGCAGAAATAAAATAAAGCATTGCCTCCGAGCGGGTATCAATATTCAAAATTTTTATTTGACCGGAATCCGTTTGCTCAATTAAATCTGCCAGTATGCTGCTGCCAATGCCTTTGTTTCTCCAGCTCTTATCCACGGCAATCTGAGGAATTTCCCCGGTTGACTTATCGATTATCCCATAACCAGCAATACGATTGTTTTTGCGCACAGCCGAGATAATAAAGCTCTCTGGTACTGCTTCTATGGATTGAATGGAATTTTGCCAGGAAGGAGGGAAATCCCAAAAGCTACCAAGCAGTTCCCAATCCGGATTTAAAATGTGCTCTGCCTGATGAATCGGATCTGATCTGTCTTTTCCTCGTTCCATCTGACAGCACAGGAATTCTCTCTCAACAGTGAATCCGTTTTTTCTGTAAATATTTGCTGCAGCGGTATTGGATGTCAGCACTTCCAAAATATATTGTTCTACTCCTGTATCACTAAAATGTTGTTTTGCTGTCTGAAGCATATGGTTGGTGATCCCCTGTTTTCTAAACTGCGGTATTACCCCGGTTCCCACATCGTATGCCGTTGCTTTTCCATTCCACTTTCTGCAGCCATTTAAAATGAATCCGGCCAGACAGTCCTCATCAAAGGCCCCCACGGATACATTGGGATCAAAGCCTCTCCGTTTCAGCATCTTTTCAAATTGGGCAAATGACAGATCCAGGCGAACCTGATAATCGGAAAAAGCTTTTAAAAAAGCCTGGTAAATTGCTTCTTTTTCTATATGAATTAATGACTCATAATGCAGCATTTACAGTCCCCCTGTGGATTATCATTGTAATTTATCTATACGTTTCAACGCTTCTGCTATATCTTTATAAATTAGTGGCTGCATACTGTCTTTGTACATTTGGGTATTGGCATTACGCAAAGCCATACTGATATCATTTGCCAGATCAGGTTTATATTGAGTTACCAACGGCAACGCCTTTATACATTGTCTTGCCGTAATAGGCTTCTCATCTTCCACGTGCTTAAGAAGTTGATCAATGATTTCATCAATTTTATTTTCCCTGTCCCATTTTTCATTTGCCGCAATTAATATAATTCCTCTGGTTCTGAAATATGAATTGGGGTGATCTGATAATTCAGCAAAAAGATCAAAATATGGATAAACTGCATCTGAGATTAAACTTTCAGACTCCAGTTTTTTCAAACACTGATATGCATATTTATCATTTTTGTCTTTTAACCCACAAACAAGTTCCAGAATTTGATCCATATTGTTCACACTTTCTATTGAGAAAAATTTGGAATAATCAGTTCTTTTTCTTTCTCCAGCTTTGCAGCTCAATAATATTACCTTCCGGGTCCCTGGCATAGACAAAGACCGCTTCCGTATCATTGGGATATTCGGCTGTGACCAATTCTCCAACCTGGCTTCCTCCGGCACGTTTCATTAATTCCAGAGTTGTCTCTACATCGTCTACTTCAAATGCAATATGAGCAATGCCAGGGCGGTTTACTTCTCCTATCATGGTCTCTCTGACTGCATCATAGGAAAATATCTCCAAGGTGGGATGATCGTCACCGTACCCCGGCAGCAATAAGTGTTCTCCGATTATATGGGCATTATTTAAACCTGTCAGCCTGTCCAGCCACTGTCCTTTTAGATCCCGTTCCTCCCCAATACTTTTGCAGTGGAACACTTCTTTGTAAAAGGCAATCAGTTTATCAGGGTCTTTTGCAATAATATTAGTATGTACGTATCGAAACATTTTTCTATTTCCTTTCATATGAGACATCAGACAAATACTCATTCATCAGTTCATAGATCCAGTCTTTGATATTGGTAAACGTAAAACCGCATTGTTTCGCCCGGTCTGTGTTAATGCTGTATTCAGGTTCGTTATTGTATGGACCGTTCTCTCCACCTGGTGCGAGGATTGCTTTGTTCCCCGTCCGCTGCTCCAAATAATTAAGAATTTCCCGTATTGATATCGTTCCATCAGAAGCACCGTTAATTGGTCCGGTATAATTACTGTCTGCCAGAAATGCCATTAATTTTCCGGCTTCGTCAGATCTTATAAAGCTCATCTGGCAATCCGGGTTATCTATATTCATAGGCAGACCATTTTTCACATGCTCAGCATAAAACAGCAGTCTTTTTGTATAATCATCTTTTCCCAATACAAATGGATATCGGACTGAAATGATTTTTCTGTCCGGGTATCTCTGCCATAACGCGCGTTCTGCCTGCCTTTTTACTTCATCATATGGAAAATCCATTCTTGAACACCAGACCAGTTTTTTATCCATAGGATTAAAGTCCTCTTCCCTGGTATTCCAACGTTTGGGATCATAAACAGCGGTGCTGGACATCTGAATATACTTATCACAATCAATAACATCAAATATCTGTTTTACATCATTAGAGCAATATGCCAGTTTATCAATCACCACATCATAATGTTTTCCAGCAAGTCTTTGTCTCAAACTCTCCTGATTGTTCCGGTCAAGTATGATTCTATTGATACTGCTGCCAAACCTGTCAGACGTGATTCCTCTTGTTGCAATGGAAACATCGTGCCCATTTTGTATTAATTCATTTACTGTATGGATACCAAAAAATCTTGTACCGCCAAATATCAAAATTCTCATATTATTCCCTTATCATTTTAATCTATAGGGAATGCTGGATCTTCCCCCTTTTATTATGGATAGACAAGCCTGCAGTTTTCCAGCTCGTCCGTATCTTTTTCAGAAATGTAAAGTTCCGCTGACAAAGAAAAATCATTTCCCATAAAGGTTTCTTCCCTGAACAGCTTCACAATAGCTGGATAAGCATTGACAGCATCCTCTGTCTGGAGCCAAAGTGCCAGAGTATTTTCCTCCAGATAATCATACCCATTGTCCTGAACCATTCCGTCAGTTATTTCCTCTATACGTTCTGGAATATAGTAACGTAAGTCCAAATCAGCATTTTCAAGCTTCTCCGGAGATAACCGGATAATAATCGTTTGCATACCATACCTTCCTTTTCTATTTTTATTTCCAGTTACGCCCCTGTATCCTGGTGTACAGGTAATATAATTTCCATTCCAGCCCCTCTGTTATCACTTGGCCGGATATGAAACCCCTGTTTCTGATAGAAACCCTCTTTCCCTATGGCGGCAGTCTCTATCTGCTGCTCTGGTAACTCACTCCAGCCCACAGATGATCTAAGCTTTTGATAATCTTTTGCAGTCAAAACATTTTCCTTCATCTCAAATTCCATAGATTGCTCCTTACCTGAAATATGTAATTATTTTACATCGTTATCCATAAATACCTTAGACCCAGTAGCCCCCTTCTGACCCTGATATTTTCCCCGGTATGGATTCAAAGCATTTTCATCCATCTTGGCAAAAACAAGCTGTCCCACCCTGCGGCCAGACTGCAGCTCAATGGCACAGCGGTTTGCATTAAACAACTCAAGGGTTATTTCTCCCTCAAATCCCGGATCAACCCAACCCGCATTCTGGATAAAAAGTCCCAGCCTGCCCAGAGAACTTCTTCCTTCAACAAAAGCGGTAAGATCATCTGGCATTGCAAAATACTCCAGCGTGGTTGCAAGCACAAACTGACCGGGAAGAAGAAGATATTTATCCGTCACAATTGTCTTGTATTTAATCTCGTTTTGCATTGTGATAATTCCGTCTGAAGTATCTTCTACTACACTAAATGTGTTTCCAAGGCGAATATCCACACTTGCGGGCTGGATCTGCCCCTCTTCCAAGGGTTCTATAAACAGACTTTTTTCTTTTAGCATTTTAATAATCGTTTTATCAGATAGAATCATATTGGCAGCCATCCTCTCTATTATTTATTTTTTGATGTTTCATCATTAAACTTTTATAGATTTAAATCACTTTCTGCTAACATCGGGGCATTTCTGTCATGAGGCGCGAGTATTGGATCATTAACGGGATATTTAATTCCAATCTCAGGATCATCATATGCGATTTGCCGTGAAAACCGGCTGTCAAATGGTTCATCAAAACGCATAACATTCATGGTTCCGTCTTCAAGAGATATAAATGCATGACCAAATCCTTTCGGAATGTAGATCTGTCTCCTGTTTTCAGCACTTAATTCCACTCCAACCCACTGTAAATACGTGGGCGAATTTTTTCGTAAATCAACCGCATAATCAATTCCTCTGCCTTTAATACAATATAGAAGCTTTGTCTGGGGTCTGGGATTATTCTGAAAATGAATGCCATAGAGCGTGCCTGCTTTTTCCGAGAAATACACCCGTTCCTCAATGTACCCGAAATTGATATCTGCCTGCTCTAATTCGCTTTTATTAAAGATACAGTATGAAAAGCCTCTGTTATCAAACCTGGGATCGTATTCAATAATTTTAACATCTTTGAGTTTTGTACTTTCGATTTTCATATAATGACCATCCTCTGCGATTTTACCGCCTTATTCAAATGACATATTTCTATATGTACCTTAATATATTCAGAATTTCAACCCTATCTTATACGCATTTTTAAGATGTCCGGCTATCCGCATACGCAAAACCGCTCGCCCATATTCGGTCAAACCACCCTACTAATTTTGCAGGAGCCTCCGTCCAAAAAACAGGATATATGAATACGATTGCATCAGATTCCTGAATTTTACGCTGTTCTTCAATAACATCGTCCGCCACCGGAATTTCCGTTCTGTAATAAGCTTCTCTCTCATATTCGTCTTCTGATATCTCCTCATTAAAGTTCATCTCGTATAAATCAGAGACAATAAATTCATGATTTGCGTCATTTAGTGCCTTTAAAAACTCCTGTTTGATATCATGAGTAAAGCTTTTTTTACTTGGATGGCAGTACACGACAAACACTTTCATAGTTTTGTCCTCCGCTCTATTTAAGAGAATTTCACACCAGCCTGTTCTTCCCTTTAAACTATGATTTTTTATTTCTTTTTATGAGCTGTAATTATTGTATAACTATTTGCGTTAATAGTTAAAATGCAGCCATCAGCATCCACATACCAATTCTTTCCTTTTTTGCTTATACTGTCTGCATTTTCAACTCTATTTTTACTCCATGCAATTAAATCCGGCATGTCCAGACTCAGATTCTTCCTGATCCTCTGAGCGCCTAATTCTGTTGTGTGTATTTTATCAAGATTTTTTATTAAATCAATTTCCATATCATAACTCCCATGCCATTAAAATTTATATTATTTCGTTCCAAATGAAATTAATAATGATCTTGCATTTAATGCAGAGATAGAAATGCCGTCTTTTAAGTGATCTTCAAACCCATGCTCTGCCATAAACGCATTGATATGCTCGTTATATCCATCTCCATCTTGTTTCCGGCTTATAAATTCAACGAAATCATTGACTCGAACCGATACATCCCTCAGACCAGGCTCCTCCATAAAAATAGGTATCTTAATCCCCGCAAGATAATCACGCACGTTATTTTGCTCTTCTTCCCGCCATCTCTCTTTTATAAGTGCATCTCTCTCATCAACACGAAAATCAAATCCCTCCATGTATAAGCCAGCATTTTCCATTCTTCTATTCACTTCAATACATATGATCTTTCCACCATCTGCTGTTGAATCAACCATATTTTTTAATACGCGCTTATATTGAGGGATATGACGCAGTACCGCTTGGCAAATAGCTAAGTCACATTTCTTTAAATACTCAATTTGAGTATCCCAATAATAGCTTTGCATTGGCTTATCCCCGTTTAATTTAATTACTTTGTATTATACCTGATATAGCATTCAGTTTGAATCCTTTATGTAAGGAATATGTCATTAAATTATTTTCATAGTTTAGTTGCTTTGATTATAAAGGAAAGGGGTATTACCTATGATTTCATAAATACAAATCCATTAGAATTTCATCGTAATATTTACCGTCGATTTTAAAGAAATTTTTATGCCTGCCAATTTCATTGAAACCCATTTTTTTATAAAGTTTTACTGCATTTAAATTATCATCTTTCACGCCTAAATGCAATATCTCTGTCTGACCATTACTTTTAGCAAAAGAAATCATTGTCTGCATCAGGTGTGTTCCTACACCTAAACCCCAATATTTCTTTTTAACTGAAACGGCGAGATCCGCCTGATGAGATATCCTTTCTTTTGGTGAGGTCATTATACTGCCTATGCATGCTATTTCATTTTCAATTCTCCCTGCAAACAGAGCCGAAACATTAGAATCCAGCAGGTTTTCTATGAAATTTTCTTCTGCTTCTACCGGCATCTGAAAACCATTTGCTCCAAACAATAAATTATCACTCTCTCCGCCCACAATATTAAGATATTCAACTATTTCGGCCGCATCCGCTTTGATAGCCTTATCAATATTTAATAACATATTATCTTTCAGCTGCATTGCTTTCCCCCTTTAAAAACTGCCGAAGCTGTTCTTTATTAACACCCACATTTTCAACTGCATCTAGTTTCAAATCCCCCATTCTATATGCAGGGACTGCCCAGACGCCAGAATATTCAAACGCAAGTTCATTGGACCCTGCAAGTTTTTCAAGGTAAGTTCCCTGTAGAATCGACTGTTTAAAGTTATTAACATCAACCATATCACTGACATAATCGCTGAGAGCATCAATATCCTCAATATTAACATGATCTTTAAAGATTGCCTGGTACATACGGTCATGGTAATTCAAAATGTTAACTCCATTATCAAGTGCATAAAAATATCCCTGTATGCACAAATCACTATGAGGACCATATTGGTCTGGTCTGGGGTGAGATTCACAGGGATGCCAGACTATAGGCAGATCCGGATATTCCGGCATAAGCTCCTTTAAATAGTTATGTGCTTTCAGGCAAAACGGGCAGATATAATCAAAAAAGACATGTAATTCATTTTTCATTGTTAGTCACCTCACTAATCTCTAATAATCATGTAAATGAAACCGATAGATACATTTTTCCGTTTCTCCAACTTTTCTCATATCATTATCATCTGGTATTTGTACAATTTTTTCCAATGTTCCGCCTGCATACTCACAGGTCTTCCTTGAAGCATGGTTATCGGGATTGCAGGTGATAATAAGGTAATCCATCTTATGTTTTTTGGCTAACTGAAACAGTAACAGGCAGGCTTTTCCCGCATAATGGTGTCCCCTGTAATTCTCATCTATGTGATACCCAATATTGCCGCCATAGTACACACTTTTGTTATGTCCAATCCGTAAATCACAACCGCCAACTTCTTCTCCCTGTTTATCACATATCGCAAAGTGATATGCAGGAAGCCATTCTTTATGGATATTGCCAACAGTTGTCTTTTCTAACTTGAGAAATATTTCTTCACTTTTTAAAAAGTCTGTATTCATAAACATAAATTGCTTCTCCGAACCTCTGTTTTTTCAATTCCTGTCTCCTGATTCCCTGCCCATTCACTCTTTCCTTACCAGCCATTCTTTCGCCTTTTCCAGATCATCCATGCAGATCATTAAGAAGTTGGTATCTGCGCTTCTTTTTTTCATATATCGTTTCATTTTTGAATTTAACCCCACAAAGACAACTTTACGCAACTGCTTATTTAATTTAAAAAACTCATCCAGTATCTCATTCAATATAACACTGTCAACATTTGAATCATCCAGAATAACCGCTACAAATGAACTGGAAGACGGCTTTTGTATTTGTAATAAATCCTGCATAAATTTCTGCTTTAACAGCTCCATCTGATCATAAAGAGAATCCAAATGCTCACACCAGATCTCTCCTCCATGAAAGAACAGGGAAAATGATTTTTTCTTCAATCCAGGTTCATATTTTTCTATGGTTTCTTCCCCCATCAAATTTTACGTTCCATACAAATGGAATCTTCCATCCCCGCATACTGGCCATAATTAGGAATAATCTGATAACCTGCCTTTTTGTACATTGTATGAGCTGCATCTAACAGCCGCCCGGTTTCCAGAATACACCAGCCATAACCTTTCATCTTTGCCTTTGCCTCTAATCTCCTGATTACTTCCCCGCCTAATCCCATATGACGATGTGACGGATCCACATAAACCCGTTTCAGCTCCGCATGAGTTTCGTCAAACATTTTAAATGCTCCGCACGCCACCGGTTCTCCATTGTGATATGCAACAATCACATCATGAATGCTGTCTCTCTGATTGTACTGATCATACTGGCTTCTTTGATAATGACTTCCCACAATCTCATCCAGTGCGCGGTCCAGCCTTCTGCAAAGCATTGCAAAATCAGGATTATCTCCATCCATGTCCCGAAACTCCAGCACAGACAGACTGCTCAGCTTCTCTTTTGCTTTTTTACTGAATTTATTAATCACAGATTCATAAGCCTCATCTATCATCTGAAACAGCAGCTTCTCATCTGAAAACGCATCTAAATCAACCGTATTCCAATGCGGCTGCTGTACGGGAGGACAATGGTAACCCCTTACTATTATTCCCGGATATAGCTGACGATAAAGGTATGATTTTTCCGGATCGCATTTTAAGGTTATTTTATAGAAATTTTCCTGAGGATTGAACTGGGCAAATATTTTCCCCATCACCTTGTAACAGATTGGATACTCCCCAAAAGGTCTTGCTTCATAAGCACCGGAATGCCCGAGGCAGTATACTTTTATGGCGTCGATTATTTTTATATGATTTTCCATAGTACCTCCCGTTTTCAATCTTTGTCATTATAATAACATATTTTTCAAAAAAATATAATTTATTTGTTTAGTAGTTTTTTAATTCAACCTCATATAAATGAAAGGCCTTGTTCATAATATTTTGAACAAAGCCTTCTTTTACCTTTTTGAAATAATTTTATTCTATTCTTGTTTTGTACGTCCAGAGGCAATCATTGCATATACACAGGGAATGACAATCATAGTTAAAACTGTGGACAGGATCATTCCAAATATTACTGCTGTAGCCATAGGTGCCCACAGCGGTCCTCCTGAAGTCATGAGAGGGAGAAGGGAGAAAACGGTTGTTATCATTCCAATCATGATTGGGCGCATTCGCGTTTCACATGCCTTAACAATGGCTTCCTTAATGCTGTCCGACTGGGGCAGAAGCACCTTGATGTAATCCAGAAGAACAATACCGTTATTAACAACAACTCCCATGAGGCTGATTGCACCTAACAGCGCCATAAATCCAATGGGGTATCCCATCCACTTTAATCCCCAGATAATTCCGATAAAGGACAGCGGAATCGTCCCCATTATGATCAGCGGCTCTACAAGATCTCCAAACTGGAATACCAGTATGATATAAATCAGAATAACTGCGATGATCGTCGGCAATGTCATGGAAGAAAATGCATCCGTGCTGTTGATTGTATGGTAAGTCAGATACTGCATATGTCCGGAAAACACAAAGAAGCATCCACATCTTGTTTCACAGGGATACTTCTTTTAAAAATGTGCATTTTTAGCTATTTTTTCCATATCAAACTGATATAATCTTCGTAAACCACGACTGTTTCCAGATAAGAAAATGCCACCGCCCGTTTATCTTCTTTATTTAACTGGGAAAAAATAATTTTTTGCGGTAATTCAGATTTCCTGACCATTTTTCCTTTCTCCTTCAATAATTTTTCTTTTGTCTGCGTCAGTTCTTCCAACTCTTTATTAATATAATCAACTGTCAGTGAACTGACTGATTTCGTCTTAAGAACCTGCATTAGATTAGTAACAGCTTCATCCGTCCGGATCAGATCCAGCTCCAGTTCATTGGTTTCATTGGCATTTTCAATTGGCGTCGGTTTGCAGCTGTCAAGAATCTTTTCCAATTCTATCTCTACAGAACCCTCAATCTGTTCAATCCTCATCTGCGGTTTTAAATTACAATCCAGAAAATCCTTTCCACGGCATCTCAAAGTCCGGACTGTTTCCCCATCTGATTTGCGCTTGTATTTTCGGACCATAACTGCCCTCCCACATTCTCCGCATTTGATCAGTCCCGTCAGCCAGCTGTTGCGCGGACCATCATTTGAGGCCACTTTCTCATTTGTGTCCAGTTTTTTCTGGCACCGGAGCCACAACTCAGAATCAATATATCCAGGCCAGTTTCCAATAGCGAAGGTAGCCTCCTTTGAATCCAGTGCTCCTTTTGTCACTGCTCCCTTTTTCCCCACCAGCATGCCTCCGTGCTCCCCGTTAAAAGCATGAAGTGGATTCATAATATTTACTCCAAGTTTCTTAAAGTACATATAAACAGCATGATCACATTTTACGCTGGCAGGATTTCTAAGCACCCTCCCAACGGAACAGGCGGACCATTTTTCACTGTTTGGTCCAGGACATTGTTTTGCTGTCATCATTCGCCCGATATCTCCCAGACTGGTAGTTGGATAAGCATAAATCTTCATAATCTCTTCCAGATTCTTTATGTTATCTTCCAGTTTCAGCGAAGAAACTTTTTGCTCTCCCTGGATAATTGTTGTATTGTTGTAACCATAGGGAGCGGGACCTCCCGGCCAGCGCCCCAGTTCAATCCTGTCATAATAATTGTCATAGACTCTTTTCGAAATCTGTTCCCGCTCCATCTGAGCAAACACGGCCATAATAAATATCATTGCTTTCCCTATGGGTGTTGAGGTATCAAAATTTTCCGTAACGGAAATAAACTCTACCTTATATTTGCTCATATATTCCCAGGTGTTTGTAAAATCCAGAAGCGAGCGGGTAAAACGGTCAAGCTTATAAACAAGGATTCTGTTGATCGTACCTTTTTTTATATCATTTAGTAATTTTAAAAACTCCGGTCTGTGTACCACATCTTTACCCGAAATGCCCCTGTCTATGTATAATCTCGGCTCTCCAACTGCAATACTCCTGGCGAAACTAAGCTGCGTCTCAATGGAGAGACTGTCTTTTTTATCAATCGACTGTCTTGCATAAATCGCATCCATATGGCTCAATTAATTTCCCTTCTTTTCAGCAACCATTTGCTCTTTTTCTATGAGAGAACAATTCTTTTCAGATTGTGATTTATGATAAAAAATTAATTGAAGCTCTTCATATATCTTCTGCACCGATTTCTCCCTGTCACGATTGCTTTTGTAATTGGGATAAATATTTTCTACTCTCATGCAGTACGATTTCACCTCATTCATGCAGTTACTTGTTTCAATATATGTCAGCCGACGTTAATTAATCCACAGGGACAGGATTCTTTTTCAACCGGAATTTAAGTCAGATGCCGAATTAGTCTTTGACCTTTTTTTCTTTCTGTTCAGAATCAGAATCACTATTAACAATATCAGGAATCCAGTCAGTACAATTGTTTTTGTAAGAATGGATTTTAATATCTCTGGAAATCCCTCCCTGGTCTCACGTTCATAAACAGCTGTTACAATTTTCTTATAAATCAAATGATCTGTTTGGTTTTCCGCGCCCTCTTCCACATAAGTTCCCCGATATACCTTGGCCTGTACAGCCGGAAATGTGACCTCCCCTCCATAGATACCCCTAATATTTTTTACCAGCTTCCTCCCACGCGCCTGTGCGGTACGGACCAAATCTCCATTTAGTTCCTCCGGTTTTCCAGCCCATTCGATGCTTGTTATTTGATAATAATCCAGGGGTAGATTTAAATACTTTAAAAACGCTTCTGCATAATCTATAAGAGGCACGCCATTTGGTATTTCCGTATCTCCCAGCAGATATGATTTTTCCTGATAGCCGGAAACCGTTATGGGAAAGGTAAAATCGTAGTTCCAGTAATTACCTTCTTCTACATGGGAAACTGCAGGCAATTCAACTGTTTGTTCCTGGTTTAAGTCTTCATCTGTCACCAGTACCTGTGCCTGTTCAGGCATTTGGTCAATATACTCCACACCCTTATATAAAATAGAGGATTCTGAATACTCCGTTTTTTCTTCTAAAGAAATATCCAGAATCTCACTTGCAGTCAGACGATACTTCTTTCCCCCTTCTTCCACTGTTTTCTGGGGCATATACCCTTCCGGGCTTCCCACAAATGGCGGTGAATCAATTGTTAAAACACTGCCCGGATAAATTATCTCCTCACTTTCTGTCTGTAAGAACTTTAGCCTGTATTTTATTCCATTTATTTTGATGGTCCTCTGGAAATGGCTTCTACCCTCATCCTCCTTATTAATTGTCCGGAATTCTTTCTTTATTTCAACTGTTTTTTCTGCCCCGTATGAGATGTTAAAGGACCCCCCAATAAAAACCAGAATTGTAAGAAAAGCAGTGCCAAATATTATATTTTCAATTATGTCTTCTATTATCTTTTTTCCTCCTCAGCACAATTCCAATAATCATCTCTATTATCCACCTTAGCTAAACGGTAAATCCGGATCATCAATACCATCGGGGATATTCATAAACCCATCTCCCATTGCGCTGGAAGGTTCTTGCCTTGAAACCGCCTGATTTCCTCCAGCAGACATGTTTTTACTGTCAGCAAACTCCTGTTCATCTGCAATCACCTCAAAAGTGTAAACCTTAACTCCGTCTTTATTTATATAACTGCCCGTTTGAACTCTTCCCGTAACCAATATTCTCATTCCCTGATGAAAATATTTTTCTGCAAATTCTCCTGTTTTATCAAATGAGACACAGTTAATAAAATCAGCTGTTGGCTCACTGCTTTCCTGATTTTTACGTCCTCTGCGGTCAACGGCAAGTGTATATCTGGCAATTGCCATTGTACGTTCTCCTTGTGAATATCTCACTTCCGGGTCTCTGGTTAGTCTTCCCATTAAAATTACTCGATTCATATTTTCCTCCATTCTTCCTCTGTCGTGATTGGACATCGGAGCGATTATTATTTTTATACTGTATCATTTCATCAGTTCTGCTATGATTCTCTGACCTTATGACCACCGCCTTTCTCCTTTTTCTGCTTCGGCTTAAAAACAACTGCACAGAATAGAAGTGTCACACCCAAAACTACAGCTGATGCATATATAAAACCAAGTATTAAATACGGAACCAACATGATGATCAACATTATTTAATCCTTCCTGATCCCTTTATTCATTGCTTAGAGATACTTAATATCATCAGTATTGTGCTCAGAAAAACAAACCAATTTTTAATAGCCATTTGAAATATTCATCGTCCTTCCCGATATTTCTGCCAAAAGGCAGCTGCATTGCCTGCATCGCCTGCCCATTTTGTTAATTGTTCCTGCTCAAATCATCTCCTTCATTTCATTGACTGACCTGATACCTCCTCTCAAAAAATGCAGCAAATTATATTTGACTATTACTCGTACATACACTGTAATACCAGGGAATAAAAGAAATAGAATACATAAAGAAAATGGGAAAGACCCACTATTTAGAATTAGAGAAATCTCCTGAAATTTATAAAGAAAAATTCACGTAAAGCCTGAAATTGCGGAAAATAAGCTGAATGATTATTACTACAAGATAATATAGAAAATAAAAAGCGTGTAAAGGGAAATAAATTTAAATAATTTAGAATATGAAACAGATAATGCATATGATAGAAATGAATTCAGATTTAAGCAATATCATCTTATCAGATAAATTACATTTAGTAAAGACCTTTCATCAAAAAACCACTGATTAGTAAGTAATTAATCATCCCTGCTAACAGCGGTTTTCTTTGTTTTAGGATCTACCTTTTTGCAACTGCTTTCAAAATCAGAGCCCCCACAGCGGCTCCCGGATCCTTTAAGGAGCGGGAAGCTTCCCCTCTTGTGGCCGCCCTTCCGTGAACTGCGACCATAGTTGTGGTATTTTCAAAACCTGCCCACGCGGCACTGGCTGCCTCCTGTAAGGCCATCTCAAGAGATATACCGGCATCTAAGCCAGACGCAAGTGCGTCTATTCCAGGCTGAAACCCATCCAGAAACGTTTTTTCTCCTGATTTTGCCTTACCAAGATCAGCAACCCCGTCCTTATAAGCTTGAAACAGAGAAACAACATCATGATCATTAAGTTCCGTTTTCCCCTTTAAAGCTTTTCCCGCACGCATAAGACCCGCAGCCATCAATGTCCCCATGGTGGAAGGAACCTTATTGCCCATGATCTTACCTGCCTTATAAAGCAGCTTTCCCAGATCCGGTTCCATTCCATCAGACACTGAATCATAGGCGGAGCGAAACCCGTCAGACATGGTTAAGCCTAAGTCACTGTCTCCGACTACACTGTCAAGTTCAATGAGATAATCCCGGTTTTCTTCCATTATTTTGCTGATCCTGCCAAGCATGGCAATCAGTTCCTGCTGATTCATATTATTCTCCAATCTGTTCCTGCTTAAAAAATGGTGTATCTGCCGGAGCATCCAGATAAACTTTAAGTTCCTCATCCAATTTTAAAAGGGATATGGATAAACCTGCCATTTCAATCGAGGTGACATATTCCCCCACATAACAGCGATGAACCCGGATATTCTTTTCTTTTAATATCTGATGAACCTTTCTTGCGACAATGTACTGCTCATCAAGTGGCGTCGCACCCAGCCCATTAACAAGAACCGCCGTTTCATCTCCTGGTTCATAAGAAATATCGTTTAAGATTTTATCAACCATTTCTTCTGTAATCTGATCTGCAGTCTCCATCTTTCCCCGGCGGATTCCCGGCTCTCCATGAATTCCCATACCTAATTCCATCTCGTCCTCAGCGATCTCAAATCCGGGATGACCGACTCTTGGCACCGTGCAGGGTGTCAGTGCAACTCCCATAGTTCTTACATTTGAAGCTGCCTTTTCTGCAATCCGCTTTACTTCCGAAAGATCTTTTCCTGAGGCCGCTGCCGCTCCCGCGCATTTATATACGAAAAAAATACCCGCAACTCCTCTTCTGGTATTCTTCCCTCCATCTTTCGCCGGGGGGGAGGCTACATCTTCTCCGGCAACCACCTGCTCCACACGAATCCCTTCTTCCATGTCCGCCATTTCAGCGGCCATTTCAAAATTGAAAATATCCCCGTTATAATTCCCGTAGATATAAAGGACTCCTGCCCCTGCGTCTATGCGCTTCGTCACTTCCAGCATCTGATTGGCGCTTGGAGACTGAAACACATCTCCTACGCAGCAGCCATCTAACATTCCCTTGCCCACATAGCCTAAAAACAGCGGAAGATGTCCGGATCCTCCTCCAGTGGCGATTCCAACCTTCCCTGCTGTCTTTTGGGCCGTTACCAGACAGCGCAGATCATCTCCTGTAAAGGTAAGTTGATCTGGATGTGTCAGGTAGATCCCTTCCAGCATTTCATTTACATAATTTTCCGGATCATTCATTATCTTTTTCATTCTTTCACCCTCTCCTATTTTGATGAAATACCATAATAAGCCTTTTGATATACCCCAATAATTTCTTCTTTTGAAGGTCTAAACGGATTGTCTTCCATGCAGGCATCAACCATCGCACTTTCCGCCAGATCCCCAAAAGCACGGTAATCCACAGAAAACTCACTTAAGCATTCTGCCAGTCCGATTCTTTTAGACAGCTTTCTGATCCAGGTAACTGCCTCCCTCACGGCCTGTTCCCCTGACATGGTCTCTACTCCCTCTATGCCAAGGCTTTCTGCCACTTTTTTATAACGCTCTGCTATGTTTTTTGTACTTCCATTGAATTCCATTACATAGGGCAATAAAATAGCATTGCAGACACCATGAGGAAGATTGAAACGTCCCCCAAGAGAGTGCGCCATGGCATGAACCATACCAAGCCCAGCGTTAGAAAACGCCATTCCCGCGCTGTATTCTGCATAAGCCATCATTTCTCTGGCAGTTTCATTTCCTCCGTCTTCCACAGCTTTAGAAAGATAACGGCTGATTACCCCGATTGCCCAAAGGGCATCTTTATCTGTAAATGGAGTACAACGTTTTGAAACCGCTGCCTCAATGGCATGAGTCATTGCATCCATTCCGGTTGATGCAGTCAGATTTTTGGGCATACTCATCATAAAGTCAATATCATTGACAGCGATGCTCACCATACAATTCGTATCCACCATACACATTTTTGTGTGCTTGTCCGGATTGGTTACAATATAAAATGCTGTAACTTCTGAACCTGTTCCAGCCGTTGTATTTACTGCCACAACGGGTATTCCAGGTCTGTCAGACTGATTCATTCCCTCATAATCTTCAATCCGTCCGCCGTTTTCCAGTACAATGCTGACTGCCTTCGCTGTGTCAATGGCAGATCCGCCGCCAACGGCAGTCAGAAAATCAACATCTAAAGCTTTTGCTGCTTCCAGGCATTCATTGATTACTGCCACCGCAGGATTCGGCTGTACCAGATAATAGACGGCATACTCGATTCCTGCTTCCAGCAAAAATAACCCCACTTTATCCGCTGCTCCGCTCTTAAACAGAAACTGGTCCGTTACAATGAGCCCCCGTTTCAACCCTCTTTTTTTAAGTTCCGCAGGCAGCATTCCAATGGATCCCCTTCCAAAAAAACTGGTTGCCACTGCATTCACTCTTAAAAGCCCCATAGTAAATTCTCCCTAAAATTCTATATTTCTGAAATCACCCGGATCGATCCGTTTTAACACAGAAAGCTCATTTTTTACAGGAGACGGGGTGATTTCAATTCGTGAATATTTAACTGGAAATCCGGTGTTTTCCTGAACTTCCTTAAGAGATGATGTTTCGTGTATGGTATCCAGAACCAGTTCTCCATTTTCCATTTTGAAAATGCAAAGAGGAGTTACAATCCGGTCCACATTCCCTTTTGTTGTAATGAAATCCACCTGGTTTACAAACGTCCGTTTATCATGCTTTGTTCTCCAGATAACAGCCCTCTTTGCAGTCGGTATCAAAACTGCACTTCCTGCACCTCCCGGAAGTCTTACTTTTGGTTTCTGGTAATTACCGATCACTGACGCATTCACATTGCCCCTGATATCAAACTGGACACCGCTTAAAAATGCCATATCAAGCCCTCCTCTCATGGATAAATCAAATACCTCCATAAGAGGGAAGCAGGATCTTGCGCCTTCTAACAGCTCACTGCCTGCACTGGTATATTTTTTAAGCTTTCCGGGTGTCGGATCAACTCCTCCCGGTATGTTCAAATGCACCGCATGCGGAGCATGGAGTTCCTTAGCAAGAAGCACAGCAATCATAGGCATGTGGGAGGACACTCCGTGAAATACTTTATCTCCATCCTGAATCATGCGGGCCATTGCGCACACCATAATGTCACAGATCCGGTTATCTTTTTCCATCATTTTTGCCTCCCCAGCCTCTGCGGTCCGCCTTTTCATATGCCGAAAGATAAAAATCCAGACCATCCTGGTCCTTAATCTCTTTAAATGTACGTATACCTTTTGTGTCAATATCATAGCTTCCCGCACAGGAACAGGGAGCAGCACCTTTTGAGGCATGAACCACTCCACGAACCAGGAAATGCGGTATATCCGCTTTCTTCGTACCGCTGGAAAATAAAGAACCAGGAACAATATGTTCTGCTGTAAGAATCACACTCTTTGCCGCTCTGGAAAGCAGGACGTCCTCAAACAGCGGACCTGTGATTCTGGCATTGCCATCTTCATCTGCTTCCTGAACATGAATCACTGCTGCATCCGGGCGAATCGCTTTTACTACCGTAACCATTTCATTCGTAAATGGATCCTGTATTCTGGTAAAATAATCATTTTCTTCAATTAGATCGCTGACTGTCAGACCTTTTACCGGCATAAATCCAATTCCATAGCTGGCTGCCCTAAGTGCAGAAATGACCGTATAGCAGGCATGCTCATTTCCTTTTACTCTTCCGCTCTCCACTGCCTTTCTGTAATGCATCGCCAGAGAAAATTCACTTTCATAGCTGATAAACCCTGCATCTACACTGGTTACGCATTCTCCAAGGCACAGCATATCCACATCCATTGCGCCCGCAGTTTTAACCAGTTTTAAATTACTCTTTCTCTGCCGTACCAGTTCCCTTATAAAAGCCATAGGCGCGCGGTGAAGTACATTCCCGCCAATCCCAAGAACTGCCCCGTCACTGACCAGGGCTGCCGCTTCCTGCATCGATATAATTTTGCTCATGAACTGCCCCTTTCTCGCCTGTCACCCCTACTTCGCCGCATTACAGGCAATCTGTATAGCATCCCAGACTCCTGCAAACGGAGGTGCATAAATAAGGTCTGTCATTCCCAGTTCTGCGGTTGTCATCCTGCAGTGAATGGCCACGGCAAAAACATCCGCCCGAAGAACTGCTCCCTTTTCCCCGCAGGTCTGGGCGCCAAGAATACGCCTGGTTCCCTTTTCATAGAGCAGCTTAATTGTAATCGGGGTAGGGCCCGGATAGTAAGCCGGATGATCATTAACCGTGACAAGCAGCGTACTGTAATCGATAGAAAGACGTTTTGCATCCGCTTCGCTCATGCCGGTCCGCCCCAATTCCAGCCCGCACACCTTAACCGCTGCGGAACCCAGCGCTCCCTGAAACACTTCACTGCCTCCTGCCAGATTGGTACCTGCTATTCTTCCGCATTTATTCGCCACAGTTCCAAGAGCCAGATAGCTGTTTTCATTTAAAACTTCATGATAGACCAGTATACAGTCACCTGCTGCATAAATATCCGGTATGGAAGTTCTCATTTCCCTGTCTACTACGATTGCTCCGTTTTTCCCTCTCTCTATACCGGTATCTTTTAGAAATTCTGTACAGGGTCTTACCCCTGCTGCAACAATCACCAAATCTGCATCATAGCTTCCTTTGTTTGTAATTACGCGGTTGACATACAGCCCATCGCCTTCAAACGCCTCCACTTTTTCACCAATATGAAGCTTTACCCCCTGCTTTAACAGTTCTTCCTGCGCAAGCACAGTCATTTCTTCATCAAACGATGCAAGAATTCTGGGAGCCGTTTCTATCATGCGTACGTTTTTCCCTATATGCAAAAAAGCCTCGGCGCATTCTACACCAATGTAGCCCCCGCCTACGATGACGACATTCCGGATCTTTTCCATTTTTGAGAATTCCTTTAAAAAGATGCCGTCTTCCATATTCTTTAAAGCATGGACTCCCAGCAGCTCTCTCCCGGGAAATGGAGGAATTACTGCCTCTGCTCCCACTGCGATCATCAGCTTATCATAGACATCCTCAAACTCCCTGCCAGATACAAGATCTCTCACGATAATCCGCTTCTTCCCGGCATCAACCGATATCACCTCATGCCTTAGAAACGTTTCTATTCCCATCTGATCAAAGGCCTCTCGGCTGCGGGCAATCATTTTTCTGAAATCTTGATTAAAGTCTCCCACATAGTAAGGCAGCCCGCATGCACCATAGGAGAGAAATCCTCCCTTTTCATAAACGGTTACCTGAATATCAGAATTCAGCCTGCGTATCTTGGAGGCGGCACTCATACCTGCCGCTACTCCTCCGATTATAATAATCTTCATAATTTTTCCTCCATCAGGTTTTATCAGCTATTTCCCGCTCTGCTGATTCCATCGCATCTTTGGCTGACATTTCTCCTGTGAAAGCCTGGTATATTTTTTTGTAGAGGACTGCGTTTTTATCTCCTGACCGCTTAATATGGGGAAGGGGCTTGGCAGACTCAATCATCTTCTTCTGCACCGGAAACCATGGACAGTTACCAGCCCCCTTTTGATAGCTTGACTCTCTCACAGGTGCCCCGCTTACCCCTCCTGTTTTGCAGTCAACCAGAGGAGAACGCAGATATCTTAAAAAGTCGCTGGCAGCTTCCCGTTTCCTGCTTCCTGAGCAGACAGCAAAGGACCACGTCACATTCCATGCGGTTTGAAATGTACTAAAGCCCAAATCCTCCGGTTCCAGACAGCCCTTCTCCCATACAGATCCAAGCTGTCCGCTCCATGTTACTGCCATGACAGCCTTTTTCTTTCGGATCACCTCTGCAATTTCCTCATTTGCAAAGTGTTCCGTACCTTCCAGAGCAAATGACTTTAGTTCACAATAAGACTCAAGCCCTCTTATGGTCTTTTCATCACTGCAGACCGGATTCCCCTCCGGATCATAGACGTCTCCCCCATACATACGAAGAAAAGGAAGTGCATCGGTAAATATTTCAGAGGAATCGGCCTTCATTGCCACGGCCTTTCTTCCATATACCTTTGCAAGTGCCTTTGCTGTATCCATGTATTCCTGTGGCGGGATAACAGGCCCCAGTTCCTTTCCAAGCACTTTATAAAGCAGACTCTTACGGTATACAATCATATGACCGTCACAGAACGAGGGAGATAAGTATACCTTTTTCTGATACCTCATTTCCCTGGCAATGGCAGGAAGAATATCAGCCTCTTCAAACTCTATTTGCGCCAGATAACCCTTTTGTACGAAATCAGAAAGCCATAGGTGACCTGCTGCCATAATAATGTCATAATCACCGTTTCCGGTAAGCGATTCCATCATTCTGGCATAATAATCCGACCATGGTACAATCTGAAACTCCACACTTCCCTTATATCCGTCCAGAATCCCCAATTCTTTATCCAGATAACCATTTACTGCCGGATCTGCTACCGCAAGGACCTTTAATATCCCCTGCTCCATATCATTTCCCTCCCTCTGTTTATTTCCCCAATTGAGGAGGTGCATCTACAATTCCCACAACAAAAGCATCAACCGGTGCCGTGCGGTCAAGGGCAAACTGGGTAGTATCATCAGTCGTTACCAGCACCAGTTCCCCAATTCCTGCTCCCATGGTATCAGCTGCCACGAATATATTCTTTTTTTCTCCATAATACGGTTCCACCAAAAGGAGCTTAAACCCCACCAGATTTCTGCACTTTCTTGTGGAAACCACGGTCCCCATAATCGTTCCTAATATCATCTGGAATCATCCTTTCTAATGGTTACCCACTGCCCCTGTTTGAGCAAAAATGCATTAGCATCATCTGTATCTACATGAAAATCCAGACGGCTCTCCCTGGTAATCCGGATAAGAACCCGGCCAAGGATCCCTCCTTTTTCGCCCGGAGCCATCACATTCACCCGTTCTCCATCCGATACGCCAAACCATTCTGCCTCTTCTGGCGTCATATGAATGTGACGGTCAGCAATAATAACACCCTCTTTCAGACAGACTTTACCGGAAGGTCCCTTAAGCAGGATTCCCGGAGTTTCTTTTAAATCTCCGGAAGTCCTGACAGGGGGATGAATTCCAAGGTTTCTGCAGTCACTAAAAGCCATCTCCACCTGACTTTGTTTCCTCTCCGGCCCCAGAATCCGGACTTTTAAAATGGATCCTGCCGGACCGCAGACTTCCACCTGTTCTTTGCATGCAAACTGACCAGGCTGGCTCAATGATTTTTGAGGTGTGAGCTGATATCCTGCTCCGAACAGCATTTCAACGTGTTCTCTTGATAAATGTACATGTCTTGCCGAAATACCAACCGGAACCTGATAGGGATCAGTACTCAGCCGGTCCCAGTGTTCCAGAACCATTCCTGTTATTTTCTGAATCAGTTCTTCCCTGTTTTCCATCAGACACTTTTTCCTTTATTTAATCAGCGGTATAATTCCTGCTATGGAATTATGTGGTCTTGGAATTACATGAACAGCTACCAGCTCACCTACTCTGGAAGCAGCTTCCTCTCCTGCCTCTACCGCTGCTTTTACAGCTCCGACATCTCCCTGTACCATAACGGTTACCAGACCTGAGCCAATTTTTTCTGTCCCCACCATTTCAACATCTGCTGCTTTTAGCATGGCATCTGCCGCTTCTATTGATGCAGTCAGACCTCTTGTTTCAACCATCCCCAGTGCCAGCATGCCTTTCTTAACTGATATCTCCGCCATTTCCTTCTCCTCCTGTTTTATCTTCATTTTTATTATTCTTCCCTGTCTCAGTTTTTAATTCTTCCTCATGTCTGTCTATCATATTTAACAGCTTCCACACCTCCTGATGAGGGTTATTAATGGAGACACATACTTTTATGTTGCCCTCGCCCACGATCCGTCCGGAATCCCTGGCCGCTTCCATTGCCGCATAAACTGCTGATGTCTCACCTGCCAGCACAGTATGGCACATCCTGCCGCCCAATGTCTTATGACAGCTTACAAGCTCCACCTGCGCCGCTTTCAGCGCCTGATCAACCACAAAAACTGTATTGGCATAATAATTTATTTCCAGTATTCCTATGGCGTTTCCGTTTCTTTTCATGATAACCCACCTTTTCTGCCGGAACTATCACTATTTTGCTTTTGGCAGAATTTTATCTATATCCTGATGTGGTCTGGGAATCACATGGACAGCTACCAGCTCTCCGATTCTGGAAGCCGCAGCTTCCCCCGCTTCGGTAGCCGCTTTAACTGCCCCGACCTCACCGGTTACAATGACCGTCACCAGTCCGGAACCGATCTTTTCCGTTCCCACAAGTTCCACGTCCGCCGCCTTTAACATTGCATCTGCTGCTTCAATGGAGGCAATTAATCCCCTTGTTTCTACTAAACCGATTGATGTGGATGCCATACCATTCTACCTCCTCTAATCATTTATATTTTCTTCCATGAATGTTACCTTTGTTATGCGGGCCAATGCTTTTGTTCCTTCGTATGGTCTTTCGATCATCCGAACCAGGACTTCCTCCGGACTGTTAAGCTCCAGCGCTGCCCGCCTTGCTGCTTCACAGGCTTCCTTTACATCATCCACCCCACCCTCAAATTTCACCTGGGCGGTAAGAGGAATAAACGATGCTGCATCCTTGGGGTTAATGGTATCGATGCCGATGATTTTCACATCTGCAGCCTTGCACGCTTTATCCATGGCATACAAAACCGCTCCATATCCTGCACACTCCAAAAAGCCAATTGCCATATGTACCTCCCTTAAATGATCCTTAAGCCGCCTTCAGCCAGCATACATCTGCGCCTTCTTGTAAAGCTCTTCGCGCAGGTGAGGCCTTCTCCCGTAGGACCTGCGATTGTCATTGTGGTATGCCCTTCTCCGCCGATTCCCACGCCTCTTAAAGTCGCTCCATTCTTTGTAAAAATGGTAGTCTCAATCTCCTTTGCAAATCTGGTCATATTCTCCACATTCCGGGAGAACATGGATGCAGTATGGCGGTTTCCTGATTCTGCCGCTTTTGCACTTTCCATACATTCCTCAAAGGTTTTAAGGCGGACGATGGGAAGAACAGGCATGAGCTGCTCAACCATGACAAAGGGGTGGTTTCTGTCTGTCTCGCAGATCAGAAGGCGCACATCTTTATCGCTGTGTATACCAATCGCTTCCAGGAACAAAGCTGCATCCTTTCCTACCCACTTTTTATTCACCTCATAAGTACCGTTTTTCTCAATCATGGCAAGTTTCAAGATCTCCTGCAGCTGATCTTTCTGAAGCAAAAATGCCCCCTCCTGCTTCAGTTGGTATATGAGTTCATCAGCAGCCTGCTCCATAACAAAGACTTCTTTCTCTGCCAGACATAAAATATTATTATCAAAGGAGGCTCCCCGGTAAATCTCCCTTGCTGCCAGCTTTATGTCTGCGCTATCATCTACAATGACAGGCGGATTGCCTGCACCTGCGCCAATCGTCTTCTTGCCTGACCGTAACAGCGCATTTACCATACCCATTCCTCCGGTCCCCACCATCAGACGGATTCTTGAATCAGCGGCCATGATATTAACCGCTTCCATGTCAGGTTCTCTTTGCATGGTAATTAAATTAGCTGGTCCGCCGCTTTCCACAATTGCCTGATGAAGCAGCTTCAGACAATGAGCACAGCACCGTTTGGCACCTGGGTGAACATTAAACACAACTGAATTACCTCCGGCAATCATGCTGATTGTATTGTTAATGATGGTTTCCGTAGGGTTTGTTGACGGTGTAATGGCTCCAATGACTCCAAACGGAGCATATTCCTCTATCATAAGCCCGCCATCGCCGGAGATCGCCTCCGTAGTCAGGCATTCCACTCCCGGGGTCCTCTCAATGACTGCCAGATGTTTCTGAAGCTTATCTTCCGTACGGCCCATGCCGGTTTCTTCCCGTACCATCGATGCCAGTGACTGGGCATGTTTTCCTGCAGCGGATCGAATTGCTTCAATAATCCTTCTCCTGTCCTCTACCTTATAATGATTGATCCATTCACGCTGGGCTGTGTAAGCTGCCTCAATTGCGTCCTCCACCCGGTCAAATACTCCGTTATCGCTCCGGGAAGGAACATAAAAGGGTGCTTCCTGTTTCTTTTCCAGTCCTGCAAGTACTTCCCTTACAATCAGTTCAATCTCCCTTGTCCCAATTTCCATTTTTTCCTCCTAGTTAAACTGCCCCATGACTCTTCTGACAACCTCAGCAATAATTTCCTCCTTTGCCTTGCTTAAATGTTCTGAACCTTTTAATTCCACCGATTCCTTCGGCAAAGAAGATATCCCACAGGCACATCCGCCTTCCTGGAAATGGAAAGACTGCCCCGGTTTAACAAGAGGAGTAACACCTTTTAATTCATTTACCGGAGTATTAAATGGAACCTGCTGTCTTAGACTGTCATCTGTCTTTATCAGTGCGGCTGGAACAGGCGGCCGGATATCGGAAGAAGTAATCACATCTCTCATATTGGTTTCCTGTAAGGAACAGGGTGGGATACCGCCTGCAGTAATGCCCAGCTTTTGCCGGATATCAAGCAGCTTATTTACCTGGTCGCAGGAAAGTACGTTCTGGCGGCCGATTATATTCCCTGTATACATCAATATGGTTGCATAATATTCGATGGACTCCAGCCGATAGAATGCCTGAAAAATATCTTTTCCCCAGGTTAAAGCTCCATGATTTGCAAGGAGTACTCCATTGTGGGTATTTACAAACGGTGCAATGGAATCAGGAACTTCTTCCGTACCAGGTGTTGCATATTTTGCAATAGGAATCGATCCCAGCCCCAGTACTGCTTCCGTCAGAACAGCGGCATCCAGACTGATGCCTGCAATTGCAAAGCTGGTTGCCACCAGAGGATGAGCATGTGTAACTGCCTGTACATCCGGATTTTCCTGATAGACTCTTAAATGCATCTTTACTTCTGAAGAGGGCTTTGCTTTCCCCATGAGCACCTTGCCGTTTAAATCCATTTTTACAAGCATATCCTGTTTCATAAAACCCTTGGACACACCGGTCGGTGTTGTCCAGATGGTGTTTGGTCCCACCTTACAGCTTATGTTTCCATCATTGGAAGCCACAAATCCTTTGTCATACATACGCTTGCCAATATCCAAAATTGCCTTTTTGGCTTCGAAATCAGACATGTATTTCACGCCTTGAACTGTCATCATAACGATCCCTCCAAAGTTCAAACGACTATATACATGGCTTGTCTGAACTTGTCATTTTTTGCTGTATTTTAGCGATTTTATATTTGATTTTTTGTGTTTTATTTTGTTTTGTTTTTATTTTGATCATTTTTCCTTTACATTTCGTCAAAAAAAATATACAATATACTTAGATGTCACTATATTCTTATGGTTTCATACTGCATTTCAAATAATATTTGTTCACAGAAAGAAAGGAACATGCCTATGTTAGCAGTAACAAGGAAAGCCAGAATCAAAGATATTATATTAGAAAAGAAAAGCGTCACAGTAACTGAACTATCTAAAACTTTTTCCGTAACCGAGGAAACAATACGCCGGGATTTAAAGCAGCTGGAAGATGACGGTTTCCTTACCAGAACTTACGGAGGTGCCTTTATACAGGACGGCGTTGAGAATAATGTAGAGCTTACCATAAGGGAAACTGCATATATGGAAAGCAAGCAGGCAATTGCTAAAAAATGCCTCTCACTCATACATAACGGCGATTCCATCTTTTTAGATGCCTCTACAACCGCTCTGCAAATCGCCCGCGAACTTCAGGGAATGCGCCTGACAGTCGTTACCAATTCTCTTCTCATTATCAATGAACTGCAGGATAAAGAGGATATACGCCTCATAACGCTGGGAGGCTCCTATGCATCAAGAGATAAGGCATTTGTTGGCAATACAGCAATCCGGAATCTGGAGTCTTTCTATCTGGATAAAACCTTTATGTCCTGCCGCAGCATATCCATGGAACACGGAATTACTGATTCCAACGAATCAATTGCAGCCATACGGCAGACTTTGATCACACGGAGCAATCATATCTATCTGGTGGCGGACCATTCCAAATTCAATAAAACCTCTTTCATTTGGATTTCAGGCTTTGATGAAATTACCGGACTGATCACCGACAAAAATCTGGACAGCCAGTGGACAGAATACCTGACCAAAAATAATGTCACCCTGTATGAGGCCATCGATGCCTAGCCCGGTCTTTCAGGAGGATGTCCGTCAAAGTAAGGCATCCTCTTTACCGTCACTCACATTTTGCGGCTTCCTGTTTCTTCCTGAATATCTCTTTTAACGACTCACTATATGGCTCTCTTGCGATTCCATACTCTGTCACAATTCCTGCAATCAAATCATGATCCGTCACATCAAAAGCAGGGTTAAACACCTTTACTCCTTCGGGAGCCATTGGTTTTTCATACCACATCTCCACTACTTCCGCTGCAGGACGTTCTTCAATGTGAATTTCCTTACCAGTTGGTGTATTCAAATCAATTGTAGAGGTAGGCGCACAGATATACATGGGCACGCCGTAGCGCTTAGCAGCCAGTGCCACCATGGAGGTTCCGATTTTGTTTGCAGTATCTCCATTGGCTGCCACCCTGTCGCACCCTACAAACACTGCATTGACCCAGCCCTTACGCATAACAGAAGCAGACATATTATCACAGATTACAGTTACATCAAGTCCTGATTCCTTTAACTCAAACGATGTCAGTCTTGCTCCCTGGAGCAAAGGTCTTGTTTCATCTGAGAAGATACGGAAGTGATAACCCCGTTCCTGCCCCAGATACATAGGTGCCGTTGCGGTACCATACTTCACGGTCGCAAGCTGACCTGCATTGCAGTGTGTCAGCAGACCATCGCCTGGCTTTACAAGGGTAAGACCATATTCTCCAATTGTCTTACACACCCAGATATCTTCTTCCCTGATTTTCACAGCCTCTTTATGCAATAGATCCACTATCCCGGAAACAGACTTGTCTTTATTGTCCAACACAATTCCTTCCATTCGTTTTAAAGCCCACGAAAGATTAACTGCAGTCGGACGGGCTGAATCGAGATAGTCCTTTGCTTTACTAAATTTCTCGTAAAACTCTACATAATCAGAAGCCTCAATCTCTCTTGCTGCCAGATAAATGCCAATTGCCGCCGCCACTCCGATTGCAGGCGCCCCTCTTACCTGAAGAAGATAGATGGCATTCCAGATATCCTCCTGTTTTGTTAATGAAAGAATTTCCGTATGATACGGAAGCTGTGTCTGGTCTATGATAACCAGAGCCTGGTTTTCTTCATCAAGTGCCACTGTGTCATAGTCCATAATGGATTTCTTTTTGTCTTCACTCATGTTTTTGCCTTTCCATTTTTATGATTCATACTTACCGACTGCCGCTTTGATGGCTGTTAAATAATCTGCGCCGCAGCGGAAGCTGTCGCGGTTCATAATATAATTTTTTGCCAGCGTGATCACAATTCTCTCTGCCCTTGTTCGTTTCTCTTCATCCGGAATGGTTGTAATATCAATCACATTGGCCATGCCAACAGTCCGGCGTATTGATTCCAGTCCGGCAACTCCCGCTGTATCAGAAAGAATCTGCTCCAGATACCACTCTTTAAATCCTGGCACCTTTGCCATAATATCAGTGGCGTATTGGTCAAATACCAGTTTATATTTTTTAATGAATAAATCTACTACATCAGAAATGGTCTGAAGACACCATCCACAGAATTCTGCCTTTCTTTCTTCATTAGAAATGACAGCATCTCCATTGCACCATGCGAAGAATATATTCGCTATTACATTGCCGATATCGTAACCCATAGGCCCGAAAAATGCGAACTCCGGATCAAATATAAACGTATGCTCCTTATTAATAAACACCGATCCTGTATGTAAATCTCCATGAATCAGCGATTGTGCGTGATTCATAAATTCAAATTTCAGTTTTGCGGCTTCTAAATGCAGCGCCTGATCCTCATAGAGTTGTTCCCTTACAAAATCCTGGTTGGGTGAAAACACATGATTCCTGTGGTTATAGTCAATGAAAGGTTCACTATATACCAGATCTTCGCTGATCTCACATAAATCCGGGTTGATAAAGCTCTTAACCAGCTCCTTTTTTTCCTTATGCCCCATGACTACATCCGTTGTCCGTAAAAGAGAATTTACCATAAATGTGGTCACATGATCCGCAAACAGAGGGTAAATCTCATGGTTAATCAGACCGGTCCGCATCATAGTATGGCCAGTCATATCCTCCATGATCATGGCGCACATAACACCATCATAGAGATAAACCTTGGGAACCAGTCCCGGCGCATACATCTCCTGAATTCCCAGAATCTTAGCTTCAATTCTTCCTCGATCCGTGGAAATATGCATGTCAGCAGAGATTCGAAGAGCCTCGCCTGCCTGTTTCACGATAATTGTTTTCCCGCTTTTTGCATCCTTTACCCGAAACACATAGTTTAAGTTTCCGTCACCAATCTCCTTACATTCCAGCTCGGCTCCTTTGTCAAAATAGGAAAGCTTTTCCTGTACGTAATCCGGAACTTCTGGTGCCTTCATTAAAAAATAACTGTCGTATTTAGACATTTTTGTCACCTTCCCCTGATCATTCTATAATTTGCTGACTCAGTTTGCATTCTTCGTTTTTCCGCTTGCATAGGTCATTGCAAGTGCAATAGCCAGCACTGCGCCCTTAATAATGTTCATTGCATAATACGGAACTGACATCATGATAAGGCCATTTTCCAGCATACCCACTAAAACTGCCCCTGCAAACGTTCCGAATGCATTGGCCTTCCCAGCCCCTAATACAGAGAAGCCAATATAAGCTGCGCATACAGACGGCATTAAATATGCATCTCCGGCTGAAATCTGAGCTGTGCCCACACGTGCTGCCAGACAGATACCGCCTATGGAAGCAAACGTAGCTGACAGAAAATAAGCCAGAATCTTATATCTTGCCACAGGAATTCCTGAAAGCTCTGCTGCTTCAGGATTCCCTCCTACTGCATACATATATCTGCCATGCTTTGTGTAATTCAGAAAGAAATATGCAAACAGCACCACACAAACCATGATGATAATCAGCCACGGCTCCTTTCCAAGAGCTCGAAATGCTTCCGGAACAAGACCCGGCGCCTGTGTTCCATCAGCCCTGGTCATGCGCTCCGTAATAGCACCGCCCTTTGAATAGGTCATGGAAACTCCCTGATACATAAACATAACGGAAAGTGCTGCAACCATATCCGGTATCTTAAATTTAACAATCAGAATACTGTTAATCACCGCAACGCTTAAACAGATTAAAACCGTAAGAATCACCGAAACTCCAATGTTGATGTTATGCCATACAAAACATGTCATTACAAATACATTTGCCAGCTGTGCCGTGGCTCCAATGGAAAGATCCATACCATTCACAGCCAGCGCAAATGTAAGACCAATCGCAATAATTGTGGTAATCGAAACTGCACGTAGAATCGTTATCATATTGGATTGAGTCAGAAACATGCTTGTCCCCGTCTCCTTGCTCCAGTTTCCAAACGTAAACAGAACAAACAGGATTACCATTGTTGCAATTGTACCCCATCTTGTTACAAAATCTCCTAAATTACCTTTCTTCTTTACCTTCTCTGCCCCAGACATATCATTTACCTCCTGTCGAATAATAAAGCAATTCCTTCTCGTCAGTATCTGCTGCTTTTAGCTCCCTGATGATCTCTCCGTCATACATGACATAAATCCGGTCGCAGATACTTAATATTTCCTGAAATTCGCAGGTTGCATAGATAATGCCTTTTCCTCTGGCTGCAAGGCCTTCAATCAGCTCATACATATCCTGTTTGGCACCTACATCAATTCCCTTTGTCGGCTCATCGAAAATATAAACTTCCGAATCTTTATTCAGCCACTTTCCAACTACTACCTTCTGCTGGTTTCCTCCGGACAAAAGAGATACAACCTGGTTTTCAGACGGCGTCTTGATCCCAAGATCACGGATCATATTTTTTGCATCCTCTTTCTCCCGCTTTTTATTGACAACAGACAGTCTGTTGGTATATTTTTCCATAGCCGCCACGGAAATGTTGGATACTAACGTATCTGAGATCAGAACTCCTTCCTTCCTGCGTTCCTCCGGAACCAGAGCCAGACCGCTTTTTACTGCCTGGGTGGGACCTTTTGCACGGATCACTTTTCCCCGGAGCTTGATCGTACCGCTTTTATGCTGATAGGCAGAAAATAAAGTCTTGCATAGTTCTGTCTTGCCGGCCCCTACCAGACCTGCCACACCTACGATTTCCCCTTCGCGGACAGTTATGGTGATATTCTTCACCTTGCCGTCTTTCTCAGTAAGGTTCTCTATTTCAAGGAGCGGCTCTCCAATCTCACATACTTTTTTAATATAATTATCCTCATAGCAGCGTCCCAGCATATATTCCACCAGAGTATTTACCTCCAGTTCCTTTGTGAGAGGTAAATTCGTCACCAGCATACCATCTCTCATTATAGTTATGCTTTCACAAATCTCGTATAACTCACTCAGCCGGTGAGAGATAAATACCACACCAACATTCTCTTTTGCCAATTCCCGGACAACCCGGAACAATTCCAGTGTCTCGGAATTAGAAAGCGGCGCTGTGGGTTCATCCAATATGAGAAAGCGGCACTTTTCTGCCACACATCTGGCAATTAAAACCATCTGCTTTTGTGCAAGTGTCAGCATAGATACAGGCTTATTAATATCGACTGCCATATTTAACTTTTTAAGTACTGCTTTTGCTGCCCGTTTAATTTCTTTCCAATGTACAACCTGTTTTTTCCCCATTTTATTGACCAGGGTGTTAAACATCACATTTTCAGCTACAGTCAGATATGGGATTAGGGCTGTGTCAACTTCCTGAAACACAATCTCTATCCCAAGGTTTTTTGCATCTTTGGGGCACCGGATTTCAACCGGTTCCCCTCCGACACAAATTTGTCCCGTATAATGTGTGTTAACACCGGCAAGCACTTTCATCAGCGTGGACTTGCCGGCACCATTGGCTCCAACGAGCGCATGAATGCTGCCACTTGTCAAACTAAAATCAACTCCATTCAGAGCCTTGACCCCTGGAAACTCTATGGATATATCCTTCATTTCAAGCTTTATCTCGTTCATGACGTCTCTTCCTTACCTATGTAATAACTGTGAAACGAAGCCCTCTATTCTACGTAAAGCCCTTGAATCACATCGGTATACAGGGCTCCTTTCGGATCTTCGGCATCGCCCCAGCCATCTACAATCTTGCCCAGATCACCCATGGTGGTCTCTGCACTCAGCTGCGTGGTTACTATATTGCTGGCATTTAAATCAAAATAATCGGGAGTCTCTTCCCCTAATAATTTAAGGGCAAGAAGACGGGTATCCACGATTCCAATAAGCTTTGGATCAACCGCCGCTGTAGATTTCCACACCTGTGGATTCTTAACCATCAGCTGGATATCATCATTGGACACGTCAATGGTATACATAGGAATATCGGTTCTGCCCGCATCATTCAGTGCCTGCAGCACGCCCTTGGCAAGCTCATCATAACATCCCCAGATCGCATCCACGGATCCTTCCGGATACTTAGGCAGAATTGCCGCTGTCTTATTGGTCATATCTCCTCTTGCATTGGCAGAGTCGGAAGGTGCAATTACCTCCAGAGTCTTAATCTTTCCTTCATCTTCCAGTTTGGTATAAATCTCGTTACGCCTGTCCAGCGGAGGAATGCCAGGGCCCATAAATGTTTTCAGCACCTTCATAGGGTAGGTTCCGCCCTTTGCTTCAAATTCTTTCATCATATAACCCAGTGAAAGTTCTGCAAGCGCCTGATCATTTTGAGCGGTTGATGTCACGCCTTCCAGAAGTAGACCATTTGCATCTCCGCCCTTAAAGGGCATCGTATCAAAAGTCACAACTGCCATTCCCTTATCTCTTGCAGGCTTTAACATATCGTAAGAATAAGAGAGCTGTCCGTGAGACACAATCAGACCGTCATAATTTTTTGCAATGACCTGTGCTACAGTTTCCTGCGCTTTTGCATCATCTCCATCTGTAACAAAAGTATCTACAGTCCACCCAAATTTTTTGCCTTCTGATACACAGCCATCGAGGAATTGCTGTGTATGGTCGCCGGCAGCTAAATTTCTGACAACTGCGACTTTCTTGCCCTTCAGAGAACCCGCAGCCTGTGCTTCTGCTACTTTCTGTGCCGCTGTTGTGGTTTCTTCTGTTTTTGAAGCTTCTGTTTTTTTCTCTGTTTCTGCAGCTGTAGTTGCTGCTGTTGTCCCGCTGCCGCATGCAGTTGCAGAAAGAACCAATGCTGCTGCAAGGACCATTGCTAACCCCTTTTTCATAAAATAAACCTCCTTAAAGTGAAAAAATATAGTTTATTGCTCCGGACACACCCCGATATGTCCTTTATGTGGAAATTGTATCATATTATTTTTGATTTTTCAATATTTTTATTTATTTTTATTGATTTATTTTTGTTTCAAGTTGTTTTATTGTTGGTTTTGTGTTGTTTTCACATTTTTTCCTCCCATACTTTTTCAAAATAATAGTTTAAGTAATTTCTCATTCATAAATCAAAATTAATCAACAAAATAAATTAACAATCAAATCAATATTATTATTATTATGTCTTGATACTATCTCATTGCATAAGCTATTACACCAAAAATAAGCATAATGAAAGCAACTGTCATATTTCTTTCATTATACCTGTTTACCATGTATGGTAATTCATTTACCCGAACAGATCAGCAGCCCTCTTATTTATCACGGGCAGTTTACAGCGGCAGAAAGCCCAGGTGGAGTATGTATTTCTCAGGGATTTTGATTTAGGATTATTGCTTGAAAAAATGATGGACAGCAATATCGTGATTTTTGCCTGCCCGGTTTACGAACAGCATGTTACTGCATTCATGAAGAATTAGAAACAGGGGATTCGATATTGCAGGTATGGCAGGCGTTTGCGGATCTTCTTTAACATCGGATGAGAAATATAAAATGGGTGTGCAAATCAGAATTGACAGTCTGGTGGATAAAATATGCAAAAACAGGAAAGCAGGTCAGCCATCCTTATATCAACTGGCTATGTTCCGTGCAAAAATATAATAATTAACTAAATCAGATGTGTCCTCTTCACATCAATACATTCATTTTCTACCCGTATCCAACGTATCCACATTGCATAAAATTGGAAAATATACACTCAGACAGCTTCACTGAAATCACTGGTAGGATCATTTATATATATCAAAGCCAGACAGCCCAGTCACCGAAATCAAATGTACCGCTGCCATGATGAAGGACGCCATCCGCTTCCAGCTGGCGGAAAGCGTCCCTCATACGGCTTAAAATCTCCGGATGAATGTCCAGGCTGTGATGAGCCGGAAATACTTTTTTAACAGGAAGCGCTGCAATCTTTTCAAGAGACTCAAGATATGCCTGGGGATCGGTGGAAGGATAGTAAGCAAACAGCGTATCTTTATAAACAAGATCACCGGTAAATAAATATCCCCGTTTCGCTTCCCAAAAGCACAGATGTCCGGGAGAATGCCCCGGTGTATGTAATGCAGTAATCTCCCGCCCGCCCAGATCAATGGTATCACCGTCTTTTAATACCCGCGCAGGAACTCCCTGAAAGAACTTGTAAGTTTTGACATCATACCCCTCCGGTAAATCACACCGGTCAATAACCATATCACGGATTGTATCCATTGATAACGGAAAACCGCCGTTCAGCCAGTTCAGCTCCGACTCATGCGCGTAAAAATCCGGATAGTATCGGTGCCCACCGATATGATCCCAGTGAATATGTGTCGCAGCTGCAGTTACCCGTTTGTCTGTGAGACGCGTTACTTCTTCTGAAATATTACAAATGCCAAGGCCGGTGTCAATAAGCAGACATCGTTCTTCTCCTTCCAGTAAATAGCAGTGCGTCTCCTCCCAATGGCGGTATTCGCTGATGATGTGAGTATCCGTATCAATTTGATCAAGTGTAAACCACTTGTCCATTTTAATCATCCCTTTTTAATTTATTGTATTTCTTTTTGCCTTAACCAATTCAATAGCTTCTTTCCCGCTCATATGTTCAATTTCAAGTTCTATCATGCAGACAGCTTTTAACCCTTTGTCAATTGCCTGTGAGCGCGCGGCTTCTTCTATATCCGGCGAGTATCTTGCCGTTAAGATTTCAAGCGCTCTTCTTTTCTCCTCTTCATCCATGACACGGGCTCTGCCAAATACAATGACACTGCGAAAATATGTGGTATACTCATCCTGCACAACCTGATCCTGATCAATTACACAAAATGAAACCTTTTCATTTCTGTTGATTCCATCTAACTTATGGCCTGCTTTTGCTCCATGAAAGTAAATCTTATTATCATGGTATACATAACTTAAGGGGACAGCATATGGATAATCATCATCACCGGATACAGCCAGCACTCCCGACGTTGCCCGTTTGAGAATCTGAATGCTTTCTTCTGATGACAGTACCTGATTTTTACGCCGCATTTCTCTAAACATATGGAACTCCTTTCTTGAAGACAGTTAAATGTCTGTTTGTAAGCTATAAAAGAGCTGCTGTAATAATATTCCTGCAACTGCTGATTCCGGAGCTTTTGTTTTTGCCACAACAGGAGAAAAAGCCGCATCAAACTGTAATTCCCCGTCTGCCGGAAAATCCAGATTCATGGCTTTTAATTTCTCGGCTGCCATTCTCAACTTATCAACAGACTCTCCCTTTCCCGAGCCAAGTGTGCTATAGGAAAGTAACGCGACCTTGGGATCTGTTTTCTATGCAGTTTTTCCATTTTTATAATTTTATATTACTTTAATCCGGGCTATTCCCAAAATATACTTATTCAAACAATAATTGATAATGATAAGGGATTCATACATCTGAAAGCTTAAACTTTCCCACTTCGCTGTACAATAAAGCTGCCTGACCGGACAGTTCTTCACTGGAAGCGGCACTTTCTTCCGCCGTAGCAGCATTTGTCTGTACAACGGATGAGATCTGCTCAATTCCCTGGTTAATCTGGGAAATAGAAACAGCCTGTTCAGAGGAAGCCTCTTTGATTTTAAGAATGATCTCATTAATCTGAGATGCCTTTGAGGAAACACGTTCCAGCGCTTCTGCCGTATTTTCTGCCAGTTTAGAGCCGTCTGAGACTGCTTTAATGGAATCTTCAATGAGTGAAGAAGTCTGCTGCGCTGCTGTGGCAGATTTGGTTGCCAGATTCCGAACCTCATCTGCAACTACTGCAAAACCTTTTCCTGCAGAGCCTGCTCTGGCTGCCTCTACAGCTGCATTCAAAGCCAGAATATTGGTTTGGAAAGCGATATCATTAATTACTGCAATAATTTTATTGATCTGGCCGGAGGAGCTGCCGATTTCCTCCATGGAAACCAGCAGCTGCTTCATGGAAGTATTGCTCTCTTTAATATCCATGACTGTCTCTCCGATATAATCAGCGGCTTCTGTCACACTGGCTGCATTCTTATGTACCAGCTGAGACACATCTGCAATAGAAGCAGATAGTTCTTCCACAGAACTCGCCTGCTCCGTTGTGCTCTGAGCCAGGGATTGTGCGGTATCGGAAATCTGCCTGGAGCTGGAATCTATATGTCTGGAAGAATCCGCAATTGTCGTCAGAGTCTTATTCAGAGAGGAGGAAATGCGAAGCAGGGAACTTTTAATTGAAGAAAACCTGCCTGTATATTCCTGACTTAATGTAATTCTCATATCTCCCTCAGCCATAATATCCAGAACCTGGGTGATCTCATTGATATATGAATTATACTCATTCAACTGCCGGAGTGTCTGTCCGGTTGCATCGCAAAGCTGTCCCAGTTCATCTCTGGTGATTCTTTTCTCATCTATTTCCAGAGATAATTCTCCCTGGGCAATCCGTTTGCTGATTCCGGTAATATACTGGATATTTGTTTTTAAATAGCGCACAGTCTGAATCGAGAAAAGAGCGATTAAAAAAATCACGAAAGCTATAGCGGCAACTGATGTCCGGATACTTTGGTTTACACTGTTTTCAATTTCAGCAGAGCGGGTATTGGCATAATTTTCAAGCAGCTCCGTCATCAGATTAATATCTTCTCTTGCTTTGTCAAAGCTGGATTGTGACAACTCCATATCCCCTGTACCATTTTTTATGTCATATGCATTCAGCCATGTTTGAAAGTCTGCCTGAAAAGCTGTATATAACTGCTCTAAAGTTAATTTGGCTGTGGAATGCTGATAATTCCGGTAAAGAGCTTCGTTTGATTTTACATTATCAATTGCGGAACCAACCCGGTCCTGAACCTGTTTGACATTTTCATCATAATCTGCAATCAATTTATTTTTGTCTTCATCTGACAACTTACTCATACTTAAATATATCTCTTTCTGAGCAATGGCCGCCTGATAAAAATCCCGGTCCGCATTCAGGATCTCATCGGTACTTACAAAGACCTCATTGTATAAAGCTTTCTTTGAATCTTCCATAATCTGGTTCGATCGAAAAATAAAAAACACCAGCAAAAATATGAGTGCGAAAATCGCAGGAAAAATAATCAGCCATAATTTGTTTGCCACTTTTAAGTTTTTAATGATGTTCATAGCCTTTACCTCCGCTCGTTTAGTCAGCTGGTATTTCTTCAGCTCTTATGGATAATATCGACAAAAGCGCAAGATAATTAAGCATTTTTTCCATAATATTTCCTATATTATTCGACTATTAATTAACAATTACAATATATTCTATTAATAGTGTAATTATCAATTATCGTAACAAACATATATTTACAGTAGCACATCTGTCATAGCAGTTCCTGCGGCAACTGAATTATTACATAAAGCATTTGCTAGGGATTCTGCTCTTCCGGGCATTCACCCATACGTGCAACAGAGATGGCAGACAGATAATCTTTTATGCTTTCTTTGGTTAAATTCATTTGTTCCAGGTATAGCCGTGACAGTGTTTTCTTGAGATTTCTGATCTCCTCCGGATTATCTGCACCGGATGGTACTGGTGTATATTCGATTAAGTATACTGTTCTTGCAATATCATACAGCCGATTCCCCCGGCACACATTCATAAAATCGATTACAGATACACTATCCTGGAGCAGCATTACATTGCCCGGATGAAAATCACCGTGACACAGAGTCGTTCCATCCTCCAGCTGATCAGCCAGATGAAGTGCGTTCTGCTGTTCTTCCTTTGTTATGGAGGCTTTCTTTATCTGATATATCAAAAAATCCTTGTAATCAGGCACATTTCTGATATCATGTTTCAAAATTGCCTTATGTGCTTTCGCCATAAGAATCGAACATTCCTGCAGATTACCGGTTCTTAAAGTCCAGTCAAGCAAAGATTCTCCCATCACCTTATCGTACACGATTCCAGGTTTTCCTTCATATGTAATAAACTCATATGCTTTTGGTTTTGGAAAATCCATATTATTAACAGCCATTGCATTTTCAAATTCTCTGATTGCTGCCTGATATGAATAGCCCTCATGAAAAAGCTTCACCACTTTTCCGTTTTCCCACTCATATACGGCTGCAGTATTTCCGACACCAACTATATCCCCGAGATTCATTTATACTTCTCCTGTTTGCACTTATTTTCTCTGTTATATTTCCAGCTTCATCTCATACTGATTAACTGTATTATAAAAACCAGCGGCAGAAATAAAATAAAGCATTGCCTCCGAGCGGGTATCAATATTCAAAATTTTTATTTGACCGGAATCCGTTTGCTCAATTAAATCTGCCAGTATGCTGCTGCCAATGCCTTTGTTTCTCCAGCTCTTATCCACGGCAATCTGAGGAATTTCCCCGGTTGACTTATCGATTATCCCATAACCAGCAATACGATTGTTTTTGCGCACAGCCGAGATAATAAAGCTCTCTGGTACTGCTTCTATGGATTGAATGGAATTTTGCCAGGAAGGAGGGAAATCCCAAAAGCTACCAAGCAGTTCCCAATCCGGATTTAAAATGTGCTCTGCCTGATGAATCGGATCTGATCTGTCTTTTCCTCGTTCCATCTGACAGCACAGGAATTCTCTCTCAACAGTGAATCCGTTTTTTCTGTAAATATTTGCTGCAGCGGTATTGGATGTCAGCACTTCCAAAATATATTGTTCTACTCCTGTATCACTAAAATGTTGTTTTGCTGTCTGAAGCATATGGTTGGTGATCCCCTGTTTTCTAAACTGCGGTATTACCCCGGTTCCCACATCGTATGCCGTTGCTTTTCCATTCCACTTTCTGCAGCCATTTAAAATGAATCCGGCCAGACAGTCCTCATCAAAGGCCCCCACGGATACATTGGGATCAAAGCCTCTCCGTTTCAGCATCTTTTCAAATTGGGCAAATGACAGATCCAGGCGAACCTGATAATCGGAAAAAGCTTTTAAAAAAGCCTGGTAAATTGCTTCTTTTTCTATATGAATTAATGACTCATAATGCAGCATTTACAGTCCCCCTGTGGATTATCATTGTAATTTATCTATACGTTTCAACGCTTCTGCTATATCTTTATAAATTAGTGGCTGCATACTGTCTTTGTACATTTGGGTATTGGCATTACGCAAAGCCATACTGATATCATTTGCCAGATCAGGTTTATATTGAGTTACCAACGGCAACGCCTTTATACATTGTCTTGCCGTAATAGGCTTCTCATCTTCCACGTGCTTAAGAAGTTGATCAATGATTTCATCAATTTTATTTTCCCTGTCCCATTTTTCATTTGCCGCAATTAATATAATTCCTCTGGTTCTGAAATATGAATTGGGGTGATCTGATAATTCAGCAAAAAGATCAAAATATGGATAAACTGCATCTGAGATTAAACTTTCAGACTCCAGTTTTTTCAAACACTGATATGCATATTTATCATTTTTGTCTTTTAACCCACAAACAAGTTCCAGAATTTGATCCATATTGTTCACACTTTCTATTGAGAAAAATTTGGAATAATCAGTTCTTTTTCTTTCTCCAGCTTTGCAGCTCAATAATATTACCTTCCGGGTCCCTGGCATAGACAAAGACCGCTTCCGTATCATTGGGATATTCGGCTGTGACCAATTCTCCAACCTGGCTTCCTCCGGCACGTTTCATTAATTCCAGAGTTGTCTCTACATCGTCTACTTCAAATGCAATATGAGCAATGCCAGGGCGGTTTACTTCTCCTATCATGGTCTCTCTGACTGCATCATAGGAAAATATCTCCAAGGTGGGATGATCGTCACCGTACCCCGGCAGCAATAAGTGTTCTCCGATTATATGGGCATTATTTAAACCTGTCAGCCTGTCCAGCCACTGTCCTTTTAGATCCCGTTCCTCCCCAATACTTTTGCAGTGGAACACTTCTTTGTAAAAGGCAATCAGTTTATCAGGGTCTTTTGCAATAATATTAGTATGTACGTATCGAAACATTTTTCTATTTCCTTTCATATGAGACATCAGACAAATACTCATTCATCAGTTCATAGATCCAGTCTTTGATATTGGTAAACGTAAAACCGCATTGTTTCGCCCGGTCTGTGTTAATGCTGTATTCAGGTTCGTTATTGTATGGACCGTTCTCTCCACCTGGTGCGAGGATTGCTTTGTTCCCCGTCCGCTGCTCCAAATAATTAAGAATTTCCCGTATTGATATCGTTCCATCAGAAGCACCGTTAATTGGTCCGGTATAATTACTGTCTGCCAGAAATGCCATTAATTTTCCGGCTTCGTCAGATCTTATAAAGCTCATCTGGCAATCCGGGTTATCTATATTCATAGGCAGACCATTTTTCACATGCTCAGCATAAAACAGCAGTCTTTTTGTATAATCATCTTTTCCCAATACAAATGGATATCGGACTGAAATGATTTTTCTGTCCGGGTATCTCTGCCATAACGCGCGTTCTGCCTGCCTTTTTACTTCATCATATGGAAAATCCATTCTTGAACACCAGACCAGTTTTTTATCCATAGGATTAAAGTCCTCTTCCCTGGTATTCCAACGTTTGGGATCATAAACAGCGGTGCTGGACATCTGAATATACTTATCACAATCAATAACATCAAATATCTGTTTTACATCATTAGAGCAATATGCCAGTTTATCAATCACCACATCATAATGTTTTCCAGCAAGTCTTTGTCTCAAACTCTCCTGATTGTTCCGGTCAAGTATGATTCTATTGATACTGCTGCCAAACCTGTCAGACGTGATTCCTCTTGTTGCAATGGAAACATCGTGCCCATTTTGTATTAATTCATTTACTGTATGGATACCAAAAAATCTTGTACCGCCAAATATCAAAATTCTCATATTATTCCCTTATCATTTTAATCTATAGGGAATGCTGGATCTTCCCCCTTTTATTATGGATAGACAAGCCTGCAGTTTTCCAGCTCGTCCGTATCTTTTTCAGAAATGTAAAGTTCCGCTGACAAAGAAAAATCATTTCCCATAAAGGTTTCTTCCCTGAACAGCTTCACAATAGCTGGATAAGCATTGACAGCATCCTCTGTCTGGAGCCAAAGTGCCAGAGTATTTTCCTCCAGATAATCATACCCATTGTCCTGAACCATTCCGTCAGTTATTTCCTCTATACGTTCTGGAATATAGTAACGTAAGTCCAAATCAGCATTTTCAAGCTTCTCCGGAGATAACCGGATAATAATCGTTTGCATACCATACCTTCCTTTTCTATTTTTATTTCCAGTTACGCCCCTGTATCCTGGTGTACAGGTAATATAATTTCCATTCCAGCCCCTCTGTTATCACTTGGCCGGATATGAAACCCCTGTTTCTGATAGAAACCCTCTTTCCCTATGGCGGCAGTCTCTATCTGCTGCTCTGGTAACTCACTCCAGCCCACAGATGATCTAAGCTTTTGATAATCTTTTGCAGTCAAAACATTTTCCTTCATCTCAAATTCCATAGATTGCTCCTTACCTGAAATATGTAATTATTTTACATCGTTATCCATAAATACCTTAGACCCAGTAGCCCCCTTCTGACCCTGATATTTTCCCCGGTATGGATTCAAAGCATTTTCATCCATCTTGGCAAAAACAAGCTGTCCCACCCTGCGGCCAGACTGCAGCTCAATGGCACAGCGGTTTGCATTAAACAACTCAAGGGTTATTTCTCCCTCAAATCCCGGATCAACCCAACCCGCATTCTGGATAAAAAGTCCCAGCCTGCCCAGAGAACTTCTTCCTTCAACAAAAGCGGTAAGATCATCTGGCATTGCAAAATACTCCAGCGTGGTTGCAAGCACAAACTGACCGGGAAGAAGAAGATATTTATCCGTCACAATTGTCTTGTATTTAATCTCGTTTTGCATTGTGATAATTCCGTCTGAAGTATCTTCTACTACACTAAATGTGTTTCCAAGGCGAATATCCACACTTGCGGGCTGGATCTGCCCCTCTTCCAAGGGTTCTATAAACAGACTTTTTTCTTTTAGCATTTTAATAATCGTTTTATCAGATAGAATCATATTGGCAGCCATCCTCTCTATTATTTATTTTTTGATGTTTCATCATTAAACTTTTATAGATTTAAATCACTTTCTGCTAACATCGGGGCATTTCTGTCATGAGGCGCGAGTATTGGATCATTAACGGGATATTTAATTCCAATCTCAGGATCATCATATGCGATTTGCCGTGAAAACCGGCTGTCAAATGGTTCATCAAAACGCATAACATTCATGGTTCCGTCTTCAAGAGATATAAATGCATGACCAAATCCTTTCGGAATGTAGATCTGTCTCCTGTTTTCAGCACTTAATTCCACTCCAACCCACTGTAAATACGTGGGCGAATTTTTTCGTAAATCAACCGCATAATCAATTCCTCTGCCTTTAATACAATATAGAAGCTTTGTCTGGGGTCTGGGATTATTCTGAAAATGAATGCCATAGAGCGTGCCTGCTTTTTCCGAGAAATACACCCGTTCCTCAATGTACCCGAAATTGATATCTGCCTGCTCTAATTCGCTTTTATTAAAGATACAGTATGAAAAGCCTCTGTTATCAAACCTGGGATCGTATTCAATAATTTTAACATCTTTGAGTTTTGTACTTTCGATTTTCATATAATGACCATCCTCTGCGATTTTACCGCCTTATTCAAATGACATATTTCTATATGTACCTTAATATATTCAGAATTTCAACCCTATCTTATACGCATTTTTAAGATGTCCGGCTATCCGCATACGCAAAACCGCTCGCCCATATTCGGTCAAACCACCCTACTAATTTTGCAGGAGCCTCCGTCCAAAAAACAGGATATATGAATACGATTGCATCAGATTCCTGAATTTTACGCTGTTCTTCAATAACATCGTCCGCCACCGGAATTTCCGTTCTGTAATAAGCTTCTCTCTCATATTCGTCTTCTGATATCTCCTCATTAAAGTTCATCTCGTATAAATCAGAGACAATAAATTCATGATTTGCGTCATTTAGTGCCTTTAAAAACTCCTGTTTGATATCATGAGTAAAGCTTTTTTTACTTGGATGGCAGTACACGACAAACACTTTCATAGTTTTGTCCTCCGCTCTATTTAAGAGAATTTCACACCAGCCTGTTCTTCCCTTTAAACTATGATTTTTTATTTCTTTTTATGAGCTGTAATTATTGTATAACTATTTGCGTTAATAGTTAAAATGCAGCCATCAGCATCCACATACCAATTCTTTCCTTTTTTGCTTATACTGTCTGCATTTTCAACTCTATTTTTACTCCATGCAATTAAATCCGGCATGTCCAGACTCAGATTCTTCCTGATCCTCTGAGCGCCTAATTCTGTTGTGTGTATTTTATCAAGATTTTTTATTAAATCAATTTCCATATCATAACTCCCATGCCATTAAAATTTATATTATTTCGTTCCAAATGAAATTAATAATGATCTTGCATTTAATGCAGAGATAGAAATGCCGTCTTTTAAGTGATCTTCAAACCCATGCTCTGCCATAAACGCATTGATATGCTCGTTATATCCATCTCCATCTTGTTTCCGGCTTATAAATTCAACGAAATCATTGACTCGAACCGATACATCCCTCAGACCAGGCTCCTCCATAAAAATAGGTATCTTAATCCCCGCAAGATAATCACGCACGTTATTTTGCTCTTCTTCCCGCCATCTCTCTTTTATAAGTGCATCTCTCTCATCAACACGAAAATCAAATCCCTCCATGTATAAGCCAGCATTTTCCATTCTTCTATTCACTTCAATACATATGATCTTTCCACCATCTGCTGTTGAATCAACCATATTTTTTAATACGCGCTTATATTGAGGGATATGACGCAGTACCGCTTGGCAAATAGCTAAGTCACATTTCTTTAAATACTCAATTTGAGTATCCCAATAATAGCTTTGCATTGGCTTATCCCCGTTTAATTTAATTACTTTGTATTATACCTGATATAGCATTCAGTTTGAATCCTTTATGTAAGGAATATGTCATTAAATTATTTTCATAGTTTAGTTGCTTTGATTATAAAGGAAAGGGGTATTACCTATGATTTCATAAATACAAATCCATTAGAATTTCATCGTAATATTTACCGTCGATTTTAAAGAAATTTTTATGCCTGCCAATTTCATTGAAACCCATTTTTTTATAAAGTTTTACTGCATTTAAATTATCATCTTTCACGCCTAAATGCAATATCTCTGTCTGACCATTACTTTTAGCAAAAGAAATCATTGTCTGCATCAGGTGTGTTCCTACACCTAAACCCCAATATTTCTTTTTAACTGAAACGGCGAGATCCGCCTGATGAGATATCCTTTCTTTTGGTGAGGTCATTATACTGCCTATGCATGCTATTTCATTTTCAATTCTCCCTGCAAACAGAGCCGAAACATTAGAATCCAGCAGGTTTTCTATGAAATTTTCTTCTGCTTCTACCGGCATCTGAAAACCATTTGCTCCAAACAATAAATTATCACTCTCTCCGCCCACAATATTAAGATATTCAACTATTTCGGCCGCATCCGCTTTGATAGCCTTATCAATATTTAATAACATATTATCTTTCAGCTGCATTGCTTTCCCCCTTTAAAAACTGCCGAAGCTGTTCTTTATTAACACCCACATTTTCAACTGCATCTAGTTTCAAATCCCCCATTCTATATGCAGGGACTGCCCAGACGCCAGAATATTCAAACGCAAGTTCATTGGACCCTGCAAGTTTTTCAAGGTAAGTTCCCTGTAGAATCGACTGTTTAAAGTTATTAACATCAACCATATCACTGACATAATCGCTGAGAGCATCAATATCCTCAATATTAACATGATCTTTAAAGATTGCCTGGTACATACGGTCATGGTAATTCAAAATGTTAACTCCATTATCAAGTGCATAAAAATATCCCTGTATGCACAAATCACTATGAGGACCATATTGGTCTGGTCTGGGGTGAGATTCACAGGGATGCCAGACTATAGGCAGATCCGGATATTCCGGCATAAGCTCCTTTAAATAGTTATGTGCTTTCAGGCAAAACGGGCAGATATAATCAAAAAAGACATGTAATTCATTTTTCATTGTTAGTCACCTCACTAATCTCTAATAATCATGTAAATGAAACCGATAGATACATTTTTCCGTTTCTCCAACTTTTCTCATATCATTATCATCTGGTATTTGTACAATTTTTTCCAATGTTCCGCCTGCATACTCACAGGTCTTCCTTGAAGCATGGTTATCGGGATTGCAGGTGATAATAAGGTAATCCATCTTATGTTTTTTGGCTAACTGAAACAGTAACAGGCAGGCTTTTCCCGCATAATGGTGTCCCCTGTAATTCTCATCTATGTGATACCCAATATTGCCGCCATAGTACACACTTTTGTTATGTCCAATCCGTAAATCACAACCGCCAACTTCTTCTCCCTGTTTATCACATATCGCAAAGTGATATGCAGGAAGCCATTCTTTATGGATATTGCCAACAGTTGTCTTTTCTAACTTGAGAAATATTTCTTCACTTTTTAAAAAGTCTGTATTCATAAACATAAATTGCTTCTCCGAACCTCTGTTTTTTCAATTCCTGTCTCCTGATTCCCTGCCCATTCACTCTTTCCTTACCAGCCATTCTTTCGCCTTTTCCAGATCATCCATGCAGATCATTAAGAAGTTGGTATCTGCGCTTCTTTTTTTCATATATCGTTTCATTTTTGAATTTAACCCCACAAAGACAACTTTACGCAACTGCTTATTTAATTTAAAAAACTCATCCAGTATCTCATTCAATATAACACTGTCAACATTTGAATCATCCAGAATAACCGCTACAAATGAACTGGAAGACGGCTTTTGTATTTGTAATAAATCCTGCATAAATTTCTGCTTTAACAGCTCCATCTGATCATAAAGAGAATCCAAATGCTCACACCAGATCTCTCCTCCATGAAAGAACAGGGAAAATGATTTTTTCTTCAATCCAGGTTCATATTTTTCTATGGTTTCTTCCCCCATCAAATTTTACGTTCCATACAAATGGAATCTTCCATCCCCGCATACTGGCCATAATTAGGAATAATCTGATAACCTGCCTTTTTGTACATTGTATGAGCTGCATCTAACAGCCGCCCGGTTTCCAGAATACACCAGCCATAACCTTTCATCTTTGCCTTTGCCTCTAATCTCCTGATTACTTCCCCGCCTAATCCCATATGACGATGTGACGGATCCACATAAACCCGTTTCAGCTCCGCATGAGTTTCGTCAAACATTTTAAATGCTCCGCACGCCACCGGTTCTCCATTGTGATATGCAACAATCACATCATGAATGCTGTCTCTCTGATTGTACTGATCATACTGGCTTCTTTGATAATGACTTCCCACAATCTCATCCAGTGCGCGGTCCAGCCTTCTGCAAAGCATTGCAAAATCAGGATTATCTCCATCCATGTCCCGAAACTCCAGCACAGACAGACTGCTCAGCTTCTCTTTTGCTTTTTTACTGAATTTATTAATCACAGATTCATAAGCCTCATCTATCATCTGAAACAGCAGCTTCTCATCTGAAAACGCATCTAAATCAACCGTATTCCAATGCGGCTGCTGTACGGGAGGACAATGGTAACCCCTTACTATTATTCCCGGATATAGCTGACGATAAAGGTATGATTTTTCCGGATCGCATTTTAAGGTTATTTTATAGAAATTTTCCTGAGGATTGAACTGGGCAAATATTTTCCCCATCACCTTGTAACAGATTGGATACTCCCCAAAAGGTCTTGCTTCATAAGCACCGGAATGCCCGAGGCAGTATACTTTTATGGCGTCGATTATTTTTATATGATTTTCCATAGTACCTCCCGTTTTCAATCTTTGTCATTATAATAACATATTTTTCAAAAAAATATAATTTATTTGTTTAGTAGTTTTTTAATTCAACCTCATATAAATGAAAGGCCTTGTTCATAATATTTTGAACAAAGCCTTCTTTTACCTTTTTGAAATAATTTTATTCTATTCTTGTTTTGTACGTCCAGAGGCAATCATTGCATATACACAGGGAATGACAATCATAGTTAAAACTGTGGACAGGATCATTCCAAATATTACTGCTGTAGCCATAGGTGCCCACAGCGGTCCTCCTGAAGTCATGAGAGGGAGAAGGGAGAAAACGGTTGTTATCATTCCAATCATGATTGGGCGCATTCGCGTTTCACATGCCTTAACAATGGCTTCCTTAATGCTGTCCGACTGGGGCAGAAGCACCTTGATGTAATCCAGAAGAACAATACCGTTATTAACAACAACTCCCATGAGGCTGATTGCACCTAACAGCGCCATAAATCCAATGGGGTATCCCATCCACTTTAATCCCCAGATAATTCCGATAAAGGACAGCGGAATCGTCCCCATTATGATCAGCGGCTCTACAAGATCTCCAAACTGGAATACCAGTATGATATAAATCAGAATAACTGCGATGATCGTCGGCAATGTCATGGAAGAAAATGCATCCGTGCTGTTGATTGTATGGTAAGTCAGATACTGCATATGTCCGGAAAACACAAAGAAGCATCCACATCTTGTTTCACAGGGATACTTCTTTTAAAAATGTGCATTTTTAGCTATTTTTTCCATATCAAACTGATATAATCTTCGTAAACCACGACTGTTTCCAGATAAGAAAATGCCACCGCCCGTTTATCTTCTTTATTTAACTGGGAAAAAATAATTTTTTGCGGTAATTCAGATTTCCTGACCATTTTTCCTTTCTCCTTCAATAATTTTTCTTTTGTCTGCGTCAGTTCTTCCAACTCTTTATTAATATAATCAACTGTCAGTGAACTGACTGATTTCGTCTTAAGAACCTGCATTAGATTAGTAACAGCTTCATCCGTCCGGATCAGATCCAGCTCCAGTTCATTGGTTTCATTGGCATTTTCAATTGGCGTCGGTTTGCAGCTGTCAAGAATCTTTTCCAATTCTATCTCTACAGAACCCTCAATCTGTTCAATCCTCATCTGCGGTTTTAAATTACAATCCAGAAAATCCTTTCCACGGCATCTCAAAGTCCGGACTGTTTCCCCATCTGATTTGCGCTTGTATTTTCGGACCATAACTGCCCTCCCACATTCTCCGCATTTGATCAGTCCCGTCAGCCAGCTGTTGCGCGGACCATCATTTGAGGCCACTTTCTCATTTGTGTCCAGTTTTTTCTGGCACCGGAGCCACAACTCAGAATCAATATATCCAGGCCAGTTTCCAATAGCGAAGGTAGCCTCCTTTGAATCCAGTGCTCCTTTTGTCACTGCTCCCTTTTTCCCCACCAGCATGCCTCCGTGCTCCCCGTTAAAAGCATGAAGTGGATTCATAATATTTACTCCAAGTTTCTTAAAGTACATATAAACAGCATGATCACATTTTACGCTGGCAGGATTTCTAAGCACCCTCCCAACGGAACAGGCGGACCATTTTTCACTGTTTGGTCCAGGACATTGTTTTGCTGTCATCATTCGCCCGATATCTCCCAGACTGGTAGTTGGATAAGCATAAATCTTCATAATCTCTTCCAGATTCTTTATGTTATCTTCCAGTTTCAGCGAAGAAACTTTTTGCTCTCCCTGGATAATTGTTGTATTGTTGTAACCATAGGGAGCGGGACCTCCCGGCCAGCGCCCCAGTTCAATCCTGTCATAATAATTGTCATAGACTCTTTTCGAAATCTGTTCCCGCTCCATCTGAGCAAACACGGCCATAATAAATATCATTGCTTTCCCTATGGGTGTTGAGGTATCAAAATTTTCCGTAACGGAAATAAACTCTACCTTATATTTGCTCATATATTCCCAGGTGTTTGTAAAATCCAGAAGCGAGCGGGTAAAACGGTCAAGCTTATAAACAAGGATTCTGTTGATCGTACCTTTTTTTATATCATTTAGTAATTTTAAAAACTCCGGTCTGTGTACCACATCTTTACCCGAAATGCCCCTGTCTATGTATAATCTCGGCTCTCCAACTGCAATACTCCTGGCGAAACTAAGCTGCGTCTCAATGGAGAGACTGTCTTTTTTATCAATCGACTGTCTTGCATAAATCGCATCCATATGGCTCAATTAATTTCCCTTCTTTTCAGCAACCATTTGCTCTTTTTCTATGAGAGAACAATTCTTTTCAGATTGTGATTTATGATAAAAAATTAATTGAAGCTCTTCATATATCTTCTGCACCGATTTCTCCCTGTCACGATTGCTTTTGTAATTGGGATAAATATTTTCTACTCTCATGCAGTACGATTTCACCTCATTCATGCAGTTACTTGTTTCAATATATGTCAGCCGACGTTAATTAATCCACAGGGACAGGATTCTTTTTCAACCGGAATTTAAGTCAGATGCCGAATTAGTCTTTGACCTTTTTTTCTTTCTGTTCAGAATCAGAATCACTATTAACAATATCAGGAATCCAGTCAGTACAATTGTTTTTGTAAGAATGGATTTTAATATCTCTGGAAATCCCTCCCTGGTCTCACGTTCATAAACAGCTGTTACAATTTTCTTATAAATCAAATGATCTGTTTGGTTTTCCGCGCCCTCTTCCACATAAGTTCCCCGATATACCTTGGCCTGTACAGCCGGAAATGTGACCTCCCCTCCATAGATACCCCTAATATTTTTTACCAGCTTCCTCCCACGCGCCTGTGCGGTACGGACCAAATCTCCATTTAGTTCCTCCGGTTTTCCAGCCCATTCGATGCTTGTTATTTGATAATAATCCAGGGGTAGATTTAAATACTTTAAAAACGCTTCTGCATAATCTATAAGAGGCACGCCATTTGGTATTTCCGTATCTCCCAGCAGATATGATTTTTCCTGATAGCCGGAAACCGTTATGGGAAAGGTAAAATCGTAGTTCCAGTAATTACCTTCTTCTACATGGGAAACTGCAGGCAATTCAACTGTTTGTTCCTGGTTTAAGTCTTCATCTGTCACCAGTACCTGTGCCTGTTCAGGCATTTGGTCAATATACTCCACACCCTTATATAAAATAGAGGATTCTGAATACTCCGTTTTTTCTTCTAAAGAAATATCCAGAATCTCACTTGCAGTCAGACGATACTTCTTTCCCCCTTCTTCCACTGTTTTCTGGGGCATATACCCTTCCGGGCTTCCCACAAATGGCGGTGAATCAATTGTTAAAACACTGCCCGGATAAATTATCTCCTCACTTTCTGTCTGTAAGAACTTTAGCCTGTATTTTATTCCATTTATTTTGATGGTCCTCTGGAAATGGCTTCTACCCTCATCCTCCTTATTAATTGTCCGGAATTCTTTCTTTATTTCAACTGTTTTTTCTGCCCCGTATGAGATGTTAAAGGACCCCCCAATAAAAACCAGAATTGTAAGAAAAGCAGTGCCAAATATTATATTTTCAATTATGTCTTCTATTATCTTTTTTCCTCCTCAGCACAATTCCAATAATCATCTCTATTATCCACCTTAGCTAAACGGTAAATCCGGATCATCAATACCATCGGGGATATTCATAAACCCATCTCCCATTGCGCTGGAAGGTTCTTGCCTTGAAACCGCCTGATTTCCTCCAGCAGACATGTTTTTACTGTCAGCAAACTCCTGTTCATCTGCAATCACCTCAAAAGTGTAAACCTTAACTCCGTCTTTATTTATATAACTGCCCGTTTGAACTCTTCCCGTAACCAATATTCTCATTCCCTGATGAAAATATTTTTCTGCAAATTCTCCTGTTTTATCAAATGAGACACAGTTAATAAAATCAGCTGTTGGCTCACTGCTTTCCTGATTTTTACGTCCTCTGCGGTCAACGGCAAGTGTATATCTGGCAATTGCCATTGTACGTTCTCCTTGTGAATATCTCACTTCCGGGTCTCTGGTTAGTCTTCCCATTAAAATTACTCGATTCATATTTTCCTCCATTCTTCCTCTGTCGTGATTGGACATCGGAGCGATTATTATTTTTATACTGTATCATTTCATCAGTTCTGCTATGATTCTCTGACCTTATGACCACCGCCTTTCTCCTTTTTCTGCTTCGGCTTAAAAACAACTGCACAGAATAGAAGTGTCACACCCAAAACTACAGCTGATGCATATATAAAACCAAGTATTAAATACGGAACCAACATGATGATCAACATTATTTAATCCTTCCTGATCCCTTTATTCATTGCTTAGAGATACTTAATATCATCAGTATTGTGCTCAGAAAAACAAACCAATTTTTAATAGCCATTTGAAATATTCATCGTCCTTCCCGATATTTCTGCCAAAAGGCAGCTGCATTGCCTGCATCGCCTGCCCATTTTGTTAATTGTTCCTGCTCAAATCATCTCCTTCATTTCATTGACTGACCTGATACCTCCTCTCAAAAAATGCAGCAAATTATATTTGACTATTACTCGTACATACACTGTAATACCAGGGAATAAAAGAAATAGAATACATAAAGAAAATGGGAAAGACCCACTATTTAGAATTAGAGAAATCTCCTGAAATTTATAAAGAAAAATTCACGTAAAGCCTGAAATTGCGGAAAATAAGCTGAATGATTATTACTACAAGATAATATAGAAAATAAAAAGCGTGTAAAGGGAAATAAATTTAAATAATTTAGAATATGAAACAGATAATGCATATGATAGAAATGAATTCAGATTTAAGCAATATCATCTTATCAGATAAATTACATTTAGTAAAGACCTTTCATCAAAAAACCACTGATTAGTAAGTAATTAATCATCCCTGCTAACAGCGGTTTTCTTTGTTTTAGGATCTACCTTTTTGCAACTGCTTTCAAAATCAGAGCCCCCACAGCGGCTCCCGGATCCTTTAAGGAGCGGGAAGCTTCCCCTCTTGTGGCCGCCCTTCCGTGAACTGCGACCATAGTTGTGGTATTTTCAAAACCTGCCCACGCGGCACTGGCTGCCTCCTGTAAGGCCATCTCAAGAGATATACCGGCATCTAAGCCAGACGCAAGTGCGTCTATTCCAGGCTGAAACCCATCCAGAAACGTTTTTTCTCCTGATTTTGCCTTACCAAGATCAGCAACCCCGTCCTTATAAGCTTGAAACAGAGAAACAACATCATGATCATTAAGTTCCGTTTTCCCCTTTAAAGCTTTTCCCGCACGCATAAGACCCGCAGCCATCAATGTCCCCATGGTGGAAGGAACCTTATTGCCCATGATCTTACCTGCCTTATAAAGCAGCTTTCCCAGATCCGGTTCCATTCCATCAGACACTGAATCATAGGCGGAGCGAAACCCGTCAGACATGGTTAAGCCTAAGTCACTGTCTCCGACTACACTGTCAAGTTCAATGAGATAATCCCGGTTTTCTTCCATTATTTTGCTGATCCTGCCAAGCATGGCAATCAGTTCCTGCTGATTCATATTATTCTCCAATCTGTTCCTGCTTAAAAAATGGTGTATCTGCCGGAGCATCCAGATAAACTTTAAGTTCCTCATCCAATTTTAAAAGGGATATGGATAAACCTGCCATTTCAATCGAGGTGACATATTCCCCCACATAACAGCGATGAACCCGGATATTCTTTTCTTTTAATATCTGATGAACCTTTCTTGCGACAATGTACTGCTCATCAAGTGGCGTCGCACCCAGCCCATTAACAAGAACCGCCGTTTCATCTCCTGGTTCATAAGAAATATCGTTTAAGATTTTATCAACCATTTCTTCTGTAATCTGATCTGCAGTCTCCATCTTTCCCCGGCGGATTCCCGGCTCTCCATGAATTCCCATACCTAATTCCATCTCGTCCTCAGCGATCTCAAATCCGGGATGACCGACTCTTGGCACCGTGCAGGGTGTCAGTGCAACTCCCATAGTTCTTACATTTGAAGCTGCCTTTTCTGCAATCCGCTTTACTTCCGAAAGATCTTTTCCTGAGGCCGCTGCCGCTCCCGCGCATTTATATACGAAAAAAATACCCGCAACTCCTCTTCTGGTATTCTTCCCTCCATCTTTCGCCGGGGGGGAGGCTACATCTTCTCCGGCAACCACCTGCTCCACACGAATCCCTTCTTCCATGTCCGCCATTTCAGCGGCCATTTCAAAATTGAAAATATCCCCGTTATAATTCCCGTAGATATAAAGGACTCCTGCCCCTGCGTCTATGCGCTTCGTCACTTCCAGCATCTGATTGGCGCTTGGAGACTGAAACACATCTCCTACGCAGCAGCCATCTAACATTCCCTTGCCCACATAGCCTAAAAACAGCGGAAGATGTCCGGATCCTCCTCCAGTGGCGATTCCAACCTTCCCTGCTGTCTTTTGGGCCGTTACCAGACAGCGCAGATCATCTCCTGTAAAGGTAAGTTGATCTGGATGTGTCAGGTAGATCCCTTCCAGCATTTCATTTACATAATTTTCCGGATCATTCATTATCTTTTTCATTCTTTCACCCTCTCCTATTTTGATGAAATACCATAATAAGCCTTTTGATATACCCCAATAATTTCTTCTTTTGAAGGTCTAAACGGATTGTCTTCCATGCAGGCATCAACCATCGCACTTTCCGCCAGATCCCCAAAAGCACGGTAATCCACAGAAAACTCACTTAAGCATTCTGCCAGTCCGATTCTTTTAGACAGCTTTCTGATCCAGGTAACTGCCTCCCTCACGGCCTGTTCCCCTGACATGGTCTCTACTCCCTCTATGCCAAGGCTTTCTGCCACTTTTTTATAACGCTCTGCTATGTTTTTTGTACTTCCATTGAATTCCATTACATAGGGCAATAAAATAGCATTGCAGACACCATGAGGAAGATTGAAACGTCCCCCAAGAGAGTGCGCCATGGCATGAACCATACCAAGCCCAGCGTTAGAAAACGCCATTCCCGCGCTGTATTCTGCATAAGCCATCATTTCTCTGGCAGTTTCATTTCCTCCGTCTTCCACAGCTTTAGAAAGATAACGGCTGATTACCCCGATTGCCCAAAGGGCATCTTTATCTGTAAATGGAGTACAACGTTTTGAAACCGCTGCCTCAATGGCATGAGTCATTGCATCCATTCCGGTTGATGCAGTCAGATTTTTGGGCATACTCATCATAAAGTCAATATCATTGACAGCGATGCTCACCATACAATTCGTATCCACCATACACATTTTTGTGTGCTTGTCCGGATTGGTTACAATATAAAATGCTGTAACTTCTGAACCTGTTCCAGCCGTTGTATTTACTGCCACAACGGGTATTCCAGGTCTGTCAGACTGATTCATTCCCTCATAATCTTCAATCCGTCCGCCGTTTTCCAGTACAATGCTGACTGCCTTCGCTGTGTCAATGGCAGATCCGCCGCCAACGGCAGTCAGAAAATCAACATCTAAAGCTTTTGCTGCTTCCAGGCATTCATTGATTACTGCCACCGCAGGATTCGGCTGTACCAGATAATAGACGGCATACTCGATTCCTGCTTCCAGCAAAAATAACCCCACTTTATCCGCTGCTCCGCTCTTAAACAGAAACTGGTCCGTTACAATGAGCCCCCGTTTCAACCCTCTTTTTTTAAGTTCCGCAGGCAGCATTCCAATGGATCCCCTTCCAAAAAAACTGGTTGCCACTGCATTCACTCTTAAAAGCCCCATAGTAAATTCTCCCTAAAATTCTATATTTCTGAAATCACCCGGATCGATCCGTTTTAACACAGAAAGCTCATTTTTTACAGGAGACGGGGTGATTTCAATTCGTGAATATTTAACTGGAAATCCGGTGTTTTCCTGAACTTCCTTAAGAGATGATGTTTCGTGTATGGTATCCAGAACCAGTTCTCCATTTTCCATTTTGAAAATGCAAAGAGGAGTTACAATCCGGTCCACATTCCCTTTTGTTGTAATGAAATCCACCTGGTTTACAAACGTCCGTTTATCATGCTTTGTTCTCCAGATAACAGCCCTCTTTGCAGTCGGTATCAAAACTGCACTTCCTGCACCTCCCGGAAGTCTTACTTTTGGTTTCTGGTAATTACCGATCACTGACGCATTCACATTGCCCCTGATATCAAACTGGACACCGCTTAAAAATGCCATATCAAGCCCTCCTCTCATGGATAAATCAAATACCTCCATAAGAGGGAAGCAGGATCTTGCGCCTTCTAACAGCTCACTGCCTGCACTGGTATATTTTTTAAGCTTTCCGGGTGTCGGATCAACTCCTCCCGGTATGTTCAAATGCACCGCATGCGGAGCATGGAGTTCCTTAGCAAGAAGCACAGCAATCATAGGCATGTGGGAGGACACTCCGTGAAATACTTTATCTCCATCCTGAATCATGCGGGCCATTGCGCACACCATAATGTCACAGATCCGGTTATCTTTTTCCATCATTTTTGCCTCCCCAGCCTCTGCGGTCCGCCTTTTCATATGCCGAAAGATAAAAATCCAGACCATCCTGGTCCTTAATCTCTTTAAATGTACGTATACCTTTTGTGTCAATATCATAGCTTCCCGCACAGGAACAGGGAGCAGCACCTTTTGAGGCATGAACCACTCCACGAACCAGGAAATGCGGTATATCCGCTTTCTTCGTACCGCTGGAAAATAAAGAACCAGGAACAATATGTTCTGCTGTAAGAATCACACTCTTTGCCGCTCTGGAAAGCAGGACGTCCTCAAACAGCGGACCTGTGATTCTGGCATTGCCATCTTCATCTGCTTCCTGAACATGAATCACTGCTGCATCCGGGCGAATCGCTTTTACTACCGTAACCATTTCATTCGTAAATGGATCCTGTATTCTGGTAAAATAATCATTTTCTTCAATTAGATCGCTGACTGTCAGACCTTTTACCGGCATAAATCCAATTCCATAGCTGGCTGCCCTAAGTGCAGAAATGACCGTATAGCAGGCATGCTCATTTCCTTTTACTCTTCCGCTCTCCACTGCCTTTCTGTAATGCATCGCCAGAGAAAATTCACTTTCATAGCTGATAAACCCTGCATCTACACTGGTTACGCATTCTCCAAGGCACAGCATATCCACATCCATTGCGCCCGCAGTTTTAACCAGTTTTAAATTACTCTTTCTCTGCCGTACCAGTTCCCTTATAAAAGCCATAGGCGCGCGGTGAAGTACATTCCCGCCAATCCCAAGAACTGCCCCGTCACTGACCAGGGCTGCCGCTTCCTGCATCGATATAATTTTGCTCATGAACTGCCCCTTTCTCGCCTGTCACCCCTACTTCGCCGCATTACAGGCAATCTGTATAGCATCCCAGACTCCTGCAAACGGAGGTGCATAAATAAGGTCTGTCATTCCCAGTTCTGCGGTTGTCATCCTGCAGTGAATGGCCACGGCAAAAACATCCGCCCGAAGAACTGCTCCCTTTTCCCCGCAGGTCTGGGCGCCAAGAATACGCCTGGTTCCCTTTTCATAGAGCAGCTTAATTGTAATCGGGGTAGGGCCCGGATAGTAAGCCGGATGATCATTAACCGTGACAAGCAGCGTACTGTAATCGATAGAAAGACGTTTTGCATCCGCTTCGCTCATGCCGGTCCGCCCCAATTCCAGCCCGCACACCTTAACCGCTGCGGAACCCAGCGCTCCCTGAAACACTTCACTGCCTCCTGCCAGATTGGTACCTGCTATTCTTCCGCATTTATTCGCCACAGTTCCAAGAGCCAGATAGCTGTTTTCATTTAAAACTTCATGATAGACCAGTATACAGTCACCTGCTGCATAAATATCCGGTATGGAAGTTCTCATTTCCCTGTCTACTACGATTGCTCCGTTTTTCCCTCTCTCTATACCGGTATCTTTTAGAAATTCTGTACAGGGTCTTACCCCTGCTGCAACAATCACCAAATCTGCATCATAGCTTCCTTTGTTTGTAATTACGCGGTTGACATACAGCCCATCGCCTTCAAACGCCTCCACTTTTTCACCAATATGAAGCTTTACCCCCTGCTTTAACAGTTCTTCCTGCGCAAGCACAGTCATTTCTTCATCAAACGATGCAAGAATTCTGGGAGCCGTTTCTATCATGCGTACGTTTTTCCCTATATGCAAAAAAGCCTCGGCGCATTCTACACCAATGTAGCCCCCGCCTACGATGACGACATTCCGGATCTTTTCCATTTTTGAGAATTCCTTTAAAAAGATGCCGTCTTCCATATTCTTTAAAGCATGGACTCCCAGCAGCTCTCTCCCGGGAAATGGAGGAATTACTGCCTCTGCTCCCACTGCGATCATCAGCTTATCATAGACATCCTCAAACTCCCTGCCAGATACAAGATCTCTCACGATAATCCGCTTCTTCCCGGCATCAACCGATATCACCTCATGCCTTAGAAACGTTTCTATTCCCATCTGATCAAAGGCCTCTCGGCTGCGGGCAATCATTTTTCTGAAATCTTGATTAAAGTCTCCCACATAGTAAGGCAGCCCGCATGCACCATAGGAGAGAAATCCTCCCTTTTCATAAACGGTTACCTGAATATCAGAATTCAGCCTGCGTATCTTGGAGGCGGCACTCATACCTGCCGCTACTCCTCCGATTATAATAATCTTCATAATTTTTCCTCCATCAGGTTTTATCAGCTATTTCCCGCTCTGCTGATTCCATCGCATCTTTGGCTGACATTTCTCCTGTGAAAGCCTGGTATATTTTTTTGTAGAGGACTGCGTTTTTATCTCCTGACCGCTTAATATGGGGAAGGGGCTTGGCAGACTCAATCATCTTCTTCTGCACCGGAAACCATGGACAGTTACCAGCCCCCTTTTGATAGCTTGACTCTCTCACAGGTGCCCCGCTTACCCCTCCTGTTTTGCAGTCAACCAGAGGAGAACGCAGATATCTTAAAAAGTCGCTGGCAGCTTCCCGTTTCCTGCTTCCTGAGCAGACAGCAAAGGACCACGTCACATTCCATGCGGTTTGAAATGTACTAAAGCCCAAATCCTCCGGTTCCAGACAGCCCTTCTCCCATACAGATCCAAGCTGTCCGCTCCATGTTACTGCCATGACAGCCTTTTTCTTTCGGATCACCTCTGCAATTTCCTCATTTGCAAAGTGTTCCGTACCTTCCAGAGCAAATGACTTTAGTTCACAATAAGACTCAAGCCCTCTTATGGTCTTTTCATCACTGCAGACCGGATTCCCCTCCGGATCATAGACGTCTCCCCCATACATACGAAGAAAAGGAAGTGCATCGGTAAATATTTCAGAGGAATCGGCCTTCATTGCCACGGCCTTTCTTCCATATACCTTTGCAAGTGCCTTTGCTGTATCCATGTATTCCTGTGGCGGGATAACAGGCCCCAGTTCCTTTCCAAGCACTTTATAAAGCAGACTCTTACGGTATACAATCATATGACCGTCACAGAACGAGGGAGATAAGTATACCTTTTTCTGATACCTCATTTCCCTGGCAATGGCAGGAAGAATATCAGCCTCTTCAAACTCTATTTGCGCCAGATAACCCTTTTGTACGAAATCAGAAAGCCATAGGTGACCTGCTGCCATAATAATGTCATAATCACCGTTTCCGGTAAGCGATTCCATCATTCTGGCATAATAATCCGACCATGGTACAATCTGAAACTCCACACTTCCCTTATATCCGTCCAGAATCCCCAATTCTTTATCCAGATAACCATTTACTGCCGGATCTGCTACCGCAAGGACCTTTAATATCCCCTGCTCCATATCATTTCCCTCCCTCTGTTTATTTCCCCAATTGAGGAGGTGCATCTACAATTCCCACAACAAAAGCATCAACCGGTGCCGTGCGGTCAAGGGCAAACTGGGTAGTATCATCAGTCGTTACCAGCACCAGTTCCCCAATTCCTGCTCCCATGGTATCAGCTGCCACGAATATATTCTTTTTTTCTCCATAATACGGTTCCACCAAAAGGAGCTTAAACCCCACCAGATTTCTGCACTTTCTTGTGGAAACCACGGTCCCCATAATCGTTCCTAATATCATCTGGAATCATCCTTTCTAATGGTTACCCACTGCCCCTGTTTGAGCAAAAATGCATTAGCATCATCTGTATCTACATGAAAATCCAGACGGCTCTCCCTGGTAATCCGGATAAGAACCCGGCCAAGGATCCCTCCTTTTTCGCCCGGAGCCATCACATTCACCCGTTCTCCATCCGATACGCCAAACCATTCTGCCTCTTCTGGCGTCATATGAATGTGACGGTCAGCAATAATAACACCCTCTTTCAGACAGACTTTACCGGAAGGTCCCTTAAGCAGGATTCCCGGAGTTTCTTTTAAATCTCCGGAAGTCCTGACAGGGGGATGAATTCCAAGGTTTCTGCAGTCACTAAAAGCCATCTCCACCTGACTTTGTTTCCTCTCCGGCCCCAGAATCCGGACTTTTAAAATGGATCCTGCCGGACCGCAGACTTCCACCTGTTCTTTGCATGCAAACTGACCAGGCTGGCTCAATGATTTTTGAGGTGTGAGCTGATATCCTGCTCCGAACAGCATTTCAACGTGTTCTCTTGATAAATGTACATGTCTTGCCGAAATACCAACCGGAACCTGATAGGGATCAGTACTCAGCCGGTCCCAGTGTTCCAGAACCATTCCTGTTATTTTCTGAATCAGTTCTTCCCTGTTTTCCATCAGACACTTTTTCCTTTATTTAATCAGCGGTATAATTCCTGCTATGGAATTATGTGGTCTTGGAATTACATGAACAGCTACCAGCTCACCTACTCTGGAAGCAGCTTCCTCTCCTGCCTCTACCGCTGCTTTTACAGCTCCGACATCTCCCTGTACCATAACGGTTACCAGACCTGAGCCAATTTTTTCTGTCCCCACCATTTCAACATCTGCTGCTTTTAGCATGGCATCTGCCGCTTCTATTGATGCAGTCAGACCTCTTGTTTCAACCATCCCCAGTGCCAGCATGCCTTTCTTAACTGATATCTCCGCCATTTCCTTCTCCTCCTGTTTTATCTTCATTTTTATTATTCTTCCCTGTCTCAGTTTTTAATTCTTCCTCATGTCTGTCTATCATATTTAACAGCTTCCACACCTCCTGATGAGGGTTATTAATGGAGACACATACTTTTATGTTGCCCTCGCCCACGATCCGTCCGGAATCCCTGGCCGCTTCCATTGCCGCATAAACTGCTGATGTCTCACCTGCCAGCACAGTATGGCACATCCTGCCGCCCAATGTCTTATGACAGCTTACAAGCTCCACCTGCGCCGCTTTCAGCGCCTGATCAACCACAAAAACTGTATTGGCATAATAATTTATTTCCAGTATTCCTATGGCGTTTCCGTTTCTTTTCATGATAACCCACCTTTTCTGCCGGAACTATCACTATTTTGCTTTTGGCAGAATTTTATCTATATCCTGATGTGGTCTGGGAATCACATGGACAGCTACCAGCTCTCCGATTCTGGAAGCCGCAGCTTCCCCCGCTTCGGTAGCCGCTTTAACTGCCCCGACCTCACCGGTTACAATGACCGTCACCAGTCCGGAACCGATCTTTTCCGTTCCCACAAGTTCCACGTCCGCCGCCTTTAACATTGCATCTGCTGCTTCAATGGAGGCAATTAATCCCCTTGTTTCTACTAAACCGATTGATGTGGATGCCATACCATTCTACCTCCTCTAATCATTTATATTTTCTTCCATGAATGTTACCTTTGTTATGCGGGCCAATGCTTTTGTTCCTTCGTATGGTCTTTCGATCATCCGAACCAGGACTTCCTCCGGACTGTTAAGCTCCAGCGCTGCCCGCCTTGCTGCTTCACAGGCTTCCTTTACATCATCCACCCCACCCTCAAATTTCACCTGGGCGGTAAGAGGAATAAACGATGCTGCATCCTTGGGGTTAATGGTATCGATGCCGATGATTTTCACATCTGCAGCCTTGCACGCTTTATCCATGGCATACAAAACCGCTCCATATCCTGCACACTCCAAAAAGCCAATTGCCATATGTACCTCCCTTAAATGATCCTTAAGCCGCCTTCAGCCAGCATACATCTGCGCCTTCTTGTAAAGCTCTTCGCGCAGGTGAGGCCTTCTCCCGTAGGACCTGCGATTGTCATTGTGGTATGCCCTTCTCCGCCGATTCCCACGCCTCTTAAAGTCGCTCCATTCTTTGTAAAAATGGTAGTCTCAATCTCCTTTGCAAATCTGGTCATATTCTCCACATTCCGGGAGAACATGGATGCAGTATGGCGGTTTCCTGATTCTGCCGCTTTTGCACTTTCCATACATTCCTCAAAGGTTTTAAGGCGGACGATGGGAAGAACAGGCATGAGCTGCTCAACCATGACAAAGGGGTGGTTTCTGTCTGTCTCGCAGATCAGAAGGCGCACATCTTTATCGCTGTGTATACCAATCGCTTCCAGGAACAAAGCTGCATCCTTTCCTACCCACTTTTTATTCACCTCATAAGTACCGTTTTTCTCAATCATGGCAAGTTTCAAGATCTCCTGCAGCTGATCTTTCTGAAGCAAAAATGCCCCCTCCTGCTTCAGTTGGTATATGAGTTCATCAGCAGCCTGCTCCATAACAAAGACTTCTTTCTCTGCCAGACATAAAATATTATTATCAAAGGAGGCTCCCCGGTAAATCTCCCTTGCTGCCAGCTTTATGTCTGCGCTATCATCTACAATGACAGGCGGATTGCCTGCACCTGCGCCAATCGTCTTCTTGCCTGACCGTAACAGCGCATTTACCATACCCATTCCTCCGGTCCCCACCATCAGACGGATTCTTGAATCAGCGGCCATGATATTAACCGCTTCCATGTCAGGTTCTCTTTGCATGGTAATTAAATTAGCTGGTCCGCCGCTTTCCACAATTGCCTGATGAAGCAGCTTCAGACAATGAGCACAGCACCGTTTGGCACCTGGGTGAACATTAAACACAACTGAATTACCTCCGGCAATCATGCTGATTGTATTGTTAATGATGGTTTCCGTAGGGTTTGTTGACGGTGTAATGGCTCCAATGACTCCAAACGGAGCATATTCCTCTATCATAAGCCCGCCATCGCCGGAGATCGCCTCCGTAGTCAGGCATTCCACTCCCGGGGTCCTCTCAATGACTGCCAGATGTTTCTGAAGCTTATCTTCCGTACGGCCCATGCCGGTTTCTTCCCGTACCATCGATGCCAGTGACTGGGCATGTTTTCCTGCAGCGGATCGAATTGCTTCAATAATCCTTCTCCTGTCCTCTACCTTATAATGATTGATCCATTCACGCTGGGCTGTGTAAGCTGCCTCAATTGCGTCCTCCACCCGGTCAAATACTCCGTTATCGCTCCGGGAAGGAACATAAAAGGGTGCTTCCTGTTTCTTTTCCAGTCCTGCAAGTACTTCCCTTACAATCAGTTCAATCTCCCTTGTCCCAATTTCCATTTTTTCCTCCTAGTTAAACTGCCCCATGACTCTTCTGACAACCTCAGCAATAATTTCCTCCTTTGCCTTGCTTAAATGTTCTGAACCTTTTAATTCCACCGATTCCTTCGGCAAAGAAGATATCCCACAGGCACATCCGCCTTCCTGGAAATGGAAAGACTGCCCCGGTTTAACAAGAGGAGTAACACCTTTTAATTCATTTACCGGAGTATTAAATGGAACCTGCTGTCTTAGACTGTCATCTGTCTTTATCAGTGCGGCTGGAACAGGCGGCCGGATATCGGAAGAAGTAATCACATCTCTCATATTGGTTTCCTGTAAGGAACAGGGTGGGATACCGCCTGCAGTAATGCCCAGCTTTTGCCGGATATCAAGCAGCTTATTTACCTGGTCGCAGGAAAGTACGTTCTGGCGGCCGATTATATTCCCTGTATACATCAATATGGTTGCATAATATTCGATGGACTCCAGCCGATAGAATGCCTGAAAAATATCTTTTCCCCAGGTTAAAGCTCCATGATTTGCAAGGAGTACTCCATTGTGGGTATTTACAAACGGTGCAATGGAATCAGGAACTTCTTCCGTACCAGGTGTTGCATATTTTGCAATAGGAATCGATCCCAGCCCCAGTACTGCTTCCGTCAGAACAGCGGCATCCAGACTGATGCCTGCAATTGCAAAGCTGGTTGCCACCAGAGGATGAGCATGTGTAACTGCCTGTACATCCGGATTTTCCTGATAGACTCTTAAATGCATCTTTACTTCTGAAGAGGGCTTTGCTTTCCCCATGAGCACCTTGCCGTTTAAATCCATTTTTACAAGCATATCCTGTTTCATAAAACCCTTGGACACACCGGTCGGTGTTGTCCAGATGGTGTTTGGTCCCACCTTACAGCTTATGTTTCCATCATTGGAAGCCACAAATCCTTTGTCATACATACGCTTGCCAATATCCAAAATTGCCTTTTTGGCTTCGAAATCAGACATGTATTTCACGCCTTGAACTGTCATCATAACGATCCCTCCAAAGTTCAAACGACTATATACATGGCTTGTCTGAACTTGTCATTTTTTGCTGTATTTTAGCGATTTTATATTTGATTTTTTGTGTTTTATTTTGTTTTGTTTTTATTTTGATCATTTTTCCTTTACATTTCGTCAAAAAAAATATACAATATACTTAGATGTCACTATATTCTTATGGTTTCATACTGCATTTCAAATAATATTTGTTCACAGAAAGAAAGGAACATGCCTATGTTAGCAGTAACAAGGAAAGCCAGAATCAAAGATATTATATTAGAAAAGAAAAGCGTCACAGTAACTGAACTATCTAAAACTTTTTCCGTAACCGAGGAAACAATACGCCGGGATTTAAAGCAGCTGGAAGATGACGGTTTCCTTACCAGAACTTACGGAGGTGCCTTTATACAGGACGGCGTTGAGAATAATGTAGAGCTTACCATAAGGGAAACTGCATATATGGAAAGCAAGCAGGCAATTGCTAAAAAATGCCTCTCACTCATACATAACGGCGATTCCATCTTTTTAGATGCCTCTACAACCGCTCTGCAAATCGCCCGCGAACTTCAGGGAATGCGCCTGACAGTCGTTACCAATTCTCTTCTCATTATCAATGAACTGCAGGATAAAGAGGATATACGCCTCATAACGCTGGGAGGCTCCTATGCATCAAGAGATAAGGCATTTGTTGGCAATACAGCAATCCGGAATCTGGAGTCTTTCTATCTGGATAAAACCTTTATGTCCTGCCGCAGCATATCCATGGAACACGGAATTACTGATTCCAACGAATCAATTGCAGCCATACGGCAGACTTTGATCACACGGAGCAATCATATCTATCTGGTGGCGGACCATTCCAAATTCAATAAAACCTCTTTCATTTGGATTTCAGGCTTTGATGAAATTACCGGACTGATCACCGACAAAAATCTGGACAGCCAGTGGACAGAATACCTGACCAAAAATAATGTCACCCTGTATGAGGCCATCGATGCCTAGCCCGGTCTTTCAGGAGGATGTCCGTCAAAGTAAGGCATCCTCTTTACCGTCACTCACATTTTGCGGCTTCCTGTTTCTTCCTGAATATCTCTTTTAACGACTCACTATATGGCTCTCTTGCGATTCCATACTCTGTCACAATTCCTGCAATCAAATCATGATCCGTCACATCAAAAGCAGGGTTAAACACCTTTACTCCTTCGGGAGCCATTGGTTTTTCATACCACATCTCCACTACTTCCGCTGCAGGACGTTCTTCAATGTGAATTTCCTTACCAGTTGGTGTATTCAAATCAATTGTAGAGGTAGGCGCACAGATATACATGGGCACGCCGTAGCGCTTAGCAGCCAGTGCCACCATGGAGGTTCCGATTTTGTTTGCAGTATCTCCATTGGCTGCCACCCTGTCGCACCCTACAAACACTGCATTGACCCAGCCCTTACGCATAACAGAAGCAGACATATTATCACAGATTACAGTTACATCAAGTCCTGATTCCTTTAACTCAAACGATGTCAGTCTTGCTCCCTGGAGCAAAGGTCTTGTTTCATCTGAGAAGATACGGAAGTGATAACCCCGTTCCTGCCCCAGATACATAGGTGCCGTTGCGGTACCATACTTCACGGTCGCAAGCTGACCTGCATTGCAGTGTGTCAGCAGACCATCGCCTGGCTTTACAAGGGTAAGACCATATTCTCCAATTGTCTTACACACCCAGATATCTTCTTCCCTGATTTTCACAGCCTCTTTATGCAATAGATCCACTATCCCGGAAACAGACTTGTCTTTATTGTCCAACACAATTCCTTCCATTCGTTTTAAAGCCCACGAAAGATTAACTGCAGTCGGACGGGCTGAATCGAGATAGTCCTTTGCTTTACTAAATTTCTCGTAAAACTCTACATAATCAGAAGCCTCAATCTCTCTTGCTGCCAGATAAATGCCAATTGCCGCCGCCACTCCGATTGCAGGCGCCCCTCTTACCTGAAGAAGATAGATGGCATTCCAGATATCCTCCTGTTTTGTTAATGAAAGAATTTCCGTATGATACGGAAGCTGTGTCTGGTCTATGATAACCAGAGCCTGGTTTTCTTCATCAAGTGCCACTGTGTCATAGTCCATAATGGATTTCTTTTTGTCTTCACTCATGTTTTTGCCTTTCCATTTTTATGATTCATACTTACCGACTGCCGCTTTGATGGCTGTTAAATAATCTGCGCCGCAGCGGAAGCTGTCGCGGTTCATAATATAATTTTTTGCCAGCGTGATCACAATTCTCTCTGCCCTTGTTCGTTTCTCTTCATCCGGAATGGTTGTAATATCAATCACATTGGCCATGCCAACAGTCCGGCGTATTGATTCCAGTCCGGCAACTCCCGCTGTATCAGAAAGAATCTGCTCCAGATACCACTCTTTAAATCCTGGCACCTTTGCCATAATATCAGTGGCGTATTGGTCAAATACCAGTTTATATTTTTTAATGAATAAATCTACTACATCAGAAATGGTCTGAAGACACCATCCACAGAATTCTGCCTTTCTTTCTTCATTAGAAATGACAGCATCTCCATTGCACCATGCGAAGAATATATTCGCTATTACATTGCCGATATCGTAACCCATAGGCCCGAAAAATGCGAACTCCGGATCAAATATAAACGTATGCTCCTTATTAATAAACACCGATCCTGTATGTAAATCTCCATGAATCAGCGATTGTGCGTGATTCATAAATTCAAATTTCAGTTTTGCGGCTTCTAAATGCAGCGCCTGATCCTCATAGAGTTGTTCCCTTACAAAATCCTGGTTGGGTGAAAACACATGATTCCTGTGGTTATAGTCAATGAAAGGTTCACTATATACCAGATCTTCGCTGATCTCACATAAATCCGGGTTGATAAAGCTCTTAACCAGCTCCTTTTTTTCCTTATGCCCCATGACTACATCCGTTGTCCGTAAAAGAGAATTTACCATAAATGTGGTCACATGATCCGCAAACAGAGGGTAAATCTCATGGTTAATCAGACCGGTCCGCATCATAGTATGGCCAGTCATATCCTCCATGATCATGGCGCACATAACACCATCATAGAGATAAACCTTGGGAACCAGTCCCGGCGCATACATCTCCTGAATTCCCAGAATCTTAGCTTCAATTCTTCCTCGATCCGTGGAAATATGCATGTCAGCAGAGATTCGAAGAGCCTCGCCTGCCTGTTTCACGATAATTGTTTTCCCGCTTTTTGCATCCTTTACCCGAAACACATAGTTTAAGTTTCCGTCACCAATCTCCTTACATTCCAGCTCGGCTCCTTTGTCAAAATAGGAAAGCTTTTCCTGTACGTAATCCGGAACTTCTGGTGCCTTCATTAAAAAATAACTGTCGTATTTAGACATTTTTGTCACCTTCCCCTGATCATTCTATAATTTGCTGACTCAGTTTGCATTCTTCGTTTTTCCGCTTGCATAGGTCATTGCAAGTGCAATAGCCAGCACTGCGCCCTTAATAATGTTCATTGCATAATACGGAACTGACATCATGATAAGGCCATTTTCCAGCATACCCACTAAAACTGCCCCTGCAAACGTTCCGAATGCATTGGCCTTCCCAGCCCCTAATACAGAGAAGCCAATATAAGCTGCGCATACAGACGGCATTAAATATGCATCTCCGGCTGAAATCTGAGCTGTGCCCACACGTGCTGCCAGACAGATACCGCCTATGGAAGCAAACGTAGCTGACAGAAAATAAGCCAGAATCTTATATCTTGCCACAGGAATTCCTGAAAGCTCTGCTGCTTCAGGATTCCCTCCTACTGCATACATATATCTGCCATGCTTTGTGTAATTCAGAAAGAAATATGCAAACAGCACCACACAAACCATGATGATAATCAGCCACGGCTCCTTTCCAAGAGCTCGAAATGCTTCCGGAACAAGACCCGGCGCCTGTGTTCCATCAGCCCTGGTCATGCGCTCCGTAATAGCACCGCCCTTTGAATAGGTCATGGAAACTCCCTGATACATAAACATAACGGAAAGTGCTGCAACCATATCCGGTATCTTAAATTTAACAATCAGAATACTGTTAATCACCGCAACGCTTAAACAGATTAAAACCGTAAGAATCACCGAAACTCCAATGTTGATGTTATGCCATACAAAACATGTCATTACAAATACATTTGCCAGCTGTGCCGTGGCTCCAATGGAAAGATCCATACCATTCACAGCCAGCGCAAATGTAAGACCAATCGCAATAATTGTGGTAATCGAAACTGCACGTAGAATCGTTATCATATTGGATTGAGTCAGAAACATGCTTGTCCCCGTCTCCTTGCTCCAGTTTCCAAACGTAAACAGAACAAACAGGATTACCATTGTTGCAATTGTACCCCATCTTGTTACAAAATCTCCTAAATTACCTTTCTTCTTTACCTTCTCTGCCCCAGACATATCATTTACCTCCTGTCGAATAATAAAGCAATTCCTTCTCGTCAGTATCTGCTGCTTTTAGCTCCCTGATGATCTCTCCGTCATACATGACATAAATCCGGTCGCAGATACTTAATATTTCCTGAAATTCGCAGGTTGCATAGATAATGCCTTTTCCTCTGGCTGCAAGGCCTTCAATCAGCTCATACATATCCTGTTTGGCACCTACATCAATTCCCTTTGTCGGCTCATCGAAAATATAAACTTCCGAATCTTTATTCAGCCACTTTCCAACTACTACCTTCTGCTGGTTTCCTCCGGACAAAAGAGATACAACCTGGTTTTCAGACGGCGTCTTGATCCCAAGATCACGGATCATATTTTTTGCATCCTCTTTCTCCCGCTTTTTATTGACAACAGACAGTCTGTTGGTATATTTTTCCATAGCCGCCACGGAAATGTTGGATACTAACGTATCTGAGATCAGAACTCCTTCCTTCCTGCGTTCCTCCGGAACCAGAGCCAGACCGCTTTTTACTGCCTGGGTGGGACCTTTTGCACGGATCACTTTTCCCCGGAGCTTGATCGTACCGCTTTTATGCTGATAGGCAGAAAATAAAGTCTTGCATAGTTCTGTCTTGCCGGCCCCTACCAGACCTGCCACACCTACGATTTCCCCTTCGCGGACAGTTATGGTGATATTCTTCACCTTGCCGTCTTTCTCAGTAAGGTTCTCTATTTCAAGGAGCGGCTCTCCAATCTCACATACTTTTTTAATATAATTATCCTCATAGCAGCGTCCCAGCATATATTCCACCAGAGTATTTACCTCCAGTTCCTTTGTGAGAGGTAAATTCGTCACCAGCATACCATCTCTCATTATAGTTATGCTTTCACAAATCTCGTATAACTCACTCAGCCGGTGAGAGATAAATACCACACCAACATTCTCTTTTGCCAATTCCCGGACAACCCGGAACAATTCCAGTGTCTCGGAATTAGAAAGCGGCGCTGTGGGTTCATCCAATATGAGAAAGCGGCACTTTTCTGCCACACATCTGGCAATTAAAACCATCTGCTTTTGTGCAAGTGTCAGCATAGATACAGGCTTATTAATATCGACTGCCATATTTAACTTTTTAAGTACTGCTTTTGCTGCCCGTTTAATTTCTTTCCAATGTACAACCTGTTTTTTCCCCATTTTATTGACCAGGGTGTTAAACATCACATTTTCAGCTACAGTCAGATATGGGATTAGGGCTGTGTCAACTTCCTGAAACACAATCTCTATCCCAAGGTTTTTTGCATCTTTGGGGCACCGGATTTCAACCGGTTCCCCTCCGACACAAATTTGTCCCGTATAATGTGTGTTAACACCGGCAAGCACTTTCATCAGCGTGGACTTGCCGGCACCATTGGCTCCAACGAGCGCATGAATGCTGCCACTTGTCAAACTAAAATCAACTCCATTCAGAGCCTTGACCCCTGGAAACTCTATGGATATATCCTTCATTTCAAGCTTTATCTCGTTCATGACGTCTCTTCCTTACCTATGTAATAACTGTGAAACGAAGCCCTCTATTCTACGTAAAGCCCTTGAATCACATCGGTATACAGGGCTCCTTTCGGATCTTCGGCATCGCCCCAGCCATCTACAATCTTGCCCAGATCACCCATGGTGGTCTCTGCACTCAGCTGCGTGGTTACTATATTGCTGGCATTTAAATCAAAATAATCGGGAGTCTCTTCCCCTAATAATTTAAGGGCAAGAAGACGGGTATCCACGATTCCAATAAGCTTTGGATCAACCGCCGCTGTAGATTTCCACACCTGTGGATTCTTAACCATCAGCTGGATATCATCATTGGACACGTCAATGGTATACATAGGAATATCGGTTCTGCCCGCATCATTCAGTGCCTGCAGCACGCCCTTGGCAAGCTCATCATAACATCCCCAGATCGCATCCACGGATCCTTCCGGATACTTAGGCAGAATTGCCGCTGTCTTATTGGTCATATCTCCTCTTGCATTGGCAGAGTCGGAAGGTGCAATTACCTCCAGAGTCTTAATCTTTCCTTCATCTTCCAGTTTGGTATAAATCTCGTTACGCCTGTCCAGCGGAGGAATGCCAGGGCCCATAAATGTTTTCAGCACCTTCATAGGGTAGGTTCCGCCCTTTGCTTCAAATTCTTTCATCATATAACCCAGTGAAAGTTCTGCAAGCGCCTGATCATTTTGAGCGGTTGATGTCACGCCTTCCAGAAGTAGACCATTTGCATCTCCGCCCTTAAAGGGCATCGTATCAAAAGTCACAACTGCCATTCCCTTATCTCTTGCAGGCTTTAACATATCGTAAGAATAAGAGAGCTGTCCGTGAGACACAATCAGACCGTCATAATTTTTTGCAATGACCTGTGCTACAGTTTCCTGCGCTTTTGCATCATCTCCATCTGTAACAAAAGTATCTACAGTCCACCCAAATTTTTTGCCTTCTGATACACAGCCATCGAGGAATTGCTGTGTATGGTCGCCGGCAGCTAAATTTCTGACAACTGCGACTTTCTTGCCCTTCAGAGAACCCGCAGCCTGTGCTTCTGCTACTTTCTGTGCCGCTGTTGTGGTTTCTTCTGTTTTTGAAGCTTCTGTTTTTTTCTCTGTTTCTGCAGCTGTAGTTGCTGCTGTTGTCCCGCTGCCGCATGCAGTTGCAGAAAGAACCAATGCTGCTGCAAGGACCATTGCTAACCCCTTTTTCATAAAATAAACCTCCTTAAAGTGAAAAAATATAGTTTATTGCTCCGGACACACCCCGATATGTCCTTTATGTGGAAATTGTATCATATTATTTTTGATTTTTCAATATTTTTATTTATTTTTATTGATTTATTTTTGTTTCAAGTTGTTTTATTGTTGGTTTTGTGTTGTTTTCACATTTTTTCCTCCCATACTTTTTCAAAATAATAGTTTAAGTAATTTCTCATTCATAAATCAAAATTAATCAACAAAATAAATTAACAATCAAATCAATATTATTATTATTATGTCTTGATACTATCTCATTGCATAAGCTATTACACCAAAAATAAGCATAATGAAAGCAACTGTCATATTTCTTTCATTATACCTGTTTACCATGTATGGTAATTCATTTACCCGAACAGATCAGCAGCCCTCTTATTTATCACGGGCAGTTTACAGCGGCAGAAAGCCCAGGTGGAGTATGTATTTCTCAGGGATTTTGATTTAGGATTATTGCTTGAAAAAATGATGGACAGCAATATCGTGATTTTTGCCTGCCCGGTTTACGAACAGCATGTTACTGCATTCATGAAGAATTAGAAACAGGGGATTCGATATTGCAGGTATGGCAGGCGTTTGCGGATCTTCTTTAACATCGGATGAGAAATATAAAATGGGTGTGCAAATCAGAATTGACAGTCTGGTGGATAAAATATGCAAAAACAGGAAAGCAGGTCAGCCATCCTTATATCAACTGGCTATGTTCCGTGCAAAAATATAATAATTAACTAAATCAGATGTGTCCTCTTCACATCAATACATTCATTTTCTACCCGTATCCAACGTATCCACATCCCACAGTACCACCGTCATATTGGTTGTGCACTCCAGTTCCTCAT
>CAURBW010000027.1:0-73775 GCA_963523075.1 uncultured Clostridium sp.
TCTCATCGGTCATCGATGTGTTTTGGAAGAAGTTTGCCGCCGTTTTCAGCGGCGAAATATATCATACCAAAGCTTTCGACAAAAGTCAACATGTTTTTTAAACTTTTTTGATTATTTTGAAAAACACGATTTTCATAACAATAGAGATAAAAAGAGAGCTCATCTCAACTTGCAGATGAGCTCCAGAATTGCTGTCTATGATCAGTCCTTTTTACCACAGCATTTTTTGTATTTCTTACCGCTTCCACAAGGGCAGGTATCGTTGGGATAGATCTTCTCAATGTTCTTCCGTTGAACACTCACTTCATCTAATCCCCTCATCACCATCTCATAAGGTTTATGACCTCTGTTTAACACCATTCTGGTATTATTCCAGATATCAACTACAATCACAGCAAGCTTTTCCATATGTTCGGAAGATTCCATGAGAATTCCTGCTGCCTCTAAATCACTTACAACTTCCTGAAGCTGCCCTCCCATACTCATCTCAGCCTGGACCTGGCGAAGAATGAGCGGAATCATTTCATCCGGCACGCTTAATTCAGAAACCAGGAATTGACTGAGCCTGCTTAATTCACCGCTCATTAAGAATCCGGAATTATCCGCCATAAAGCGGATCTCCTGCTGAGTGGGAATATAATAGGGAACTTTCTTCTGCGTACGTAAAAGGTTCGTATAGCTCTTTTGTTCTGATAATGCTGCATCTGCGAAATTACCATCTATATAGGTGACCATTAAGCGGTAAGGTCTTAAACATTCATATGCCTTTAAAAGTTCATCAGACGTCAGCTTCTTCTCTTCATATTTATTAAATGTTTCCAGAATAACAGACGGAGGGGTTATGGCATACAGGGAATTGGCTGCACAAAGATAGTCTCCGATTCTGCTTAAGCGGGACCGCTCTTCCTGAAATTCGGCTGTATTAAATGCTTCATATGCTTTTATTACTTCCTTCGCAATCAAAAAACAGCCGTCTGACCCTGAAGTTACATATCCTCCGGCATAAAGATAGTCCATATTTTCTGCTTCCATAAAATATGACTCTGTGCTGCCGGATATAACCTGTTCAAATGCTCTCATTTCACAGTCCCGGACACAAAGAAAATAAGGCTTCATTATTTTCTCATCTAATATGAAAGATATGGTTTTCTGCACCAATTCTTCTTTTTTTAACTTGCCAGATCCCTCCATATGATGTCTTTTGGCAATCTCAATCATGCTGTTTTTATCATAGCAGTCATATATATCTGAAATATTAATGTCCTTAGATTTTTCGGCCATCTGACCCAGACGTTTATTAACCGCCTCCATATCATATTCCAGTCCTTTATCAGGTGCGGTTTCCATAAGACCTGCGTATTCTTCTAAACTGCTGCAAGATTCCGGGATCGTATCGCCCTTATATTTAATGACTCTGGCTGCAGCCTCCTGATACTCATTTAAATACTCTTCTGCCTGAATTACAAACTCCCAGCTTCCGGGATTATGAGATACATATGTAAATTTTGAATCTTTTGATATCTGCTCCTCAATGTGTTCCGTTGCAAAACGATATTGATACTGACCCGAATGTTCTATATTATCTGATGCTATCCGTATTTTCTCTGAACGAAACTCAAATTGATACGGGTATTGGCCGGACCAGCAAAATGACGCCTGAATCATATGGTGAAGTGTTTCAAACGTTATTCCTTCAGGTACCAGAATCCTTCTCCAAATCGGCGGCTTGCTTCCTTTGATCGTGATTTTCAGTTGATATGCTCCCATGAAAATGTCCTCCATTCTCGTATCCTTTGTATCCGTTCTTCTAAAATTACGGAATCATCTTTTGTTATTTCTATAATAAAATGCACGTAACAATTTACCACACTTGCTCCCATTCTGTCCAGTCCATCCCGCTATTTTTATAAAGAATACAGGGATTTTTCAGTATTTCATCTGAAATTTTAGCATTTTACGAAACAGAATAGAAATGATTATGAATCTAAAGCACTTTTCTGCAAATACTAATGTAAGAAGAATTATACATCAGTTGTTGTGTTTTACACAAGCTTTACAGACTCTATACTAAAACATGATATCATAAACACAGACTGACTGCTATACTCCATCATGTAAGCGAAAGCAATATAAAAAGAAAAGAGGAGATAGAGATTATGAAAAAAAATTTAGTTAAAATACTTGCAGCAGCCGGTATGGCAGTGTTAACAATAGGAGCATTAGCCGGATGCAGCAACAGTACTACTGAGACAACTGCTGCCGGAACAAAAGCAGCTGAAACAACTGCAGCCGCAAGCGAAGCTACTACCGCTGCAGCCGCAACAACCACCGCGAAAGCAACTGCAGACTTAAAGGGTTCCATCAGCATGGTTGGTTCTACCTCAATGGAAAAACTTGCAACCGCTTTAAGTGAAGTATTTATGGAAAAATATCCTGGTGTTACCGTTCAGGCTGAATTCGTTGGCTCCGGAGCAGGAATTGAAGCTGTTACCAACGGCGCTGCTGATATCGGAAATGCTTCCCGTAACTTAAAAGATGAAGAAAAATCAAAAGGAATTGTTGAAAATATTGTAGCGATAGATGGTATTGCAGTTGTAACTGATCCTTCTAATAAAGTTGAGAATCTGACAAAAGATCAGCTGATCGCCATCTATAACGGAACAACTACCAGCTGGAAAGACTTAGGCGGCGCTGATCAGCCGATCGTAGTCATCGGACGTGAATCCGGATCTGGTACAAGAAGTGCATTCGAAGAGTTATTAAAGCTGGAAGATGCCTGCAAATACAGCAACGAACTTGACAGCACCGGCGCAGTAATGGCAAAGGTTGCATCTACTCCTGGTTCCATTGGTTACGTTTCTCTCGATGTACTTGACAAAACTGTAAAAACACTTAAGCTGGAAAACGTTGATCCTACACCAGAAAATATCAAAGCAGGTTCCTACTTTTTAAGCCGCCCGTTTGTTATGGCAACCAAAGGCGATATTTCCAAACAGAATGACAACGTAAAAGCATTATTTGATTATATCCATTCTGATGAAGGAAAAGAATTAGTAAAATCTGTTGGCTTAATCCCAGCTAACTAATAGGAACAGGAAAAAACGTTCCTTCACATAATGATTGTACTACATGGGGACGCAGCTGAAAGCTTACGCTACGTCCCCATTTCACGAAAGGAGCCATGATATGCAATCAAAGTCTTATTCCATATTTGGCGGTCACGGAAGTAAATCTGGTATTGAACATGCTGCAGAAGTGATTTTTACCATCTGCGGCTTCTTTGCTGTTCTGGCTGTGGCGTCAATCAGTATCTATATGTTAACAAGCGGTACTCCCGCTTTATTCAAAGTGGGAATTCTGGATATTTTATTCGGTTCCGTCTGGAAACCGGACGCGGCCGTACCTGGCTTTGGAATTCTATATGTTATTTTAACCTCTATTGTGGGGACTGCTCTGGCAATCTTAATCGGTGTGCCCATCGGAGTTATGACATCCGTATTTCTGGCAGAGGTAGCCCCTCAGAAACTGGCTAATATCGTTCGTCCGGCAGTGGAACTTTTAGCAGGAATCCCTTCTGTTATTTATGGTCTTCTGGGAATCCTGATACTGAATCCAATTATGTATGATCTGGAGCTGAAGATTTTTAAAGGCTCGGCCACCCATCAGTTTACAGGAGGGGCAAATTTAATTTCAGCAGTCCTGGTGCTCGCCCTTATGATTCTGCCTACCGTAATTAATATCAGTGAAACCGCCCTGCGCTCCGTTCCTCAGCATTTTAGAAGTGCTTCCCTGGCATTAGGCGCAACAAAAATACAGACTATCTTTCATGTGGTAATTCCTGCTGCCAAATCAGGCATTATCACTGCTATTGTTCTCGGTACAGGAAGAGCGATCGGGGAAGCCATGGCAATCAGTCTGGTATCAGGAAGCTCTGTGAACTTTCCGCTTCCATTCCATTCAGTCCGCTTCCTCACAACAGCCATTGTATCGGAAATGTCCTACGCCTCGGGTCTTCATAAGCAGGTATTATTCACCATAGGGCTGGTTCTTTTCGTATTTATTATGATGATCAATGTGATCCTAAACAGCCTTTTAAAGAAAGGAGGGGATAAAAATGACAAATGATCTCACTATCCCCGTTCATAGAGATTCCGTTATTGTGAATAGTATTTATAATGGCAGAAAAAGAGTCTCAGACTCACTTTTAACCTTACTTATTTATTTATGTGCCTTAATTTCAATTTTTATTCTTATAGGCATCATGGGGTATGTATTCGTAAGAGGGGTACCCCAGCTGAGCATAGAGTTCCTGACTACAGTGCCAAGCACCATTAAAGGAACGTTCGGAATTCTGGGAAATATAGTCAATACTCTCTACGTTGTGACAATCACGCTGGTTATTGCCACTCCTATAGGTGTAGGCTCAGCCATCTATTTAAACGAATATGCGAAAGGCGGAAAAGTTGTACGTACCATCGAGTTCACAACAGAAACACTCGCCGGCATTCCCTCCATCATTTTCGGACTTTTCGGATATGTATTCTTCGGCACTACCCTGGGACTTGGTTATTCCATTCTCACCGGCGCACTGACCTTATCCATAATGGTTCTGCCGCTAATCACCCGGACCACGCAGGAGGCATTAAAAACAGTTCCTGAAAGCTACCGCTCCGGCGCGCTCGGAATTGGTGCAACCAAATGGTATATGATCCGTACTATTTTACTTCCCAGTGCCATGCCAGGTATTGTAACAGGAATTATTCTTGCAATCGGGCGAATTGTAGGCGAATCAGCAGCTCTGCTTTTTACGGCAGGCAGCGGTTATATCCTTCCCAGAAGCTTTCTCGGAAAAATATTTGAATCAGGAGGTACACTGACGATTCAGCTTTACTTATGCATGCAGAAAGCCAAATATGATGAGGCATTTGGAATAGCGGTGGTACTGCTTGTTATCGTACTTGCAATTAATGGTCTCGCAAAATATCTGTCCCATAAATTCAACACGGAGGCGAAAGAATCTTGAATACCAATACAATTAAAATATCATCCAGTCATTTAAATCTATATTACGGAACCAATCACGCCTTAAAGGATGTGAACATGGAACTTTACAGCAATAAAATCACCGCATTTATCGGACCATCCGGGTGCGGGAAATCCACTTACTTAAAAACCTTAAACCGAATGAATGATCTGGTGCCCAATGTTAAAATTGAAGGGGAAGTCCTTTTAGACGGAGAAAATATCTATGACTCAAGAGTAGACACCACACTGCTGCGCAAGAAAATCGGCATGGTGTTCCAGCAGCCCAATCCGTTTCCCATGAGTATCTATGACAACGTCGCTTACGGACCCAGAATTCATGGGATCAAGAATAAATCGGAACTTGATGACATTGTGGAAAAAAGCTTAAAAGGAGCGGCACTTTGGGAGGAAGTTTCCGGGCGGTTAAAAAAATCAGCACTTGGTCTTTCCGGCGGTCAGCAGCAGCGTCTCTGCATCGCAAGAGCTTTAGCTGTAGAACCAGAGGTTCTGTTGATGGATGAACCCACTTCAGCCCTTGATCCTATCTCCACCTTGAAAATCGAGGACTTAATGGATGAACTGAAGGAAAAATATACAGTTGCAATCGTAACCCACAACATGCAGCAGGCAACCCGTATTGCTGATCACACCGCTTTCTTTCTGGTGGGTGAGGTTGTGGAATTCGCTCCTACTACTGAGCTTTTTACAGCTCCTAAGGATTCCAGGACAGAGGATTATATTACAGGCCGTTTCGGCTGATTCATTTTTAAATATATTAAAAGGAGAAACAGACATGACAACAAGAGTAAATTATGAACATGAATTAAATCTTTTAAATGATGATATAAAGGAGATGGGACGATTAGTGGAAAATTCCATTGAGCAGTGTTTTATCGCCTTTGAAGATCAGGATTTTGAAAAAGCGGAGGATATCATAAAGGGTGACCGTACCATTAATGATTTAGAGCGCTCCATTGAGGCCCGCTGCCTCTCCCTGATTCTTCGTCAACAGCCGGTAGCCGGTGACTTGAGAGTGGTTTCCAGTGCTTTAAAGGTTGTTACGGATTTGGAGAGAATCGGAGATCATGCATCTGATATTGCAGAATTGATACTTCGTATTAAAGGGGAGCATGTCTATCATGTAGTACGCCATATTCCTTCCATGGCAACTGCTGCCAGAGAAATGGTGCGCAGTTCCATTGAAGCTTTTATCAAACAGGATCTGGATACAGCAAAGGAAATTGAGAAGCAGGATGACGTGGTAGATGAGCTGTTTGGCAAGGTAAAAGTTGATGTAGTGGATTTATTAAAACAGTCTACCGAGCATATTGACCAGTGTATCGATTTGCTGATGATTGCCAAATATCTGGAACGAATCGGAGATCATGCGGTAAATGTATGCGAATGGACAGAGTTTTCTAAAACAGGTGCTCTGAAAAATGTCCGGATTTTATGATCTGCGTACAATATAATGGTGCCGCATAACAGTTGTCTAATGACTGTTATGCGGCACCATTCGTGTTATGCAAGGTATGTAGTCTTAAGTTATTCCCCGCAATTGTCTTTTATAAATGCTGCCGCTGCTTCCAGCGCTTCTATTGCATCTGCCCCGTTTGCTTCAAATGTAAGAACGTCCCCCATACCTGCATCCAATGCCATAACTGAAATAATATCTTTCGGCTGGTACCTTTTTGAAATCAATTCATTTTTGTACACCTGAATGTCGCATTGATACTCTTTTAAAAGTCTGACAAGCTGCAATGCGGGTCTGGCGTGAAGTCCCAATGGATTTGTAATTAATACACTTCGTTTTTCCAAGTTCAGATTCTCCCTCTCAGTTGACTGATGCCTGTCAGATTTGATTGCTAATCCAACATTTCACCGTTGCTTTCAATCAGCTTTTTATACCAGTAAAAAGACTTCTTCTTAATGCGTTCCAATGTGCCGTTCCCATCATTATCCCTGTCAACATAAATAAAACCATAGCGTTTATCCATTTCACCTGTTCCTGCACTCACCAGATCAATACAGCTCCAGGCCAGATAACCAAGGCAGTCCACACCATCTTCCATGGCTGCTTTCATGGCTTTTATGTGGTTTCTTGTATATTCGATCCGGTAATCATCATTGATGCTTCCATCTTTCTCGATTTTATCTGCGGCTCCCAGACCATTTTCCACAATAAACAGTGGTTTCTGGTAACGGTCATACAAATCATTCATTGTGATACGCAGCCCAACAGGATCAATCTGTCTTCCCCATGGCGTTATGTCCAGATGGGGATTTCTCAATGTGTGAATGGCATTGCCGTCAGCGACCTTGCCGCTGATGGCAGGACTTACACCTGCCAGGCGGCTGGAATAATAGCTGAATGCAATATAGTCAACTGGATTGCGGCACAGAATCTCTTCATCGCTGTCTTCCATGTTCAGAGAAACACTTTTCTCTTTCCAGATTCGCTGCGCATAAGAGGGATATTTTCCGCGCACCTGCACATCGATAAATAAATAAGAATCCTGGTTCTTTTCAACTGCTTTCCAGACATCCTCCGGATTGCAGCTATACGGATAAAAGGATCCTGCTGCCAGCATACAGCCAACGAAAAGCTCCTCACTGCACTCATGAGCCATCTTTACAGCCAGTGCGCTGGCAACCAGCTGATGGTGGGCCGCCTGATAGACAATCTGGCTGGTATTTTCTTCTTCCAGTATCACCATCCCGCCTCCGAAGAAGGGAATGTGTGTAATCATATTGATTTCATTAAAGGTAATCCAGTATTTAACTTTCTTTCCGTATCGTTTAAACAGTACTCTGCAATAGTCTAAGTACAGATTTATAAGTGTTCTGTTCCTCCAGCCGCCGTATTTTTCAGTCAATGCAAGTGGTGTGTCAAAATGGCAGATGGTCACAACCGGATCCATATGGCGTTTTCTGCATTCGTCAAACAGGTCGTCATAGAATCGAAGTCCGGCTTCGTTTGGTTCACCTTCTCCATCTGGGAAAATACGGGCCCAACTGATTGATGTACGGAATGCTTTGATCCCCAATTCTTCCATCATCGCCAGGTCTTCTCTGTACCGATGATAGAAATCAACAGCACCATGGCTGGGATAATAGCCATAATCTTTCTCAAGCGCCAGCTCCGGGTGATACATTGCCTCTTTTCTGCCAAGCTGTGCAGGCGGGAGTATGTCCATAGGCGATAAACCTTTTCCGTTTTCCAGATAAGCCCCCTCGCACTGATTTGCTGCCACAGCTCCTCCCCAGAGAAAATCTGTTTTCAAATTCATAATAACGCCTTAAAGTACTGTGAAAAGTGGCTGCCCACTTTCAACAGACCCCTCTTCACTTGCGATTATATCCAGATAATCCCCTGTATTTGTCACAATAACAGGGACTACTGTTTCGTATCCTGCTGTTTCAATTGCCTGTTTATCAAATTCCATCAAAAGATCCCCTGTTTTTACAATATCCCCATCTGTTACATGAGCGGTAAAGTGCTTTCCCTCCAGCTCCACCGTATCGATTCCAATGTGGATCATTAATTCCACTCCCTCACTGCTCCTTAGTCCGATAACATGCTTTGTCCGGAATACAGTTACAACCGTGCCGTCAAACGGAGCAGTAATTCTGCCGTCTGCAGGTTCTACTGCCATCCCTTTTCCTGTAATTTCTTTCGCAAATGTCTCATCGCTTACCTTTGAAAGGTTCACTTTTCTGCCATTAACAGGGCTGTATATAATGATTTTTTTACTCTTTGGTTCCTGTTTTCCTGCTTCACTTTCTTTATCCAATCCCCCAGCTGCACCAGTTTCCGGTTCTTTAAATCCATAAAACCAGGTTAATACAAAGGTTATGCCAAATCCAATCGCACAGGAAATGAGAGCATGTATCACATTCATTGGATTTTCCCCAATAAAGATTGGCAGAGAAAGAAGGCCGGGAGTACCTGATGTATAACGGACCACGCCCATTAAGCCAGCGTAAAAACCACCAACCGCACCTCCAAGCATAACCGAAAGCAGTACTTTCTTATATTTGATACTGACTCCGTACATGGCAGGTTCTGTAATTCCCATTAAAGCAGTAATTCCTGCAGACGATGCCTGCTGTTTAAACTGTCTGTCTTTTGTTTTAAGCGCCACGCATAACGCAGCAGCACCCTGACAGATATTTGAAACCAGACTTCCAGGCCCCATAACAGCTTCATATCCGTAAGTAGTGTAGGACGTCATCAATATAGGCAGAAAGCTCCAATGCATACCTGTTAAAACCAGAAGCGGCATAAAAGCACCCATGAGCATGGGAACCAGCCAGCTTACACGGCTGTTAAGAAAATCTGTTACAGCTGCAATCACCGTACCGACATAGGAACCCAGAGGTCCAAGGACGATTAATACTACTGGCGCAACAATTAAAATCGTCAAAACCGGTTTCATGAAAAATTTTACCGGCTTGGGTGAAATCTTATCCGCGAACCGTTCCACATAGACCATCAGCCAGACTGCCAGTATAATCGGAATTACACTGGATCCATAATTAACCAGTTTAACAGGAAGTCCCAGAAAGAAAACCGGATCACCTGCAGATACCATTTTAGCAAAATTGGGGTGAAGCAAAATGCCACCCATCATAACTGCCAGATAGGGGTTACAGCCCAGCTTCTTTGCAGACGAAAATGCCAGCATAACCGGCAAAAAGTAAAAACCGGCATCCGCAATGAAGTTTAATATGGAGTAAACCTGAGACTCTTTATTCATTCCAAGGAGAACGCAAATTACTAAAATTGCTTTTATCATACCCGCAGCAGTAATTGCCGGAATGACCGGAGTAAAAATGGAAGCAAAAATATCCATTAAAGCATCTAACTTTCCTGTTTTTTTAACAGGTGCTGCTGATTCGTCAATCCGCCCCATCTTTCTTATCTCATCACAAACGTTTGATACATCGGTACCTATAATGATCTGATACTGTCCTGATTTCTTCGCAGCCCCCAGCACACCGTTTATTCGCTTTATTTTGTTTAAATCAATCTTCGATTCATCCTTAAAATTCATTCTAAGGCGTGTAGCGCAATTATTCAGCTGTATTATATTTTCGCTTCCGCCTACATGCTCTAATATTTCTTTCGCCAATTCATAATGATTCATAATATTCTCCTGTTTTGAGGTTAATATCTATATAAAATAAAAAGGTGTCGACGTTCCTTTTTATTAAATCGTGATTTGCTGTTACTGACTTCACCGGGGTGCGTTACTGTTCTCTTTCATCTCCCTTTCTGCAACCCGGTTGATATGCAGCATAAAATAGATCATTTCTTCCTGGGAAATTGTAATATCAAATTTTTTAATAAAATAGTCCTTAACTTTATCTGCGCATGCTTTTGCCTGAGGCATTTTCGTTTTTATCTGATCATAAAGGAAATTATCTTCTGACATAAATATTTCTTTTTTTAACAGCCTTCTTGCAAAAAAACGAATATGAGTGACAAAACGGCTATAGTTTAACGTATTTTCGTCTAATTCGATTTGATAATGGTATTTGACAAGATTTAAAATATCATGTTCTATTTCAGCCACAGCCATCGTCTGCTGGATCTCTTCACCATCCTGCTGCGCATTTATAAAGTGAAGCGCAATAAATCCTATTTCATCATCAGAAAGATGAATTTTTTCATAATATCTGATTAATTTGAGGGAATTTACTGCTGCCCCATATTCCTTTGGATAATAGTTCTTTATCTCCCAGAGTAAAGCGTTTTTTATCGTCAAACCTGTTTTGTATCTGGATATGGTATAGCTGATGTGATCTGTTAATCCAATATAAATACTGTCGTGAAATGTAACCTCCAGTTCTTTCTGGGCCTGTTCTATAATTTTATTTGCCAGCTCTACCTGATTTAACGGAACTTCCTTTAATAAGCTAATATATTTAGAATAGGTTTCGGGGGATTCGAATATAAATTTTTTATCAATTTTATCAACGTCTGCTAAATCTCCGATCTGTTTCTGAAATGCGATTCCTCTTCCTAAGAGTATCACTTCAGACATGTTATCATCTTCCGCTAAAATAATATTGTTGTTGTATATTTTTTTAACATGATAATTCATCTTCTGATTCCTCCCTATTAAATAAAAAACACCTAAACCAGCATGCATAGTTTCATACGCACACTAATTTAGGTGTTGCCTGCTGAACAGTTACAATCCCACTATAGTAATATCAGTATAACATATTATAGCCAGGTATAACAACTGTGTATCATTACATATTAACCGATAGTTTTTTGTGCAACTTATACAACATTTCAGGTATGACTGCCAGTTTTCCCGACTATTCCCACACCTCTGCAATATGTCTCCACTACATCATAAGAATCATTCAGAACCACAAGATCCGCATCGTATCCGGCATTCAAACGCCCTTTCCTGTCATCCACTCCCAGACACTTTGCCGGATTTATGGTACAGGAATTGAGTGCAGAATCAAAAGGAACCATGGCTTCCTCCACCAGGAGCTTAAGCCCCTTGTTCATCTTTAAGGTACTGCCTGCTATGGTTTCCGTTCCTTTTAAATATGCAAGGCCATTCTCCCTGACTTCGATGTCATGCCCGCCCAGCTGGTACTGACCTCCTGCCGGACAATTCTTGGCTCTCAGGGAATCACTGATCATGATGGCATAATCCCTGCCTTTTGCCGTATAATAGTTATTTAAGGCTGCCAGGTGGCTGTGACAGCCATCACAGATGATTTCTCCGTAAATATCCCGTACTCTGAGCGCGGTCCCTACCAGCCCCGGATCCCGGTGGTGATAGGCTGTCATACCATTATAGACATGTGTCATGGAGGTAACTCCGTTGGCAATTCCCATGATGGCCTGGTCATACGTAGCCGCTGAATGGCCCATACTCACCACCACACCATGCTTTTTGCAGTATTTTGTAAGAGCAAAATTTTCGTCCCGTTCGGGGGCAAGCGTGATATATTTAATCTTTCCTTTTGCCGCTTTCTGATAACTCTCAAACTGCTCTACGGAAGGCTTTGCTATGGCTTCCGGCGGCTGTGCTCCCTTGTACTTCATGTCCAGATAAGGTCCTTCGAAATGAATTCCCAGGATCTCTGCACCTTCGTAACCTTCATTTACCACATCTGCTATGTTGGAAACTGCTTTTTCCAGAACTCCGGGCATCTGTGTAACTGTGGTCGGCAAAAGTGCAGTAACCCCTTCTTCGGGAATCCTTTTAACCCAGTCTCTCAATCCCTGGGGTTCTCCGTCATTGGTATCATAACCATATGCTCCATGGGTATGGATATCAATAAACCCCGGTACAATCCGGTCGTTTCCATAATCATGATCTGCCGGATGGGTTCCATACACGTTCACTGCTGAAATTTTTCCTTCTGACAGCACAAGCTGTGCCGGAATAAACTGTCCCGCGAGCCAGACGCGTTTGCTCTGTATTATCATATTCGTACTCCTCTCTCCTTCCGGATTCCTATACTGGTGTCACAGACTGAATCTGATCTTTCTTCCAGTATAAACAGTTATTTTCCGGTTTTCAAGAAGTTTCGAAAATTTTTTTTATTTTATTTCTGTTTTTGAAAATCATATCCTTACATAATGGGCCACCGTATCGTCACCCGGAATAAATCAGCCTCTGTTTCAACGGTGAGTTTTCCGTTCTGCAGTTCCACAAAACTTTTGGCTATTGCCATTCCAAGGCCGGAGCCTTCTGTATTGCGGGCCTGATCTCCTCTGGCAAAACGTTCCGTTATCTCCTCCGGATTAAAAGTGAGTTCTGCAGCTGAAATATTTTTTAATATAATAACGACCCAGCCATTATCTTTTTTCATGTCAATGTAAGCACGCGTTCCAGGCATTGCATATTTTATGATATTGGTCAGGAGATTATCAAAGATACGATACGTCTTCTGACTGTCCAGAGAAAGTATAATTTTCTCATCGGGTAAGTTCCAGCGAAAATCAATGGTTGATTCCTCAATCTTATCACAAAGCTCAAAACTGACCTCTTTTAACAGACTGACAATATCAACATCCTCCAGATCCAGAGTCACATTGTTGCTGTTCGCCTTGCTGATCTCAAACAAGTCTTCGATCAGCGCCTTTAACCGCATGGATTTCTGTTCCAGAATATCAATATAGGCTTTGCGCTGTTCCGGAGTGGCATGATCATCCTTTAATAAATTAACATAGGTTATTATGGCAGTAAGGGGTGTCTTTAAATCGTGAGACATATTGCTGATTAAATCGGTTTTCAGTTTCTGGCTTTTTACCTCTTCATCAACTACCACCTTAAGGCCGCTCTGTATCTTTTGTATTTCTTTCTTAAATGCTTCAAACACACCCAGATCCTCTTCGATTACTACCTCTAAATTCCCTTCGGCAATCTGATTGGTTGCTTTTAACAGCATGTTGTATTTGCTGCTTAAATACAGGTAGTACTTTCTCATAACGAAAAACAGAATAATGGAGTAAAGGAATAACGCGCCGATACCCAAAAACCACAGGCTGCACAAAACAGTCAGAACAATAAAATTCACTGCTGCAATCTTGAAGATTGTCCGGTCTGATTTATCCTGCAAATTGATGTTTGTCAGATATCCGAACAATTTTCTCAGACTTCTTATCACCCAGCCCCAGAACAGACCGCATATGGTTCTCTCCCTTAAATAACGGCTGATACCAATATGAAACACATCTCTGATACACAGGACAGACCAGTAAATGACCGCAAAGGGTACCAGCCACCAGAGAAAATTCCACAGCTTTACCATGATATCCGCTACCACAGGAAGAAAATTGGCACGTAAAAGTGCATTGTATAAATCCCCCCGGTTTGTCACAGCTACCAGACTGGTAAGCCCTGCGCCAAAGGCAACCGAACCGGCCCCGATGCCTGCCACCAGTTCGAATGGAGTTCTTAAAAGACCAACACTGTCTGCAAGTGTCACATCAAAGCAGGAAATGAAAAGAGCAAGAGCAGCCACTGCACAAATCAGCCCGATAAATATACGGGTAACACTTCCCGAGTTTTCATAAGCAGTCCAGATATTACCGCTCGTATCCTTCAGCGCGTCTATCTGCTGCTCTGACATGCCATAGGCAAATGTCACACTTCTGGGATTGGAAAGCCTTAACTTCCCTTCAGGGAAGTACTCTTCATCGTAATAACTCTCCATGGGATCTGCATCGCCGAAATCCTGAAGCGTATTGAGTAAGTAAGCTGTATTCTCCCCTCTTACACAGGATATATCCATGCGTCCCAGTTCATCGTAATGCAAAACTGCCTGAAACACGTAATTGCTGTTGTTGGGGATAAACCGACCTTCTGAATGATCCAATATCACTTTGCCGTTTTCATCTATCATCTGATAATCAATGGAGTTTCGAATGCTCCCGAAATACCGGTTCCAGTTTTCATATTCCCGGATGCAATTCTTGCGCAGACTCCTTAAATATTCAGTTTTTTCATCCCCCCCATCTGTAAAAACTTCATCATCAAGTGTCACTGCGCTTTTTTCATATCCACCGCTGCTTCCGGCTTTCAGTTCTGTCTCTGCTTCCGGTAAAAAATACTGAAAGGGCGAAAGTATGTTATTCTGTTCTGCCTGTGCATCTTCCATTGCCAGGACGTAATTGCCGAAAACCAGGTGCCTTAAAAAAGCATTTTCTTCATATACCGGAGCTCCGTTCCGGGAAGATTCATTTTCAAAGAAGGGGTACAGCCCCACCATAACGAATGCCGCTGAAAAAACAACTGCAGCCGCAAGAAGCACACTGATTCTATGCCTGTTTTTCAATTTTATATCCAACTCCCCACACCACCTTTAAATATTTAGGTTCCTTCGGATTTAATTCAATCTTTTCCCGGATTTTTCTTATATGCACCATAATGGTATCGGTATTGATGGCCCGCTCATTCCAGACTCTTTCATAAATTTCTTCTGCCGAAAATACCCTTCCAGGATTTTTCATAAGAAGCGCCAGGATCTTAAATTCAATGGGGGTCAGCTTTACCAGCTTCTCATCTACTGTAACCTCAACCGTATCTTCATTTAATTCCAGCCCTCCGATGGCATAGACATTGCTTTTCTCTTTCTGTTCCTTCGCTTCCAGCATATCCATATATTTTCTGTACCGTCTCAGCTGGGAATTCACTCTGGCAAGGAGTTCCATGGGGGTAAAGGGCTTTGCAACATAATCATCCGCCCCGATATTTAAACCCATAATCTTATCCACTTCTTCTGATTTGGCAGACAGAATAATCACCGGAAAATCAAATTTTTCCCGCAGCTTCACAGTCATGGTAATTCCATCCATCCGCGGCATCATAACATCAACAATCGCCAGATGGATTTCCTCCTTTTCCAGTATTTTAAGGCCTTCTAAACCGTCTGCAGCCTGAAATACTTCGTACCCCTGACTTCTTAAGTATATTTCAACTCCCTGCCTGATTTCTTTGTCATCTTCAACTAATAAGATGTGGTTTGCGTCCATGTGATCTCTCCTTATCTATCATAATCCGCTGATTCCTCCCAGCGTTCCATGCATTTATTATACCTCACTCCTATATGTTTTCTCTACATTCTTAGGATAAAATACCATTCTTAAAATGATTGACAGAGAAAACGAAAGAAATTCTAAAATTCCCCGTACATCTCTGCATGCAAAAAGGTGCCAAGGAAAAACAGCTTCCTTATGCACCTTATAATCTAGATCTCGTTTGTAGTTTTTCTGATATTTGTATCCATCAGTCTGTTAAATCCAAGCCAGCCGTTATTGTCCCCGGCGGCTTTCAGCACTTCTATCATTGTCTCCATCTTTGCGTCTGTATTATCCGCAAAGTTAAGAGCCAGCGCCTCTATAAGAGCCGGTTTTTTCGGGGAACCGTATTCCAGTTCTCCGTGATGGGCTAAAATACAATGCTTTAATTCAGTAGCAGACTTCTCCGGGAATCCGGGAATGGTACGGATTCTCTCTCCCACCATCTCTGTTCCGATGATAATGTGTCCGAGAAGCTGTCCGTCATCGGTGTAATCATTCTCAGGAAATGTGGAAAGTTCTTTTGTCTTTCCGATGTCATGAAACATGGCAGCCGTCAGCAAAAGATCCCGGTTAATCAAAGGATAGAATCCCGCATAATAATCGCAGAGCTTCACTACACCCAGGGTATGCTCCAGCAGTCCGCCTACAAATCCATGATGTACGCTTTTGGCTGCAGAGTGGAACTGGAACGCCTTGGCAAATGCTGCATCCTCTATAAAAAAGCTTTCTAAAAGTGCTCTGTAATGAGGGCTTTTTACAGATCGGATAAAGCCTGACAGTTCTTCAAACATCACTTTTATATCTTTGGCAGAGACAGGAAGATAATCCCCTGGGATATATTCTCCTTCTTCTGCTTTCCTGATTCTTTTAATATTCAGCTGATTGGAATTCTGGAACACCGTTACATCTGCATCTATGTATACATAATCCAGAGTCTCAAAGTTTCCGATGCCCGGGGATCCCAGATCCCAGATTTTAGCATCTACAGTCCCGGTTTTGTCCTGAAGTATCAGGTTGCCGTACTCCTTTCCTGACTTTGTCAGGGAAATCTGCCTGTTTTTGCATAAAAACACATCAGAAACATGCATTCCTTCCCGGAATGATTCAATATACTTCATTTTTTTCCTCCATATCTCACTGACAGCAACGAGGGAGCCAGGATAGTTACCTGGCTCCGATGGTTACCTGATATTGTATCTTTTTATATTCTTCCCGTCCATTACGGGATACAGTCACGGGAATGATCTGCCCCGGACTGGATTTTTCCAGAACCACCTGAAAATCCTTCATGGTAACAATGGCTGCTCCGCCCATCTCGGTGATAATATCACCGCTTTGTATTCCTGTATTATAAGCAGGGCTGTCTGTATTCACTTCCACCACATAGACTCCCAAAGGCATACCGCTGCTGTTCATGACTGAGGTCACTTCCTGACCTTTGATTCCAAAGTACGGGAATGGCGCACCATTGCTCATCTTTTCTAAAATACTCTTATAATCGGATATGGCCATGGCTGCCGTCATATCTTTACTGCTGTCGTTCTTATATTGGTCCGTCACCCAGCCGATAATCTGACCGGAAGTGTTCATGAGAAACGTACCGGTTCCGGCATTCCCCCTGACATCGGTATACAGGATTCTGGTCATACCATCTATCGTCTGAACATTCTTCGTTATAAAAGAAATAAAACCATATCCGGTGGAATGAACCATTCCTGCAGGAGCTCCGATTGCAACCACAATATCTCCCTGCTTTACCGAATAAGAGTTGCCAAGTTCAATCGCCTTAATCTCTTCCAGCAGGGACCTGCTAAGTTCAGCTGTGGAAACGCTGACTATTGCCATACCGGACAGCTTATCTGTCTGCTTAATCTTTCCCTGAACCTCTGTTCCATCAGAAAAAGCAACACGAATCGCTTCCGCATCTTCTACCGCGCCTTCTGGTGTCAGAATCAGAAGCTCCTGGTTAGCAGATGCAGTAATCACTCCGGAAAACAGACCTGAGTTTTCTACCGGATTATTAAACCAGTCCGTCTGAGTCTTTACGGAATGAACCGTAACGATTCCCTTGTCCGCCTTTTGTACCACAGATTTTAAGTTTCCGTAAAGAGTATTCAGATCATCCACGGAAAATGGATACTTTTCCATGGCAGACTTAAGAATATCCTCGATCGGTTCTGTCTCAGCTACAGTTGGAGCGGTTTCAGCCGCAGAAGTAACGGTCTCAGGCTCATCCTTTGGTATGGTCACCGGAGTCGTCTCACCGGTGGATTCTCCCACAAGTAATCTCTCAGCTACAGGTCTGGATATGACAAATGTAACCGCCGCAACCATTCCGAAAATAACTGCAGTCACTAAAAGACCCAGAAATCTTTTAAGCATATCCCTTTTTGACATGGGCTGTTTTACAATCTTTTCATTGATAAAACGGCGAGGCTCCGCCTTTCTATCATCTGGCCCGTTATTTTCCGGCATACTTACCCTCCTTTTCAGAAGACCTAAGTACTATTATAAGGTTCTTCCCGGTTTTATGCAAGAAAAACATATGAAACAACCTAAAACCAAAGCGATTCTCTTCTTTGATCGCATAATTTTTAGAATTCCACAAACATTATCATTAATAGCTTCGTTAATTGCCGTCTCACTGTTATAAGAAGGAAAAACAACAACCAGAGGATTGCAGTTTTTGTCTCTCCTATGCTATACTGTAACCGATCCCATTATTCATAACCGGTTATGATACCGGTCAAATATCCATAAAGAAAGCAGAATAATAAGGTATAACTTATGAATCAAAAAGCACTGAAAACGTTAGAATACCATAAAATAATCGACCAGCTCACTGAATATGCCTCCTGTGAATCGGGAAAAGAACTTTGCCGTAAGCTGGTTCCATCCACGGATTATGAGGAAATAACCACTTCCCTACGGGAAACCACCGACGCAGTCACCAGAGTCCGTCAGAAGGGCGGAATTTCTTTTGGAGGTATTAAGGATATCCGGGCTTCCTTAAAGCGGCTGGAGGTAGGGAGTTCTCTTGGAATCATAGAGATTTTATCCATCAGCTCACTCCTCACTGCCTCCGCAAAAGCAAAGGCGTATGGCCGTCATGAGGATCAGGAGGTTTCCGACGATTCCCTGGAAGAATTTTTTCGCATACTGGAACCGATGACTCCGGTCAACAACGAGATCAAGCGCTGTATTATCTCTGAAGAAGAAGTAAACGATGATGCCAGTCCGGGACTCCACCATGTCAGGCGTTCCATGCGCTCTATTAATGATAAGATACACACACAGATGAATTCCATATTAAATTCCAGCCGTTCTTACTTACAGGATGCGGTTATCACCATGAGAGACGGAAGATACTGCCTCCCGGTAAAGGCCGAACACAAATCTCAGGTTTCCGGAATGGTACATGACCAGTCTTCTACCGGCTCCACACTTTTTATCGAGCCTATGGCAATTGTGAAACTGAATAACGATTTAAGGGCTCTGGAAATCCAGGAACAGAAAGAAATTGAGATGATCCTTGCTGATTTAAGCAATCAGCTGGCACCTTATTTAGAAGAGCTGGAGACCAATTTCCATACTCTTACCAGACTGGATTTCATCTTTGCCAAGGCGGCACTGGCCAAACATTATAACGCCAGTGAACCGATCTTTAACACGAAACATGAAATTCACATAAAAGACGGGCGTCATCCTCTGCTGGATCCGAAAAAGGTTGTTCCCATTAACATTCACTTAGGAAAAACCTTCGATCTTTTAATTGTTACAGGTCCTAATACCGGCGGTAAGACGGTATCCTTAAAAACGGTAGGTCTGTTCACTCTGATGGGCCAGTCCGGTCTTCATATACCGGCCTTTGACGGTTCCGAGCTGGCAGTATTTGATGAAGTGTTTGCGGACATCGGAGATGAGCAGAGCATTGAACAGAGCCTTAGTACCTTTTCCGCACACATGACAAATATCGTTCAGATTTTAAGCAAGGCAGACAGCAATTCTCTCTGCCTGTTTGATGAGCTTGGTGCCGGTACGGATCCTACGGAAGGAGCAGCCCTGGCAATCTCCATCCTCTCTTTCCTTCACAACATGAAGTGCCGTACCATGGCAACCACTCATTACAGTGAATTGAAGGTCTTTGCCCTTACCACCCCAGGCGTGGAAAATGCCTGCTGTGAATTTAATGTGGAAACGCTGCAGCCTACCTACCGGATTCTGATCGGCGTACCAGGAAAGAGTAATGCCTTTGCCATCTCAAAGAAACTTGGACTCCCGGAATATATCATCGATGAGGCAAAAAATCATCTGGAAGCAAAGGATGAAACATTTGAAGATCTGCTGACACATCTGGAGGAGAACAGGGTCACGATTGAAAAAGAGCGGATTCAGATTGCCTCATATAAGCTTGAAGTGGAACAGTTAAAAGCACGCTTAACTCAGAAAGAGGAGCGGCTTGACGAGCGCCGGGATAAGATGATTAAAGACGCAAGGGAAGAGGCCCAGAGAATCTTACGGGATGCCAAGGATACGGCGGATCAGACCATACGGCAGATCAACAAGCTGGCTTCCGATTCCGGAGTCAGTAAGGAACTGGAGGCAGAACGAAGCCGGTTAAGAAGTAAGCTTCAGGATGTGGATTCTTCTCTGTCCTTAAAGAGAGAGCAGAAAAATCCCGGAAAGGGAATTGATCCGAAAAAGCTGAAACTGGGAGACGGAGTCAAGGTTTTAAGCATGAACCTAAACGGTACCGTAAACTCCCTTCCCAATGCCAAGGGTGATCTGTACGTTCAGATGGGCATTCTCCGGTCATTGGTTCATATATCGGATTTAGAACTGCTCTATGATGATTCTGTATTGGCTCATTCAAACACCGGGGCCAAGAAGGCAGGAAGCGGAAGCAGTTCCACCCGTATGTCCAAATCCTTCTCCATTTCACCTGAAATCAATTTAATCGGAATGACAACAGATGAAGCGATTCCTCAGCTGGATAAATATTTAGATGACGCTTATCTTGCCCATCTTCCACAGGTACGGGTGGTTCATGGACGCGGTACCGGTGCTTTAAAAAATGCGGTCCATAAGCATTTAAAGAGATTAAAATACGTAAAAGAATTCCGGCTTGGCGTCTTCGGTGAAGGAGATTCCGGAGTAACCATTGTCATATTTAAATAAATTAGAACGGGGGATCCATCATGGCAGAGAAACAGCGGATATTAATTGTGGACGACGACAGCAATATTGCAGAACTCATTTCCCTATATCTTTTAAAGGAATGCTACGAAACAGAAATCGTTGGAGACGGAGAGGAAGCGCTTCGGGTCTTTCCTGAATTTAAACCCAATCTGGTTCTGCTTGATTTAATGCTTCCGGGTATGGACGGCTATCAGGTCTGCAGAGAACTTCGAACCGGATCCCAGGTACCCATTATCATGCTGTCAGCAAAAGGTGAGGTATTTGATAAGGTCCTTGGTCTGGAGCTGGGCGCTGATGATTATATGATTAAACCCTTTGATTCCAAAGAACTTGTGGCGCGGGTGAAGGCAGTGTTAAGGCGGTATCAGACAACACCTGCTGCCGCTTCCCACACAGACCAGCAGGGCGACTATGTGGAATATCCGGATCTGATTGTCAACTTAACCAACTACTCCGTTATCTATATGGGGCATTCCATTGAAATGCCTCCAAAGGAGCTGGAGCTGCTTTATTTCCTTGCCTCCTCTCCCAACCAGGTATTTACCAGAGAACAGCTTCTGGACCATATCTGGGGGTATGAGTATATCGGCGATACCAGGACCGTGGATGTTCATATCAAGCGTCTGAGAGAGAAAATCAAGGACCATTCTGGCTGGGCACTATCCACGGTATGGGGAATCGGTTATAAATTTGAGGTAAAGCGGTAAAGCACTCTTCATTAAGCCCTGTAAAATCATGATTTTGGGTTCAAAACCGTGATTAAAAGTACTTTTTAATCGCACCTTCTATTACCACTTAAAAGCCATTTCATACACTGTCACCACTCACAAAGGACATGGATCAAGGGCTTGTGTCAAAAATAATTATAATGAATATTATAATATTGTAAGTAAGTATTTGAGGGGCGCGATTTTATTATGAAAGTACAGGATAATGCATTAGAAGAATTGAAAGCAGAAGTATTAAGATCTATAGAGGGAAAATCAGATGATGAAAAAAGGGAATTCTTAAGAAAAAAATTCAATATTGATTGGGATATTCCCAGATGCTGTGAACGCAGGCCATGTAAAACATGGTATGCACAAGTTTTCTCTTATTGCAGCCCAAGTGAATTAGAGATAGAATTAAATTTCTTCTTGTTCTTAATCAACCTTTTTGGTCACATTTTTGGTTTTTGTTTCAACCAGGAGGATACAGTTTTTTTAGGCTGTACCTGCCATTGCGGTAATAAACAGGTGATTCTTTATTATACAATTGTTTTTAGGGATTAATAATCTTACAATCTATTTATGGTATGAAAGGATTCCACGGCTTCATTGCCGGGGAATCCTTTTGTTTTATGAAGCAAAAGTTAATTTGTAATTGAGATAATGTAAAAACACTATTCTTAAAATAAGGAATGACATAAATATCAATAAGATGTATACTATATCTGTTAGAGAAATATATTATTAAAACACTATTTCGTATAATTTATAAAAGACGTTACAAATTGAGGTGAACTTTAGATGACACACTCTTTGTATTACAAATTCATCATGGGTTACTTACTCTTCGGTCTTTTGGGTTTTGTTACCATTGCTTCCTTTTCTTCAAGGATTACCGACCAGTACCTCCTTCGCCAGCAGTCAGAATGTCTGTATGACGAAGCCAATCAGATTGCGACTTCCTTCAGCAGCATGTATCACGGAAAGGATATGAAGCTTTCCTCTTCCTATCCGGGACTTGTGAATGAAGCCGATTATCTCCATGCCCGTATATGGATTGTGGACCGCCAGGGTAAAATCGTATCCGACAGTCAGCAGCCAGGTAAAGAGGGCGATATGATAGCAAACTTTGACCCTACTATTATGGGGAATAAATCCTATACAATCGGCAATTACTACAATGAGTTTCCTTACGATGTATTAAGCGTCCATGCCCCCATAACAGGAAACTATACCACTCACGGATATGTGGTCATTCATCTTCCCCTGTCCGATTTACAATCCCAGAGAAACGGCATTTTAAATATCGTATACATTACCTCAGCGGTGGTATTCGGTTTTTCTCTGATTATTTTGCTGGTTTTTACAAAAAATGTTTATATCCCTCTGAAAAAGATCACAGCCGGAGCCAATGAATATGCGCAGGGCAATTTAACTCATCATATCGATGTAAATACAAGAGATGAGATGGGATACCTGGCCGCTACTCTAAATTACATGTCCGATGAGATCAATAAGATGGAAGAATACCAGAGGACCTTTATCGCCAACGTTTCCCACGATTTCCGGTCCCCTCTTACTTCAATTAAAGGATACTTGGAAGCGATACTGGACGGCACAATTCCGCCTCAGATGCATGAAAAGTATTTAAACAGGGTTATTTCTGAGACAGAACGGCTGAATAAGCTGACACAGAGCATGCTGACCCTTAATTCTCTTGACTGCAAAGGGTATTTAAACCGGACCAATTTTGATATCAACCGGGTTATTAAGGATACGGCCGCTTCTTTAGAGGGTACCTGTAATACAAAGAACATTACGTTTGATCTCACCTTCTCTGACAGCATTCAGATGGTACATGCAGACCTTGGGAAAATCCAGCAGGTCCTTTATAACCTCATTGACAATGCCATCAAATTCAGCCATAACGATTCCACCATATACATACAGGCTTCCAGCAAGTATGAAAAAATCTTTGTCTCCATTAAAGATACGGGAATCGGTATTCCGAAGGACAGTATTAAAAAGATATGGGAACGATTCTATAAAACGGATCTTTCCAGAGGTAAGGACAAAAAAGGAACCGGACTGGGACTTGCAATCGTCCGGGAGATCATTCAGTCTCACGGAGAAAACATTGATGTTGTAAGCACAGAAGGGGTGGGGTCTGAATTTATTTTCAGTCTTCCGAAATCAACTAATTTATAGGCGGATCTTTTTAATATAAGATAAAGCAGATATAATCAGACTCTTTGTTTGTCTGAATATATCTGCTTTTTTCTACCTGTTCATCCATTTACCGGTACTGGAAAACTTATATTGTTTTCCACCGATTTCCAGAGTTGTATTCGTAACCATTGCTCCCTGCTTATCTAAATAAAACCATTCTCCATTATAATTTAACCAGCCCGTCACATAGGAATGATTTTTAACATAATACCAGCGCTGATCATTTATGTACCACCCATCCGGGCGGTCCGTTTGATTCCTGGCTGGAATTGTCTTCTCCGCAAGTACAGCATTGGATTGCAATTCTGTCATAGCACCGTCAGCACCTAACTCATGTCCCTCTACAACCGTACTTTTTACAATAGCTCCATGGTCATCATGGTAATACCATTTTCCATCTGATTTTATCCAGCCGGTTGTAACATCATCCATAAGTATACTTTCTGCATTTAATGCATGAACAGGTATGTTATTAGTAAATATTACGAATGCAGCAGCCGTACATCCCAATACGGCGCTTGCCTTTATCTTATGAGACCCCTTTTTAAATCCTTTTATTAACCAGATTCTATCGTGTATCTGGCTTTTTGTTTCAAAAAACACTGGTAATTGTGAATAGTAACGTGTATTTATATATAACTTTGAGAGATTTAGAAGAGCCATTCCATATTCAACATTTTCTTCTTCATTTAAGAGTTCAAGGACGCAGGCATCACAGGAACATTCTCTCCATAAATTCATCTTCCTAACTGCAATCCACACAAATGGATTAAACCAATGCATGAAAAGTGCAAGGATTCCAAAAAAATTATATATTAAATCTTTCCTTTTATAATGTGTTAATTCATGTAAAAAAATGTAAGTGAGTTGATTTTTATCGCTCGTATGCAGCACAAATGATGGTATATAAATCCTCGGTCTTAACAATCCTGATATACACGGACTTTTTATGTCGTCACATAGATATACCGGAATTCTGGTTTTTATATTACATTTTTTAATCAGATTATCTATGTCAATATCACATGGGGAGTCTTTCGTCTTTTTTGTGAAACTAAGCTGAGATACAATTAGAGATAAGGTTAAAAAGCTGATACCGGCAATCCAGACAACGGTGACTGACCTAAAAAAAATCAAGCGAAAATCCCTGTTTTGTTCCATTGACGCTGAAACTCCGCCGTAATTTTCACCGGTTTTCAGCTGATTGTATCCTTCATTCATATCAGACTGAATAATTGATCCATATTTTTCCTGTAATGTACCAAAAATATTTGTATCCGCATTCCCGCTAACAGGTATGAGGATTTTTATCAGCACCAGAATCCATATCCAGTTTTTCACTCTTACACTGATTTTCTTATTAAAAATTTTCAAAAATCCAATAACGAACAAAATAAGAATGCTTGCTGTGAATGAAGATTTTAAAATACATAAAAAAATGCGAACGAACCAATCCATCAACGACTCACCTTCATTGTATCAATTTTCACTTTTGCAACTCCTTGTTATCTGCTGAATTTTTTTCCTTTTTATTCTTTAGAATACTTTCCAGCTCCTCGATCTGCTCCAGGGACAATTCTTCTTCCAAAAACTTTGTAAAAAGCATATTCAGGGCACCGTCATAAACCTTTTTTATGAAAAATTCATTTTCGGATCTGATACATTCCTCTTCGGAAAGCAGTGGATAATAGTAATAAATTCTTCCTTTTTTTTCAAATCCGAGAGCTCCCTTTTTGATAAGTCTTGTTATAAAAGTTTTAATTGTCTGTGCTGACCACATCATTCTGGCTGATAACTGATTAATAATCTCTTCTGAAGTTAACGGATTTGACTTCCATATAAGTTTCATAATTTCCCATTCTGCTTCAGATATTTTAGGAAGTGCGCTCATTTAAATGACTCCTTTTTACGGTCTACATTTGTAAATTCTATTTTAAGTTTATACCTGTAAGTTATCTTTGTCAATTCAGAATTATGATTCTTTATTGGTACACTTCCCTGTTTCTGAGAATATATAATCTTTACCTTCAATATTTATCGTTGTATTCGTAACCATTGCTCCCTGTTCGTCCATATAGTACCAGCTGTCTTCCAGATTCAGCCAGCCAGTTACATATGCATGATCCTTAATATAATGCCATTTTTGTTCCTTCTCCTGCTTATTCATGTACCAGCCATCAGGCTGATTCAGCTGATCCTCCATAGATACAGTTTCGCTATTATTTAATGTACTACCATCTTGTGACTCAACCATTGCTCCATCGGCACCTAATTCGTGTCCCTCTACAATCGTGTTTTTTGCCATGACTCCCTTTTCATCATAATAATACCATTTTCCGTCGGTTCGTACCCATCCGGTTGTTGTTTTGGATGTACAGGCTGATATTAACAGAACCCCTGTTAATGCCACACCTGCCAATGCTGTAATTACTATTTTTTTTAATACAGTTTTCATGATTATTCTCCTTTATATTCAATCTACAAATGTAAACTATTGCTTTAGTTTACATTTGTAGATTGAAATTGTCAATACTTTTTTTACTTTTGGTCAAATAAAATGCATGCCAGCCTTCCCGCTTTGAGAAAGTCAGCATGCCTTGTTTCCTTCATAATATTGAACTTATAATCGCTTTACTGCATCCATTGCCAGCACAGATCGCTCGCATTCCTCAGCCTGCAGGGTGATCTGCCAGCACAAAGAGCTTCCTTTCATATGTTCTGCAGCATAGCTGAGCCCATTGGTCCGCTCATCAAGAAACGGGCGGTCAATCTGATTGGGATCCCCGAGAAGTACAATCTTAGTGCCTTTTCCAGCCCGGGTTATGATTCCCTTTACCTGATTCGGTGTCATATTCTGGGCTTCGTCGATAATCAGATAAGTCTGAACTATGGAACGCCCTCGGATAAAGGTCAGGGCTTCTGTCTTAATGAGACCTCTGGCAAAAATTTCTTCTATTTTCCCAGCCAGTTCATCCTCATTTTCATATCGTTTTTCTTCATTGGAATCAATGAGCTGTTCCAGATTGTCAATCACAGGCCTCATCAGAGGGGATATCTTCTCCTGCTCATCTCCGGGAAGAAATCCGATGTCGGAATCGAACTGGGCATTGGGCCGGCTGACGATAATCCTCCTGTATTCCCCTGTTGGATTGTTCAAAAGCTTTTCAAGCCCTACTGCAAGAGAGTAAAAGGTTTTTGCTGTCCCTGCCATGCCTTTAATAATGACCAGCGGCGCTGTTTGCGCGGGCTGCATGAGGGCTTCCTGGGCGAAATACTGTCCCGCATTTCTTGGTGCCACCCCGTAAGGCCTGCTTTTCTGATAATCAAGCGGTACTATTTTATCTCCATTTACTCGTCCCAGCACCGTTTTTCTGGTTGACTGGTCCGCTTTTAAAATCACAAACTGATTCTCCCACAGCTTTGGGCTTTTTTTGGCTCCCGACTCGTCGGTGATATATACCCGGTCTGCGGAAATTCCTTTTTTCTTGAAATCCTTAAAATTCTCCTCCGGAGCAAAAACCTCAATTCTTCCGGTGTATTGCTCCTCACGTCCGGATACCTGCTCGGTTGTAAAATCCTCCGCCCGGATCCCGATGATCTGCGCTTTAATACGCAGCAATATGTCCTTTGTTACCAGTACAACCTCTCCCTCAAGCCCCTTGCACACCTTGAGAATGCGGTTATCCATTTTGTCGTCGGGAAGATCCGCAGGGAGCACAACATCTACAAAGTTTTTTTCAACCCTTATTGTTCCTCCATGCTCCAGTTCTACTCCTGTCAGTAAATCTCCCTGATGACGCAGCTGTTCCAAAAGCCTTATGGCTTTTCTTGCATTGGCACCTGTTTCGCCCTCAGCCTTTTTCAAGTGATCCAGCTCTTCCAATACTGCTACCGGAAGGACCACCCGGTTATCCTCAAAACAGTTGATGGCGTAAGGGGCCTGAATCAGAACATTGGTATCTACCACATAGGTTTTTATCATTTACCGGACTCCTTTGCAATTTCAGAAACTTTGGTTTCTGTAAATCCGATTATACCCTTATTTCATTACTGCTGTAACCACAGTTTCGTAAAAGTAATGTAAAAACAGATTCATTTTTCTGGAATCCGGTTCCAAATATCCTAAATTTTATAATATATGCTCCTGCTCGTCTTCCCCCCATGGCTCTGTCTGGTCTGGTCCTTTTAGCAGTATTTTTCTTAATGACCAGATGATCAGAATTGCACCCGTAATAAAAAACAATGTCATAAAGACCAGCTGAATTATGTTTCTGAACCCGGAGGAGATAAGAAGTTCCGGTACCAGCTGAAAAGCCAGCCAGACTAAATATCCTCCTCCCGCCAGTCTTAAAAACAGGGTAATGGGTGCAGGTGACTCCCCCTGCTTCTTCTTATTTTCACTCATATTCCTTCTCCTATACTCTGACACGAACGGAACTGCGTTCCACTGCCTCCGAATCAAAAAGATAATTCCCGTCGAAATAGGGATTCTCAATCATCCGTATCATGTTTTCTGCTGCTTTTTTACCCAGGGCCTCCATTGGATGTGGAAATGAAGTAATGGGAACCTCCCCCAGAGAAGCAAGCTCAGAATTATCTATACTCACCAGGGATAGATCATCGGGAATCAGAATCCCTCTCCTCATACAGATCCCTGACAGCAGATAGGCCACCTCATCATTATAGCAGACCAATGCCGTACAGTCCTTTAACCGGTCAAAAAGATAGTCAGACCAGGATTCCAAATCATTCTGGCTCTCCGAATCAATCCAGACGATCCCCCTCCTGTCAATGCCCAAACCAGCCTGCTTCATTGCCTTTACAAATCCCAGATAACGAAGATGGCCCTGTCCGTCATCGCATTTAAAGATGCCGCCGATTCTCCTGTGCCCTGCATGGATCAGATACTCAACAGCCTTCCTGGTCACCAGTTCATCATGCAGTGCAACACAGGGAAATGACAGCTGGGGGTAGCTGCTGTTAAAGAACAGAACGGGAAGCTGCCGTTTCGCCAGCCTGCGGTAGGAATCCAGATTCGGATTTGGCAGCGCACTTTTTGCCGGTTCCACGATCAGCCCGTCAATGAAACCTTTTTCCAGCAGCTTATCAAGGATTTCTCCTTCTTTTTCAATCCTGTTTCCTGTAAATGCCACCTGCATGGTATAGCCGTTTTTTGATAATGTCTTTTCAATCCCTTTTAAGACGGGCGGAAAAATATAGCTGTCCACATAGGTACTGATCACTGCAATATTCTGATATCGTTCCTTTCTCACTTCCCGGATTCCCACGCCTAAATAGGTTCCGCTTCCCCGAATTCTGGTCAGCATATTTTTCTGTTCCAGCACATCAATGGCATGACGGACAGTCTGCCTGCTCAGTTCAAACTCACGGCTGAGTTCGTTTTCAGACGGCAGCTTATCCCCTGTCTTAAACACTCCGCATTGAATCTGTTCCATGACCCAGTTTACAACAACCATATATTTTGCTTCCTGAGACTGCATCTTTTCTCCCACTGTCATTTATTATTTTTTCCTTTTGGATAATAAGTCAACCGTAACTGCTCCTAATAAAACAGCACCTTTTACAATTTTCTGAATATCCGTAGACCAGCCGTAAAGAGACATGCCATTATTTAAGATTCCCATGATAAATGCTCCTACGACCGCTCCTATGATGGTTCCAATTCCTCCTGAGGTGGCAGCACCGCCGATATAACAGGAAGCGATGGCATCCATCTCAAACTGGTCTCCCGCCTTAGGCGTTGCCGATGCATTTCTTGCAGAAAGAACGATTCCTGCGATTGCACACATGATTCCCATGTTGGTATAAACCCAGAAAAATACTTTTTCCGTGTTAATACCGGACAAACGGGCTGCTTTTGCATTTCCGCCCAATGCATAGATCTGCCTTCCTGCCACAGTCTTACTGGTAATAAAGTGGTACAGTGCAACCAGAAGCCCCATAATAACAAGGACAAAGGGAATTCCGTTGTAACGTGCCAGTTTATAGAAGAAAAACCACACAATAACCATGACTACGCCCACCTTGACAACCGTCTGCCACAGCGGATTAACAGGAAAATCGTATTTCTTTTTTGTTTTTATACTTCTGATTTCCGATATGATAATGAAGGCAAATGCGATGAGTGCCGCACCGATGGATACCAGATCCAGCGACGCCCCTCCAAAGGAGATTTTTACAGTTGGAAGAAATCCTGCGCCTATGTAGGTATAATTTGCCGGAAGAGGACCTTTGGTCTGTGCCTTTAACAGAGTGTAGGTAAGTCCGCGCCCCATAAGCATGGTTGCAAGTGTGACGATAAAGGGAGGTATCGAAAGCTTTGAAACAAAAAATCCAACAAACATACCGGAGAGGGTGCCGATAGCCAGTGCTGCCAGAATTGCCACCCACATGCTGGTTTTATAATCTACAATCATAATTCCCACAACAGCTCCGCACACAGCAACAATGGAACCGACCCCCAGATCAATATTACCGGTCAGAACACAAAGAAGCATGCCTACCGCCAGAATTACAATATAGCTGTTCTGCATGATTAAATTGTTAATGTTTGCCGGAGACATGTTTTTTCCGCCGGTCATTGCCGCAAAGATTAAGAAAACCACGATTAGAGCCAGAATCATACCATACTGCTTCATGTTTATATTAACTGTTTTCTTCTTATCCATCTTTATTCTTCCTTTCCGTTGTCTTCCATGATACACTTCATAATCTTTTCCTGTGAAACCTCTTCCCTGGTAAGTTCTCCGCAGATATGCCCTCCGTTGATGACATAGATGCGGTCACAGGTTCCGATTAACTCCTGGAGCTCCGACGATATGACAAGAATTGCCTTTCCGGCCTTTGCCAGATCATTGATGATGCAGTATATTTCATACTTTGCGCCAATATCAATGCCCCGGGTGGGTTCATCAAGAATGAGGATATCAGGCTGGGTCAGCATCCATTTGGCGAGGACGACCTTCTGCTGATTTCCTCCAGACAGAGAGCTGACGGACTGGTTGATGGAATTAGATTTAACATTAATTTTTTTCCGGTAGTTTTCTGCGGAAATGATTTCATCATTCTTGTTAACTATTCCTTTTCTGGAAAAGAAGTTTCTAAGAGCTGCCAGCGTCATATTGCCTTTCACAGTATCTATGAGAATCAGTCCGTAATTCTTACGGTCTTCCGATACATATGCCAGTCTGTTGTTAATGGCATCTCTCACATTCCTTATAATGACCTGCTTCCCGTTAATTTTTATGGTTCCGCTGATTTTCTGACCATAGGATCTCCCGAACAGGCTCATTGCCAGTTCCGTTCTTCCTGCACCCATCAGTCCGGCAAATCCCACTACCTCGCCGGCCCGCACATGAAAAGATACATCCTGAATCACATGGCGGTCGGGATCGTCCGGATGACAGGCATTCCAATTCTCCACCTCAAATATCTTATCTTTTATTTCACTGGTCCGCTCCGGATAACGGTTGGTCAGTTCCCGGCCTACCATTCCCTTTATGATCCGGTCTTCACTGATCTCATCTTTTCCTTTATCCAAAGTCTCAATGGTCTTTCCATCTCTGATAACGGTAATGGAATCCGCAACATAACTGATTTCATTCAGCTTATGGGAAATCATTATGCAGGTAATTCCATGCTTTTTCAGTTCCAGCATAATGTTTAAAAGACGCTTGCTCTCTTCATCATTAAGGGCTGCCGTAGGTTCATCTAAAATCAGAAGTTCCACCTGTTTTGCCATTGCTCTTGCAATCTCAATTAACTGCTGCTTGCCAACTCCAAGGCTGCTTACCGGGACATTTAAATTTTCATTTGCAAGCCCGACTTTTGCCAGCATTTCCTGTGCCCGCTTATGAGTTTTGGTCCAGTCAATCACACCTTTTTTTCCTGTCTGCTCATTTCCCAGAAAAACATTCTCTGCTACAGACAGATACGGACTTAATGCCAGCTCCTGATGAATGATTACAATGCCCTTTGCCTCACTTTGTTTAATGTTATGGAACTGGCACACTGCTCCGTGATAGACAATATCACCGCTATAGGTTCCATAAGGATAAACGCCGGATAGTACGTTCATAAGCGTAGACTTCCCGGCCCCGTTTTCTCCGCAGAGAGCATGGATTTCCCCGCGTTTCACCTTGATATTCACATCATCAAGCGCCTTTACACCATAAAATTCTTTGGTGATGTGATTCATCTCCAGGATATAATCGGCCATCTTTCCAACTCCTTTTCTTTTTATCCTTCACGAAAACAGGCGGCAGTCTTTTCCACCGCCGCCTGTATGTAAGTCTCTGCTACTGTGCCAGCTGTTGTTCTGTATAATAACCGCCATCAATAATAATCTTTTTGTAATTGTCTTTGTCAACCGCAACCGGTGTACACAGATAAGAAGGCACTACCACCTTACCGTTGTTGTACTGGGTTGTATCGTTAATCTCAGGCTTTCCACCTTCTAAAACTGCCTGAACCATAGTTACGCATTTTTCAGCCAGAAGTCTGGTATCTTTATAAATGGACATGGTCTGATAACCGGAGATAACATTCTTTACTGCCATTAATTCTGCATCCTGACCAGTTACTAACGGCCAGTCAACACCTACTTTATAGCCTGCTCCCTCTAATGCAGCCTTGCAGCCATAAGCAAAACCGTCAAATGCGGATGCACAGATATCAAGTTTTTTGTCTGCATAGAAGCCAGTCAAGTAGTTCTCACAGTTCTGCTGAGCGGTTTCCTGAGACCATCTTAAGATACAGGTATCTTCAAATGAAGTACGTCCGGATTCGCATTTTAAGGTTCCGTCATCCAGATATGGCTTCAATACTTCCATCAATCCGTTATAGAGGAACAGTGCGTTGTTATCATCTGGAGATCCCATAAAGAATTCAATGGTATAGGATTTTCCTTCTGCTTTTGCCTTATCTAACTGCTTTGATTCTTTGATGTACTCACCGATAGCTGTACCTACTCCCTTATTATCAAAGGTTGCATAATAGGAAACAGCATCTGTATCCATCAGCAGACGGTCATAGGCAATGATTGGGATTCCGGCGCTCTTGGCCTGAGCTTCCACGTTGACCAGAGCTGAGGAGTCGATGGAAGCAATCACCAGGCACTTAACTCCGGAAGCAATCATGTTCTCAATCTGGGATACCTGCATCTGAACATCATCCTCGGCATACTGTAAATCCACCTCATATCCCAGAGCCTCCAGCTGCTTCTTCATGTTTGCACCGTCATTAATCCAGCGTTCAGAAGACTGGGTTGGCATCGCCACACCTACTTTTCCGCCGCTTCCCGCTGCTTTAGCCGCTTCTGTGGCTGCAGTAGTTGCCCCGGCTGTTGTCTCTGCTGCTGTCTCTGCCGCTTTGGTTCCTGCCTCTGTGGTTGCAGCTGTCTGGGAAGTGCTGCATCCAAATAATGCAGATGCCGCCAACACTGCACTAAGCATGACTCCAAGTACTCTTCGTTTCATCATTTCATACCCTCCTAATAATAACATTTTTAGTATATACAATTTGCACATAAGGCAAATGTGTATTTTGTTTGATTCGACATGTTTTGTCGAATTGTAGCAGATGCAGTATGTAATAATTGTTACATTATCTTTTTACTATCATATTTTTATGGTTAATTTTACCAAATTCAGTTATGAATCAAATATATAATTTCATCAATGTTTTGTCAATACATTTTTTAACATTTTAAGTAAATTTATTAAGTTGTATGTACAACTTTGTTGCAATACCAGTTTATGCTCGTCAATTTCAGACATGAAGTTACAAAAAAATGGCTTGTTCGAAAAAACAGGAACAAGCCACAGCAATCCGGAGATGCCAGAATATTTATTTTTAATATTTATTTTACACTGCTTATTATTACTTTACTTTTTGCGTTCTTCTGGGTAAATAGTATTAAAAAGGCCGATGCCTTCCGTCCGGTTTCATTAGATGAGATCAATGATGTGAAACTGGAAAATCAGGCAGAAGATAGCCAGACTCCTGCTTCCCTGCTGGTAAATTAAACTCGTTTTTATATTATTCTTTCCAATGCAGATGATGAAGTTCCCCCTGCATGGTCATGCGTTCAAATCCATTCTGCCTCAATGCCTCATAAAGAACAATGGAGACCGAATTGGATAAATTGAGGGAACGTATATCCCCCCACATGGGAATCCTCACACAGCGGTCCTCATTATCCACAAGAATCTCTTCGGGTATTCCGGCGCTTTCCTTTCCAAACATGAGAAAGCAGTCCGGCTCATACTTTACGTCAGAGTAAACATGATGCCCTTTTGTAGTGGCCATATAGATTTTCGCTTCCGGATTCCGGTCCAAAAAATCCTGATAATCGCTGTATACGGTAACGTCTAATTTATCCCAGTAATCAAGCCCCGCTCGTTTGATCAGCTTATCATTCAGCTTAAAACCCAAAGGCTGAATCAGGTGAAGCCTGGTATCCGTAGCCACACAGGTTCTGCCGATATTCCCTGTATTTGCCGGCATCTCCGGTTCCAATAGTACAATATTCATAATAATTACGCCTTTCCATCCAGTTTCTTGATAAAGCGTTCCATACGGCTTAAAGCTTCCTTTAAACTTTTTAAAGAATACGCATAAGAAATACGCAGATACCCTTCTCCGCAGTCTCCGAATGCAGTTCCTGGAACAACCGCTACTTTTTCTTCCATCAGAAGCCGGGTGGCAAATTCATCAGAGGTCATGCCAAACCGTTTGATGCATGGAAACGTGTAAAAGGCACCGTTAGGCTCAAAGCATTCAAGCCCCATTTCCTGAAATGCATGCATTAAATAACGTCTTCTCTGATTATAGGATTCCCGCATGACTGCCACATCCTTATCCCCATCCCGCAGCGCAGCAACTGCAGCATACTGGCTGGTCGTAGGAGCGCACATAATGGCAAACTGGTGGATCTTTAACATCTGCTCTAAAATCAGTCTGGGGGCAGCGGCATAGCCAAGCCTCCACCCGGTCATTGCGTAGGATTTGGAGAATCCGTTAATCAAAACTGTCCTATCCTTCATTCCCGGAAAAGCGGCTATTGTCGAGTGATCGCCGCCATAGGTAAGCTCTGCATAGATCTCATCAGAAATAACAAATAAATCCTTTTCAAGAACAATATCTGCAATCTCCTTCAGCTCGCTGGCATTCATAACAGCACCCGTCGGGTTGTTTGGAAATGGGAGAATGAGAACCTTTGTCTTCGGAGTAATTTTTTCAAGAAGCTTTTCCTTTGTCAGTTTAAACTGGTCCTTTGCTTCCAGATCAATGATGACCGGTACTCCGTTGGCCAGAATGGTACAGGGCACATAGGAAACATAGCTGGGCTGCGGAATCAGTACCTCATCACCGGGATTCAACATGGCACGGAGTGCAATATCAATCGCTTCGCTTCCGCCTACCGTTACCATCACCTCATGATCAGGATCATATGTAACTTCAAAGCGGCGGCTTAAATAGCTGCAGATTTCTGTCTTAAGCTCTTTTAAACCAGCGTTGGAGGTATAAAACGTCCGTCCCTTTTCAAGAGAATAAATCCCCTCTTCCCGGATATGCCATGGCGTATCAAAATCAGGCTCGCCCACACCCAGGGAAATGGCATCCTTCATCTCACTTACGATATCAAAAAATTTACGGATTCCCGAAGAGGGAATTTCTGTTATTCGGTCTGATAATGGGTTTCTCACGGCGTAATCAACATCCTTTCATCCGGTGTTTCTTCCGCAAGAACCGTCCCGTGATCCTTATACTTCTTCAATACAAAATGGGTGGCTGTGCTCAATACGGATTCCATGGGGGAAAGTTTCTCAGATACAAACTGTGCTACTGCTCTCATGGTCTTTCCTTCGATAAAAACAGTGAAATCAAAGGCTCCTGACATTAAATAAACCGCATTTACCTCGCTGTACTGATAGATGCGTTCTGCAATCTTGTCAAACCCCATCCCCCTTTGCGGTGTAACCTTTACCTCAATCAGGGCTACAACCTTTTCATCGCTGGTATTATCCCAGTTAATCAGGGTGTGATATCCGCAGATGATATGTTCCTTTTCCATTTCGGCAATCTCATTTGCAATGGCTGCCTCACTTTCTCCAAGAAGAACCGCCAGATCCTTTAAATCAATTCTGCTGTTTTTTTCAATAATTGCCAGTATCTTTTCTCTCATATCCTACCTCCGATTTACCTTTTTTGGATAATACCTTATAAAGTTCGTCCTCTGAAGGGCGGTCAAGATAACCGATCCCGTCTTCATGAACAATAATCCGTTTGATGCCGCCTGTCACTTTCCCGATGACTGCAGCTTCCAGCCCATGCTCTTTTAAGGCAGATACGAAATCTCCGCCGTTATCTGCTGCCATTACGAAGCAGCCATCTGAGAAAAGCCGGTATGGGTTTAAGTCATATCTCTCACAAACTTCTATGGTTTCCTGCCTTATCGGGATTTTATGAAGGTCAAAACGAATCCCAGTCATATATGCGCCGGATAAATCCCAGAGAGCCTTTAATATTCCGCCCTCAAGTACCGGCTCCCATTCAGTTGCTCCCAGATTCTTAAAAAACTCCGGTTCTTTCACCGGCAATAAAAGATCTCCATTTAAAATCCGGTCAATATATTGCGAGGAGAACCACTGATGCAGTTCTCCTTCTCTCTCTCTTACTATTTTTACCGTTCCGGCTAATCCTGCATATCCTGCTGCCACAAGATCCTGCCCCGGCTTTACCGTTCCCGTATTTTCTCTTTCAATCCGTCTCATCGTCTGTACTTATTCTCCCGGTCCTGCTTCCGGACTATCCCCGGTATCTTCCCATTCAGGTGCTGGTGCTGCTGCGGAATCAGGCGCCTGTGTCGTCTCCTGAGATGGCTGCGTAATAACCTGAGGGACTTCAGACGGCTGAACCGGTACCGGCTCTGCAACTGCCGGCGCTGCCGGACCTATTTTTATTATTGCCTTGGATGGATTATAGGTATCTGTATGAAGAATCTCTCTGCTCTGTTCTGCACCGTCTACATAGACAATCTTCCAGAGTCTTGATTTTATGCCCTTATGAGCAGACTGAACCTGTTTTCTGGTTCCAGGCGGCATAGCAGGATCCACCATTTCTTTTGGCTCTCCAGGATCTGTTACACTGAGAGTTTCTGAAACAAATTCAAAGGTTCGGTTTGCAGGCCTGGTCTCTTTTCCGTATATGGTAAAGGTAAGAGTCCTTCCTGATGTATAACCCTCTACATAAATCGGTGTGCTGTAATTGTTGGTAAGCTTAATGTCTTTATAAGTTCCGGCAATTGCAGCATCCTCCGACGGTCTCACATAGCTTACCACCATGGAATGATTCTGTCTCTGGCTGATCTCTAACTCTGCCCTGAGTGCGGCATTATAAATCGTAGTGGCAATCTGGCACACTCCGCCTCCCACGCTGTCAACCACCTGCCCGTTCTCATATGCAGCAGCAGTGGCGTAACCATTGTCTACAGTAAAGGGATGCATGCAGTCATAGCCGGATAAAGTCTCTCCAGGCATCAGCACATGGCCGTTAATCTTACCTGAACCCACCTGCAGGTTCTTTGATCTGGATGCGCCGCTGGATGAAAAGTTCGTGGAAAAAGTTCCCAGCACATCCTGGATAGTAGATAAATCTTCCGTTGTAATAGCAGGTTTTACTTCAGCAACAACCGCATTTACTGTAACCGGATCTTTTAAACCATTTGCCAGAGCCGCATTCAGCGCCTGCTTTGTGGCTTCCACATCTACTGTTTTTCCAATCACAGATGGTGTGACTGTAAATGCTCCATTCTGGCGGACAATGGTGGCATTCTTCGGCTCAGTAACCGCAGGAGCACATTTTTCAGCTACAAATGACGCTAACCTGCCATCATCCAGAGCGGTCTCCAAAGGGATGATCACAGGATTGTGCTCAATATCCTTTTTATTTAAATATCGTTTTAATAAATTCCCCCCCTGCCAGGAGGACGCTGCCTGAGCAACCGCTTCCGGGTTGCTCCAATGAAACCCCAGATCCTTAGCTGTCGTATCCACCGGCTGTCCATCCACAACCAGTGTGATTTTCTGATTTTCCATCTCATTAACCAGGCCCTGAACTTTCTGCCCGGCTTCTTCCTCTGTCAAACCGCCCAGATTAAAATCTCCGACATAAATACCGTCCGGAAGCGTATCAGCCATAACGTATGCTGGTGAGAAAAAACCGATTCCCACTGCCAGCATAGAGGCTGCCAGGCATATGGACAAAGTTTTCTTTTTCATATTCGTTCCTCTTACTCTATTGTTTCCGCTTGGCGGTCTTCCAAGTAAAAACGATTACATAAAACTTAACATCATGGGAAGTACCATTGCTATAATCAATAAAACTACGACTACGATTAAAACTGCTGACATTAACTTCTTATTGTTCTTATTATTAAAATTAATCATTTTGTATCACCTCTCTTATATTCTTCCATATTGTGCAATGATTTTATCCGTGATTCTGGATATTTCATTTCTGGATAAATGATCCAATTGCACAGATAAAGTTATTTTATGATATTTTAATAAATCCTGCAAGTGTTCTTTTTGTCTGTTTGACGCCGGCTGTTCCTTTTTTACCTTATAAATCAGCACGTCTGAGTCAAAAGCTTCGGGTTTTGCCCCACTGTACTCCTTTTTCATTGCCTGATACAGCTCATGAGCTGCAAAAGCATCACATAGAGCACGGTGACTCTGTTTTATTTCTATGCCGAAATACCGGCAGGCTGCAGAAAGACTTTTGGGTCTGTCCTCCGGCATAAATCTTCTTGCAAGCTTTAACGTATCAATTCCCTGCCGTTCATAGCTTAATCCCCTGTTTACTGCCGCGCGTTTTAAAAAACTGTAATCAAAGATAATATGATGTCCAAGAATGGGCAGATCTCCTGCAAAATCAAGGAACTGGCCAATTACAGTTTCGATCCCTTCTGCCGGTTTTAGCTGACCGTCAGTAATTCCAGTCAGGGAGATCACATGCTCCTCCAGACTCCGGTACGGATTTACAAAGCATTCAAACGTATCTCCTGCCTCGCCCTGTGTCACCCGCACTGCACCGATTTCAATAATTTTATCCCGCTTAGGGTCAAGACCGGTAGTTTCTAAATCCACAGCAACATACGATGATATCACGTCCTGTTCTTCCTCTCCTCTTTTTCCCCTGTCACAGCACTGGGACACAGCTCCTTTAAAAAGCAGTCTCTGCATTTGGGATTTCTTGCTATGCAGATGGATCTTCCCAGCGTGATAATCTGAATGTTCCACAGAATCCAGTGATCTCTTGGCAGTATCTCCATCAGTTCATACTCAATTTTTTCCGGATCATCGGACTTGGCAAATCCCAGTTTTTTCGATATCCGCTTTACATGGGTGTCAACCACAATACTCGGTTCAAAATAAATATTCCCCAGTATAACATTAGCTGTTTTTCTCCCCACTCCCGCAAGGCTTGTCAGTTCATCCATGGTCTTTGGAACTTCACCGCCGTACTTCTCCATCAGGTCCGTACAGCAGGAAATAATATTTTTGGCCTTCATATGATAAAATCCCAGGGAATGGATATCCTGCTCCAGCTCTTTTAAATCAGCCTTAGCAAATTTCTCAGGCGAGTCGTACTTCTGAAATAAATCTGCAGTCACCATATTAACTCTGGCATCGGTACACTGGGCGCTTAAAATAACCGCAATCAGCAGCTGCCATGGTGTCTCATGGTTTAAATAACAGATATATTCCGTTCCGTATTCCCGGTCAAGAGCCTCTAAAACTCTAATTACTCTGGCTTTTTTCTCCGCTTTTGTCTCTTTTTTAGCCATCATCTCCTCCATATGCCAAGCTCGTGAACTGCTGCATTATGGGAAAGCACATCCCTCCTTCTGTAATCAAAAAGAACTGCTCTTCCATCATGAAATACTTCCACATGAGCCATCTTTATCAGCTGTCTGGCCTCAAATCCCTCATAACCTTCTTTTAAGTAACGATATTGAACCGCCTCATCAGCAAAAAATGCCTTTATCTGATCCTTATAAGGCTCCTGATCAGCGGAAAAAACAGGACGGCTTTTCAAATTTTCCCTCAGAAATAAGTCATATACCAGAATATCTCTGTAATAAGACTGCTTTTCGGGAATCCGAAGGCTGATAAACTTCTCTAATATCTCGTACCTCGCCATTCGGCTGTGGCTTAGCTTTGACAATTCCTGTTTATCATAATATTCAGCCAGTGCCTCAAACATATCAAAGGGAGTATCAAATTCCCTGCAAAGTTCTTCCATTGTCGTTTGAAACTGTCCGCTGTTTCCATAAACCTCCAGCATCTCTTCCAAGCCCTTTAATTTAAGTACCTCTCCATAGTCAAGCCATCGGGTGGATAATACCTCATAAGGAGGCTTTTCCTTATAACGAATCTCATAATCTCCTGCCTTCTGCGACATATAGGAACCCTTTAATACCTTTAAAAATCCCAGCTGAAGTTGCTCCGGCTTCATATCATAAACCTGGTTAAAGGAGCGTCGAAAGCTTTCATAATTTTCAAAGGGAAGTCCCGCAATCAGGTCCAGGTGCTGGTGAATGGTCCCATAGCTGTTTATGATCTCCACATTCTTCCTTAATACAGACAGATCCATACTCCGGTGAATCTCCATAATGGTGGTTTCATTGGTACTCTGTACCCCGATCTCCAGCTGAATCAGTCCGGGCCTCATGCGTGACATCAGCTGTAATTCATCCTGGTTCAGCAAATCCGCGGAAATCTCAAAATGGAAATTAGTTACCCCATTATCATGCTCAATTAAATATTCCCAGATGCGAAATGAGTGGTCCCTGCTGCAGTTAAAGGTTCTGTCCCCTACCTTGTACATACTGTAAGAAGTCTTTTCCTGCTATAATTGCCCCTGCTATTAAATCCAATTCTATAACCATGTGCTCTCCAGATACCGTTATCCGCTTCATATGCTGGATAAGAAACTCTAACCGATTACTATTAAAATCATCTGTAACAATCCACTCCTCCAGCTCTGTATCAATATCCTCAATCACTCTTTTTATTTCCTGTACTTCCTCATCTGTATCCTCTGGAGGGAGATCTAATTTTAACACTCCGATCCTATCCTCAATTTCTTTATACTTCTTTTTGTAATCATCCTTAGATATTATTTCCTCCAGAAATGCCTCTGTGAGCTTGTCCTTACGCCTTTCCTGCCGTTTAACCTCCTCTAGGGTAGACTTGTTAGGGTTAAATCCTTTAAGGCTCCTTATAAGGCTATTTAGCCATTCTAAAATTTCCTTTTTTACTACAGCCTTATTTACCACCACTAAATCATCCGCTATCTGGGTTAGTACTGCCATAATATACTCATTATTGATATTAGGTGCATCACAGCCTTTAGATGCATCTCTAAGCCCTAAATCGTTCCCTCCTTTTTTCCTGTTGGTTTTTCTCCCATCTCTACAGTATGTAGAGCATTTCCAGAAAAGGGAGGGATCCTTAGTACGCCTTTCATACTTCCAGTATACTTTATCACATTCTCCGCAAAATATCTTCCCACTAAGAGGATGATCTCCAATTTTTCTCCCTCTGCATCCAGCTTTATCTACCCTCGCCTCCAGTATATCTAAAATTTGAGTATACATTTCTTCTGTGTAAATGGGAGGTACCCTGTTAGGAAAGTACACCCACTCACTTTCTGGATTTTTAACGGTTTTCTTTCTCTCAAAATCATAGTGAGTTTTATTAGTAACCACCGTACCTATATTTTTAGGATCGGTAATCATATTACGGATAGTAACCTCATTAAATTCTCTACCCTCTCTATTATGGTAGCCCTTAGCAGTTAAGATCCTGCGAATATTTCTAAGTCCATTCCCCTCTAAATAGAGTTTTCCTGCCAGCAACTTTATCTTAGCCTCATCTTTATTGATAACATATTCTCCGTTAATAAAATCCCAGCCATAGCAAATACCATTAGAGTATAGAGATAGCTTTTCCCCTTTTTGTGCTCTCTCCACTCTCCTCCGATTAGAGTTATTTATTTTCTTTGATAAGTTTCTGGAGTACTCCTCTGCCATAATAGCCTTAACCCCTGTAATAAGGCTATTATCTGGAGTGTACCAGCTTCTATCCAAATACATATATAACAATTTTCCCTGCGTTACAAGTCTATCCACAAATAGGTACCAATCCTTTGTAGATCTCATAAGCCTATCTTGATCCTTTATACACACAACGTCAAATTTATCTGTAAGCAGATCATCATAGAGCCTTTTATACTCATCCCTACCCTTTACCTTAGTACCGCTTTTGCCCTCGTCCACATAACTATCTACATGGTCCCAGTCCATCTCATTTATAGTATCTTTATTTTCCTGTATCTGCCTTTCTAAGGCGTTGAGCTGTTTTTCTTCCTCTGTAGATACTCTATCATAATCAACCGCTTTTAATTTATTCTCCTGCACCATTCTGTACCACTCCTTTTAACTCTATGGTATGTAGATTATACACCCCTTATATAATTTATGCAACTAAAAAAAGAGGGGTACCAGTCTTAAGCCAGTATCCCTCTAAGAAATATATAATGAATTTAAGGAGTGCCTTACGGTAATTTAATAACCTGCCCTACATTGATGAGATTTTTATTTTTAATCCCATTTAGAGATACCAGCGTATCTACAGTAGTACCATTTGCTTTAGCTATTTTACCAAGAGTATCTCCTGCCTTAACCGTATATGTTTTTACGGAAGATCCAGCCCCAGAAATATCTCCAGCATTTACCCAGCCATACACAGTAGAGCCTTTCCCTGCCACCGCTTTTAAATGATAAGGATGAGCGTTACCTGCGGATACAGCAGTTACTTTAGCCTGCCCTGCCTTACACGCCTTAGCCACACCATTAGCATAGGAGCTTGTATAGTGGAGGCACCCTGTAAAGTTTACAGTATCTCCTACAGAATAGGCTCCATTGGAGGCTGTAGAGCCAGAATTGGTAGCAACTCTAGGATTACCAGAAACTACTACTACTGTATGCCCTTTTGTCTTTGTTACTAAGATATCTCCGTTATATAGAGTGGTGGAAGAGGTAACAGCTACCTTACTCTCAAACATTCCTGTAGCTCCTAATACAGTAGCCTCATTCCCAGTAGTAAAATCTCCTACCTCAATTCCTGCCTCAATACAGCAAGCCCTTACAAGGGAGCTACAATCACCCTCTGTAGCTACTGCTATTTTAGCAAGGGAGCCGTATGCTTTTAACTGTGTAATAACTCCATTACGGTTACTTTGATCGTATCCGATATTATCATTATTACAAGCACTTAGCATAGCATTAGCTATAACATTAGCTATCTCCACGCTTTTAGGACGTAACAAGTACCAGCCTTTACTATGTACATAATAATCCTGCGTACTTACCTCTTTTCCTGTCTGATCTCCTGTTTTTCCTCCTGTAGCATTTCCGTTTTCATCAATCCTTGCGGATCCTACTTTTAAATTTGCCATTTTAAAATCCTCCTTATAATTTGCACAAAAAAAGGAGAGCTTTTATACTCTCCTGCCTGCTTATTTTAATTTCAATGTTTTCAACTGCTCCAACATTTGAATTACCTTATCATATCCCAGCATAGCACCTACCCATACCGCAATAGCCATTAATGCCATACACAGGACGTTTGTTAAGGTAAATGCTATCCCTAAAAACAGATAAGCTAAAGCTGTACCTCCAACGCCTACAATAACTGCCACCACAAGAACCACCATATTAGAAGAATAGGTTTTCTTAGCGTCATCCAAAAACTTTTTTACCGCCTCTGTAATGAGGGATACTGCTACTGCTAATATTACAATAAGTGCCATAAATAATGATAATGTCATTTTGTTGTTCCTCCTTAATAATTTTCTATGTCTATATCTTTTTGTATTGCCTCTTCTAAGGCTCCGTCCAGCTTACTCTCCATCATGTTATCTATTTTATTTATTTCATCCATACAGATCATGTAAGCCTCCTCTGGGATCTTATCCTTTAGTTTTAACTCCAGCCTAAGCCTAAGTAACACAAAACGGATCCTACCCTTAGATAAATTTTCTATCTTTGCTTTATTCAGATAGAAAATTATGGAGGCTCCAAAAATACCCCCAGTAGTTACAATTTGTTGTGTGGCGTAACTGCTAACATCATAGCCAGCTCTTACCCCTGCTCTTATGTCTAAGAGAGTATAGATAAAAAGTATGCCTGTGACAATAACAATTTTCTTAGCAAACTCCATGCCACGCTTAGAATTTGCCGTAGATAAGCTGGATCCCCTCCTTTGGCTTTTGCCTCTTGACATATTAACACGCTCCTTTATTTCAGTCCTACCCCAACCGCTAAGTATCCTAAGACAATGGTTACTAATCCTGCTACAATGAGCCACTTAAATTTCTCCCACTTATCTATGTCTTTACTTTCCAGCTTATTTAGTCTGGCTATGGTTTCATTCAGATCCTCACGCATATACTTAACCTCTGTAGCCAGCTCTTTTATAGCACCTATGAGGCTATTATTTTCTTTAATTTCCTCATCGTGCTCATCCAGCCTATGAGTATTACTGCTACTCCGTTGCTCTACTGCGGTAAGCCTACGCTCTATCTCCAAAAACTTCTCTGCACCGTCCATTAGATCCTCCTTTCCGCCATAATAAGAGGGAGCTTTTTAGGCTCCCTACTCTTCTAATACTATTGCTCCCTCATATCCGTCTGATTTAAGGATCTCATCCACTCCAGTTTTATAGTTCTTATAGAGCTTTGTATAAACAAAGTATTTACGATAAAGTTCTTGCCCCTCTTCTAAGGTGCTATCTGTACTCTGTTTAATCATTCTTGCTACAAAATTCTGCATACTTGCTTACCTCCTATTCTCCCAGTAAATTAGGGATAATGTCTGTTAATATGCTATTTACTGCCTCTCCCAGCTCTGTATTTTCCTTTGAAATGAGGGCTATGTACTCATCCTTTTCATACACCAACTGCTCCTCAATCTCAAAACCGTTAAAGCCTCCAGCCATTCCCTCCTCTGTAGCCTCCTCATGAATTTCCTTAATACCTTTATTAAGGATTACATGGTAATCATCCGTTTCAAGCGACAGCACTTCTGGAGCTGTGCTCCTTACATTTACATATTTCTGCATTACCTTTTACCTCCTTTAAGTAATAATTGTGCATATATTCTACATTAGGAGCTACATACTTTTGATACAGCCTATAGCCATCACATTGCTTTAGCCACCCAACATAGCTATTAAATGAACACCACTCACTAAAAGTAGGGCTCATATTATTTTCTCTCTTGTATGAAATTGAGAGCATTCTTTTCTTAAGCCGTTTGCAAGTAGACTTTCTTAAAAGTGTGTATTCTCCAAAAAATCTATAACCTACAAAATCAATACCTCTCACCTTTGAGGGAAATACCTGCCAATTATGCTTTAAAACCTGCTTTAGGTTATCCGCCATAAATTCATCAATCTCTTTTTTCAACTTATGCAATTCTTCCTTAGAGCTACCAAAGATAACCATATCATCCATGTACCTAAAATAATACTTAACTCCTTTTACCTCTTTGATCCAATGATCCAGCGGAGATAAATTAAAATTCCCGTCATACTGTGAAACATAATTTCCAATCGGTATACCTACACCGTCTATAAACTCTCTGCTGTCACTATCAACAGTGATATTTACCAATACCCCAAACTGCTCTAAGACTTCTATATTTTCCTCTGTGGCTGGACAAGTGCTAATACTGTCTATAATTTCATCCATTAACCATATAAGATCCTCGTCCTTAAAGAGCTCCCTGTACCTCTTTTTGAGTACATCATGCACTATTGTAGGATAATACTTTCTTACGTCCAATTTCAGACAGTAGGCTGTATTCTCTGGATCTGATATTAGAATACTGGGGATCCATTTCTTACTAACCTTATCATCTTTTTTAACTACTTTTTCATAGCCTCGTAGCTGATCTATTATAGGCTGTATTCCCCTTTTTGGAATTGCACTGTATGTATCCGTTGTCATAGTCTTTAATAAATAAGGCTCTATTACCTGCAATATAGCCCATTGACATATCCGATCTGGATAATAAGGTAACTTATATATCTCCCTCTCTTTCTTCCCCTCCTGCTTAGTAAAGATTTCATAATCAGAGGTTTTATAAGTGTGCTCCATAAGACTACTCTGTAATTTCTCCAGAGCTTTATCAAGGTTTTTTTCAACCTGTTTCACCTCTTGATACCAGCCCTTTCCTTTCTTTGCATTTCTATGGGCTTTCTTAAGGTTATCCATATCACAGATTTTAGAAAATAAATCTCCTGTACCTTTCATATTACACACCCAACCTCATTGTATTTGTATGTGCATAAAGGAGAGCCAGCTACCTACCATAGCACCACCCGTACACATGGCTAGAGTAATCGGTAAAAGGTTTACAAGATTTCTCTTGCACATAGGCACCCCTTTATACTCTTTTTACCAACCCCTCAAAAAAGAGGTTTTTTATGTTTTGCCAAGAGGCAAGGTAGTTACTACTCACTTAGGTATTTCTAAGTGTCGTGGTTAAACACTAATTCCCTTATTTTTTTGTATGCACATATAGTAAGTGACTGCTGATATTCCGATTACGATTAGAGGAGCCATTATTCAAATTAATAGTCCATGCTCCACAATTGGAGCCATTATTCCATTTACCCCCTAATTTAGTAATGAGAAAAAATCATGTAACTACCCAGATACAAAACATAATCACAAATACAGGTTAGTTTTAGAGAGTTTTTTGTAAGTTTTTCTTTATTCAAAAAGGTTATTAAAAAGGAGCTTTTTACAGCCCCTCCTCAATAACCTTTTTTATTTAGTTCTTAAAACCTTACAAACTATGCTATTTTCGATTGAGGCACATACAGCAAGCGACCGCCGATACTCCGATAACGATAAGAGGAGCCATCAATCAAACTAACAGTCCACGCCCCACAACCGGAGCCATCACCCCACCTACCCCCCAATACAGCAACGAGAAAACCTAAGGATGTAGTTGCATTCCAAATATAATCACCAATCGGTAAGCTACTGGAGCCTGCGTGTTCTGTAGGTAAGAAGAGATAAGGATATTCCTCGTCATAACCAAAAGCACTTTGATAGCCATAATCTCTAATGGCATTAGCGTCAAACATAGAATATCCACTACTGGTATCGTCTGTCATACTTCCGTACCCTTTTACAAATACGGTATCTGTAGATGCATCTTTAGCATAGTGGTTAATACCGTCCAACCAAGTCCAAATATTACCCCATAAGTTTTCCTCCCCCCTGTAGGATACAGAACACTTACCGTTTTCTCCTCCGTCTGGAATACCAGAACCATTACCGATACCAGACGTAGCACCTGTCACTAAAGACATATTAGTAGAGCCGTCATCCGTAAAAGTGGATACACCTTGACCGATCTTACCTTGACTGTCAAAGGAGGCATATTCTACTAAGATTAACCATTGAGTAACAGATAAAGCAAAAATATTATGCAACTGCCAACCTGCCCCACGATTATTACACAGCTTTCTTGTATTTGCTCTGGTTAAACTCTGTGTTAGTCCACTGGCTGGCTTAGCCCCAGCAATGCTACAAAGCAAATCTGTAGCAAAATCCGCTACCTGTTCATCACTTTTGAGGTAAGCACTGGCAGAAGTATCATAGATAGATCCCTCAAAGGCTGGTAAGTAAATATTATTTTGAATAATACCGTTATTATCTTTAAAGGCATCGTTTACTTTAAATCCTGTTTTAGGAGTAGCAGAAATATAATACTTCGCTTTACTCAACTGTTTACCTCTTCCAGAAGTAGCTAATTTAGCCTTTACAGGTACCACTTTTGTATAAATTACAGGCTGTTCTACCATTACTTGAACAATAGTATTAGCAGGATATTCTACCCCGTTTACAGTGAGGGCTACGGAGGTTTTACCTGTTTCACTGTACCCCGTTTCTCCTCTGTATGCCAGTACTGTACCATCATTAGCTACAATGCATCTCCTACGGTTCCACGGAGCTAAGGCGGAAAAATCAGCTCCAGCGGTAAGGTTTTCCGCCCCTGCTAATCTGGTAAATTTATTATTAGTAAAATCGACCTCCACGCCGTAAACGTCATCTTCCTCATAACCTACAAAAGTTCTTACGTCATCAATCTGCTCCTGTAAATTTGTAATCTGTGCCACCGTAGCCCCTGCACTGGGATCCACTGTTACACTCACACTAGAGGCATTAGATACCGCTGTTATTAAGTCTACTAAGAGACTTGATACACCAATTCCATTAAACGGAGGCATCCAATCTGCTGTAGCCGTAGTCTCGTCTGCCACGCTGATACTGTAGAGGATTTCCCCCTCCTGTGGATCTGTAGCATACAATCCTATGTTTCTTACATAATAGCCTTGCCCCAAAGTTTGATTAGAAAAAGATGCACTCACTTTTACATTGGATCCATTCTGCCTAACTACGCTGGCAATTTTTTCAGATTGCTTTATTGTTCCTATCCCTGTTAGGCTGGCTAAATCTCCCGTAAGTTTCTGCTCACTGATTTTTACCATAGTAAAATTAAGAGTAGTGGTACCTGCCACTACCTTAGCTAATAAAGCCTGCCCTTTTGTTGTTATTACTGCACTTTTAAAAGCTCCCATTATATCACTCCTTTTCTTAAATTGCTTAGTTTAGGGTAATTACCATAGCCTTACTTACAGGACTGGCTACAGCGGAATTACCAGTTACATTAGCCTCAATATTTAGATCATGGGTTATAATCTGTGTTTGGGCTACCCCCACACCTACCGCACTTGTCAACGATCCCTCTACGGCATCCTCTAACTCTACATCATGAGTTATTACACCAGAGGAGCCTATGGATCCTACAAGGGAAATATGTAGGGATGTTTCTTGTAATACAGTGTCTTTTATATCATTTGTTATAATATGAGTTTCTGCATTTGATACCCCATTTGCATAATACAGATACCCAGTGTTTATATACTCACGGTTAATATCATTTGTAATCTGATATACCATAGCGGTACAGGTAACAACTCCCACACTAAATAGGCTGGTTTTAACAGCTTCTATAGTATTTTTTAAATTGAGCACCAGATTACAGGGGAGCATATCCTCCAAAAGAGAGGCTACTGTATCAAAAGCACCAGCAACGCCTAAATGAGTGGAAATATCAATCTCATATTCATTGTACCGCTGTGTGATGGTAAAGCTCTCATCATCTCCACAGATAGATACCATACGATTATAAAGCTCTTTATCTGTATAAGGTACCTTATCATTCCACTTAACAAGAACATTAAGCCTCCTCGTTTCTAGGCTATCTCCGTCCGCTGGATAAATCCCTATCATATCCTCAAAGCGTTTTATACCATACTCATCTGCTGTAGAAATAAACATATTAGCAAGTGTACGATCTATTGCTTCTAGGATATATTTAAGCTCTGGCTCCTCCGCTATAGCAATCTGTTTAAACTCTTTTATCTGCCTTAGCAGAGGCATCCAGTAGCTAAGTAAATTAACGTCTTTAGCCATTACTTAACACCCCCAATACTGGGAGCTGATCCTCTGTTAGAGTAAGATTACTTGCTACTCCGTTAAGTTTGGTATTAAGTACGTCTACCACTCCCTCTAAATTGAGTATTCTATTTTCAATCTGGGAAACCCTCACTACTAGGCTACCATTTTCCCACGCCTTTCTCATTTCCAAGAAATACGCCTCTAATGCCTCTGTAGCTTTTGGCTTTATCTGGTTCCATGTATACCCCTCATTAAGAGTTATGGATATTTCCACATCTACAGTTAATTGAGTAGCGGATACCACTGTTACGGTATGCCCTATAGGTGCTATCCCTACGCCTGTACCTTGCGGAGATGGATCTATAGCCTCCTGTACGGTATTTACTAAAACAGTAGAGGCTACATTGTAATTACTATCAATTATGATTAGTTTTACAGTGCCTCCTCCAGCCCAAACAGGGATAACAACGGTACCTCCTACACCGTTTAATGCGTCTGTTTTCTCCTTATAATCCTGTTTATTACCCCCATAAGGATTACTGTCAAAAGAATTAAGATACCTTGCTCTAAGAACTTCTGTAGCCTCCTCATCCTCCGCTGGAATGAGTAGTTCTGTAAGCTCTCCCTCCAAATTTTTATTGATATACTCAATACTGGAGAGCTCTCCAAAGTACTTATTACCCTCCACCCCTACGATTTCACATTCCATTTGGTAATAAAAAAAGCCATCCGCACTCTCTATAAATGCTGTGGCTTTATAATTCAGCTCATCTAAGCTAAATCTTGATCCTATAGGTATCTCCCTATTAAATTTACCCTTTAGAGTAGCTTTAGTGGCATCAGAGGGAATAATACCACGCTCTTTACACCGTAATATTAAATACTCTCTAATGGCGGTATCGGCGTATCCATTCTGTATGATACCGTCCAGCAAAATATAGATATTAGCGTGTTCTGCGGATACTGGAGCTACAGCATTCATAATTACAGAGCCCTCACGTTTATCCACATCTGTAGTTACTCTTGCCAGAGATCTATCTAATATAGTTTCGTAGGTCTGATCCTCATACATTCATTTCCACCTCCTTACTGCCTACATCCGTTACAAGTTTAAATTTGATATATAGTTTATCTTTAATCTGGGATACTTCCAGATCCTCTATGCCCGTTATATGTTCATTCTCCAATAAACACTCTAACATATACCGCTCAACCTCACTATGGAGGTATTCCTCACTGTAGGAGTATCCTATGAGATTAGTGTATTCCTCCCCATAGCCCCAGCTATAAATTACCCAGCGGTACCTCTTAGCCTTTAGAGCTAAGTAAGCCCACACACAAAGAGCATTCACGCCCTCTACAATCTTACCAGTGAGCTTACCGCTTTTAAAATCAAGCTCATATTCACGGATAGAAGAGGCTGTAACGGTAGTTTCTGCTAAAGCCAGTTCTGCATCCGTGGCAAAGGGAAACAAACTCATTATGCACTCACCACCCTTACCAAAATTACATACATATTATTGTTATTTAGTTTTTGTACCACTACCAGATCCCCTTTTTTTAACCCGTCTGTATAGGTTATCTTTGCCTGCTTAGTTAGGCTCACATCTGGATCTGGATTATCTTCACTCACAAAACCGTTATTCTGTGTAGTGTCTACGGATACAGCGGATACATATGGCATTTTAAGCTCTCTGGTATACCCAGATACTAAGTAATCTGCTATGTAAAGATCCTCCGCATTGAGTACCAAATCATCCACTTTTACGCTGTTAGCACTTTGCATAACTCCCAATTGGATAGTGATAGGGTTATCTTTCTTTCCCTGATCTCTCATCATCCCCAGCATTTCAGCGTAATTGTGATCGTTTTTCATGTCACTCTCTGCCATATTATCCCTCCTTTGTATCCATCATTTGTTTAAGAGTAACGGTAAGGCTCATGGTAGCTACTCCATTCTGCCATGTATGAGTATCTGAATCAATCCATACAACACCACTAAGCCCTGTGGAGCTATCTCTTACTACAGCTCCAGCTCCAGTAACAGCTCCATTATGATTAACACACTCCAGAGTAAAGGTTTTTTCCACACCATTAAACATACTCTTAGCTGTAGTAGTGGGATCCTTACCCTCCTCTTTTGTATATACCTGCTGAAAAATTCCATATTTCAAATCTGTATCATTTTGTACTACCCCTGCTGGATTACCCTCTCCATCATAAATCCTCACTTTATTTACCATATTAGCTAAGGTTTCTTTATAATTGGAGGAAGTAAGGTTACTGTCCTCTGTTAGTTCTATTTCACAAACTACATTACCCATTTCCTCTACATTGAGGTATCCTTTCTTAGCGGTTACTCTGTAGCTTACCCCGTTTTGTTGGTACGCTTGTGTATAGGCTCTCATAATAATTTCATAGATAGATACCCCCTGCACAATGAGCTTTTGTGAGATCCCCGTACTTGCTAAATTTCCTACGGGGATCTCCATATCATCACATACCATCTGGGTTATAGCCTCTGCGGTTTTACTGCTAAAATTATAAGTAGCATTACTCTTTATCATATAGTAAAGAAGATCATAGGCTGTATAAGTTACTGTACCTGTTGTACTACTAGCCTCCCTTTCCACAACAAAACCTCTAAAGAGCTCCGTTACTCCGTCATCCTCAAAAAGGTATATAGGATCCGCAAGTCCTATACTTAAAGGGATAATATTTTTATCCAAGGGAGCATTTACCACATTCAGCTCCAACTTTCTAGCTACCTCTGATCGGCTCCCTCCCCAACTCATGGCAGATACATAATCTGTAATATCCGTATCCTTGTGTACCACTATCACTCCTACCACCTCCTTAAGGAATTGTTAATACTTGCCCTGGATAAATTAGATTAGGATTTTTTATTTTATCAGTGTTAGCACTGTAAATCTTATTGTACTCTGCCCCATTTCCGTAAAACTGCTTAGCAATTTTCCATAAGCTATCTCCACTCACTACCGTATATGTTTTACCTCCGCTCTGTTGGGAGGCTCTGGTAGTAGGTTGAACTGTTGCTATTGTGACGGTAGCTTTCTTTGTTTTGATTTTCTTGTACTCTTTGAGATAACAGGTATAATATACATCTCCTGTGGCATCCTGTTCTCCATAACTAAAGCTCTCAATAGTTGCCTCCATATTGAGTACACCTGTTATAATTACCCTCACAGGCTCTCCAGACGTTCTCCAGCTTTCTATCTTCTTTACATAAGATAAGGGCTCTTTTCTGCCAGAATTATTACTAAAATTATAATCTTTAGCTGGAAAGAAAGAGCTAAGAGTAACTTCTCTTAGCCCTGTTTTTCCTATGAGGTTTATATCTCCTACCTGTATAACATTTACTACCGTATTTCTATGAGTTACTGTTACCGTAAAGTCAGAGGGCTTTACTGGCAACCGAAACTTTGTATCACTCTCTTTCTGTAACCAAAACTCCATTTACCATCCCTCCTCCTTATGGCATATTAGGTATGAGCTTTTTAAACTTAGCTACCATATCCTCTACAACCTTATCCACATCCGCCTCTTTTTCAATGATAACGGTATCTGCTAACTTTTCAATATTGACGGTAGATCCTGCTTTACTCACTTGCTCCCTTTCCTGTGTTTCTCCTCCCCCTCCTGTATCTCCTGTACTGCCTGTTCCTCCTGTTATTGACTTAACCTCTGCGGATAACTTTACACCTCTGGTACTCATAGATCTTTCATACTGATCCGCTTGATTGCGTGTTAAAACTTTTTCCCCTTGATGTAATACTGCTGGGTAATTATCATAAGGTACTCTATCTTTACCATAAGCAAAACCAAACCAGCCACCGATGGTATCAATACCGTTTCCCACAAAATCAGCTACACCACTTATAGCATCTCCAACTTTCCCTAAACCGTTGGCTATACCCTCAAAGATACCAGAAAGCACATCCCACACACTCTGTACTACACTTTGAATAGTAGGGAAAACAGCCTCTACACAGGTAAGCAAAGCATCAAAAATCTGTATAGCTAAGTCCATGATCGGAGAGATTATACTCCACGCTGAACTAAGTACGCTGGCAACAATCTCTATAGCATTTTGTAAAATAGGAGCTACCGTTTCAAAAATACCTTGTATGAGCCCCATGTGAGAAGTCACTACCCCCACAATTTGAGCTATCTTATCCCCCAGCCCTTGAAAAATAGTCTGGACTACTGGGAAAATGGTAGCTACCACATTGGAAAATGTTTGGATAATTCCCTCAACTATAGGCATAGCACTTTGTATTAGCCCTGCAAAAGCGGTAATAATCGGCATAACACTCTGTAGTACCATGTTTATTACATTACTTATAATTGGGAAAACCGTTTGTATAATTTGGCTGAAAACTGTTATAAGATTAGATACAATCGGCATTACCCCTATAAAGACCTGCCCTAAACTCTGAATAATGGGGAATATCGTAGGAAGTACCGCCCCTATTACCTGTGCCATATTGGATATAATTCCCTCAACTACAGGGATGGCACTTTGTACCACACTTGCAAAACCCTCTATAAACCCATCGGATCCGCTAAATGCTCCAGAAAGAGCACTCTGTACCACAGGAGCTACACGCTCAAACATGGCACCGATTTCTCCCACCACAGGAGCCATTGTGGTAATGAGATTAGTTATTACTGGCACCAATCCGCTTACCAGAGATTTTATACCTCCTATAGCCCCTTTAACACCTGTACCGATACCATTAAAGAGCGGATCTACCAAACCTCCCATAGAGGAGGGTAAAATGTTAACCATTCCCTCCTTAAGGCTTTTTATAATAGCTCCTCCAGCCTCTTTAATCTTAGGAGAGGCTTTAGAAATACCTGTGCTAATAGCACTAGGTAACGCTGTAATAACACGCCCTATCATAGGAATAGCATTATCAAACAGGAATGTAGAGGCTGTATCTACTAACTGCTCCATAGAGCTTGTTACATCTCCACCTATAGCCAGATTACCTAACAAATTTTGAGCGGAGGCTTTCATTGATGCAAAAGATCCGCTAAAGGTACTACTTGCCTCCTTTGCTGTAGTGCCTGTTATGTCTAAGTTACCCTGTATTACATGAATAGCGTTGTACACATCTGATAAATTACTCATATCGTACTTTACACCAGAGATTTTAGTAGCGTCTGTTAAGAGCCTCGTCATCTCTTCCTGTGTACCGCCGTAACCCAGCTTAAGATTATCCAGCATGGTATAATTCTGCTTAGCAAAACCAGAATAAGCGTTTTGTATAGCATCCATACTGGTACCCATTTTGTTAGCATTGTCTGACATATCAATAATAGCCATATCGGCTACTTGTGCCGACTTTGCGGTATCTCCTCCCAAACTCCCCAATAGAGAAGCTGAAAACCCTGTTACAGTTTCCATATAAGCATTAGCGGATAATCCAGCGGTTTTAAACGCCTTGTCTGCATTAGCTTTTACTGTACCAGCATCCCCTTTAAAAAGAGTTTCAACACCGCCTATACTCTGCTCTAAGTTAGCTCCCTCTCCAAGGGATTTTCCAACTAAGAGCCCTGCTCCAGCTCCTGCAATACCTATAGCAATGGTAGCCCCTTTAGCCAGTGTGCCTAACATATTCTTAATCTTAGAGAGCCCTGCTGTAGCACCGTCTTTCACCGCTACCATAGCCTTTACGGAGGCACTTCCGATTTTCTTTAGCCCTCCCCAAACACCACTTATTACCTTGCTTGCCCCGTCCTTTATTGCTATGAGGGGCTTAGCAACGGTTTTTCCAACGGTTTTTAAAGCATTTTTCATCCTGTTTATTACAGGACTTGCCTTATCATTAAGATTTATGAAAGGCTTACTAACTATTTTTCCTACCGTCTTTAATGCTACTCTTACCTTATTTATCCCTGCGGTAGCCCTGTCCTTTAGCATAATCAAAGGAGTTATAGTAGCCACCTTTAGCCAATTAAGAGTATTTTTGATCTTAGATAAACCCTGTGAGGCTAAGTCTCTGATTTTCACAATAGGAGTATAAGTAGTGGCTATTTGTTTGAGCTTTTGCTTGATATTATCAGTTTTAGAGGTAACATTTTCTCGTAATTTAATAAAAGGACTGGCTACAGTCTTATGGAGATTTTTGATCTTTTTATTGATCTCCTCCACCTTTCTTGTAGCCTCGTCCTCTACCTCTATTTTTGATAAGGATTTAACATCCGACATAGCACGTAGCTCTCTTTTAATTCCCATGAGGCTACCTGTTACATTATCTCTAAGCCTTATTACAGGGTTAGCATTTTTCTTTCCTAATTCCTGTATATTTTTATCTGTGTCCTTAACCTGCTTACTAAACTCCTTTTGGATTTTAAGGTTTTTTTGTAGAGTAGCATACATATTATCTTTTAGAGACAATCTGGCACCAAAATCTATCATAATGTATGCATCTCCTTAATTACTGAAACAGCATCATAGGGCAAACCATTTTACCCTCATTTACTTTTGTTACTGCCTCGTTACGCTCCTGCATCTCCCTTTCAAAAAATGCTTGTATTACTGTGAGCTCTCCCTTAGACATAGAATAAAATACAGACGGTCTTACCCTGCCATGTTTCCAGTAAAAATACATCATCTGGGTAAGTCCGTCTGTATCAATTAGTTTTTTACTTCTTTTACCGCATTTTCCCCAAAGCCAGACAGTGTAGAAATCGTCTGGTAGATCTGTGAAATTTCTCCACTAAGCAATAGCTTTTTTACCAGTTCTTTAGGAGATGGAGCTTTAAACTTAGCCATAAGATCCTTGTTTTTAAACATAGGCTTTTCGCTACCGTCTACCACGCCCTCCATCACTACTAAAAGCTGGAGTAAGGACACTTCAATATCTGCATCCTTTCCCTTAATGGATACCGCCATATCCTGTACCTCCTCAAATTTATCTGGAGATAACGCCTTACAAGTGAGGGTAAACGGAGCCCCAAAGACTTCCGTAAGTCTCGTAATTTCTACCTGCTTAGTAGGGAGCTTAATCTCTCCCACGTCTGCCCCCAATAACAGATCCAGTACATTTACTGCCTCTTTCTGTTCCTGTGTATCTTCCTGCTCCATAATTTCCTCTGCATCGGTATTTGTTTTCTTAGTTGTTGCCATGATAATAGCCCTCCTTAAATTTTTAATAAAAATAAGGGGAGGTTTCACCCTCCCCAATTTGCACCCTGTTTATCCCTAATTATTGAGGAGTAATCTGATCTAAGTACTCATAACCAGTAAAGGTAAAGGGAGCCTCTGTTTCCAGCGGTTTCTGTGCCTCCCAGTCAAACAGGGTAAGATCATCAAACTGTACTCCAGTAACAGAGATACGCTCTGCACCGTAAGCATCTGGATCCGCTAATTTACTGATAAGAGTAAATCGTACATCCTGCTTATTCTTAACCATGCTGGCTACTTTCTGCCCCATTCTGGTATTTACCTTGTGCATGGTAAGAGATCCTGTACCCTTAGCACCGACAATCTTATTATCTGTGAAAAAGGTACCGCACTGTTTAATCTCCTCTTTATTAAACTCTACCTTTGCCTGTGCCTTGTAGCACTCTGCAACATAATCTCCGTCCAGCCAAAGCTCCCCAAAGGTACCGTTACAAATTCGTTTTGTTTCTACAGCCATTCTTTTCTACCTCCTATTCCTTATTGATAAAGATGTCAACATCCTCAATAGCATCCAAGATAGAAATAGTACCCTTAAGGAATACCTTAGAGCCTGTGTTAGCCTCCTTGATAGCCTGCTCATCCATATCAGAGGTATCCACTCCGATACTCTCTAAGTACTGTTTCTGCTTAGATATATTAATTTCTACAGTAGAGCTATCAGCCTTTAAATAGCCTTTACCGCCCTCCGTAGCCTCCAGCCCCCTAAGGTATCCTTTAATGGCTGTAATCAGCAAACATTTGTTATCGTAGCTGTTGGAGTAGTTACCGATATAGGAGGTATTAATAGTGCTGTAAATATCCGTTTCAATAAGATCCTGTATAGCAGAGATCTTAATTTTCTGGAGATCCTCCGTATTTGTTTCTGTCACAGTTACCAGAGAGTTTACTCCTCTGGCAATTACAATACGCTCTCCATCGTTATACAATGTGAGTTTACCAGCATCCACCGCTGTATCTACTTCCTCATCATTTTCTACCAGAGGTATAGCTGTCACCTCACTAAGAGGCTTATAAGTAGCAGATACTTTTAAATCCAGCCCTGCTAACAATCCTGCAATTCTGCTACAGTATTCCGCCTCTGTATAGTGCGTTTCCCCTACCTCAATTTTCTCTGTCTCACTTGCGTTTACCACAGAGAAATTAATAACCCCTCTGGTATCTCCAGCCACATTAGGGAGCACTACGGTTAATCTGCGTATAGAGTTAGACCTCACACCCTTAACCCATGTGGCTAATTCCGTTGCCTCTGCTGTACTAATATCTGGGGCTCCTACAAGGTAATTAATTTTCTGGGTAGAGAAATACTTCTCCGCCTCTTTATAGTCCTCTGCTGTCTCTGGTAAGGTGTAAATAAATACCTTACTGGGAGCTCCCGTAAAAGCTCTCTCAATATAGGCGGTATTAGCGTCTGTAAAAGCACTATCTCCAGTAGGGATCTCATCTACCCCTCTAAGCACCATAGCACCGTTATTTTTAGTATCCTTAAGGATAATTCCAACAACGCCAAGGGCTCCGCTCTGGATAGCTACTACAGCCTTTTTGGAAAACTCAATTACTATATCTGGTAATCCCATTATAGTTATCCTCCTTTTCTATCCATTTGTTTTTACTGTGGTTTCAATATCCACCTCTCCGATAAGATCATAGTTACCCTCTACAGGTACATCCTCTGTAAAATTGAGAGCCATTTTTACATATAAAGCTCCCTCATCCAACCTCACCTCATCGGTATAGGTTTCTATTTTTGCATATCTAGGCTTTTCCTTTACGCCCTCCAGCGGTAGTACGGGCACAACTCTACGCAATAAAAAAAGAGCCTTAAGCTCCTCCTTTACCTTATACAACCCCTCCGCTACCACTTGATTAGCCTCATTCCTCTTTCCAAAATAAACAATCTGGAATATCGGATCATCCTCATACACATTATGGCTTTTTAAGCTACTGCCACCTGTAGCCAGCTTGACTAAAAAACAGTCTCGCTTAAATTTGTTAGGTACCTCCTCTATGTGTACTGGCACTCCAGAATACTTAGAGGCTACCACCTTACAAACACTATTCAGCAACCTCATAAGCTACCTCCCTCTACCTCTCTGGCTATCTGTTGCATAAAGCTCTCTATTAGTCTCTCAATTCTAGGCTTAGCACTCTCAAAACCTTTTTCCATAAAAAAAGCACCTGCTACATACCTTTCCTGTAACATGATACCCTTTTGATTAGTGTTTTTTAAATATTTAGCCTTTCCTCCTACAGAGAGCCTTTCTGCTGGTAAAAAGCGTTTATGCTGTACATGACCGTCATTTACATATAGGGCATATTCCACATTAGTACCTACCTCAATAACATCTCCAGAAAGATCTCCGCCTAGAGCCTCTCCAAACACAAAGATATTATCTACTAACCTGCTAGTATCCACAGGAACGTTAGGAATTACTTCCGAATGATAGATGTTACCCATACGCTCTAAGAGAATTTTTTTCTTAGCTCCCCAATTATCTACCAAAGAGGCGAAACGCTCCACAAATTCCTCCCAGCCCTCAATACTAAAACCTAAGTCACCGCTTGCCATACCTTATACCTCCTCTTCACTAAGTAGAGGTACCTTAAGCTGTGTACGCTTTTTGTATGGTTTATCAGCAATGGCTTTAAACTCTGTACTCACAACGGGATTATCATATTCATCCAGTTCATAGATGTAAAGTATGTCACCTTTCACTATATCCGCCTCTGGATACGTGAAAAGATCTAAATCTGTGGTATTTATTTTTTGAGGAGCTCTCTGGGTAGTTGTACTGCTACTTTCCGCTGTATGACACATAAAAGTGCCTACTGCATCCAGCTCTTGATTAGGGCGGTTAAACTCTCCTAATGTTGAGGAGTACCGTTTTACTATTACCTGTTTATCATACAGATATTGCATACAGCCACCTCCTACTCTGTCTTTACATTAGTTCTGGGATATAACTGCCTGTAAGGGTAGAGTTTTTGCTTTATATTGTCTGGTAGAGGATCGTCAAAGGATGTACTTTCATCTGATAAAGAGTAAGAGCTCTGCCCCTCCGCCCCCAACTTACGGAAACGCTGGATGGCTAGATCTTCCTGTACACTTCTAAGCTGTTTCGGAAACACATCTGCTCCAGTATCGTCTATAAAAGTATCTCTACAAAATGCCTCTATATCCTCTCTGGATTTTTCCAGAAACACCTCAACTAGAGCCAGCTTTTTAGCGTTATCAGCGGATAGTCCTAAGATGATCCTACACCTCTCTAAGCTATCCATAGGCTCCTCCTTTATTTCTCTACCAGCTCCACACCGTCTATTTTAACAAGTGCCTTAGCCACCTCTAATTTAGTAGTGGATGCCTTACCGTCCATAAACTGTACACCTAAACCAGTACAGGAGAGGTATTTATTAGTGGAAGTAAAATTGTATACCTTAGCCTCTCCCTCTGTAGTCTTAGTTGTAGCCTTTTCCGCCTTTTTGCTGGCAGTAGTTTCTTTCTTTTCCTCTGGAGCTTGTGCTCCCTCTGTAGTCTTAGTTGTATCAGCCATAACAGCCTACCTCCTTAAATTTATTTTTCGTATTACGCCTCTGTTACTAAAATCTTAGATCCTGCATAGCTGTTTAACAGCTTAATAGTACTCTCATTGAGTACATGACCTTTAAAGTAATCTCCAGCCTTTGGAAGATCCTCGTAGAAAGTACCTCTAAGCTCTGCAATCTGCACCTCATTCAGATCTAAAGTTAGAATAGTCTTATCCGCCATATAACGATCCAATACTAAAGAGATTTCTCCAAAATCTGTTACAATTTTAGATACACCAACCCCTAATACGTTAGTCATGGATCCGTTATCTCCCATAAATCTCACATTGTTACCTGCTTTAGCCAGAGCATTGATAGCCCTTTTCTGGGTAGCATTTACAAAAGAAAAATACGCTCCCTGTGCTCCTTTTTCCCACATTTTTTGTAAAGCATCTAAGAAATGCTCCTCTGTGAGAGCTCCTGCTGTTGGTACTACGTTATTTGCATTTACCAGATTAATTAAACCGTTCATCTGTCTGGGGGTGTTATCTGCCTCTACAGTCTTTGTACCGTTAAGGAAATACCATTCCATATCCCTCTTAGTCTCAATCAAACGATCATTAACCTCCGCATCAAACACATCTCCAATGCCTTTAGGATTAAGAGATCTTGCTGTACCGGATACCTGTGTTACCTTTTCCATGATCTGACACAGGTTAGATAAGCTACCCCTGCTGGAGGTAATAACCTCTCCAGCCTCTGCACCCTCTAATTTAAGAGTACCTCTCTGGGAGTTAAGTTCTTTCTCTCTCCACGTTACAGTAATATCATTTGCTGGTACCACCTGCCCTCTACCCATGATTAAGGTAGTAAGTGGTGTATCTGTAGGAGAAACCAGCTTGATCTCCTCCGTAAGGTCAACAACCTCATTTTCAAGAAAATTTTTTCTTTTAACCATATCAGCCATCCTATTTATCCTCCTTATGAATTATTATGAAGAGTGGCTTACTCCTCATCCTTATTGTGGTATGCTTGCAATTTAGCAGATACCATACCCTTTACATTTCCGTTCTTCTTTGCTGTATCATAGCTTGTTTCCTCTCCTGTCTTATGAGAGCCTGTAGCTGGCGTAGTTCCTTTAAGAAAATCAGCCTTAGCCTTAGCTACTTGTTTAGCTACCTCTGCATCAAAACGGGCTTTCATGCCCTTTACTCTTTCCGTGAGCTTTTCTTTACGCTCTGCCTCATCCGTAATAGAGGCTAAATCTTCTACAGCAATCAAATTACGGAAACCTGCATCCAAGCCCAGCTCTGCTACAGCGTCAACTACATCCAGCTTTAACCCCTTAATAGTGAGATCTAAATCTTTCTTAGCCTGTGCCTGTAAGCGTTCCTGCTCCTCCGCCTGTTTACGCTCGTCCTCTGTCATTTTTTCTTTAGCCTGCTTATCTGTCCACTCTTTTTCCTTTTTCTTAATGGCATCCGTTACTCTCTTATCAGCCATTTTTTCATATTCTTTCTGGAGCTCCTCTCTGATCTGTTCCTCCGTCTTAGGAGTAGTAGTGGTCTGCTCCGCTCCAGCGGTAGTAGTAGAGGCGGTATCTTTACCCTTTTCCTCTGTTGTAGTGGTAGTTTCCTTTGTTTCTGTAGTCTCTGCCATTTTCTTATCCTCCATTTCTTAGTAATACCCTGCGGATCCCTCGTAAGTTATCGCAAAATACCCCTATTGCTTTCTACATTAGATAGGTTACAAAGAGGGATGAATTATGTATTTACTGTGTAGATATTCTGTAAGTATTTTTCATTTACTAAGGGCTTTTATTTCATTGAAAAAAATTAAAGGCTACCAGCTTTTGCACTGGTAGCCACATTCTTTATTTCTCTTTGCGATACTTGCAGGGAGCTCCATTAAAGTATACTTCATTAGGCTTATCCCTGCCATCTTCTCTTGTATAAATAGCACAATTAGACTTATAAGGAGTATCATCAAAAGGAGTAGAACCGTTAGCAAATATACAGCCCTTGCACACTATATTATCATTCACCCCTATTACTCCTAACTTTTCCTCCTGCACTTCTTTTATTCTCTGATTATCCATAATGCCCTCCTTATTCTCCGTAATACTTCCTCTGCTGGAATTTATCATAGCCTTTTTCTGGATGTACCTCTAAATCTATGTAAGTAGTGTATCCTACACGATCAATTTTTGTAACCTTGTATGTAGCTCCTCTTTGAATAATCATTTCACTCTCATATCCAAAGCTATACTGTTTACTCTTACCATCCCAACTACGCTTATCACCATTACCATAATGGCTAAAGGGCTCTGCATACATCATCTTAGTACCTTTAGGAGCATAAATATTTAAAATTACATCTCCGCTAAAGCCTTTTCCCTTAGCTACTCCTGTAGAAATAAAATTACTCATCTCTCCGCTGTATCCTATGAACTTTTGGAGTTCTGTATTGCTGGTAGCGGTAAAACCACCTTTTGACAGTTTTAAGAAACTGTCCATAGCCTCACTCCCACAACCTCTCTGTAGCCACATATCAAAATCATAGGAGCTACGATCTATAAGGGTAGTCATTTTTCTAATAGCATCTCCACTTCCCTCATAGTCAATGCTTATTTTATTTATACCTTGATAATTATACCATGATCCTGCGTGTCCTGTAAGAGGTCTATTATATGAGCCACTTCCAGCCGTATATCCGTAAACGGCATCTTTCTCTACCTTACTAGCCTTTTTCCACACAGTTCCGCACTCTGCTCTTAATACGGTATCTGCATCCTCTGTATTTTTAAACCAATAAGCATTATCTTTTCTCTCTTGACTGAAAGCGTTATCTACCCAAATACCAGCTTTTTTCTGTGCATCCTCTAACTCTTTTTTGAGCTTTTTTACTGTAGCGTTTTGCTGTTCATATAACTTACCCTGCTCCTCAAAACTATCTAAAGAGGCAAGTAACCCATTAAACTTATCATACTCACTTCCTGTAGTAGTTTTTAATTTGTCCTCAAAATAAGTCTTTTTAGCTGGTATGCCGTCTTTTTTGGTAGGGTAATCTTTTACGGTTACATCATCTTTCCATATTCCAGAGTAGGTACCTGTACCATAATCTCCCCCACTCTTTTCTAAATAGGCAAGATTAAAAAAGGCATCATCATATTCCTGCTGTTTATCTTCTGCCTCTTTTATGAGTTTAGCTTTTTTCAGCTCTACATCCTGCTCTACCCTCCATTTCTCATAGTTCTCCGCCCCTCTTACGGATCCTGTAAGCTCATTCAGCTCATTATCCCCAAAGGTATCCGCTACTACAGGAATATAAACACATCTACAGTTAGGATGTCTGGGAAGTGTAGGCTCCTCACCCCTTTTATAATGCTTTTTACTATCTGCTCTGCATATAGGGCATACTCTACTATCCCCTCCATTAGCTATCCTATATTCCAGCTCCTCTACTCCCATATCCTTATAAACGTCATCATGAGCACAATAGGTAACTCTTTTTGTTTCCGTTCTTGCTATTCTCTCCGCATTATATTTAGAGGTATCTATCCCTTTATTAATCCTGTCTGTAATCTGGGGAATACTCTCCCCCAATATCATACTCTGGGTAAGCCCTGTTCTTAGATTTCTCCCCAGAGTAGCCTTATCCTGCCAGAGCCGATCACTAAACATAGCCCCACTCCACGGATAATCTATGGTTTTCTTTACCAGAGCTGGATTTAGCCTATTAAAATTAGCCTTTACTGGAATACTCTGCCCCAGTTCGTATACTTGCCTCAAAAACTGATCCGTATAAATATTAGATAGCCCGTCTGTAAAAACTGTCTGCTCTTTCTGCCCCAGCTTAGTAAGTTCCTGCGTAATTTGTTCAAATAGCCCCCTACTCCTAGTGAGGGCACTCTGATTAGCATAGCTCCACTCTCCTCCTGCCTTTTGCACCTTTGCTATAGTGGCGGTTACATCCGCTATAATGTCACTCTGGCATTGTTTATAGATAGAGGCTAGGACTTTTTCCATCCTAGCCTCATCCTCAAACGCTTTTAAATTATTTTTAAGTACAGCCTGTTGTCTTTCCTCGATCAGCTTAGCCCTCCTCACACTATCCTCATGGAGTATCTGTTTCTGCTCTGCTGTAAGCTGATTATAAGGAATACCGTACATTTTCTTTACAGCCTCATTTACATATCCTACATTATCCACCTCTCACACCTCCTAATATCCTACTACAGCCCTTTATTGTTCTGGGCTGGGAATTGTAGCACCTATAGCATTAAGCTCCCTCTGTGGGCTACTCTGTGCATTGAGGTTAGGAAAAAGATTATTACTATCCGCCTCTACATTGGATTGTGAATATGGATCATGATTAGCCTTATCTTTTTCTGCCTGTGCTTTCAGCTTTTCTAATACTTCCTTAGGATTATCAACGAATGGTAATAGAGATAAGAGTGTTTCCTTATCCACTGTGCCATCCAGCTTAGTAACCGTATCTACAATCTCTGTTAAATTGTTAGGTACGTTTCTAGTAAACTCTACTTTGAGGTTTAGTACATCTACCTCATGCCCTGTAGTTACTCTAATGGGCACCGCCAGTACCCTTAAAAGCTCTCTAATTGCCTTTTCCATTTTACGCTCTTTAATAATGCACTTTGTCTCTAACCCAAAGAGCTTAAAACGGATAGCAATACCGCTTAGATTACCTGCAAAATTCTCATCGGAGAGATCTGGTACCTGTGAAAACTTATAGATATTCTTTTCCAGCCTATTAAGATGGTTTTCCAGTGCCTCCGTCTGGATCTCCTTAGTGATAAATTTAGCATCTCCGTTTTCCATAACCTCTAAAATTCCCTCTTCTTTGAGTTTGGCTATCCCCTCCTTAGAAGTAGTCATATTTTTAAGCATAAGATAAGCATTTCTAAAAGCCTCAAACTCATTTGATACGTCAGAGAAAACCTTATCATAATCATTTACTAAGCTCTCAATCTTCTCCAGATCGCTCATTTGCTCCTCATTGTTATACAGAGTTACAATAGGAATCCTACCGTAAATATGCGGACGCTCCTCTTTAAAGGTGTAAGATGCAAAGTCTCTACGATTTTTACCGCTGGCTGTTTCCGTACTTGTGAAAATCTCCACCTTCGTAGCACTGTATACCTCTGCATAGTGGGTAGTTTTATCTGTATCCTCTGTATCAATGTCATAGAGGCGTATTTTATAGGCAGGTTCCTTTGTAGAGCTGTTCTTATATACTATAATTACGTCCTCTGGAGATAGCCTCATATATTTAGACTGGCTTTCCTCATTCTGATACACTAAAACGTGCGATAAGCCTTTAACCATAGCCTCCTTACCCCACTCTATAAAAAGATCATCCTTATCATTTTCCATATTGATACGGTCAATCTCATCCTGTACCGCTGTATCCTCCAACTCTCCCAGATCCACCCCCACATCCACGGGATCTACTTCTACTCTGGATTTATTCTTTTTTGGCTCCGTGTAATTCATGATAATAGGATTTCCTAAGAAGTACCCCACTGTATTATCAATGGTCTGTCCGAAAAAATCATTTATCAGCTTATTATTAGGCTTATTTTCATCCCTTTTTGGTCTACTCTGGATCCTGTGTTTACCCTCATACAGCCTTTGATACTTTTTGTACTTTGTGGCTATCTTTCTCACATGAGTATCTACCAGATCATTAAGAAAAGTAGCACTAAATCTACTTACCTCCATCTCTACATTAAACTCTTTATCAATCGGCTTACTTATCTCCGCCATTTGCATATCCTCCTTTTCTGCAATAAAATAAGCCCTCATTTTTAAGGGCTTACTAAATCATAAAATCTTTACGCTCTAATACTCTTATCTCATTTCCTCCGTCTGCCATGTTCATAGCAAAATCTAAAGCATCAAAAAGATCGTCATGCTCTACCTCTGGGAACAATAACAGGCACTCCTCCAGATCATCCATGCCCTCTCTGAAAAATACCTTACCATTCTCAAAATTAGCAGATCTCCTCATAGCCCTTGTTACTTTATCCTTAGAAGTATTGATATTTATAATAGGCAATAGGCTAAGCCTCCTAAGCTCCTGCGGTAGTGATTTCTGATAAGCATTAGCCTCTACGCCTATCCTCTCCACCATAGGGTACTTATCCCTGCCATAACTGATTATGGTATTAAGCTGAGTATTAAATGTGAGCCTCTCCTTGACATAATCCAGTACATACACATTCCGCTCATCATCCACACCTATTACCATGAGTACAAAGTAATCCCCGTTATCTGTCTCTTTCTCCGATATGGCTAAGTCACATCCAAAACACAACCTAACCTTAATCCACTGATCTATGCCGTCAGCGTTCTTAATCCTGATCTTAGCGGTCTGAAAATCATAATCAATTTTGTACTCCTCGTAATAGTGGAAGTACTTAGCCTTAAAGATTTTACCTTTAGCCAGCTCCGTATCATTCTGGTACTGCATATTGAAAATAATCTTACCGCTATCCTTTTGTATCTGCTTTAGCCTCTCTAAACTAAATTTCTCCTCCCACAGGGAGCACGCCTTACCGCCCACCTTACGGATAGCCTGCTGTACATTTACTATATAGGATTTACTCTTTATCAGATCCTCATATAAATCCAACGGATTGTATCTAGTGCCTAATATATGTATTTCTCCATCTGGCTCCAGTGTAGGGAATAGAGAAGAGTAAAACCACTCCTTTAAATTTGCCCTCTGCTTCTCCGTTCTGGCATTCTCCAGCCCCACTAAATCATCTCCAATAATAATATCAAAGTGCTTAGAAATAACCGCTCCAGAGGCTCCCAGTGCGGTTAGAGTAGCCTCCTTTTTAATAACAGTACGCTTATTTACCGTAAACTCTCTATCATTCCATACATTATCCTTACTCTTTTTCCAATCCCCAAAGATACGAATAAGATCTACATTCTGCTCAAAGTGAGTACGCACCTCTTTTAGAAATGCCTCCGCCTGTGTTTGAGTTTTCGATCCTATCATGATACGTATATTTGGATCTCTAAGGATCTTTGTAATACAATAATCCACATCTCCTACAGTACTTTTACCAAAACCTCTAGGGGCTAAATCCAGTGTGCTCTTACTGCTGGAGATATTAGAGATAATACTTTTATGGAGCTCCATCACATTACGCTTAGTAATGTACTTGCACACTAAGTAATAGGCTATCTCAAAAGAGGCATTTTCTATAAGGTGCTTAATCATCGCATCTTTATTATCTGCCTCCTCCAGCATTTCCTCCACTATCTGTACTTTACTGTAATCTAACACATCCTCCTAGCCTCCTCTCTTACACAATAAAAAAGGAGCCTTTCCAGCTCCCTTATATTGTCACGATTTTTAGTATAAGTACCAATGCCACAACCCATAAAACTATCACGTCACAGGCTAAATAACTCTTGAATTTATGTGTTTCTGGCATATTCATAAAATATTGAGTAGTGACAATGGATAATAAAATTACCACTACAGTACAGATTATGAATACCAGCTTTAAAAACCCTATTAACATACCCCTGCCTCCTCATATGCTTTCTGGAGCTTAGGGCTCTGTATGGCTATCCAGTCTATCATCTCCTCATTTTTAGCCCAACACTTACTACTGTAGGCATTTTGCCATAATCCGCTCTCATAGAAAAAGGCGTGTACTATTTCATGCCGTATAACCCTTTTCTGGTAGCTTACAAGATCCTTTACGCTCTCTGCACTCTGTTTATAATTGAATACCAATAGCTCCTTAACAGATGGATCACACCATCCATCCGCCTCCCTATCATACCTGTAATCCTCTTTCTCAATAATGAGGATACTGTACTGGGTACCTAAAATATTAACAGTAGATTTCCCCTCTCTATGAGGCTGGTTACTTCCCGTTATCTCCAGCTCTGCAATATCTACTGTTATCTCCAGCTCTGTATCACACAGAGAAAGAGTAACCTTATCCTTATCATCTATAGCCTTTACCTCTCCCACCATGCTCTTATATGTTTTTAAAGATACTATATCTCCTACTTTCATCTCTGTTCTTCCTCCTTTTCCATATTCTCAATACTTATTTCTGCGTTCTTACTGGCTACGCACAATGCCATTGTAAATATTCCAATAGTAGCTCCAATCACTAAGCATACTCCTCCCACAATTACATATCCCATAACCTTTCCCTCCTTACACATACAGGAGAGCTTTTTGGGCTCTCCTGCTATTGCTATTCTGCTATTAAATCCTCTAAGATTAATCCCTTACAGGTAAAGGTGTACCCATATCTCCTCTTACAATCTCTGCCCTGCCCTCTGTGATAACTGCATAACTGTGTGGATCATAATACTTATTCAGAAATTCCAATACTGGCATACAAGCCTTATGAAATTCATCCGACTTCTTTTTATGCTCCTCATGAGGAGTAGTTCCCTCCTCTTCCTCAATTTTTCCTGTAAGTTGCTTAATAAATTCCTCTACATCTACGCCGTCTGGCACCTTTACCAGAATAGGCTTAACAGATAACGCCTCTTCCTGCATAATATCCTCCAGAATAGCGTCCAAGCCGTATACAAGGGCATCCATAAAATCATCTTCTCCAGTATAAGAATTGTGAGTACATCTACAATTAGGATGGTTTGCTGGAGGTACCTGCTTAGCTCTCTCCTCCTCAATGGCATCAATCTCAAACTGGATAAACTCCTGTGCTTTCTTAAGATCCTGCACAACGTCCTCTTTCCGCCCTGCTCTTGTTATGTACTTTACCGCTGATCCCAGATTAAAGTTAAGCCCCCACTCTCTGATAACGTCCTTAGGCTCAAACTTACTAAAACAATAATGATTAGGATGCTTAACTGCATCTCCTGCTTTATTCATCGTATTTTCCTCCTCTTATCCAAAACAATGTTCTCTAAAATCTTTCTTACCCATTCCATCCTTAATAGCACCCACATCCAGCTTAGGCTCTAATACCTTTGCTGTAGTAAGGCTTACGCTTTCCCAGCTCTCCATCCCCTTACTGTCCGTAAAGATAACCTCCCTGTTTCCGTCATACCTGCGATAACCCATAAGCACTCTCCAGCGGTTCACATTACAATCCCACACTGGCTCTCCTATATATCCATCCAATTCTGTAAACTGAATAGATATATCTGCACATCCGCCCATATTAGGCACCTCCTTTATCTTTGATAAGTAACCTAATCACAAACTACAGGAAAACTTAGATAAGAGTTATTTTTACTTTTCGTTTTTGTGCAACTCTTACAAGTACCTCCTATAAAACCCCTACGGATCCGCTACACTCCTTTAGCAATATTGCACAAGGTTATTTCCCTCCTAAGAGCTTAGCAATAGTATCCAGCCTATCCTTATCCGCCTTAGATAGCTCTGTGGTGCCTGTATTATCCTGTCTCTCCGTACTTTCTCCCATTAATAGCAAATCCAGCTTAACTACCCTCTCCAAATCTTGTATATTACGAATATTCAAATTACCGTCCGCTATCTTTTGAGATGCTTTTGCCATGAGGTTATTCATAAGGATCCTATACCTTGTTTTTACATCTGTGGTATGGCTGTTTAACGCCTCTCCGCCCATATTTCTAGCATCTTCTATCTCCCTCTGCTTTACCCTATCCACCCAGCTAAAAGCTCTGCTCCAGCCTGCTACGGTTCTCTCCGTTCTCTCTATTTTCTCCGCTACAGCTCTAAGGCTCCGCTTATCTCCCATGTGATAGTAATACTCAAAAGCCTCTTTCTGGAGGCTATTCTCTTTACTCAACTGTGCCACTCAAACCGCCCTCCTTTCCTGCCCCTTTCTTTCTATGAGGTTATTTCTACAGTTTCTCTTACTATCCTGTAACAGCCTCTAAAATTAAGGGTATTTCTGTGTATATACCTCTCTTAGTATTCTTTCTATAATCCATTGATATTTTTACAGTAAGTATTATCTATACTATCTCTACTGTATTTCTCTTTATAGTTAGCTTATTAAAGCTCTTTTCTCCGCCCCTCCGCTGTCTTTCTTTTTCATGTGAATTTCATGGATATAATGAAATAAGAAAAGAGGAGCTTTATCCGCCCCTCTATCTTCTTATAAATATCTTTCGCCCTTATCAAAAATATCCCTTATATGAAGTTTATCTGCTATAGAAATGTTTGCTATATCCGAAAACTTAATATCAACACTTTTGCTTTCAAACATCGCACCACACTCCAACCTAAGAAAATCTGCACTAATAAAAACTATTTTACCCGTAACTCCCTCTCCAAGCTCTCCGATAATTCTTTCGTAAGAAGACTTACTAAATAAATTTACGTCTACTACGGAGCCTACACTATACCTTTCTTCTGTACTCATCCCAGCTCTTTTCACTCTCATAACAATATCAATATCATTAATGTTTCCATAATTATTCATCTCTATAGCCCTCTCTTTAATAGCCAGCTTACAAACCCCTCGCTAGGCGTAAGCTCTGTATATTCATTGTACCGATTACTAAGTAATACCAGCTCCTCATCTGTTATGCGAATACTGTTACTGCCAAATCGTAACATAGGGAGAGTAGTTTTCTCCTCCTTACTCTTTTTCTCCGCCTTAGGAGCTTTTTCTGTAAAGAGATCCTTTATATCCATTTCTGTAAACCCCATTACCTCTATCGGATACTCTACTTCCTGCAATTCAAATAACTCCGCCCTTAACAGCTCCTCATCCCATGTAGAAAGTTCTGCCAGTTTGTTATCTGCTATTCTGTATGCCTTTACCTGCTCTGGAGTGAGATCCTCCCTCACAATGTAGGGTACTCTATCCAGCCCCTTTAAAATAGATGCCTCTCTCCGTGTATGTCCTGCTATAATAACCTTATCCTTATCTACCAGAATAGGATTAGTAAAACCATACTCCCCAAGGCTCTCCATTACTTTCTTAACCGCATAATCGTTTACTCTGGGGTTTTTCTCATAAGGTATTAGATCCAAAGGATCTCCATACTGTATCTGTAAATCATTTTTTCCTTTCATCATCTTAATCCTCCTTAGATTGCAATTTATATGTAAAACTGTTTCATAAGATAGGTTACAAACCTGTACATTTTATGTAGAGTTTTTCATAGGCTAAAATCTCCATTCTCATTATAAGCTCCTGCTATATCTTTAAAACAAACCCTCTGGGAACTATTCAAATTACTAATAGGGATTTCTACCTCTCTTCTCCTACGTTCCTGCTCTGGAGTTTCATAAGGATTTTCTATCAACTTTCTTTTATTCTTATCTGGGGCTGTGTAATATGGATCATGCTCTCTTAACCACTTATCCGCCTCATCTTCCTCTCGTCTAAACCTGCTCACTTAACCCACCTCCAGAAATGCATTGAGCTCTCTCTGTATTTTCTTAATACCACTGTTGATATTTTTACTAACCACGCTCTGATCCACACCCATTACATAGGCTATTTCATCCTGTGTATACCCCAGCACCAACACATATGCGATACTCATATATTGATAATGACTTAGATTTCCATTAAGATACCCACGATTAAACTCATCTCTTTGTTTTCGCCTATACCTATCCAGATCTATTCCTGTTATTTGCTTTAGGTCTGTAAGGATACAGGTAGCCACTGTATCCCCCTTTCTACTAAGGCTTTCCAGTCCTCCCCAATTCCTCAAAAAACTCTTTATATTCTTAGGTTCCTTATAGCTTAGATTTAATAACTGATCGTTTATTAAATTTCTCACTACCGCTCCCATAGCCTACACCTCCCCTCTGCACCCTTTCTATGTATTTTAGATGTACATCTGTTGTAATTCCTTTGTAATAACCAGTACCACTTACTGTAGCAATACTCCTACGAATTTCCATTATGTTACCGTAACTATAATCTGCGTCTAAAGGGCACATCCACCTTACGGTATCTCCGACTTTAAACATAATTACCTCCTTATACAGAAATAAGGATTATAGATCTCCTCTATAATCCTTTAGCATCCTGTTTAATCCTGTAACTCCTGCTTTATTTCCTGTGCCCTTGCAATAATATTTCTGGTATATTCTGTTTCCAATATCCCTTTTTTCCACTGTTTTAAGGCTTTACTTTCACCCATGTTATATACCATAAGAGCCTTATTTACCTCTGGGTACTTATCCCATATTTCTTGAAAGAAGTTAGTACCCACTCTTACATTTCCATAAGGATTATACAGATCCTCACAATGTTCCTCTGCCATCCTGTCAATGTGCCACTTTTCGTATACCTGCATATACCCTTTAGAGTTTCCGTTATCTCCTCTGGCATTGTACCTATAATTACTCTCCCTCTCTATGAGGGCTACCATTGTGTAATAATCTATCTCTCTATCTCTACACAAGTACCAGAGATACGCCTGTACTACTTCTGGAAAACACCCACCTCCTGCCACATACTCCTCTGGGATCTGATAAAATACAAAACCACTTTCATATAAATCCTCTCCCCAATCAGCACTCATGGTATTAAAAGGGTAAATACTATTATTGGGATCTCCGTATACTTCCTGCTCTACTACTTCCGCTATAGTATCAGTCTCTACACTACTTACCACACTCTCCACAGGCTCTCTCTTTATCACTTCTCCCTCATAAGATTTATGCCCTCTGTCATTCTCTGGGATCCTGTTACCTTTATGTATTCCATAGAAAAATATCCCTATCACTATTACTAATAGGCTGATTAATGCTACAAACTGCCTTATAGTAATTCCTCTTGCATTAATCCGCATTATCAACCTCCTGTAAAATTACCCTTAATCCAGATATGGCAATATTCATATTAAGTACCTGCCCCTCCAGCCTCCTTAAGGTTTTCTCTATATCCTCTGGATTTCTGGAATACCAATACCCGTATGAGGAGCTACACACAGCCTCTCCCTCCTGCCTTAATTCACTTACTACATTTCTTAGCTGTTTATCTGTCAAATTAAATAAGATACACAGCTCTCTAGCTTTAATAGCCTTATTCTCCGTTATGTGCCATTCTTTTAAATACTCCACAATTTCAGATCCTACGCTTGCCATAAAAAGCCCTCCTTTTCCATGCTAAATAACCTAATCACATTTGAGGGGTTTATTTAGAGAAAACATGGAAAAAGTGGCGTATTTTATGTACGCCACCCTCCTTATTATCCGATTACATTATTCTGTTCATCTACCTCTACAGCTCTGCCATTTACACAGCGATAGTATGTATCTGCCTTAATCGTTTCTCCGTCTACTACTACCAGTATAGCTCCAGCCAACTCCCAGCTCTCCTTATCATAAGGATCTCTGTAATCTCCATCGGAATATTTAGCTCCTACATAGCCCCAATCAGATAAGATTAAATGAGCTCCTAAACACCCTTTAGCTTTTGCCTCATGCCCCCATGCAACCGCAACCCCAGTAGGATCACTAACAGAAGAGGCTCCTTTATACCCTGTAGCGGAAGAGGCTCCACAATTCCCTGTAGCGGAAGAGGCTCCTTTATACCCTGTAGCGGAAGAGGCTCCACAATTCCCTGTAGCGGAAGAGGCTCCTTTATACCCTGTAGCGGAAGAGGCTCCACAATTCCCTGTAGCGGAAGAGGCTCCTTTATACCCTGTAGCGGAAGAGGCTCCACAATTCCCTGTAGCGG
>CAURBW010000028.1:0-62884 GCA_963523075.1 uncultured Clostridium sp.
ATTAGAATTTTCAGGGTTTTACATACTGTTCAATCTTCTGTTTTCAAAGTGCTTTGCATCTCACAGAGACGCTCGTCTCTTTTCAATGCTGACGCAGAAGGAGGGATTTGAACCCTCGCGCCGCTACTAACGGCCTACTCCCTTTCCAGGGGAGCCCCTTCAGCCACTTGGGTACTTCTGCAGTTAGCTGATTTCTATGTTATTAGCGGCTAAAACCTGCCAACGGAGAGGGTGGGATTCGAACCCACGCGCCCTTGCGGACAAACGGTTTTCAAGACCGCCTCGTTATGACCACTTCGATACCTCTCCAAACGCGCTTTTACATTTTAATAGAAGTTTGTGTTTTTGTCAAGCACTTTTTTCTATTTTTTTCAAATCTCTTGGAGCTTTTTTCTCTCAATTACCGCCTTCATCAGCGGCAACTTCGATAGTTTATCATTGTTTGTATCATCTGTCAACATATTTTTACATATTTTTCAAATAATTTTAACCCCCTCTACAAATACTCTAAAAGACGTTGCTTTGCCAGCTCGGCAGTGCTAAAGTTTTCTTCTATTCCTGTTATATAGTACAGCGCATCCTGCCATACTTTTACTGAATAATCCATTGCCGGAATATCAGAAACAACGAAACGGAACCGTGCTTTGGCTGTGCTTCCCCGCAGATCAGATAAATACATGCAGCCTAATTCTGACGCAATCCTTTCCAGCAGGCCTTCCCTGGTGCCTGTATCCGTTTCGTTCCTGGTTTTTCCAGTTTCCATCTATTGTACCTTCTTTCCTACTTTTCATCTGATGAAACAGCTGATACTATCTAATAGCCATGCAATCCTTATAAGGGATTTCTTAGCCTGATCATACATTGAATACTTTATATAAATAATAATATTGTAATGAATGCAACATGTCAAGTGATGGAATGCATTATTTACTACACATATTTCATTTAATGCAATACTATGGAATCAGGAGGAGTTACCCATGTATATAGACTTCAATTTTTCCAAACGCCTCTCAGAGCTCAGGGCTCAAAAGGGTGTATCTGCACGTGATATGAGTCTTTCTCTCGGACAGAATCCCACATATATTCATAAAATAGAGAATGGACGGGCGCTTCCGTCCATGATGGGCTTTTTCTATATATGTGAGTATCTGGATATTGAACCAGCCGAATTTTTTTCCCGTGACATAACCAGTCCAGCCAAAGTCAAAGAACTTATGGATGACGCACAGCATTTAAATCGAGAGCAGCTTGAGCACCTTCATCTGATTGTCAAGGATCTATTAAAGACAGGTGGCAAAAAATAAAAAGGAAGCTGCTCCTACAGCATTCCTTTTATTTTTTCCCATATATTCTGTTAAGAAATACGCTGGCAATCTCTAAGTCCTCCGGTGTAGTCACCTTTATATTGGTATAGTCGCCCTGTATTAACTTCACCTTTTCTTCCGTCATGGTTTCTACCACCATGGCATCGTCCGTAACCCCTTTTTGAAAAGATTCTGATTCCATCAGCCTGGCATACGCCCTTAAGACCAGATCGTACCGAAATGCCTGAGGTGTCTGGATCTGCCAAAGACTGGTCCGGTCCGGAGTCCGAGCCGCATACCCGTTTTCATCGGAAATCTTAATGGTATCTTTCACAGGCATTCCCACGACACACGCTCCGTATCTGATCGCTGCTGCCCTTGATGCATCAATGATTTCTCTGGTGACACAGGGTCTTGCTCCGTCATGGATGAGAACGTAGGAACAGTCATTTACTGCCTTCAGTCCGGCATATACAGAATGATATCTCTCTTTGCCGCCTTCTGTTACGGCAGAAATCTTGCAAAATCCATAACGGTCCACGATCTCATTCTGGCAGAATGATACCTCACCCGGACCGGTGACCAGAACAATCTCATCTACAGAGCTTTCTTCAAAGGCTCTCAGCGTATGATAAAGAAGAGGTTTTCCGCACAGCTCCATATACTGTTTATGGATTGTGCTTCCCATACGGGAGCCTTTTCCTGCTGCCAGCACGATCGCTGCTGTTCGTTCCATAGGCCGGTTACCTTTCTCCCAGTTTAAGATTGGGAACTGCATTTAGATCCCAGCCAGCCCTGGCTCCGTTAATAAATTCATAATAGGCAGCTGTTCCGATCATGGCAGCATTATCAGTACAATAAATGGGCGACGGATAGTAAAAAGCAATTTCATTTTTTTCGCAGGCTTCCTTCATGCCTTTACGAAGAGCGGAATTAGAAGCAACTCCCCCTGCTATCGCCACTTTTTTAAAGCCATATTCTTTTGCAGCCTCTACCGTATGGGATACCAGAACATCGACTACTGCATTCTGGAACGATGCCAGAAGATCCGGTATATTAATTTCCTCTCCCATCATATTGGCGTGATTAATATGATTTAAAACCGCAGACTTTAGCCCGCTAAAGCTAAAATCGTAAACATTTCCATCTACTCTTGCTCTGGGGAATTTAATCGCCTGGGGATTTCCCTCTTTTGCTGCCTTGTCAATCTTTGGTCCGCCTGGATAACCCAGGCCCACTGCCCTTGCCACCTTGTCAAATGCTTCGCCCGCTGCATCATCTCTGGTTCTTCCAAGTATCTCAAATTCTCCGTAATCCCGTACGATCACCAGATGGGTATGGCCGCCTGATACAATCAGACACATAAAAGGCGGTTCTAAATCGGGATGCTCAATAAAATTAGCGGATACATGGCCTTCTATATGATGGACACCTACCAGGGGCTTGTTTGCTGCATAAGCCAACGCCTTTGCTTCTGCCACTCCTACCAGCAGTGCTCCCACCAGTCCGGGTCCGTAAGTAACCCCGATGGCATCCATATTCTCAAGGGTAAGCCCTGACTCCAGAAGTGCGGATTCTATGACCTGGTTGATCTTTTCGATGTGCTTTCTGGAAGCAATCTCAGGAACCACGCCTCCATATAAAGTATGAAGATCAATCTGGGATGAAATTACATTGGACAGAATCTCTCTTCCGTTCTTTACCACCGCTGCTGCCGTCTCGTCACAGGAACTTTCAATTGCAAGTATATAGACATCTTCTTCTGTATGATTCTTCTTCATCGCCATTCCCTCATTCCTCATCAAATTCCAGTTCCAGCGTCCAGGCATCTCTCGCGGCTTTTGCCCTGGGGAAGATCTCACGGACTTTATCCATAAAATCCTCCGGTCTGGTTAAGGAGGGACTGTAATGAGTCAGCCACATCTGTCTGGGCTGAGCTTCTTTTGCCAGTCTGGCAGCCTCATAAAATGTCATATGGCGGTATTCCCTTGCCTTTGCCTCTTTCCCATCTTCTCCATACATGCCTTCGCAAATGAAAAGATCTGCATCCTTTGCATATTCTGCAATAACAGGAACGGGTCTGGTGTCTGTGCAGTATGTCACCTTAAGCCCACGCCTGTCCGGTCCTAAAACCAGATCAGGGGTCAGGATTGCACCATCATAATCAATGGTCTCTCCCTTCTGAAGACGGCTCCAGAACTTTTGAGGAATCCCTGCTTCTTTGGCACGGTCCACATCAAATCTTCCGGTCCTTGGAATGGAAATGGAATAACCATAGCAGACAACGTTATGATTGACGCGGTATGCATCAATTACGTATGGCGCCATGGTTATCTGCTCCCTGTTTTCGGAGAGTTCGATAAATTTCAGTTCAAAAGGCAGCTCCGGCGCAATGGTACGAAGTGCTCCCACCACACGCTCAAGACCTTTAGGACCAATCAGCGTTAAGGGTTCAGTCCGTTCTGCATTCCCCATTGTCAGAAGAAGTCCCGGAAGACCGCTGATGTGATCCGCATGATAATGGGTAAAACAGATAATATCAATTGGTTTTGGGCTCCAGCCCTTTTCTTTTAAAGCAATCTGAGTTCCTTCCCCGCAGTCAATCAAAAGATTGCTGCCGTCACACCGCGCCATCATGGCCGTCAGCCAGCGGTATGGCAGAGGCATCATGCCCCCGGTTCCCAGCAAACATATATCCAACATAGAATTTCCTCGCTTTTGTCTCAATCAATGAGCAGCACAAAAAAACTGCCACATAAAATCATAACACAAAGCAGAGGGAATTAGCAACTATAAATATTCCAGCTGTTCCTCTACCTCCACCGGTATCTTAAACTCAGATATCAATTGATCATAGCAGGTTTCACATAAATCAAAATGATGGATCTCCCCATCTTTCTCTGAAAAGAAGTCCCACGCGTGGTTGATACTGATAACCCCTTCCCTGGCAATCCCTTCTGACACGATAATTTTTTTGCCGCAGCAGTTGCAAACAACTGTTTCTAGCTGACCGCCGTTTTTGTACTTTCTCATCTTACTCTCACCTTTCCTTTTACCGCCCATGCTTTTCTATCCGGGCATAATGGTATGCCTGCAAGGCGTTCCTTTTTCGCATTTTCCAGAGAAATCCCTTATTTCCCCTCCCTGCACACCGGGATAGAAAAAAGGGCATCCTTACTGGATACCCCTACATTATAAACGGTCTTTTGCCTTATTTTTAGTGGTAAATGTTTCAAATATCGCGGCAAACCATAAGGACTGCATTTTCACATGGATTGAGATAGTAATGCTTTCTGACCCCCTCCTCTGTAAATCCATAGGATTTATAAAGGTTTTTCGCCCGATCATTGCTTTCCCGGACCTCTAAAAATATGGATTTCACATCATTTTGTCTGGAATAAAAAACCATCTGGTCCATAAGTTTCTTGGAGAGGCCCCTCCCCCTGTATTCAGGGCGGACTGCAATCCGAAGCAGTTCACATTCATCTGCCACAATCCGGAAAACACAGTATCCGGCTGCCCCTTCCTTCCAAAGCACAAGCCAGGTTTCAAGACTGCTTTTCAAACCGTTTTCAATCATCTCACAGGACCATGGATCAGAAAAGCACAGTTTTTCTATTTCCAGAACACCGGAGATATCCTCCGGCGTCATTTCATGAACCATTTTATTCTCCTTTTAATGCCTCTTCTCTCTCACGCTCTGCCTGAGGCTTGCGCAGATAATCGGGAGCATGCTCCGCAGCAGTGACCGTCTTCCCCTGTAAATACAGACGGGCTCCATAAGCGGCTACTGCACCTGCCCGCTGTCTGTTTAAATGAGCCGGTGCCAATTCAAACGGAACCTTCATGTATTCTTCTATACTTTCTTTGTAAGCCGGAACTCCGTCTCCTGAGAAAATCACACTCTCCCCCATGGAGTTCAGCTCATCAATTAACTCCCTTATGTCCATGGCGCAGGACTCCTTCTTCACCAAAAAGCCCTTGCGGTTGTCATAAATACCGGTATAGACCTGATTCCTTCTTGCATCCATAATCGGGCATATAATAGAAGAACAGCCGTAGAACTGATAAGCCATGGCATCTATCGTAGGAACAGAGATAAGCGGTTTTTTCAGTGCCAGACCCAGACCTTTCCCTGTGGCAGAACCAATCCGAAGTCCGGTAAAGGAACCGGGGCCTGCAGAAACTGCTATGGCATCTACGTTTTCCAGGCTTACTCCGGTCATGGTCACAATTTCGTCAAGCATGGGAAGCAGTGTCTGGGAATGAGTCTTTTTAAAATTTACCGTGTACTCTGCAGTCAGTATTTCATCAGAAAGAAGGGCAACGGATGCAACAAGAGAGGAGCTCTCAATTCCTAATATGTTCATTTACATACCCTCCACGGTGATTTTTCTATAGTCAAATCCTTTTTCCAAATCTTTTTCAATTGTTACTGTGATGACCCGTTCAGGAAGAATCTCTTTGATCAGTCCGGACCATTCAATTAACGTAACACCTTCCCCGTAAAAGCAGTCTTCATAACCGATTTCGTCCATTTCGCTGACATCACCGATCCGGTATACGTCAAAATGGTAAAACGGAAGACGCCCGTCGTCATATTGCTTTACTATGGTAAAAGTGGGGCTGTCCACCGGTTCTGTGATTCCAAGACCGGCGGCAAACCCCTGGGTTAATACGGTTTTTCCTACTCCAAGATCTCCATTTAAACAAAATACAGAAGATGGAACCGCTTCCTCTCCCAGTTTTTTTCCAAGTTCAAAGGTTTCTTCTGGTTTCCAGCTTTCTATAACCATCACTTATATCCTCTTTCGCCTCTCAGGAGGCAGATTTTCTTTCATTAATGCCGTTAATTCTGCCGCCTTTTCGCCTGCAACAGAATCTGGAAGCAGATAGGCATGAATCCGGTCCATATAGATAATCAGCAGTTTTCCGACTCTCTTCACCATGATCACATCTTCCCACAATAATTCCAGCTTCTCCTGCCCCTGGGTTACCACAATCCCTTCCGCCGAGAAAGAAAGAGCCATGCCATTGCGGATCACGGGTTTTTTTTCCTGCCTTGCCGCCTTCATATAAAGAACAAAAGGCTGCCAGACTGTAAACATCAGAGCACAGACAATAATAAGAGTCCGGTAGGGTAGAGTTGCTGTCGTCCAGGTTGCAACGAGTACATAAAGAGCTGCAGCACTGAAAAGGAAGCTGAAAACCCCCTGGAATCCCCGGTATGAATGATACATGGAGAATTTCCAGAGATCTTTTGCTGTAAGTCTCACATCTAATACAAGCGGATTAATTTGTTCCACATTTTCCTCCTTTTGTACAGCAGTAAGCTGTATCTGTTTAGAATTTCATGGTAAGTGCAATCCTCTTTTTGGGAACATCCACGCTTATTACCTTTACTTCCACGATATCTCCTACACTGACAGCTTCTAACGGATGTTTGATAAATTTGTCCGATATCTGGGATATGTGAACCAGTCCGTCCTGGTGAACCCCGATGTCCACAAAAGCGCCGAAGTCGATTACATTTCTCACCGTTCCCTTTAAAACCATCCCTGGCTGTAAATCCTTCATCTCCATAACATCAGTGCGTAAAATCGGTTTGGGCATCTCATCACGGGGATCTCTGGCCGGCTTTTCCAGTTCTTTTACAATGTCACGAAGGGTAATCTCGCCGATCTCCAGTTCCTCTGCCAGATCTTTATAATTATGAATCTTCCTGCTGATTCCGTTTAATCCGCCGTTCATTAGCTCTTTGGCCTCATATCCCAGTTTCTTCAGCAGCTTTTTCGCGGCATCATAGGATTCCGGATGAACGCTGGTTACGTCGAGAGGATTCTTTCCTCCCTGAATTCTCATGAAACCGGCACATTGTTCAAATGCCTTTGGTCCAAGCTTTGCAACCTTCAACAGCTGGCTCCTGCTTTCAAACGCTCCGTTCTCCTCCCGGTAAATCACAATATTCTTCGCAATGGGTTTTGAGATGCCGGATATATACTCCAGAAGAGACGCAGATGCCGTGTTTAAATCCACGCCTACTTTATTCACGCAGTCTTCCACAACGCCCTGTAATGCTTCACTTAAATGCTTCTGGTTCATATCATGCTGGTACTGGCCCACACCAATGGATTTGGGATCAATCTTTACCAGTTCTGCCAGCGGATCCTGCAGTCTTCTGGCAATGGAAGCCGCACTTCTCTGGCCTACATCAAAATTAGGGAATTCTTCTGTTGCCAGCTTGCTTGCGGAATAAACAGAAGCTCCTGCTTCGTTCACAATGATATACTGAACCGGCTCCGGAATCTCCTTTAACAGTTCCACAATGATGGCTTCTGATTCTCTGGAGGCAGTTCCATTGCCAACGGAAATCAGGGAAATACCGTATTTTTTAATCAGCTTCCTTAAAACTGTCTTGGCTTCCTCCACTTTGTTCTGAGGCGCAGTGGGATAAATCACTACCGTATCCAGCACTTTTCCTGTTTCATCAACCACAGCCAGCTTACAGCCGGTACGAAAGGCCGGGTCCCAGCCAAGAACGACTCGTCCTACAATGGGAGGCTGCATAAGAAGCTGTTCTAAATTTTTACCGAAAACACGAATTGCTCCGTTCTCCGCTGCTTCCGTTAAATCGCTTCTGACCTCCCGCTCAATTGCCGGTGCAATAAGACGGTCATAACTGTCCTTTATCACTTCACTTAATACAGGAGAAGTAACAGGGTTGTCCCGAATGATCACCTGTTTTTCCAAATACTTAAGAATCACTTCTTCCGGAGCCAGAACCTTTACAGTCAGAACTTTTTCCTTTTCGCCTCTGTTAATGGCAAGAATCCGGTGGCCTGCCGTCTTCTTTAGAGGTTCCTCATAATTGTAGTACATCTCATAAACAGATTCTGCTTCCTCATCTTTTGCAGCTGACGAAAGGCTTCCCTGGTTCATGGTTGCATTCCGGATGTATGTGCGGTATTCCGCATGATCGGAAATCCGCTCTGCCAGAATGTCCTTTGCTCCATCTATCGCCTCCTGGGCAGAGGCAATGCCTTTTTCTTCTGAAATATAGTCAGATGCAGCTTCCAGAAGCGGAGTTTTTATCATCTGAAGGATGAGCAGATCCGCAAGGGGCTCTAATCCTTTTTCTTTGGCAATGGTGGCCCTTGTCCTTCTTTTTTGCTTATAGGGGCGGTATAAGTCCTCCACTGCAACCAGGGTCTGGGCTTCCAGAATCTTTTTTTCCAGTTCCGGTGTCAGCTTCTCCTGTTCTCTGATGGATGAAAGCACCTGCTCTTTGCGTTCCTCTAAGTTTCTTAAATAACGAAGCCTTTCATCCAGGTTACGCAGAACCTCATCATTTAAAGAACCGGTTACTTCTTTCCTGTATCTCGCGATAAAAGGGATGGTATTTCCCTCATCAATGAGTCTGACTGTTTCTTCCACCTGGTTTCTGGAAATGGAAAGTTCTTCCTGCAAAATCTTTATTATATCCATGCTGTACCTCTTATTTTTCATAGTTGGTTCAATTCAACTATTATAATTCATCATTCCCCGTTATGCAATACCCGTCTGGACACAGCGGTCTTTTCGTGCTACAATCATACAATACAGATTCAGATCAGGAAAATCCTGGATGCTCTTCTGTACTATTCACAAACGAGGTAAACACCAATGGGAGAAAATTATAACAGCAATAACGGAATGCTTCCGCAAACTCCGAATACAGGTTCGTTTTTTGCATTCTGGTCTGTCCTTTTCGGCGGTCTGGGACTGCTTACAGACTGTCTTCCCTTATTCAGTATCTGGAATCTGCCGGCAGGTCTGATTTTTGGTCTGACAGGCATCGCTCTTGCCGTATTATCAAAGAAAGGGAAGCCCTTCAGCCATCAGGCTCAACTGGGACTGATTCTTTCCATAATTTCTGCAGTCTGCGGTCTTTTGCTGGCATTGTTTATTATATTTGTCTATGATGTCATGGATACCAATACTCCTTTGGGGCTGTATTTCAGACAGGTATTCGAAGCAACCACCCAGGCACTGATGCCGACGGGCGGCGTCGGCAGATAATTTATTTTAATGGCGGCAGTAAGTCAATTCCTTTTACCACCAGCATGTAATTCTTGAAAATCCAGTTTATAATCACAATTGCAGCTCCAATAAGAACAAGTATCCGTTCTCGTTTTCTATGATCGAACGGATGCTTTCTTTTTTTTGACAGGAGTCTGATGCTCATATCAATGAAAAGAGCAAAAACAGTATAAAGGACCAGCGGATGATATTGAACACTCATCCGCAGGTCCCCCTGTAACAAAGTCCGAACTGCCCTCGTTCCCCCGCATCCCGGACAATACAGCCCGGTAAGGGAATGAAAGATACAGACGGATCCTATTTTCCATATTTTTTCTAACCAGATCATTCGTTCCACCTTAGTTTAATCTGCAAGATCAAAGGCATCATGAACCGTTCTCATGGCACGGTTGACGTCCTCTTCGTGGATCAGGACCGTGATCCTTATTTCGGATGTTGCAATCATCTTGATGTTAATGTTTGCGTTGTAAAGTGCTTCAAACATCTTAGCTGCAACTCCCGGATTACTGGTCATTCCTGCACCGATGATGGAAAGCTTTGCCACATCTTCCTCACTGGTTACATTCTGGGCTGTTATCCCATCCCTGTGCTCATTTAACAGCTCCATGGTTTCTTTTAAATCCTGCTTTGCCACCGTAAAGGAGATATCTTTTCTTTCTTCTCTGCCAATGGACTGGATAATAATATCAACGTTAATACTGTGTTTTGCCAGAAGATTAAAGATTTTAAATGCTACTCCGGGCTCATTCTTAACCCCGATCACTGAAATACGGGCTACATTCTTATCCGCGGCAACTCCGCTCACCAGCATTCTTTCCAATTTAGTTTCCTCCTTGACGATGGTACCTTCTTCTCTGTTCAGACTTGACCGCACAACCAGCTGTACTCCATAGCGCTTTGCCATCTCTACCGAACGGTTATGAAGTACCTTGGCTCCAAGAGAAGCAAACTCAAGCATCTCATCGTAGGAAACCTCCAAAAGCTTTCTGGCATCCGGAACGATTCGGGGATCAGCTGTATAGACTCCATCCACATCTGTGTAAATCTCACATGCATCTGCATGAAGAGCGGCTGCGAGTGCCACGGCTGTGGTATCCGATCCTCCCCGTCCGAGAGTTGTCAAATCATCATATCTATTAATGCCCTGAAAACCTGTGATAATAACGATCTTCTTCGCTTCCAGTTCATGCTGGATCCGCTCCGTATCAATTTTCTTTAATTTGGCCGTCCCATAGGCTGAGGAGGTATGCATGGCAACCTGTGCCGCATTTAACGATACAGACGGTACACCCAGAGCATTCATGGCCATGGACATCAGTGCCACGCTCACCTGCTCTCCGGTTGCCAGCAGCATATCCAGCTCTCTCTTTGGAGGATTTGGATTTATCTCATGGGCTTTGGCGATCAGACCATCCGTTGTCTTTCCCATAGCGGATAAAACCACAACCACCTGATTGCCTTTTTCATAATCCTCAATGCAGCGTTTTGCTACATTGAATATTCTTTCTTTGTCTGCGACGGAGCTACCGCCAAATTTTTTAACAACTAACATTAATGCCTCCTGGCGAAAATTAAATTTCTGCGCGGATGCGCTGTCTGATTCCTGACAGCTTTTTCGCTCTTAAACTGTACTCTTCTTCGGTCATAACCTCCGTCATGACTGCGAATTCATCCATGTGGTCCAGTTCCGTTACTTCTACTTTTCCAAAAGCAGCCTCTGCTTCGGCGAGGCGCTTTGCCGCAATTCCCTTGATCCTTACAAAATACCGGAAGGAAACGCTGTCCATGGAAGAGATCTTTAAACTGTTTTCATCCCAGCCCATCTTCACATGATGGCCAGGATTCTTAAGGGCTTCAATAATATCTGCCACAACAGCGCTGGCTGTAGGAAGCTTTCCGGCTCCGCTTCCGTAAAACATGGAAGTGCCCAGCATATTCCCCTTTACCAGAATGCCGTTGTAAACATCGTTTACCGAATACAGCGGATGTTCCTTACCAATCATGACCGGAGCTACAAAGGCATGAACTGTATTGTCACTGATTCTGCTGGATCCGAATAATTTAACAGAAGTTCCAAGAGCTTCCGCATAACGGAAATCCACATCCGTTATATTAGTTATCCCTTCTGTATAAATATGCTCGTAATTCACTTCGTGCCCCGCGGCCAATGCTGTTAAAATGGCAATTTTCCTGCAGGTATCATGTCCTTCCACATCTGCCTCCGGATTACGCTCTGCATAACCCAGTTCCTGGGCTTTTCCAAGCGCCTCTTCAAAGGTCTCTCCGGCTTTGTCCATCTTGGTCAGTATGTAGTTGGTTGTACCATTTAAAATGCCTGTAATTTCTTCGATTTTTTCACCGGCAAGTGATGTATATAAAGGACGGATAATGGGAATACCGCCTCCCACGCTTGCCTCAAAGAGAAAGTTAACCTGGTTCTCTTCTGCTATTTTCAAAAGCTCCGTTCCATAAGCTGCTACCAGTGCCTTGTTGGAGGTAGCTACATGCTTTCCTGCCTGAAGGCTTGCTTTCACAAATGGATATGAAGGATTTAAGCCTCCCATGGTTTCAATAACCATGGACACCTCCGGATCTTTTTCAATGATGGAAAAATCATGAACAATCTTCTTTTCAATCGGTGTACCGGGGAATTCTCTCAAATCAAGAATATACTTCACATTCACCGTGTCACCGATCTGTCTGGCAATTATATCTTTGTTCTTTTCCAGAATTTCAACAACTCCTGATCCGATGGTACCATAGCCCATAACTGCAACATTCATCATATTCTCACTCCCTGGCTAAAATTTTTACGTAATGGACTCCATTCTTTTCTTCCATATCCTCAACCATCTTTGAAACATTCCCTGTTGTTTCAAGAACCTCCACGCTTAATGTGAGGGTGGCGACGCCGTTGACCGGAATACTCTGATGAATGGTTAATATATTCGCGCGGTACACAGCTACTACATGAAGCAAATCAGAAAGAAGACCAGGCTCATCATCCATCTGCATGACCAGCGTAATGGTCTTTCCCTTGGCATTGTCATAGAACGGAAAGATATCATCTTTGTATTTATAAAAGGAACTGCGGCTGATTCCAACCCGGTCAGTTGCCTCCTGTACAGTGATGACCCGTTCCGATTCCAGTAATTTTTTCGCCTCAACAACTTTCAGCAATACTTCAGGTACAGCTTTCTGCTTTACCACAAAATATTTACTTTTATCTTCCATAAAAAAATATCTTCCCTTCTGTGTCCGCATCGGAAATACATCTGTGCTCATAGGGAAGATATTATCATATTTATGCATGGTATGCAACTATTTTTGTATTTATTTTCTTCGGTATTTAAAAAAATGCATGAAAAATACTAGATTTCTGCTGAATCATCACCGGCTTTTGCCCCGGTGCTTAACCAGCGAAGATATGCATACATAAACTGATCTAACGCTCCGTCAAGGACACTGTTTACATTGCCTGTCTCTGAATTGGTCCTGTGATCTTTCACCATCGTATAAGGCTGGAGCACATAGGAACGAATCTGGTTTCCCCAGCCGATTTCCGTTATATCTCCACGGATTCCGGAAAGTTTCTCTGCATTCTCCTGCTGCTTTAACATATAAAGCTTCGCTTTTAACATCTGCATTGCCTTATCCTTGTTCTGGAACTGAGACCGTTCATTCTGGCACTGTACCACAATTCCTGTAGGGAGGTGAGTGATACGGATGGCAGAGGAAGTTTTATTAATATGCTGTCCGCCTGCTCCGCTGGAGCGGTAGGTATCAATTCTTAAATCTTCATCATTGATATCCACATCAAGGTCTTCTTCAATATCCGGCATGACATCGCAGGATACAAAGGATGTCTGACGCTTGCCTGCCGCATTAAACGGGGAAATACGTACCAGACGGTGTACCCCTTTTTCTGATTTTAAATAACCAAAAGCATTGACACCATTAATCTGTATGGTTACGGATTTGATTCCTGCTTCATCTCCATCAAGATAATCAAGCACTTCTGTCTGAAAGCCTTTTTTCTCCGCCCAGCGGCAGAACATGCGGTAAAGCATGCTGCACCAGTCACAGGACTCCGTCCCGCCGGCGCCGGCATTCAGTCTCAAAATAGCGTTGTGGCTGTCATACTCACCGGAAAGCAGCGTATTAATGCGCATCTCCTCCAGCTTTTCTTTCAATTCAGCAAGCATCTGGGCTACTTCCGGAATCAGAGAGGCATCGTTTTCTTCATTGCCCATTTGGATCATGACTCCGATGTCTTCATACTGCTGTTCTAACTCTTTGTAGCTTTGTACGGTATCCTTTAGATTCTTTGCCAGCTGGACGATCTTTCCTGACTTTTCCGGATCTTCCCAGAAGCCCGGCTCCTCCATGGACTTGTCTAACTCATCGATTCGCTTTAACTTGTTATCTAAGTCAAAGTGAATCCCTCACTTCCACTAATGGTTTTTCATACGTAGATAATTCGTATTTGTACTGATCTAATTCTACCACTGTGTCACCCACTTTCGTTTTTTAATTTATAAATATAAAATTGGGGTCCATCCCGGAAAGGGGCGGACTCCAATCTCATAAAAATACTATACTAGTTTGCGTCCGCAGCACTGCTTATACTTTTTGCCGGAACCGCATGGACATGGATCATTGGGATAGACCTTATTATCGGCCTTTTTCACCGGTGCCTTCACTGAGCTGTCATCCTTATTGGTTCCTGTCACCTTGGCAGCAGGTTCACGTTCCACCTTCTGCTCAACTCTGATGTGGAAGAGGATCCGGACAGTATCTTCCCGGATAGCAGCTGTCATCTCATCAAACATCTGATAGCCGCTCATCTTATATTCCACAAGGGGATCTCTCTGTCCATAGGCCTGAAGACCAATACCCTGGCGCAGCTGATCCATATCGTCAATATGGGACATCCATTTATTATCAATTACTTTCAAAAGAATGACTCGCTCAATCTCACGGATCTGTTCTCCCTCAGGGAACTCTGCTTCTTTGGTTTCATATAGCTTAATCGCTTCTTCCTTCAGCATATGCTTCAGCTCATTCTTTCTCACTTTTCCGTCTTCCGGAAGGGTGATGGGCTGAAGGGGGATCACAGGAAGCAGAAGGGTATTTAATTCATTTAAATCCCATTCTTCCGGAGCCTGATCTTCACTGACGGATAAATCCACAGCATTCTCCACAATATCTGTGACCATCTTCAATACAACGTCACGCATGTTGTCTCCGTCAAGAACTTTTCTTCGTTCTGCGTAGATCACTTCACGCTGTTCGTTCATGACCTCATCGTATTTTAAAAGGTTCTCACGAATACCATAGTTGTTGGTCTCGATCTTCATCTGTGCCTTTTCTATGGCATTGGATAGCATCTTATGCTCAATCTGCTCGCCTTCCGGCACACCAAGAGCATTAAACATGCCTACAAGACGTTCGGAACCAAAGAGACGCATTAAATCATCTTCCAGTGAGATATAGAATCTGGATTCACCCGGATCTCCCTGACGGCCGGAACGGCCTCTCAGCTGATTATCAATACGGCGTGATTCATGACGCTCTGTGCCGATAATCTTCAGACCGCCTGCAGCTTTGGATTCATCATCAAGCTTAATATCCGTACCACGGCCTGCCATGTTGGTAGCAATGGTAACCGCCTTATGCACACCTGCATCCGCAACGATCTCCGCCTCAAGCTCATGATACTTTGCATTTAAGACTTTGTGAGGAATGCCTCTGCGTTTTAACATACCGCTTAACATCTCAGATGTTTCAATGGTTATGGTACCAACCAGTACCGGCTGACCCTTGTCATAGGCAGCTGCCACCTCGTCGCATACTGCTTCGAATTTTTCTTTCTTTGTTTTATAGACCGCATCTTCCTGGTCAATACGGGCAATGGGACGGTTTGTCGGAATTGAGATCGCATCCATTCCATAGGTATTCCTGAATTCCTTCTCCTCTGTAAGAGCAGTACCGGTCATACCCGCTTTTTTGTTGTATTTATTAAAGAAGTTCTGGAACGTGATGGTTGCAAGAGTTTTACTTTCTCTGCGGACATTCACATGCTCTTTTGCTTCAATCGCCTGATGAAGGCCGTCTGAATACCGTCTTCCGGGCATAATACGTCCTGTAAATTCATCAACAATCAGGACTTCATCATCTTTTACCACATAGTCTTTATCTCTGAACATTAAATAGTTGGCGCGAAGAGCCAGGATGATATTATGCTGAATCTCTAAGTTCTGCGGATCTGACAGGTTCTCGATGTGGAAGAACTGCTCTACTTTTTCCACACCCTGTTCTGTTAAGTTAACCACTTTGTCCTTTTCATCCACAATAAAATCACCGGACTCAGTGATTTCTTCTCCCATGATAGCGCCCATCTTGGAAAACTCTCCGGAAGCTTCGCCCTTCTCTAACTGGCGTGCAAGAATATCGCAGACTTCATAGAGTTTTGTGGATTTTCCGCTCTGTCCGGAAATAATAAGAGGAGTTCTCGCCTCATCAATCAAAACAGAGTCGACCTCATCAATGATACAGAAATCTAAATTTCTTAAAACCATCTGTTCTTTATAGATGGCCATGTTATCCCTTAAATAATCAAAACCAAGCTCGTTGTTGGTTACATATGTGATATCACAGTTGTAAGCGTCACGTCTCTCATCTGAATTCATGTTGTTGAGTACAACGCCCACTGTCAGGCCAAGGAACTCATGAATTCTTCCCATCCACTCCGCATCACGTTTTGCCAGATAGTCGTTAACGGTTACAATCTGTACTCCGTTCCCCGACAGCGAATTTAAATAAGCAGGACATGTGGAAACAAGAGTCTTTCCTTCACCCGTCCTCATCTCCGCAATACGTCCCTGGTGAAGAACCAGACCACCGATTAACTGCACACGGAAATGTTCCATATTAAGAACTCGCCTTCCGGCTTCTCTTACAGTTGCGAACGCTTCCGGCAAGATGTCATCAAGAGTTTCACCTGCTGCCAGTCTTTCCTTAAAAAGCTTCGTGTTGTTTTTCAATTCCTCATCCGTAAGTGCAACCATGGTCGGGCGCAGAGATTCTATTTTATCCACAATGGGATTAATAATTTTCAATTCTCTTTCACTATGAGTTCCAAATATTTTTTGAACCAAGTTCATGATTTATTCTCCTACTCTATCTTTCAATATACACCGTACAATCCTGTATATTGTAGCACTAACCTGCTTTTAATTCAACGAATTCATAAAAAATTAACATTCTGGTAATAATCAGACCTTTTATTGCCAGGTACTGCCATTTTCATCAGCAACCTCCAGCAAATTCAGAAGAAAATTATGGTTAACCTGACACATTGCACAAAAAATTTGTTCGATTCCCGACTTTTCCACATTATCCACATTGGATTGTGTATTTTTCCCCCATTTTTATCCCCACCTCCAACCCTCGGATTTGCGAAAAAAATCAGTTATGCACCGAGTTATCCACATTATCCACATTTTTTCTCCACATATTCCCAGCATTCCCATGTGAATGACAGATCCGTGTATTTTTGTATACTTGTCATAAAATTTTCTTTTTCGACGAAAAATTCCATTTTTCCCTTGACTTTTTTTAAGCCCCATCTATAGTTTTTCAATAATTTGATAAAATAATAAGAAGAGGATTTTTACAAAATCTTTCCTTAAATTATCTTAATATTTTACAGAGAGATTGAATTATTCTCATAAATATGCTATACTATAGCTATCTCAAGAAAAAGGAGCTGATGACTTATGCGTTTTACAATTACAGGAAGAAATATTGAGGTGACAGCAGGGTTACGGGAGGCAGTTGAGGACAAGCTTGGAAAACTGGACCGTTTTTTCGCACCTGCTACAGAGGCAACAGTAAGACTCAGCGTGCAGAAGGAAATTCAGAAAATTGAAGTAACTATTCCAGTGAAAGGACATATTATTCGAGCCGAAGAATCAAGCACTGATATGTACGTTTCCATCGATCTGGTAGAAGAGATCCTGGAACGGCAGTTGAAAAAATATAAAAACAAGTTAATCGACAAAAAATTAAACGCTCCCTCTTTTTCAACAGCATTTTTGGAAGATGAAACTGCAGTGGATGATCATGTGGAAATTGTCAAAACAAAGAAATTTGCAGTAAAGCCTATGGATCCGGAAGAAGCATGTGTACAGATGGAACTTCTTGGACATAGCTTCTACGTATTCCTTAACGCGGATACGGACGAAGTGAATGTTGTATATAAAAGGAAGGGCGGTTCTTACGGACTGATTGAGCCGGAATTACTATAAAATGAAGTCATACAGGGGTGGAAACCAGAATCGGTTTCCACCCTTCATTTTTGCCTGTCTTCGCAATTTACATAACAGGACACTCTGACCTCATTTCACAACAATTCACTTGATCTTTTATAACATCAAATGTATCCTTAATGTGGCTTATTATATTATGCGATACTGAGGTACTGATTTTGATTAAAATAGCGATATGTGATGATGATGACGAAATGATACTGGAATTAAAAAACAAGATATCCGGTTATATGAATGAAACCAGTCATAAAGCTGAAATACATGCCTTTTCCTGTGCAGAAGATCTGCTTAAAAGTGATGAATTATTTGACATTGTTTTCCTTGATATACAAATGGGCAGTATGACAGGTATGGAAGCAGCAAAGCGGATCAGGCAGTCCGGTTCAGAATGCTTTCTTATTTTTGTTACAGTCCTAAAGGAATATGTCTATGATGCCTTTTGTGTGGAAGCATCCGATTATCTGCTGAAACCGTTAGACGGGCAGCGCTTTCAATCCACAATGAACCGCATACTTCATTATGTTGGGGACAAGAAAACATCAGTATTGACAATTCAGAAAGGATTCTGGTGTAAATCAATCCGTTTTGCTGACATTTTATATTGCGAAGCGATTAACAGAAAGATTTTTGTTCATACAAAACAGGAAATTATTGACTACTATTTCAGGATCAATGAATTGGAAAAACAGCTGGAACCTGATTTCTTCTGCTGCCACCGCAGCTATCTGGTTAACCTTCAGGCTGTCTGCGGGTATGAAAACGGCCAGGCGAAGTTAATTAATGGGGAGAACATTCCCGTTTCCAGACTTCGCAGGCAGGAGTTCATGGAAGCAATGCTGAACTATATGAAGAAAGGGGACAGATAGATGCCGGTAACCGAACTGTTCATGGGGTGGTTTGATTTTATTTACTTCTTCTGTATATTGAATGCCTGTCTCGCCTGGCTGGAAATCTGGTTTTTTTGCAGATTTACGATTCGAATTGTAAAATGGTATCATTATGCCGGTTACATTCTGGTCATTTACCTGCTGGCTGCAATCGAACTATTCACACGGGCTGCATTTCCAGTATCTACCCTTCTGGAGCTGGGAGCACTTTTTTTATTCGGATGGCTGGCTTTAAAATGTCCGCCGGCATCATCCGCAGCTGCAGCTATATTGGCAATCTGCATTATGCAGGTTGTTAACGGCATATTTCAGTCATTGCTTAATATCATCTTAACAATCCTGTTTCCCTATACACTGGTTCTTACCGTAATAAGCGGTCTGTTTGTAATGGCAGCTGTATTTTTCTCCTATCAGCTTGCTCTAAAATGGCTGAAAAACGGGAAAGTACCCATGCTGCGTTATATCCTGATTCTGATGCTGCCCATTCTCTTCGTGCTTCTGGTCATGCAGCATGTTTTTGCCACATACGGGAACACTGTCACAGTCAGTTCAGACGGTAACAGAATTTTTCCCGACGTAAATGACTGGACGATGCTGATCATCCAGATAGCTGCTTATTTATGTCTGTTTGCGGTGCTTTTTGCTTACAAAGAATTATCGGAAGGTTTTGTGCTTCAGATGCAGAATACCCTTCTGGAACAGCAGGTTAACATCCAGTCTAATTCTGTCCAGGAAATGCAGATGCGTTACCAGCTGACACGAACATTCCGACATGACTTAAATGGCCACTTAGCCGTACTGGGGGGATTCTTAAAAACAGGTGAAACCGAAAAAGCCATGGAATATCTCGGTAAACTGACTACGATGTCAGATCAGCTTTCATTTCCATGCCAGACAGGAAATGCAGTGCTGGATATTCTGTTAACAAATAAATTAGGGATAGCGTGCCAAAAGGGTATAAATGTCGACTGTACTGTAAAAATTCCCGGCAGCAGTATCATCGATGATATGGATTTGTGTATCGTATTCTCAAATGCTGTGGATAATGCTGTCAAAGCCTGCAGCAGCGAAAGCAAAATACCTCAATATCTGACACTTAAAACAGTTCAAAAAGGCGACTTTTTTATGATTGAAATTGAAAACAGCCGTTCTGATGATATTGTGCAAATCAAAGGTTCCGGAATCGGACTTCAAAGTATAAAAGCTGTGGCCGAGAAATACCACGGTACAGTTCATATCGAGAAAAATCCGGAAACCTTTCGTTTAAATGTACTCTTTATCATTCCACGACAATCAGGCAGCATTTCAATACAAATCTCTTGAAACACCCTGATATCCTTACTATATTCATAGTATCTCAGTAAAAAAGGAGGACTTACTATGAATATCAGCGACATGGGTACTTTTTCACCTCAATACCCGGCCGGTGCAGATGCAAGCCAAAAATCAGAGCAGGACAGCACCAGTGATATTGAGCAGCAAATAAAATCACTGGAAAAGGAAAAAGGAAAACTGGAAGATCAGCGGGATAAAGAAAGAAATCCTTTCGCAATGCAGCAAAGCAGCAAATACAAAGATTTGGAAAAAAGAATTAAGGAATTGGACAAGCAGATTCAGCAGTTGAAAGGTGAGTCATCCTCCGCTCAGAAAAAAGCAGATAGCGGGAACCAGGAAGCAGTTTCTTCCAGAAACCCCTTTGACAGCTACATACCTGAAGAGCAGGAATTAAACGGTTAGCAAAATCCTCCGATAATGGTCATAAATACCCTTATCGGAGGATTTAAATATTGTCAGCCTTTATTTGCCATATTGTGTCAAATAACGCTCTACGCTTGTAATTGCATTGGCACCGTCTGAAACTGCAGTGGATACCTGTCTCAGCTGTTTGGTTCTTACGTCGCCTGCGGCAAAAATACCGGGAACATTGGTCTCGCAGTCTTCTCCTGCCTTGATATATCCATGATCCATTTCAACAAGGTTATCAAAGGCTTCGCTCTGGGGATTGATTCCCACTGCAATAAATACACCGTCAACGGAAAGTTTGCTTGTTTCTTCTGTCTTGGAGTTTTTAATGGTCAGCGACTCTACCTGATCTCCGCCTTCAATCTCTTCGACTACCGTATCCCAGATGATTTCAACATTCTCCTGGTTAAATAACTGAGTCTGCAGTGTCTTTGCCCCCCGCAGTTCGTCTCTTCTGTGAATTAAGTACACCTTTTTGCACATTCTGGAAAGGAATATGGCGTCTTCAATAGCCACATCGCCTCCGCCTACCACGGCAGCTACCTTGTTACGGAAAAATGCTCCGTCACAGGTTGCACAATACGAAACACCCATTCCCGTCAGTTCCTTTTCTCCAACAACGCTGAGCTTTCGATACAGAGCGCCGGTTGCAATAATGACCGCTTTGGTCACATAGGATTTTTCCTGGCCGACAACGGTGAATTCTCCGTCTGCTGCCTCAATCCGAAGTACCTCATCTGTAACAAACTCTGCACCCAGCTTTTCTGCATGATCCCGAAATTTCATGCCTAAGTCAAATCCGTTAATTCCAGGAAGTCCCGGATAATTATCCACCTCGTAGGTATTGAGAATCTGACCGCCGCTGGCTACCTCTTTTTCAATCACTACCATCTTAAGTTCAGCTCTTTTTCCATATACTGCAGCAGTAAGACCTGCCGGACCTGACCCGATGATCACAACGTCATAAATCTCATTCATTTTATCTACCTGCTTTCTTTATTTTGTAATTCAGATTCTTTTGTATTCATTATATCTCACCCATCTTTTTGTATGCAATGCCCTCGTTGCATTTTAAAGCAGAATTTGTTAAAATAAAAGCATCATATACCGACAGAAAGGGTGGTTTTATGTCTAGAAAAACAGTACTTGTAACCGGCGCTTCCCGCGGAATCGGAAAGGCCATTGCTGTCAAATTTGCAAAAAAAGGATACAATGTGGTCATTAACTGTCTTCATAATGAAGACCGCCTTTTGCAGACCAGGAAAGAACTGGAGTCCTATCAGATCTCCTGCCTCTCCTATATGGGCGACATGGGAGATATGAATCAATGCCAGGAACTTTTTCAAGTGATTAAAAAGCAGTTTGGTCCTCTGGATGTTCTTGTTAATAATGCAGGTATCTCCTACATCGGTCTCCTTCAGGATATGACGACAGAAGCCTGGGACCGTATCATTCGGACCAATTTGACCTCTGCCTTTCACTGCTCAAAGCTGGCCATTCCCGGAATGCTGGAACGCAAGCAGGGAAAGATCATAAACATCTCCTCTATCTGGGGTGTCTCGGGTGCGTCCTGTGAAGTAGCCTATTCCGCTACCAAAGGCGGTATTAATGCATTCACCAAAGCTCTTGCCAAAGAACTGGCACCAAGCAATATTCAGGTCAATGCTGTGGCATGCGGCGCCATCGATACAGAGATGAATCAGTTCCTGAGCGAAGATGAGTTAATCGCTCTCATTGATGATATTCCCGCCGGAAGACTGGGTAAAGCGGAAGAAGTGGCAGATCTTGTCTATCACCTGGGCTATAAAAACTCCTATCTAACCGGTCAGATCATCGGTCTTGACGGAGGTTTTATTTAATAAGCTTTCCACATTCTGATTCATGATTGACGCGGTGCGGTGAAGAATCTTAAGATCTTCTTCGGAAATCTCCCTGTGAAGTTCTTCCACAAAGTCCTTCCTGCACCGCCTGATCCGTTCCACAATCTCATGGCTTTTCTCCGTAAGCCGGAGGCGGACCAGCCTTCGGTCATTCTTATCTCTGTCAGCCGTTATATATCCCTTTTCACAAAGAGAATCTACAGATCTTGCGATCAGCCCCTTGGAGATGTTCCTGTATTGCGCAATCTCGGAAGCACTTTTTAATCCCTCGTTATTTGCCAGAAACATCATAACTACTATTTCATTGGGAGTAAAACCATATTCCGATACGGACTGACTGCAAAGTTTCTGGTATACCTTATCGATTTTAACAAAGCATGCCAGGCAGCACTCTTCTTCCTGTCTCATTCTTTCTCCCGGCATACTGGTTACAGACTCATTCATAACAACACCCTTACTAAATCATATGAGAAATTTCCTGCGCTGTATACTGTTGAAGCTGTTCCAGCGTTTTAATGGTTCATTATTGAACCGTTTACTTTTGAAGTATATCTCACGCAAAAACAACTGTCAACCCGTAATACGAAAAAACCCGGAAAAAGAAATCTTTTTCCGGGTAATGGTCTTTTATACTTCTGGCTTTTCAACCTGTACAATGGCTGATTTCTGCATAGGAATTCTGCAGTTTTTGTTATTGCCGAATTCAACGATAACTGTATCATCAGTCATATCGATAATAACTCCATAAAATCCGCTGCTGGTTAATACACTGTCACCGATTGCAATGCTGGAGAACATCTCCTGCTGTCTTTTTTTCTCTTTCTTCTGTGGTCTGATCGCAATAAAATACATAAAGCCAAAGATTACTGCAATGTAAATGACCCAGAAACCCATGCCCATCGTACCGCCTGTTGCTAATAACATAACCGTTTCCTCCTTATATATCGATCTGCCGTCTGCCTGTCCTAAAAGAGGGCCTTATGCCTCGGAACCACCGGCCATCATGCCGGACAGCTTCCTCTCCTTATATTCTCCATAACGGTGATTCTCGATCGCTTCGCGAATCTCTTCCATCATTGTATTATAAAAATACAGATTATGCAAGACACATAATCTCATGCCCAGCATTTCTTTTGCTTTCAATAAATGCCTGATGTAAGCTCTGCTGTAGGAACGGCAGGCCGGGCACTGGCACCCTTCTTCGATCGGCTTATGATCCAGTTCGAATTTGGAATTAAATAGATTTAATTTTCCAAGGTTTGTATAAACATGACCGTGCCGGCCGTTTCTTGACGGGTAAACGCAGTCAAAGAAATCCACTCCTCTGTCCACAGACTCTAAAATATTAGCCGGAGTCCCTACTCCCATTAAGTAAGTAGGCTTATTTTCCGGAAGATAAGGCACCGTCTCATCAAGAATCCGGTACATCTCCGAGTGGCTCTCTCCTACCGCAAGACCTCCAAGGGCATAGCCGTCAAGATTCATGGCGGATATGGTCTTCGCATGGGCGATCCTGATATCTTCAAAGGTTCCGCCCTGATTAATACCAAAGAGCAGCTGATCCTTATTAATGGTATCTGGAAGCTCATTGAGCCTTGCCATTTCAACTCTGCACCGCTCCAGCCATCTGGTAGTACGGTCCACACTGTTTTGCATATATTCCCTGGTAGCCGGATGAGGCGGACATTCATCGAATGCCATGGCAATGGTAGAGGCTAAATTTGACTGTATCTGCATGCTCTCCTCCGGACCCATAAAGATCCTGTGTCCGTCAATGTGGGACTGGAAGTACACGCCCTCCTCCTTTATCTTTCTCAGACCGGTGAGAGAAAATACCTGAAAACCGCCTGAGTCCGTAAGAATCGGGCGGTCCCAGTTCATAAACTGGTGAAGCCCGCCAAATTCTTTAATTAACCGGTCGCCTGTGCGCACATGAAGATGATAGGTATTGGACAATTCCACCTGGGTTTTGATCTCCCGGAGATCATCGGTGGATACAGCCCCTTTAATCGCTCCCACCGTTCCCACATTCATAAACACCGGCGTCTGGATTGTACCATGGACCGTGGTCACTTCCGCCCGCTTTGCACGTCCGTCTTTTGCAATGATTTTATAGTTCATTTACAATTCCTTACTTTTATTTTTTGCTGTTTTTCGCAGTTGCTTTTGCATTTGAATTCTTCTTACCCTTATTAACAGTCATAATATACCACAGGGATCCTGTAATGCAGACAGAAGAATAGGTACCGCATACAATACCCACCATAAGCGGAAGGGCAAACTCCCGAATGGAGGATACACCCATAATAAACAGAACAAACACCATGATAAATGTGGTCAGAGAAGTATTAATACTTCTGGTAAATGTCTGGGTAATACTTAAGTTAACGATGTCAATAAGCTCCATCTTACTCTGAGTCTTTAAGTTTTCACGGATACGGTCAAAGATAACGATGGTCGCATTAATGGAATATCCCAATATGGTAAGCATACAGGCAATAAATGTGGAGCCTACCGACCACCTTAACACGGAATAACAGGTAAACACAACCAGCACATCATGAACCAGTGCCAGTACTGCACTGCTTGCAAACCGGATATCCTTAAACCGGAACCAGATATACAGCAGCATACAGATAGTAGCAATGATAACCGCCACAATTGCATCCCGCTTCATTTCCTGGCTGATCGCTCCGGAAATGCTTTCCGCAGTAATCTTCTCTGATTCCACACCAAAGTGATCCACCATGGATTTATTCAGAGCTTCTCTCTCGTCTACTGTTAATGTTCTTGTCTTAATAATAACTTCGTTGGTACCTGCCACCTTCTGAGTCTGGACATCTGCATCTTTTGTAATCTGCTCTACCACCGGAACTACCTCGGAAGAGATTTTTTCCAGAGTCAGGTCCTCATTAAAGGTCACATTGGTGGAAGTACCGCCTTTAAACTCCATGCTGTAATTTAAAATACTTCCAGTCTGGGATTTATTCACGCCAAGCCACGCAAGACCAACAACGATAACAAGTATTGACGCTGAGAACCAGATCATACGTTTTGAAACAAAATCAATGGGCTTTCTGTCCTTTTTAATTCCATACATCTTTTCTTTATCAAAGCCCAGCTGGAACAGACTGTTTAATGCAAACCTGGTCACAAACAGCGCAGTTATCATAGAAAGAATAATACCAATGGCCAGTGTGGAGGCAAAGCCCTTCACTGTACCAGAACCTCTCCAGAACAGCACTCCTGCTGCAATCAGGGTGGTAACATTACCATCTATGATCGCGGACAGCGCTTTATGGAAGCCGGCCTCAATGGCTGATTTAACAGTTTTTCCGTATCCAATCTCTTCTTTGATACGGGTGAAAATAATAACGTTTGCATCCACCGCCATACCAATGGAAAGAATAATACCTGCAATGCCCGGAAGAGTGAGAGTCACCTCAAATGCTTCTAACAGGATTAAGATAACGCCTACGTAAATAGACAATGCTATCACAGAGGCAACACCCGGAAGCAGATAAACCAGAATCATAAATACGGCTACGATGGCAAACCCGATCGCACCTGCCTTTAAGCTGGTAGTAATGGCTTCCTGTCCAAGCTTTGCACCCACTACATTAGAACGCAGCTCTTCCAGCTCCAGCGAAAGGGATCCGATGCGGATGGTAGAAGCAAGTGTTTCTGCTTCTTCATAAGAACTCATTCCGCTGATCTGGCACTGTCCCTGGGTAATCGGTTCCTGGACAACGGGATTTGAATAAATCTTCCCATCATAAATAATAGCAATTCTTTTTCCAACATTGGCAGTGGTTGCGTCGCCAAAAACTTTCTTTCCTTCATCTGTGAAGGTTAAATCAACCATATATTCCTTGATGCCGTTATTTTCCGTGATAACCGGTTTTGCAGTTGCTACCTGATTACCGTTTAAAATAACTTTTCCAGCTTCATCTGTAAATGTTAATGAACCGGGTTTTCCAAGCTCTTCCAGAATTGCATTGGCATCAGATACCCCTGGGATATCAACATTAATACGATTGTCCCCTTCCTGGTACACCTCTGCTTCCGTGCTGTAGTTCTGAACTCTCTGCTGCAGCTTGTAGATTGTGTCTTTCATATCCTCGGCGCTTGGTTTTTCTTCCTTTGCCTGATAGGTAATGCTGACGCCCCCCGCCAGATCCAATCCAAGCTTAATGTCACCCATGGTGGTATAGCCGAAATAACCGAACAATCCAACCATCGCCAGTGCAAAAATCAGCCCTAACAGGCCCTTGCCTTTGTTACTTTTCATGACTTTTCTCCTTCACTTTTGGAATAAAACAAGCTTAAGTCTGAAAGCAAGATCTTTCAGTCTTATTCTTCAGCCAGTGCTGCCTTTATCATGATTGCACACTCAATCCGTTTCTTCTGCATCTCGCAGCCGATATCATACGCATCTGTAATGCTTCCATGAAAATTATAGGAGTTGGCTGCACAGCCTCCGCTGCAATAAAACCTTGCGAAGCAATCCCGGCATTTGTCTTTCGCATAAACATTGCAAAGCTTAAATTCATCGCGGATCTGTGTGTTTGTCACACCTGTATCTACATTGCCGAGAAGGAACTCTTCTTCTCCGACAAACTGGTGGCATGGATAGAAATCCCCCCAAGGGGTAACTGCCAGATACTCTGTCCCCGAACCGCAGCCTGACAATCTCTTCGCTACACAGGGTCCCTGAGTCAAATCAATATTAAAGTGGAAGAAATTAAACCCTCTTCCTTCCTTCTGTCTCTTAATATACTCAACAGCCAGCTTATCATACTCCTCTAAAATTGCCGGAATATCCTCCTGTCTGATGGAATAACCCTCTTCCTCCTGAGCCACAACCGGTTCAATGGACATACTTTCAAAACCAAGATCAGCAAACTCCAGCACATCTTTGGAAAAATCCATATTATTTCTGGTAAATGTCCCGCGGATATAATAATCCTTTGTCCCTCTCAGTTTTGCAAACTTCTGAAATTTAGGAACAATCAGTTCATAGCTCCCCTTACCATTACGGAACGGCCGCATCTGATCATTGACTTCCTTCCGTCCGTCAAGGCTCAGCACCACATTGCTCATTTCCCGGTTGCAGTATTCCATAATCTCATCATTCAAAAGAACGCCGTTGGTTGTCATGGTAAAACGAAAGTTCTTATTATATTCTTTCTCTTTTGAGCGTCCATATTCAACAAGCTGCTTTACAACGTCCCAATTCATCAAAGGTTCGCCGCCAAAAAAGTCCACTTCCAGATTTTTACGGTTCCCTGAATTAGCAATCAGAAAATCCAGTGCCTTCTTCCCAACCTCAAACGGCATCAGCGCACGGCGTCCGTGATACTCCCCTTCTTCCGCAAAGCAATACTTGCAGGCGAGGTTGCAGTCATGAGCAATATGTAAGCAAAGTGCCTTTACAACCGTCTTTCTCTTTTTAAAATCAACCACATAGTCATGGTAAATATCCCTCGTAAACAGTTCCCCTTCATTAATCAGGGACTGAATCTCTTCCAGCGCTTCCCTCACCTCTGTCTCTTCATAGGTTCCGGAAAGTTCCTGAAGCACTTTTTCCTCCGCCTCTTTTGGAAGCGGTGCAGCCTCTTCCATATCCGGCACCAGTTCCGCCGCAATTTTTACAGCATCATACATAACCGGATCAACCGAATGAACAGAACCGCTGTTGACATCCATAATAATATGGAAGCCATTATTAATATATTGATGGATCACCTGTATTCTCCTTAATTAAAATTTAAACCCGTAATCATTTTTAGCAGACAAGCGAAGCAACCCCTACCGTCTAACGACCGTAGGGGCATGTGCTTATCTGCCTTATGGCTGTTCTATACAGTTTTATACTAGCGATTGCTGTTCTCGCAGCTCTGGTTTCCTACTGTACAGGATGTTTTACAAGCTGACTGACAGGAAGTCTGGCACTCACCGCAGCCGCCTTTTTTCATAGATTCTTTTAAAGTACTGGAACTTAATGTTTTAACGTGTTTCATAAACTTACACCTCCTGTATTTGCCTAATTCTTTGAGATTATACCACATGTTTTTAACCAGTGCAAGATGAATTGCCCCCTCAGGCAGGCGCTCAAACATTTTTTTCAACCGCCAATATATTCGAATATCCTCCCTGATGGACGAATATACTGAACCATAAGACAAGACATAAGGAGAAATAACATGGAAAAATCAAAGCTTCAGGTCACACTTAGAAACCTGCTTGTCACCTACATATTGACCGGAGTCCTGCTGGTGATCCTGGCCTTAGCGCTTTATAGATTCCGGCTGAAGGAAGGTCAGATCCGGCTGGGTGTCAATGCAGTTTACGTCATCACCTGTCTCTTTGGAGGTATTCTCATGGGAAAGAGCATAAAGCAGAGGAGGTTCTTCTGGGGCCTGTTACTGGGTCTTTTGTATTTCCTTGTGCTGTTTGCGGTTTCCTTTATGCTGAACAAAGGGATAAACGGGTCAATGAACCAGATACTGACTACGATGGCGATCTGCGCGGCTAGTGGGACTGCGGGGGGGATGCTTAGTTAGGGGCGGAGACGGTTTGGAGGCGGGTTAGAACTTCTTAGGCCGGACAGGTGCAAAAAACATGGGCGGAAATTGGCTTCAAAGCCAATTTCCGAGGAAACCCTGAGCGCGAATTTCTTTCAGAAATTCGGGTGAAGTGTTTCCGATCCCATGTTTTTTGTGCCTGTCCGGCCTTAGAAGTTCTCCCGCCGAAACTCCGTCTCAGCCCCTCTTGCTCTGTCCTGTTTCCTCCACCCCCGCAAAACCCACTTACTCCTGGTGAGGCAGGTACATCCTTACTTTATCAATCCTGTTCTTATCCAACGCTTCCACCACCAGCCTGATGTCACTGCAAACCACTTCTTCCCCCTGCTCGGGAAGACGGTCCAAGAGTCCGATGATTAGTCCGGCTATGGAATCGTAGTCCTCTGATTCCAGTTCCAGCCCCAGCCTGTCATTTAGATCGTCAAGCTTCATGGAACCTTCCACCAGATATTCGAATGGTGATACTTCTACAAATTCGTTCTCTTCGTCCTCATCGTATTCGTCCCTGATCTCTCCTACGATCTCCTCCAGCAAATCTTCCAGTGTAATCATGCCGGCTGTTGCTCCGTATTCGTCAAGTACGATGACCACATTGTTACAGGTCTGACGCATCTCTATCATGAGTTCAGCCGTTTTCTTGTACTCATATGTATAGAGGGGCTCTCTTAAGAAATTCCGAATGTTGAAACCGGTACTGTTATCGTTTAGAAGAAGATCTTTCATATTGATGATTCCGATTACATTGTCATTGGTATCTTCATATACAGGTATTCTTGTGTACATTTCTTCACGGAAAATATCGATGAGCTCATTGTATGTGGCATTTACATCTACTAAAGTCATGTCGATACGGGGGATCATGATATCCCTGGCTACGGAATCTCCGAAATCGAATACATTGTTAATCATCTTTCTTTCTTCTGATTCGATTACACCCTCTTCATGACTTACATCTACGATGGTTCTTAATTCGTCTTCTGTGATGGAATCCTGCTTTTTGTTTGGATTTACGTGGATGAAACGCAGAAAGCTGGACGAAAGGATGTGCACCACATATATGACTGGTGTCATCACGGTCATAAACGCGTATACAATTTTTGCATATTTTAGAGCAATTGTTTCAGAGTATAAGGTTGATATGGTTTTAGGGGAAATTTCACCAAAAACCAATATTACAAGGGTCAGAATGCCGGTTCCAATGCTGACCGCCTTATTTCCCCAGATACTCATGACAAGTGTGGTGGACAAAGAAGAGGCGGTTAAGTTTGCCACATTGTTTCCAACGAGAATCGCGCTGAGCATCTTACCCTGGTTTTCCAGAATCTTTGTAAGCGTAACGGCATTCTTATTGCCTGCTTCTGCCAGAGTCCTGACCCTGATCCGGTTCACCGTCGTAAGTGCTGTCTCAGCGGATGAGAAAAATGCTGATAATCCAACTAAAAAAAATAACATAAGCAACTGTATATAGTCACTCGAATCCAAAAAAATCAACTCCTGTTTTATAATATTTTATGAATGATTGTACAATAGAAAAACGGCTGTGTCAAGAAGACAGCCGTTTTTTTAAGTTCAGCGTTCTTTAAATGCACGTACGGTTTCAATGATAATGATGAGGCCGGCACCCAGAAAAATGAAGAAATCTCCCAGGTTGAAGACGACTTTTTTCAGCTTTCCGTACTGAATGCTGAAATAGTCCACTACGTAATGACGGACCAGACGGTCGTAAAGATTGCTGACCGCTCCTCCCAGGGCGATTGCTAAGGAAAGTTTTTCTGCTGTCTTTCCTTTGCTTCTTAGGAGGCATGCAAGCATTCCTCCGATAAAAGAGGCAACTGCCAGGGGAATCATGGAAACCAGCTCCGGATGGTCTTTTAAATAGCCGAAGGAGAAACCGGGATTATGATTCTTGTATAGAAGGATCTTTCCGCCGCTTTCTTTCAGTTCTTTGGGAAAATCAGCGTCGTTTTGCTGTTCAATGGCCTGCTTGATGAATAAATCGAGAGCCGCAAGGATACCTATGATACCGATATATAGCATGTTTCACTCTCCTTTCTTCTTATCCTCTCATCTGAATGAGAGGGCCTCCGTTTTTGTCTAAGTAAGCTCTGGTGATAATGACGGAACCGATGTTTGGGTCCTTGGGGATCTCATACATGATGTCCAGCATAAAGCTTTCAATAATGGCACGAAGTGCTCTGGCACCGGTCTTTTTCTTTAATGCCTCTTCTGCGATCCACTCCAGTGCGTCGTCTTCAAATACCAGTTTTACCTCATCAAGTTCCAGAAGCTTCTGATACTGTTTTAATATGGCATTCCTCGGTTCGTTTAATACCCGGACCAGAAGTTCCTTTGTTAATGTTTCTAATGTGACTGTGATGGGCAGACGTCCGAGAAATTCCGGGATCATTCCAAATTTTCTTAAATCTTCATTGGTTACGCGGGATAGTATATTGGACTCCTTGTCATACTTGTCTTTTAATTCGGCGGAAAACCCCATGGAGGTCTTTTCTTTGAGACGCTCTTTGATGATGTCCTCCAGATCAGGGAATGCGCCTCCGCAGATGAATAAGATGTTATCTGTGCGAACGGTCGTCATGGGAGTCATGGCATTCTTCTGGTTTGCGCCTACAGGGACTTCAACGGTGCTTCCTTCCAGAAGTTTTAAAAGTTCCTGCTGAACAGACTCTCCGCTTACATCTCTGCTGCTGGTATTCTTCTTCTTTGCAATTTTGTCGATTTCGTCAATAAAAATAATTCCTCGTTCTGCCCGTTCTACGTCATTGTCTGCTGCAGAGAGGAGTTTCGATACGACGCTTTCAATGTCATCGCCGATGTATCCGGCTTCGGTTAAGGAAGTGGCATCTGCAATTGCAAGAGGGACATCAAGAAGTCTGGCCAGTGTTTTTACCAGATATGTCTTGCCGCTGCCCGTTGGCCCGATCATGAGAATGTTGGATTTCTCAATCTGAACGGCATCCTCGTCTTTTTCTGCGGTGTCAGCTAAGTACACCCGCTTATAATGGTTGTAAACTGCTACGGATATGGCTCTTTTGGCCTGTTCCTGTCCGATGATGTATTCGTCAAGCTTCTGACGGACTGTATGGGGAGCTGGAATGTCTTTTCGCTCCAGCTGCTTTTTGGGTTCCTTATCTGATCTCTTTTTTATCTTCTGTTTTTGGGGTATCTCTAAATCTTTGTTTAAGCCTCCAAGATCGTTAAGGTTGAGATTCATGTATGGCATTCCAGGGAGCTTACTTAAGTCAAGACCTCCCTGAGTGACCGAATCAAACGCCTTCTGCATGCAGTCATGGCACAAATTCATGCCTCCTGGCATGGATACCATGGAACCTGCCTTACTTTCCGGTCTGCGGCATACGTAACAGATTTTTTCGTATTCTGATTCGTCCTCTTTTTTTTCTTTATCAACATCAGAGTTTTGGATCTTATTATCTTCCATCTTCTCCTCCAGAAAATCTTTATCGTTCAAAGTATAATCTCCTTTTATCTGTAATTCTATTCGGTATACCAAATTATTATAAAGCATTTAAAAGACTCCTACAAGAGGAGACTGACAGTTTAGATTTTTTTAATGAAATAGAAAAAACCCCTGAAATTCCAATCAGAATTTCAGGAGCCTGTTCTTTGAGTTTTATTAGCCCTGCTGGTTTGCGTCTGCTGGCTTTTTGCCAAGTGTAATGTCAACATTACGCTCTACATACTGCCCGTTTTCAAGAGACTGTACGGTGAGAGAAACGGTTGTACCGCCTGCATAGTACTTAAGCATGCTTGTTAAGTCATCGTAGGTCTTGATTCCCTGCCCGTCAAATTTGGTGATAATGTCTTTTTCACGGAGATCTGACTGGGAAGCTGCTCCGCCTTCCACGATTTTGTAGATAAATACACCCTGAGGCATACCAAGCTGCTGACTGGTGGTAGAATCAATGTTTTTGCACTGAATTCCCAAATAACCCTGATCGTTGTCTGCAACCTGTGTTCTGGTCTTTTTCGTCATCAGACTGTCTATGATGGTCTGGGCTTTTGAGATGGGAATGGCGTATCCCATACCCTCGACTTCTGTGGAGGAATACTTGGCTGAGTTAATGCCAATTACTTCTCCCTGCATATTTAAGAGAGCGCCGCCGCTGTTGCCGGGGTTAATCGCTGCATCGGTCTGAAGCAGATCACGGTTTGTTCCGTCTTCTGTCTGTACGGCACGGTCAAGTGCACTGATATAACCTACTGTTACGGACTGTCCATATCCAAGTGCATTGCCGATGGCAATGACTCCCTGCCCTACTTTTAATGTATCAGATTTGCCCAGTGAGGCAATCGCTATTTTGGATAATGTGTCAGAAGAGATGTTCTTTAATGGAACTGCTATCACTGCTAAGTCACTCTCTGCATCGGTTCCCTTAATCGCCGCATCCACTGCTGTCTGGTCAATAAAGGTAACTTTCAGCTCACTGGCTCCCTGAACTACGTGGTTGTTGGTTACAATTAAAAGTTCATCATCGTTTTTACCAACAACAATTCCGGAACCGCTTCCTTCTCCTTCCTGCTGCATGGGGCCAAACCATGTCTGGCTTTCATAGACTACTTTGCTTGTTATGGCTACAACCGAAGGCATTGCCTTATCAACAATAGAAGATACATCATTGACTGTAGAAATACTGGATGTATTCGATGCCGGAAGAGAATTATTCGCTGATGCAGACGGCATGGTCTCCGCACGGCTGATGTCCACTGAATTATTCTCTGCATAGGAACCTGCTGCCCAGTTTATTCCTACGATAGTGCTGCCGGCAACAATTCCAAATACAAGAGCACTCCCTACAATTCCTGCTGCTTTTTTTGCAAAACCGCCTTTCTTTCTCTTCCTGCCTTCTTCCTGATAAGGTGCCTGGTCCGGAGTTCTCTGATAACGGTATTCCTGATAATGGGGAATGCTGTTATCAGACTGATCCTTTTCCGGCTCCGGATCTCTCATAATAAAATTGGTTGTTACGGCTTCTTCTTTATTGGCTTCCGGATTTACCCGGCCTGTTTCAATCTTGTCATTTTCGTCATACATAACATCAATCTCCTTTCATGTATGTTTGGTTATCTCTTCTGATATTCAAAGTCTACCAATGAAATGTGACCATTCTGTGATAAATCTATATTGAATATGTGAATTGAAAAAATCCCTGCAAAAAGAGCTTTTTTAGCAAAGCGCCGTAAGCAGGGATCCATTATTTTTATTTTTTAATTTTAATTTGTAGGCGGTGCAGGAACTACAACTGCATCAGTTCCGCCCCCCGGGACAGTTGCTGCAGCGGTAGGAGCCGTTCCTGTCTGCTGTGTCGTCGGAGTTTCTCCCGGACCAGGAGTCTTTGTCTCTTCGGAACCAGCCGGCTTTGTGGTCCCGCTTGTTCCGGGTCCTGCAGCCGCCGTCGTAGTCTCGCCGGTGCCGGAAGCAGTTGGTTTCGACTCTCCCGGTTTTCCCGAACCTTTGGTGGTTTCGGAAGGCTTGGTTTCCTTGGTCGGTCCTGTGACATTTTCTGAGGATTCTGTTGTCTTCACAGGATTTCCAAACTCATCAGTGGCTTCAATCGTTTCCTCCTTGCTGGAGGTCTCTTCTGCCTCTGTAGCCTTAGTCTCCTTTACAGCAGGTTTTTTCTTGTCATCATCCAGTCCTTCGTCAGTAGGTACATGATCGATGCTCGTTCCCTGCTTATACATGCCGGAATCAGCTGCAATCTTGGCACTGATCTTTTTCACCGTATCAGATGGTTCATAGCTGTCCTTATCAAATAGGAATTTATGCAGCTGTACAACATTCGTCTCCAATGTCTGGGGAATCACACAGTCTCCTTTTTTACCGACTTTCATATCACCGCGGGCGAATGGAAATCCTCCTGTTTCACCAATGTGGTATTTACCGATATCAAGAAGCAGCTCTGTAAAATCACTGAAGGTTAAATTAGAGCCGATCTGATCTACCTCCATAAGAAGAATTCTGTTTAAAAGCCCGAGATCGGCTTTCTTTGCTTTATCAAAGGATTTCTGAATCACGAGGCGCTGACGCTCTGTTCTTGCAAAATCCGTATCCATCTTTCTGAGTCTGGCATAGGCCACAGCCTGAACGCCGTCCAGATGATTCATACCAGCTGATTTTAAATGAACGGAAGGAACACCGGTTTTTTCTACAGTCTCCGTAATAAAAGAGTTGATATAACGGAATTCTGCCTTGCTGATATCAATGTCAACGCCTCCCAGCATATTGATTCCATCTGCAACAGATTTCCAGTTAAATGTCACGTATTCGGTAACATCCAAATCCAGGTTTTTATTAAGAGCAGCAAGGGCCTGGGCGGCTCCGCCGTTTGCATAGGCTGCATTGATTTTATTATAAGTACTTCCATCATTTATGTTTAAATATGTATCACGGAAAACAGATACAATTTTTATTTCTCCAGTACCTCTGTTTATATTGCAGAGCATAATAACATCGGCATTCGTTCCTTTATTTACATTGCCGTCACGGCTGTCTACGCCAAATACTGCTATGGTACGGTATCCGGTCATATGCTTCTTCTGCTCCGGAGACATATCCTCATTACGTACCTGATGTGCATTAAAATCATCGGGTTTTTGTATCGCACCCATAAGTCTTGCCACATAAGCATAGGAGAAAATAAGTGCCAGAGTAAAAACTTCCGCAACCGCAAGGATTATGAATTTACGGATTCGTCTCTTCTTTTCTGTATGAACTGCCATACGGCTGGCTGCTGCTGCCTTTTCCTGAGGTGAAATTCGTGGCTGCTGTCTGGAAGCGCCGTCTCCGATCACAATCTGATCTTTCTTTGGAGTTCCTGCTTCTTCCTTTACAGCCCGGCTTCTGTGGTTTTCCTGATCCATGGCTGTTCTGGCTCTGTTTTCCTCCGGCTGTCTCATACCGTTCTCAGGACGTCTGGCTCCGTTTTCCTGCTGCCTGACACCGTTCTCAGGACGTCTGGCTCCGTTTTGTGCCTGTCTGCTGCCGTTTTCCGGCTGTCTCCGTGTTCCTTCCGCTGGTGACGGCTGCTTTCCTGCTGATGATTGTCCCTTAAACATGGGCTGCCCGTTACCTTCCACTGACGGCTGCTTTCTGTAAGTCCGGCTGCCGCCTTCGTTTACAGACCTCTTTGGATCTTTGCCTGCCTGTCCGCTGCTGCCAGCAGAATCTGGCTTCGAATCAGAACCGCGTCTTTCCTTTCGGGTGTTTTCGCGGTTTAATTCATCATCAAATTCATTTCTCATTTACTTATCCTCATCCTAATTGTGTCGTATCCGATATCAGTACGCATTTTTATTAATAAACCCTTTGAACATGGTAAGGAACAGAATTTTAATATCAAATCCAAGTGTCCAGTTTTCGATGTAATAAAGATCATGTTCAATCCGTTTTGTAATGGAAGTGTCTCCCCGAAGTCCGTTTACCTGTGCCCAGCCTGTGATTCCGGGACGTACCTGATGCTTAATCATATAGCGGGGAATTTCTTCTTTAAATTTTTCTACGAAAAGAGGGCGTTCGGGTCTGGGACCTACCAGACTCATGTCTCCCCTTAACACATTAAAAAACTGCGGCATCTCATCAATACTTGTCTTTCTGATAAAACGACCGACCGGGGTAACTCTGGAATCGTGCTTTGTTGTCCATTTTGTTTTTTCTTCCGAAGGAGCCTGTACTACCATGGACCGGAATTTATACATAGGAAACGACCGGTTGTGAAGCCCTACTCTCTCCTGCTTATAGATCAGGGGACCGGGAGCAGTGAGCTTGATTAATATGGCGGTAAGAAGCATAACCGGAGAAAATACAGCCAGAGCAAAAGCCGCTCCAAATATATCTACAGCCCTTTTTAACATGGCATTCACCGGATCTGTCAGCGGCACACGCCGGATATTAACCACAGGAAGCCCCTGCAGATCTTCAATGTAGGGTCTTGTAGGAATCATATTATTATAATCAGGTATAAATTTGGTGTGAACACCTGATTTTTCACAGGAGGCCACAATCCGCTCTAAATCCGCATATTCGCTGATGCTTAAGGTTATGGCAATCTCGTCAAGAGAATTAAGGGCAAGTATCTCATCTAAGTCACTCACCTTTCCAATGACATGAATCCCTTTATACTCAGTACCCCATTCTTTCGTGTTATCAAGGATTCCCTTGATCTGATACCCCCATTCGGGATTCATACGAACCCGGTCAATAAACCCCTCCGCCGCCCGGCTGTACCCCAGCAGAAGTATATGTTTCTGATTGTATCCCTTGGTCCGCATGGAGTGAAGCGCCATACGGATTAAATTTCTCTCCGCAGTCTCTAAAATAACATTGACAGCAAAGAAATAGAATACCATTCTGGTTGAAAACTCACTGAAATATGGGTTCTTCTTAACCAGAAACAGACTGAGGGTAAACAGCAGAAGCCCCAGCAAATTGGCCTTTAAAATATTGGTGAACTCGTATCGCCTTTCCTGAACCCGTTTCGGTGCATACAGCTGGAAAATGCCGTAGAGGAGCAGATAGGTCGGCAAAATCAGGAGAAGCGCCGCAAAATAGTACTGTGGTGGCAAAACCTGTTTATAGGGACTGAATATCCGGTTGCCCAGTAAAAGAAGAAGCCAGGCAATCACATACGACAGAATAATGACAAGTCCATCCAGTACTACATGAAACCCGTTAAATTTTTTTTGATTATCTTTAATCATAGCAGCAAAACCTTCCTACTTGCATGACTACATACTCTTCCATGATAATTTCCCGTTTATTATACATGATATGTCAATATGATGCCATTAAATTATTCTTAAATTGACCTGTCAATTTTTAGTTTTCTATTCATAAATTCCCATACATAGAGAAATGTACCGAAAATCAGCTCTCCCTCAATTCTTATATAATTTCCAAGACGGGACATTTGAAACCTGACTTTTTTTGTTTTTTTCAGAGTTCTGATGCCTTCCTTTACCCCTTCCACATAGTCAGAGGCAAAGCCAATACGCCGGAAAAATAAATATTTTACTGCCATTCCAGCCAGAAGGGGAAGTAAGTTAAATAAAAGCTGCAGCAGAGGCATATTCTTATAATTTAAATAAAGATTGTTTCTTGCAGCCAGCTTTACTTTAAAGGAGTTATATTTGGAACCGCTGGTTCCGCTTCCCACATGATAAACCACAGCTTTGGGACAGTACCAGTTCTCGTAACCGCATATCTTAGCCCGGTATCCCACATCAATGTCCTCCAGATATGCAAAATGATCCTCGTCAAAGCCTCCGATTTTGTCAAAAACCTCTCTCCGGTAGATAGCCGCACCGGCGCAGGCAGAGAACACCCGGCAGGCTTTTTTATAGCCGCTGCGCTTCTGTCCCACTCCTCTTTGATAGGCCCAGCCCAGTACGCTGTACATATCACCTGCGTCATCCATGAGATCTTTGTGGTAAAGCTGAATCATCTTACTGCTGACAGAGAAAATCTTTGGAGAACGCTCGATGGCCTTAACCATCTCCCTGACATAATCCGGCTCCGGCTCCGTATCATTGTTTAAAAGAATAACATAGGGAGTCACAGATTCCCTGATTCCAACATTAACAGCACCGGAAAACCCTGTATTCTCTTCTAAAAATATGGTCGGAATCTGATGGTCTTTCAGCCATTTAACGCTGCCGTCAGAGGAACCGTTATCCACCACAAGAAGCTCAAAGTTCTGATCGCTTTGAGCTCTTAAGGCCTTAAAACAGGGTTCCATAAATTTTAATCCGTTATAATTGGGAATAATGATTGTTACTTTCTTTCGCATCTTAAACCTCTAACTGATAGGGTTCCCCTATTTTCTCTTTCTTTAAATCTCTCAGTGCAAAATTGGATTTGCGAAGAGTTAAATTGGGGTTATAGTAGGGATCGCCGTCTCGTAAAATATCCGGCCATTTATCTGAAAACTTCCGGATCTCCCGGTTGAAGCGCTCCACCTTTTCCGGCGTGTCCTCAAGCCCTCTGGACTTTGATTCATAATGGTAGAAAAGGGCATAGGGCGCATAAACCACCAGTTTATTTAAGGAACGGATCTTCATACAGTAATCAATGTCATTGAAAGCAACTGCCAGGTCTTCGGAAAATCCTCCCACTTGCTCAAACAGGGACCGCTTGCTCATCATACAGGCTGCAGTGACGGCGCTGTAATTTCTCGCGCACATAGCCTGATTGAAATAGCTGCTTTCTGCCTTATGGAGACCAATAAAGGTATGGCCTGCGATTCCTCCGAAACCGACAACCACTCCGGCATGCTGAATGGTGTCATCCGAGTACAGAAGCCGGACTCCGGTGATTCCCACATCATCTCTCTGACAGAATCCCAGCATCTCATGTATGCTTTCCGGATTAATCAGCTCTGTATCGTTGTTTAAGAACAAAAGGTACTCTCCCTTTGCAAATGAAACGCCAAAATTATTGATGGCAGAATAATTGAATTCTCTCTCCCATGTTACAACATGGACAAATTCAAATTCCTTTTGAATCTTCTCATAATAGGCAAATGTGGCCGGATCCGTGCTGTTATTCTCCACGACAATGAACTCCAGGTTCTTATAAGTGGATTTTTCAATCAGGGAGCGCATGCATAAATCCAGATCTGCACTGTGATCCTTGTTGGGAATAATGACGGATACCAGAGGATCTCCGGTTATCTCAAATGTGGTGTGGTAAATGCCGTAATCAATGCCCTTTTCTACAGAATGTGCCCGGATTCCCAGCCGGTCATAATGAGCTTTGACAGCCCTGGCACCTGCCTCAAAGGCATACAGTTTGCTTTCCGGATTACTTGCAGTGGAATCCTGATGACAGCGCCAGTGGTAAAGTGCCTTTGGAATATGGCAGATCTTTCTGGCATTTTCTGTACAGCGCAGAATGAAATCATAATCCTGGGCTCCGTCAAATTCCTCCTTAAATAATCCTACTTCCAGAAGCAGTTCATGGTTTACCATAAACAAATGGCAGATATAATTAACACTGGTTAATAAATCCGGACTGAAGTCAGGTTTAAAGTGAGGCTCAAACAATTCCCCTCCGTCGATATCAAGCTTATCTTCATCGGTATAAACCACATCGATCTCAGGATCTTTGTTAATGGCCTTTACACATTCAAACAATGCATCAGGTGCCAGAGTATCATCATGATCTGCAAGGACAATGAAGTCGCCCGTGGCCATCTCAATGGCAGCGTTGGTATTGCCGGAAATTCCTTTGTTTTCTCCAAGTATCACGTAACGGAATCTCTCATCCTTCATGGCGTAGCGCTTAAGCACCCGCTCCACCCCTTCTCCCTTAGGGCTGCCGTCAGCCACACAGACCTCCCAGTTTGTGTAGGTCTGGGCAAGCAGCGAATCAAGCATTGCAGAGAGGAAACGCTCCGGCGTCTTATAAGTCGGTATGACAACAGAAAGTCTTGGCATATAATCAAACACAAACTGTCTCTGCTGTGCCAGTTCTTCCTCCGTTGTTTTCGTAAGAGAGACCCATTCCGGATAATCATAATCACTGTCAATTCCCTGAAGCTTATGTCTGGATTTGATCACAAAGGCTTTTAAGCCATTCTCCATAAGGAAATCCATAGCAGACTGCAGTGTCTGCTTATTCATCATGCTCTTTAATTTAGCCGATTTTTTATGGGCTGAGCTGTTCTGCTTTTCTATGATATCCGCATTCAGTTTTACCTGCACTGACTTATTTTCACACAGTATCACTAAAGTCCGGTCTTTTCTGCTGTCCCGGACATAAGGGATCCTGATATCAAAACCAAGGTCCTTTTCAACCGTTTTCTTAAAATAAATCTGGCTTACATCATCTCTGCGCACTGGAACATATTTGAATTCCACAGGATTTTCCTGTTCATCAAGCACTTTAAATTCCACTGCTTCTTCCGGAGTTTTACCGATCACCCAGCCATTTAATACTATGGAATTGTCACGGATCCGCGCTACATCTATCTTATATTTCATCTCTGATTCCCATCCTCCATAGAGGCTGCCATAAGAAGCAGATCCTCATCTGTATCTTCCTGTGTGCCGCATGTGAAATTAATCCGCTCCTCTTCAATAACAAGCGGACGTTTCATAATGCGGGCATTGATGGAAAGAATGTACTCACCCACAAGACCGATAAAGAAGATCTGAACTGATCCCAGAAAGCACATGCCAATGAGGAGAGGTGCCATCCCGGCTGGAAAACGGTCCCAGTAGATCAGCTTTAAGATCAGATAAATCAGGCCCACGGTCATACTGGCAAAGGAGCAGATGCTTCCGAAAATGGTTGCCAGGCGAAGTCCAACTTTTGTGTAGGAAGTAATGCTTAACATCGCCGCATCATAGAGCTTGTAGAAATTATTGCTGGTTTTCCCGGCCCGCCGTCTGGGCTGCTCATAAGGAATCTCTTTTCTTCTGAAACCAAGCTCTGCCACAATCCCCCGAAGGAAGGGAGTTGGATCATCAAGCTGCCTTAAAACCTTAATAAACGATTTGTCATACAGTCCGAATCCGGTAAAATGCTCTATCTGCTCCACATCGGAGAGTTTTTTAATCATCTTATAGTAACAGCTTCTCAGCCAGTACATGATCTTACTCTCTTTGCTGGACTTCTTAATTCCGATCACAATTTTGTAACCGTCCTCCCATTCCTTTACGTATCTGGGAATCATCTCCACCGGGTCCTGGAAATCTGCTGCCATTAAGATCGTACAGTCGCCGTCTGACTGGAGCATGGCATAGTATGGAGAATTGAACTGCCCGAAATTTTTCGCATTTAAAATTCCCTTTACGCCTTTATCCTTTGAACATAAACTGCGGATTAATTCCCTGGTTCTGTCCGAAGAATCATTATCAATAAAAATCAGTTCGTAACAGTATTGATTCAATTCCCTGTTAAAAACGTCTGTAATCGCCTGATACATGGCTTCTACGTTTTCTTCCTCATTATAGCAGGGAACTACAATGCTAATTGTTTTCATGTGTTCACTTCCCATCTGTCTGCACCATCACTTTTACTAAATCTGCAGGTTTTTCTTTCATCATCCGGAGTGCAGTCTCCACTTCATCCAGTCCATACAGGTGATGGGTCACCAGTTTCTGGGGGTTAATTCTGCCGTACTGAATCATCTTTAAGAGGCGTTCAATTCTTACTCTCCCGCCCTTTGCCAGCTCCGTATGAATGGTCTTCCCACCCATTCCCCTGCCGCCCGAGAATTTAGGGAAAGCAAGATTTCCGGTGCCGCCGAAATAATTGACATTGGAAATGGTTCCGATTCCATATCTTGCCATATCAACAGCCTGGGTAAATACATCGTCACCGCCTCCGCAGATGATGACGCCATCGGCTCCCAGACCGCCCGTCCGTTCCATCACCTGATCCACGATACTGCCGTTTTTATAGCTCAAGACCTCCGTCGCCCCAAATTCCATGGCAAGGCTGGTGCATACAGGCCTGGTACCTACTGCAATGATGCGGGCTGCTCCCAAATGTCTTGCACCTTCAACTGCCATCAGGCCGATGGGACCGATTCCCATAACCACTACTGTATCTCCAAACTGAATGTCTGCATATTCCGCTCCGGTAAAGCCGGTAGTGACCACATCCACACACATAAGAGCCTGCTCCAGGGTAACTCCCTCAGGAATCTTTGCCAGAGTAGTATCTGCATCAGGAATCAGGAATTTTTCAGCAAATACGCCGGGAATGGATCTGCCCAGCTGATGTCCGGAAAATGGAGCCGATGCATGCTTATAGTTTCCTTCCTGAATCCCCATAGCCCTCCAGTCCGGGGTAATGGCAGGAACTGCAACAACCTCTCCAGGCTTAAAATCTTTCACCAGTTCACCGGTCTCCAAAATCTCCGCCACACATTCATGGCCTAATATGAGATTCGGTGCTTTTCTTGATCCTCCTCCGTAAACGGTATGAACATCAGAGGAACAGGGAGCCACTGCAACAGGTCTAAGAATTGCCCCGTAAGGTGTGAGCTCCGGCTCCGGCGCATCATGCCAGCCAACTTTTCCCGGTTCAATTAAAACAAATGCTTTCATACTTTTTTCTTATATCCTTTCCAAATGATTGGATTTCAACGCCAGAATCTCCACATTGCGGCCAAACTTTTCCACAATGGATTTAGCGATCTCTTCTGTATAGCCCGGCGCCACGATTAAAATGGCATTTACCGGATCCTGAAAAAAATGGCCGGGTGCCACGATGGGCAAGTGGGAGGCGGGTGCATATCTGCCCTGCTTAAAGGGAGCAGAATCAATGATGTATCTGGCAAAATCTCCGATTACAGTTGTGGATGCGAGGGTAAAGCCCTGATGGCTTGCTCCCCAGATTCCAAGACTCTTTCCTTCTGACTCCAATTCACGGATCAGACGTTTCAGCTCATCGCCGATTATCACACGGCTCTGTACCAGACCCGAGGCATCCAGTCTCTCTAAGATTACCCGGCCCGCCCCTTCTTTTAAGTTTTTCTTTTTTCTGACAATCACTGAGAGCGTATCCCGGTTTACCATCTCTTCCTCAATCACTTCAAAACCAGCCTGATCCGCTGCAAAGCGCAGCGTATCAAAGGTATAATAAGCGATATGATCCCGGATCAGCTCGTAGTAGCCGTCATACTTTAAGATATATTCAAGACTTGGCACAGTAATTAAACCCACACCTTCATCCGTTAAATTCTCTGCAATACAGCGAAGCATCCCAACAGGATCCGGCTGATGTTCCAAATAGTTAAAGGATAAAAATCCATCGTAGGGACCGTTCATGCTGCCATCCTGAGACGCAAGTACCTCTCCCTCCCCGGCAAACTGCCTCCAGACATTCAGCCCTTTTTCTTTTCCAAGTAAAACCAGGCTCTCCCGGTGCTCAATTCCGCAGGCAGTTACCGGAAACCCGGAAAGGACAGAAAGGAACTCTCCCTGGCCGCAGCCGGCCTCTATAAGCTTCTTCCCTTCCAGATGACAGGCATCAATAAAATGCCGGTACTGGCGTTTTCTTAATTCCACCATTGTGGTGGTAAATCCGCCAGACCGGATTACGTCCTTATAATATGGCACTGGCTCACAATCAAACTGAACCAGACCGCAGCAGCTGCACTGGTGAAGATTTAAACTGATACCCCTGTCATCTGCCAGATCCTCCTGGCCTGGAATATCCTGCGCAGATGCGGGCATATGATCCAGTGTCAGCAAAGGTTCCCCGTCAAGTGCCTGACCGCAGACAATACAAATCCTATCTCTCATACCACAAAAATTCCTCCATGTCAATCCCTTTTTAATATCCGCAGGTTTTCTTAACTCCCTCAGAAAAGCTCACAAGAGGGTAAAAACCGGTCTCTTTTTCCAGCTTTTTTATATCTGGAATCAGATTTGCAAGACCTTCCGCATTGGGCCGTCTTCTTCCATAACTGTAGCTCCCATGAAATCCCATGGTTTCATACATCAGCCGAATGTATTCCCGCAGCGGCTTTGTTTCGCTTTCCGGCGCTGCCACATTATAAATTCCGGAAACCGATTCTTTTTCCCGTTCCATTAAAAGCATCAGTGCCCGGACACAATCCTCCAGATATAAAAAATTCCACATTTGTGTACATTCCCCTAGGGATATATATTTTCCCCTGCCAAATGATCTTAAGCAGCTTTCTACCAGAGACCAGGGATGGTCTCCCGGTCCGTACACGCTGAAAATCCTTGCGTGGATATATTCCATGGAAGAAATCCCGGCCTGCCGCCACTGGTCCGTCGTCTCTGCGGCCTGATTTAAAAAGTCCAGCTTCGCCTTTCCATATTCAGAAACAGGGCTGCATACGGTTTCCTCCGAAAGCGGTCCGGCGTGAATGCCATATTCCGCCTGGGAACCGCTGAAGAGAAAACGTCTGCAGCCTAAACGTCTGGCCCCTTCTAAAGCCTTTAAGGAGTCCCTGACATTCTTTTGCTGGACTTCCCGCTTCATCCGGTTCTCACTCCCTGAGCCATCCCATCCAAAGTGATAAAATGCCTGGCAGGGTCCGTCAATTACCTGATCCAGTGTATCAAGCTCTCCAAGCTCCCGTTCTATTACGCTGAGTCCCTTTTGTTCTGCCGGAAGGTATCTCATATTCTCCGAACCGGGACGGACCACTGCATATACCCTGCTGCCCTGTTTTAACAGGCGGTCCGCCACAGCTCTTCCCAGGAAGCTGGTCGCTCCTGTTACAACAACATTCACCGTATTTCCTCCCTGTCCTGTAGTCTAGTCCCTGATTCGGGTAATGATCATATTGCGGTCCATCTCTTCCTCAGACAGGAACGGGGATAAATCCTCTAATGGAGGAGAAACCATGGTTCCGTCCGGAAGGCGCTTGGCTGCGGATTTCGGTTCGAAATTCTGATCTCTGCTGACAAATACTTCGCAAACCGCCGGTCCGTCCAGAGATAAGGTATCACGGAGCGCCTGATCAATCTCACCGTTGTGACGGGCGCAGACATATGGGTATCCGTATGCACCGGAGAGCTTCTTCATATCAGGAAAGCTTAAATCTCCGCTGTCATCTCCGATTCCCACTAACGGCTCCCCAAAATAATTTTTCTGAGTCTGCCGTATGGAATGATAACCGCCGTTATTAATTACGAAAATCTTAATGGGAAGGCGGTGGTGTATAATCGTCTGCAGCTCCTGCAGATTCATCTGTATGCTGCCGTCTCCAGTCACCAGAATAATGTCTTCTCCGGGATCAGCCTTTGCAGTGCCGATCGCTGCAGGCAGGTCATATCCCATGGATGCCACTGCAGAATTGGTAATAAAACGCTGGCCGGGCTTGATCACATAAGCATGTCCGCCCACAACACAGGCCGATCCGTTGCCGACCACAGTAATCCTGTTTTCGGGAAGGCGGGAACTGAGTTCCTTTATAAATGCATAAATGTTGACATCTTTCTCTTCTTCCTGGCTGTAATGTTTTGGAAGCACCACAGGATATGTCTCTTTCCACATGAGGCATGTCTCATTCCAGGTAAGGGAGCCAATTCCCTTTCCGCCCTTAAAGAGCGGATCTTTCCCCGTCGCCTTAAATTCGTGATCCAGAAGATCTTCCATCACCGCCAGCAGCTCTTTAATATCTGCATGAATCCGCATATCTGCATGGACAGACGGTTTCTTTAATTCCTCAGGATCAATGTCATTGACAATTACATAGGCCTCTCTGGCCCAGGTGGCATAATTATATCCAACCTGGCGGATGCTTAAACGGCTGGCAAGTGAAAGCACCAGGTCGCTGTTCTGAATGGCGAAATTACCAGGACGGTCTCCCATTCCACCTCCTCTTCCGGTATAAAGAGGATGGGCATCATAGATACAGTCCTGGCTGTTCCAGCCCGTCACAACAGGAACTCCCAGCTTCTCTGCTACCCGCAGAAAAGCATCATGAGCCTGTCCGATGCGGATTCCATTGCCTGCATTGATGACAGGGCGGGATGCTTCTCTGATCTTTAAAAGGACATCACGAACAGCATCTTTATCCGGCTTTGGAGGCAGTGTCTGGCGTTTCTCACCAAAACCGCTCTCATCCTCACAGATCTTTGCTTCACATGCGAACGCCCAGCCGTCTCCTCCCTGCTCATAATCTTCCGGATTAAATCCGATTAAATCATCAGTTTCCACATAAGCGCCCTGCACATTTAAGGGTATGTCCAGCCATGCAGGTCCGGGGCGGCCGGAATACGCCAGATAGACTGCCTTTTCCAGACAGTAGCGGATCCTCATGGGATCAATCACCATCTCGCTGTACTTGGTCATGCAGTCAATCGCTTTTGTAATATCAAATTCCTGGTCTCCCATGGCACGGATTCCTACACCGGACCATCTGGCCGTAGTATCATAGCGAACCTGTCCTGACAGAATCAGCATGGGAATGGAATCCAGCCAGCCGCCTAAAACTCCGGTTATGGCATTGGTACCCCCGGGGCCTGTCGTCACGCATACAGCAGCAATCTGTCCCGTGATTCTGGCATAGGATTCGGCAGCAATGGCACATGCCTGCTCATGATGGTTATAGAGACAATTAAGCCCTTCCTGATGTCCCAATGCATCGTTTAAATGCATGGCACCTCCTCCTGTTACGGTAAACACCTGGGAGATTCCAAGCTCCACCAGCCTCCGGGCTATATAATTGGATATTTTCGTTCTCATGTTATTTTCTCCTTTATTAAGGAATGGTAATGATCTGTCTGTGATTATACCACACCGCACTTTATTTTCCTATTAAAGTTTTCTTACTTTCTAAAAGCTTCCTGCATTTCCATTTTTCTTCCGTTTCTTTCCCGTCTGACCCTTATTTTCCTTACAACTGCCCGTATCCCCTGCACTGCAGCGTCCCCATGCAGCCGGGGTAACCCCTGCCTGTCCACAACTTTTCTCCTGTTATGTAAACGCCTTCCATATCTGCCATCAAACCACACTTTCTTTGTTTCGTTCATTTACGTTATAATCGCAGAGTAATGCAACTATGGATTTTCGGCCACGATAAAACTTACTGCAAAAAAGGAGAGAACATATTTATGAAAAAGCAAATTAAATTGATGGCTGTATTATCCGCTGCCGGTATTTTAACTGCTGCAGCCCCACAACTGGGATTCTTAAACACAGCCTCTACTGTCTATGCCAAGGCAACTGGCTGGGTAGAAGAAAACGGTACATGGAAATTCTATGAGGAGGGTGATTACTACGCCACTGATTCCTGGAAGAAGTACGGAGAAGACTGGTATTACTTAAATGAGGATGGCGAGATCGCTACCGGTCAGAAAGTTGATGAGTACTATGCAGACGAGAGCGGAAAGAGAGTTTCCAATTACTGGGTCTCTGTTACCAATGACAGCTACTGGGACTCCCCTGATTCACCGGAAAATTACTGGCATTATTACGGAAAAGACGGAAAAGAAGTCGTTTCCAAATGGCAGAAGATCAACAACAACTGGTATTATTTTGACGAACAGGGTCAGATGCTCACTGGCAAGGTAGAAATCGCAGGTTCCACTTATTACCTGGGTGACGAAAACGACGGCGCACAGAAAACAGGCTGGTTCGAGCTTGACAGTGTGAAAGAAGATTCCGAGCATACACGTGCATGGTTCTATTTTGACAAAGACGGCATCATGGTAAAAGATCAGGTAGATAAAAAAATTAACGGTTCCTACTTCACCTTTGTAAATGGCGAAATGCAGACCGGCTGGTACAAACTTCCTGTAACAGCAACTCCTTCAGAAGCGGCCGAAAATACTGACAACAAGTCTTCCGCAGCAGGCTATCAGTACTATGATGAGAGCGGTGCAAGAGTCGATGGCTGGAAAGAAATTGAAGGCATCGAAGGCATCAGCGCAGAAGGCGAACAGCACTGGTTCTTCTTTAAAAACGGTGCTCCTTACTTTGCGAAAAAGGGTATTGAATTATTTACTGTAAATTCCCAGAAATATGGATTTAATACAAAAGGTGAAATGCAGACCGGACTTAAGGTTGTTACTCTGGAAGACGGAAACACTGCAAACTTCTATTTCGCAGAAAGCGGCGTGATCAACACTGGAAAACAGTCCATCTATGACGAAGACTTAGGCGAGAGCCAGATCTGGTACTTTGTGACTTCCGGAAGCAAGAAAGGCCAGGGCTTCCACGGTATTCTTGACGATACTCTTTACGAGTACGGTTTAAGAAAAGAAGCAGATGCGGATTTAAGAGTTGCTCCATTCGCTCTTAACGGCAAGAACTATCTGGTGAATACCAATGGTGTTCTTCAGAAAGCTTCCTCCACCTCCAAGTCTACAGCAAAACCGGAGCTTGGCGCAGGCTTCAGAGATTTCAAAGACACCAACGAAAAAGTTTACGTTGTTGATGTAAATGGTACTATTCAGTAAATAGAACACCTTTATAAATGAAACATCCGTTCAATTGCCAAAAAGCCCGCGGCGTATCAGCTGCGGGCTTTTATTTGTTTTAAACAATTGTAATAGTTTTATCTGTACAAAATGCCTAAATAGAAAAATTTTTATCGATTTCTCTGTTTTTGCGTTATATTTTTGTCGATTAAACGTTATACATATAGGAGTAGAATGCTCATACATTAATAAAAAAAGGAGGAGACCAATGAGAGAACTGTCCGTGTACTATTGTTCCAAATGCGGGTATTATGGTTATTATCAGCTGGAGAGGAATGCGGTATGCCCAAAGTGCAAGGTGGACATGCTTGCGTTGTCCATCAGCTATCAGGCTTTCATGGATTTGCCCTGTGAAGAAAGGGACGAACTGCTATCCTCCCAAATCATTGCCTCATCGTCTCCCTATGTAAAGCGCCTGCTGGTACCTCACAAAGTTAATAATAACCGGGAAATCATTGCCCGAATGGGAGACCGCATTACTGAACTGGAGATTGAAAATGAAAAACTGAATAAAACCATTGAATGGATGCACCAGACAATCTGGGAAATGGTACGTAAAAACAAAGGATTAAATTTAAGTGACCAGGAAGAATCCCAAAAGGGGATTGATCCCTGACAGGGATATACCGGGAGTGCCCCCCTGCACTCCTTACCCATCCCCTGTCAGGCGATTTTGTCAGTACTTATGTAACGTCCGATCAATCTGTTCAGCGTCTGATTCAACCTTTCAATCACTTTATGGAGTCTCGAATTTTCTTCCATCAGCTTCTCATTCTCCATCTCTACAATCCGCAGTTTCTCAGCATCTGTCATAAAGATACCCCCTCCTTTTTCTGCCTTTCTTGTAATCAATATAAGTCCTTTCTAAGTGTTTGAAAAGTAAATTTTATCGCATTATTCGACATTTTTTACATTTTTTTAGTCAATTTAATCAAATTATCAGGGGGATTTTTAGTTAAAGTACTACATGTGCCACGTTGAAAAGAAGACGGTACTAGATATGCGATTTACTCAAATCTTATATTGTCGACATAATTGATATTAATTATAATAGATTTTGCAATAATTATTTTAATTTATCCTATTATTTTTTGCTCTCGTCAGATTTTTGACAGATAAAAGGACATCTATCTATATATTACCTGCTCAACCTCAAAAAGCCGGCTCTATATCCGGCTTTCATAAAATTTATTCTGTTTTAATTAAAAGCGCATTCATTACGAGCTTTTCAACCGTGTCATCAGAAGAGGAAGTTTAAGCTCATCCAACACTTCATTGATATGAAACAGAACCGGAACTACTCCATCTGTTTTTCTTTCACCGGAAAGGAACCAGCAGACAACTGCATCATTGGGAAGAGAAGCAGATAACGCATACCCCGCTTTTTTTAGCAAAAGCTGTATTTCGTCAATTCCGAGTCCAAGAGAGATGGCAATTGCCAGCAGCGTTTCCTTTGACGGCCGTTTCTGACTTTTAATGTATTGAAACATCCGCTCGCTGACATTGGCTGCCTCGCAGATGGATTTGCATCTTCCTCTGCCTCCGTTTAAAAACTGTCTGAAATATCCGCAAAAATCATGCTCGCTGTAAAGAGAAAGCCCTGCCTTATTGGCCAAAAGCTCAGATTCCTCTGTATTTAAATGAAATATTTCTGCACAGGAAGCAATCACCTGCTTCTTGGATTCTCTTGTCTGAGTGCTGTATGGGTGATTTTTCCACCAGGAAACAGCCTGTTTGTTCACCCCCAGCTTCTGATACACATCTTCAAGAAGTCTGATGTCATATGCTTTCTTGTAGTCTTTTGCGAGGTTATTTAAAGCTGTATAAAAACTTTCTTCCAGGATCACTCCATGATCATCCAGCCACTGTTTTGTTTTTACATAATCCATATATTTACCGCCTTCCCCAAAACACAGTTTCCGGCCCTTATCTGCGCCAAAAAAGCCAGCTGGTCTTTGTTTACCAACTGGCTACATTATATCGGTATTTTATTCATTGGAGGCGGGATATCCCCAAGAAGCAAAAAAACAGTATAACCTGTTAATCTTTGGGATAAACGGTTAATAAGAATCCTTTTTAACCCTCGTAGTCAACCGTACCGATGCAGGTTAAATTAAGGGTGTTCTTCAATAGGTCTCCCGGAGAGATGAAGTACTCATACATATCCTTAAGCCTGTCTAAATAATAGACGGCATCCTCCTGATTACAGTCTGCTCCCTTGGAAAAAGTCTTAACGAACTGGATGCAAAAACGGGTTACTTCTATAATTAAATCATCTGACAAATCAGGCGAAACAGAACACCGTGTGCCAGCCTGATTCTCACTCAGCGCCTCATATAATTCATTGATTGCCTCATCCACATTCTCATCAGTTACTGTGCTGTTATCCCCCTTTACAGAGAATATCCGGCTGTTATACCCGGAAGGATCCTTCTGAATGATTTTAATGATCTTATCAATCATAGGAAAGCCTGTATTATCATTTAAATGGATCTCATAACTCTCTCCAGCTTCCTTATAACAATGATAAGCAAACTGGGAGCACATCATGGCTTCTCTGCCCTTATAAATCACCGCATCTTCCAGCTCCATTAAAATCCCCATGGAAAGCTTCACAATCTTTGTTACAAGGCCCTGAAGCCCCGTGTCACCCAGCATATTATTGGTGATGCAATACAGACCAATAAACGGAAGCTGGGCATGAGCATAAGGAAGCTCCTGGCTGACATACCGGGCTGCAATGTCTATGACCGGCTGGCAGTCGTTATTGCCCGGATTTAACCGCATCACATAGGCTGTCCTTGCTGTTCTGGTAAGGATGGTGTCCTCAATTGCATTGGGAGGCGTTTCCTCTATCACGGTTCCTGTTGGTTTGTTCGGTCCGCAGCTTAAAGCGGTATGGCTTACTTCAGATCTGGTGACCCAGGCTATAATCTTTGAAATCTTGTCCTCACTTGGCTCCAGTAAAAGGATATCTCCTGTCTTTAGTTCACTTACCCTGACTTTTTCACTCATCGTATAATCCTCCTGAATTAATTGAAATATTGTTTCAGTTCCTTTACCTTATTCCGGCTGACCAGTATCACATCGGAAATATCCTTAAAATACATATCATAGGTATAATTAATCCGCGGCCGAAACCGGTCTGCTCTGGCGAGATTAGCCAGGTAACACTTATGAGTCCGGAAAAATGAATTCTTCTTCAGCTTTTCCTCATAAAAATTCAGCGTTTTATTACCGCGGAATATGTGATCCCTGGTATGTATCATACAAACTCCCTGTAATGCTTCTATGTAAAATATATCAGCCGCTGGTATAAGTACAATATCTTCGTCGTTAAACCCGCAGATCATGTCTAAATTATATTCATACTGTCCGCTGATCTCCTGGTATACCTCCTGCCCGGCTGTAGTATTCTTTAATTTGTTCAGACACTTATAAAACCGTTCTTCCGTGTAGGGCTTTAATAAATAATCCACCGCATTCAGTTCAAATGCCTTTGCTGCATAACCATTATACGCAGTTACAAAACAGATCTTAGTTTGCGGATAAAGGCTGCTGATCTGCTCAGCAATGTACATTCCATTAATTCCCGGCATATCAATATCCAAAAATAACAGGTCGCATGGGTTCTTCAGTAAATACGCCAGCCCCTCTCTGGAATCAGAAAAAGCCGCTGCCAAAGAAAATTCCGCTTTTTTCTTCAGCATTTCCGTAAGATATTCAATTGAATTTTTTTCATCATCAATGACTACAACCTGCATACTTGCATATTACCCCCTCTTCGGTATCTGAAAACTGATCTTTGTTCCATTTAACCACTGGCTTTCAATGACCAGCTCGCTTTGAAAACAGATTTTAAGCCGGTAATTGATATTGCTGATTCCAACTCCTCTTTTTGAAGCATCACTCCTGCCAATGTTTTCAAGAATTTCCGGTCTGATTCCTCTTCCGTTATCCTCTACACTGATCAGCAGCATCTCCCCTTTTTCCATAACCGCGATACGGATATTCAGCTCACCCGAACCATATCCATGCTTGATACAATTCTCCACAAGCGGCTGAAGGGTAAGGGGGAGAATCTTGTTTGTGAGAAGCTCATCAGGTGCATCGATCGCAAGCTTTAAGGCACCATTCATTCTCACATTTTCCAGTTCCACATAAGCATTTACCAGATCCAGCTCTTCCCTTAACTGATACAGAGTATAAGTTCTGTAATCAAACCGGTATTTTACCCTCAAAAAATCAGACAGACACATGAGCATATTTTTTGCCGTCTTCGCATTGGTATCCATAAGATAGTAGATGTTATGAAGAATATTAAACAGGAAATGAGGGGAAATCTGGGCCTGTAAAGAGGCAATCTCCATCTCATGGGCCAGTTCGGACTGGCGGAAGGTATCCTCCACATTAACTGCCAGAACATATCCCTGACTGAGGAGGAAAAAAAGCACTCCGAAATAGTAGAAATTAAAATCGCTCAAATATTTTACTTCAATATTATGCTGGATATCCACAAGCTGCAGGACACAGGACATCACATATACACAAAAACCCAGCAAAACCGGTCCGGCATTAGGCTTTTTCAGTTGGAACGCCCTGGCAATCTTCAAAAAATAACAAAGCGCATTAATAAACAGAATCGGTACGAATACCATATTGTCATACAAAACGGGCATGACCGGCAGAAAAATAAGAATGGCAGCATATAAAAAATCCATAATCTTTAAAAAGCGGACCGGATGAGTTGTTCCCAGCTCCGGGTACATGCTCCACAGAAAGAACTGAATGGATGTAATCTGAACCATAAAGGACACATACTCTATTTTCAGAACTGCATCGATGGAGAGGAAGGATAAAATACTGACCAGACTCTCACCATCTATAATAGACGCAGAAAACAGCACAGAAATACAAAAAATCCAGAGATATACAGACTGTGCTTTTTTATTTAAACACCAGTTAAAAACATACAGATAGCACGCCATTCCAGCGAGAATACCAATAAATCCAATGTTTTTCATCAAATTGAGAAGATGGAACCGGAACAGAGGCGCCTGTTTTCCAAAATAGACCGGAAGTACAATTCCCCCATTATTACAGTGAAAATTGGATACTTTAAGTCTGATCACAACATCTTTTTGATCTGTATGAAAGTAAACAAACTGCGGGGCCCAGCTTGGAATTTCTGCATTCTTATCTGCACCGATTCTTCCGTTTTCTACAATCTTTTTATTATTTATGTAAAGCTCGTAAGCACTGGAAACATAGTTAAGCTTCATACAGTAATCGCCGGGCGATGGAACGCTTACACGGAGTTCATATATGCCGATGCCGTGTTTAGCCAGCTTCTTTCCATTCATTACTTTTCCCCGCCAGCTGCCTGGAACGTCCAGGCTGCCTGCTGTCTGGGAGACGGTATCCTCGAATGTACCTTCATAAAACTTCCATGCACCATTTAACTGAACTGCCTTATCTTCCATATTCTTATCCGACAGGTTTAAAAATCCATCGGATATGGGATAGGAAACATATTGATTCCGGATACTTACCAGCCCTGATATCAAACATACTGACAAAATTAAAAATAACAGGGCTCTTCTGTTCTTCTTGTGTTTTTCTTTCATTATATTCTTAATTTTTCCCCCGAACCCGTTACCCTTCATGCATCAAATTCCATGTATTTTTGTTTATTTTACTATTTCTGGAAAAATATAGCAATATAAATATTTTATCTCTTTGCAAATGAAAGGAAAGAGAGCCGACGGACAAGTTTATTGCCGCATACTCTCTTTCCTTTTCGTATCTGAAGAATCTTATATTTTATTACAGTGCAAATGGGTTAATGGAGACTTAATCCTTCTGTTTTAAGAAATACGTTCCCCATCCGGTCCCACACGATGCCCATCCGGAGTTGTGGTGTCCTTAAGCATGGAACCTTTTGTTTCGTCTGCTGCTTCACTGAAATAATACCATTTTCCTTCAATCATGTTCCAGCCGGTATACATATAACCTTTCTTTCCGTCACTGACCGGATTTAAATAATACTTATTACCTTTGTACTCAAACCAACCAGTTACCATATAGCCTCTCTCATCAAAAAAGTACCAGTCGTTTGATCCCTTCCAGTCGGTGTACACCCACCGGTTTGCCGGGCTGTTTCCACCTTTTCCGGTAATCCTCCAGCCATTTTCGTCCGATTGCCAGTTCCCGGGGTAATAATGGTCATCGTCCCCGCCTTTTCGTCTGCCAGGCTCTGTAATGTCTCTGTCATCATCGTCATCGCTGTCATCTCTCGGCGGTTCTTTAACTCTGACAGTAAACTCATCTGTAAACTCTTTTTCATTCCCATACCGGTCGGCTGCATAATAAATAACCTTAACCGTTCGTGTTCCTGTTCTGGTAAGATTATATTCCAGATCATACTGCCCCTCTGATAAAACTGTTTTTTTGACTGCATTTGAGGGACTGGCTTTCTGATATTCGGTTACCTCAAGCCCCTGTGTATCTAAATCCTCTCCCAATGTATAGCTGACTTTATCCGGTCTTTTCGTCACATTGATCCGGATGGTATAATACTCCTGTTCTTCCTCTTCTTCCAAAACTGTTAAATTAATCGTTACTTCAAGAGAAATTCCATTTGGATTAGCAACGTTGTCTGGCAGTACTACGGTTCCGTCTACAGGAAAGGTTTGTTCTTCACTAATAAACGGATCATAGGAACTGGAATCCAAATCCCAGATTACATCCGCCTGGACGTTTCCGGCATCGGTTCCCAGCGTAACTCTGGATGGGAGTCCCAGGGCAGTGACTGTTTTGGCAGTTCCATTAGTAATTCCTTTTATGGAAGGCAGCGGATAAATTTTTTCCAGGATTTTATCAGTCAGTGACTCTGCATCGACTGTTACTTCGACTGTAATATCCAGTGATACACCGTTAGGGTTAATCACTTTGGCCGGAAGAGTCACGGTTCCTTCTACCTCGAAGGTCTGGGCCGTTTTTAAGTCAGAATCATAGGAGCTGGCTGCCACATCCCAGGTTACATTGGCGGAAACGGTTCCGTTATCCGTCTCAAGGTCCACATTTACAGGCAGACCAAGTGCCGCGGCTGTTTTTGCTGTTCCGTTAGGAATTCCTATTACAGGGGACAGCGGAGAAATACTTTCCAGAACCTTATCCACCAGCACTTCTGCTTTTACAGTTACATTAATCGTTACATCCAGCGATAAACCGTCAGGATTATATACTCCCACGGGCAGTGTCACGGTTCCTTCCACAACAAAGGTCTGCTCTGTTTTCTGATTCGGATCATAAGAGCTTGCTGCTACGTCCCAGGTTACATCGGCCGGTACATTACCTGTATAAGTAGAAAGATTTACATGTTCAGGCAGTCCAAGCGCAGAAGCTGTTTTTGCTGTACCATTGGCAATTCCCGTCACAGGATCAGGGGAGGGGATTGACATGACAGGATTTTCGGTTGCTATAAAGATTATGGTATAAGTTTCGGTGGAATCTGCAATACCATCATTGGCTTTAAATACCAGAGTATGCGAACCTGTGGTGGTCGGCTTATAGGAAAAGATATTGTCTGCTGTCTCTTCCGGTCCTCCATCAATCTTTACCTTGTAGGTCAGAGGATCACTGTCTGCATCCTGAAACATATGCATTAAGGTCACAATAATTGTAGTGTTGACTGGCTTTTTCCATGTAAACGTTTCTTCTAATCCGCTCTTTCTTACAGGAGCAGTGTTTGGTGCTTTCACATTGAGAGTTACGGTGTAGATATCTGCTGAATCACTAATTCCGTCATTGGCTTTGAATACAAGCGTATACGTTCCAACTGATGTCGGTGTAAAGGAATAGCTCTCGTCAGCTGCCTTTTCGGCTCCCTCGTTTACTTTTACTTTATAGCTGAGAGCATCCTTGTTCTCATCTTCAAATATTGTACTTAAATTAAGCGTATAAGCGGTATTGACTTGGATATTTTGGGACTTAGCAGCTCCTACTCCGCTTTTCCTCACTGGGATCGAATTAACAGCTGAAAGGGTTACTGTATAGGTATCAGTGGAGTCCGCTTTTCCATCATTAGCTCTAAATACCAGTGTATCCGTTCCTACAGCGGCGGGAGTATAGGAATAGCTCTCATCAGCGGCCACTTCCGTTCCTCCGTTAATTTTTACCTTATAGGTTAAATTATCACTGTCAATATCCTCAAATATTGTACTCAGGTTAATTGGGTATGCTTTTTTAACTGCTGCACTGTCTGCTACGCTTGCATTTACACCGGATTTTCTTGTGGGTGGCGTATTGGGTGCTTTCACATTCAGGATCACGGTATAGGTATCTTCTGAATCTGCAATTCCGTCATTTGCTCTAAATACCAGCGTTAACGTTCCAATAACATCTGGAGTGAAGGTAGGTTTATCACCAACTGCCTCCTCTGGCTGTTCATTAATTTTTACTTTATAATTTAAAGTATCCTCATCTGAATCTTCAAATATTGTACTTAAATCAATGGAAAAACCAGTATTCACTGTTATTTCTTCTGATTTAGACGCTCCCACCCCACTCTTTCTGACTGGTGCTGTATTAACTGCAGTCAGTGTTACTTTATAGGTGTCTGTAGAGTCAACCGTTCCGTCACTGGCGGTAAACACAAGGGTGTATGTGCCTGCGGCAGGAGGTGTAAATGAATAATTTTTTGTTGCTGCCACTTGAGAGTCCGTATTAATCTTGACTTTATAGGTCATGGAATCTGTATCCGGATCCTCAAATATTGTACTCAGGTCCATGGAAAATGCTGTTTTAACTGGTAAGCTGGCTGATGCAGTTGCTCCCACACCGCTTTTCCTGACTGGTGCATAATTTACACTCTGCACATTAACAGTTGTATAGACTGGTTCTGCTGCATTGGTGTTATCTGCTGCTGATACCATAACTGTTCTTGTTTTTGTATCGGGTTTTACTGTGTTGGTGTTTTTGTACGTGATCGCTTTTATTAATGCTGCGACACTGGTATCATTAGCATTTGAATTTAACGATATGGATAGATTTGTTCCTGAAGTGCCTCCTGAATACGTACCAATTGAGGTTCCGCTATAGAGAACACTGCTTCCAGACAGCGTGATACCACCGGTCTGAGCAAGCTCCAGCACATCCTCTGCGGCGACACCGTTACCAGTAATGGCGGCAGTGACCAAACCGCCTTCATAGGTTCTGCTAAAATCGGAATCTACCTTCACTGTAACGTCACTGTCTTTATCCAGCGATACTGGGGATCCTCCCTCTGTAAATGACACGGTATCCCCATTTAACTTCGAAATAATAGGAGGTGCAGCTGCGGCTGCAAGCGTTACACTTAAACCATCAAAATCAACATAGTCATTTGAATCATTTAATTTTGTGGAGGCCTCTAAAATCACCCGGATCATTTTTGCGTGTGATGTTATAAACAGATTATTTATTGATACACTATCCCATTCTCCGTTCTTATATTGAGCTGCCGCCAATGAACTGTTAATCGGAACACCTGTTCCAGCGGTATTATCATACACTTCAATTTTTAACTTTGCTGCATCCTCGGGGAATTGAAGAAACATCTGACAAGAAGCTGTCAGATTAAAATAGCCAGTACTGCTGAGTATATAATCTTTATGGATGGTACCCTTACTGTTATCTCCAGCCAGGAAATAAGCACAATACTCAATAATATTTTCATTGCTGTCTAAAAGATCGGTTGGAGAACTTTTTCCTATCGGATTCTGCAAATTGTACTGATACCAGCTTTTAACCGGGTCTCCGGCAGTAAAAAGATTACTCCGCCCATCAATTTCTCCAACCCAGCCACTAATGGATTTTGCGTCCTGGTCATCTACACTTAAAATCTGTCCTGTGTCTGCATATACGCTCATCGGAATCGCAGACATTAGTACGGCTGCAATGAGAACGCAGCTTATAAAGCGCTTCTTTTTCTTTAAAACCATTCTATCACTCTCTTCATAATTCTCAGAGGCATAAAGAGGAAAATCCTCTCTCCGCTTTATGTCTCTGAGAGATTTTTATTTTATTTTATTTATATCATATGTTTTTATTTACATTAAATACATATGTCCTGCTGTCAACTCCTGTTTTTGAGGTAGCAACAATATGGATCTGATTCATGCCATTACTCAGGGGAATTGACTGACCGCTGTTATATACTACACTATTTAAGGTAATCACAACAGATGCCTCCGGATCTTCTGCAGTTGGAGTAACTGCAGTACTGGTAAGCGTCGAACCTGCACTCAAATTATAATTATACGTCGTCTTTATAAATCCGGAAAAACGGATTCCGGTAAATCTCACAGAAGTCAGATAAGGACTGCTGGCCCTTGTAACAGTTACCACATAGGTCACTATATAACCGTCTGCTGAAGTTACCTTAATCTCTACCCTATTTGATCCGTTAATCATATCAACAGAAGCTTTTCCCTCTGTCAACGCCTGCCCGTTGACTGTAATAACTGCCGTAGTTTTCGATGCAGCAGGAATTACTGTAATACGGTCAGAATCATATCCGACATTGGCAGTATATGACAGTGCATCTGAATGGAACACAGGAGTCAGAGCTGCTGCATGCTCTTCCTTATCCTTTATCTCCAGTGAAGTCAGAACGGCTACATCTGTTTCTATCAGTTCCAGTTCCATGACAGACGCGGCGGATTTATTGGCTTGTAATCCCCCATCTCCAGGAACCCATAGTCTGAAATATCTGGCACATACCGGATTTAGCAAGACTCGCGTACATATATTGTTTGTATTTCCTGTTACAGAATCCACTGTAGTCCAATTGGTTCCATCTAAACTACTCTCCAGCCGAAACGAGGTCATACAATAATTTCCCGGCCAGCCGGCGTTGCTTCCTATACTTTTTACTGTCCACTGGCCGACCCAGCAGGACTTTTTTAAATCAAGACGCAGCCACCCGGGCAGAGCTGCGCACAGCCATCTGGAGGTGGGGTCACTGACTATTCCGTTTACAGCTCTGCCAGGCGCATAAGGATCAACATAACTGCTTGCAGTTATATCTGCATTCAAAGCCAAATTTATACCCATATTTATCTCATCAATCCTTTCCGGTAAATTGAAATACGGTTATTTATCGATATCAGCATTGTACTAATACCGATCAGGGAATATGCCATCTGTCACAATGGCGTAATGGATATTGGGGTCGGGTTCAAATCCTTTTAGATTGGGAACACGAAATGTAGTGGAACCATTGCCTCCAAACGTAAATCCAATTATAGCAAATAGAAGCTGATACTGCTGAACCTGGTACTCCTGCCCATCACAGTATAATGTAAACTCAGGTACAAATGTATAGGGTACAGGAATGATTTCACCTATCAAAAATTCATCCATGCATTTTCTCTCCTTTCCATCCATGAATTAAAGCTGCTGCAAATTAAGATCTCATGGGGTACAGCCCTTCAACTGCTATGTAATACTTCATCTGGTTGGTCGTTGCAAGAGGATTTGCATTTCTTAAGTCGGGTATCTTAAACTCAGTGGTTCCATTGCCTCCAAATATAACCCCTATGAGAGAATATAATGCCTGATTTTGCATGATCTGCATTGTTCTTCCATCACACAGAACCCAGCCTCTGGGTTCAAAATTATAGGGAAATAGCTGAATCTGACCAATATAAGGGTCCATAATAATTTCCTCCTTACTCTCATTGTTTTAGATAGTGCGGATACACCCAAACTCTGTTGGCTGGGCAGTCTTTCAGCGCTATATCATACTGAAGATACCTCATCATACCGCATAAGGGGATCTGAAAACCCGAAATAAATTTTGACTTTTTATTTTAGAACAGATTATTATAAAAAATAGGAAGTCAGATATCAGGATAGTTCATGTATGGCTGTCACCGGCAAACTAAGATGTGGACAAATAGAAACAGCGGAGAATAACAAATGAACATTTATCATTCTCCGCTGTTTCCTATATTAATTATAATAAATTATTGATCCGGCATTATGCCATAAATAAGCGGATATCATCTTCCACTGTTCCAATACCAGCAATACCGAAGTTCTCTACCAGTACTTTTGCCACATTCGGCGATAAGAAACCCGGAAGTGTCGGACCCAGGTGAATATTTTTAACACCAAGATATAAAAGTGCAAGAAGTACAATTACCGCTTTTTGTTCATACCAGGCAATATTATATGCGATTGGCAGCTGATTTACATCATCAACTCCAAAAATCTCTTTCAGCTTCAAAGCAATCACAGCCAGAGAGTAGGAATCGTTACACTGACCGGCATCCAGCACTCTAGGAATACCGCCGATATCACCAAGCGGCAACTTATTGTATCTGTATTTTGCACATCCTGCAGTAAGGATTACCGTGTCCTTTGGCAATTTTTCTGCAAATTCTGTATAATATTCTCTTGATTTCATTCTGCCGTCACAGCCAGCCATGACAAAGAATTTTTTGATTGCTCCGGATTTTACAGCCTCTACTACTTTATCTGCAAGAGCAAAGACCTGCTCATGTGCAAAACCTCCTGTAATCGTTCCTGTTTCAATTTCAGTTGGAGAAGGCAGTTTTTTCGCCATCTCGATAATTGGGGAAAAATCCTTCTTTCCGTCAGCATCCGCTTCAATATGGTTGGATCCGGGATACCCGGCTGCTCCGGTGGTGAATATACGATCCCTGATTTCTTCTGATCTGGGCGGTACAATACAGTTTGTTGTAAAAAGAACAGGACCGCCAAAGGGACCGAACTCATCCACCTGACGCCACCAGGATCCACCATAGTTTCCTGCGAAGTTATCATACTTTTTGAAGAATGGATAATAATGAGCCGGAAGCATCTCACTATGTGTATAAACATCAACTCCAGTTCCCCTGGTCTGCTCTAAAAGCTGTTCTAAGTCCGTAAGATCGTGACCGGAAATCAAAATAGCCGGATTATTTCTTACTCCAATATCTACTGTGGTAATCTCCGGATTTCCGTACTTTGAGGTGTTGGCTTCATCCAAAAGCGCCATAGCCGCTACCCCAAACTGGCCGGTTTTTAAAGTAAGAGCCACAAGCTGATCTATGGTCAAAGAATTATCTAAAACAGAGGAAAAGGCTTCATATATAAATCCATAGATATCCAGATTTTCTTTTCCGGCATTTAATGCATGGTGTGTATAAGCTGCCATTCCTTTTAAGCCGTATGTAATCAATTCCCTTAAAGATCTGACATCCTGATCTGCCGTCTGCAGGACGCCGATTTCGGCTGCTTTTTCCAGCATGGATTCCCTGTCGGTAATGCTGAACTGAGCTGAATCATGAAGGATTGTTACGGATGTCTTTTGTTTCAGCTTGTTTCTATACGTAATCATCTTCAAAATCTGCTTTTCAATTGCCTCTGCATCAAAATTGGCATTGGTAATCGTAATAAACATACTCTTAATCACTTCATGGTTTACGTCTCCCAATTCGCTGATATCCAGTTTTCCTTTGACTACAATATCTGAAATTCCTTTACAGACATAGATCAAAAGATCCTGCAGTTTTGCGACTTCTTCATTCTTGCCGCAAACACCTTTTACCGTACAGCCAGTGTTTCTGGCCGTTTCCTGACATTGATAACAGAACATTCCCATACAATTCCTCCTTAGTATTATATATTGACAGGAGCTGGTACTTTCACAGCAATTGAATCAACCCTTTCAGCCCCTGATCATTTACATTTATTTTAATACCTTATTTGAATTATGGTTTTTTTATAGTATACTTGAATTTATAGAAAAATACTGTAACTGCTGTTACACATTTTAGTCTGGAGGTATCGGAATGGATATAAAACTTTTATCAGGAAATCCCTTATTTAAAGACATAAATGAAGATAATTTAAGAAAACAGATGGGATCTGAACCGTGTATGATAGAAACCTATAAAAAGGGAACAATCATTGCCCAGGCAGGTGCTGTCTGCACCTCCATTGGTTTTATATTATACGGTACATTGGCTACGCAGCAGATTAATGCTGACGGTGATCTTTTAATCATCAATAGTAAGCGCGTGATTTCGGGGTATGGCTCAAAATTTATTTCCAGACCCTATT
>CAURBW010000029.1:0-57119 GCA_963523075.1 uncultured Clostridium sp.
TAATTCAATTCCAGATAGTTGTTTACTTTCCGGACACAAGAAAATTTACGCTCTCCAAGAATCGGCGCAGAATGCGTCAATGCCCCACAGGATATATAATCAACTCCAATTTCCATAAGCTCTTTGATCCTTTCCTCCGTTACATTTCCCGAACACTCAGTCTCTGCTTTATCTCCGATGATTTTTACCGCCTCTTTCATCTGCTCTGTGGTCATATTATCAAGCATGATGATATCTGCTCCTGCCTCTAAAGCTTCTTCTGCCATTTGAAGATTTTCCACCTCTACCTCAATTTTGCGGACAAAGGGAGCATACTCTCTGGCTGACTCTATTGCTTTTTTTACTCCACCGGCTGCTGCAATATGATTATCCTTTAACAGAATACCGTCAGATAAGTTATATCGATGATTGTATCCTCCTCCCACCTTGACCGAATACTTTTCAAAAATCCTCATATTGGGGGTTGTTTTCCGGGTATCCAGCAATCTGGTCTTACTGCCTTTCATCATATCAGAAATCCTACGTGTATAAGAGGCAATTCCGCTCATTCTCTGAAGATAGTTTAAGGCTGTCCTTTCTCCAGATAATAAAGCTTTTGCATCTGCTGTAACTTCTGCCAAAAGTTCTCCCCCAGATACCTTGTCCCCATCCTTAGCATAGGCTTTAATGGAAGCATTGGGATCTAAAAGGCAGAAAACACGGTAGAAAACCTTAAGCCCTGCCAGTACACCATCCTGCTTGCACAAAAGCTTGACACATGCTTTTTTCTCATCTCGTATAACGGCATTGGTCGTTACATCTTCACTGGTTATGTCTTCCCGTAAAGCCTGCAATAATAACTCATCCATATTTAATCGTAAGGTTGTTTCGTTATTCATTTCAGCACCCTTTCTCTATAGCATTTATGCTTTCATGCTTCTCAGCACTGTCGTATTATCATAGGCTGTCAGCATGGTTATCTTGTCTTTCTTAATCTTTTGCTCCATAATTGTTGAAACAGTGTTTTTCATCATTCTACTTCACCCACATTTAATCTTAAGAGCGCTTCGTTTCTCTTTCCTGTTCGTTTTTTCTATTTCATTTAATATACTTTCTCTGTTCTTATTTTGAATATAGTCATAGTTTTCATATGCAGATAAATTTATGGAAACTGGAAAGTGTTCGTTCTTCTCATAGGTTCCGGCAATATGAACTGCTGCTTCCTTAGCGAATACCAGACTTTCCAAAAGGGAATTGCTTGCCAGACGGTTAGCGCCATGAACACCGTTACAGCTGGTTTCTCCAATAGCATATAAATGCCCCATAGAAGTTTTGCTATGCAGGTCAACAGATATACCTCCCATAAAATAATGCTGAGCCGGTGTGACAGGAATGTATTCCCTGGTCATATCGATTCCTTCCTCCAGGCAGCGCTCATAGATATTAGGAAAACGTTTCTTTATCTTCTCACTTCCTAAATGGATGGCAGAAAGCCAGACATGATCACTTCCTTCCAACTTCATCTGCTGACAGATCTTCTGGGTTAATACATCCCTGGGAAGCAGCTCATCCACGAACCTTTCCTTATTTGCATTCAGAAGATATGCTCCCTCTCCTCTTACAGATTCTGAAATCAGAAATCTTCTTCCCGGCTTTTTTGAGTACAATGCAGTTGGATGAATCTGAATATAATTCAGATTTTGAACAGCAATGCCGTGGCGGATAGCCAATGCCAGAGAATCTCCCGTAAGGTGGGGATAATTAGTGGAATCCTGATATAACCCGCCTATTCCTCCGGTAGCTAAAACCGTATAGTCTGCATCAAGGCTCGATATGGCTCCATCACTGGATCGTACGATGACACCGCTGCAGAAATTGTCTCTGCTGATTATATCAATCATTTCCGTATATTCCATGATTGTAATATGTTTTTTCCTTTTTACTTGTTCAAGCAGTTTGCTTGTAATTTCCCTTCCCGTATTATCTTTGTAATATACAATTCTTGCTGCGGAATGTGCACCTTCTCTGGTATAAAGTAATTTTCCGTCCTTTTTTTCAAATTCCACTCCCAGTGTCATCAGCTTTTGAATAATTTCCGGTGATTGCTGTATCATATGATGAACAGAAGCTGTATTATTTTCGTAATGTCCTGCCTTCATGGTGTCTTCATAAAATCTGTTATAATCTTCTTTGTCCTTTAAGACACAGATTCCACCCTGAGCCAGGTAAGAATCACTCATTTCCAGAGAACTTTTTGTCAAGAGCCGGATATGTTTTTCTTCAGGAAGGTTCAGAGCGCAGTATAATCCGGAAACACCGGTTCCGACAATAACCACATCTGCATGTATTCTCATTCTTACCACCTCTTATTTAGCTAAAGCAAGCATTCTATCCAGAGCCTTATTTGCCTTACTATATAATTCCTCATTGAGTTCCACTGTATTACTTAGCTTTTCCAACTGATCTAAGATCTTTTCCGTAGTAATTCGCTTCATATTCGGACAGAACTGTCGATGACCCACAGAATAGTATTTCTTTTCAGGAGTTTTTAATTTTAATTCATATAAAATACCCATTTCCGTACAGATGATGAACGCTTTTGCATCGCTTTTGATAGCAAAGTCTATAATACCGGAAGTGCTGCCGATGTAATCTGCCAGTTCAAGTACATCCCAGGTACATTCCGGGTGAGCAAGGACCAATGCTTCCGGGTACAGCTCTTTTGCCTTTTTAAGTTCTTCGGGCTTTATACTGGTATGAACATGACAAAAACCATCATTGAAAATAAAATTTTTATCAGGAACCATTTTCGCCGTGTACCTGCCAAGATTCCCATCTGGGATAAAATATATATTATGATTAGGCAGAGCATTAACGATTTTTACTGCATTGGAAGATGTTACACAGACATCAGATGCAGCCTTAATCTCAGCTGTAGAATTGATATAGCAGACAACGGCAACATCCTCATAGCTGTCCCTCACTTCCTTAATCTTGTCCACATCGGCCATATGTGCCATGGGACAATCTGCATAAGTATCCGGCATGATTACCGTCTTTTCCGGGTTGAGTATCTTGGCACTTTCACCCATAAATGAAACACCGCAGAAGAGAATAACCTTCTGAGGAACCTCCGTGGCAGCCTTGCTTAAATAGTAAGAATCGCCAACATAATCCGCAACAGCCTGTACCTGGCCGTCGGTATAATAGTGAGCCAGAATCACAGCATCTTTTTCTTTTTTGAGCTCCTCGATTCGTTTGTTTATATCTTCCATTTAACTTCCTCCTCATAAGAGATTTAGTTGATTATAGCACATGTCATTGCATGTGACAAGACAGATGTGATTACATTACAATTATCACATAAAAAAAAGACAGACCAAGCCATCAGGTTCATACAGCCTGAAGCTTAGCCTATCTGCTTACTATTCTTTTACTCTTTCTTTTGCTCTACTGTACCCGCAAACATGTAAAGTTATTATTCCACCGAATTTAAAAATATACTCAGGTTATAATTTTGGTGGAGATATACATTGGGACATAAATCGATATGCTGCAATGAAGTATTCCGAAGATCCTGAAAAGCAGCTTAACGAAATGGGGTCACTACATAGTTTGCAAGAGCCCCTTTTTTTTCTAAATCAGTTCTATATAGGCCTCAATAAGCTTTAACGTCTGCTCCATTCCCTTTACATGAGTCCGCTCTGTTCCATGGGAAGCATGTACTCCCTGTCCGATCAATGCTGCCCTGATGTTATGACCTCCGCGTATTGCTGCTCCTGCATCAGAACCGTAATGGGGGAACACATCCACTGCGAAGTCTATATTCTTTTCCTTTGCCAGGGCAATCAGGCGGCTGGTCATTTCGTAGTCATAGGGTCCGGCAGAGTCAAGGGCACAGATCGATACCTTTCGTTCGTCTCCTGATAAATCATCTCCAAGTGCTCCCATATCCACTGCGATAAATTCTTCAATATCTTCCGGTATCCAGCTGGCACCAAAGCCTACCTCTTCATAGTTGCTGATTACTATTTTCAAAGTCTTTCTGGGTTTAATCCCTGATTCTCTGATGTCTTTTAAAACGCCTAAAAGAACTGCAACTGAAGCCTTGTCATCTAAATGGCGGGATTTAATATAACCGCTGTTCGTATGCACATACATAGGATCAAAACTTATGTAATCACCAGGCGCAATTTCCAGCTTTCTTACATCTTCTTCGCTGTCAATCATCTCATCCAGACGCACTTCCATATTCTTTGGTTTTCTCTCCAAAGTTCTGGCATCGTCATAGGTGTGAACCGAGGGTTCTTTGGTGAGAATCGTACCGGTGTAGGTTTTCCCGGTTCTGGTATGAACCTTGCAATACATGCCCTCTATGGACTCCATCATAAATCCTCCGACTGGAACCATGATGAGCATTCCTTTTGAAGTAATGGAGCGCACCATGGCACCCAAGGTATCAACATGAGCGGATAAACCCAGAACTTCCTTCTTTTCCCCAGGAACTTCAATGATTAAGCCGCCCTTTTTATTATAACATGTGGAATATCCCAACCCTGCAGCCTCCTCCTCTACTGCTTTCAACACTTGTCCGGTATATCCGCTGGGACTTGGAATATTCACAATTTTTTCCAATATGGTTGTTACATATGTCATGGTTTCCATAATATCTGCCTTCTTTTCTGGTTTTCTTTTATTTTAGCAGATCTATATAAGGAAATCTACTTAAGAATACGGAAAAAGGCTGCAAAGCCCAGCCGGGTTAACCGGATCTGACTTTGCAGCCTGTAATCATCCTTTATTATACTTCAAAAATCAGATCGCCGTAGCTTGGAAGAGGCCATAAATCCTTATCCACAATCATTTCCAGCTTATCTGCCGGCTCACGGAGTGCTGCCATGGCAGGTACTACCTCATTGTGATAAGCAGCTGCCTGCTCTTTGTTTCCTCCGATTGCTGCGCACTTGTCAGCGATATCAATCAGAGCAGAAAGTGCTACCTTCATATCAGAAAGATATGCGCTAACCTCAGTCAGAAGCTCTTCCTGTACACTGGTATCAGCAGCCGGACATGCTGATTTTACCTTGCCTAAAGAATCTGCAAGAACGGTTGTATATTTTACAACTGACGGAATAAGCTGCTTTCCTGCCATGTCAATCATGGTTCTTGCTTCAATATTAATTGCTTTTGAATAGGTTTCATATTCAATCTCAACGCGGGACTCTAACTCAGCCTTTGTAAATACCTTGAATCCCTCAAACATGCTGACGGAAGCTTCTGTGGTGAGTGCAGGAATTGCATCAACCATTGCTTTAATGTTTGGAAGTCCTCTTCTCTCCGCTTCTTCTACCCAGGCATCAGAATAACCATTGCCATTGAAGATTACTCTCCTATGTGCTGCCAGCTGCTCTTTAATCATATCATGGACTGCCGTATCAAAGTCTTCTGCTTTCTCAAGCAGATCTGCTGCTTCCTTAAATGCCTCTGCTGTGATGGTATTTAATACAACATTCGGTGAAGAAATGGAATCAGAAGAACCAACCATACGGAATTCAAATTTATTGCCTGTAAATGCAAACGGTGAGGTTCTGTTTCTGTCAGTTGCATCTTTGGATAAGTCAGGCAATGTCTTTACGCCTGTCTTCAGCGTGCCGCCTGTCTTGGAGTGAGTTGCCTCACCTGTACTGCACAGCTGGTCAACTACATCCTCCAGCTGTTCGCCGATGAATACGGAGATAATTGCTGGCGGCGCCTCGTTTGCACCAAGTCTGTGGTCATTTCCAACATCTGCTGCAGACTGGCGAAGGAGATCCGCATGCTTATCTACTGCTTTTAAGATACAGGATAATACCAGTAAGAACTGAATATTCTCATGAGGTGTCTCTCCTGGATTTAATAAGTTGATACCATCGTCACTGGTTAAGGACCAGTTATTATGTTTACCGGAACCGTTCACGCCTGCAAATGGTTTTTCATGGAGCAGACAGTTCAATCCATGACGACCAGCTACTTTCTTTAAGGTTTCCATAACCAGATGATTATGGTCAACTGCGACGTTAACCTGCTCATAGATTGGTGCCAGTTCATGCTGTGCAGGTGCAACCTCATTATGCTGAGTCTTTGCCGGAACGCCAAGCTTCCAGAGTTCTTCATTTACTTCCTTCATATACGCTGCAATTCTTTCTCGAATGGAGCCAAAGTAATGGTCTTCCATTTCCTGTCCTTTTGGAGGCATTGCACCGAATAAAGTTCTTCCGGCATAAATTAAGTCTTTTCTCTGTAAATACTTCTCATGGTCAACCAGGAAATATTCCTGCTCCGGTCCAACGGACGGTGTCACCCTTTTTGAAGTAGTATTACCAAAGAGTCTTAAGATTCTTAAAGCCTGCTCATCAACCGCTTCCATTGATCTTAAGAGAGGAGTCTTTTTATCGAGCGCTTCTCCTGTATAAGAGCAGAAGGCAGTGGGAATGCAGAGAGTTACACCGATGGCATCTTCTCTTAAGAATGCAGGTGAGGTACAATCCCATGCAGTATATCCTCTTGCTTCAAAGGTTGCTCTTAAACCACCGGAAGGGAAGGAAGAGGCATCTGGCTCGCCTTTTACCAGCTCTTTGCCGGAAAACTCCATGATTACCTTACCTTCTGATGTGGGAGAGGAGATGAAGGAGTCATGCTTCTCGGCAGTAATGCCTGTCAGCGGCTGGAACCAGTGTGTATAGTGAGTTGCGCCTCTCTCAATTGCCCAATCCTTCATTGCATGAGCCACTACATCTGCAATGGAAGGATCCAGTTCTGCACCATCTTCAATTGTTTTCTTTAACTTCTTGAAAACGCTTTTTGGCAGACGCTCTCTCATAACGGTCTCGTTAAATACATTCTTACCGAACAGCTCGGCTACATTCACAACTTCGCTCATAAATTTTCCATCCTCTCATATTAATTTCCACTTAATAAAATTAAGTCTAATTGTTTTTTTAGTCTCCTCATTATCTGAATATGCGCATAAATCAGAAAAGGCGCCCTCCCATTATAAGGAGAACGCCATTGTTCTTAATTAAAATAAACCATTTTCTTAAAAAAATCAAGTACTTTTTGAAAAAAATATTTTTTTAAGCGGTTTTTTATGCTTTTCCAACGGAACCGAACAATTCCATCTTCTCTTTCACTGTTGCTTTGATGGCATCAGTTCCTGGTGCAAGAAGCTTACGGGGATCAAACCCTTTACCCTCTAAATCCTTGCCTGCTTCAATGTATTTACGGGTTGCTTCTGCAAAAGTAAGCTGGCACTCTGTATTAACATTGATCTTAGCTACGCCAAGGCTGATAGCCTTTTTAATCTGATCTTCCGGAATACCTGTCCCGCCGTGAAGCACCAAAGGCATACCGCCGACTTTATCTTTTACGGCTGCCAGGGTGTCAAAGCTTAAGCCTGCCCAGTTTGCCGGATATTTGCCATGGATGTTTCCAATTCCTGCTGCCAGCATGGTTACGCCTAAATCAGCGATCTGCTTGCACTCATCAGGATCTGCACACTCACCCATACCAACTACGCCGTCTTCCTCGCCGCCGATGGAACCAACTTCCGCTTCAATGGAAATACCCTTTTCATTACAAACCTTTACAAGTTCAGTTGTCTTTTCCACATTCTCTGCGATTGGGTAATGGGAACCATCAAACATAATGGAAGAAAAACCAGCTTCAATGCACTTATAACAGCCATCATAAGAACCATGATCCAAATGAAGTGCTACCGGTACGCTGATCTTTAATTCTTCAATCATAGCTTTTACCATAGCTGATACGGTTTTATAACCTGTCATGTATTTGCCAGCGCCTTCGGAAACTCCCAGAATAACCGGAGATTTCAGTTCTTCGGCTGTCAGTAAAACAGCTTTTGTCCACTCAAGGTTGTTGATGTTGAACTGTCCAACTGCGTATTTTCCATCTCTTGCTTTTTCAAGCATCTCTTTTGCTGAAACTAACATATCACAAACCTCCATATTTTTTATTGTCTTACATTTTTTCATTATATACTATTTTATCTTATTTGGAAAGATTATTTTTTTCAAGATTGTTTTTTTTATAACAAAGTTACATTTTGCTTTCAGAAACACTTTGTTCTATAATGAATACAAACAAATAAATAAACAACAGGAGAGTTTTCATGAGACATAAGATAAGATTCGCCAGTCTGGACAGACAAAACAGGAAACAAGCTTCAGAAATCAACCCGAAACACCCGGATCTGTTTACAGGTCCACAGCTGAAACATCTGATCTTTCCTCTGGTGATTGAACAGATTCTGGCTGTGTTTATGGGAATGGCGGATACCATAATGGTGGCCTCCTGCGGAGAAGCGGCTGTATCAGGCATCTCGATTGTAGATACCATCAGCGTCCTCTTAATCGGATTATTTGGAGCCATGGCCGCCGGCGGGTCAGTCGTCACTGCCCAATATATCGGCAGAAAGGATGATCAGAATGTAGCCCGGGCTGCAGGGCAGCTGTTTCTGGCAATCGGAGGTATTTCACTTTTTTTAATGGCATTCACACTTATATTTAACGAGCCGCTTCTCCGGGTTATCTATGGATCAATTGACAAGGATGTACTGGCAAATGCAAGAATCTATTTATATATATCCTCAATATCCTATCCGTTTCTGGCATTTTATAACAGTGCTGCCGCACTGTTTCGGGCAGTGGGCAATTCCAAAGTTTCCATGCAGATTTCCCTGTTTTCCAATCTATTCAACATAGCTGGAAACGCCCTCCTCATCTATGTATTTCACTTAGGTGTGGCTGGCGCAGGAATTTCTACCCTGATCTCCCGTATCATCTCGGCTGTATTAATTCTTATTCTGTTAAAAAAGCAGGGGGAATTTCCTGTAGAATTCCGGCTTAAACCGGATAAACGCATCCTTGGCCAGATCCTCTATATCGGAATACCAAACGGACTGGAAAACAGTATCTTCCAGCTGGGAAAGCTGTTGTTATCCAGTCTGATTGCCGGCTTCGGAACAGTTGCCATCGCAGCAAATGCAGTCGCCAGCACCATCTGCGGGCTTGAAATCATACCAGCCAATGCAATCGGAATCGCAATGGTAACCGTAGTAGGCCAGTGCATTGGAGCCGGTGAACTTTCACAAGCCCGCCATTATATGGGCAGGCTTGTGAAAACAGCTTACTTGTGGCTGCTGGTTCTGAATTTGTCCCTTCTGCCCTTCTTACGAGTGATCTGCGGTCTGTTCCAGCTCTCCGCTGAGACAAGTGCACTGGCGATAGAACTTATGGTTTATCACAGCATCTGCTGCATGCTGATTCATCCTCTGTCATTTTGCCTGACCAATGGTCTCAGGGCGGCCAATGACGTCCGTTTTACCATGACCGTATCCATCTGTTCCATGTGGATCTGCCGGATCGTAATGGCATACTTATTAAGTCTGTATTTCGGACTTGGACTGATGGGGATCTGGATTGCAATGACGATCGACTGGCTGGTGCGCGCCATATTTTTCACAACCCGGGTTTTAAGCGGGAAATGGCGCTGCTATGCAATGCGAAGTTTAAATTAAGCCAAAAAGCCCATAACGGTTTCTTTCATTTTATCCCCATCGCACTCGGTCTGATGAAGAACTGGTGCGGTGCGGATTTCTTCAACTGCCTGGGGAATATCAATCCCGGATACGTTTGATAAACGGTCGATGATCTTGAATTCATCTTCCTCAGACTTCTTACCTTCCAAAGCCTCTAAAACACTTCCGGAAAACTTATAGGGGCTGGCTGTAGAGGCGATAACCGTCTTAGTCTCATCCATTGAATGTTCTTTATACTGACGGTATACAGAAGCGGCAACCCCTGTATGTGTGTCAATCACATATCCGGTGCGGTCAAACAGATCTTTGATGGTTCTCTGATTCTCTGCCTCTCCTGCATATCCGCCAATAAAATCTTCCATAAACTTTTTCATGGCTGGTGTAACAGTATAGCTGCCTGTTTCATTAAGCTCTTTCATAAGTCCTGCATTTTCCTCTGCATTACAGCCGGTGCTTAAATAAATGAGGCGTTCTAAGTTGCTGGAAATCAGAATGTCCATGGAAGGTGAACTGGTGAGAATAAAATCTCTGTTTCTGTCATAGGTTCCTGACTGAAAGAAATCATAAAGAACTTTGTTCTCATTGGAAGCACAGATTAATTTTTCAATGGGAACTCCCATCTGCCTGGCAAGATAAGCGGCCAGAATATTGCCAAAGTTTCCAGTTGGAACAGCCACATTGATCCGCTCTCCATCTGATATTTCTCCGCCTGCCAGCAGTTTTCCATAAGCATACACATAATAAACCACCTGAGGCACCAGTCTTCCAATGTTAATGGAATTGGCTGATGATAACTGATATCCCTTCTCTTCCAATTGAGCGGCAAATTCCTTATCACCGAAGATTTTTTTCACGCCTGTCTGAGCATCGTCAAAATTTCCGTGTATGGCTGCCACATGGGTATTCTTTCCTTTTTGTGTTACCATCTGAAGTTCCTGGACTCGGCTTACTCCGTTCTTTGGATAAAAAACAATAATCTCAGTTCCTTCCACATCGGCAAATCCAGCCATGGCTGCCTTGCCTGTATCTCCGGAAGTAGCCGTCAGTATCACGATCTTATTCTTTACCTGATTCTTTTTTGCAGCAACTGTCATCAGGTGAGGAAGTATGGAAAGTGCCATATCTTTAAACGCAATGGTACTTCCATGATATAATTCCAGATAATACGCACCATCTGCTTTCGCAAGAGGAGCAATCTCTTCCGTATCAAACTTGCTGTCATATGCGCAGTTAATACAGCTTTTTAATTCCTCCTCTGTATAATCGGTGAGAAACAGCTTCATCACTTCATAAGCAGTTTCCTGATATGTCAATGTAGAAAGTTCTTTCATGGTCTTGTCAAGCTTGGGGATAAAGCATGGCATAAACAACCCGCCATCTGCTGCCAGCCCTTTTAAAATTGCCTGGGAAGCCGTCACATTGGCTTCTTTGCCTCTGGTACTCTGATAGGATAATTCCATGGTATCGCGTTCCTTTCCTGCTCTCTCTTAATAAGTATGAATTAAAAAAACCTTGCCAGCATTGTAGCACACTTTAATCTCTGGTGCAAGAAAAACCAGCAAAAAAGTTTTCTTATTGCGGACATATGTTTTTGTATAGAGGACATTTTCCCAATTTGCATCCCCTGCAATGATGTGATAAGATACTGTCAGAAATACAGAAAGGAGATGCTGTTACATTGAACTATCCAAATATTGTAAAGGGCAGTTTTCTAAACCGTCCCAACCGTTTCATCGCTTATGTACAGATTTTAACAGGAAACGCAGCAGGAAAGACTGTTGTCTGCCATGTGAAGAATACAGGCCGATGTAAAGAGCTTCTGCTGCCGGGCGTTACAGTACTCCTTCAGTATCATCCGGATGCCTCTGTCCTCGGCAGGAAAACAGAATATTCTCTGATTGGGGTCTATAAGGAAAGAGAAGAAGATACACTGTTAATCAATATGGATTCCCAGGCTCCCAATCTGGCCGCATATGAATGGGTTCTGGGTTCGTCCGCCATTTGTGAAGTAAAAAGAGAGGTACCATACGGTCAGTCCCGATTCGATCTTGCTTTTCAGTTAATCGAAAAAGATGACTCCGGAAATGTGACGCATATCCCCGCATTCATGGAGGTAAAAGGAGTGACCTTAGAGGAACAGAACCACGCCCTTTTTCCAGATGCTCCCACAATACGGGGAGTAAAGCATATTGAAGAGCTGATCCATGCAAAAAAAGACGGATATGAAGCGTATCTTCTCTTTGTAATCCAGATGAAAGGGATGACTGGTTTTTCTCCCAACGAAAAAACCCATCCGGAATTTAAAGAAGCGCTGAAAAGGGCCTTTGCTGCAGGAGTTCACATCCTTGCATATGACTGTCAGGTTACGGAGGACTCAATGACTGTGGACCAGCCGGTTCCTGTTTTCATGGACTGACCTGTTTTCTGCCCCTCACTCCAGATAAAAATCCGGGGTGCGGGACAAAAGCTCCCTGCGGTCAGCAATCCGGTATATCCTGCCTTCCTTTCTCATCACACCGTCCCTGCAAAGGGCATTTATAATGCGGAACGTCTGTCGGTAACTGGCTCCGATGGACTTGGCTGTATCTGCCAATGTCTCCAGATAAAAACCTTCCTGTTCCGCAAACAGAATATACGCACAAAGCCGCTCTTCACAGGTATGAAGAGCAGTAATTACACTCTTTTTAGAGCTTCCTAAAAGCTTTAATGCCAGTTCTCTTCCTATCTCATTGACAAAAAGCAGATTTCCCTTTAATTCCTCTTCATATTTTTTATATGAAAGACCAATGCAGATAAATTCCGTCATTGCACTGATGGTAGCGCTTGCAATGTGAGAACCCGTCATTAACTCCACATCCCCAATAATTCCCTCTGAAATATAATGGCAAAGCAGGAGATCCTTTCCATTGACAGAAGCAGAACAGGCCTTTGCTTTCCCCGAAACAACCAGAAGAAGGTATTCCATCTCCCTGCCTTCCTGTAAAACGATTTCCCCCGGTGCAAACCGGAGAATCGCGGAATCGCCCAGATCCATGTCTGATAAATGAAACTGGAAAAGCAAACGTTTTATCCTCTGTTCTATGATATTCATCTTCATTTTTCCCTCTTTTATCTCTTTCTGGGAGTATGACATATGTCATACCGCTTTGTCAACGGGATATGCTATGCTTGAAACCAAAATCGGAGGTGATATTATGTATAATTTTCTCTCACTGCTCACCGGCGTGATTATATCGTTTATGCTTGCAGTCAATGGCAGCCTGGCCGCACAGTACGGCATATTTGGTGCTGCTGTCATCATTCATATTGCGGGTGTTTTATTTGCATTGCTTCTGCTTAAGCTTCTTCGTATCCCCAGCAGGAAGACAGCAGGAAAAATCCCCTGGTGGCTGTACACCGGCGGAATGATCGGAGTACTGACTACCGCATTCAGTAATTTTGCTTATGGAAAAATCAGTATAACAGGAATCATAGCCTTAGGTCTTTTGGGACAGGCAATCGCTTCACTTGTCACAGACTGGCTGGGACTCTTTGGAATGACGGCATATCCGCCGAAAAAGCATACACTGGCTGGACTGATACTGGCTTTTCTTGGCATTGCCGTTATGTTGAACCATTCATTTTACGGTACAGCCTTCCCGGTTCTTATTTCTCTTCTAAGCGGGATTACTGTAGTTCTCTCCCGCACGGTCAATGCCGGTTTGTCAGAAAAGACCGGAGCGCTTATGGGTTCCTTTATCAATCATCTGACCGGACTGCCGGTAACACTGATTCTTTTGTTTCTTTTAGGAAGAGATGAAGCGATATTTAAAAATTTTATTCCTTCGTCCCATGTCTGGATTTACCTTGGAGGAGTTTTAGGAGTTTTCACTGTTCTGCTTTTCAATGTAACGGTTCCCAAAATTCCTTCCTTCAGACTAACACTTTTATCCTTTACAGGACAGATTTTTACCGGCATTTTACTGGATCTGATCACACAGAAAGGTTTTACGATGGTCACCTTTTCCGGGGGGCTTCTGGTCGCTGCAGGCGTAGGAATTACCATGGCTGGAGAACAATTTTCTTTGTTACTTTTAAATAAATCTCCTGCTTCCGGTAAATCCGGCATATAAGTTAAAAACAGGATAGAAACTAAAAAAGCTGCACTGTATACAGACTTATCCTGCTTCTATCCTGTTTTAACAAGCCTGACTATTCAAAAATAAACCACACATAATGTTAAAATTTTCTGCCTCCGCCTCCCATGGTGCGGCCGGAGTTTGAATGAGTGGTACTTCTCCCTGCGGAAGACATGCCTCCTGTAGGCCGATTGCTTCCTCCTGTGTCACGCGGTATGATTACATGGGTTACACTGGTATTCACTAAATTGTCATTCCGCTGTGAATAATGGAATTCGCAATCCGCCCGGTAGGACATCAGGGAATTATGTGCTCTTCCTCTCTCTTTTCCCATGGAATACCGGCTCATCACACCGCCGCAGACTGCTGCACCGGCTGCAGCTGCCATTAATACTGCCAAGGCAGCTTCATACCATTGTATGCTGCGATAAACGCTTATTTTTCCTGTATCCGCATCGTAATTATACTGGCCTCCTGGTATCCCCTCCCGGTAATACTTCATCACTCCGTCCAGGTAAGTCCTGGCACAGGCAGCATAATCACCCTGGCTGATTTGTTTATATGCATCATCAAGAATCGCATTCCACCTCTTATCGGTCAAAAAACGGTTCATCTTACCTACAGGAAGGATATACATCTCCCGGTTATCCATATCGATTAAAAACAAAACACCCCGGTAGTCACTTCCCACTCCGAATTTTCTTTCAATATAGAAGTTTTCCGCATACTCTTTTGCGGTTCTTCCACCGGCATCATCAGCAGTTGCTATCACCACATCCATATTCATCTCTTTTTTCATAGACTGGATTGTGGCCTCAAATTCCTTCTTCTGATCTGCCTTGAATAGACCTGCATCATCAAAAACCCTGGTTTCGTTGCCGCTGGTTTCCTGATTCTGTGCAGCATAAGCCACCGTCATTCCTCCACATAACAGCAGCACAGAAAATAAAAACATTAAAATTCCGGAGAAAAGTTTTATTATCCTCATATAAAATACCCCACAAGCAGCATAAGCAGACACACAGGAAAAAATACCTGGGCAAAGAGAAGCATCAGCCTTCCTTTATCCACCGGAAGTTCACCGCATACTTTTCCGGTCTGTCCGTTAATGGTAAAATAATTAATCCGATTCCTGCTCCCATCATTATAAGTAAGTGTCCACACCGGGAGAAGTGCATATTCCCAGGTCTCATCTTCTAACCGGATATCCTGATTCTGAACTCTTACGTGATCATAAGACGAAATGCTGTTACGCAGGGTATCTGCTGCAAAGTTTCTGATTTCGGTCTTTACCTCTTCTGTAAACTCCTGGTTCTCCATATCCCGCCGCTCTGCCACAAAACCGGAAAGATAACCCATATGAAAGGGCTTTAATTTGTCAGTCTCAAAAGGCAGAACTCCTTCTGCAAGTTTACGGTTCGCTTTCTTTAGTGCATTGCGCGGCACATATTTCACAGGCATGGAACCGGACCGGAGTACTTCATATGTCTGAGTCTCCGTATATCTTCTGTCACCGCTTTCCCATACCCGGATCCGTTCCGCACTCGCCTCCACGCTTCCCTGAGTTGTACAGCTATATAGAAGATACGGAAAATATACGCCAGTGATCTTTTCAATCTGATCCTCACTGTAGAATGCTTTAGGAACATACCGTTTCTTTTTCATCCAGTCTCTAAAGATTTCCACAGCCTCTTTCTTTCCATAAGAAAAGGGAATGACATAATCCGGGTGAAACTCTCCGCTCAGCCGTTTGGATAAAATAACCGGATTATGGCAGTAATAACAAAATGATGCCGCAGTGGTATCATCTGTTACAATTTCAGCTCCGCAGCTGGGACAGGTGTATAGTAACGTCTCTGCTTTCCCAGCCGATTCTTTCTTTTCTTCCTGTGTTTTTCCTTCCTCATTCATTAATGCATCCTGGGCAAATTCGGATAAACAGTATTCGCAGGCATATTTCTGCTTTTGAGGATTAAACTTTAACGGTCCCCCGCAGTTGGGACACTTGTATGAAATAATCTCACTCATGGCCTTGGCTTTCCGCATTCAGAACAGAATTTACCGGTGTTAACCGCTCCGCACCCGCAGGTCCATGGACCTTCCGGCTTTTTGTTTCCGCATTCCGGACAGAATTTCCCCGTGTTAACACTGCCGCAGCTGCAGGTCCACATCTCCTGTGCTCCTGCACTCTTTACTGGCTGATTCATCTGCATCTGGTTTGCATTGGCTGCTGACGCAGCACCCATGAATCCGCCCGCTGTATTCATTCCCATGCCCATGCCCATAAAACCTGCCAAAGATCCGTTTGCATTGCTTCCGGCTGCTTCTATTCCTCTGGCTGCCGCTCCCTGAACATAGCCTTCCCGCACACCTGGATCACTGAGCATTGCTCCCTGATTTCTCATCTGGATTAAAGCTTTGGATTCTTCATCGTAGGAGATGCTTGCAATTCCCACGGACTGGATTTCCATTCCTCTTCCGGCTCTCCACTGGTCATCTAACACATCTGACATATACTGTCCAAGTTCTCTGCCCTTTGAGGCTACATAGGAAATCCGGATTCCATCCGCAGACATCTGATTGATGGAAGACTGGAGTGCTTCCAAAAATTCCGATAAATACTGCCCGTTAATATCCTCAACTTCAACATGCTCTTCATTCTTTGGCACAGCCTCTGCATAGAAAAGGATGGGATCTGTCACTTTGATGGAATAAGTACCGTGGGCTCTTAAAAACAGCTCCGCATTATAAAACTGGTCGAAATAATTAATGGGATTGGGTGTACCAAACTTGATTCCCTTGATTTCCTGAAGATTAATGAAATAAACTTTCTGTGAGGTAGGTGTCTGGCCTCCAAAGCGGACACGGTCAAAGGATTCGCTGACTGCTTCCTTTAGCTGTCCGTTAAAGAGAGAAGGCATGGAGGAATTCTTTACGGTAAAATAGCCAGGCTCTCCTGTATAATCAATCACCTTTCCTCCGTCAACCAAAAGCATAAACTGGTTGGGATAAACATGAATGACTGACCCGTCTGATACCGTATTATCCGTTCCCTTTGTATTGGATCCCTTTCGAACCTTTACCCCGCTGGTAAATATGGTCTGATCTCCCATACTGCCTGCCTCTATCACTTCCAGCCACTGGTCTGCCAGTGAGCCTCCGATTGCTGAAGTCAATGCTTTCACAATTCCCATTCCGATTCCTCCTTTAGAATTTTATTTCATATTATACTGCACATATGATACTCTGGCTATCCCTTGCTGCGCATCATGGCGATTTCTTTTGCATATCCAGGTAAATCATTGGGAGTTTCCAGATAAAAAGGCAGATTTTTAAGACTGGGATGTTCCACAATCCGTTTTAACGCATCAAATCCGATCATTCCCTCTCCAATTGCCGCATGACGGTCTTTGTGGGAACCAAGAGGATTTAAGCTGTCATTTAGATGAATGGCTTTCAGGTTAGAAAGTCCGATAATCCGGTCAAATTCATGAAGAACTCCGTCTAAATCTCCGGCAATATCGTAGCCTGCATCCCAAACATGACAGGTATCCAGACAGACTCCCATACATTCTTTCTGCTGGACCCCATCGAGAATTTCCCGCAGCTCTTCAAATGTTTTTCCAACCTCGCTGCCCTTGCCCGACATGGTTTCCAATAAAACCGTGGTATTCTGATCCGGTTCTAAAATCTGGTTCAGCATAAGAGAAATATAATGGATCCCTGCTTCCGTCCCCTGACCGGTATGGCTTCCTGGGTGAAAATTATAGCAGTTTCCCGGAATATATTCCATCCGCTCTAAATCATCCTTCATGGTATCTCTGGCCAGTGTTCTTAATCCTTCGTCTGCAGAGCATGCATTGAGTGTATACGGAGCATGAGCCAGAATCCTGTTAATGCCATGCTCCTCCGCAAAAGAGAGAAAGCGCCCGATATCCTCCGGGTCAATCTTTTTGGCTTTGGTTCCTCTGGGATTTCTTGAAAAAAACTGAAATGTATCCGCACCAATCTTCACAGCCTCTTTGCCCATGGCAAGAAACCCTTTGGAAGAAGACAGATGACAGCCGATTGTAAGCATAAAAATCTCCTTCCTATTTTTTTCTGATTTTTCTTCGTTTTGACTGGTCAACCCCTTTGATTGCAATAAAGATAAATATGGCCGCCAGAAGAAGCTGGATTAAGATGCTTAAAAGCACCCAGTTCTCCATGATAAAGTTATCCGGATGAGGTCCAAACCAGGTATTTAAGCTGTTAATTACCTGATTATCCCCCGTCTGGCGGTTAATCATGACATAAAAGGTTGCCACTGGATTTAAAAGAAGCAGATACAGCCACGCACCGGAACTGGCCTGATCAGTCACTCCGTTTATGCTGGAAACATAGGAGCTGTTCACATTCATTTTTGCCAGGGACAGCATAAATATATTCACTGCATAAGTTCCGGCTCCTATAAAAACCAATACTCCGTAACTCACCACTGTAGCAACGGTAGACCGTTTCAACAGGGAGGAAAAACAAATTCCCATGCTTCCGCAAAGAAGTGCCACTGTCAGATAGCACAACAGTAACAGAAACACATCGTAAATCATCACTCCGCCGTATACAAAAGAAACTGCAAGCAAGGGGAAGCTTGATACAACCATTAAAAACATGGTGCTGAAAGAAGATAAAAGCTTTCCCCAGATAATTTCTGACGGCTTCATGGTGGTAGTCAATAAAATATCAAGCGTCTGCCGTTCTCTTTCACCACTAATGCTTCCCGCAGTGAGTGCCGGCATGATAAACATCAGCAGGACAAATTCCACGACTGCAACAAATACGTATAAATTGGTAAAGGAAGAATACTGGATCTCAGCCGTCAGTTTCACCCGTTCTACCACGGAATACATATTGAGCAGATTTACCAGAGCCAGTATGGAATTAAAAATCACCAGAATCAGTGCCAGACGAAAGCTTCTGGCGCTGACCATTGTCTCCCGTTTATAAACCGGATTCATTTTCATGTACAAGCACCGCCTTTTCTTTATCAGGATCTGTAATCTGCATAAATAAGGATTCCAGGCTCCCCTGTTCCCTGCTGAATCCATGGACCATTACTTCCGCATCAATCAGCTGCTGAAGCAAAAACGCCTCATCCTGCTGGTCTCCAATGAAATTCACACGGATATCCCCTTCCTTCAATGCAATCGTCTGCACACAGGGCTGGCTTTTTAAAATGGTAAGTGCCTTTTCCTTACTGCCGAGTATAGATATAATAAGGGGGTTGGTGGCGTTCACCCGTTTTAAAATCTCTTCCATGCTTCCGTTTAAAACCATCTTTCCCTGATCAATGATTCCGATATCGGTACACAGTTCAGACAATTCCGATAAAACGTGGGAGCTGATAAATATGGTCTTTCCCTGTTCTCTCAGCTCTTTTAAAATCTCCTTAAACTCAAACCGTGTTCTGGGGTCCAGACCGGATGCCGGCTCGTCAAGGACCAGCAAAAGCGGATCATGAATCAAAGCTCTGGCCAGGCATAAACGCTGCTTCATCCCTCTTGATAAGCTGTCTACATAGAAATCCGATTTATCCTCCAGCCCTACCTGTTCCAAAAGAGTCATATACCGGCTTCTGGCTTTCAGACCATTAATCCCGTAGCAGGACGCAAAAAATTCCATGTATTCATTCACCTTCAGATTATCATACACACCGAAAAAATCAGGTACATAACCTATTTTCTCTTTCAGCTGGTTTAAACCGTCAGACACATCTGTCCCGTCAATGATTACCTGCCCGCTGTCTGCGAACAGAAGCCCTGTCATAATCTTAATGGCGGTCGTCTTTCCCGCTCCGTTCGGGCCTACAAAACCATAAAGGGAGCCTTCCGGAATCATAATATCCAACCCATTTAAGGCATGGAATTTTCCGAATTTTTTCTTCAAATCTTTAATCTCTAATATCATTTATCCCTCCCCAGAACCATCAGCATGGGCAGTGTGACATACCAGTTATTTTCCACGGTATCCTCACAGACATATTTTACTGTCAGAGTATTGCCCGGTGACAAATAAGGGCTTAGTTCTCCTGCTGTATATTCTGTTTTTCCTGAATCCATGGGATCGTAATTGCCAGTATCATGATTATAAAAATAAATTTTTCCTTTAAATATATTGGTATAATTAGTGCTTTGACTATTTAAAAATTCTTCAGCAGGGTTCTCAAATATGAGTTTTTCCACACTTAAATCATTTCCAAGAGAATATTCCAGGGAGACCGGATCTACGCCATAAATGGCATTGGAATCCGAATAGTACTGCCCGCTTACTGTCACAGGCATTTTCATCAGTGCAGACCGGTATGTCTCATCATTCTTTCTTGATTTCACATCAATGGTAGAGGTATACATTGTCACGCCATAAGTCTCATAACCACTGTTAGTAAGGAACTGGCTGTCTTTCTGATCCTCGCTGAATGCCACGATCCGTGCTTCCTGATTGTAAAAGGATGAATATTTGTCCAGATAGAAACTCAATATATTGGTTCTGGACAGCGCCAGCATATAATCCGGATCTTCAATATCTGCCTTAGAATACTCATAGCTTCCTGTCACTCTGGCGGATACCTGGAATGAGTTGTTTATGGGATAATTAATGACAGGATTACCGTCAAGCTTTTTGGTTTCCCCGGGCTTTAACTCATCGATGACTACCATTTTCCCATACATGAGAATCCCCACTTTTTCTACAGAAAAAGGATATTCATTTGTAACTGTTCCGTAGACATTCCCCTTAAACAGAGTGATATCCCCCCAAAGACCCTTCCGGTTCTCATTTAAGGTTCTCTTCTTCAGTGCATAGTATTTGGGAGCAAATGCGGCAGCGTTCTGTACAGAAACTCTTGTTCCGTCTTCCTCATAGCTGATCCGGACATTATAATCCTCACTTCCGGTAAATTTCGGTACAGGCGCCCTTTCATAAGACTTGCTCCTGGTTATGGGAAGAAGACTGTAGGACGGGTCAAGAAGTATGGAATAGGCCCTGTTATAAGGAGTCCTCATATTGATATACGTATATTCATCCTCAAATTTTTCCGAGTTATCAAAAATCGTGGCGTATGTAAAAAAGGTGTCACGAAACCGTGTCCTTACTCCCATTAAATAAACCAGCACAGTAAATAAAAGGGATACGGCTACAATCGCGGTCCGGTAATAACGCCTCCCATCCTTCCGTTTTAAGTACAGATAGGTGCCAGGTCCTACAAGTGCAATATAGGACAAAATGACAATGGAATAGAATGCAAGTCCCGGCAGCTTATCTACATCCCCGGTATTAAGCATGTTCTGAACTGACCAGAACTGACCGGAATTACCGCTGTATAAAAAAGAAGATAAATTATTTAATCTGGTATCCCCTAACAATGCGGTAAACAGCTTATCAACATAGGAACGCTGTACCTCACAGAATGGGGCGATATCTACAAAATCATAGGCTGCAACTCCTACGACTCCTTTCCCTCTGGCTGCTGCGGTGAGAACCGGAAACTGGTCATTTGCCAGGACACCGGTTCCTCCTTTTAAAGAAATATCGGCACACACAAGGTTCATAAAGGAATCGCCGGGGCCATTGGTGGCATATTCCACTCCCATGTCCACAGACTTTTCTGCAGGTACTGCGTAATCTTCATTCAGGAGATCTGACCGGAAGGCATAAAGCGTATCATCGGCGCGGGCACCGGTACCTATAAGAAGAGTCCCGCCTTCCTTCACCCACTCCATAATGGCTAAGACCTGATCTTTCGACAGCTTCCTGGTATCATAATCTGTTATGACAAGAACATCAAGCAGATCCAGACCGATCACATGATCCGGCAGCTGCTCCGTCTGCAGTTTAAAAGTCCTTATTCTCACAGCGCTGTAATTAACTCCCACTCCCTCCATATAGGACAGCTTATCCGACTCATCGGAAAGCACACCTACATAAAGCTCCGCTACATCAGTGGGGACATTCATCTTTAAGCGTTTTCGTATCAGTTCCGTCCCCTGGGCATCTAACAGCTTTACATATAAAATATCCGCCCTTCCCACCGGAACATCAAGTGATTCCTCCGCCGACCCCATGGCTTCTAAAGAAATGGGATAATCATATTGATAGATGTCATAGTCGGATTCCATCGCCTCCACACGCACTGTACCGTTAAAGGGGGAATCTGACTGGCTTTTCAGTGTAAAATTCACTGGAACATAACGGTCTGCCTTGGCATTCCCGTCGTATCCATAGGAAACCTCCATGCCAATACCGGAATTATTCTCACCGCCATATTCTTCGGAATAGGAACTTCCCCCATTCCCCCCATTCTCCGGACCATTTGCGGTCATGCCGAAAGCAGGCAGCAAAGTGCTGCCTGCCAACGTGAGCGCCATGGCACAAATCAGGGATATCTGTCTGACTTTCATTTTGTCACCCTATCTTTCCAAAGTTCTCTTTATTCACATCAAAATTAGTTTTCAGCTTTACCGTAAATACAGTTCCGGATAAATCACTGGACACATCGATGGTTCCTCCATGCATATCCACAATGCTTCTGGAAATGGCAAGCCCCAGTCCGGTCCCTCCTGTATTGGTGGAACGGGACTGCTCCACACGGTAAAACTTATTGAAGATCAGAGGAAGTTCTTCTTCCGGTATGACATATCCGTAGTTCACCACCTGGATGGACACAAGGTCTTCGCTGCCATGAACCTTTACCAGGATCCGCTTTCCGTCTGCTCCGTATTTGATTGCATTATTAATGAGATTATCAAACAGACGGGCCAGAAGATTGGCGTCTGCTGAAACGATCTGGACGGGGACATTGCTTTGCAGCTCATAGGAAAGATTCTTATCCATAAAACTGGGATAAAACTCTTCCAGGAGCTGACTTAAAAGCTTTATGACATCCACTTTTGTTACATTCATGGAAATCTTTCCGTAATTAAGCTTGGTAAAACCAAATAAGTCTTCGATCAGCTTTTCCAGCCGCTTTGTCTTTACGTATGCAATCCCTATGTACCTTTTCTGCACTTCCTGGTCAATGGCTCCATCCTTGGATAAGAGCTCCAGATAACCGATGATGGAAGTAAGAGGAGTGCGCAGGTCATGGGCAATGTTGGTGATCAGTTCATTCTTTGTCCGTTCAGCCTCCCGCTCCTTATCAATTAATTCCCTTAAATCTCCCACCATCTTGTTTAAACTGGCGGCCATGACGGAGAACTCGTCATCTCCTTCAAGGTCCACCGTTATGTTTAAGTCTCCCTCTGAAATTCTCTGCATGGCATCGGAGATTCTCCCGATATAACGCATGGATTTTTCCTGAAGAAGGAGAAACGTAACTGCGAATATGCCGATTCCAAATACAACATAGATGAGTATCACCACCACATCAAAAGAGGTGAGCATCTCAAGAAAAACACTGTCCTTTTGAGTGCTCCTCATATAAGATGCGATCAGAGATACGTTGGTTACCAAAAATATCTCGATCAGAACCGTAACAATGGCGCTGTAAAATATATTGGCAATGACCCGGGTATGGAAACGGCGATTGATATCATTTTTCAATTTTGTATCCTACCCCCCAAACAGTTGTGATGATCTTATTCTGTCTGGTGTCTTCCTTCATCTTACCTCTAAGACGCCTGATATGTACCATTACTGTGTTATTGGCTTCATAGACCTTTTCATTCCACACTTTTTCAAATATCTCATCTGTACTGAACACTCTTCCCGGATTGGAAGCCAGCAGATACAGGATATCAAATTCGATTGGAGTAAGCTTTATTTCCTCTCCATATACAGTCACCTTATGATTATCCTTATTGATGGTCAGTCCCCGGATTCCTATTTCATTCTTTGCCGATTCGTTTACCGCACTGTTGGGATTAAGCTGGGTATAACGGCGCAGCTGAGATTTGACTCTGGCAGTCAGTTCCAGCGGATTAAAGGGTTTTGTTACATAATCATCAGCTCCGGTTCCAAGTCCTAAAATCTTATCTAAATCTGTTGACTTGGCACTCAGCATAATAATCGGAATGTTGTTGGTCTCCCTTATCTTCTTGCACATGGACAGGCCGTCCATTCCAGGCATCATAATATCTAAGAGCACCAGATGGATCTGAGTTTTATTAAGAACCTCCAGCCCCTCTTCCGCATTGTTAGCCTTGTATACTTTATATCCGTCACTGACCAGATAAATCTCCACCAGATCCGCAATCTCTTTCTCGTCATCCACAACCAGAATGCTTATTGTCTCGGACATTGAAAAATACCTCCCTTGTCGTTATGTAAGCGGCGTTCTCACGTTGAAAAAGAAAAAGCCTGCATCCATTTTACCACAAGAAAGGTATCTTTGCCTTACTATTTTCTTACAAAAAAGCTATAAAACGGTAAATCAGGAACTCCCTCTCAGCCCTGACTTTCCGTGGGTATAAACACCCTGCTGCCAGCGGGATCCAGTCTGCCAAGTTCTGCCCTGACGTAAAGGGAGGCCTCCTCACAAAACTGCTCCTGGCAGTTGATCAGCACTTTTCCTCTCTTATCCGGTTTTTCCCATGTTCCGTCTGGCTGCAGAATATGAGTCTTTACATTGTCCTCTAATTGTACTTTCAGGACATGCATAATTCTCTCCAACAGTCTCTCATCCTCTACAGGAAACATAATTTCCACCCGTTTATCAAGATTTCTCGGCATCCAGTCGGCACTTCCAAGATAAAGTTCCGGACTTCCGTCATTTTCAAAATAGAAGATTCTGGCATGTTCCAGGAAATTTCCAACGATGGAACGCACCGCGATATTTTCACTTAAACCGGGGACTCCAGCTTTCAGACTGCAGATTCCTCTGACAATAAGCTGTATGGCCACTCCTGCACAGGAAGCCTCATACAGAGCAGCAATTACTTCTTTGTCACACAAAGAGTTCATCTTGGCTATAATATGGGCTGGCTTACCGGCTGCCGCATTCTTCGCTTCCCTCCGGATCATCTTTAGAAATCTGGCTCTCAGCCAGATTGGAGCCACCACCAGCTTGTTCCAGTGAAGGGGTTCCGAATATCCGGAAAGCATGTTGAATACTGCAGTCGCATCTTCTCCGATCTGGGGATTGCAGGTCATCAGGCCTAAGTCCGTGTAGAGCTTCGCTGTAGAATCATTGTAATTTCCGGTACCAAGATGAACGTAGCGGCGTATTCCGTCCTCTTCCCGGCGCACCACCAGGGTTATCTTACTGTGAGTCTTTAATCCGACCAGTCCATAGATTACGTGGCAGCCGGCTTTTTCCAGTTTTTTCGCCCAGTTGATGTTATTTTCCTCATCAAAACGGGCTTTTAATTCCACCAGGACGGAAACCTGCTTTCTGTTGTCAGCAGCCTCCAGAAGTGCTGCAATGATAGGAGAATTGCCGCTGACCCGGTAAAGCGTCTGTTTAATTGCCAGGACTTCCGGATCCTTGGCCGCAGTTTTTACAAACTGAACCACAGGATCAAAGGACTGGTAAGGATGGTGAAGGAGAATATCACCCTTGCGGATATTTGTAAAGATATCATCCTCATTCATCAGCTCAGGCACCTGCTGGGGAACGTATGGAACTTCCTTTAAATAGTCAAAACCATTAATTCCGTACATCTTCATAAGAAAGGTTAAATCTAAGGGGCCTGCAATCTCAAATATGTCACTGGAGCTTATATTTAATTCTCTCTTTAAGATCTTTAAAAGGCGTTTATCCATTTTCTCTTCCACTTCAAGACGGATGGCTTCTCCCCACTGACGTTTCTTAAGCTGCTTCTGTATCTCTTCCAGAAGATCCACCGCTTCCTCCTCATCAATGGTAAGATCGGCATTTCTCATAACACGGAAAGGGTGGGTGGCCACGACATTGTAATTTAAAAACAGACTTTCCATGTTCCGCTCAATGATCTGCTCCAGAAGAATGAAGGACCTCTCCCCTGATTCACCGGCTGGAAGCTCCACAATTCTCGGCAGAACACTGGGAACCTGAACCATGGCAAATTCCAGCTCCTCTTCACCGCTTTTCTTTTTCAGAAGAGCCGCGATGTTTAAGGATTTGTTTCGTATTAATGGAAACGGTCTGGATGAATCCACCGCCATAGGAGTCAGAACCGGATAAACATCTCTTACAAAATACGTATCAGCGAACTTTCCTTCTGCTTCACTTAAATCCTCATGGCTGGAGATGACACGCAGCCCGTTCTGCTTAAGGGCTGGAAGAATGGATCGGTTGTAAGTGGAATACTGTACGGAAACAAGCTCATGAGTCTGCTCACTGATCTTCTCCAGCTGTTCATCGGCTTTCATACCGGCAATATCCGGCTTGGTATATTTTGCATGAACCATATCTTTTAAGGAAGCCACTCGTACCATATAAAACTCATCAAGATTAGAAGCCGTTATGCTTAAAAACTTCAGCCGTTCAAAAAGCGGCAGATTTTTATCTCTTGCCTCACTAAGTACCCGGTAATCAAACTCAATCCAGCTCAGCTCCCGATTTACATAATTATCCGGATTGTAATATATTTCATTGATGTCTGCCATCAGGATAACCTCCTCTTCTGCCTGAGTACAGGCCTGATACCAAATATCTCCTCAAAAAAATCCGCCTTCTGATTAAATGATAACGCTTCCAGTGTCATATCCCCTTCATAAGATGTGGTTACCACAAGCATGCCGTCCTTAACAATCATCCGGTTATCTGATAATTTCTGTTTATGACTGCGGTCCATGGAATTGGCAAGCCTCAAAATCGCAGTCAGCTTGGCAATTAAAATAGTGATATCTTCATGAGACAGCTCCCCTTTTGTATTGCGGAACAATTCTTCATTGAGCTGTACCCGGTTATAATCAAATTCCACTCCATTGTATCTTACCACATTGGCAATGATTTCCCGTTCCATATGAGATAACCCAATAATTTCAGTTGACATAATGATGTTATAAGCGGACTCGCTGGGCTTTCTCATGCTGATAAATTTACCGCAGGCATGCAGGATGGCAGCGATCTGCAAAAGAAGGCGCTCCCTTTTTCCCATACCGTGAAATTTTTTCGTGCAGTCGAAAATAGCGAGAACATATTTTTCCATATGGACGGTATGAGGGCCGTGGCACTTGTAGCGTTTCGCCATGTTCCTGGAGGCAGCCAGAATATCCTCGGAAAAATCATGATGAAATTTGACTGTCTTTGCCTCTTCCGCATATTCTGCGGCAATGCTGTCACATAAGCGGATTCCGGGGATCCAGAACATCTCAGCTCCGGTCAGTTCCAGAACGCGCTTAAAAATAATCGCCGCAGGGACCAGGAGAGCAGCATATTCTGCATTGACTCCAAACCGGTCCTGGATCTGGTCAAGAGACATCAGCTTAATCTTTTCATGGAAAACCATGAATTCTTCTGCAGTGATCCACTCTACCGGCTTTCCTCCATGACTTTCTCTGGACAGATAGAGAATGCTTTCCCCGATGCCGATGAGATTTTTAATCTCCCGGTCTCTTAAATAAACCTTCCGGAATGTGTTTAACTCATTATCCACCATCTCTTCTATGAGGGTATTCTGCATCTGGGTACTCACCTGCATATCGCCCATCATCTCACGGATCCGCAATACTCCCAGCATCAGATTCTGAGTGGATACAAGGGCATCCTTATCAAATAAGGAAACCTGCATACTGCCAAACCCCACATCTACGATGGCAGTCCCCTTCTGTATAATCTTGTTAAACTCCGCATCCTTGGAAGCGATTGCCTTATAACTGATGAAGCGCTGCTCGGAGTTGCTGATAATCTGCACCTCAATGCCGGTTCTTACCCGGATCTGATCCAGTACAATCTGACTGTTTTTTGCTTCCCGAAGTGCGCTGGTCGCATAGGCACGATATCCTGTCACTTTATAGGACTGCATAATATCTGCAAAGTCCTCGATCACTTTACACATTTCGTCTACTAATTCATAACGGATTTTTCCATTTTTATAGGTGTCCCTTCCAAGGGCGATGACATGGCGGACATGATCAATTTTGCGGATTCCTGTTTTTGGGGAAATCTCATAGATGCCAAGTTCAAGTTCAAAAGATCCCACATCAATAGCGGCAAATAATCTGATTGCCATACTTGTCCTCCTCACTGCCCTCTTCAGGACAGTTTTTTACTATTCTACCTTACTTTTTTACCTTTTGTGTCAAATATCGGTAAAATCCGCAAAAAAATTAATAATTTTCCTGCTTTGCCAAAAGATAGGTGATAAACTGATTTGCTGTTCTGCCGGATAAGCCGCCATGACTGAGTTCCCATATATTTGCCTTTTCATACAGCTCTTCCAAAGGCATTGAAATCTGGCTGCGGGCCGCCAGCTGTTTTACAATCTCTTTAAATTCCGCCGGTTCCGGCGCTCCATAATAAATGGTTACTCCAAAACGGGCAACCAGGGAAAGCTTCTCCTGGACGGTATCATTATTATGTAATTCATCATCCAGTTGCCTCTTATCGCTGAATTTCTCACGGATTAAATGACGGCGGTTTGAGGTAGCATAGATCAAAACATTGCCTGGCTTCTTTGCAAGTCCTCCCTCTATGATCGCCTTTAAATACTTATATTCCAGTTCTGTATCCTCAAAAGACAGATCATCCATATAGATGATAAATTTATAATTTCTGTCTTTTATCTGCTCCTGTATCTTTGAAAGAGTATGAAACTGATGCTTATATACTTCAATAATCCTTAGACCTCTGTCATAATATTCATTTAAAATTGCTTTGATGCTTGATGATTTTCCAGTTCCGCTGTCGCCGAACAAAAGAACATTGTTGGCAGGCTTACCGTCTAAGAACGCTTCTGTGTTCTCAATTAACTTCTCTTTCTGCCGTTCATATCCCACAAGATCATTTAAATAAATGTGATCCATGCTTGTAATAGGTATAATCTTTGGATCCGTACCTGCCTCTTCCACACGAAAAGCTTTATTCAAGCCGAATTTGCCCACGCCGAAATTCTTATAAAATGAAGTTATTTTCTCTCCGAACGCCTGAACATCAGGTGCCTTCTTTAACTCTACCGCAAGCGCCACAATCTGATCCCTGATTCGTTTGTTATAGATTTTACTGTTTCCGTCATTGGCACAGTAATCAGAAAGAGCTGTCCATATGCCTCCTTCTTCCCCGCAGTCCAGTCTGCAGATGTCCTGGTCAAACAGTTCCTTCATAATTTTAAAATCATGGGCAGCCAGTACATTCAGTGTGCCCTTAACAGGACCTGTGATTTCACAGGAGGTGCTGTAAGCATTCTCGTGATCTGCCAGGCATAATGCTAAAAAACAATGCCAGAGATTCCCCTCAAAGCCATAGGAAGCCGCCAGCTCGATAAGCTGACCGGCACAGGCACAGGATTCCGGCATTGTTTCTCTCATTTGCTCCGCTTGCGGAGTCAGCTGTCTTAAGATCTGGTCAAAAAGCTTCTGATATTTTAGATCGCGGTATAAAATCAATTCCTTCAATTAATTATTCCTCCCTTTGTAAATGGAAGTCCGGCCTGGATACAGGCCGAACTTCTTAAAAAGCATTAATAATTTCCCAAAACCTTCATATTGCGTCCTTCTTCTAAAATGCCCTTTAAAGCATTCTGAATCGAAGGTTCACTTAAATTTCCTTCCATATCTATGAAGAAACGGTATTCCCAGTTTCTTCCGGGAATCGGTCTTGATTCAATCATAATCATGCTGATTCCGTTATAGATCATATTGCTCAGTATGTTATAGAGAGTACCGCTTTTATGGGGCAGTTCAAAACTGATACTGACTTTTTGTGCATCCTCCCGGTATATCCTTTTGTTGGACAGGATAATGAACCTTGTAGTATTGGATTTGTTATGGTTAATAGAAGATTTAAGGACTTTTAAGCCATACAGTCTGGCAGCAATTTCACTGGCTACAGCCGCCTGAGAAGGATCTCCATCTTCTATGATCTTTTTCGCAGCAGCAGCAGTATTCTCCACGCTGATCTGCTTCCAGTTCCTGTTATCATTTAGAAATTCCGAACACTGCATCAGCGCCTGGGGGTGTGAAAACACAGTGCGGATGTTTTCCGGATTGGCATCCGGAAGCCCCAGCAGTGCATGGTTTACGGATAAAAATGTCTCCGCTACTATATAGTTGCTATATTTCATCAGCAGATCATAGTTATCAATCACTGCTCCTGCAGAGGAATTTTCAATGGGGAGCACTGCATAATCTGCACGTCCTGACTCCACTTCCTTCATGGCATCCTCAAAAGTAACCACATGATAAAGGTTTTCATCAGAGCCGAAATACTGAAGTGCTGCAGCATGGCTGTATGCACCCTCTACGCCCTGATAAACCACCCGGGCATCAGTTACAGGAATGGTTTTCACCGGGCGAAAGGTATCCTCCCCTTTCAGTCCGTGTTCCGCCATCAGCTTGTACTGATAATGACGGCTGATGGTCATCATCTGGGTAAACAGTTCGCTGACTGCCTGTTTCATGAATCCGTCTTCCACCATACCGGTTACGGAATCAATCTTTTGCATCTCTCTTTCCTTATCATAAACCGGTTTGCCGGTTTCGATCTTAAATTCAGCCACCTCACCGCTCAGTCTCATTCTTTTTTCGAACAACTCTACGATTTCACGGTCAATCCCGTCAAGCTGTTCTCTGATCTCCAGCAAGTCTAATTTTTTCATATGTCCATTCCTCTGCCTTATCTGTTGGTCTTCTTTACCGTCCTGTCAGCTATCCCTGATGTGAAAGTTCTGCTTCCAGCATATCTTCAATCTGTTTTTTTACATAAGCACCCGGAAATTTTTTAAATTCCGGTTCCAGCTCCTTCACAAGGAAGGGCTCTCCAAATTCAATGGTCACTTTAGAGGGACGAATAAATGGAAGGTGCTTCTCAAAAACTTCCGCAGTCCCGGTTATAGCAACAGGAACTACCGGACATCCGCTTTTTTCTGCTATTTTTAAACTGCCTTCCTTAAATGAAAGAAGCTTCATAATATCTTCATTTGTATTCCGGGTTCCCTCCGGGAATATCCAGACAGAAATTCCACTTTTCACCTGCTCGATACCCAGAAGAATGGTTTTTAACCCTTCCTTTAAATTCTGTCTGTCTAAAAACAGACAATTGACATATTTCATCCAGGCGGAGAGAAGGGGAATCTTTTCCATCTCCTTTTTTGCTACAAAACCAATCAGGCCGGGAACAGTGGTATAACCTACAAGAATATCGAAATAGCTTCTATGATTTCCCACATATAAGACTGCCTCGTTCTTTGGTATCTTTTCTTTCCCTTTTACTGTAATTTTAACTCCTGCAAAAAACAGGATGATCTTAAAAATCCACCGCACTTTGGAAATACTTTTTTCATCCCGCAGACGACGGTTCTTTCTTCCCATCAGGCTTTCAGCAATCAGGACCGGTATGCTTAAGATCAGGTAAATAATAACGGTTGCTGCTACAAGAATAAATCGAATCATTGGTCTAGTCCTCCATTCCATCTATTATATAGAATGGTTTCTTTAATTACAATACTACCTGCCTTTCTTTTTTGTAATTTGTTCGAACAATAATCCCGTAGCAAACCACAGCGGTGCGAAATCAAGGCGGATCAGTCCGTCAATGTTGGTACTTCTGCCGGTATAGTCCCAGGGGCACATTCCCCTGCCCCGCAAGAGCGATCCGGAGAAATACTCTGCCACAAAGATCAGCACCATATAGAGAAATCCGTGGCGGATGGCGATATCCGTCCTCGCTGCCGCCAGACCGGTTCTGGGATTAACCCAGCGGTCAATCATGGTTCCGATAGGCGCCAGCAATGCTCCGCAGCCATAAATAGGAAACATAAGAAGAGATGTCTGCCCCATCAGGCGCCAGTCATGGCGCAGAATGGAGTCTGTTGAGGTAAATAGTACCTCCAGGCACCAGCCTGTAACCCCGCATTTGCAAAAATTCAAGGGTAATTCTTTTAAGTTTAATTGTGATAGTGTCTTCATAAGCTTCATTATGTGCCGGACATGGAGATATTATGTTGTACTGTAAAAGAATTCTATAAAAGAGGAGAGAGCAGTCTGCTGCCCTGTTCCTTGATGCGGATAAAGATACTTCTGGTATCATATCTCTCCGGTGTAATCTCCTGGCATACCTTTAAATCCTCCAGAAATAGCTCTTCTAATTTTCTGGTCGTCTCTTCATCATAGATCACCGCATTGACTTCAAAGTTCAGTTCAAAGCTTCGGATATCCATATTGGCAGTTCCATAGGAGCTGACCCTTCCGTCTGTCATGACACCTTTTGAATGAAGAAATCCATTTTCATAGGTGTAACATCTGGCGCCTTCGGAAAGTAAGTCTCCCACATAGGAATAGGTAGCCCAGTAAACAAAGGGATGATCCGGTTTGCAGGGAATCATGAGCCTGACATCCACTCCGGATCTGGCTGCAACCCTGAGAGCAGAAAGCACCGCATCATCAGGAACAAAATAGGGAGTCTGAATGTAGATATGATGCTTTGCTTTGGAGAACAGCCGGATATAATTATCCCTGATCTGTCTGCTTCTGGCATCAGGTCCGCTGGCAATAATCTGAATACCAAGTTTTTTTTCTGTCTGGTTCATATCCACCACTCCCAAATTATCCAGACAGGCTCCGTCTCCGTCCTCACAGAAGTATGTCATATTTTTAAATAAATTCTCTCCTACCGCATAGTTCCAGTCCAGTGCAAAACGAATCTGAAGGCTTAAAACAGAGCCCCCATGAAGCTTTAAATGGGTATCTCTCCAATAGCCGAATTTAGGATCTTTGGAAATATATTCTCTTCCAATATTAAATCCCCCCACATAACCAACCCTGTTATCAATGACAACAATTTTCCGGTGATTTCTATAGTTAATACGCAGATGCAGCCTTCCTAACACCGGCGGAAAGAAGATCCCAACCTTAACGCCGCTTTCCTTTAATCTCTCCCATTTTGATTTACGCATGAACCGTCCGCCCATACCATCGCAGAGAATCCGGACTTCCACACCTGCTTTTGCCCGTTCTATTAATATGGGGATGATGGAATCAAACAATTCGTCATCCTTGATAATGTAATACTGCAGATGAATAAACCGGACTGCTTTGGAGAGTTCTTCCCTGAGATTTTCAAACTTTTTCTCTCCGTCTGTGAAGATCTCTACGGAATTATCAACGGTCAGAACAGAGCCCGAGGTTTCCAGATTGTATACCACAAGATCTGCATAATCCCTTGCAAGCGATGAGTCCAGCCCAATATCATGGCTTTTTAGAAACTCCTCCTGATTTCTGGCAGAGTAGCGCATCCGGTCCTCTACTTCCTTAACCCGGAACATCTTCCCCTTCCTCATATCCTGCCCCAGGATAAGATAAAAGAGGAATCCGAATACAGGAATAAAATACAGCGCTAAAAGCCAGGTCCAGACTGCCTTTGGATCCCTCCGCTGAAAAAAAACAATGATAACAGAAAGAATCAGGTTTATATAGATTAAATGCTCCATTAACCATCTCCATACAGCTATAATCTGATGCCAGACAGATTCCATATCAAATCCCTCCCTTCTCTTTTAAACCTGTTTCATTTTCTAAACAGCCGAAACCCTTATACATGAAACAGTTTTCCTTTTTTCTGATCTTTCATTCTAATAATTTTATGGTCCGACTCCTGTAAATAGTCACAAATCAATTTTCCAAAAAAGGTCCCCGCAGCTGCGACGACCCTTTTTTATCCACTTCATTCACATAAACTGATTTTTATTATTGTCATACCGGTAATCAATGGAAGCCAGAGACTTAATGATCTCTTCTTCCTCTATTCCCAGACTCAGACAGCACTCATTTAAAGACGGATAAAAATCTCTCAGCTGAGTATTGATATAACTGAGCAGCATAACCGGATCTTTTGGAATATTAGCCATTATTTTATCTCCTGTATCTGTTTGTCCCTCATTTTAGCACAGATTTCTTTGATTTTCAAGAAATGCCCTGTACGAACGGAAAAAGAAATGCTACAATCAGGTTCATAATCCTTCAGGAGGTACATTCCAATGAAAAAAATAATGATGCTGGGAACCGGCGGTACCATCGCATGTAAAAGAGGAGATTCTGGTTTAAAGCCCCTTCTGACTTCAGATGAGCTCCTCTCCTATGTCCCAGATGCGGCAGATTTCTGCCATGTGGACAGTCTTCAGATCTTCAATATAGACAGCACCAATATGCAGCCAAAACACTGGCTTGTGATTGCCAAAGCGATTGAAGATCATTACGCAGATTACGATGGCTTTGTTATCTGTCATGGCACGGATACGATGGCATACACAGCTGCTGCACTATCTTATCTGGTGCAGTTTTCTCCTAAGCCCATCGTCATAACCGGTGCTCAAAAACCCATTGACATGGAAAACACGGATGCAAGAACCAATTTATCCGACAGCCTCCGTTTTGCCAGTGATGACCGGTCCCACGATGTGAATATCGTTTTCGACGGTAAAGTGATTTCCGGCACAAGGGGAAAGAAAGAACGGACCAAAAGCTACAACGCCTTCTCCAGCATTAATTTTCCCTATATTGCCACAATTCAGGATGGGCACGTAATTTTCTATCTGGATGACAAAAAGGACTGCTCCGGTACCCCCCAGTTTTTTCATAAACTGAACTGCAACGTGGCTCTCTTAAAACTGATCCCATCCATGGGCGCGGATGTTCTGGATTATATGGCCGGGCATTATGATGCTGTTATCATCGAATCCTTCGGTGTAGGCGGTCTTCCTTCCTATGATACAGGCGATTTCTATAAAGCAATTGAAAAATGGATTTCTCTGGGAAAGACTGTGGTTATGACCACCCAGGTAACCAATGAAGGCAGCAATATGTCTGTTTATGAAGTGGGACATTCCATTAAGAAAGAATTCGGTCTGCTGGAAGCATATGATATGACGCTGGAGGCCACAGTAACGAAGCTCATGTGGATACTTGGCAAGACAACCGATCCTAAGGAAATACGGGATACTTTTTACCATACAGTGAACAGAGATATCCTCTGGACAGTATCTTAATTCTAAAGCCTGATGATTCTGACACAAAAGGGAGCCGTAACGCTGGCTCCCTTATTATGCGTAATGTCCACTACTTAATCCATCCCCTTTTTTATTCCAGATATGCAATCAGCTTCTCCCCATCTTCTGAGACATCAATTACGATGGTACTGCCTGCATGTATTTCATCTCCAAGGATTACCCTTGCCGCAAGTGTCTCCACATGCTTTTGCAGATAACGTTTTAACGGTCTGGCACCATACACCGGATCATAACCCTGTTCTACTACAAATTCACCGGCCTGGGCGGTCAGTTCGATACTGATCTCGCGATCCTCCAGCCTCCGGTTTAAATCCTTCATGAGCAGACTCACAATACCGGAAATATTACTCTTATCCAGAGGTTTAAACAGAATGATTTCATCCAGACGGTTTAAAAATTCCGGTCTGAAATGGGATCTCAAATCTCCCATTACCATCTCCTCTGCCTCTTTTCTGATATTGCCTTCGCTGTCTATTCCCGTAAGAAGATACTGGGAACCAATATTAGATGTCATAATAATAATGGTATTTTTAAAGTCAACGGTCTTTCCGGTGGAATCAGTGATCCGTCCATCATCAAGAACCTGCAGCAGTACATTAAACACATCCGGATGGGCTTTTTCAACTTCGTCAAACAGCACCACGGAATATGGTTTTCTGCGGACTGCTTCTGTAAGCTGGCCTCCCTCATCATAACCTACATATCCGGGAGGTGCTCCAATGAGCCTGGATACCGAATGCTTTTCCATGTATTCACTCATATCGATTCGGACGATGTTGTTTTCTTCATCAAACAGGCTTTCTGCAAGTGCCTTGGCGAGCTCTGTTTTTCCCACGCCTGTAGGCCCTAAAAAGAGAAAGGAACCGATCGGCTTGGTTGGATCCTTAATTCCTGCCTTAGACCTGATAATTGCTTCAGTCACCTTTAAAACAGCTTCCTCCTGCCCGATGACTCTCTTATGAAGCTCCTGATCCAGATGAAGAGTCTTATTTCTCTCACTTTCCGTCAGCCGGGCTACGGGGATTCCCGTCCATTTGGATACAATTCTTGCAATTTCATCCTCAGTAACACTTTCACGCACCAGACTTAAATCCTGATTCTTCACCCGTTCCTCTTCCTCTGCAAGTTCCTTCTGAAGCTGAGGCAGTCTGCCGTACTGCAGCTCTGCCGCACGGTTTAAGTCATATTTCTGCTGGGCTGTCTGGATTTCCCTGTTTAAATTTTCAATCTCTTCTCTTAAAGAAGAAAGACGTTCTACCGATGCCTTTTCATTCTCCCACTGAGCCTTCTGTGATGCAAATTCATCGTGCAGCTCTGCCAGCTCTTTCTGCAGCTCTGCCAGACGGTCCTGACTTAACCGGTCTGTTTCTTTCTTTAGCGCTGCTTCCTCTATCTCCATCTGCATAATCCGCCTTGAAAGCTCGTCGAGCTCAGAAGGCATGGAATCCAGCTCTGTCTTTATCATGGCACAGGCCTCATCCACCAGGTCGATGGCCTTATCCGGAAGAAAACGCTCACTGATATAGCGGTCAGAAAGGGTGGCTGCAGATACCAGGGCAGAGTCTGTGATCTTCACCCCGTGATAAACCTCATACCGCTCCTTTAATCCTCTTAAAATGGAAATCGTATCTTCCACTGTGGGTTCATCCACCATAACAGGCTGAAATCTCCGTTCCAGAGCCTGATCCTTTTCAATATACTGACGGTATTCGTCCAGGGTAGTCGCACCGATGCAGTGAAGTTCTCCTCTGGCGAGCATGGGTTTCAGCATATTTCCTGCATCCATGGAGCCCTCTGTCTTTCCTGCACCAACAATAGTGTGAAGCTCATCAATGAAAAGAATAATCTGGCCGTCGCTCTTTTTCACCTCATCAAGAACTGCCTTTAAACGTTCTTCAAATTCTCCCCGGTACTTTGCGCCTGCCAGCAAAGCACCCATATCAAGGGCAAACAGCTTTTTGTCATTTAATCCCTCCGGCACATCTCCTCTGACGATTCTCTGAGCCAGCCCTTCCACAACCGCTGTCTTACCGACGCCTGGCTCCCCGATTAAAACCGGGTTGTTTTTAGTCTTTCTGGAAAGAATCCGGACTACATTGCGGATTTCACTGTCTCTGCCTATTACCGGGTCCAGTTTCTGTTCTCTGGCCCTCTCAACCATGTCATACCCATATTTTGTCAGGGTATCGTAGGTTGCCTCCGGATTGTCGCTTACAACCCGCTGGTTGCCTCTTACCGTAGACAAGGCCGTCAAAAAGTTTTCTTTAGTCATGCCATAGCTGCGAAACAGTTCTTTTAACATTCTTGACGGCTGCTTCAGCATAGCCAGGAATAAATGCTCAACGGAAACATACTGGTCTCCCATTCCCTTGGCTTCATCCTCGGCACTGATTAAAACTTTATTTAAATCATTGCTGATGTAGAGTTGTCCTCCGCTTACTTTAGGAAGCTTCTGTATTGCCCCTGCGGCCTCATCAAGAAACTGCTCCTTTTGTATATTCATCTTTGTAACCAGTTTTAAAATCAGGCTGTCTTCAATGGTAAGAAGGCTGTAAAGCATGTGCTCCTGCTCAATCTGCTGGTTCCCATATTCATATGCAAGCTTTTCGCAATTCTGGACAGCCTCCATGGACTTCTGTGTAAATTTATTAATGTTCACGGCAATTTCCTCCTTTATCCGGTTATGTGCAAACATTGCCTCATTTGTTCTATATGTAATATAACAAATGCAAGCAGTTGTGTCAAGATCCTTTTCACTAAAATCACAGATTTATAAATAATATCTTACGGTTTCCTTTCCCTCATTGTTTTTTTCCAGGGGTTCGCTTATAATCGTCTCATACAATCTCTGGATAAACCGGAAGGAGGAGAATATGAACGACAGACGCCGCTTGTTTCCGTCCCCTGCCATTCACCTGGCAGCCGCCATGCTTTTATCCGTCTGGTTTGCTGCATACGGCGCAGACTATTTGATCAGCTATGCCCATACAAAAGATGAATCCATCTATATTACCGGGAACTGGGTGAAGGATGACGCCGGCTGGCGGTATTTCAATCAGTGGAATTCCAAATATCCCGCCGGACAGTGGATTGAATATCAGGGTAATTCCTATTATTTTATGGATAATGGATATATGGCTACTGGCTGGCGTTATTTAAATGGTCATTGGTATTACTTTAATCCTGAAGAAGGGAGTACAGAAGGTGCCATGGTGACCGGTTGGATTCGTGATTCTCATTACAAAGCCTCATTTTATACAAACCAGATAGGTATTATGGTGACCGGCTGGCACAAGGTTGACGGCAGCTGGTATTATTTTAACACCGGACCTGAGGGTGTTGTGGGACAGATGGCAGTCAGCCGGGTCGTGGATGGTTCCTATGTGAATGCTGACGGAAAGATGAACGAAGAACGTTAAAAGGACAGTGCCGTTTAAGAAACGGACACTGCCCTTTTTTCAATTCCCCGAAACCGCAGTGCAAATACAACAGCGCGGAAAAACCAGTCAATAAACATTCCATACCAGATCCCCATTACCCCCAGATTCATGACCTGAACGAATAAATAGGAGGTACCAATCCGAAAAAGCCACATGGAAAAAACAGAAACCATCATGGTAAACTTTGCATCCATGGAAGCTCTTAAGGCATATGGAATCGTAAAGGAAATTGGCCACACAATCATGGCAAAACAATGAACGACTATCATCTGTGCCGATATATGTGCTGCCTGAGGAGACAGATTGTAAATTGATACCAGCTGATCCGAGAATAAAACCATGACTGCGCAAAGAATTAACAGGATACCATAATTAATTCCCACCAAAAGCCTGGAGTAATACTTTACCTGTCTGCTCTCTCCTGCACCCACGCACTGTCCCACAATGGTAATCAGACCAAGACCAATGGCATTCCCTGGAAGATATAAAAGAGTTACCAGGTTTGATGCTACTGCATAGCTTGCAATTGCTGCAGTTCCAAGTGAAGAAACCAGGCTCTGAAGAGCAATCTTTCCAAACTGAAACATACCGTTTTCCAAACCGTTGGGAATACCTACAACCAAAATATTTTTTATCATTTTCAAATCCGGTTTCAGCTCAGAAAGCCGTCTGATTCTTACCACATTGTCCGGATTCTGTATCATATAAAACATCATGACAGCTGCAACAATACGGCTTATAAGAGTGGGGTAAGCCACGCCTTCCACTCCCATATGCAGGCCGTAAACGCAGATGGTATTGCCCACAATATTCACCGCATTCATGACCAGCGACACAAACATGGAGATTTTAGCATTTCCCATAGACCGGAAAAGTGCGGCACAGGAGTTATAGATTGCTATAAAAGGATAAGACAGAGCAGTAATCTGAAAATAAATCACAGCTGCGTCCATGACTTCCGGTTCCACATTTCCAAATATAATTCTAAGCAAAAATCTGTTGCCTGCCAAGGCAGCAAAGGTGATTAATAATGAAAATACGGCCGTAACCCCCATCAGCTGTCCTGCTGCCTTACATGCATTCTCCGATTGCTTTTTCCCTAAATACTGAGCGGAAATCACTGCGCCTCCCGTTGCCAGTGCGGAAAGTATCTGTATAATCAGTATGTTGACTGCATCCACAAGAGATACGCCTGATACAGCTGCTTCCCCAACCGCAGCTACCATCACCACAGCCACCATTCCTACCAGGACAGCCAGGATCTGTTCTACAATTAACGGGGCCAGAAGCCCGGTTAAATCTTTTCTTGAAAACATAAATTAATCCTCATTGGTTAGTTCGAAGGGATAGCGTATACCCCATTGTCTTCTAAGTTCGTCCATGACTTTCATAACATGAAGAGTCGTCTGGTGAGTCATCTGCGGGCACTCGGTCAGGCCCTGTTCAATAGCCGCTTTGCTGGCCAGAACCTGATATTCATATCCGGTTATCTGTTCCGGTCTTTCATAGGTGGCCACCAGCTTCCGATCTTTATCGTATACACAAATAGATTCAAAATTATTGATATTTTCCACAACCAGAAATCCTTTTGTTCCGTAAATGATACCCTGGCGGTCGGAAAGGACCTGAATTGAGCTGTTAAGCACTGCCATTTTTCCGCCGGGATAAAGAAGCGTGATGCTGTTTTGGGCATCCACTCCCGTTTCTGTCTTTATCACGCTGGAAGTGATATCTGTAATCTCATCACCGAATACAAGAGACGCAAAATTAAGGGTATAAACTCCAACATCCAGGAGCGCTCCCCCTGCAAGCTCGGGCTTAACAATCCGGGGCTTATCCGATACCAGATAGGCGAGATTGGCAGTGAGTGTCATTGGCTCTCCGATAATTCCGGAATTCAGAATCTCTTTTAATGTCTCAGCCATAGGCATATAACGCACCCACATGGCTTCCGTAATCATCAGATTTTTCTCTTCTGCCAGATCAATCATCTCTTTCGCCTGAGGGTAATTGGCTGCAAAGGATTTTTCGCACAGAACATGTTTTCCATGCTCCAGACACAGCCTGGCATTGCTGCAGTGCTCCGAATGGGGAGTTGCAATATAAATCAGCTGAATCCCGCTGTCAGCCGCCAGTTCTTCATAAGAGCCATAAGCTTTTTTTATAGAAAAACGTGCTGCAAATTCTTCCGCCTTTTGAAGGCTCCGTGAAGCAGCTCCATACAAACAGACTTCAGGCATATGAACCATGGTCTCTGCCAGCAGTGACGCAATTCTGCCTGTTCCCATGATTCCAATTTTCAATACTTCCATAGTTTATCCTCCAGCTGATTATTTTGTTTTCTTAGTATATCACATGGTTACAACCCGTACAATATCAATGCTCCTCCATCTCCAGAACCAGCTCCATAAACGCCTTCATCTCCCTGCTGAGCCACTTATCCTTATGATAAACAATCTGCCTCCACGTCCTTAGATGAAATTCTTTCATGGAAAGCGCAGTCAGACTCCCAAGCTTCATATCTTTTTTTATGGTAAACTCCGGAATAAAAGAGATTCCTTCATTCTGCTTAAGAAGTTTTATGATAAATTCCGTATTTCCGATTTCCAGGAAGGGATGGAGCTTCTTGTCGTCTGATGCCAGATACTGCTCCAGTATAAACCGATAGCTGGCATCTTTTTCTGTCAGTATCAGCGGCTGGGTAATCACCTGATCAATGGTAAGTCCGGTTTCCTTTGCAAAGATATGATCCTTTGATGCAGCGAATATGATTTCTTCGGGTTTTTCCAATATTTTAACCCATTTGGAATCATACATTCTGCGATCCAGAAAATACACCATATCAACCTGATTGCTGTTCATCATATTCAGCAGAGTACCCGGAGAATCAACAATAATATTGATATTTACTTTGGGAAACCGATGGTGATACTCCCTGATTAACGGAGGAAACAGTGTAGAACAGATGGATTCGATAGTACCGATCACCAGCCTGCCCGTCAGCTCCGATGACTGCCCCAGCGCATTGCGGGCATAAGCCACATTCCGCATAATTTCAGATGCATACTGATAAAACATCTCCCCCTCATGAGTCAGAGTGGTTTGTTTCCCAATCCTGTCAAATAAGTGGACATTTAATTCTTTTTCCAGTTGTTTAATCTGAACTGTGACTGCTGCCTGGGAATATTTAAGCTTTTCTGCAGCCCTGCAGAAGCTTTTTAAATCAGCCACTTCCAGAAATGTACGTATCTCCCGGAGTTCCATAGTTTTCCTTTCATGATTTAAAAATGTTAAACGTAATCATAAAAACATTAAATTTTACATTCAGATGTTTTTATGTTACATTAAAGTCACTCAGAAATCAACTCGAAAGATGAGTATTTTCAGGACACGATCAGAAAGGACTTTAAAAGTATGGAAAAGGCAAATTGTAAATACCCCGCCTACGTGCAGATACTGAAGGAGGAACTGGTTCCCGCCATGGGCTGTACGGAACCAATCGCCCTGGCCTACGCTGCTGCAGTAGCAAAAAAGACTCTTGGGGCCATGCCCGATAAGGTGGTGGTAGGAGCCAGCGGGAGCATCATTAAAAATGTAAAATCCGTAATTGTTCCCAATACCGGTCATCTAAAGGGCATCCCGGCTGCCGTAGCAGCAGGTATCGTGGCGGGAGATCCGGAAAAGGAACTGGAAGTGATCTCCTGCGTTACACCAGAGCAAATCCCTGAGATGAAAAAATTTATGGAGGAAACTGAAATAGGGGTTGTACATATTGACAACGGAATCACCTTCGATATCCTTATCAATCTGTATAAAGGGTCCTCCACATGCAAAGTGCGGATTGCCAATTACCATACCAATATTGTACTGATCGAGAAAGACGGGGTGCTCTTAAAACAGCTGGATGCCGGCAAAGAGGAAGAGGCCCTGACCGACCGGAGCTTACTCAATATGGAGGATATCTGGGATTTTATTAATACAGTTGACATTGCTGATATCAAAGAAACGCTGGGCCGCCAGATTAAGTACAACTGGGCCATTGCCGAGGAGGGGATTAAAAATGACTATGGTGCCAATATCGGTAAGGTACTGTTAAAGAGTGCCGGCAGCGACATTTCCCTTAAAGCAAAGGCCATGGCTGCCGCCGGTTCTGACGCCCGTATGAATGGCTGCGAGCTGCCGGTCATCATAAACTCGGGAAGCGGCAATCAGGGGATCACAGTCTCCGTTCCTGTAATCGTCTATGCAAGGGAATTAGGAGTCAGCGAGGAAACCATGTACCGGGCACTTGCCTTATCCAACTTAACTTCCATCCATCAGAAGACTCCCATCGGAAGATTATCGGCTTACTGCGGAGCGGTTAATGCAGGGGCCGGGGCCGGAGCCGGAATAGCCTATTTATGCGGAGGGGGCTACGAAGAGGTCATACATACGGTTGTCAATGCGCTGGCCATTGTTTCCGGTATTGTATGCGATGGTGCAAAGGCTTCCTGTGCGGCAAAGATTGCCTCCTCCATTGAGGCCGGAATCTTTGGATACAGCATGTACAGTCAGGGACAGCAATTTCTGGATGGGGACGGCATTGTCACAAAAGGCGTAGAGGCTACGCTGAAAAACGTTGGCAGATTGGGGAAAAAAGGCATGAAAGAAACCAACGAGGAAATCATTAAAATCATGATAGGAGAATAAGTATGAAAAAATTAGTAAGTAGTTTACCATTTAAATTACTTCTGGGGGTTATCGGGGGAATCTTAATCGGACAGGCAGCTGGAGAACAATTGATGAATGTTGTAGTCACAGTCAAATACATACTGAATCAGATCATAGTATTCTGTGTTCCGCTCATTATCATCGGCTTTATTGCCCCATCTATCACAAGATTAGGCAACAACGCTTCCAAAATGCTGGGAATTGCTGTTTCGGCAGCTTATATTTCTTCCATAGGTGCAGCCTTGTTTTCCATGACTGCCGGATATGTTATGATCCCTCATCTGTCGATTTCACCAAGTACAGATGGCTTAAAGGAACTTCCAGGCATTGTATTCCAGCTGGATATTCCCCAGATCATGCCGGTCATGAGTGCTCTGGTATTTTCACTTTTACTGGGTCTTGCCGCTACCTGGACAAAATCTGAAGTGATTACCCAGGTATTGGAGGAATTTCAGGAAATTGTCCTGTCCATTGTAACAAAGGTAGTCATACCCATTCTTCCTGTTTTTATCGCGTTTACTTTCTGTGCTTTGTCCTACGAAGGAACCATCACAAAACAGCTTCCGGTTTTCCTTCAGGTAGTGCTGATTGTAATGGCAGGACACTATATCTGGCTGGCAGTTCTGTATCTCATCGGCGGTGCTTATTCCAGGAAGAATCCCTTTGATGTTCTGCGCAACTACGGACCTGCCTATATCACTGCTGTAGGAACTATGTCATCAGCCGCCACTCTCGCCGTCGCTTTAAAATGTGCGAAAAAATCTCAGCCCACTTTGAGAGAAGATATGGTGGACTTCGGTATCCCGCTTTTTGCTAACATTCATTTATGCGGATCTGTACTAACCGAGGTTTTCTTTGTTATGACTGTATCGAAAATCCTTTACGGTTTCATTCCTTCCCTTAGCTCCATGCTTTTATTCTGTGCTCTTCTGGGTGTATTTGCTATCGGAGCGCCGGGCGTTCCCGGAGGAACTGTTATGGCGTCACTTGGACTGATCACCGGAGTCTTAGGTTTTGATGAGATGGGAACTGCTCTCATGCTGACAATCTTTGCCTTGCAGGACAGCTTTGGTACTGCATGCAATGTAACCGGAGATGGTGCCCTGACTATGATTCTTACCGGCTTTGCAGAAAAGCACGGAATCAAGAACCAGAAAATAGAATCCGGAATGTCATAATATACAAAGTACGTCCTGGCGGGGACTTAAACTTCCTACCAGGACGCACTTTTATATCTTCATCAGTGATTTAACTCACGCTTCAGTGTTTCTCTCACTGCTCCTGCTCCCGCAATCTGGGCGCAGAACATTTCTTCAATTTTTTCTCCAATACCTGCCTTGTAAAGATCAATTCCGAAAATATGCTCATTTGAAAGGATTTCTTTCAGCTGTCCATGATAAGTCTCCGGCTTTCCAAGTTCAATTCCTTTTAACTTCTCTGTCAGCTCCGGAATCATAGGATCAGAGGAGAGTTCAAATGCCTTACCCTCATCATCCACTGCCAGAAGATAACGGCACCAGCCTGCAATTGCCAGCGGAATGGCTTTTAACTTTTTCGCATCTCCATACTTTTCCACATATGCCTTAATGGTCTCGCCATATCGGATTCCGACCTTCTGAGATGTATCTGTAGCAATTCTCTGGGGTGTATCAGGCATAAATGGATTAGGGATTCTGATACGGATTACTTCGTCTACAAATTTCATAGGAGAGAGAATCCCTGGGTCAGTAACAACCGGCATTCCTTCTACGGGACCGATCTCATGAACCAGCTGATTCAGCTGCGCATCCTTCATCTCATCTGCAATCAGGGTATATCCAAGAACACAGCCATAAACTGCCAGCGCGGTATGCAGCGGATTTAAGCAGGTGGTAACTTTCATTCGCTCCACTTTGTTTACAGTATCCCGGTCTGTCATATAAACTCCGGCTTTCTCAAGTGCCGGCCTTCCGTTGGGGAATTTATCTTCAATTACCAGATACTGAGGTCCCTCTGCATTGACAAACGGTGCGATGTAGGTCTTCTTGGATGTAATTACCGGAGCCATATCCTCAACTCCTGCTTTTTCCAGCTCGCTGCATACAGAATCTGCAGGACGTGGTGTGATCTTATCAATCATGGACCAGGGGAAAGAAACACGGGATTCATCTTCCAGGTAATCAACAAAGGCTTTCTCCACATATCCTCTGTTCTCCCATTCTCTTGCAACTGTCACGATGGACTGTTTCAGCTTCTCACCATTATGAGAGCAGTTATCCATGGAAACCACTGCCATAGGTGCTTTACCAGCCTTAAAACGTTCTAACAGCAGCGCGCATACCACAGCCATGGCCGAAACGGCTTTCTCAGGTCCATTTTCCAGATCTGATAAGATAAATGGGAAATAATTTCCCTCTGTTCCTTTCAGTGCATAGCCTTTTTCTGTAATGGTGAAAGAAGCCATCTGCAAGTCGGGATTTACAAAGATCTCCTTCAGGCGATTCCACTCAGATGCAACAGAGGATTGGGCCCTGATTGCTTCTGTCAGGGAGCCGATCACCTTTTTTCCAGTGGAGCCATCTGCATTTAAAGTTACTGCGAGAACCAGATTGTCATATGGATCGTAGATCTTATCAATTACATCAAAATCAAAAGTCTCTACACAGGTAATTCCTTTGGTACTTTCTCCCTGTGCAATCAGAGTGTCTGCGATTCCTCCGATAAAGATACGGAAGATATTGCCAGCTCCAAAATGTACCCACACCGGTGCCTCTTTTGTCTCTCTGACCACCGTCTCGATGTCATAAAGCGGAAGACTGATTCCAGCCGCCTCCCAGGCTTCTTTATTTTTTAAACCTTCTAATGTCAGCTTCATACCGGCACTGCCTCCTTAGTTTTTCCCTGATTCCTTATCAATGGCTTCCCATAATCCCTGGAGATATACTGCCCCCAGTGCTCTGTCATAAAGGCCGTATCCAGGCATGGCGACCTCTCCCCAGATCATTCTTCCATGATCCGGACGGATCACTCCGTCAAATCCTGTTTCATACAGTGCTTTCATAATGGCATGCATGTCCATGGAACCATCAGAAGAAAGATGCGCTGCCTCTTCGAAATCTCTCTCACTGTTGTATTTTAAGTTTCTTACATGTGCAAATGGAATTCTTCCCTTTGCAGCTTTAATAATATCACAGATATCGTTTGCCGGATTGGATCCAAGAGATCCTGTACATAAAGTAATACCGTTGTATGGCTTGTCAACAGCTTTTAACAGTCTTACAATCCATTCTTTGTTACGCACAATTCTTGGCAGACCAAAGATTGGCCATGCCGGATCATCGGGATGAATACCCATCCTGATATCATATTTTTCGCAAACCTCACCGATTGACTCCAGGAAATAAACAAGGTTATTAAACAGCTTCTCTTCGTCGATGTCTTTGTATGCTTCAAATAAAGCTTCCAGACGTGACAGACGCTCCGGCTCCCAGCCTGGCATTACAAAACCGTTGGACATCTTTTCAACAGATTCTTTCATATGTGCAGGATCGATTTTATCCACTACATCCTGGTTATAAGCAAGTACGGTTGATCCATCCGGACGTACTCTTGCAAGATCGGAGCGAGTCCAGTCAAATACAGGCATAAAATTATAGCAAACCATATGAATTCCGGCTTTTCCCAGATTTTCAAGAGTCTCGATATAATTTGCAATGTGCTGTTCCCGCCTTTCGGTACCGATCTTAATATCATCAGAAATGTTAACCGATTCGATTCCAGCAATGGTAAGACCTGCATCCTCCACTACTTTTTTAAGTTTCAAAATCTCCGCCTCGGTCCAAACTTCTCCTGCCTGTTTTCCCATCAGGGTCGTAATAACACTTTTTACTCCGGGTATTTGTTTGATCTGTTCAAGAGACACACTGTCATATCCTGGTCCATACCAGCGTAAAGTCATTTCCATTGTTTCGTTCCTCCTGTTTTGTAATGATTCATCGTTTTAATGTAAAAATACGGCCGGCACAAAATAAGTGCTGTCCCTATTATGTGCTAGTATTACCCAGCCAACCAAACATGTATGAATTTTTCTATTACATGCCCTTCTATCTTGTATGGTAGTATATTACGAGAAAATATTCAATATGTAATTTTGTATATTTTTTATCCTATTTTTTGTGCATATTGACATATTTTTATTTTTATTTCTTATATCATTGACATTTTAGAGTTTTCAAAGCATGATACTTGTATACAAGTCTTCCCCTGATCCTGATGGGTTTTTAAAGAAAACAATAGATAAACTTGCTGTTCAGTAGTATACTAACCGTATATTCCTGTCAGCAGGATTTATATTTTGATAAGAGAGGTTTTTTATGAAATTGTTCGATCGGTCTCCCGGAGAGAATGCAAGAAACTATGCCATACGTGTTCTTCTCTATAATATCATTAATCTGGAGCTTGTTCCAGGCAGTGCAGTAAGTGAAAATGAGCTTTCCTCTACCTTAAAGCTTTCAAGAACGCCAGTCAGAGAGGCACTGATTGAACTGAGCAAATCAAACCTGGTTGAAATACTTCCCCAGCGGGGAAGCTATATATCAAAAATTGATTATGAACGGATTGAAGAAGCGCGCTTTATGAGACTTGTTCTGGAGAATGCGGTGTTAAAGCTTGCCTGCGAAAGTCCGGAACCAGTGGATTTAAAGAAGCTGAAAGACAATATAAATGAACAGAAATTCTGTCTGGAGCAGGAAGATACAGCAAAGTTCTTTCCTCTGGACAATGAGTTTCACATGCTCTTGTTTCAATCTGTGAACAAAGCCAGAACGTTTGAGGTCATTCAGTCCCAGATGGTACATTTTGACCGGATCAGAACCCTTTCCTTAAAATCAAGCAAGCCTACCAAGATTGTAGAGGATCATGAGAATATTATCTATGCCATTGAACGCAGGGATTCAGAGCTTGCTGAGATCCTGATGACCAGGCATATAAACAGACACCAGCTGGAAAAGTCAGAGCTTGTAGCATCATTTCCCGACTATTTCATTCAATAGCAAAAAATTCCTCTCAGACAACGACTATGTCCGGGAGGAATTTTTCAGATATTTTCATTTTTTATTGGTATATTTATAAGATGATACATATAATTATACTGGCAGGTACAAACTGCTGGCAATCGTGTATAGGGTGGTAGGCCTCGATTCTACATAGAATGGAGGTGTTGCTTATGAAGAATTATGACTTCAAGGACTTAATGTCTTTTGGTACGTTCCTTCTGGCACTGCTGACATTCGTCTTTATGACGTGTCACTGACCGCAAAAAGCCTTCCCTGTACTTTGGCCGGTCGGGAAGGTTTTTGCTTTTCTAATTAGCCAACCACCCTGTGGCGATTGCCCTTCTTTATTATATTATACCTGCTGTATAAAATATTACAAGTACAGGCATTTATTTTAAAATCTTAGCAGAAATTTCTAGCAATCCCCTTAATTTTCATTCAGTCTGGCAAGTTTTTCTGCCTGATCTGCTGCAATCAAAGAGTCCAGAAGTTCATAAATATCTCCATTCATAATGGAATCAATCTTATAAAGAGTCAGCTTAATCCGGTGATCTGTCACACGGCCCTGAGGAAAGTTATAGGTTCTGATCTTCTCAGACCGGTCACCTGTACCAATCTGGCTTCGGCGCTCCTCCGCCTCAGAATTCTGTCTCTTTTCCAGCTCAATATCATAAAGCTTGGAACGAAGCAGGCGGAAAGCTTTTTCTTTGTTCTGAAGCTGGGATTTCTCTGTCTGGCTGTAAATCACTATCCCTGTAGGCATATGAGTCAGACGAACTGCTGAATCGGTGGTATTTACGCACTGTCCGCCGTTACCGGAAGCACGCATGACATCGATTCTCACATCCTTATCCTCAATCACTACATCCACTTCCTCCGCTTCAGGCATAACTGCCACAGTTGCCGTTGAGGTATGGATTCTTCCGCCGCTCTCTGTCTCCGGCACTCTCTGAACCCGGTGAACGCCGCTTTCATATTTCATCTTGGAATAAGCACCTTTTCCGGTGATCATGGCAACTACTTCCTTAAAACCGCCGATTCCATTTTCATTGACGCTGATTAACTCCACTTTCCATCTCTGGGCTTCTGCATAATTCACATACATGCGGTACAGCTCAGAAGCAAAAAGCGCAGCTTCATCTCCGCCCGCTCCTGCACGGATCTCCAGAATGATGTTCTTATCATCGTTGGGGTCTTTGGGCAGAAGAAGTATCTTCAGCTCCTGCTCCAGCTGTTCAATGCGCTTCTTGGCATCGGATAATTCCTCCTTTGCCATCTCCCGCATCTCCTCGTCACTCTCTTCCTCAAGAAGGGCCAGACTTTCTTCCACGGTCTGCTTCGCCTTCTTATACTGGGTATAAGCTTCCACAAGATCTGCTAAATCCGCCTGTTCCTTCATCAGCTTCCGGAACCGGTTCTGATCCTCTGCAACGGATGGATTGTTAAGTTCCTGCATCAGCTCTTCATAATGAATTAATATATCATCTAATCGATCAAACATTGGTATCCTCCAAAATGTCACCAAAAGGGCTTTTGCCCATTATTTTTCTAAAACTCCGCTCACTACACGATCCAGCCCGGCCGCATCACACCATGAACGGATCTTTATAAAACCAGCTTCCTCAAGCAATGTGCTGACTGCGTCTTTCTGGTCATATCCAATTTCCAGATAAACCGCACCGCCAGGATTTAGATAAACCCGGCTTTCTGTTGCCAGTCTTCTGTAAAAGTAAAGACCATCTTCTTTTCCGTCCAGCGCCAGTACAGGCTCATGATCCCGGACCTCAGGCTGCAGCTCTTTGATTACCTCAGTGGGAATATAGGGCGGATTAGACACAATCACATCGAATGTTTCACCTTCCTTAAAAGCATCAAATAAATCGCTTAACAGGAATGTAATTTTCTCTTTCCCTAAAATTGCTTCCCCATTCCTTCCTGCAACTTTTAAAGCTTCTTCGGAAATGTCCGCTGCCACAACCGATTCAAACCCGCCAAGCTTTGAAAGACTTACGGCAATACACCCGCTGCCGGTGCATAAATCCAGAACTCTGGGATTCCTGCCCCTATAATCCTTTAATATCTGCTCCACCAGAGTCTCCGTATCCTGCCTGGGAATCAGAACATGTTCATTGACAAAAAAATTAAGGCCCATGAATTCCCTGCTCCCGGTTATCTGCTGAAGGGGAATTCTCTCCGACCGCAGCCCAAGCATCCGGTAGAAATCACGGACAGATTCTCCCGATTCCTCTTCCGCACTCAGAACCCTGTTCCGTTCAATAAGGAAATGCGGCAGATCCGTATGGAATGCTTCAAGCAGCAGATATCTCGCATCAAGCGCAGCTTCCTGTACCCCTGCCTTCATCAGTCTGCCTGTTCCTTCTTCCAATAACTGATTTAATGTTAAACTCATGATTTGTTCTCCGGAAAATTCTTACCAAGAAATTCTCTCCAGTCAAATACTGCTTCCACAGAGGCAATCCCTACTTCAATCATGGAGTCATCGGGTTCACTGGTAGTCAGCCCCTGCATCCACATGCCCGGTCTGCTTAAAATATCCACCAGCTTTGAATCGCTCCGCCCTGCTAAACGCAGAAACTCATAGGATACCCCTGCAATCACAGGAATCAGAATAATACGGCTCAAAATCCGCAAGGGCAGAGTCTTTACCTGAATCACCATAAAAAACAAAATGCTGATAATCATTACGATTAAAAGAAAACTGGTTCCGCAGCGTTTATGTTCCTTGGAACTTTTTCTTACATTCTCTACATTCAGTTCCAGCCCGTGTTCCAGGCAGTTAATACATTTATGTTCTGCTCCATGGTACATGAAGGTACGTCTGATATCCTCCATACGGGAAACCAGTTTAATATAAGTGATAAAAATGCCGATACGGATTACACCTTCCAAAACAGCCATCACAGTCTGTGACTGAATGAAACGGTGAAATATATTAGCCAGAAACAGAGGAAGCACCATGAATATGCAGATTGCCATAATTACGGAAAATACCATCACCATGCTCATCAGGGCTTTTTCCATCTTTTCACCAAATATCCGTTCCAGCAGCTTCTCAAATCTGGAGGGTTCTAAATCCTCTTCATCATCCTCAAAGAAACTGGCGGAAAAGGTAAGCGCCCTCATACCCAGTATCATGGAATCAACAAAACTGAAAATACCTCTGAAAAACGGAAGAGAAAACAGCTTTACTTTTTCCCCCATGCTGACATACGCATCTTTCTTCACTTCAATGGTTCCGTCCGGCTTTCGGACTGCTATGGCATACTCATCCCTGTTTTTCATCATAACGCCTTCAATCACGGCCTGACCGCCGATTCCTGAATACTTCATACGCCAACCACCTCTCTGTTAGAAAATAGATTTAACAATATTCTAATCTCAAAAAAGGTTGAGCTAAAGTGTTTCCACTAAACTCAACCTTTTCTTTGCTCCAAACTTATTCAGCCTTAACGCCATATTTACGATTGAATTTATCAATACGTCCACGAGCGGAAGCAGCTTTCTGCTGACCGGTGTAGAATGAATGGCATTTAGAACAAACTTCTACGTGGATGTCTTCCTTTGTAGAACCAGTTACGAATTCATTACCGCAGTTGCAAACAACCTTTGCCTGGTAGTAATTTGGATGGATTCCCTCTTTCATGATTTTCACCTCGCATACTCTGATTTCTATTAAATCGCGGTTCGTAAACCGACTTTGTCTAATAAACAGCTTGTATAGTATAACATAGAAAAAAACTTAATGCAAGCATTTATTATATAAAAGATTACAGCCTTAGAAAAAGCGCATTTTCTTGGACATCTCCACAAATTCCCGATTATTCTTGGTCTTTGAAAACAGATCCAGAATTTTTTCTACTGCATCTTCAGGCTTTAATGTATTGGTCGCCTTACGCACAATGTCCACAGCCTCTGCTTCTTCTCTGGTAAGAAGCAGATCGTCTCTTCTGGTTCCGGACTTTAAAATATCGATAGCCGGGAAGATTCTCTTCTCTGACAGCTTCCGGTCAAGCACCAGTTCCATGTTGCCCGTACCTTTAAATTCCTCATAAATAACATCGTCCATACGGCTTCCCGTATCTACAAGTGCTGTAGCAAGTACGGTAAGACTGCCGCCTTCTCTCATGTTTCTTGCTGCACCAAAAAAGCGTTTGGGCATATGGAGAGCTGCAGGATCAAGACCGCCGGAAAGAGTTCTTCCGCTCGGTGCAACCGTTAAGTTGTAGGCTCTTGCAAGGCGGGTTATACTGTCTAAAAGGATTACCACGTCCCTTCCATGCTCTACAAGACGCTTGGCTCTCTCAATCACCATCTCTGATACCCGTTTATGGCGGTCGGGAAGCTCATCAAACGTGGAATAAAGGACCTCCACATTATTACCTACAATGGATTCCTTAATATCTGTAACCTCTTCCGGACGTTCATCAATGAGGAGTATCATCAGATGAATCTCAGGATGATTGAGTGTGATTGCCTTGGCCACCTGCTTTAATAAAGTGGTTTTTCCTGCCTTTGGAGGGGATACAATCATACCTCTCTGTCCCTTTCCAATAGGAGCTAATAAATCCACCACTCTCATGGCAGTAGTATTTTTACCTCCGTCTGTCTCCATATGAAGACGCTTGTCAGGAAATATGGGAGTCATATTTTCAAAGTTCGGACGACGCTCTGCCATGTTGGTGGGATATCCGTTAATCTTCTTCACATATAAGAGCGCTGCAAACTTTTCTGCTGCAGTCTTTACTCTGCGGCTGCCATGAATGATGTCTCCGGTCTTCATGTTAAAGCGTCGGATCTGGGATGGAGCTACATAGACATCATTCTCACCGGGGAGATAATTCTCACAACGGATGAAGCCAAATCCATCAGGCATGACTTCCAGTATTCCATGGGCATCAATTCCACTGTCAAGCTCCTGAAGTTCAGGGCTTGGCTGAAAATCCATCCTGGGTTCTTCCGCCGCATATTCCTGTCTTGTCTCCGTCCTCACAGGATTCTCCTGCTTTACCGGTGATTCATTCCTGGTCATTCCTTCATTTCTTCCGGAATTGTCATATCTGTTATTCCCCTCTGGAACTGCTGCCCCTGTGGGGCGGTATGTTCTCTGCTGTGTATCCTGACGGTAGGAACGGACAACCGTTTTCTTAATATTATTCTGAACCGGTGTGTTCTGCTGCTCTCCGGCGGACTGTACCTGGGGCTGGGGAGCGGACACGGGCGGTCTGCCGCCTTTCTCTGTCTGTTCAATTACCGGCTCTCTGACCGGTTCCCTGTTTTCTGCCGAAACACTCCCGGCCGCAACTGCGAAATCAGAAGTCTCTCCTTCCTTTTCACAGAGTATATTTATAATATCGGGCTTTCTCATGGAACTGAAGCCCTTTATCCCCTGGGCCTTGGCAAGCTCCTTTAACTCCGCTAACGGCAATGTCTGTAATTTTTCACGCATATTAATCTCCTTCATGATTCCTTATACCAGTTGTTTCGTAATCTTGGGAATGATTTACGATAGAATATCGCAAACAGACGACCGGAATGCACTTCCGGTCCTAATCATGTTGAATCAGGTCGTACGATATGCCTATTATATACCTTAATATATAAAAAGAAAAGTTATTTTTTCAGAAAGCTCAAGTGTTCCCTGATTTTTTTCTCATAACCGTTTTCCGTAGGCCGGTAAAATTCCGTGCCTTCCAGGCCATCCGGCAGATATTGCTGTTCCACATAATGGTTTTCATAATCGTGGGCATAGAGATACCCCTGCCCATGTCCAAGCTTTGACGATCCTTTATAATGGGAATCCTGTAAATGAACCGGTATGGGCATGGTCTTTTTATTTTTCACCGCTTCCTGGGCTTCAAATACTGCGATGCAGGCGGCATTGCTTTTGGGGGCACATGCCACATAGGTCACTGCCTGGGATAAAATAATCTGGGCCTCTGGAAGTCCGATCCGTTCCACTGCCTGGGCCGCTGCCACTGCCACCACAATTGCCTGTGGATCTGCATTCCCCACATCTTCTGACGCACAGATCATAATTCTTCTGGCTATAAATTTAATGTCCTCCCCTGCATAAAGCATCCTTGCCAGATAATAAACTGCTGCATCGGGGTCCGAACCTCTCATACTCTTAATAAATGCAGATATGGTATCGTAGTGGTTATCACCATTTTTATCGTATCGGACTGCACGTTTCTGAATGCATTCCTGTGCCACTTCCATATCGATATGAATTTTCCCGTCATGAGGATTCCGTTCCGTAGTCATGACACCAAGCTCCACCGCATTTAATGCTGCTCTCGCATCACCGTTTGCCACATCTGCCAGAAAATCTTCGGCCTCTGGATCAATGACTGCGTCATAGGCGCCCATCCCCTTCTCTTTGTCGTAAACTGCCCGTCTGATCAGTTCCTTAATGTCTTCTTTCTCCAGTGTCTTCAGTTCGAATACCCTGGAACGGGAAAGAAGGGCACCATTTACCTCAAAATATGGGTTTTCCGTAGTAGCGCCAATTAATATTAATGTTCCGTCTTCAACAAAAGGCAGAAGATAATCCTGCTGACCCTTATTGAATCTGTGAATCTCGTCTACAAAAAGAATGGTCTTCTTCCCGTACATACCCAGAGAATCCTTAGCTTCTTTCACAATTTCTTCCATATCTTTTTTTCCAGCCACAGTTGCATTGAGCTGTTTAAAATCTGCACTGGTGGTATTGGCAATTACCCTGGCCAGAGTGGTTTTCCCGGTTCCCGGAGGTCCGTAGAATATCACAGAGCCAAGTTTGTCCGCTTTGATCGCGCGATAAAGAAGCTTATCCTTTCCGATAATATGCTGCTGGCCCACCACTTCTTCCAGGGTGGACGGACGAAGCCTGGAAGCAAGAGGGGATTCTTTTTCCATCGTGTTTTCCCTCATATAATCAAATAAATCCATTTTCTTCTCCTCCATACGTTAACCCGTATCCAGTCAGATAAACAGGGCTTATTCTGATCTCTTTTCTTTATTATGGGCAGTGTACGGTCATTTGTCAAGAACATTTGTTCTCTAAGTGTTCCTATGTATGATCACCTGCTTTTTCTCTAAAATCTGCTATGTAATCTATAATTCTATAATTGCTGCCATTAAGTTTTTAACAGATTTTATTGCACTTAATTTCATTTTAAACTGATACAAAACGTGTTATTCTCTAATTGTAGTAAAAATTTTTTTTATAGGAGGGTATATGAGTACAAAAAACCTGAAAACAACGAGTGTTATGTCTGAAGAGACAGGTCTTATGAATGAGACCGCCGTACAAAAAGCAAGCAGTCCTTCATCCATCCGGAACATCTCTTCCACTGAACTGGTCAGGGAAATCCATATCGGCTGGAATTTAGGAAATACCTTGGATGCAACCGGAGGTTCCGGCATTTCTTCCGAAACCTCCTGGGGGAATCCAAAAACGGATAAAGCCATGATTGATAAAATCAAGGCAGGTGGCTTTAATACCTTTAGAGTTCCAACAACCTGGGAAAAACACCTTGGACCTGCACCGGATTACGCCATTGATCCTGCGTGGCTTAACAGGGTTGTGGAGGTTGTAGATTATGGCATCAATAACAAGATGTTCGTTATTTTGAACCTTCATCATGAGGAATGGCATTTTCCTTCCTTTGCAAATGAAGCTGCTGCCACCAGGATCCTTACAAAAGTATGGACTCAGATCGCGGAAAGATTTAAAAATTATGATGAGCATCTGATCTTTGAAGGTCTGAATGAACCACGGCAAAAGGGTACGGCTGACGAATGGAATGGCGGCAATAAAGAAGGTCAGGAGGTCGTAAACCGTTTCAATGCTGCTTTTGTAAAGACCATTCGCAGCTCCGGCGGCAACAACCCTTTAAGACATTTAATGATACCGCCTTATGCTGCTACTTCTGCCACAAATGCCTGGGATAACTTTGTTATACCAAAGGATAATAAGATCATTGTCTCTATACACGCTTACACTCCTTATGACTTTGCCCTCAATACTTCCGGAACTTCGGAGTGGCGCCTTGATAACAGAGCAGATACCGGAGCCATAACCTCTCTGATGGACAATATCCACCGCTATTTCATTTCCAAAGGTTATCCGGTCATAATTGGTGAATTCGGTGCAATGAATAAGAACAATCTGAAACAGCGTACTGACTGGGCTAATTTCTATGTAAAATCAGCCAAAGCTAAAGGGATTCCCTGCATCTGGTGGGATAATGGTGTCATAAGCGGTAATGGCGAGCTGTTTGGTCTGCTCAACAGATCAAATTATACCTTTTATTACCCCGATATTGTAAACGCAATGATAAAAGGAATTCAATAAATGAGTCTGATCAAAGGGGCTGTAGCAAAATAAGTGATTTATCACTTATCGAGCAATAGCCCCTCTGCGTCGAAAACACTAAGGTTAAATGAACCGGCCTGGAAAATAACCAGCCTTTTTTACAATATCTCTCATCTCACCATCTGTTAATTTTTCTTTCATATGAATCACAACCTGCTTTTTTTCTAAATCTGCGGCTGCATAAATCCCGTTAAGACTGTTAAATGCATTCTCCACTTTTCTTCTGCAGTTAGCACAGGTCATTCCATCTACTTGAAGAGTCATGGTAAACGGGTAATGGGATTCATTGGTGTCTGCAGCTTTTACTTTCTTAACTTCTTCACTGCTGCTTCCACAGCAGCCCTGCTTTGTCCTTTTAATCGAACTTTTTAATCCAAAATAACAGATCACAATTAAAATCGTACAAATTACGGCTGTTGACATATTAACTCCTCCTTTGTTATATAGTGGACATTTCTGTTCTAAGAATATTATATAACGAAAATACCAATGTGGAAGAGTTTTTAATGATACTTTTTTTCAATTGCTGACAACAGCTGATGAATGATTCATTAATCAATTAATAATTCATCAGCTGTAACAAACGTATAACCCTGCCTGGTTAATACATCAATTGCTTCCAGTGCAGCTTCTACAGATGTAGGGAATACATCATGAAGAAGTATGATATCGCCGGGCTCCACATGTTTTACTATGTGACGGACGATCTTTTTTGTGTTCTGGGTCTTCCAGTCCAGTGTATCCACAT
>CAURBW010000030.1:0-53862 GCA_963523075.1 uncultured Clostridium sp.
CATTCCCAGAAAGAAGCCATTTATTTCCAGAGACACAAAATTTATTACACTACCGATTCTTGACTTATCGTTAAAGAATCTAAGAATTATTGAGTAGGGCAGAAGCCCTTCTTTTGTTTGAAAGGGCTGCTGCTCAACTAACTTAATGTTTTTTTAACCTTCTATGGAGATGAAATTATTCTGTTCAATCTCAGTTTTCTTATTCTTTGGAACGGACAGCTTCAGAATTCCGTTTTCAAATCTGGCACGGATATCTTCTTCTTTAACGGCATTTCCTACATAGAAGCTCCGGCTCATGCTTCCGGAATAACGTTCCCGGCGGATATAGCGGCCATCCTTGTCTTTCTCCTCTTTATTCTCCCCTCTTGCAGCAGTTATTGTTAAATAGCCGTCTGTGAGACGGGCTTTGATATCTTCTTTTTGAAAACCTGGAAGATCGATATCCAGTTCATAGCCGTTATCAACTTCCTTCACATCGGTTTTCATAAATTCTTTCGTACTAAAAATAGAACGGTCGAAGGGAAAATCCATCCAGTTACTAAGTAAACTCTCTCCAAAAATACTAGGCATCATCATAGGTCATATCTCCTTTCCAATGACTTAAATGTTTGTTTGTTATACGTGTAATATAACACTCGTTATTAGCACTGTCAATAGGTGAGTGCTAATTTAATAAAAAATTTATTTTTCATGATTATACCGGGTAATTTCTTTCAAAATAATGAATATGGTAGTATGTTTTATTATTTTTATGATATAATCATAGCCAGACAAAAACAAACGTATTCTTTGAGGTAAATAATGAAACCACATGCATTTGCAATCTGCGCATACAAGGATTCTCCTTACCTGGAATCCTGTATCCGATCTATTAAGGCCCAGAGTGTGGAATCCGATGTAATTGTTTGTACTTCCACACCCAGTTCCTATATAAGCGGGCTGGCTGACAAGTACGGGATTCCTCTTTTTATCAGGCACGAGAAAAGCAGTATCCGGGACGACTGGAATTTTGCCTATTACATGGCAGATGCCACATTTGTGACAATCGCCCATCAGGATGATCTATATCAGAAAGACTATGTAAAAAAGCTTCTGGATTGTTATGGAAGTTACCCGGACATGACTTTGTTTACCGGTGGTTATACCGTTGTAAAAAAGGACAGGCTGGCGGTCTTTGAACCTGTTGAATTTATCAAACGGATTTTACGTCTGCCTCTGCGCCTGCGTTTTATCAGCCATTTATCCTGGGTGAAGAAAAGTGTCCTGCTTTTTGGAAATTCCATCTGCTGCCCTGCATGTGCATATAATAAGGAACAATTGGGGGAACCACTCTTTACCTCCCCCTATCATTTTGCCCTGGACTGGGATACGCTTTATAAGCTGTCTAAGCTGCCCGGACGTTTTATCTGTGTGGAGAAACCCATTCTTTATTACCGGGTTCATGAGGAGGCGGCGACGAAGGCAGCCATAGAGGACAACAGCCGTTTAAAGGAAGAGACAGAGATGTTTCGAAAGATGTGGCCGGAACCGGTTGTAAAGGTGCTGATGCATTTTTACCGGAAGGCTTACCACGAATATGAATAAAAGAATGTCAGGAGGAATCAGGATGAAGGTTGTATTATTAGCAGGGGGTCTTGGAACCAGAATCAGTGAGCAGAGCCATTTAAAACCAAAGCCAATGATTGAAATCGGTGAAAAGCCTATTTTATGGCATATTATGAAATATTATTCCCAGTTTGGATTCCATGATTTTGTGATCTGTCTGGGATACAAGCAGTATGTAGTAAAGGAATTTTTTGCAGATTATTTTCTCCATACCTCAGATGTGACGTTTGATCTGGCCAATAACAGCATGGAAGTACATAATAATTATTCCGAACCGTGGAAGGTGACCCTTGTGGACACGGGACTCAATACTATGACTGGCGGGAGAGTCAAACGCATTCAGCCATATATCGGAGAGGAACCTTTTATGCTTACCTATGGAGACGGAGTCTGTGATGTGGACTTAAATGCACTTTTAAAGTTCCATGAAAGCCACGGAAAGACAGCAACCATGACAACGGTTAATATTGCTCAGTTAAAGGGTGTTTTAGATATTGATGATGGTGATGTTGTGCGCTCGTTCCGTGAAAAAGACGAGACAGATGCCAGCCTGATCAACGGCGGCTTTATGGTATTCAATCCGGAGATATTTTCTTATCTGGAAGATGATTCAACAGTTCTGGAGCAGAAACCATTACAGAGACTGGCAGAAGAAGGAGAGCTGATGAGTTTCCATCACACCGGTTTCTGGCAGTGCATGGACACCCAGAGGGAGATGAAGAAACTGGAAGATTTATGGCAGTCGGGGAAGGCACCCTGGAAGATATGGGAGAAATAATATGACGAATAAAACAAATGACCGCTGGAAGGAATTTTCTGAGTTTTATAAAGGAAAGAGAGTACTTCTTACCGGGCATACCGGTTTTAAAGGAGCATGGCTCAGCCGTATGCTGATAAAAGCAGGAGCAGAGGTAACAGGGTACTCTCTCCAATCACCAACTGATCCGGCTCTGTTTGAAGTGGCAGATATATCCGGGCAGATGAATTCTGTAATTGGAGATATCAGAGATCTTGAACATTTAAAAACCGTTTTTCAAATGGCAAAACCGGAAATTGTATTTCATTTAGCAGCACAGCCTATCGTAAGAGATTCCTATAAAGATCCGGTTTACACCTATGAGACCAATGTGATGGGCACGGTCAATATTTTAGAATGCGTCCGCCTTACTGAGACGGTCCGGTCTTTTCTCAATGTAACAACCGACAAGGTGTATGAAAATAAGGAATGGGAATATGGATACCGGGAGTGTGATCCTTTAGATGGCTATGATCCTTACTCCAACAGCAAGTCCTGTTCCGAGCTTGTGACCCACAGCTATGCAAAGTCCTTCTTTTCCGGAAGGAGTACGGCAATCTCTACCTCAAGGGCTGGCAACGTCATAGGCGGAGGGGATTTTGCCAACGACAGAATCATTCCGGACTGTATCCGGTCTGCCATGAAAATGCAGGAAATTGTATTGAGAAATCCTTATTCTACAAGACCTTATCAGCATGTACTGGAGCCGCTTGCTGTCTATATGACAATTGCCATGAAGCAGTATGAGGATGCCTCTTACCAGGGATACTATAATGTGGGTCCTGATGATAAGGATTGTGTCACAACCGGAAAGTTAGCCAGTTTGTTCTGTGAAGCCTGGGGGCAGGGGATTACATGGTCTGCAAAGCCTGATAAAGGTCCTCATGAGGCGAATTTTTTAAAGCTGGACTGCTCAAAAGTGAAGAAAGTCTTTGACTGGACGCCCAGATATGGAGTGAAGGAAGCCGTGGAAAAGACCGTGGAATGGACCAGAGAGTATCTGGCTGGAGCAGATATGATAACGGTAATGGACCGTCAGATCGGTGAATTTTTTAACCAATAAAACAAGAGAGGAAATAATTCTATGTCAGATAAAAAAACAGAAAAAGAAGCAAGGGAAGAAATTCTGGCACTTGTAAAGGAATACTGTGATACCTACCACAATCAGAAGAAACCGTTTGAAGACGGAGACAGAATACCCTATGCATCAAGAGTATATGACAGTAAGGAAATGGTGAATCTGGTAGACAGCTCCCTGGAATTCTGGCTTACTTCAGGACGCTATACCGATGAATTTGAGAAAAAGTTTGCAAAATATTTAAATGTGAGGTTCTGTTCCCTGGTTAATTCCGGATCCTCGGCCAATTTACTGGCATTTATGGCACTTACATCTCCGCTTTTAAAAGAGCGTCAGATCAAAAGAGGCGACGAAGTGATTACCGTAGCAGCCGGATTTCCCACGACTGTAACGCCTGTGATACAGTATGGAGCAGTGCCGGTATTTGTTGATGTGACAATTCCTCAGTATAACATTGATGTGTCTATGCTGGAGGCAGCGCGTTCAGAGAAGACGAAAGCAGTGATGATTGCCCACACCCTTGGTAATCCTTTTGATTTATCTGCAGTAAAGGCGTTCTGCGATCAATATGGTTTATGGCTTGTAGAAGATAACTGTGATGCTCTTGGTACGGTTTATACCATAGACGGGGAAGAGCATTTCTCCGGAACCATTGGAGATATTGGAACCTCCAGCTTTTATCCGCCTCACCATATGACTATGGGAGAGGGCGGAGCCGTTTACACCAGCGATTCCCTGTTAAACCGGATTATCCGTTCCTTGCGTGACTGGGGACGGGACTGCGTCTGCCCCTCTGGGACGGACAATTTATGCGGCCACCGGTTTGACCGTCAGTATGGAGAACTGCCTCTTGGATATGACCACAAATACGTTTATTCCCATTTTGGCTATAACCTAAAGGCAACTGATATGCAGGCAGCGATTGGCTGTGCACAGATTGAAAAGTTCCCATCCTTTGTAGAGCGCAGACGCCATAACTTCAGCCGTCTTTATGAGGCATTAAAGGATACAGCGGAAAAACTCATTCTTCCGGAGGCCTGTCCGGGATCAAAACCAAGCTGGTTTGGATTTCTGATCACCTGTAAAGAAGGCGTTGACAGAAATCAGCTGGTACAGTACGTAGAATCAAAAGGTGTTCAGACCAGAATGCTTTTTGCAGGAAATTTAACCAAGCATCCATGCTTCAATCAGATGCGTGAATCGGGAAGCGGATACCGGGTTGTGGGTGAACTAAAGAATACAGACCGGATTATGCAGGATACGTTCTGGATTGGAGTTTATCCAGGTATGACAGATGACATGATCGACTATATGGCAAAAACCATAAAGGAGGGCTTAAACCAGCAGGCTTAGGTCCCGGTATCTTAATTCAGTCGGAATGGAGGAATTATGAAGGAGTATGATTTGACGAAGGTGCATCAGGCAAATCTGCGGATTTTGAAAGAGATTGACCGGATCTGCCGGAAGCACCGGATTCAATATTTACTGGATGCAGGGACACTTTTGGGAGCTGTGAGGCACAAAGGATTTATTCCGTGGGATGATGACGCAGATGTGGCATTCACCCGTGCCAATTACCAGGCATTCTTGCAGGTGGTGAGATCGGAACTCCCGGAAGATATGGAACTTCTCGAACCAAAGGACTTGCGGGGAGGGAAGGCATTCTATGATTTTACAGCCAGAATTATCTATAAAAAAAGCAGAACTCATGATGATACAGCTGAGATGAAATATTATGAAGGCAGATTAAATCATCTGTGGGTGGATTTATTTACCATCGATGAGCTGCCCAAAAACCGGGCGGCATCTACCGTAACTTTGCTGCTTCATACGGTAATATATGGTCTTTCCATGGGACACAGATATAAGGTTGATTTAAGAAAATACAGTCTGTTAAACGGGATATGCGTTGGGATTCTGGCACTAACCGGCAAGCTGATTCCCATGAGTATCTTAAGAAAATTTCAGTACTGGACAGCTGTGAAGGACCGGAAGGGAAAAAGCAGTCTGCGCTACTACAGTAATTATCAGCCGGATTATTTATATGTGACGCTGAAGAAAGAATGGTGTGAGGAAACGGTTGATCTGGAATTTGAAGATACCAGATTGATGGCACCAAAAGGCTGGCATGAAGTTCTTACCTGGATTTATGGAGATTATAAAAAACTTCCGCCAAAGGAGAAACAGGTGCCCACTCACTCCAGTACGGAAATTCAGATTTATGAATAGAGAAAAACAGCTGCTGCAGATTTTGCAGCAGCTGTTTTTTTAGGATTGTTTTAAATATTCCTTCGCATCCCGAAAGAAGCTGAAGATGATGAGAAGTATGATAATGCCGATGGGAAATGCGGCGATGATGGATACAGTCTGTAAGTTTGCCATTGAATTTTCTGAGAAAATCAGGGCAATAGGGAATAACATCAGAAGAATCGCCCAAAACAGCTTTACATGTTTATGGGGCTCTTCGTGATCAGGCAGCTCCTTATAGGAATAGGAAGCAGCAACCAGTGTCAGTGCATCAAAGGATGTGGCGTAAAAAGCAATCATGGTAAGGGCTAAAAGCACCAGACCCATTTTATAAAATGGAAGTGTTTCAAGAATTGCCATAATGGTCTGATAAAGGTTCTGTGTTGCATGATAAATTCCCATAACATCAAGAATTCCCTTTGTCTGAAGTGCAAGGCTGTAATTGCCCAATATAATAAAGGAAGTAAACGTTCCTGACAATCCGAAGAAATAACCTCCAAGAACCGTTTGCTTAATCGTGCGTCCCTTGCTGATGGAGCCAATAAAAAACGGAGTGGCTACACACCATACCATCCAGTATGCCCAGTAAAAGATCGTCCAGTTCTGGGGAAAGGATGAGGAGCGCAGTGCATCGGTCCAGGTGGACAGACCGATGAAGTTCTGTGTCAGGTTTCCGATTGCGGTGATTCCTGTTTCAATAGTATATCTTGCCTGGCCTCCGCCGATGAGAACGTAAAGAAGAAGACCAAAGAATAAATAGGTACAGGAATCAGCAAGTTTGGAAACTCCCTTCATACCAAAATAGACCGTAAACGTATATACTGCACAGATAATAACCAGAATCGCTATGGTTAATAATCTGGATTCAGGTAGTCCGGTTACCCGGCTGACTGCCATGGAAAGGAGAGGGGTTGCAAGGGAAAATGTGGTGGCAGTTCCTGCCAGTAAAGCGAAAACAGCGATTAAATCAATGAGCTTTCCTGCAGGTCCGTCTACCAGTTTACCAAGGATTGGACGGCAGGCTTCTGAATATTTTTGCTTCGTCCGTTTCTTAACATGAAGCATAAAGCCAAAGGCAACAGCAAGAACCAGATAGAAGCTCCACGGAATGGGCCCCCAGTGAAACAGAGGATAGGTGGAAGCCCAGTCCTGTACAGAGCCCAATTCCTTTATGTGCGGTTCGCCTGCATAAAGCAGCCATTCACAAAGAGAGTAAAATAAAATGTCAGCTGCCAGGCCTGCTGTAAACATCATGGCTCCCCATTTAAAATTAGAATACTGGGGCGTCTCGCAGTCTCCCAGTCTGATTGCTCCATATCGGGAGAAAGCCATGTAGAGGGAGCAGAAAAATGTGAATAATCCTATGATAAGGTAGTAGCTGCCGAGCTCATCTCCAAGAAAGGAGCGTATGGAAGCCAGCACAGCTCCTGAGGCCTCCGGGTATGTAAGAAACAGAATGCATAATAACACGATCCCTGCAAACGGTACCAGGGTAGTCATAATATCCAGCTTTTTTATCAACGATATTTTCTCTTTGTTGTTCATGACATGGCTCCTTTATAGTTCAAAAATAATTTATACACCTTATTATTGAACATGATACCACGGACTATTAGAAAATGCAAGAATGAATAAAAAAATTTTATGTCTTTAAAAAGCAGTAAACAATGAGGCGGGGGATTAAGACTAAGGAAAGCCGGGAAAAGGAATCTAAGGAAAAACAAGCCACTAATACCAGAAAAAAGTCTGACGCATTTGTGAAGTTTTTCTGACTTTTTACTGAAAGCACTACAAAAAAAGCACTGGATCGGATATAATGGTGATGTTCATTAAGGAGGATATTATGATGAGGAACAAAGTGCTAATGATATGTGCTGTATCAGCAATGCTGTTAACGGGCTGTACCCAGAGCCATATTCTCGCAGGCGAAGGTCCTGCAGAACCTGTCTTTGAAACACAGCAGGGAATCGTATTGGACTGGACTCAGATTGGAAATGATATGGATGAAGAGTTTGTGGATAATAAAGAATATCCCATGGCTCTCAGCGTTAATTACAGCTTGGATCAGAAAAAGAAAAGTATTGATTTAACATTAATTGTAAAAGCAGGAACAACTCCGGAAGAAGCAGTAACTTTTGGAGATGCAGCAGTGCGCTATTTGAACGATGTAGCGGCAGATCAGGATTTTTCCTATGAGAAATCAAGTGAGACCTCTTATGGCGGCTTCTTTAAGAATTATGACCTGCATCTGATTGTAATGCCGGATTATACAATGGAAGAGCAGAAGTACTGGCTGGTGGATATGAATATTCCAAAAGGTTCTGATGAAAAGATTGTTCCGAAGGAAGGCGCTGTTGTGATGGAATCGACAGCAGCTGACGATACAGAAGAAGCAGATAAGACTGAAACAGAAGCGGAGCAGACACAGGCTTCCAAATAAAGGCTGTTAAAAAAGGCATGGACCGAAACGCGGCAGGCGTTTTACGATCCATGCTTTTTTTAACAGAATACAAAAGTCAGTCAGTATCCACAGCCAGACCGCTGTGATAGGAATAATTACCCAGCTCGCGAAGCAGTTTATTATGGTCCAGGCTGTTTAAAGGAACCGTAGAAGCCAGTTCCTCATTTAAACGGAAAAATACATTTCCGCATTTGGACATGCATTGATGAAAAAGCTCCGGAAATGACGCTTTCGAAGCAAGTCTGCGGTCCCAGGGATTGCACCATGTATCATGGTTTAAATTAAACGTGATTACAGGATCAGAGGTCATATCGGTAACCAGTTTCCGTGAAGCAACCGGATTCTTAAGGAATAGGGATTCCACAAATTCGATGCTGTTTTTCTTACGGCTGTTTGGATCAGCAAGCGTCCGGCAGCCTAGGCGCATCGCCAGAATAGAGCGTGATACCATGCGGGGAGTGACCTGATAATTATTACGGTAATTTAATGGATAGTATGTTTCATTGATACAGGCTGACAGAAAACCGGAGATAAACTGCATTTCCTGACCATTTAAGCAGATGGTGGCAGCCTGATTAAACTGGGATGGCTTTTTTTGCTTATATATCATTAATAAGAGAGCATCAATATCATTCTCAAGCATGGCATGAAGCCCATGATAATAGTTTCCGGAATTCTTGATATCGTACTCAATCCTTCCATATACATAGGGGTGGCAGATGGAGTCTCCGATATAATGACAAAAGTAACCGCCCATATATGCGATGGCCTGCTCTCTCTGCTGTCTGGATTCAATGGCTGCGATGTGATTTAAGCAGGTAACAAAAAAGCTGTTCACGTGATTTTCATGCATATAGGATCCAACATTACGGTAATCTCTGTGACGGAGTATGGGGATATTATAAAAAAACATATCCGGACCCTGAAGACCCAGCTGATAGAGCCAGCGGTATTTGGATATAATTCGTTTTAAAGGAGTGTTTGGCATATTGTTATAAACTTTGACGCCTAATAAGTAGTGGGTGGTAAAACCGGGCATATTGTTCACCTCGCGTTAGTTGTATATAATTCGGCACATATAAGATTATACCATAGTAAAGTTAAATTTGTATAAAAATGAATGGAAATTTTCATACAATCCTCCCAGGATGAATATGTGATAAAGAGGACATAAGGGAGCACAAGGAATGATTCATTACATACATGAACTGGTATGGGGACCCTGGCTTTTAATCCTGTTTCTGGGTATAGGAATCATCTATACGGTAAAAACAGGCTTTTTTCAAATCAGGAAACTTTTCTTTTGGTGGAAGCAGACCATCGGGAGCATACAGGAAGACGAAGACGGGGACAAAGGGGATGTGACCAGATTTCAGACTGCCTGTACCGCTCTTGCAGCTACCATCGGAACCGGAAATATCGTCGGTGTAGCAACTGCGCTGACAGCAGGAGGACCCGGAGCGATCTTCTGGATGTGGGTGTCTGCAGCGATTGGGATGATGACAGGATATGCAGAGACTATGCTGGGTATCCGTTACCGCTACCGGGATCAGAATGGAGCATGGATCTGCGGACCTATGGTCTATCTGGAAAGAGGACTGAAACTGCCGGTACTTGGTATGATTTATAGTTTTCTCTGTATTATGGTATCACTTGGGATGGGAAGTATGGTCCAGTCTAACTCCATTGCGGAAACTCTTAACTATTCTTTCCAGGTCCCAACTGCTTTAGCCGGAATCCTTCTGACCGGTTTGGTTCTTTTGATTGTTTTGGGCGGCATCAGCCGGATTGCCTTTGTGTCAGAACGCATGATTCCCATTGCATCCGGGATTTATATGTTGTTTTCCATGGTTGTTATTATGTCCTGTTATGATAAAATACCTTATATTTTTCATGTAATTTTTCAGGATGCATTTCAGCCGGTATCCGTTTTTTCAGGAGCAGCTGGTTTTGGGATCAGTAAAAGTCTTCAATACGGTATTTCCCGGGGAGTTTTCTCTAATGAAGCGGGCCTTGGAAGCATGGCGGTTTTACACGGGGCAGCGGAAAATACCACACCGGAAAAGCAGGGAATGTGGGCAATGTTTGAAGTGTTCTTTGATACGATCATCATTTGTACCATGACTGCCTTTGTAATACTGTGTATGACAGAAGGTGATGCAGCCGGTTCCGGTTATGATGGTGCAGCCCTCACTGCATACAGCTTTTCCAAACGTCTGGGCGGCCTGGGAGAATATGTGGTGTCCGGTTCCATGCTGGTATTTGCATTTGCAACCATTATTGCCTGGTATTATCTGGGAAAACAGGCAGCGGGATATCTGGCAGAAAGCCTGAAAAAACGGAGTCGTTTCTATCTGCTGCAGCGAATTTTAAGAGGTAAGATATATACCCTTCTCTATCTGTGCGCTGTATTTGCCGGGTGCATGGCGAAACTTGAAACGGTTTGGGAATTTTCTGATATCTGGAATGGTTTGATGGCTGTTCCTAATATCATTGCGCTTATTTTTTTAATGAAAGAAGTAAGAGTTCCGGAATAGGAATGGAAATAGAACGTGCATACTAAAGAAAAAGAAAGAAGGTGTTTTTATGAAGACAGAGGTTAAAGTACCAAATAAGCTGATAAACGAAAAAAGTCCATATCTGCTGCAGCATGCATATAACCCTGTTAACTGGTATCCGTGGTGTGAGGAAGCATTCTCAAAGGCGGCAAAAGAGGAGAAGCCGATCTTCTTATCAATCGGTTACTCTACCTGCCACTGGTGCCATGTCATGGCTCATGAGTCCTTTGAGGACCAGGAGGCAGCCGCTGTATTAAATGAAAATTACGTAGCAATTAAAGTTGACCGTGAGGAGCGCCCTGATATTGATTCAGTCTATATGTCGGTTTGTCAGGCACTCACAGGATCAGGCGGCTGGCCCCTCACGGTCATTATGACCCCGGACCAGAAGCCTTTTTATGCTGCAACTTATTTACCAAAGCATACAAGATGGGGGAATACCGGACTGATTGAGGTCTTAGATGCCATAACCGAACTTTGGAAAAATGACAGAAAGAAAGTTTTTCAGGCCGGAGAGGAAATTACCCGGTATTTAAATGAGGATAAGAATGATGGTAAGACAAACGGTTCTGATCCTGATAAAGAACTGTTTTTCTCTGCTGCCCGGCAGCTTGTGACTTCCTATGATAAAACATGGGGAGGTTTTGGAAGAGCGCCCAAGTTTCCCATGGCTCATAATCTGATTTTTCTCATCCGTCATTCTGTTTATGAGCAGGATAAGAATGCCAGGACCATGTGTGAATCAACGTTAAGACACATGTACCGGGGCGGAATTTATGATCATCTCGGAGGCGGCTTTTCCCGTTATTCTACCGATGAAAAATGGCTGGTTCCCCATTTCGAAAAAATGCTTTATGATAATGCACTCCTTTCTTACGCATTTCTTGAAGCTTATGAGTTAACCAAAGAATCATTTTACCAATCAGCGGCAAAGGGAATACTCGGTTATATTATGGAAACGCTAACAGACAAAGACGGCGGATTTTACTGCGGAGAGGATGCAGACAGTGAAGGGGTAGAAGGAAAGTTTTATGTCTTTGAAAAAGATGAAATTATAAAGGTATTAAAAGATGATGCTCCCCTTTTCTGTCAATGGTTTGGAATTACCAACGAAGGCAATTTTGAAGGGAAAAATATTTTAAATCTCATAGATAATAAAGACTACGAAAAGAAGGATGATAAAATAAGCAGGCTGTGCCAGATACTCTATGATTATCGTCAGCAGAGAACCGTACTTCACAAGGATGATAAGATTCTTACTTCCTGGAACGGTCTGATGATTGCAGGAATGGCAAAGGCATATCAGGTCCTGGAGGAGGACGTATATTTACAGTCTGCCCGCAATGCGCTGGCTTTTATTGAAGATAAACTGACGGACAGGGAAGGCAGGCTTTTCATACGCTACAGGGACGGGGAAACCGGACATGACGGACAGCTGGATGATTACGCATTTTATGCATTTGGACTAATAGAGATGTATCAGGCCTGTTTTGAGGTGTCATATTTTGAAAAAGCAGCCAATATCTGTGAAAAAATGGTTCTTCTTTTTTTCGATCAGGAAGATGGAGGATTTTATATGTATGCACATGACAGGGAAAAACTGATCAGCCGTCCGAAAGAGCTTTATGACGGAGCGCTGCCATCAGGCAATTCCGTAGCTGCTTATGTAATTGGAAAACTATATCATTTAACCGGTGAGGTTAAGTGGCAGGATATTTTAAAGAAGCAGCTGAAATGGATGGGGAAAGAAGCAGGGATCAGTCCTGCTAACCACAGCTTTTCACTCCTGGCATTTCAGACAGTCCTCTATCCTGCAGCGCAGTTGGTTGCAGTATCGCCGGAACGGGGAAAAGAGAGGGAACTTCTCAGATTGAAAAGAGAGGTTTTTACTGGTATCGATATTATCTTCAAGACTCCGGAAAATGAAGAGATGCTTATGAAAATTGCCCCATTTACAAAGGACTATCCGGTAGATTCTACAAAAGGCCAGTTCTATCTCTGCAAAAATGGAACATGTCTAAAGCCCGTGGAACGCATGGAAGAATTAAAGGAAGCAATGAATGCCATATCATCATAAATCAGGGGATGCGCCATATATATAATTAAATAATCAATACCAGAGGTGTATGTATGTGTACGGCTATGACACTGGTAACGGAAGAAAGTGAATTATTTTTCGGGAGAAATATGGATTTTTCATATGATATAGATCCCCACATTTTCATAGTTCCCAAAAACTATCCGTGGACGAATGCTCTGACCGGGACCCAGATGAGTGATGATTACTGCTTTATCGGGATTGGCCAGGAGACGGAAGGTCTTCTGGGATTTTTTGACGGAGTAAATGAAAGAGGATTTGCAGCAGCGGCTCTTTATTTTGCAGGGTATGCAAAATATGAAGACAAGGGAAATGCTAAGGGGCGGACTCCGGTTGCTTCATTTGAATTTCTTCATTATATATTAGGAAAATGTGCTTCCGTCCAGGAATTAAAAAGACCGGCAAAACAGGCAGCCATAATCGGCATGGAAGATCCGGTCACCGGCTCAGCAGCGCCTCTTCACTGGATTGCAGCTGACCGGGCCGGTGATTGTGCTGTAATCGAACACACGAAGTCTGGGCTGGTCATCCTTGATAATCCCATTGGTGTTCTGGCAAACAGTCCTGATCTTCCCTGGCATATGGCTAATTTAAGAAATTATATGGGTGCAAATCCTGAGCAGGAAGAAGAATCGTTCTGGAGCGGGATAAAGCTCACTCCGTTCGGCCAGGCAGGGGGAACCAGAGTGCTTCCTGGAGGATATACATCTCCGGACCGTTTTGTCCGGACCGCATATTTAAAATCGTTTCTTCCGGTTCCAAGAAACCGGAAGGAGGCCGTAGTTTCCTGCTTCCACATCATGGAAGGTGTGACCATACCAAAAGGGGCAGTCATGACAAGCAGCGGTTCTTATGATTATACAAAGTATACGGCATTTATAAATACAGCCACATGTGAATATTATTTTAAAACGTATGACAGTCTCCAGGTGTGTATGGCTGGTCTTTTTGAAAACAATATGAGTATCATACAGCCAGTCATCCTGGGAGGAATATAGAAAATATGACAGGGAATAATAAAAAGGAACTGCCAGACCAGCAGCTCCTTAAAAGTTATTTTAAAAAGGGAGGAGAGCTGATAATAAAATTACCAGCTCGAGTATTATGAAAAAAATCTTATAAACATATTTAATTTACAATTTCAGTATAACCATGAAACGTGAAGAAATCATGTTGTTTGTGTAAAAAAAATTTGAATGAAATTGAAACAAAGTATGAACAGCTGGACAAAAACTTAAGGATTTGATAAAATACACACATATGTTAAACTTTATACAAGAAAGGGAAAAAACATGAATAATCCTGTTATTACAATTACAATGGAGAACGGTGATGTAATAAAAGCAGAGCTTTACCCTGAAATTGCACCGAATACAGTGAATAACTTTATTAGTCTTGTAAAAAAAGGCTATTATGACGGACTGATTTTCCACAGAGTCATCAATGGTTTTATGATTCAGGGCGGCTGCCCTCAGGGAACCGGTACCGGCGGTCCCGGATATTCCATTAAAGGCGAATTCAGCCAGAATGGTGTTTCCAATGCCTTAAAGCACTCCGAGGGAGTTCTTTCCATGGCAAGAGCCATGCACCCGGATTCTGCAGGTTCACAGTTTTTTATCATGCATAAGGCAGCTCCTCATTTAGATGGTGCGTATGCTGCATTTGGAAAGATAATCGAAGGTATGGATATTGTCAATCAGATCGCAGATGTTAAGACGGATTACAATGACCGCCCCATGACTGAGCAGAAGATCCAGTCCATGACGGCAGAAACCTTCGGAGAAGAGTATCCGGAACCGGAGACTTTATAAATTATGGTGTGGGAACGGGAGATTGCCATTGAAGGGAAGAATTTCCGGGTTACCATATCTGATGAATATGAAGCCCTGCGCTCTGCTTTGGCAGAAGGCAGGGCTGTTATTGGTTTATGGGACCGGGAGCGGACGGATCAGTGTCTTACACCGGCGGCCTATCTGGTGGAATCTCTTTCGGATCTTACGCCTGAATTTTTGGAACGTGTGGTCAGGAGAAAAGAAGGGCAGCCATGGAATATTGCCAGCACCAGACGACTGCTGATCCGGGAATTTATGGCGTCGGATGCAGATGAAATTCCAAAGGAACCGGACGGCGGAAAGAATGGAGAGCTGTTTTGCAGCAGGGAGACATTAGAAAGTTATGCAAGGCAGCAGTATGGTTTTTACGAATATGGGATTTGGGCTCTTTTCGATAGAGATAAAAAAACCATTGTCGGGAAAGCAGGGATTTTTAATCTGGATGTGGGAGAGGATGAGGAAATGAGTTCCTTCATTAAAAAAAATGATACCCCGCTGGAGCTGGGATATCATATTTTTACTCCTTACAGGCGTCAGGGATATGCAGGAGAAGCCTGTAAGGCGATTTTAACATACGCTGCCTCTTCCCTGACAGACAGAATCTACGCCAGAGTCTTGGAGGAAAATCGTGCCTCTGTCAGTCTTTTGGAAAGTCTGGACTTTCAACTCAAAGGCCGTACACATAGCGGATCAGCTTCACCGCAGTGTCTGTACGAGTGGAATTGCTTATAATTCCCAAAATGGGATCATCCATAGTTAACCCTGTCTTTTTTAAGAAGTCCGTATTGCCGATTCTGATACCGCAGGCGGTTTTTTCACCGGTTTCCTGATTGGTCACCTCATAAAGCTGATCCTTTACCTGATCATAGACATCGGGGGGAAGAACCGTCTTTAGGTCTAAAAAGCCGCCCATCTCTCCAAAGTGGTCAATGCTGTCCTTTCTGCCTATCATCACGTCCAGCTCTTTGCTGGAGATAAGAGCAGAGAGCTTGGCAAGTTCCGCATAGGTGAATTCGGTCATATTGGAATTGTCAAAACTTATGGACATGGAATGATCCACATCAATCTTCGTCTCGTCAGTCAGACCAATGTATTGACGGAAGCCCTGGTCAAAGTATTCGCTTACCAAATCCTCTTCGCTGTCAGGCTGGCTGTTTAAAATCACGCAGGAAAGTGCGGTTTCAAACCGGTTATTGTGAACAGCTGAGAAAATGGAGATAATAAGGGCAGCGGCTACTGCAGTTCCGATTATGGGGATCTTATAATATTCCCAGATATACCACAGTCTGTCCTTTAAGCTCATGCTCTTCAACTTATCTTTTTCTTCCTGCAGTGTGTCTTTCAGTGTTTTGTCTTCATAGGGGGTCATATCTGCGCCTCTTTCTGTTATTAATCCGGATACTTTTTTGATTATATCACAGAATCAGCAAATTTCCTCCATATCTAATTATAAAAAATTGATGAAATGGAGGAGAATGTTTGCTTTTTAAAAATAAATCCGCTATAATGATTTTTGACGTTAACGAGAGAAGGGGAATGACATATGTTATCTGGTTTTTTTAATTATGATAATCCGGTTTGGCGTTTCATCGGCAAGTTCGGAGACTTGATTATTTTAAATGTTCTGTGGATTGTCTGCAGTCTTCCGGTTTTTACCATAGGAGCTTCCACAACTGCAGTGTATTACGTAACGCTGAAGCTTGCAAGAGACGATGACGGCTATACCATCCGTTCCTTTTTTAAATCTTTTAAAGAGAATTTTAAACAGTCTACCGTGATCTGGCTGATCCTTCTTCTGGCAGGAGCCATCCTTGGAGTGGATTTGTATTTCTTTGCCCGGCTTTTTAACGGATCTTCCACTGTTAAGACCGTTATGCTCACCGTATTTCTGGCCATGGCGCTGATCTATGCAGCTGTAGCCATGTACATTTTCCCGCTTCAGTCAAGATTTTATAATCCGGTCAAACGCACATTTTTCAATGCATTCTTTATGTCTATCCGGCATTTGTTCCGGACGATTGGAATGATCGTGATTGACGGAGCGCTTATAGCAGCCGGTTTTGTATTTTTGATACCTCCTGTTCTCATGATTTTCATGCTGTTTGGTTTTCCGCTGCTGGCATTTATTAATTCCTATATCCTTTCACCGGTATTTAATATCTATATGCCGAAGGAGGAGCGCGCAGAGGAAGAGGGATTAAGGCCGCTGTTTTCCGATGATAATGAGCCGGTAAACAGTATTTTGATGGCGAAAGGTGATGAACCGCTTAAGGAGACAGCCGACCAGGAAACCTCAAAAGAAGACATGAAAGAATAAAGATAACTAATTCATACCGGTCCCGGGAATTAATCCATACGGGGCCGGTACTTTTTATGAATGCAGGATCGTTCAAAGTTTGGACACGTTATGGACACAAAAAAAAGATATACTTGATATTTATATGAGGATTGTTTGGAGGTGGAGTATGAGTGAAGAAGAATATTTAAGTTTCATTCAGCCCTATGAAGATGCGCTGAATAATATACAGGTCAGGGTAGATGTACTGAATAAGGACTATAGAAGAAAAAAACTTAATTATCCCATTCATCATGTTCAGTACCGATTGAAACAGAAAGAGAGCATTGAAAACAAATTAATAAAATACGGTAAGGATCCGACCATAGATGCTGCCAGAAACTGCCTCACTGATATTGGGGGAATCCGGGTGATCTGCTATTTTGTAAGAGATATCTATGGGATTGTAGATCTGCTTCGAAAGCAGACGGATATTGTTGTAATAAAGGAAAGTGATTACATTCAAACTCCAAAGGCTAACGGATACAGGAGCTATCACATTGTTTTCGGAGTTCCGGTTTACCATACGGATGGGATGGAGTACTATCCTGTGGAGGTACAGCTCCGTACCATGGCTATGGATTTGTGGGCCAGCATGGAACACAGAATCTGTTATAAGGGAGAGAAAAAAGATGAGGCAGCTGCAGAGTTTAAAAACTATGGGGCTGAGTTAAAACAGATGGAGGAGGAAATGGAAGGGTTTCTTTCAGACTGATGGGAAGGAAAAGCCCCGGCGGTGTTCTGCCGGGACTTTTTCGGAAGTATGATATATAAAATATGAGGGAAAGCAATTATTTATCGATCCGGAAACCTGCATAAGCGGTCATTCCGTGTTCGTGAAGATCAAGACCATCCAACTGCTCCTGATCAGATACCCGTAAGCCCATTGTTTTCTTCAGTATGGTGAAGATGAGAAATGCCATGACACCTGTATAAACCAATACTGTAAAAACACCGATTAACTGTGTCAGGAAATTCGCACCTTCCCCAAATACGCCTGTAAGCAAAGTTCCAAGGAGTCCGCAGCCGCCGTGTACGCCGATAGCACCAACCGGATCATCCACCTTAAGAACTTTATCGACGAATTCTATCGCTAAGACGATAAATGCACCAGCAATAGCACCGATGATGATGGCTTCATAAGGAGTGACGATGTCGCAGCCTGCGGTAATAGCAACCAGACCGGCCAGGGAACCGTTTAAGGTCATGGAAACATCCGGCTTGCCGTAACGTTTCCAGGTGAATAACAGTGTTACCAGAGTGGAAGCAGCTGCTGCCAGGTTTGTGGTCATGGCAATGTTGCCCAGTGTTGTGGTAGCTGCAGTCGTGGAACCGCAGTTAAAACCGAACCAGCAGAACCAGAGTATAAATACACCAAGTACGCCTAATGGAATGTTGTGTCCCGGAATCGCATTGGGGGTTCCGTCTTCGTTATATTTTCCGATACGGGGACCAACGATCTTTGCTCCCACCAGTGCACAGATACCGCCTACCATATGAACGGCTGTAGAACCTGCAAAATCATGGAAACCAATACTTGTCAGCCAGCCTCCGCCCCAAATCCAGTGTCCGGTAATGGGATAGATAAAAACACTGATACATGCGGAATAGACTAAATAGGAAGAAAATTTAGTACGCTCTGCCATGGCTCCGGAAACAATCGTTGCAGACGTAGCGCAGAATACGGTGTGAAAAATCATAAATACGGCGATAGGAAGACCATTGAATAATCCATCAGAATCTGCAAGCGAATAGGGATTAAAGAATCCGGACCCGCCCAGGATTCCTCCGATGTTGTTTCCAAACATGAGAGGGAAGCCCAGAATGAAGAAGAAAAGAGAACCAAGGACAAAGTCCATCATGTTTTTCATACAGATATTTCCTGCATTCTTAGCTCTGGTAAAACCAGTCTCAACCAGTGCAAAACCTGCCTGCATAAAGTAGACCAAAATTGCACCCAGCATGGTCCATATAATGTTTAGTAATAAAGTGGTATTTTCCATAATTATAACTCCTCCTGAATTTTTGTAATGGAATAGCCCGGAATGTAAAATTAAAAGAGGATAACTGCCTTTGTAAAGGCAATTATCCTCTTTGATAATTTATATTCATTCCATATTCAGTTGATTTCTCTCTGGTTCACCTACAAAGCCTCGCGGCCGTGTTCACCGGTTCGGATTCGTACTGCATCCTGAACATCGTAGACAAAGATTTTACCGTCTCCAAATGTTCCGGTATTAATCTCTTTAACGACTGCGTCAATAATTGGATCAGCCAGTTCCTTTGGTATAACTGTCTCGACTTTGACTTTAGGGAGCAGATTAACATTATACTTGGTACCGCGGTACATCTGAGTATAGCCTTTCTGATTTCCATAACCCATGACATTACTGATCATAAGTCCGTTGACTTTACAGCCTTCCAGTACTGCCTTAAGGTCTTCAAGCTTATCCGGCTTGATTATAATTTCCAATTTTTTCATACAGCACTACCTCCTTGATTTGATAACACAAAAAAGAGCAGTTCCGCTTGTGGAACGCCCTCGTTCGTTATAACAACATTATACATTGATCCTGAAGATTGTCAAATAAAATTTTTTAACAGGATCAATATAAAATTTTATGAAAAATTAACAAAAATTTAATGAAAGAAAGGCAGGACAAAAGATTATAAAACACTTGTGCTTTTATATACTTCGTTATATAATAAATACTGTATACAAAAAAATAGAAAAATACAATCCGAAAACCGAAAAGTGAGGGATGTTTGCTTATGATAAGACATCTGGGATTAAAGGCCTATGGAAAGATCAATCTGGGTTTAGACGTATTAAGAAAGCGGGATGATGGTTACCATGAAGTTCGGATGATCATGCAGACTGTGGGTCTATATGATAAAATTGATATTTATTTGAAAGAAACGCCGGGGATTGAAGTGGTTACCAACTTATATTATCTGCCGGTCAATGAGAACAATCTTGTTTATAAAGCAGCAAAGCTTCTTATGGAGGAATTTCATGTACCTCATGGAATCCGCATTCATTTAAAAAAGTTTATTCCTGTTTCCGCAGGCATGGCGGGAGGAAGCAGCGATGCGGCAGCCGTTTTATTTGGAGTAAATAAGATGTTTCAGCTGGGACTTACCAGAGAAGAACTAATGGATCGGGGCGTAAAGATCGGGGCAGATGTTCCTTACTGCATCATGAGAGGAACTGCTCTATCCGAAGGAATCGGAGAAGTACTTACTCCGCTTGCTGATATGCCGCAGTGCCAGGTGCTGATTGCGAAACCGTCAGTCAGTGTTTCCACCAAATTCGTATATGACCATTTGGATGCGGCTGGATTGAAAAAAGAGGACCATCCGGACATCGACGGCATGATAGAGGCGATTAAGAGCCACAACATTTATCAGGTATCAGAACGTCTTGGAAATGTATTAGAGACTGTAACTATCCCGGAATATCCTGTGATAGCAGACATAAAAGAAAAACTGAAGGAGCTGGGAGCTGTCAATGCATTGATGAGCGGAAGCGGACCTACGGTTTTTGGAATCTTTACCAACCCCATTGCAGCTGGAAGAGCATATGAAGAGCTGCGGTATGGAGAGAGCAGGAATCTGGCTAAACAAGTATATCTAACGAATTTTTATAATACCAAGGAGGTACCCCATGGGTAATGATTTAAAAGTCAATATGAATGAATATCTGCCGCTTCGGGATGTAGTATTTAATACCTTAAGACAGGCCATACTAAAGGGAGAACTGGCACCGGGCGAACGTCTGATGGAGATTCAGCTGGCAGAACGTCTGGGAGTCAGCCGCACCCCGATCAGGGAAGCAATCCGTAAGCTGGAACTGGAAGGCCTGGTTTTGATGATCCCAAGAAAAGGCGCTGAAGTAGCTAAAATTTCAGAGAAAAGCTTAAGAGATGTACTGGAAGTCCGCAGATCGCTGGAAGAACTGGCAATTGAGCTTGCCTGCCAGCGTATGACACCAGAGGCGGTTGCAGAACTGGAGATGAAGCAGGATATGTTCCGCAATGCAGTATTGAAAGGAAAACCCATGGATATTGCGGAAACGGATGAAGCATACCATGATGTAATCTACAAGGGTACCTGCAATGACAGGCTGATACAGATGATCAATAATTTAAGAGAACAGATGTACCGGTATCGTCTGGAGTATATCAAGGATGAAGACAAACGGCAGGTATTATTACTGGAGCATGACAACATATTAAAAGCAGTAAGACAGCGCAGAGTTGATGAAGCCAAGTCAGCTATGCGGGAACATATCGACAATCAGGAAATTACAGTATCCAAAAATATTAAGGGACAGGAATAGAAAGAGGAAAGATATGACATTTAAAGAAAAATATCTGGCTGGTGAAATTGATTTCGAAGCAATTGATGATTATGTTGATGATTGGAATAACGGTACAACTCCGGATACTCTTGCCAGATTCCTCGGATTGAATGAAGAGGAAGAAGACTTATGGATTGAGGAAAGTGATGAGGCATTAAAAGAATTTCTGGACAGGAATAAATAAACTAAACTGGAAATTTATTAAATAAATATAACCTTTCTTGACAAGGTGACAAGGTGTCATTATAATAATGGCATGTTGTCACCTTTTTAAATTAATACATAATACATGAGGAATAAATAATAGAAATGAGGTGTAAGGATGCCTACGGAGCGGTTTTATAATCTTCCGGCGGAGAAAAAAAAAGTGATATGCAATGCAGCGATAGAGGAGTTTACCAGAGTGCCGTTTGATAAGGCTTCCATTAATAAAATAATTAAAACAGCTGGAATATCCAGAGGAAGCTTTTATACCTATTTTGAGGATAAACGTGATGTTTTGGGTTATATTTTCGAAGATGCTGCGGGCAGCTTTATGGCTGGCTGGACGCACTGCGCGGAAAAAAACGATGGTGATCTATGGAAAACAGCCGGCGATTTTCTTCAGTATTCCATTAAGAATACAAAGCAGAAGATGTTAAAACTGGCAGAGAATATTCGTGACAGCGATAAACTTTTTGGTGCGGCTCATAATCTTTGTCCTGACAGAGATGTGAGGCTTGAGCAGATGTGTGAGGTATTATACAGCAGTATTGATACATCAGATTTTAAGAGAACGGATCTTGAAACATTTGGACAATTGATCTCATTAATTATTATTGAGCTGGCCCGGTGCATAAGCTGGACCTTCCATCATCCGGAAGATGAAGAAAAAATTAAGAAAATATTTCAGGAAAAATTAGAGATATTGCAATATGGAATTCGAAAATAGTAATTAGAATCATATTATGACTGAGAAGATAATAAGGAGCTTGATATGACAAAGAAAAAAGTATTTATAATTGCAGGAACTGTTGTTGTTGTGGCTGTTCTCGCAGGGCTCGTGCTTCCTAAGATTCTTAATGGAAGCAAGGAAGAGCTGGTAGCAGAGGCACCGCCGGTGGTAACTGCCGAAAAGCCACAGACCCACACGATAGAAATCAGCAATGAACTGATTGGTACCATTGAACCGGACAGTATCGTTCATGTGACACCCCTTGGCTCAGGTGAAGTTACAAATATAGGTGTGAAGACCGGAGATACAGTAACAGCGGGCCAGCTTCTCTGCGTGATCGATACAAAACAGGTGGAAAGCACCCGGATTGCCATGGAAACCTCCAGAATCACATATGAGGATGCGAAAAAGAATTTAGACCGTTATACGGTTCTTCATGCTGCAGGAGATGTGGCTGATGCGGATTACCAGTCCACTGTGGATAAGGTGGAAATGTCCAGACTTCAATATGAGAATGCTAAGATTGCCTATAATATCCAGCTGGAAAGCAGTCAGGTGACGGCACCTATTTCAGGAAAAGTGGAAAGCTTTGATATCAGCCTTCACGATATGATTTCTCCCCAGACAACAATCTGTGTAATTTCAGGAGATGGCGGAAAGTCTCTTACATTTTATGTATCAGAGCGGATTATAAGCGGATTGAAAGCTGGGGATTCCATCCGGGTAGAGAAAAACGGAACGGATCATGAAGCAACGATAACAGAAGTAAGCTCCATGGTTGACAGCGGAAGCGGATTATTCAAAGTGAAAGCTTCTATACCCTCAGGGGATTCACTTCCCACCGGAACCTCCGTCAAACTTTATGTAACTGCCCAGAAAGCCGAAAATGTACTCACAGTTCCGGTTGACAGTGTCTATTATGAGGCAGGAAATCCATTTATTTATACATATTCCAACGGAACATTGAAAAAGAATGCAGTTACCATCGGTCTTACGAATAATGAATTTGCAGAGGTTCAGTCCGGGATCAGCCCAGATGATCAGGTGATCACAACCTGGACCAGCGAATTATATGACGGCTCCAAAGTGACTCTGGCAGAAGAGAAGAAGGAAGAAACCACGACAGAAACAGAGACGACAGAAGGCAATGGAACCGAGGTAGAAACTTCTGCTTCTGCACAATAAGGAGGCGGTAAAATGGGAATGACAAAATTTGTTTTAAAGCGGCCCATAACTGCCGTATTAGCTGTTATATGCCTTTTTGTATTTGGTCTGTCATCTGTTTTTTCAGCAAAGATGGAACTGACACCGGAGATGAGTTTCCCCATGCTTTTAGTAACAACTACTTATGTTGGGGCCAGTCCGGAAGACATCAACGATCTGGTTACCAAGCCAATCGAAGAGTCGGTAGGTACTCTTTCGGGGGTTAAAAACGTACAGACCAGTTCACAGCAGAATGTATCCATTGTTTATATGGAATATAATTACGGCACTGATATGAATAAGGCGTATAACGATTTAAAAAAGAAAATGGACAGTTTGGATCTGCCAAAGGATGCAGAAAAACCATCCATTATGGAATTCAACATTAATGATATGCCTTCCATGACTCTTTCTGTCAAAGATCCTTCTCAGAGTAATCTTTATAATTACGTGAGCGATAAGATTGTTCCTGAATTTGAAAAAATCACTTCCGTTGCAAGTGTTAATATCAGCGGCGGTCAGGAAGGTTATGTAAGAGTTAATCTGATACCTGAAAAAATGAAGCAGTATCATCTTAGCATGGACTCCATCAGCCAGGCGATTAAAGCAGCAGATTTCACTTATCCGGCTGGTAAAACTGAAGTAGGAAAAAGAGATTTGTCAGTCAGTACAGGTGTAGATGTGGATACGGTGGAAGCCCTAAAAAAGGTACCCATTGTGGCCAGTCAGGGAAAGACCATCTACATGGAGGATATTGCAGATATCTCAGAGACAAACCAGAAGCAGACTGCCATCGGCCGGTACAACGGAGATGACACTATCACTTTATCCATTAATAAACAGCAGAAAAACAGTGCAGTTGATGTTTCAAAGGCTGCTATGAAAACGATTGATTCCCTGCAAAAGGATTATCCCAATCTGCAGGTAGTGGTAGTAGATGATACCAGTGACCAGATAACAAGTGCTCTAAGCAGTGTAAAAGATACCATGATCGCAGCTGTTATTATCTCCATGATTATCATATTCCTGTTCTTCGGAGATATTAAAGCTTCCCTCATTGTAGGAACTTCTATACCGGTTTCTATACTTGTATCTCTTATCATGATGGCAGCCATGGGATTTTCCCTGAATGTAATTACCATGAGCAGTATCGTGCTGGGTGTGGGAATGATGGTAGATAACTCCATTGTTGTATTGGAAAGCTGTTTCCGAACGCAGAAAGGGACTGGTTTCAGGGAGTACATGAGTGCGGCTTTAGAAGGAACCGGTATAGTTATGCAGTCCATTCTCGGCGGTACTCTGACGACATGCGTTGTATTTATACCCCTGGCATTTTTAGCCGGTTTGACCGGTCAGTTATTTAAGCCTCTTGGATATACGATTGTATTCTGTATGATGGCCTCCTTTTTCTCTGCCATTACGATTGTTCCGTTATGCTACAGCAGGTTCCGCCCGGTAGAAAGACAGAATTCTCCAATGGGAGGATTTGTAAAGGGTCTTCAGAACATTTACAGAAAGATGGTTGATAAGCTTTTAAACAGGCGGGCTCTTGTAATGATTATATCTGTGCTGCTGTTAGTGGCATCTTTTGGGTTTGCAACAAAACTGGGAGTTGAACTGATGCCCTCAGTAGATCAGGGAACCATTACAGTCACAGCACAAATGAAGCCCGGAATTAAAGTTGAAGAGGCAGATAAGATATTAAAAAATCTGGAGGGAATTGTCACCAGTGAAGCGGATTTAAAATCCTATATGGTTAGTTACGGCGGAGAAGCTCTCAGCTTTACCGGAGGGACCAATGGAACTGTCACTGCCTATTTAAAAAAAGATCGGGAGCTTACGACTGATCAGGTGGTTAATAAATGGAAAAAGCTCATGAATCAGATTCCCGATTGCAATGTGACTGTGAATTCAACTTCCAGCGTGAGTCAGATGAGCGGAAGCAAGAACGACTATGAAGTCATTCTTCAAAGTTCCCAGTTAGATAAATTAAAGCAGGTCTCAGACCAGATGGTAAATGAGCTAAGTGCCCGTCCGGAGATGATCAAGGTACATTCCGATCTGGAAAATGCGGCACCGGTTATCAAAGTGCGCGTGGATCCGATTAAAGCAGCGGCGGAGGGAGTGAATCCTTCTGCAGTTGGAGGAATGCTGAACGGAATGTTAAGCGGTGTTAAAGCCATGACTATGGATGTAGATGGTCAGAACGTGGATGTAAAAGTACAATATCCGGATGACACCTATAATACCCTGGAAAAGGTGGAGGGTGTTCTGGTACCCAACAGCTTAGGCGGTTCTGTGGCGCTGACTGATATAGCTGACATCGGCTATGAAGACAGCCCAACTGCCATCAATAGAAAAAATAAGCAGTATCTGGTAACAGTTACCGGTTCTTTTACTGATGCGGTGAAGAATAAGAATGAGAAAGCAGCAGCTATAAAGGAGCTTGACAGTAAAATTGTCGGTAAATATTTAGACGGCAGTGTAACAAGGGCAAAAAACAGTGAAGACGCATCTATGCAGGAGGAAATAGGAAATCTGGCGAAAGCCATTCTAATTGCTACATTCCTGGTGTTTGTGGTAATGGCGGCTCAGTTTGAATCATTCAAATTTTCCCTTATGGTCATGACCACCATTCCTTTCAGTTTGATTGGTTCCTTTGGCTGTCTGCTGGCAGCAGGTGTTGCAATCAGTATGCCTTCCATGTTAGGTTTTCTGATGTTGATTGGTACGGTAGTTAACTCAGGAATTCTTTATGTTGATACAGTAAATCAGTATCGTGCTTCCATGGATAAACGAACCTCACTTATAGAAGCGGGTGCGACCAGGCTTCGTCCCATTCTCATGACCACACTTACCACGATTGTATCCATGGTTCCTATGGCATTGGGTATTGGAACTAATACTGAGACGATGCAGGGACTTGCGCTGGTTAATGTGGGAGGTCTTACTGCCTCCACCATATTATCGATGCTTATGCTTCCGGTCTACTATTCTCTGATGAGTGGGAAGACAGATAAAACTCAGCTGCCGGATTAAAACCGGCAGTTGGAAAAACATTTATCCTTTTACCTGATTTGGAAGAAAGTGGCTTGGCTCTTTTTGACAGCATGTGATATGATAGTTTAAGAACACAGTATAAAAATCCCAGTTAAGGAGGATTTAGGATGAGAAAATGGAAACAGATTGGTGCATTTGCGCTTGCAGCCGTGTTGACCTTCTCAGGGCCGGCATCAACGGTCTGGGCCGGAAGTCCGGAATTTTCAAGGACTTCTGAGGAGTGGGCAAATCTTAGAGATAATGTAATGGAGTATAGTGAGCTGAAAGATCTGATACATGAATATAATGTGAAGGTTCAGAAAAACCAGCTTGATATCAATGATAAGAAAAAAGATGACCGGGTTACCAGAGATGAGTATGCCCAGTATTACCGGGATGCAGCCTTTGATGCCCGCAGTTCCATTTCAGGGGATGATCCTGTATCAGATGCCCAGAATTCAGTATCTGCAAGAAAAGCAGAGGAACAGGCAGATAAAAATGTTGAGGATTTAACGGTCTATCAGCTCACCTATGACCAGGAAGAGGCAACACTTGTGGCTTCTGCCCAATCTTCAATGATTTCTTATTTCCAGCAGAAATATGAGCTGGAAACTTTAAAAGATAACCTGGAGCTTTTGCAGGCTGTTTACCAGTCGGTATTGGTAAAGCAGAGTGCAGGAATGGCAACCCAGACAGAGGTTCTTGACGCATTGCAGAATATACAGAACACCCAGACCTCAGTGGATAAACAGACTGCATCCATTGAACAGACAAGACAGAAACTGTGTATTATGCTGGGCTGGAAATATAATGATACACCTGAGATTAAGGATATTCCTGAGGTGGATATGTCACGGATTGAGGCCATGAATCCGGATACAGACAGGGAGAATGCCTTAAACAGCAATTATACACTGAAAATTAATAAAAAAAAGCTGACAAATGCCACTGCAGATATAACAAAGGATACTCTTAATAGGACAATTTCCAGCAATGAGCAGAATATCAGTACAGACCTGGTAAAGAGCTATCAGGAGGTACTGCAGGCAAAGGCGGCATATGAACAGGCGGTTACAGAGTATAATCTGGAAAGCAAAAACATGGAAGCTGCTGAACGAAAAGCCCAGGTTGGCAGCATAAGCGGGCTGGATTACAGGAAGCAGAAAAATGCTCTGATTACAAAAACCAATGGAGTAAAGACTACACAGCTTACACTATTTCAGTCTGTTCAGACCTATAATAATGCAGTGAACGGTCTGGCTTCGACAGGAGGCTGATGATATGAGAAAAAGATTGGTTTCGTCGGCTTTCATTGCTGCCGCTTTAACAATTTGTACTGCGTATCAGGCTTTTGCAGCGGGTCCGGGTCAGACTGATGATCCCAAGCCGGAAGAAGTGACACAGGAGCAGTGGAGCCGTTTGAATGATCAGACAATCGAATTTGATGAACTGCCTGATCTAGTAAAATATTTTAATCCTAATATGCAGAATACGGCACAGACCATAAACGATTCGTTGGATAATATGAAGTATACCAATGATAAGATGAGACTTTACATAAAGGACTTAAAAGATGATGCAGATGAAATGAAGGATTCCGGTGAGATTAATACGGATAAGGGGAAGAATGATTATATTGAATTGAATATAAATATTAAGATACTGGAAAAAACTGCAGATTCCATGACAAAAACTTATGATTATATGAACCGGTCAGACTCCTCTGTAAAATCCAATATTACCTTAGCTGCAAAAAATTATACATACTATGCGGATCAGGTTATGATCGGATATAACAGCGCATTATCCAACAAAGCGATGCTAGAGAAGATTGCTGAGTTAAGCAATGCAGCTTATGAAGCCAAGAGTTTAAGCAAACAGCTGGGGCTTGCCACTGATGCTGATCTGTTATCTGCCCAAAAGGAAGTGCTTCTTGCAAAAGGTTCTTTAATTAAAATCAACAGCACCATCGACAATTTAAGCCGCTCCCTGTGTATGATGACGGGATATGCAGCCGACGCGGCACCTGTAATCGGAGGTCTTCCCCAGCTTACTGATGAGACGATAGCAGCTCTGAATCTGGAAGAAGACACTAAGAAAGCAGTCTCCAATAATAATGATATTATTTCTGAGCGCCATACTTCTTCGGGTAAAACCACGACCGGAATGAAGAATAAGGAACAAAGCGTATCAGAGGCAGAACAGAATGTGGCGGTCACCATGCAGGCTTATTATCAGGGAATTCTTCAGTCAAAATCTGCATACGAAGCTGCCTGTACTGCATTCCAGAAAGCTACTCTGGAAAAGGAGAAGGCAGACCGATCCTTTAATATGAAGATGCTTAGTAAAATCCAGTATCTTCAGGCCCAGATGGCCTACTTAAAGGCGCAGGGCGAAAAAGAGAGTGCTTATAATACTTACTATCAGGCATATAACACGTATCAGTGGGCTGTTAAGGGTATAATTATGGATTCTGCAAAGTAGTTTCTTTTTTACCAGCGGACAGCAGATCTAAAACTTTAAGCCGTACATGGATTTTCACAGGTTCTTTTCTTAATTTTAAATAATCAGATTCATCTATGGAGTGCCGCAGGATCTCTTTTGAGGTATCCGGAACTACTGCATAGGAAGAATCCGTAAAACAGAGCGGAGGATAAAGGACGCACCACCAGTTGTGTCCTTTTCCTTCGCCTATTTTTACCCTTACGGCTTCATAGGTTCCGCAGGGAAACACCATATCCCCGTAGGTTTTTGTTGGAAAGTAGCAATCCGTCAGTTCCATATGTGCAGGATAATTAAATCCCAGGTTCTTCATGTAGTTTTCTGCTTTTTTCTCCAGAATGGATTCGTGGGAGCGGATATAGGTTTTTGTTTCTTCCAGGGATGCATTTTCACCAAGGTCTTCATATATTGAATTGAGAAGCATGGTACGTACTTTCAGCTTTAAATTCTGATCCTGTGTGCTGTTGCTGTTTGCCAGAACATGAAACCGCAGGATTTCAGGGGCAATCCGGGCAGCAAGGGCCTCATCGTTAGATCTGTCATTTGCCAGTGTCAGCAAAAAGGCAATGAGCAGGCAGGTAATACATAAGAATAAATCACGTTTCTGTTTCATAGGGTTCCTCCTTTTTTCTGGAATCTATTTGTAATTGTAACCATATGTGCTATAATATAAACGCTGTAAATCAAGAATTTATTAAGGAGATTGGAATGAGTAAGAAAACTGCGGTTGTATTATTTGGCGGACAGTCATCGGAGCACGTTGTTTCGTGTATGTCAGTTGTCAATGTGATAGACCATATAAATAAAGACAAATATGATCTGCTTTTGATCGGAATTACTGAGGAAGGACACTGGATTAAAACAGAATCTGTAAAGGGAATCAAAGACGGATCATGGAGAGAGGGTCGGATCAGAGCCATTCTTTCTCCTGATGCCGGAATGGGGGCTGTTGTACTGCTTGACGGGGATAAGACAGAGCTTGTTAAGGCAGATGTGGTATTTCCGGTGCTTCACGGTCTTATGGGCGAAGACGGTACGGTTCAGGGCCTTCTGGAGCTTTCCAGAATTCCATATGTGGGCTGCGGCGTTCTTTCCTCTGCTGTTTCCATGGATAAATTATATACAAAGATTATTGTAGATGACCTGGGAGTATTGCAGGCTGCTTATGTTCCTGTGATGCGCCATCAGTTAAAGAATATGGAGCAGGTAATAGCCAGAGTAGAAGAACGGTTTGATTATCCGGTATTTGTAAAACCGTCCAATGCGGGTTCTTCAAAGGGGGTCAGCCGTGCGACGGGCCGGAAAGAGCTGGAGGAAGCATTGCTGGAAGCGGCCAGACATGACCGAAAGATTCTGGTAGAAGAGATGATCGTTGGCAGAGAGATCGAATGCGCTGTTCTGGGCGGCGGCAATCAGCCTGTTAAGGCCTCTGGCGTGGGGGAGATTCTTGCAGCAGCAGAATTTTATGATTTTGACGCAAAGTATCATAATGCGGACTCAAAAACTGTCATTGATCCGGTATTGCCGGAGGGGGCAGTACAACGGGTAAGAGAAGCGGCGAAAGCTGTATTTCAGGCAGTGGACGGCTGTGGGCTGGCAAGAGTGGATTTCTTTGTGAAGAAAGATGGAACGGTTGTATTTAATGAGATTAATACAATGCCGGGATTTACGGCAATCAGCATGTATCCCATGCTTTGGGAGGCAGCAGGAATAAGCAAGGACCAGCTGGTGGACCGTCTGATGGAAGACGCTCTGAGCCGGTTTGACGATTAAGGAGCGGATATTATGGCAGACAGAAATTCTCCCATTGGAGTGTTTGATTCCGGCGTAGGCGGACTTACGGTAGCAAGAGAGATCATGAGGCAGATGCCGGATGAGAGAATCGTATACTTCGGTGATACGGCGCGGGTCCCCTATGGGAACAAATCCTGCAGCACTGTCATCCGTTTTACGAGACAGATTATTCGTTTTCTGATGACCCAGGATGTAAAGGCAATTGTAATTGCCTGTAATACGGCAACTGCCTGTGCACTGGAAACGGTAGAACATGATCTGGATATTCCCATCATCGGAGTGATTCATGCAGGAGCGAGAACAGCGATTGAATCAACTAAGAATGGAAAGATCGGAATCATCGGAACCGAAGGAACCATAAGAAGCGGTGTATATACCAGGGTAATAAAAGAAATGCGGGAAGACATTGAAGTCACAGGAAAACCGTGCCCGCTTCTCGTCCCTCTGGTGGAGGAAGGCCTGCTTCATGATTCCGTTACAGATGAAATCGCTTCAAGATATTTAAGCGAATTAAAAGGCAAATACATTGATACACTTGTATTAGGCTGCACCCACTATCCTCTTCTTCGTTCCACGGTGGGCAGGCTGATGGGACCGGAAGTGACTTTAGTCAATCCGGCCTATGAAACGGCTCTGGAATTAAAGCAGGTTCTGGAGGAAAAGGGCCTTATCTGTGATCCTGACGGCAGCAGTATTGATAGATATCATTTCTATGTCAGTGATCTGGCGGAAAAATTCACAAGCTTTGCCGCTTCTATTCTTCCTGGCCAGGTAAAAGAGACGAGACAAATAAATATAGAAGAGTTTTAGAGGAGTTATACATTATGACAAGAGATGTTCTGATCAGTATCAGCGGCGCACAGATCGTGGAAGATGATAATCAGGCTGTGGAAATGATCACAAGAGGTGATTATTTTTTAAAAAACGGCAGCCATTATATTCTTTATGATGAGGTTCAGGAAGGGGTGGAAGGTGTGACCAGAAATACCATTAAGATCCACGAGACAGGAATGGATATCATAAAGAGAGGAAGCACCAGTGTTCATATGACCTTTGAAAAGGAAAAGAAAAACATTTCCTGTTATGCGACGCCATTTGGAGAGCTGATGATCGGAATCAGAACCAATGATATCAGGATCGCTGAAGAAGAGGACCGCTTAAAGGTCCAGGTGGACTATACCCTGGATATTAATTACCAGCATGTTTCAGAATGTAATATTGTGCTTGAGGTTTGTTCGAAGGATACTGCCAATATTCATCTTCTGAGTTAAAAAAAGACATACCAGTATGTCTTTTTTTTAACTCAGAAGATTGTATCCTTAACAAGGGGAATAGCTCCGTATTTTCCAAGAAGATAGTCCTTGGAAAAGCTGGCATCTGAGCGGACCTTGATATCTGCCAGGGTGTAGAGTCTTGACTCTCCATATTCATTCATGTCTACAAAAGCCACCTCATCACGCCTGAACTGCTGGTTATTTAAAATTGAGATATCGTGAGTGGAGAAAATAAGCTGTACATTCCTGTTTGATTCCTGTTGAAAGGAATCAACGATAAATTTAGTAACAGCGGGGTGAAATGCACTGGAGATGCTGTCAACCATCAAAATACCGCCGTTTTGACTCAGTTCATAAATTCTTAAAAACATAAACAGATTTTTCAGCGTACCTGAGGAAATCTCTGTAATGTCCATATATTTGACAAATAACTGGCCGTTTGACCGGGATTTAGTGAGAAATCCAAGTTTTGGGATTCCATTATCAACAATAATGTCTTCTACAGGTACCCCAAGCTTACGAAGCTGGGACAGGATGAATTCGATGGCTTCCGGATTTCCCAGCATTTTAAACAACAATCCTTCCATCATTGTATTTCCAAGAATCCGAAGCGGTTCTAAAACGTCAAAAAAATAAAAAATTTTATTGTGAAAAAATTTTTCAAATGGTTTCATAATTGCCGTCAGCTCGGGAGCATCAAGGGATACCAGAATAGAACAGAATAACCGGGTATCCTGTGGGCAGATTCCTGACTTTGACCGCATGCATTTTTCATAGAAACGGCCATAAGATAGTTCCTTTTCAGACCGCGAAAATACTAAATGGTGATCAACCGTCAGGTGCTCCGCAATAATTTTTTCAGAACAGATTGAAAAACCATATTCGTAAATTCTGTTATTACTTACAAAAGAAATTTCCATTTCCGTCGGGAGTTCCTTCGTGCCCTCCTGCTGAAAGGGGATAATCTTGTCCATGGAATTCAGCTGCAAAAGGTTGATAAAACGGTTTTTAGAGGATGCCTGGGAAGGAAAAAGCTGCCAGAAAACCAGGGAGTGAAAACTGGCAAAGGCAAGGAATAAATTGGTTTTACCGCTTGAATTAGGTCCGTAGACAGCCAGTGTCTTTATCAGTTTTTGGTTATCGAATGGAATTAAGTGGTCAGGAAGTTCTTTGTAGGTGACCGCCTTCATATTGATAAAAGTCTCGTCCAAAAAGGAACGGAAGTTTTTAAATCGAAAAGAGATTAGCATTACGTTTTATCCTCCTTTTTGAAAGTATATCGCAAAAATGGAAAAAAAGAAACAAAAAACATGAAAAAAACATACCTACCAAGTGATAATTTCGTCAAGGAGCTGTTGTTGTTCCTGACTGGAACGGGTGAGGTAGATTCTGGTTGTCTCGATGCTTTCGTGCCCCATTAAATCGGCAAGAAGTGAAATGTCATTATTACGGGCTAAAAAATTCTTTGCAAAACGATGCCGGAATGAATGGGGGTAGACCGTATCAGGATCTATCCCATAGCGGCAGGCCAGATGCTTCAGCTGGTAATTAATTCCCCTGGGGGTAATCAAATGACCGGATTTATTCAAAAACAAAAAGCCGCTTCGGACACCGCGGTCCTCACACCACGCCAGTGCCTCTTCACAAAGGGAATCAGGAAAGTAGATACGTCGTATCTTTCCTCCCTTGGAATAAAGATCTAAATAACCCAGCTTCAAATGCTCTTCCTTTATCTGAATCAGTTCGCTGACCCTGGCGCCTGTAGCAGCAAGAAAGCGTACTATAAAGTACCAGAAATAATTTTTTTCATTTTTCAGCCTCTCTTTAAAGATCGCATAATCTTCATTGGATATAATTGTGTCCAGAAAGGTTTTCTGCTGCACTTTAACAGACGGGAGATGGTAGTTTGACAACAAAATGGAATCCGCTTCACTTGTCTCCGCCAGATAACGGGAAAAATGGTTGATGGCATATATCCGCTGATTGACGGTTGCCGGGCGGTATCGCGGAATTAAGTAGCTCTTATACTGTTGAAGATTCTCAGGAGTAACCTCATCATACAGGGCGAAAAAAAGACGCACACTGCCTGCATAGGCCGTGATGGAGTTTCCTGATAAATTCTTTTTCTTTAAATATTTCTTAAAATCATTCAATAATTCTTCATTTAACATAATTCCCTACCAATTCACAATCTGATTAACGATCTGTTTTTGTTCCGTACTGCTTCTATGTAAGTAAATTCTTGTTGTTTCAATACTTTCATGACCTAAAATATCAGAAAGCATGGAAATGTCTCCGCATTTTTCAATAAAATTTTTTGCAAAACGATGACGGAAGGAGTGGGGGTAAACGACCTTCGGATCCAGCCCGTAAAGCGCGGTAAATTTTTTCAGCTGTCCGCGTATCCCGGCAGGAGTGATTGGTTCGCCATAACGGTTTAAGAAAACGTATCCGCTGACACGGTTAATCTGGCCCAGCCATCTAAGTGCTTCCACGCGCAGGCTTTTAGGAAAGTAAATTCTTCTTATTTTGTTATCCTTGGAGTAAATATCCATATATCCGCATTTTACATGTTCCACTTTTGTCATTACAAGTTCACTGACCCGCACTCCGGTGGCGGCCATAAACCGAATCACAAAATAGTACAGCATGTTTCCATCACGGATGAGACAGCTTTTTAAATACTCATAGTCTGCCTGACTGATGATATTCTCCAGAAACGTTTTCTGCTGGACGCGTATCATCAGCATTTTTGAAGAAGAAAGCTTTAAAGATTCCATGTAGCAGTTCAGCGCCCTGATTCTCAAATTCACTGTCTGAGGTTTGTAATGCTCCATTAAGTAGCACTTATAGAGCATGAGATTGTCATGGCTGATTACATGGTAGCCGTCAAGAAACTGTCTTGCTGCAAACAGATATACGTGAATGGTATTTGCAGACATATTGTTGATTTTCAAATATTCCTGGAAATCATCCAGGCTTTGCTCTACGACGCTTTTGTTCTCGGTTGTAATTTCGGTTATTACGTTTCCTTTCGTCATATCTTTCTATCTCCTTTTAGAATCAAACAAATACAGTTTAACACAAGTATATAAACTGTTCATTAAAAAATCAAGAAAAATTCGAAAAAATAGTAAAAACAAAGCATAAATAGTGGCTAAAACTGGTTTTGCTTTCGATAATTTCCAATATTAGAAGTATAATAGCCATGTGATGCAATTAGGAATTTCACCTGAATTATTTCAAAAAGAAAAAAGGAGAGTGCATTTATTATGAGAAAGCAGACCAAATTAGTTGCTGTTTTATCCACAGCAGCACTGCTGGCATTAGGTGCTTCCATGTCTTCTTTCGCAGCTACTGGCTGGCAGGAAGAAAACGGTACATGGGTGTACTACAACAGAAGCGGAGACAAAGAAACCGAGAAGTGGGCGAAGTCCGGAGACAATTGGTTCTACTTAAACGATAGTGGCGAGATGTCCACTGATACTATTGTAGAATACGATGATGAGTACTACTATGTGGACGAAAACGGTTCCATGGTAACCAACAAATGGGTATCCATGGAGAATGAAGATTATGACGGCAGCGATGACGATGACGAGCCTGTAAATAACTGGTACTATTTTGGCTCCAATGGTAAAGCCTACAAGAGCTCTACCAGCAGCGATACAGCTTCCTTTAAGTCAGTTAACGGCAAAGAATATATCTTTGATGACGAAGGTAAGATGCTTTTCGGCTGGGTTAACGATGATGGTGAAAGAGAAACCGGCGATGATGCATGGAAAGAAGGAATTTATTATTGCGGCAAAGAAGATGACGGAGCAAAGACAACAGGCTGGGCTACCATTGAGATTACCGACGATGATTACGATGATGCTGCTAAAGATGGCAATGCCAGAGTTTCCAGCCATAATACCTTTGATGATGAAGAGCAGGAGCGTTGGTTCTGGTTTAAGAGCAACGGTAAGAAACAGACAAGTAAAGACGGAAAAACCATTAATGGCAAAAAGTACAGCTTTGATGAGTGGGGACGCATGAATGCAGAGTGGATTCTCTGGGATGCAACTGCAACAAAATCTAACGCAACTTCTGCTACAGCTTCCACAGGTCAGGGCGCCAATGATTACACCAGAGAATGGAGATATTTCGGCTCTCCGGAAGATGGTGCAAGAGTTACCAAGGGCTGGTTTAAAGTTGTTCCGGATGAGAATCTGCATTTAGAGAAATACAATGATGATGAAGATTACTGGTACTATTCAGATAATGAAGGACAGCTGGTTGCCGGTGAAATCAAAACCATTAACGGTAAGAAATATGCCTTTGATGGAAAGGGAAGAATGAAGGACGGTTTGAAATTCTATAAATTCGAAGAGGATAACCCTAATAAGGATATCATTGATATTATAGATGATGATGATGATGATTTCCCATTCGATACAGAAGACCGTTTCAAAGATAATGCAAATCACTGGCTGAATGAGGGCTACTACTGCTATAACTTTGGCAGCGGTAATGACGGCTCCATGAAGACAAATAAACAGAGTGTTGAAATTGATGGAGAAACCTTCAACTTCTTCTTTAATAAGTCAGGTACCTTTAAAGGTGCAGGCAAGACTGGCGTTGATGATGACAAATACTATATGGCAGGTATGCTTTTAGAGGCTGATAAGGATGATAAGTACTCTGTAGTCAAGATTAAAGAGACAAAAGAGGAGGGAGTCACAAAGACAAGATACGGCATTCTGGATACAGATGAGTTTATGGATGATCTGGAGGCAGAAGGTAAGGCAAGTGCAGACGGCAAGAGCTGGCTTGTACGCAATGACAGCATGTTAAATGATAAAGATAAATATGATGAATATTACAATATCAACTACGAGGCGGCTAGAAAGGCTGGTATTACCTATAAACTAGTAAATACCTCTGGTACAGTTCAGAAGAATAAGCATAAAGCAAAAGATGGTGATGACCGTTGCTACGATCAGAAGGGTAATGATATTACAGCTCTTTACGTAGAAAGCTAATTATGCACTGACAAAGGTTTCATATATAACATATGGCGGAAATTTTCCGCCATATGTTTTGACTATAAGATGACAAGTTGTCATTTTTTTAATAAAGTTTAGGAATTTTTTATAATTAAGAAGGTGGAAGGACTTATGCCAACACAACGTTTTTTACATTTGCCTGATATTAAACGTGAAAAAATAAAACGGGCGGCAATTCGTGAATTTTCCAAATTTTCCTTTTCCGATGTCTCTATAAACCAGATTATAAAAGAGGCTGATATATCCAGGGGAAGTTTCTATACTTATTTTGAAGATAAGGAAGATTTACTTGCTTATCTGCTGCGCGATTTTCAGGAAACCTGCAAACGGTGGTTTTATCAAAATCTCGAATCATGCGAAGGTAATATTTATCAGGTATTTTGGAATTCGATCCTGGTATTGATCAATTACGGACGTGAGCAGCAGGATTTTATATTCTACAAAAATATATTTTTAGATGCAAAATTGATGACAGAAACAAGTATGATAGGCTTCAAGGATTTTTTCAATAAGAGTAAAGAAGAACAGGAACTGGTCCGTTACTGTTTTGATAAGCTGGATCATACTGTCTGTCCGGTTTCAAGCATTGAAGAACTTTCAGATCTGCTGGAACTTCTTCTTTTCCTTGTAGCGAAGTCCATGGCAATGTATTTTATGGAATCCGCAGATATTGATGAGATTCTCCATGGAATTAAATTTCAATTCAAGATAGTAGAAGAAGGAGTTCGGCAAAATAGGAAAAGGCAGGCAGGATAAGAAGGAGCATTTGTAATGATTAATAAAAAAAAGAAACAATTTGTACTAATTCTTTTATCGGCAGTTTTATTATTCCGCTCAAATGAAGCATTGGCAAGCCCGACATTTGCCCGTTCGGATGCAGAATGGGAGAAACTTCGTGATAATACCATGGAATACGGCGAAATAGAAGATTTGATTCATGAATACAATGCAACGGTCTTAAATAACCAGGTGGAATATTCCAAACAGAGAGATGATCCGACTGCAGATGATGTTGCACGGTCGTATCGGGATGATGCGGAGGACCTTCGCGGGAATATAACTGGTGACGATGACCTGGCAGATGCAATGGCAGAGGCACAGGCCCGGTCATTGGAGAAAAAAGCGGATGACAATGTGTTTGATTTAGAGGTAATGCGGTATTCCAATCTCCAGACCGAAAAAAATCTGGCCATTATGGCACAGTCTAACATGATTTCTTATTATAAGGCCATTCTTAACCTGGAGGTTTTAAAACAGAATCAGAAACTGCTTACCGAGGTGCTTCGGGTGACAGAAGTTCAGAGAGATATCGGATCCTCAACAAATGTAGATGTGCTGAATGCCAGGAATAATCTTCAAAAAACAGAGACTGCTGTTATTCAGACAGAAGCATCAATCAGAAAGCTGAAACAGACCCTTTGCGTCATGCTGGGCTGGGGCTATCAGGCTTCGCCTGACATGAGACAGATTCCGGCAGCAGATCCGGCAAGGATTCCCAATATGAATCCTGATTCAGATTATTCCAAAGCAGTTGACAGCAATTATGAGTTTAAAATAAACCAGAGAAAGCTTCAAAATGCAGTATCAGAAGTGGTAAAGGACTCTTATCGGATTAAGATCAAGGATAATAAAGAAAAGATAGGTACAGATCTTGATAAGAAATACCGTGATGTTCTACAGGCTGAAATTGCTTACAAAGAAGCGCAAAGTGCTTTAGAGGAAGAATCAAGAAAAATGGAAATCGCATCACAGAAAAACCTTCTGGGCACCATCGGGCTGCTGGAATATTTACAGCAGCAGACGGATTATCTGACAAAACAGAATGCGTTAAAAATTGCAGATATGGATTGGTTCTGGACCATGGAAATGTATAACTGGTCGGTGAATGGTATGGCATCGGTACAGTAAGGAGGATAAAACCATGCGTTGGAAAATGAGTAATAAGTGGCATGCTGTCCTGCTTACAGCGGCAATTGTATCCATGACAGGAAATGCTATGGTGCTTCCGGCATTTGCAGCTGGTATGAAAGAGCCTGGAAAAGCAGAAAATGTGGTCCCGGATGGGTATGATGAAAAACAGTGGGAACTGATCCAGGATAATGTTCTGGAATATGACGAACTGGAAGACAGGGTTAAGCTGTTTAATCCCAATATGGTTTCTGCTAATGAGATGTACTGGTCTTCTATGGATGATGTGAAGGACCAGTATATGGCAGCATATGATGATGCCGAAGATTTTAAAGATGATGCGGATGACGTAAGGGATGAAGGAGGGCTCGCCACAATGGACGGCCAGATCCTGTACGCCACTCTCCGGGCCTATGAAAAGGCTATGAAGAGCGCTGGAGACAAGATCAGCAGGGCCTATAACGATAACACCAAATCCGATGCCTCTTCCTATGAACCGGTCAGGAAAGGTGCAAAACAGCTGACAAGTGGAGCCCAGCAGGCGATGATCGGTTACAATATGGCTTCAGCTCAGAAAAAAACACTGCAGACTATGAAGGAAATGTACCAAAAACTTTATTCTGCCACTGTCTCCATGCAAGGTCTGGGTATGGCGACTGATGCAGAGGTGGATGCCGCAAAAAAAAATCTTCTGTCTGCAGAAAGCTCTCTTGCCAGTGTTGATAATACCATGGAAAATCTGGGATCAACTCTAAAACTGCTGACAGGCTGGACTGGGGAGGAAATGCCGCAGATTCAGACTGTTCCGCCAGTGGATTTAAGTAAAATTGATGAATTGAATCTGCAGGAGGATACAGTGTCAGCAATCCGCAATAATTATTCGTTAATTGATGAACGGCATAGCAAAACAGACAGAAGCACGACCAGAGTCCAGTCAAAATTCCGCAATGAGGAACAGATGGAACAGAATCTGTCAATTCAGATGGAACAGCTGTATCAGGACATTATGGAAAAGAAGAAAAACTGTGAGGCGGCCCGCACTGCATATGACCAGGCGATTGTTAAAAAAAATGCAGCTGAAGTACAAATGCAGAATGGTTCCATCAGTCAGATAGAGTATTTGGGACAGATGCTGTCTTATTATCAGGCAGACGGGGATAAAACAAATGCTGATCTGTCTCTTCGGCAGGCTATGGAGCTATATTACTGGGCTACGCAGGGAATACTGGATTTTTAAAACTCAGATGATTAGCTTGAATTTTACATCAAGGGATTTTGAGAAAGGAAAATGAGATGAAGAGTAAGAAAAAACTGGCTTTTGGTGCAATTATAATAATAGCCGCCGGAATCATCGTATTTAGTATCTTTGGGAAGAAAAAGGAAGAAATACCGTATGAAACACGGCCTCTTGTGTCAGTAGAGCAGCCTCAGACAGGGGATATAATCCTGTACACTGACTTAACGGGAACGGTAGAGCCTGAGTTAAAGGCAAATGTGATGCCTAAAATGAATGGAGAAGTACTGGATGTTTATTTTCGCGCAGGGGACATGGTAGAAGCCGGCCAGCCTCTTTGCAAAATTGATTCAGATGCTTTAACAACTTTAAAAATTAATGTAGATTCTGCAGCCATAGCGGTTACTGACAGCCACAATACACTTGCCAGAACAGAGGCGCTTTATTCTACAGGTGCAGTATCCCATCAGACACTGGAGCAGGCTCAGAATGCTGCAAATAATGCCAGGCTGGCATATGATGCAGCAAAAAACCAGTATGATCTGCAGCTTGAATATACCACAGTAACTGCTCCCATCAGTGGCGTGGTAGAATCCAGAACGGTTGAACCACATGATCATATTACGACAGGATCAGAAATCTGTAAAATATCAGGAACAAACCAGATTCAGATAAATTTTGGGATCACAGAAAAGACTTTACAGAATATGGCGGTCAACGACTCCATATCTGTAGAAAAAAATGGGGTGAAATATGAAGGAACGGTTACGGAAATCAGCTCTGTGGTTAATGGTGAGACTGGTCTCTACGACGTAAAATCAGTGCTTTCTGATTCGAAAGGTTTGACGACTGGAACCCGGGTCAAAGTTACTGTTATCATGAGTAAGGCGGCAGGAGTTATGACAATTCCGGTTGATGCTGTAAGCTACGATGCGGGGGTACCATTTGTTTACTGTTACGATAACGGAATTGCAAAAAAAACAGAAATTTCTGCCGGAATCTATGATAACGAAAAAATGGAAGTAACATCCGGTATTACAAATGACAGCATGGTGATAACCAGTTGGAGCAATGAACTGATTGATGGAACGGAGGTTCTGCTGGGAGAAGATAATAAAGCGCAGGAATCAAAAGAAGAGGCAGCGACACCTGCCAACGCGGACTCAAAGGTAGGTGAATAATATGGTTAATTTGACAAAATTTGCAGTAAAAAGGCCGGTAACCATTATACTCTGCCTGATTACGATCGCTTATTTTGGAATTCAGTCTTTATTGGGAACAAAAGTAGAACTCACTCCTGAAATGGATCTTCCCATGCTGGTTATCGGTACTGTTTATGCAGGAGCCAGCCCGGAGGATATAAATGACTTAATTACTACCAAGCAGGAAGACGCCATATCATCTCTGGATGGCGTTGATACCATCAACTCCTATTCAAAAGAGAATGTATCAATTGTATTAGTAAAGTATGAATACGGAACGAATATCGATACAGCTTATATTAATCTGAAAAAAGCAATCGATGGAATCCGTAATGATATGCCTGATGATATTGAGGAGCCTAAAATACTGGAATTAAATCTGACTTCAGAAGCCGCAGTTACACTGGCAGTCAGCGGAAATGTAGGTCAAAATCTGTATACATATGTAGATAATAAAATCGTTCCGGAGTTTGAAAAACTCAGCTCAGTCAGTGAAGTATCCATTGCCGGCGGACAGAAAAGTTATGTAAGCGTTCAGCTGGATCCGGAAAAATTAAAGCAGTATCATTTAAACATGCAGGCAGTTGCTCAAATGGTGGGTGCTGCAGATTTTACAATTCCTGCCGGAGATATTGATGTGGGCAGACAAAATCTCAATGTCAGTGTGGGAAATGATTACGATAATACTGAAAGCTTAAAAAAGATTGCAGTTCCACTGGCAAACGGGGATACCATACATTTATCGGATATTGCAGATGTATTTGATGCCCTGGAAGACAAGGATTCCATCGGACGATATAACGGAGAAGACATTATTTCTCTTGATATAAAGAAGCAGTCTGATGCCACTGCGATTGAAGTTTCCAAACAAGTAACCGAGGAAATCGGAGAGATACTGGCAGATAATCCAGGCGTCAACATTACGGTTGTTAATGATTCCAGTCAGGTAATTATGGATTCCATATCAAACGTAGTTGAGACCATGGTCATGGCTATTATCCTTTCCATGATTATACTGTGGCTGTTTTACGGAGATTTGAGGGCATCCGTCATAGTAGGTACTTCTATTCCCATATCTGTGGTGCTGTCCCTGATATGTATGAGTGCCATGGGCTTTTCTTTAAATGTAATTTCCCTGACATCTCTGGTGCTTGGTGTAGGTATGATGGTTGATAATTCCATTAATGTTTTGGATGGCTGTTTCCGCGCAAAAGAAACGAGAAATTACTATGATGCTGCGATAGAAGGCAGCCGGATCATGGCGGGGTCCATAACCGGCGGTACAATCACAACCTGCGTAGTATTTTTCCCTCTGGTCTTTCTAAGCGGTATGTCAGGACAGCTTTTTATTCAGCTGGGTTATACGATCGTATTTTGTATGACTGCATCTCTATTTTCAGCCGTAACCATTGTACCGTTAAGCTTTGTACACTGGCATCCGGTAGAAAAAGAGAAGGCGCCGGCAAACGGTGTTATCAAGTATTTGCAGAATTGGTATAGAAAACATATACCTTCACTTATAACAAAAACAAAACTGGTATTTGCAATAAGTATATTGCTTTTGGCAGCCGCCTTTGGAATGGCTTCAAAGCTGAGAGTAGATTTAATGACTTCTGTAGATGAAGGTATTGTAAGTATGACTATAAAGACCAAGCCAGGCCTTTCCGTTGATGCAATCAATCAGTCACTGGCCGGTTTGGAAACGTTGGTTTCTAAGGATGAAAATGTTGACCATTATCTGATTACTTATGGTTCCGGGGGACTGAGTGTTAAGTCTGACAGTGACGTGACCTTAAATGCGTATCTGAAAGATGGACGGAAGCTGACCACAGATCAGGTGATCGATAAGTGGAGAGGAGAGATAACGGATTTTAAGGATTGTTCTGTAACCTTAAAACAGGGAAGCACTACCATGTCCAGTGCCATGCTGTCAGGTGATGATATTGAGATTGACCTGCAGAGTACTAATTATGAAACATTGAAAAAAGCCAGTAAAGAATTAGTTACAGAACTGCAAAAGAGAAAAGATGTCATGCAGGTCCATTCAAGTGTGGAGAATGCAGCCCCTGTTGTTAAGGTACGTGTTGATCCGGTAAAAGCGCAGGCAGAAGGGCTGACACCGGCTGTGATCGGTTCCAGCGTATATGCCACGTTAAGCGGCATTGACGCATCAACGATCCGTGTCAATGGAGACGATATTGATGTTAAGGTTGAGTATGCTCCTGATAAATACGATGCCATCGAGGAGCTGCAGGGCATGATGATAACAACTGCTGCAGGGACAACGCTCCCCTTAAGCGATCTGGCTGATATCTATTATAAAGACAGTCCGAGGCAGATAGAGCGAAAGGATAAACAATATAAGGTTGCCATTACCATGCAGCCACAGGCAGAATATAAGAAAACTGCGGAAAATGATGTTAAAAAATTTGTAAAAGACTGGAAACTGCCGGAAGGCGTGAAGCCTATGACCAATGATCTGGATAAAATAATGAATGAAGAGCTGAATGCATTAGGCGGCGCTTTGATAACCGGTATTTTCCTGGTATTTATTGTTATGGCGATTCAGTTTGAGTCACCTAAATATTCTGCAATGGTAATGACCTCAATTCCATTCAGTCTGATTGGTTCCTTCGGTCTTTTGTTTGCTGCCGACTGCCCCATCGATATGGTATCCATGCTTGGATTTTTAATGCTCATCGGTACCGTTGTAAATAACGGTATTTTATATGTGGAAACTGTAAATCAAATGCTGGCGGAAATGCCGTTAGACAAAGCTCTTGTAGAAGCAGGAGCGATTCGTATGAGACCCATTTTCATGACTACCCTGACCACAGTCATATCCATGGTTCCCAATGCGCTTGCATATGGTAAATCAGGTAAAATGATGCAGGGTCTCGCTTTGGTCAACGTAGGAGGATTACTTGCATCCACAGCTTTAACACTTCTCTTGCTTCCTACATTCTACCGCTTTGTTTATAAACTGGGGCGGAAGAAAATCGGCGGTGAAGGCGAGCTGGTATGTGACTGATTTAAACTGTTAAACAGACATTTTTAATAGTAAAAAAGAGGAGGGATAACAGATTTGTTCTCCCTCCTTAAAGTTATGTTTAACTCTTTATTGCTTTTTCATAATTATTAGATACTTCCTTCCAGTTTACTACATCGAAGAACGCTTTGATGTAGTCAGCCCTTAAATTCTTATACTTGAGATAGTAGGCATGTTCCCAGACGTCTATTCCCAGTATGGGGACCTTACCGCCGCCTTCCATCAGCGGATTGTCCTGGTTGGGACTTGCTGACAGATAAAGATTCCCAGCCTTATCGGCTGATAACCATCCCCAGCCAGATCCAAACTGTCCGGCAGCCAGTGCACTTAACTGAACCTTAAACTGTGAAAAGCTTCCAAAAGCGTCATCCAGAGCTGCTTTTAAAGGACCTTCCGGCTCACCGCCTCCGTCAGGACTCATAGTGGAGAAGTATAAGTTGTGATTATAAAAACCGCCTCCATTATTCCTGATTGTTTTTCGCAGTGCTTCATCCGGAATCTGACCGAGAGAGGAGAGAAGGGAAACAATGTCCATATTCTCAACTCCGGCAATCTGTGCCGCATCATTTAAGTTCTTTGTATAAGCCGCATGATGCTTCGAATAGTGTGTTTCCATTGTAAGGGCATCAATATGTGGTTCTAAAGCTTCATATTTATAAGGTAATAAAATTTGTTCAAACATAGCGGTTCTCCTTTCGGGTTCTCATTTATATTAAAGTGTAATATTTGAATTTGGTTAGTTATTACTAACTACCTTGTAGCTTGATTATATCATATATTTCTGCAGTGTCAATAGATTTATCTGACATTTGAAAAAAAGTTTGATTAAAGACTAATAAAAATGCCGATGAACGAATTTAATCGTTCATCGGCATCTGTCACAGACGTTCCGGTGATAGGAATCGTAACCTGGTCTAATGATTGTTCTTTTTAAACCTGTCCCAAAAAGATTTCTTCTTTGGCGCCGGGGGAACTGCTTTGCCGCGGAGGCTTTTGATTTCGGTTATGTAGATACCGCTTATCACAACCTTTGCCTCTGTCTTAACAGGAAGCACCTCGAAAACCTTTGCGTCTGCAATTAATGTCATGACCTTTGGTCCGACTTTTGCTTTTACGATCGGCAGTTTTGTACGGCGCATGTACTTTGGCGTTTGTTCATACACGATCTTTGGGAGCCCGGCATCCTTTAGCCTCATCTTTTTCTTATCGATTACAAGCATGGAAACGGTCTGTGCCGCAGCTTCCAGTGCCTGCTGCTGTTCTACCTGACGCTTTTCCAGCTTTCTTCCAAGAAAGTAAAGGACTGCCAGAGCTATCACTACGATGAAAAGAATCACTAATAATACGTTTAAAAATGTGCTCACCGGGAATACCTCCAATAGTTCATATTGTAAATTGGGCCTATCTGCAATAGTATAACACATTTTACTGGGAAATACAAGCAAAAAATGCTTGACACCTTGACAGCACTATGATATTATGGAATGTGCACTATTGTGGCTTTGTGTGCCTTAATGGGACATTTATGCCCAAAACAGAAATGAATAGAAAGAAAACAGGGGTGAAACGTCAATGGAGAAAAGCAGAATGCGTCCGGTCCCGGCCGGTAAGAGCCTGAGAATGAGTTTCTCAAGACAAAAAGAAGTGCTTGAGATGCCAAACCTGATTGAGATTCAGAAGAATTCCTATCAGTGGTTCCTTGATGAAGGATTGAAGGAAGTCTTTGAAGACATCTCTCCAATTGCAGACTTTGCTGGACACTTAAGTCTTGAGTTTGTCGATTTTACATTATGTAAGGATGACATCAAGTACACAATAGAAGAATGCAAAGAACGAGATGCAACTTACGCAGCTCCTTTAAAGGTAAAAGTAAGGCTTTGCAATAAAGATAAAGATGAAATTAATGAACATGAGATCTTCATGGGTGATCTTCCGCTTATGACAGATACCGGTTCCTTCGTGATTAACGGTGCCGAACGAGTCATTGTCAGCCAGCTGGTACGTTCCCCAGGTATCTATTATGGTATCGAACACGACAAGGTAGGTAAGGAATTATATGCATGTACGGTGATTCCAAACCGTGGTGCATGGCTGGAGTATGAGACTGACTCCAATGACATCTTCTACGTACGTGTGGACAGAACCAGAAAGGTTCCGGTAACCGTTCTGATCCGTGCCCTTGGTTATGGAACCAATGCAGAGATCATTGAACTGTTCGGTGAGGAACCAAAATTACTGGCCAGTTTTGGTAAAGACACTTCTGATAATTACCAGGATGGCTTATTGGAGCTGTATAAGAAGATCCGCCCAGGTGAGCCTTTATCTGTTGATAGTGCTGAAAGTTTGTTAAATAGTATGTTCTTCGACCCAAGACGGTACGATCTGGCCAAAGTCGGACGATATAAATTCAATAAAAAGCTTCATTTCAAAAACCGTATAACCGGTCATGTTCTGGCTGAGAATGTGGTAGATACCACAACCGGCGAAATCTTAGCAGAGGCTGGAACGACTGTAGACAAGCAGCTTGCGACAGATATCCAGAATGCGGCTGTTCCTTTCGTATGGCTGGAAGGCGTGGAGCACAAACAGAAGGTTCTTTCCAACTTAATGGTTGATTTATCAGCTCATGTGAAATTTGATCCGAAGGAAGCGGGGATTACAGAATTAGTATTCTATCCTGCCTTTGAAAAAATTCTGTCAGAAGTTGGAAGTGACGATGAAGAAGCATTAAAGAAGGCTCTTCACAGACATGTGAATGAGCTGATTCCTAAGCATATTACAAAGGAAGATATTCTTGCTTCCATCAACTATAACATGCATCTGGAAGAAGAAGTCGGAAACGCAGATGACATCGATCATCTGGGCAACAGAAGAATCCGTGCGGTAGGAGAACTGCTGCAGAATCAGTATCGGATCGGTCTGTCCAGAATGGAACGTGTAGTCCGCGAACGTATGACAACACAGGATATGGATGGCATTACACCCCAGTCTCTGATTAATATTAAGCCGGTTACTGCGGCTGTTAAGGAATTCTTCGGCAGTTCCCAGCTGTCCCAGTTCATGGACCAGAATAACCCGCTTGCTGAGCTTACCCATAAGAGACGTTTATCTGCCTTAGGACCTGGCGGTCTTTCCAGAGACCGTGCCGGATTCGAGGTTCGAGACGTTCACTATACTCATTACGGACGTATGTGCCCGATTGAGACACCGGAAGGTCCTAACATCGGTCTGATCAACTCCCTTGCTACCTATGCGAGAGTGAATCAGTACGGTTTTGTAGAGGCGCCATACCGCGTGGTAGATAAAACCAATGCGAATAATCCGGTAGTTACCGATGAAGTTGTTTACTTAACAGCAGATGAAGAAGATAACTTTGTTGTTGCTCAGGCGAATGAGCCTCTTGATGAAGACGGTCATTTCATTCATAAGAATATTTCCGGACGTTTCCGCGAAGAGACATCCGAATTCCAGAGAAAGAATATTGATTTAATGGACGTTTCTCCGAAGATGGTATTCTCCGTTGCGACGGCCATGATCCCCTTCCTGGAAAATGACGATGCGAACCGTGCGCTCATGGGATCAAACATGCAGCGTCAGGCCGTTCCGTTACTGACGACCGACGCTCCTGTTGTAGGAACCGGTATGGAAGCGAAAGCTGCCGTTGACTCCGGTGTCTGCGTTGTTGCGAGAAACTCCGGTGTGGTAGAACGTTCTGCTTCCAACGAAATCATTATCAAAAGAGATTCCGACGGCGGAAAGGATGTTTATCGTTTAACCAAGTTCAAGAGAAGCAACCAGTCCAACTGTTACAACCAGAAGCCAATCGTATTTAAGAATAACCATGTGGCGAAGGGAGATGTTATTGCTGACGGTCCTTCTACGCAAAAAGGTGAGATCGCTCTCGGTAAGAATCCGCTGATCGGATTCATGACCTGGGAAGGTTATAACTACGAGGATGCGGTTCTCTTAAGTGAGAGACTGGTGCAGGAAGACGTTTATACTTCTGTCCACATTGAGGAATACGAGGCAGAAGCCCGTGATACCAAACTGGGACCGGAAGAGATCACCCGTGATGTTCCGGGTGTCGGCGAAGATGCATTAAAAGATTTAGACGAGAGAGGAATCATCCGTATTGGCGCTGAAGTCCGTGCAGGAGATATCCTTGTTGGTAAGGTAACTCCGAAGGGAGAGACCGAACTGACTGCAGAAGAGAGACTTCTGCGCGCCATCTTTGGTGAGAAGGCAAGAGAAGTCCGTGATACATCTTTAAAGGTACCTCACGGTGCATATGGTATTATCGTTGATGCAAAAGTGTTTACCAGAGAGAATGGTGACGAGCTTTCACCGGGTGTGAACCAGACGGTCCGTATCTACATCGCACAGAAGAGAAAAATTTCTGTTGGTGATAAGATGGCCGGACGTCATGGTAACAAGGGTGTTGTTTCCCGTGTGCTTCCGGTAGAAGATATGCCATTCCTTCCAAATGGCCGTCCTCTTGATATTGTATTAAACCCACTGGGCGTGCCTTCCCGTATGAACATCGGTCAGGTGCTTGAGATCCATTTAAGCCTTGCTGCAAGAGCGCTTGGATTTAACGTGTCCACACCGGTATTTGACGGAGCAAACGAGATTGATATTATGGATACCCTGGATGTAGCCAACGACTACGTAAATCTGGAGTGGGAAGACTTCCAGGAAAAATATAAAGATTCCTTAAGACCTGATGTAATTGAATATCTGGGAGAACACCTGGAACACAGAGGCTTATGGAAGGGTGTTCCCTTAAGCAGAGATGGAAAAGTCCGCCTCCGTGACGGACGGACCGGAGAATATTTTGACAGTGCGGTTACAATCGGACACATGCATTATCTGAAACTGCACCATCTGGTTGATGATAAGATCCATGCCCGTTCTACCGGACCATACTCACTGGTTACACAGCAGCCTCTGGGCGGTAAAGCTCAGTTCGGCGGCCAGCGTTTCGGAGAGATGGAGGTTTGGGCTCTGGAGGCTTATGGCGCTTCCTATACACTGCAGGAGATCATGACAGTGAAATCCGATGACGTGGTAGGACGTGTGAAGACCTATGAAGCCATCATTAAGGGTGAAAATATTCCTGAGCCTGGAATTCCGGAATCTTTCAAGGTATTGTTAAAGGAACTTCAGTCACTGGCTCTCGATGTAAGAGTGCTGCGTGATGATAATACAGAGGTTCAGATTGCTGAAAGCATGGATTATGAGGAAACTGATTTAAGATCCATCATTGAAGGCGACAAACATTACCGTGACGAGGAATCCTTTGGTGACTACGGTTATCAGAAACAGGAATTCAAGGATGATGAACTGGTAAATGTTGATGAAGAAGAGGATGCGGACGGTGTCGACGATTCTTTTGAGGATTTCGATGACGTAGAATTTGACGATTCAGACGAAGAATAATAGAAGGGAGAACCGCTCATGCCTGAAAATAATGAAACTTACCACCCGATGACATTTGATGCCATAAAGATCGGTCTGGCATCTCCGGAAAAAATTCTGGATTGGTCCCACGGCGAGGTAAAAAAGCCTGAGACGATTAACTACAGAACATTAAAACCGGAAAAAGACGGTTTGTTCTGTGAACGGATTTTCGGACCAAGCAAGGACTGGGAATGTCATTGCGGCAAATATAAAAAGATCCGGTATAAAGGCGTTATCTGTGACCGATGCGGGGTTGAAGTAACAAAAGCCAGCGTCAGAAGAGAGCGTATGGGTCATATCCAGCTCGCTGCCCCTGTTTCCCATATCTGGTATTTTAAAGGAATACCAAGCCGTATGGGTCTGATTCTTGATATTTCCCCCAGAACACTGGAGAAGGTTCTGTATTTTGCCTCTTATGTTGTTTTGGATGCAGGAAATACAGGTCTTCAGTATAAGCAGGTTTTATCAGAGAAAGAGTACCGGGAAGAAGTGGATAAGTACGGTTATGGTTCTTTCCGCGTGGGAATGGGTGCTGAAGCCATTTTAGAACTCCTTCATTCCATAGATCTTGAAAAAGATTCTGCGGATTTAAAGAAGGGCTTAAAAGACTCAACCGGACAGAAGCGTGCCAGAATTATCAAGAGACTGGAAGTTGTGGAAGCATTCCGCAACTCCGGTAACTTACCGGAATGGATGATCATGACAGTTGTTCCTGTTATTCCTCCGGATATCCGTCCTATGGTACAGCTGGACGGCGGCCGTTTCGCCACTTCCGACTTAAATGATTTATACAGAAGAATTATTAACCGTAATAACCGTCTGGCCCGTCTTTTAGAGCTGGGCGCGCCAGACATCATTGTCCGCAATGAAAAGCGTATGCTTCAGGAAGCAGTTGATGCATTGATCGACAACGGCAGACGCGGAAGACCAGTAACCGGACCAGGAAACCGTGCCTTAAAGTCTTTATCTGATATGTTAAAGGGTAAACAGGGACGTTTCCGTCAGAACCTTTTAGGTAAGCGTGTTGACTACTCCGGACGTTCCGTTATCGTAGTAGGACCGGAACTTAAGATCTACCAGTGCGGTCTTCCAAAAGAGATGGCGATTGAGTTATTCAAGCCTTTCGTTATGAAAGAACTTGTTTCCAATGGTACTGCACACAATATTAAGAATGCGAAGAAGATGGTAGAACGTCTTCAGACAGAGGTATGGGATGTTCTGGAGGATGTAATCAAAGAGCATCCGGTTATGTTAAACCGTGCGCCTACTCTCCACAGGCTTGGAATCCAGGCGTTTGAGCCTATTCTGGTAGAAGGTAAGGCAATTAAGCTTCATCCTCTTGTTTGTACCGCATTTAATGCTGACTTTGATGGTGACCAGATGGCGGTTCATCTGCCTCTTTCCGTTGAAGCCCAGGCAGAGTGCCGTTTCCTTCTGCTCTCTCCGAATAACTTATTGAAACCTTCCGACGGTGGTCCTGTTGCGGTACCATCTCAGGATATGGTCCTTGGTATCTACTACCTGACACAGGAAAGACCTGGTGCCAAGGGAGAAGGAATGGTATTTAAAAGCATAAACGAAGCAATTCTTGCTTATGAGAACCAGGCAGTTACCCTTCATTCCAGAATCAAGGCTAGAGTCAGCAAGAAAATGCCCGATGGCACCGTGTTGAGCGGAGTCGTAGAATCCACAGTAGGACGTTTCATATTCAACGAGATCGTTCCTCAGGATCTTGGATTTGTAGATCGTTCCATTCCGGGCAATGAGCTTTTAATGGAAGTTGATTTCCATGTAGGCAAGAAGCAGTGTAAGCAGATCCTTGAAAAAGTTATTAACGTTCACGGAGCTGTACAGACCGCTGAAACTCTTGATGACATTAAGGCCATTGGCTACCGGTACTCAACAAAGGCAGCCATGACTGTATCCATTTCCGACATGACCGTGCCGGAGAGCAAGCCGAAGCTGATTGCAGATGCGCAGGCAACGGTTGACCAGATTGCAAAGAACTTTCGCCGTGGTCTTATCACAGAGGAAGAGCGTTATAAAGAAGTAATTGACACATGGAAAGCGACTGATGATCAGCTGACTCATGACCTGCTGACAGGTCTTGATAAATACAACAACATCTACATGATGGCAGACTCCGGAGCCCGTGGTTCTGATAAACAGATCAAACAGCTGGCAGGTATGCGTGGACTTATGGCAGATACAACCGGTCACACCATCGAGCTTCCCATTAAGTCCAACTTCCGTGAAGGTCTTGACGTATTGGAGTACTTTATCTCTGCTCACGGAGCCCGTAAGGGACTTTCCGATACAGCACTTCGAACTGCTGACTCCGGTTATTTAACCAGACGTCTGGTAGATGTATCCCAGGATATGATTATCCGGGAAATCGACTGCTGTGAGGGTAAGGATATTCCATTCATGGAGATTAAGGCATTTACCGATGGTCAGGAAACCATTGAGAGCCTGGAAGAGCGTATCACAGGAAGATTTATTGCAGAAACCATCACTGATCCGGATACAGGCGAAGTGATAGTAAAAGCGAATCATATGTGTACTCCAAAGCGTGCAGCAGCCGTTATGAAAGTGCTCAATAAGCTGGGCCGTGATTCAATTAAGATCCGCAACGTCCTTACCTGCAAATCCCATATGGGTGTCTGCGCAAAATGTTACGGAGCCAACATGGCAACCGGACAGCCGGTTCAGGTAGGTGAGGCAGTCGGAATTATTGCAGCTCAGTCCATTGGAGAGCCTGGTACACAGCTGACCATGCGTACGTTCCATACCGGCGGTGTTGCCGGAGGCGATATTACACAGGGTCTTCCCCGTGTCGAGGAGCTTTTTGAGGCACGTAAGCCAAAGGGTCTTGCAATCATTGCAGAATTCAGCGGTGTTGTTGCCATAAAAGATACGAAAAAGAAACGTGAAATTATCATTACTGAAAATGAGACAGGAAATTCAAAGACCTATCTGATTCCTTATGGTTCCAGAATCAAGGTGCAGGATGGTCAGGTACTGGAAGCCGGTGATGAGCTGACAGAGGGTAGTGTAAATCCTCATGACATCTTAAAAATCAAGGGTGTTCGTGCCGTACAGGATTATATGATCCAGGAAGTACAGCGTGTATACCGTCTGCAGGGTGTTGAGATTAATGATAAGCACGTTGAGATGATCGTAAGACAGATGCTTAAGAAGATCAAAATAGAAGAGAGCGGAGACAGTGATGTTCTTCCTGGAACTTCTATGGACGTTCTTGACTATAATGATTTAAATGAAGCTCTTCTTGCAGAGGGCAAAGAGCCGGCAGACGGAAAGCAGGTTATGCTTGGTATCACCAAAGCATCTCTGGCTACCGATTCATTCCTGTCAGCTGCTTCCTTCCAGGAGACCACCAAGGTTCTTACCGAAGCTGCAATCAATGGAAAAGTGGATCATTTAATCGGATTAAAAGAGAATGTTATCATCGGTAAACCGATTCCTGCCGGTACTGGTATGAAACGCTACCGTACCATTAACTTAAGCACAGATGCTGCTTTTGAGGAAGATGATGAGATTCTTTTAACTGAAGACGATGAAATTCTGTTATCTGATGACAATTTTGATGATGCAGAAGAGATTTTAGCCATCAGCGAAGGTGAAGTAGAAGAATAAGAATGAAGATGCCCTGACAGGCGATGTCTGTCAGGGCGTTTTTTCTTTTTATGGAAAAGACAATAATCTATAATATTTGCATAATTAAACTTGATTTTTCTCTTTTTTTTAATGCTATAATCATAAAAAAAGGAGGGTGCGCCAGTTCGGCGTATGTAGTATAAATGGGTGGAAGTCCCATTCTG
>CAURBW010000031.1:0-50925 GCA_963523075.1 uncultured Clostridium sp.
CAGACCGCAGGGTCAGGGCGGTTACCAGGGAAACAGACCGCAGGGTCAGGGCGGCTACCAGGGAAACAGACCGCAGGGTCAGGGCGGCTATCAGGGAAACAGACCGCAGGGTCAGGGTGGTTATCAGGGATACGGAAGACCGCAGGGCGGCGGCTATCAGAATGACAAGGATGGCGATAACAACCGCGGTGGAAGACCACAGGGAGCACGTACCAGCAGAGATGGAGCACCTAAAAGTTTCGATACTCCGATTCAGGCAAAACCTACCAGTAACAGAGCTACAAAGAATAACTATAAGAATGACAGGTTTGATAAGAGAGACAAAGATGACGTCAGCAAGGGAAGAGCAGCAGTAAAGGGCGGTAAAGCAGCAAAAGCTCCGATTCTGCCTCCGGTTCATGTAGAGCCCAAGGTTGAGGAAATCAAAACCATTATCGTACCTGAGATTTTAACCATAAAAGAACTGGCAGAAAAGATGAAACTTCAGCCTTCTGCCATTGTAAAGAAGCTGTTTTTAAAGGGTAAGATTGTTACTCTTAACACAGAAATCGATTTTGAACAGGCAGAAGAAATCGCAATGGAATATGAAGTTCTCTGCGAGAAAGAAGTTAAGATCGATGTCATTGAAGAGCTTCTGAAGGAAGAAGAAGAGGATGTGGCAGATATGGTATCCAGACCGCCGGTTGTCTGCGTAATGGGCCATGTAGATCACGGTAAAACTTCTCTTCTTGATGCAATCCGTCAGACCAATGTTACTTCCAGAGAGGCAGGCGGTATTACCCAGCACATCGGTGCCTACACTGTGGAAATCAGCGGTCAGAAAATTACATTCCTCGATACACCCGGCCATGAAGCATTTACGGCCATGCGTATGAGAGGAGCTCAGTCTACCGATATTGCTATCTTAGTCGTAGCAGCAGACGATGGTGTGATGCCTCAGACAATTGAAGCGATCAACCATGCAAAAGCAGCCGAAGTTGAGATCATTGTTGCCATCAATAAGATTGACAAGCCAAGTGCAAACATTGACCGGGTTAAACAGGAGCTGTCTGAGTATGAACTGATTCCGGAAGACTGGGGCGGCAGTACAATATTTGTTCCTGTATCTGCACATACTAAGGAAGGAATCAAGGAACTTCTGGAGATGATTCTTCTTACTGCAGAAGTGAAGGAATTAAAAGCCAATGCAAACCGCCGTGCAAGAGGTCTCATCATTGAGGCAGAGCTTGATAAGGGCAAGGGACCGGTTGCTACCGTTCTGGTACAGAAGGGAACTCTTCATGTAGGAGATACCGTTACTGCAGGCTCCTGCTACGGAAAAGTCCGCGCCATGATGGATGACAAGGGACGGAGAGTAAAAGAAGCTGGTCCCTCCACTCCGGTAGAAATTCTGGGCTTAAATGATGTTCCAGGTGCAGGTGATGTCCTGATCGGTACAGAGAATGAGAAAGAAGCAAGAAACTTTGCGGAAACATTTATCTCCGAAGGAAAGAACCGGCTGTTGGAAGATACAAAAGCGAAGCTGTCACTGGATGATTTGTTCACCCAGATTAAGGCTGGCAATATAAAAGAACTTCCGATTATTGTAAAAGCTGATGTTCAGGGGTCTGTAGAAGCAGTAAAACAGAGTCTTGTGAAGCTGTCCAATGAAGAAGTTATGGTTAAGGTGATTCATGGCGGTGTTGGTGCCATCAATGAATCCGATGTTTCTCTGGCTTCTGCATCCAATGCCATTATCATCGGTTTCAATGTCAGACCTGATGTGACCGCAAAATCCATTGCAGACAGAGAAAAAGTAGATTTAAGACTTTACAAGGTAATTTATCAGGCCATTGAAGATGTGGAATCCGCCATGAAGGGTATGTTAGATCCGATCTTTGAAGAGAAGATCATTGGTCATGCCGTTGTGCGTCAGACCTTCAAGGCATCCGGCGTCGGTACCATCGCAGGTTCCTACGTAATGGACGGTAAATTCCAGAGAGGCTGCAGCGTCCGTATCACCCGTCAGGGAGAGAAGATTTATGATGGACCTCTGGCATCCTTAAAGAGATTTAAGGATGACGTAAAAGAAGTTGCAACAGGTTACGAGTGCGGCCTTGTATTTGAGAAATTTAATGATATTATGGAAGATGACATGATTGAAGCATATGCCATGGTGGAGGTTCCACGCTAGGAACCGTCCCCTTGAACGTTCAAAAGATGAGCCCGTTTTACCGGGCTGGTCTTTTTGAATATGCGGGCAGACAGCGAAAGGAATAAGATGCGTAAAAACAGTATAAAGAATACCAGAATTAATATGGAAGTACAGAAGGAATTAAGCCAGATCATCCGTCTGGAAATCAAGGACCCCAGAATTCATCCAATGACAACAGTGGTTTCGGTTGAGGTGACTCCGGATTTAAAATTCTGTAAGGCATATATCAGCATTCTGGGCGACGAAGAAGCAGGAAAAGCAACAATCGAAGGGCTGAAAAGTGCAGAAGGCTACATTCGCCGGGAGCTTGCCCGGAGAGTAAATCTGCGTAATACACCCGAAATTAAGTTTATACTGGACCAGTCCATTGAATATGGAGTGAATATGTCCAGACTCATTGACGAGGTTACGAAAGACATCAAAGAGTAAGGAGGTGCCATTGTGAGTTTCCTTGAAGCAATTCTCAAAGATGTGAAAGACGTGGCGATTCTTGGCCATGTGAGGCCAGATGGGGACTGTATCGGTTCCTGTCTGGCAGTTTATAATTATCTGGAAGAAAATTATCCGGATATTCATGCAGTGGTTTATCTGGAAGAACCATCTGTAAAATTTTCATATTTAAAAAATATTGACCGCATTGTCAGTGATTTTAGCAAGGATCAGAGTTATGATCTTTGTATCTGCTTAGACAGCAGTGATACGCTTCGGTTTGGCGAAGCGGTCAGGTACTTAGACGCAGCGAAGAAAAGTCTGTGTGTAGACCACCATATAACAAATATAGGATATGGAACGGAAAATGTAGTAAAAGGAGATGCGAGCTCTACCTGTGAGGTCTTATACGGTCTGCTTGATGGAAATAAGATCAGCAAAGCAGTGGCAGAATGCATCTATACCGGAATTATCCATGATACCGGTGTATTCAAATATGACTGTACATCAGCAAAAACCATGGAGATTGCAGGAAAGATGATGGAAAAGGGAATTAATTATTCCAGCATCATAGATGACAGCTTTTACAGGAAAACCTATATACAGAATCAGATTTTGGGGAGAGCTTTATTAGAAAGCATCACCTTTCATGACGGCAAATGTATTTTCAGTGCCATCAGCAAGAAAGATATGGATTTTTATGGAGTCGGCAGCGCCGATATGGATGGAATCATTGATCAGTTAAGAATTACAGAAGGCGTGGAGTGTGCGATTTTTATATATGAAACTGCATGCAGGGAATATAAGGTAAGCCTGCGTTCCACCACAGAACTTGATGTAAGTAAAATTGCCGTTTATTTCGGCGGGGGCGGACATAAAAAAGCGGCCGGCTGTACCATGACAGGAAGTGTTCACGACGTGATCAACAATCTGTCGGATCAGATAACGAAGCAGCTTAATTAGGAGATACATGCAATGGCAGACGGTATTATTAACGTATATAAAGAAAAAGGCTTTACCTCTCATGACGTCGTGGCGAAAATGAGAGGTATTTTAAAACAGAAAAAAATAGGTCATACAGGGACGCTGGATCCAGATGCAGAAGGAGTACTTCCTGTCTGCCTGGGGAAAGCAACCAAACTGTGTGACATGTTGACAGATAAAACGAAAACCTATGAGGCGGTACTGCTGCTTGGAATGGAGACTGATACCCAGGATACCACGGGAGCCGTATTAAACAGCTCTCCGGTAGAGGCAGGAGAAGAAGAAGTGAAAGCTGCTGTCATGAGCTTTCTGGGGCATTATGACCAGGTTCCGCCCATGTATTCGGCATTGAAAGTGGATGGAAAGAAGCTTTATGAGCTGGCAAGAGCGGGCAAAGAGGTGGAACGGAAGGCCAGACCTGTGGAAATCTATGAGATTTGTATAGAGAAGATAGAACTTCCCAGAGTCACCATCACAGTCAGCTGTTCCAAAGGCACCTATATCCGCACACTCTGCTATGATATCGGCAGAAAGCTGGGATGCGGCGGGTGCATGGAATCCCTCTTACGGACACGGGTGTCGGATTTTTATTTAAAGGACAGCCTTACACTCTCAAGGATTGAAGAGTTAAGAGATGATGGAACTCTGGGAGAACACATCCTTGCAGTGGACAAGGTATTTTCTTCCTATCCTCAGCTGGTGATGAAAGAGGAGTTTGACAAACTGGTTCATAACGGCAACCCATTTCAGAGAATTCAGGCTGAGGGAGAATACGGTATGTCTGATGGTCCTGTCCGCGTTTATGACAGCAGCATGGAGTTTATCGGAGTCTATGAACCCAATGGGGACAGCAGTCTTTTAAAGCCTCAGAAGGTTTTTCTGGGAGGAAGCAGATAATGGAATATATCACCGGAACCAGAGTGTTTCATATAGAAGAGCCTGCTGTGGTAACACTTGGAAAATTTGACGGCCGCCACAGAGGTCATAAAAAGCTGCTGCAGCGAATGCTGGAAATCAGGAAAGAAACGGGATATAAGACAGCAGTATTTACATTTGACATGTCTCCGGGTACTCTTGTAAGCGGAGCTCCTCAGAAAGTGATTACCACAAATCTGGAGAGGAAGAATAATCTGGAGAGGGCAGGAATTGACTATCTGGTGGAGTACCCCTTTACGGAGGAAACTGCCAGAATGGAGCCTGAGGAATTTGTAAGACGTATTCTGACCGGACAGATGAATGCCAGAACCATTGTGGTGGGTACAGACTGTTCCTTCGGATATAAGGGAGCTGGGAATGCGGCGCTTCTGGAGCAGTTAAAAAGCCGGTATGGCTATGAACTGATTGTGATCCCCAAGGAGCAGGATGAGCACCGGGATATCAGCAGCACCTACATCAGAGAGCAGCTGGATCTTGGAAATATGGAAAAAGCCAACGAGCTCCTGGGCGAACCTTATGCCATCCATGGTGAGGTGGTACATGGCAATCATATCGGCGGAGCCATACTTGGATTTCCCACCGCCAACATCCTTCCACCCCCGGAAAAGCATCTGCCTGTATTCGGAGTTTATGTATCCCGCGTTTATGTAGACGGCATTTATTACGGAGGAATTACCAATATTGGAAGGAAGCCTACAGTAGAAGGGATTTCTCCAGTAGGTGCAGAAACTTACATTTTTGGTATAAATGAGGATATTTATGGAAAGACTATAGAGGTACAGCTTTTGCACTTCATCCGTCCGGAGCGGAAATTCGAGGGGCTTGAGCAGTTAAAAGAACAGATAGGTAGAGACAGGGAACTGGGATTAGAATATTTGAAGAACCTGCCTGGAAAAGAAATCACTCAGTTGCAGTAGGAAAGGGGCGTTTTTACTGCCCGTTTCACAATTAAAAACTTGCGAAGGAAAGTGCATATGACTGACAAAGCATGGAAAGTACTTGGCTTTGCCATCGCCTGCGGTTGTACCGTATGGATGGGAACAGCAGATGTACAGGCCGCAAGAACCGAGACTGCCGTTAAGACCGGAACGCCTGTAGCAGGCGTGGAGGTCTACATGGATCAATATCAGCAATCCAGAAAACGGGAGTCGACGGAAAACTCGGCCGGTCTTACGCAGGAAAAAGTGAGGTATGGAACCTTCAATACTATTTTTGACAACCTTGGGGTAGCAGTTGTGGAGGATTCCTTAAACATCAGGAAAGAACCAAAGAACGATGCGGAAATCGTAGGGAATTTAAGAAGCCATGCTGGCAGCAGTGTACTGTCGGAAGAGAATGGCTGGTATAAAATAAAATCAGGGCAGGTAACCGGTTATGTATACGGGAAATACTTAGCCACTGGGCAGGAGGCCAGAGCAATCGCTTATTATGATATGAAGCTGATGCTCCGGGTAGACATCGAGACCCTTCGTGTCCGCAGACAGCCTGATATGAATTCAGAAATAGTTGGAAGAATTCATGAGGGCGAAACGTACCGTTACATTTCCCGTAACGGAGGCTGGGCCAAAATTGAATACAACGGACAGACTGTGTATGCCTATGCACCGGAGAATGCCACCATTGCCTATACCATTCCGGAGGCAGAGAAAAATGGTGATCTGAGGACCCGTGTCGTAAGCTATGCGGTGAAATTCGTTGGAAATCCATACCGCTGGGGAGGAACAAACCCCAATACAGGTGCTGACTGCTCAGGCTTCATTCAATACGTGATGGAGCATGCGGCAGGAGTCCAGCTGGACCGCACCTCCAGAGAGCAGGCTGGTGAGGGAGAGGCGATTCCTTCTTCCATTATGGAGCCAGGCGATCTCTTATTCTATTCCAGCGGGAGGGAAATCGATCACGTTGCCATGTATATCGGGCAGGGAAAGATCGTTCATGCGGCCAACCGCAGAAGCGGGATTAAAATTTCCTCCTGGAACTACAGAAGACCGGTTACCATACGACGGGTGATCGAGTAAATAAAAACGCAGACAGATGCATGCCGGTGAGGCGGACATCTGTCTGCGTTTTTTTGTTAATCCTTCTTTTTCCCAAGATAAGCAGCTTTTACTGATTCATCTGCGAGAAGCTCTTTTCCAGGTCCTGACATGGTGATCCGTCCGGTTTCCAGCACGTATCCTACATCAGCCGTATGAAGAGCCATATTGGCGTTCTGCTCGATTAAGAGGACTGTCACGCCTTTTTTGTTGATCTCTTTTATAATTGAGAAGATATCCTTTACAATTAAGGGAGCAAGCCCAAGAGACGGTTCATCCATCATGAGGATTCTGGGGTGGCTCATGAGTGCTCTGGCAACCGCCAGCATCTGCTGTTCACCTCCGGAGAGTGTTCCGGAAAGCTGCCAGCTTCGTTCCTTAAGCCGTGGGAATAAGTCATAGACCCAGTTAATATCCTCATCCAGATTATCATTTCTTAAATAAGCCCCGATTTTAATATTTTCAATGACTGTCATATCCGGAAATACCCGGCGACCTTCAGGAACCAGTGCGATTCCCTTTGAAACAATATCCGGAGTGTCCATTCCGATTAATTCCTGACCGTCCAAAGTGATGCTGCTTCCTGCAGAGGGTTTTGCAAGACCTACAATGGAGCGGAGAGTCGTGCTTTTTCCAGCTCCGTTTGCGCCGATTAAGGTTACAATGCTTTTATCCGGTACTTCAAAGGAGATTCCCTTTACAGCTTCAATTCCGCCGTAGTTTACTCTTAAGTTATCAATCTTCAGCATCGTCGCTCACCCCCAGATATGCTTCAATTACCCGTTCGTTGTTCTGAATCTCTTCCGGCGTACCCTGTGCAATCAGTTTGCCGAAATCCAGAACGTAGATGCGGTCGGAGATCTGCATAACCAGATCCATATGGTGTTCAATCATTAATACAGTCAGGTGGTAGGAATCCCGGATCTGTTTGATAAAATCAGTAAGCTCCTGGGTCTCCTGAGGATTCATTCCAGCAGCCGGCTCATCTAGAAGTAAGAATTTCGGTTCTGTAGCAAGGGCTCTGGCAATTTCCAGACGTCTCTGAAGGCCGTAGGGGAGAGAGGAGGCAATCTCATCTTTTAAATGGAGCAGGTTCTGCTCTTTTAAAAGAGCGGAGGTCTCTTCCCGCATTCTGGCTTCTTCCCTGCTGTTTAAGCGCAGGGTGGCAGAAAATACATTCTGTTTTGCCCTCATATGTTTAGCGATCAGAACGTTGTCAAAAACAGTCAGCTGTCCAAACAGCCTGATATTCTGAAAGGTACGTGCAATTCCCTTTTTTGTTATGATATCCGGTGTATTGCGTACGATGGAGAGCGGTCTTGGCTTTACTTCTCCCAGATACATTTTCTGCATCTTTCCCTTTGGTGTGTTGGAAAGTATGGTCTCACCCATAAAGTCCACCTGTCCGAAGGTGGGTTCATAAATACCGGTTACGCAGTTAAATGCAGTGGTTTTTCCAGCACCGTTGGGACCGATTAAGGCAACGATTTCACCTTCATTTACGTCGAGAGTCAAACCGTTTACTGCCACAACACCGCCGAACTGCATGGTAACATCCTGCATATGAAGTACATTTGCACTGGTTTTTGCTGTAGCTGACATTATGCGTTTTCTCCCTTCTGTGCTTTATTTTTCTTTTTGAATTTGTTTGGGATTCCTTTTATCAGCCGGAACAGTCCCTCCCATGAGAATTCGTTGCTTCCCATGATGCCTCTGCGGTAGAAGAGCACCACTGCCATAAGGAGGATGGAGAAGATTACCATACGAAAGCCCGAACGGAACAGCGGAATCTGAATACCTGCAATATAAAGCGGATTGTCAAAGAATCTCAGCCATTCTCTGCCTGCAGTAACCAGGAAGGAGCCAATCACGCTGCCGGTAATACTTCCGATGCCGCCCAGAACCACAATCAGCAGGATATCATAGGTCAGGTTAATGGAGAAGGTCTTGGATTCAATGGAACGCATAAAGATCGCCAGAAGACCTCCGCCTACACCGGTGAAAAAGGAGGAAATGATAAATGCCAGTTCCTTGTAACGGAACAGATTCAGTCCCATAGCCTGCGCAGCCACTTCATCTTCACGAAGAGCCTTAAATGCACGGCCGTAAGAGGAATTAATCAAAAGGACCATTAAAAGGATACAGAGGGCACAAAGTCCGAATGCAACAAAAAGGTTTGGAAAGCCTGGAATGCTCTTTAATCCATAGGAACCGTTTGTCACCTTGTTTAACTGAGGTGCAGCGATCACAGCCCGGATAATTTCAGAAAATCCCAGAGTAGCGATTGCCAGGTAATCACTTTTTAAGCGGAGAACCGGAATACCAATCAGAGCGGCGACTCCTGCAGCAAACACCCCTGCAATGATCAGAGCAAGCCAGTAAGGGCACTGAAGATTTGCCAGGAACGGAGCGATGCCGTCAACATAGTAGACACTGGCTCTGGTTTCCACAGGTATGGTAAGAATAGCCACTGTATAGGCTCCGATTGCCATAAAACCAGCCTGACCAAGGGAGAACAGACCGGTAAAGCCAGTCAGTAAGTTCATGGAAACTGCAACCACTGCATAAATGGCGCTTCGTTCCAGTATGGAGATCTGATAGCTGTACTGGGCACTGTTAGCCTGTAAAAAGCCCAGAATGCCGATGATGAACAATAACGCAATCAGGGTATAGAGTTTGTTTTTGGAAAATGCTTTCTTTTTCATAGATGACACCTCACACTTTATCGGTTGTCTTCTCACCAAACAGGCCGGTTGGCTTGATCAGGAGAATGATGATTAACAGAACAAAGGTAAATGCGTCGCTGAATGTGGAATAACCCATGGCGACCAGAGCTGTTTCCCCAAGTCCCAGGATAAATCCGCCGATTACAGCGCCGGGAATGCTTCCGATACCTCCGAATACTGCTGCTACGAAACATTTCAGGCCAGGTAAGGAGCCGGAGAATGGAAAAACGGTCATACGGTCTGTAAAATACAGGATGGATCCTACAGCAGCCAGAAGAGAGCCGATGGCAAATGTAAAGGTGATAACGCGGTTGATTTTGATTCCCATTAAGGAAGCAGTATCATAATCTTTGGAAACAGCACGCATAGCCATGCCGATTTTAGTCTTGTTAATGAGTACAATCAGGGCGTAAACAATGATTAAAGTAAGTACTGGTGTCAGAAATGTAACAAAAGATGCGGAAAGGCCGCCGATTTTAAAGATCTTCTTTAAAAATGGAATTTCCGGATATCCCTTTGGCAGTGCCGTAAATAAGTAGGTAGCCAGGTTCTGCAGCAGGTAGGAAACACCGATTGCAGAAATCATAACAGACATTCTTGGTGCGGTACGTAAAGGACGGTATGCCACCCGCTCAATGGAAACACCTAAAAAGACGGTGATGAGTAAGACGATGGGAATGGCGATATACCATGGAAAAGTTGCCATTGCAAAAATCATAAAATAGCCTGCCATCATAAAGATGTCACCGTGTGCGAAATTGATGAGCCGCAGGATGCCGTAAACCAGCGTGTAACCAATGGCAATGAGTGCGTAAGCACCGCCTAAGGAAATTCCGGTCAGGCACTGCTGTAAAAAGGTTGAAAGACTCATGTGGCAAAATGCCTCCTATCTGTTTAGTATGGAATATGCATAAAATCAGCCTGTAAATGGAACGAGTGGGGAAAGATTACGTCCCCACTCATCCGTTCGTGACTGCTTTGTCGCGGTATGTGCGTTTATTTTACTGTAGTTGTTGTTAAGAATTTGAACTTGCCGCCTTCAACGGTCTTGATAAATGCCATATCTTTCTTTGCATCGCCGTTTTCGTCGAAGGAGATGCTTCCTGTAACGCCGTCAATGGAAACTCCCTTTAATGCATCGCGGATTGCAGTACCATCTGTGGAACCTGCAGTTTCAATTGCTTTAAGAGCACTTAAGTAAGCGTCATATCCAAGAGCTGATACAGCAGGAATGATTTCGTCCTGTTTCTGTTCCTTTAAGTATGTCTTGAAACCGGAGATGAAAGAAGCAGCTTCATCGTTAGCCGGTTCTGCCTCATCAAAGAAAGTAGAGAGTACGATGCCGTTGGCAGAGTCGCCTGCATTTTCAATGATGGTTGAGTTCTCCCAGGTATCACCTGCAGCGATGGTCGCCGTAATTCCAAGCTCGCGGGCCTGCTTGATGATAAGCGGAGCCGTTGTAATGGAAGAAGGTGCGAAGATGATGTCAGGGTTCTGAGCCTTGATATTGGTTAAGATTGCCTTGAAATCTGTCTGGTTGGTCTGGAACTGCTCTTCACTTACGATGGTTCCGCCAAGTTTGGTAAATGCTGTCTTAAAGAAAGAACCAAGTCCGGAAGAATAGTCGTCGCCAAGCTGGGTGATAACGGCGGCTTTCTTCGCTCCGTTGTCATTGGCGTAGTTTGCCATAACAGTACCCTGGAACGGATCCAAGAAACATACACGGAAATAGAAATCGTTGCCCTGAGTAACCTGAGGATTGGTGCAGGAAGCTCCGATTGCCGGAATCTTAGCATCTGCGAAGATCTGTCCGGCTGCAATGGATACACCGGAACCATAGCTGCCCAGTACAACGGAAACTTTTTCACTGACAAGCTTCTGTGCTGCGTTTACAGCCTCTGTCTTATCTGATTTATTATCAACTTCCACTAATTTAACCTGATATTCTTCTCCGCCGATCTTCACAGTAGGGTGAGTCTGGTTGGCATAACGGATACCCAAAATTTCCTGCATTCCGCCGCCGCCGTTCTCTCCGGTGGTTGGTTCAAAAACTCCGATCTTAATTACCTTCTCACCGTTATCTTTTGCAGTCTGGGGACTGGAACTGCATCCGGTGATTACACTGGCGCTTAAGCATGCCGCCATAGTCAGTGCAAATACTTTTTTCAATTTCATAATTTTATCCTCCTTTTTGTGTGTCTCATGCGAGAACAAGTGTCCTCCGTGTAGACACACGTTGCATTATATTATAGCAGAAGATGAGAAAAGTGCAAGAAAAAAATGAAAGAAAATAATAATATAAAGTAAATTTTTATTTTCAGAATAAAAATGAAGCCTGATCACTGGAAGCGGGTTCAGTCTTCTGGTAACTTACTGGAAACAATGGAGTTACCTGGTGTTTCAGGGGCGGACAGGAGAGTTTGTAAAACAGAGGGAGAGTCCGAGATCTGGCTTATCAGAATATGAAAAAAAGTCCGCCTCCCGGTGAAAGAGTGCGGACTTTTTTGAAGTAAGCTGATACATTTTACTTATGCTTTACAGCAGCGCGGATGAATTCCCGAAACAGAGGATGAGGTCTGTTTGGTCTGGACTTCAGTTCCGGGTGTCCCTGAGTCGCGATAAACCATGGATGTTCCGGAATTTCTATCATTTCCACGATACGTCCATCTGGTGAGATACCGGATAATTTCATACCAGCTTTGATTAAATCATCGCGGTAATCATTGTTTACCTCATATCTGTGTCTGTGACGTTCATGAATCAGTTCTTCTCCATAAACTTCATAGGACTTGGAAGACTTGTCCAGAACGCAGGGATAAGAACCGAGGCGAAGGGTGCCGCCGATATCCTCAATGCCGTTCTGGTCTGGCATTAAATGAATCACCGGATGGGTGGTGGTTTCATCAAGTTCTACGGAATGGGCGTCACTGAAACCGACTACGTGGCGGGCGAACTCCACGATTGCCATCTGCATACCCAGACAAAGTCCGAGGAACGGAATATTGTTTTCTCTTGCATAACGGATTGTGGATATCTTGCCTTCGATTCCGCGGCTTCCAAAACCTCCGGGAACCAGAATTCCATCTACGTCACTGAAGTATTCGGAAGCGTTCTCGTCGGTAACAAGCTCTGAATCCACCCACTTGATATGAACTTCGGCGCGGCTGACTACTCCGCCGTGCTTTAAAGCTTCTACTACGGAAATATAAGCGTCGTGAAGCTGGATGTATTTTCCTACAAGAGCGACGGTTACTTCATGCTCTGGATGTTTCCAATTATCGATCATTGCGGCCCAATCCTTTAAATCAGGTTCCGGGCAGGGTAAATGTAAGCTCTCGCATGCAACCTGAGCCAAATGTTCCTCTTCCATTACAAGAGGGAGTTCATATAATACTTCCACGTCCAGGTTTTGTATTACGTGTGTCTTGGGAACATTACAGAATTGTGCGATTTTGCTGCGGATACCGTCATCAAGGGGCAGTTCGGAACGGCATACGATGATGTCGGGCTGGATACCCATTCCCTGTAAATCTTTTACACTGGCCTGGGTTGGTTTTGTTTTCAGTTCGCCGGAAACTTTCAGATATGGAACCAGGGTCACGTGGATTAAAATCGCATTTTCGTGGCCTACTTCGTGTTGGAATTGTCGGATCGCCTCTAAGAAAGGCTGGCTTTCAATGTCGCCTACCGTTCCGCCTACTTCTATAATAGCAATCTCAGTATCGGAGGAATTGTGGTTGCGGTGAAAACGGCTCTTTATTTCGTCGGTAATGTGAGGGATAACCTGTACGGTGCCTCCCCCGAAATCCCCGCGCCGTTCACGGGTCAGTACGTTCCAATAAACTTTACCAGTGGTAACATTGGAATTCTTTGTTAAGCTTTCGTCGATAAAACGCTCATAGTGACCAAGGTCAAGGTCTGTTTCTGCGCCGTCCTCTGTGACGAAGACTTCTCCATGCTGAACCGGATTCATGGTACCTGGATCAATGTTGATGTAAGGATCGAATTTTTGCATTGTTACTTTGTAGCCTCTGGCTTTCAACAATCGTCCAAGCGATGCTGCGGTAATACCTTTGCCAAGTCCGGATACAACGCCTCCGGTGACAAATACGTATTTCACTGACATAACAGTGTAACCTCCTTCTGTGATGGTATGGGGATATTTTCAAAAAAAATATTATACGTCTTTTTTAATAAAAAATCTAGTGGTAAATTAAAAAAACTAAGATAATTAAGTGGAAACATTTGCAATGAATATTATGTCCTGAAATGGAGAAAGAAATCATAAAAGAGAATTATAAAAATTTGTCCAGATATTAACCTTCCTTATTGACAAGCAGAAAAAGAATGATATACTAATAAATGTATTTTTACATTAAATAAGGGTATGACAATTACGTCAGGTGAGCCATAGGCCCTTCCTGACGTTTTTTCATGGTCCCAGCTGATGTTTAAGGAGGAAAAGTCTATGAAATTGAGGAAAATGGTCGGCCTTGCACTTGCAGGTGTGATGGCACTGTCCCTGTCAGCATGCGGAGGTTCTGCTCCGAAAGCTACTACCGCAGCAGAAAAGACAGAGACACAGGCTTCAGAATCTGCCAAGACAGAGTCTAAAGCTGAAACCACAGAAGCTGCCAAAGGCGGCATCGCCAAAGAAGATTTAAAAGTTGGATTTATCTATGTTGGTGATGAAAATGAGGGCTATACGGCAGCACATTACAAGGGAGCCATGGAAATGAAAGAGGCTCTTGGTTTATCTGACGATCAGATCATTATTAAATGGAATGTACCGGAAGACGAAACCTGTAAGGATGCAGCAATGGATCTGGCTGATCAGGGCTGCAACATCATTTTTGCCAACAGTTTCGGACATGAATCCTATATGCTGGAAGCTGCAAAAGAGTATCCCGATGTACAGTTCTGTCACGCAACCGGCTATCAGGCTGCATCAAGCGGACTGAGCAACATGCACAACTACTTTACAAATGTTTATGAATCACGTTATGTATCCGGCGTTGTTGCAGGTCTTAAGTTAAACAAGATGGTGGAAGACGGCAAAGTAAGTAAGGATGCAGTGAAAGTTGGTTATGTAGGCGCTTATCCTTACGCAGAGGTAATCAGCGGTTATACTTCTTTCTTCTTAGGTGTTCGTTCCGTATGTCCGGAAGCAACCATGGAAGTGAAGTATACAAACAGCTGGGCAAGCTTCGATCTTGAGAAGGAAGCAGCAGATGCCCTGATTTCTGACGGCTGTGTATTAATCAGCCAGCATGCTGATACAACCGGTGCTCCTACTGCATGTGAGGCAGCAGGCGTTCCCATCGTCGGATATAATATTTCCATGATTGCAACTGCTCCGAAGACAGCACTTACTTCTGCATCCATCGACTGGGGCCCATATGTAACCTATGCAGTACAGAGTGTCATTGACGGCAAGGCCATTGATACAGACTGGTGCCAGGGATACAAAGAGGGAGCAAACTCCATTACAGAACTGAACAAAGATGCTGTAGCTCCTGGAACAGAGGAGAAGGTAAAAGAAGTGGAAGATGCCATTAAGGCAGGAACTCTTCATGTATTTGATACTTCTACCTTTACTGTAGGCGGCAAAAAACTGGAGACCTATAAAAAAGACGGAAGCGATGTGGAGTATATTAAAGATGGTTATTTCCATGAGTCTGAGCACGGTTCCGCACCGGCATTTGATATTTTAATTGATGGCATTACCACCATCGATAACTAAGATACTGCCGGATATGAACAGAAAGCGGCGCCAGATTATCTGGCCCCGCTTTTTGCGGTTGTATGAGACAATGGAAAAATGAGGAAAAAATGAAAACGGAGGTTAGCCGGGTGAACGAAAATAATGCCATTGAACTGAAACATATCACAAAACGGTTTGGCCAGGTAGTTGCCAATGACAAAGTCTGCCTGTCATTAAAAAAAGGAGAGATTCTCTCCATTCTGGGTGAGAACGGCAGCGGAAAGACCACTCTCATGAATATGATTTCGGGTATTTACTATCCGGACGAGGGACAGATATTGATTCATGGGAAAGAGGTCACCATACGGTCGCCCAAAGATTCGTTTGATCTGGGTATCGGTATGATTCATCAGCATTTTAAGCTGGTGGATGTTCTCACTGCAGCAGAGAACATCATTCTGGGACTGCCCGGAAAAGAGATTCTGGACCGGAAAGCGGTGAATGATAAGATCAATGAACTGACCGGTAAATATGGATTTGACTTGGATCCTGACCAGAAAATCTATCGTATGTCCGTATCCCAGAAGCAGACGGTTGAAATTGTGAAGATGCTTTACCGCGGCGTTGATATTTTAATTCTGGACGAGCCTACCGCCGTTTTAACTCCTCAGGAAGCAGACCGCCTGTTTGCCGTTTTGCGCAATATGAAAAAGGCCGGCCACTCCATTATCATTATTACACATAAACTCAATGAGGTTCTTTCCCTTTCAGACCGGGTGGCTGTTTTGAGAAAAGGACAGTACATTGGTACCATTGATACAAAAGATGCCACAGAAGAGTCCTTAACGGAAATGATGGTTGGCAAAAAGGTGAGCTTAAACATTGAGCGTCCGGACCCGGTATCGCCAAAGGAGCGTCTCAATGTAAAGGGACTGACCTGTATCAGCAGAGAAGGGGTAAAGACCTTAAATAATGCATCCTTTACAGCCAACAGCGGTGAAATTCTTGGAATCGCGGGCGTGGCAGGAAGCGGACAGAGAGAGCTTTTAGAAGCAATCGCAGGTCTCATTCCATCCGCGGAAGGCTCCATTTCCTATTATCCGCCGGAGGGAGGGGAAAAAGAACTGACCTCCATGACAGCTGCAGAGATCGCAAGAATCGGAGTCCGTTTATCCTTTGTTCCGGAGGACCGTCTGGGGATGGGACTTGTGGGAGCCATGGATATGACAGACAACATGATGCTGAGAAGCTACCGGAAGGGCAGATCCTTTTTCGCTGACAGGAAAGCGCCAAAGGGTCTTGCAGAGCGTCTGATTGAAGAGCTTGAGATCGCCACTCCGGGAACGGCTATTCCGGTACGGAAGCTTTCCGGAGGCAATGTCCAGAAGGTTTTAGTTGGAAGAGAGATCTCACTGGCACCTGCGGTTATGCTGGTCGCTTATCCGGTGCGCGGACTTGATATTCACTCCTCTTACACCATTTATCATCTTCTCAACGAACAGAAGAAGCAGGGAACTGCAGTTGTCTGCGTAGGAGAGGATCTTGACGTATTGATGGAGCTTTGTGACAGAATCCTTGTCATGTGCGGCGGAGAGATCAGCGGCATTGTAGACGGAAGGACTGCCACAAAAGAAGAAATCGGAAAACTGATGATGAAGACAGGAGGAACACAAGGATGAGTAAGGGAAAGGAACCGGTTTTTCAGATGACAAAACGGGAAGCCATAGAGCCCTGGAAGGCGTGGCTGATCCGTCTGATTGCTGTGGCACTGTCTCTGGTTGTCTGCGCAGGAGTCATTATCGCTCTGACGGGGTTAAATCCGGTAGAGGTTTATAAAGGGATTTTTGAAGGAGCAGTGGGAACAAAGCGCCGTGCATGGATGACCATCCGTGATACGCTTGTACTTCTTTGCATTGCAGTTGGTATCACACCTGCATTTAAGATGAGGTTCTGGAATATCGGAGCGGAAGGACAGGTGCTCATCGGCGGCGTGACCTCTGCAGCCATGATGATTTATTTAGGAAACACGCTTCCTCCTGTGATTTTATTCCCCTTAATGTTTGCAGGAAGCGCTCTGGCAGCTATGGTATGGGGCGTTATTCCGGCATTTTTCAAGGCTTACTGGAATACCAATGAAACACTTTTTACACTGATGATGAATTATGTTGCCATGCAGGTTGTCACCTTTGGAATCATTTTCTGGGAAAATCCCAAAGGCTCCAATTCTGTAGGTACCATTAATTCCGCAACAAAGGGAGGATGGCTTCCTAAGCTGTTCGGTCTGGAATACGGCTGGAACCTTGTAATTGTACTGGCTCTGACTATTGCGATGTTTATCTATTTAAGATACAGCAAGCAGGGGTATGAAATTGCGGTTGTGGGCGAAAGCGGCAACACGGCCAGATATGCAGGAATTAATGTAAAAAAGGTAATCTTAAGAACCATGGCTATTTCCGGTGCAGTATGCGGAATTGCAGGCTTTATCATTGTAAGCGGAGCCAGTCACACCATTTCTACCAGCACTGCCGGAGGAAGAGGATTTACGGCTATTATCGTATCATGGATGAGTAAGTTTAATACCTTCGCCATGATTTTAGTATCCTTTTTCCTTGTTTTCATGCAGAAAGGTGCGGGCCAGATTGCCTCCCAGTTCAAATTAAACGAAAATGCGGCAGACGTAATCACCGGCATCATTCTGTTCTTCATCCTGGGCTGTGAATTTTTTATTGATTATAAAATCAGAATACGAAGCACAAAACAGGCTGGGGCAGAAGAATAGGAAGGAGAAAAGATCATGGGATTTCTGGTAATATTTATTCAAAAAGTCATTGGTCAGGGAATCGGAATTCTTTACGGAGCCCTGGGAGAAATTCTGACGGAAAAATCCGGCAACTTAAATCTTGGAATTCCGGGTATGATGTATATGGGAGGAATTGCCGGACTGATCGGAGCCTTCCTTTATGAGAACTCCGCTGCACAGCCAAACGGTCTGGTGGGCGTTATTATTTCATTTTTATGTGCATTTTTATGTGCAGCACTGGGCGGTCTGATTTACAGTATTTTAACCATCACCCTTCGTGCAAACCAGAACGTAACAGGTCTTGCACTGACCACCTTCGGCGTTGGTTTTGGTAACTTTTTCGGCGGTTCCTTATCAAAGCTTGCAGGCGGAGTGGGACAGATTTCCGTTGCAGTGACTGGCGCAGCTTTTAAGACACCGGTGCCGGGACTTTCAAAGCTGGGAGTCATCGGTCAGGCCTTTTTCTCTTATGGCTTTTTAACCTATCTTGCCATCGTTTTAGCGATTTTACTTTCCTTTTTCTTAAACAGAACCAGAAAAGGACTGAATTTAAGAGCAGTAGGCGAAAGCCCATCTACGGCAGATGCAGCAGGAATTCATGTGACTGCTTACCGCTATCTGGCTACCTGTATCGGAGGCGGTTTAAGCGGACTCGGCGGGCTTTACTTTGTCATGGAGTATTCCGGCGGAACCTGGACCAACAACGGTTTCGGCGACAGAGGCTGGCTTGCCATCGCTCTGGTTATCTTCGCTCTCTGGAAACCGGTAAATGCCATCTGGGGTTCCCTGCTTTTCGGCGGACTTTACATCCTTTATTTATACATTCCTGGACTCAGCCGCAGTACACAGGAAATCTTTAAGGCACTGCCTTATGTTGTAACGATTGTAGTGTTAATTATAACCAGCTTAAGAAAGGAAAGAGAGCATCAGCCGCCGGCCAGTCTGGGGCGGGCTTATTTCCGGGAAGAGCGTTAAAAAAATTAAAAGTTGTGAATTGCATCCAGTCCCCGTGTTTATAAGTATTTTATAATTCTTTTCTTGATTTATGGGGAGACTGACACTATAATGATAGAGGTATAGAATGGGTAGAAACTATCCGGATTGGAGAATTTACACAGATGGATAACAAGAATCAGAATAACAAAATGCCTAAGAATGCCCAGGTCATCGTTATCTGGGTAACAGCGTTTCTGATTGCGGTAGCAGGTATTTCATATCTGCATAATGCCATAACGACGAGGACTAATAAAGAATTAAGCTATGATACCTTTATGAATATGGTAGATGAGAAGCAGGTGGAATCGGTTATTGTAGAGGATACCAGGATCACCATTACTCCCAGGAAGACCTGGGCGGAATATAAGCCGGGTGTCAGCTATTATACGGTAAGAATGGACAACGATTTAAATCTGGCTGAACGTCTTCGTACTGCTGGTGTGGAAACTGTAAGGACACGCCGGGATGGAAACTTTTTCATCCAGACCATTGTCAGCTATCTTCTCTTATTTGCAGCAATGGGCTTCTTGCTGAACTTCATGATGCGCCGTGTAGGCGGCGGCGGACTGATGGGCGTTGGAAAGAGCAATGCCAAGGTCTACGTTCAGAAAGAGACAGGAATTACCTTTAAAGATGTGGCTGGTGAAGATGAAGCCAAGGAATCCTTAACGGAAATCGTGGATTTCCTTCATAATCCCGGAAAATATACAAAGATCGGTGCCAAGCTTCCCAAAGGAGCTCTTTTAGTAGGACCTCCCGGAACAGGAAAGACACTTCTTGCCAAGGCAGTTGCAGGTGAGGCCCATGTTCCTTTCTATTCCCTTTCCGGTTCTGATTTTGTGGAGATGTTTGTGGGCGTCGGTGCTTCCCGTGTCCGTGACTTATTTAAGCAGGCACAGGAATCCGCTCCCTGTATCATATTTATTGATGAGGTAGATGCCATCGGTAAGAGCCGTGATTCCAGATTCGGCGGTGGCAACGATGAGAGAGAGCAGACGTTAAACCAGCTGCTTTCCGAGATGGACGGATTTGATTCTTCCAAGGGCCTTCTGGTTCTGGCAGCTACCAACCGCCCGGAGATCCTGGATCCCGCGCTTCTTCGTCCCGGCCGTTTTGACCGGCGGATTATCGTGGATAAGCCGGATTTAAAAGGACGTGTGGACATCTTAAAGGTTCATTCAAAAGACGTGCTTTTGGATGATACGGTAGATTTAGATGCCATTGCTCTTGCAACTTCCGGGGCTGTTGGTTCCGATCTTGCCAACATGATTAATGAAGGAGCCATTCTGGCAGTTAAGAACGGACGCCATGCGGTATCCCAGAAGGATTTGTTTGAGGCTGTTGAAGTTGTCCTGGTTGGTAAGGAAAAGAAAGACAGAGTTCTTAATAAGGAAGAGAGAAGAATCGTATCCTATCATGAAGTTGGCCATGCTCTGGTCAGCGCACTTCAAAAGGATGCAGAACCGGTGCAGAAGATCACCATTGTCCCAAGAACCATGGGAGCACTGGGATATGTCATGCATGTGCCGGAGGAAGAGAAGTTCTTAAATTCCAAGAAAGAGCTCCACGCCATGCTGGTTGGCTACTTAGCCGGACGTGCGGCGGAAGAGATCGTTTTCGATTCCATTACCACTGGTGCATCCAATGATATTGAGCAGGCCACCAAGGTTGCCCGTGCCATGATTACCCAGTACGGTATGTCGGATAAATTCGGACTGATCGGTCTCGCTGCCAAGGAAGATCAGTACCTAAGCGGAAGAATGGTTATGAACTGTGCAGAAGCAACCTCCTCCCAGATCGATGAAGAAGTCATGAAGATGTTAAAAGAGGCTTATGAAGAAGCCAGGAATCTTCTGATGGAAAACCGGGATATTATGGATAAGATTGCAGAATTCTTAATTGAAAGAGAAACCATTACCGGCAAGGAATTTATGAAGATCTTCCGGGAAGCAAAAGGAATTCCGGAACCGGTTAAATCTGATGACGGGTCTGGAGATGATGAAGCATCTGAGGAGCCTGGAGACGGACTGACTGATTGGGTGAAAGAAGAAGTACAGGCAAAAAGAGAAGAATTCCGTACTGACACAGAGGATAGAACAGAGTTATGATGTTTTAACCGTTTCACAAACTGATTGTAACACATGGAGTTTTTTGGTATAATAAAAGGCAATGGCCTTGGATCAGATACAATAAGGAACGAAGAATCAAACGGCTGTCATGTAAGATGATAGCCGTTTCTTTCTGTCTGTTTTTATAGGAATAACGAAGCGATGGGAGAGGAATCAAAACAACCATGATACTGATGAATGAGATACCGGACCGTTTTTGGGGACTGTTCCGCTCCATAAACCGGTCCACCTACATAGAAGCGCTTTTAAGAATCAATGAAGAATATGAATACAGCAACTACTTTTTAAGCCGTGAGGTGTGCCTGCAGGTTTTAGAGGAGTATTTTGTCCAGAAACGGCTGGTAATCTGGCAGGATGAGCTGGAAGATGAGGCAGATGAGCTGCTGCCCCCTGCTTCCAGAGTATTAAACTGGCTTTTGAGGGCAGGCTGGCTTCGCAAGGTGGATGATTATGCTTCCATGACGGTGAATATCGTAATTCCTGATTATGCCGCTGTCATGATTGAGGCATTTTTTAAGCTTTCAAGCGACGAAGAGGATGAGACACAGATCTATATTCAGAACATTTACGCCATTCTCTTCTCTTTAAAAAATGATCCCAGGGCGGGAATCAGCCTTTTAAATACTGCCTATATCAATACGAAACGGCTCAATAAGTCCCTGCAGGACATGCTGCACAACATGGATAAGTTCTTTGCAAGCCTTTTGGAACAGAAGGCTTACGGAGAGCTGTTAAAAGAGCATCTGGAAGGATATGTGGAGGAGATCGTAAAAAAGAAGTACCACATTTTGAAGACGTCGGATAACTTTTATCTTTATAAAAATGATATCAAACGGTGGATCGGCAGTCTGCGCGAGGATGTGGCGTGGATGGAGGAAATGAGCCGGCGCAGCGCAAACCGGGTGACTGCAGCCGATGTGGCAGAAAAGCTGGACCAGATTGAAAGGGGCTTTGATGACATCGAACACCGGATTTCCAATATGGACAAGGAGCACTCCCGCTACATCCGAGCCACTGTAACAAGGCTTAACTATCTTCTCAATCAGGAGGATAACATGAAAGGTCTTGTGATCCGGTTATTAAATCATCTTTCTCTTGTAGAAGATCCGGAGGAGGCAATTGAAAAAGCGGGGAACTGCATGAACTTATCCCAGACGGCAATACTTTCCGAAAAATCCATTTATAAAAAGAGAAAGAGCAGAACGGAGTTTAAAGAGACGCTGGTGCCGGATGAGGAACCAACGGAACTGACTGCAGAAGAGATCCTGAATTTGAACCGGGTGAAGAGCCGTTACAGCCGCAGGGAAATTGAAAGCTATATCGAGTCACGCATGGTACAGGGGCGAATGGAGGTCGGGGAGGATACGGTGCGCACAACCGAGGAATTTGAAAAGCTGATTCTGGCCTATGATTATTCCATAAGAAGAAAAAGCCTTTATCAGGTAGAGGATATGGAACCGGAGCTTGTGGATAACGGCAGGTACCGCTATCCCCGGCTGGTATTTGTAAGGAGGAATGAAGTATGACAAATGAAGAATATACTGGCTCAATCAGCCAGATTCCATATTATGACGGGCTTTTGCAGGGGGAAAAGACGGAATTAAGAGATGCCATCCGGCTGCTGTTAAAGCAGACCTTCATTCTGGAGCATAAATACGAGAAGCGTTCCAACCGCTTTCTCTATAACCAGGAATTTAAAGTCTGCAATAAACATCTGGAATTTATCCGGGCGTATTTAGCAGTCAGCGGTATCAATGTGCTGGAAAACAGCCAGCTGGGACTGATCTACATACAGGGAGAGGACACCATGGGAGAGAAGCTGCCCAAGCTGGCAACTCTTTACATACTGGTGCTGAAGCTGATTTACGATGAACAGATGGCGGCAGTTTCCACCAGCGTCAATGTTTATACTACTATCAGTGAGATTCACGACAAGCTTGGCAATTACCGGCTTTTTAAAAAGCAGCCGTCTGTCACGGAAATACGCCGTGCCATCGCCCTGCTGAAAAAATATCAGATTCTGGAGCCCCTTGATGTTCTGGAAGATTTAGACGGGGATAACCGCATGATCATCTACCCCAGTATCAATGTGGTTTTATTCGGCGATGACGTAAGGTCCCTGCTGGAATCATTTGAAGAAGGAGAAGACAGCGATGACGAATCAGAATTTTGAGGCTCTGTCCAGAATACTTTTAAATAACTGGCATTACATCAGCCGTAAGACCTTGTCCTTCCATGAAGAGATCAATTTCTTTACCGGTCATTCCGGCAGCGGAAAATCAACGGTCATTGATGCCATGCAGATCCTGCTTTATGCCAATACTGACGGAAGAGGATTCTTTAACAAGGCTGCAGCCGATGATTCAGACCGAAACTTAATCGAATATCTGCGGGGAATGGTGAACATCGGAGAGAATAATGAATTTGCCTATTTAAGGAATCAGAACTTCTCCACCACCATTGCTCTGGAATTAAAGCGCACAGATAACGGGGAATGCCAGTGTATCGGTATTATCTTTGATGTGGAAACAGCGACCAATGAAATATCAAGGAAGTTTTTCTGGCACAAAGGCCCGTTGTGGGAGAATGAATACCGCACCGGAACAAGAACCATGACAATCGAAGAAGTGACTTCTTATCTGCAGGTTCATTTTGAAAAAGATGAGTATTTTACCACCTCCCATAATGAACGGTTCCGCAGACAGCTGTATGATGTCTATCTGGGCGGACTGGATTCGGAGAAGTTTCCTCTGCTTTTTAAGCGTGCAATTCCTTTCCGCATGAATATCCGGCTGGAGGATTTCGTAAAGGAATATATCTGCATGGAACAGGATATCCACATCGAAGACATGCAGGAAAGCGTCATGCAGTACGGACGGATGAGAAAGAAGATCGAAGATACCTTTGTAGAGATTGGATATTTAAAGGAAATGAGATCCCTCTACGATTCTGTTATGGAAAAGGATGAGGAAATCCGGTCAAACACCTATTATTTCCGTAAAATGGAGATTCTGGACTATCAGACCCGAATCCAGGCGCTGAAGGATAAGATCCGCCTTTCAGGAGAGGAGTATACCCGTCAGGAAGAGCGGAAAGAGGGGCTGGATGTTCAGATGAATGATCTGACAAAGCAGGGAGAAGAGCTTCTCCGTCAGATTTCATCCACCGGATATGAGGATCTGAAGAATCAGCTGGATTCAGCCAGGGAACTGGTGAATCATTTAAATAAAAGTTTGATGAAATGGCAGCAGACAGCGGACCGTCTGAATGCATGGATCGATGAAGAATCCACCTCCAACCAGACCATATGGGACATTGAGGAATTTGAGAAAAATACCATCGATGAAGAAAAACTGACCCGATTAAAGAAATCCATCGCCCAGATGCAGTCGGAGACGGAAGATACGAAAAAAGAGGCGGAAAGCCTTTTGAGAGATATTAAGAAACGGGAGCGTCAGACCAGTGAGGAGCTTGCCCAGTTAAAAGCAGGAAGCAAGGCTTATCCAAAGTATCTGGAGCGGGCAAAAACATTTCTCCAGCAGCGCCTTCTTCAGAAGATCGGGAAGGCAGTGGAGGTTCACGTTCTTGCGGATCTGCTGGATATCCGGGATGAGACATGGAGAAATGCGGCAGAGGGATATTTAGGCAGCCACAAGCTGTCTCTGGTCGTAGCGCCTGCTTATGCAAAAGCAGCCATGGAGGTCTATGAGGAACTGGATCAGAGTGAGGCCTTCCATGTGGCAGTTCTGGATACAGAGAGGGCAGGAGAGAGCGCACATGAGGTTCTTAAGAATTCCCTTGTGGAAGAAGTGATTGTGAGAGAGTCTTATTTGCAGCCTTACATGGATTTACTCCTTGGAAAGGTGATCAAATGCGAAAGCCTTGAAGAGCTTCGTAGCTGCCGCATCGGTGTAACACCGGAATGTATGCTGTACCACACCTTCCGTTTACAGCACATGAATCCCGATCATTACACCAGATTTGCCTATATCGGCAAGGATAGTGTACGCCGCAGAATCCGTCTTCTGGAAAAGAATCTGGAAGCCATGGAGGCGGAGAAGAAGCCTCAGGAACTGATTATAGGGGAATGCAGCCGGATTCTTTCCCTGGAAGCATTAACAGAGGCGACAGAGGTTTATGCGGAATGGCAGCAGGAAATAGCCGCTTTTAAGGAAAAAGAGAAAGAGATCAAGAAGCTGGAGCAGAAGCTGGAAAAGCTGAAGGCCCAGAATGTGGAGGAATGGGAAAAGGAGCGGGAAGCTGTTTTAGGACTTTGCGAGGGAAAACGTGCCGAGTTAAGAGCGTTAGACCGTCTCATGGGAGACCTTCAAAGAAAGGCAGAAGAGTTCCAGCGTGAAGCGGTACAGCTGGAAGAAGAGCTGGTTGCAAAGGAACGGGTGCTGGAAGCCGATGAAAAGCTGGAGGAAGTATTAAAAGCATCCCTGGAAGGCAATGAGACTCCCCGCTATGACCGTTTGAAGGATAAATACTTCGCGTTTTTAAAGAGAGCAGAGGAGGCCAGTGAAGAGGCGTACCGCCTTCTCGTCTCTGCAAGAGGCGAATATGTCCGCAAGTATCCGAACCGTAATTTCTCCCTGACTGCAGAAGATAACCAGGAATATGACCGCCTTCTGGAGATCATGGAGTGTGCAAATCTGGAAGAATATAAAAACATGGCGGCAGAACAGGCGAAGTCCGCAGTCCTTCATTTTAAAGACGACTTTATGTTCAAGATCCGAAGCGCCATTCGGGATGCGCTGCAGAGAAAGGATGAGCTGAACCGGATTATCAGCAGGCTGGATTTTGGAAAGGACAAATATCAGTTTGTGATAGGAAAGAATAAAGGTCCGGACGGCAGGTACTATGACATGTTCATGGATGATTCTCTGGAAATTAATCCTTCCCAGCTGACGGATACACTGGATAACCAAATGAATCTTTTCACCATGGAGCATGAAAACCAGTACGGCGACTTAATCAATGATCTGATCAACATCTTCATTCCACCGGACAATGCAACCCCGGAGCAGATGGAAGAAGCAAAGCGGAATATGGATAAATATGCGGATTACCGCACCTATCTGACCTTTGACATGCAGCAGCTGATCCAGAATGAGGATGAAGTCATTAAGATCCGCTTAAGCAAGATGATCAAGAAGAATTCCGGCGGAGAGGGGCAGAATCCCCTTTACGTGGCGCTTCTTGCCAGCTTTGCCCAGGCATACCGGATCAATGTGCCTCAAAAGATACAGAGAAACCCGACCATCCGCCTGGTAGTTCTCGATGAGGCATTTTCCAAGATGGATGGGGAAAAGGTGGCAAGCTGTATCGAGCTGATCCGCGGTCTTGGTTTTCAGGCCATCATCAGCGCCACCAATGACAAGATCCAGAACTATGTGGAAAATGTAGATAAGACCTTTGTCTTCGCTAACCCTAACAAGAAGTCCATCTCTATACAGGAATTTGAGCGGGAAAGCTTTCCGCAATTGATGAGGGAGCTTGATGAGGAAGAGGTCGAGGCGGGCGGCGTCACAGGAAAATAGACAATAGACCAAATTCATTATTAAAAAAATCACCTTGCCCGGCTTTTGCTAGCCGCAGCAAGGTGATTTTTTTATCCCCAGGCAGGAACTGCCAGATAATGAGCTGTATCGGGATCTGTATCCCAGACGGTTTCCATTACCCAGCCGCAGGCTCCAGCCTCGTTCATGACCAGTACATAAGAGAGCCCATCCTTTAATGCCCAGCCAATGGGGCAGACTGTTTCTCCAGGACTGACAGAGAAGGCGGGGGTATCTCCTTCCATAGCGGTTGTTACAGGAAATGGGCGGGATACCACATAATAGTTATTTGGATTCTGATGAAGGAACGCATTGGTGATCAAATCATAATTCTTATTGAAATAAATCTCCTGTGGAACCTCCTTTAATTTGCCGTCTTGGTAGGAAAAAACCAGATCTACAAAGTAGCACCCAAACAGGAGAGAGGAACCCGAAAACGGAGTATCTGCAGACACTGACAGGAGTCCGTCTCCCTCCGCTCTTAAGCTGCTTTGGCGGAACAGGGATCCATTACCGCCGCAGACGGGGCCTGCCAGATCCCCGATCAGCTCCAGACTACCATTTCGGTAACGATAGAAGCTGAATGCAGAAATAGAATCGGATTCCTGGGATATATCCAGATGAAGCTCAATTTCCTTATCCTTTTTATTAAGGTCCAATGCTGTCAGTCTTATGCTGCCCCTTACTTTTTCAGGAATGGAGGTCTGATACTGTCCATTAATAAAAAGTTTGAAGTTTTTCTCCTCATAGTCTTCTTTGCCATCGGTGCTGCTCCAGCGAAGGGATTCGCAGACACCGTCACCGTCCAGGTCCAGAAGATAATCTTTGCCGGCTTCCAGGACAACACCGTTGTCAGAAATTTCTTTGCCCGGCAGCTGATTCTCCGCCGTCTTAATCAGATCCAGATTTTTCTTTTCCAGCTCATTTAAGGAATCCTCTTTGAAATCTGAGGGGGCTATGGCAGCGTGATACCATGATTTACTGTTGAAATAATCCTGTAAGTCCGCTGCATCGAATTTCCTCCCATGACGGGCATAAATTTCGTTTCTTGCCAGTCTCAGTACAGCTGAGTCAGCTTCCAGCAAATCTCCTCCGGTGAGACAGCTTGTGCTGCTTTCCGGAAATATATACTCCGGCAGTTCCTTAGCTGCCACAGCTACGTCTTCCGATTTTTGTGCGGCGGCCATGAGCTGTTTCCCATAATCATTCAGTTTTTTCTCGATCTGTCCATAAGGGATCAAAGCTTCCGCTCCGGCAGCAGAACCGGCTTTGTCTGCATTCCACTCAGGAGATAACACAATTCCATCCTTTAAGAGTGCAAATTGATTCAGGTCGGAAGACATGATCTCCGTAAGAAGGGAACCGTTGGAACCATCGGCAGATGCCTGGCCTGCCGCTGCCTGCGCAAGGGCCAGCTTTAGACCATCCGGATCATCGGAAAGAGCAGAAAGTGTAATCTTCTTTCCTTTTTCCACATCATAGGAACTTAAAAAGGTAAATGCATCATTCAGGTCATTTCCCCTGATATCGGTGCCATTCTGCCTCAGACTTAAAAGCGTTCCGTCGTTTCGCAGCACCTGATAATCAAAGGTATAAAGAAAATTTTTCTGGGGTTCTCCAGCTGCTGCTGTTGCTTCTGGTGGAATTTCCATCGTGTCGCTGATGAATTCATACCGCCTTGTGTTCTGGTCATTCTCTCTTAAGCTCCGGTTGATGAGATACTGGGAATCGGGCTTATCAGGAATGATGACTTCCGGCACCCGGCTGTTCCACCGGTAAATCAGGGTACCACGGTCACTATATTTTTCATTATGATCTGCAGACCAGGTTCTTACTGTTACCGGACTGCCGTTTGTTTCTGTGTTTGGTTTTCCTGTTTCGGTACTGTTTTGCTCCTGTTCCGCGGATCCCTGTTCCGTAAGGGACGCTGCCGGCGAAGAAGGGGTCTCCTCCACCCGGGAATTCATCTTACACCCGGACGCGGTTAAGGAAAGAGCAAGCAGTACAACTGGCAGCAATGGATGTGGTTTCATATTTTCTCATTCCTCTTTCTTGGTTTATAATAATTATACCATGCTTTTTTTTCGAAAGACAGATTTACAATAAATTTCTTCCGGAAGAGGAAAGCAGGATTGATTCTAAGAAAAGCAGACATGATCAAAATATTTATCGAACAAATGTTTGCAAAACGGATAATCTTGTGCTATAATGGGGAAAACCGGTTGCTGAGTAACTACGGGTGCGGACTTCATATCATAAGTCCGCATTCGATTGTTGTGAGATTCAGAATTTCAGGATATAACAGGAGTACAGTATGGCGAAACAGTATATTAAGATAAGAGGTGCCAATGAGCACAACCTAAAGAACGTGAGTCTGGACATCCCCAGGAATGAGCTGGTTGTATTAACCGGTCTCAGCGGTTCCGGGAAGTCTTCCCTGGCCTTTGATACCATTTATGCTGAGGGGCAGAGGCGGTATATGGAGTCTCTTTCCTCCTATGCGCGGCAGTTCCTTGGCCAGATGGAGAAGCCGGATGTGGAAAGCATTGAAGGCCTGTCACCGGCCATTTCCATTGATCAGAAGTCGACCAACCGCAATCCCCGTTCCACGGTAGGTACAGTTACGGAAATTTATGATTATATGAGACTTCTTTATGCCAGAATTGGTATCCCCCACTGTCCCAAGTGCGGAAGAGAGATCCGCAGGCAGACAATAGACCAGATGGTGGATCAGATTATGGAGCTTCCGGAGCGGACCAAGATCCAGCTGCTGGCTCCGGTTGTGCGCGGACGAAAGGGAGAACACGCCAAAGTTCTGGAGAGTGCCCGCAAGAGCGGATACGTAAGAGTCCGGGTTGACGGCAGTCTCTACGAGCTTTCCGAGGAGATCAAGCTGGACAAGAACATCAAGCACAGTATCGACGTGGTTGTGGACCGTCTGGCGATCCGTGAGGGAATCGCAAAGCGTCTCACAGATTCCATTGAGACAGTGATGGAACTGGCAGGCGGACTGATGACCGTTGATGTCATTGACGGAGAGCCCATTCATTTCAGCCAGAGCTTTTCCTGTCCGGACTGCGGAATCAGTATTGAAGAGGTGGAGCCAAGAAGCTTCTCCTTTAATAATCCATTTGGTGCCTGTCCGGACTGCTTCGGTCTGGGATACAAGATGGAGTTTGATGAGGATTTAATGATTCCTGATAAGAGCTTAAGTATTGATCAGGGAGCCATCACAGTGCTGGGCTGGCAGTCCTGTACTGATAAGGGAAGCTATACCCGGGCTGTCTTGGATGCCCTTGCAAGAGAATATGATTTCAGTCTTGACACTCCCTTTGAGGACTATCCTCAGAAGGTTCATGACATTCTTATTCATGGTACGAACGGAAAAGAAGTCAAGGTTTATTACAAGGGACAGCGTGGAGAAGGAGTCTACGATGTAGCATTCGAAGGACTGATCCAGAATGTTGCCAGAAGATACCGGGAGACCTATTCCGAATCCTCCAAGGCGGAATATGAGACATTTATGAGAATCACACCCTGTCCTTCCTGCGGCGGCAAGAGATTAAAAAAGGAATCCCTGGCTGTCACAGTGGGGGATCAGAATATATATGATGCAACCAACATGTCCATCGTCCGCTTCCGTAACTTTATGGACGAGCTGCAGCTGACTGAAATGCAGCATGCAATTGGAGATCAGATATTAAAGGAGATTAGGGCAAGAATCTCGTTCCTTATCGATGTAGGTCTGGATTACCTGACACTGACCCGTGCCACAGGAACCCTCTCCGGCGGTGAGGCTCAGAGAATCCGTCTGGCTACCCAGATCGGTTCCGGTCTGGTGGGTGTGGCATATATTTTAGATGAGCCAAGTATCGGACTTCATCAAAGGGACAATGACAAGCTGTTAAAGACGCTTCTCCATCTGCGTGATCTGGGTAACAGTGTAATCGTGGTAGAGCACGACGAGGACACCATGATGGCGGCTGACTACATCGTGGATATCGGCCCTGGAGCCGGTGAGCATGGCGGTAATGTAGTAGCTGTCGGCAATGCAAAGCAGATTATGAAGAATAAGGACTCCGTTACCGGCGCTTATTTAAGCGGAAGAATTAAAATTCCGGTTCCTGAGGAGAGAAGGCAGCCTACCGGCTATCTCACGGTGAAGGGAGCCAGAGAGAACAATTTAAAGGGGATGGATGTGACATTCCCTCTGGGAGTAATGACCTGCGTCACCGGTGTTTCCGGTTCCGGAAAGAGTTCTCTGGTCAACGAGATTCTTTATAAGGCGCTGGCGAAGAAGTTAAACCGTGCCAGAACTATTCCCGGAAAGCATAAGGAGATCATAGGAGCAGAACAGCTGGATAAGATTATTGCGATTGACCAGTCGCCGATCGGAAGAACTCCGCGGTCTAATCCCGCTACTTATACAGGCGTGTTTGATTTGATCCGTGATTTATTTTCTTCCACGGCAGATGCCAAGGCTAAGGGGTATTCCAAGGGAAGATTCAGCTTTAACGTGAAGGGCGGACGATGCGAAGCCTGCAGCGGTGACGGTATTATCAAGATCGAGATGCATTTCCTCCCTGATGTGTATGTGCCCTGTGAGGTCTGCGGAGGCAAGCGGTATAACCGCGAGACGTTAGATGTGAAGTATAAGGGAAAGAGCATCTATGATGTTCTAAATATGACGGTAGAGGAAGCACTGAAGTTTTTTGAAAATGTTCCTACGATTGCAAGGAAGATCTCCACGCTCAATGATGTGGGATTATCCTATATCCGGCTTGGACAGCCATCAACGGAGTTGTCGGGTGGTGAGGCCCAGAGAATCAAGCTGGCTACGGAGCTGAGTAAGCGAGGAACCGGTAAGACTATTTATATTCTGGACGAGCCGACGACGGGACTTCATTTTGCAGATGTTCATAAGCTGATTGAGATTCTCAGGAAGCTGTCTGAGGGCGGTAATACGGTGGTGGTTATCGAACATAACTTAGACGTTATAAAGACGGCCGATTATCTCATTGATATCGGTCCGGAAGGCGGGGACAAGGGCGGAACAATTATCGCCCAGGGAACGCCGGAAGAAGTTGTGAAGTGTCCGGAGTCTTATACCGGTTACTATGTGAAGAAGTATTTAGAGCAGTAGAAGAAGATTTACGAACGGAAGATCCCGGAGATTTTCCTGCCTGGATTCTCTTGCTGTCGTCTGTATGTGAAGATGCATGTGCAGGGGACAGTTGGGAAGAGGGGATTTCCGGTTTTTTCCGTTTTTTCTGTCTGATTGGTGAGAAAAAGATGCTGACAGGAATCTCTGGTTGTAAGATTCGACATCTTTTTTTTGAAATGTAGAAAATGCTTGTCAAGCCATTGGAAGTAGAATATAATATTATCCAAAGTGCTATTTGTTGATGCTTAAATTAGGAGGAATACCCGTGAAGAGAGAAATGATTATCGTTCTGGATTTCGGCGGACAGTACAATCAGCTGATTGCCAGAAGAGTCAGAGAATGCAACGTTTACTGTGAGGTCCATCCCCACACACTGCCCCTGGACAAGATTAGAGAGATGAATCCCAAAGGAATCATTTTCACAGGCGGTCCAAACAGTGCTTACAAGGAAGAATCCCCTCGCTGTGAGAAAGAAATCTTTGAAATGGGAATCCCGATCCTTGGAATCTGCTATGGCTCCCAGTTAATGGCTCATATGCTGGGCGGCAAGGTTGCTACAGCTCCAGTCAGCGAATACGGCAAGACAGAAGTTACTACTGTAGCCGGCAGCAAAATATTAGAGAATGTAAGTCCAAAGACCATCTGCTGGATGAGTCATACGGATTATATAGAGACAGCACCGGAAGGCTTCACTGTTACCGCTCATACCCCGGTATGCCCGGTTGCGGGAATGGAATGTGAGGAAAAGGGTATTTATGCCGTTCAGTTCCATCCGGAGGTTATGCACACACAGGAAGGAACCAGGATGCTTTCCAACTTCGTTTACAATGTGTGTAAATGTACTGGTGACTGGAAGATGGATTCTTTCGTGGAAACTTCTATTCAGACCATTCGGGATAAGGTTGGTGACGGAAAGGTTCTTTGCGCTTTGTCCGGCGGTGTAGATTCTTCTGTGGCAGCGGTTATGCTGGCTAAAGCGGTGGGTAAACAGCTTACCTGCGTATTTGTTGACCACGGTCTGCTTCGTAAGAATGAAGGTGACGAGGTCGAGGCGGTATTTGGTCCTGCAGGTCCATACGATTTAAACTTTATCAGGGTGAATGCTCAGGAACGTTTCTATGAGAAACTGAATGGGGTGGAAGATCCGGAGACAAAGCGGAAAATTATCGGTGAAGAATTTATCCGAGTTTTTGAAGATGAAGCGAAGAAGATTGGAACCGTGGATTATTTTGTTCAGGGAACGATTTATCCCGATGTTATTGAATCCGGTCTTGGAAAGTCTGCAGTGATTAAGTCTCATCATAACGTAGGCGGACTTCCTGAGCATGTAGATTTCAAGGAGATTATTGAGCCGCTTCGCCTTTTATTTAAGGACGAGGTTCGCAAAGCAGGTCTGGAGCTTGGAATTCCGGAATATCTGGTTTATCGTCAGCCATTCCCGGGTCCGGGGCTTGGCGTTAGAATTATTGGTGCAGTTACACCTGAAAAGGTGCGGATTGTACAGGAGGCAGATGCGATTTATAGGGAAGAGATTGCCAAGGCAGGCGTGGATAAGGGACTGGGACAGTACTTTGCTGCACTTACTAATATGCGTTCTGTTGGCTGCATGGGCGATGAGAGAACCTATGATTATGCAATTGCTTTGAGAGCAGTGCTGACCTCGGATTTCATGACTGCGGAATCTGCAGAGCTTCCTTGGGAGGTTCTGGGGGTTGTGACAAGAAGGATTGTGAATGAAGTGAAGGGCGTGAACCGGGTGTTGTATGACTGTACGGGGAAACCGCCGGCTACGATTGAGTTTGAATAACAAACAGTTTCGGGAATCCCTAGTATTTACGGGGGTTCCCGAACTTTTTTTGTATCAAGTGACACCCAAATGACACCCTGAATGCCAACTGAATATCTTTTTATAGGTATTGGGTAGGCATTCCCCGTTTGGAGAAACAAAGTATGGTGTCAGGTGTCAGCTCCAGATAGCCATCATTAATAAGTGTTTCATACGCTGCTTCCGGGTCCGGTTTTAGGGTTAGCATTGTAGGCAGGTCTTGAAAAGAAATAATGTTTTTCCTTTTTGTTCTGCAATCCCATACAATGACATCATCATTTTCATAAGTGGTACTGATAGCAGGTAACGATGATTTTATTTCTGTCATCAAACTGTATAGTTGTGCTTCCATGGTTCCTTGACCAGAGACAAGTCCGTTTGCATTGGCACTATGGAGACCCAGGGCGACTTCTTTATCTTTGCCTGGGTATAGATGTCCATAAGTATCCAACGTGACAGATACGTCCTTGTGACCTACACGTTTTGATATAACAATAATATTAAATCCCATTTCTATTAGAAGGATGACATGACTATGCCGTAGATCATGCACCCTTATTACGTTCAGGTCAGCCAATGCTGCAGCTGCCTTAATTTCCTTACGGAGATATGAACCGGTGAACATGAAGAGCCGGTCTGTTGGTTTTAGCCCATACAATTTACCAGCATATTCCATAACCTCGTCATATAGAAATTCTGGAATAGGAATGCATCGCACACTATAATATTTCGGTGCCTTAATGATCTGCTCACCTCTAACAATTTGAAAGTTCTTTTTCACATCGAGCTGGTGATCTGGTAGAAAGTCAGCAAGCGTCAGCGCAAGTAATTCCCCTTCTCTAATTCCACTCCAGTAAAGGATATCAAAAGCAATTCTGGCCGGAGTCTTTACAACGTGAGTTCTAAAAAGCTTATATTCATCCAGTGTCCATATTTGCATTGCATCAGCTGAAGATGATCCCATGCTACCGGCTAATTGAGCCACATTGTTTGGCAGCCCATAATAGCGCCGACCGTAATTTAACATGGCAGAGAGTTCGTTGTTTATGGTGCGGAGATATGTATCCGAGTAACCATATTCTTCGTCGTATTCCTCATAGCCTTTTTGGCGTACCCAGGTCTGCCAGTTAAGCACATCAATAGGCATAATCTCATTTATAGGTGTTTTCTAAAAAATGGAGCTAATTTTGTTTCAATCATATTTTCTTTTCTTACTGCTGTCGTTACTTCTATTTTTTCATTCTGAACTAAATCATCCATATATTTAATAATAAAAGCATCAAAAGGAATATCAGAAGATTTAATGAACTGGGATTTAAATGTAGATTCCCATGCATCCGCATCCTTTTTTCGTTCAAAGCCGCGCTTGGTTTTTTGCTTTTTTTCGCCGGCGGCGTTCTTGTACTTGAATTTAACGGTCCATGTACCATTTTCTTCTTTATATGCTGGCATTATTCCTCTCCATTGTCAGTTGATTTTTCTATTTCTAAGGCTATTTCTTCTATTTTTAGGGTAGGCGTTTCCGGTATTCTATACTCCTCACCGTTAATGCTACCATGAAGGTTATGCTGAAGATAATTTAAAGTTTGAATTCCAGCCTGGTTAATCATTTTTCTGTAAACTTCATTTTCCGGATCAACAGACAGAATTTTTGCAGCATCATTGATAATCTGGGATGTAATTTTCATTTCATTTTGGGAAAGTTCTTTTTCTTTGAGTTTCGTACTAATCTGTCGTTCTTTTGCCATCTGACATTCTTTGATTATCAAAAAAATAAAACCTGCTATTGCAGACGCTGCAGGAAGAGCGGTTGAAAGAAACAGTTCAAAAGAACCAGTTGTTAAACGCCTTATAAAATAATTAGGAGAAGCGTTGTCATCTTCAAAATCAATGGGTTCTTTTTTTTGAACATAAGACAGTAGCTCTATGATTTCATGCAGACGGTGAAGATCCTCATCAAGATATAATAAATTTTCATATTGTGAATATGTACGTATTCTGAGGTTATGCAATGCTTCCTTATCAATAGCAATATTAGATGGAAGAGGAGTTAATGTGTCATCTTCACATATTTCAAGAGATTTAACTGTTGCTTGTAGATACATATATACTGATGTTGCCTTTCTAAACGCTCCCTCAATAGATATGTTTTGCTTCATAGAATATGTAGGCTCAGAATACGGATCAATAATTTTAAAAAATGCATTTGGAGAATTATTCGTTTTTTTGTTATCATAAAGGTTATTAAAATCTATCGTATCATCTTGTATTTTTGTAGTTTTTTCTTTTTTGGGGGAGGTTATTTTATTATATTGCTTTAATGCTGTAAGCAACTCGTTTGACCAGTATTTTGCTAAAGATGATTTGAGATCTTTGCGTACGGCATTAAGATTTTTTTGACATTCCGTTAATACTAATAAAATATCTTCATCAAAAAATGACTTCTCATAATAATCTACAGTATCACTCATATCAAGTTCATGGCATGTTAACAAAATTCTTTCCAATTCTCTCTTTATATCACTTATCTGCATGGTATCCCCCTGGTAATTAGTATTTTAAAAGAGGGTAGCCTAAGCCACCCTTTTAGTCTATTTAATTTATCAGTATTCTATTTTTAAATTGTTCTGCTATCTTCTCGTTGGAACACATTATTTTAGCATTAAGACCTTCTGGTGATGAAAGGTCTATTCTCCCATATTTATATACTGGTATTTGCTTATTTCCGTTATATCTCTTATCAGGGCTCCCATCTTTATTTGTGTATTTCCAAACGTATCTGACAAATTCGGAATCTTTTGGAGGCTGCTCATCCTCGAGAAATCCATTTGCATAAATGTTATACTTAATATTTTCATAATTAATAGCACCGACTTTTTTACCTTTAATTAACAAAAGCTTATCAGGAAGAACTATCAATGACTCTGTTTTGAATGCTAATACAATTATTTCAACATTACATTTTATGTACCATGGTGATTTTGTACCTATAATAAACAAAGAGCGATTAACCATATTACTAGCACCACCAGTTGTTTTAGTATTATTTACTTTTCCTGATTGATTTATCTGCCATAGTTTGTTACATGAATTAAGGGATTTCCAGGAAGCTATTTTCTGTTCATATTTAGATTTGCTCTCTACATCAAATTCATAATTCAATTCAATTTTACCCTGTGTGTGAATGTAGATTTTTAATGCTATTCCTATAAGTCCCAGAATTATGAAAAGAGGATTTGTAAATATTATAAGGCATAAGCAAAGCCATGTTGATATTTTATTCCATAAAAGAGTCGCTTGTAACTTTTTTAATAAATCAGCATACTCTGCAGGTTGAAAGTTCTCTATATCAGCGGATACGATTTCCTCCATATCAGAAATCTGATATGAGTCATGGTGATTTTGTTTCGATTGTGCGGAATTGACCTTCTTTTTATTTCCGCCTTCTTCAACATACGAAATTCCTGTACCTGGAATAGAATATGTTTTTCTTGTTTTTCCTCTTGCGGTTTGAGTAACCCTATAGCCAGGAACACCCCAACTGTAGCCAACCCCCGATTTGCTTAAATTAATTCGGAACCCACCGCCTAAATTTATACTCCTTCGTACTCTTAACCCCATAATGGCTTCCCCCTTGTAAATTGTATATATTTTAAATACGGCCAACTTAATACGGGCTGCTTAGGTACCACTCTAAGCTAAGTATTTTCCCTGTCTAGTTGCAGATTGTTCTTTCTCTTGATTTATCATATTTTCCATTTGAACCAAAATTGATCGCTGATTACTTCTTGATAGTTCACGAAAATATGATAGCAAATCTGATTCATCAGTGGATAGATCATTATTATTACTTATCCGTTTAACTGTATTTCTTTCTTCACCAGTCAATAGATACTCTATGCTGATATCCAAAAATTCGCAAATAGGTAAAAGCATTTCACTCGAAGGATTTCTATTTCCTTGCTTCCAGCCATGTACAGTACTGGTTCCAGTTCCTAAAAAATCAGCAAGATCCTTTTGTTTTTTGCCTTTTTCGTCTAATAGTATATGTACTCGTTCGCCGATGCGCAATATATAACCTCCTTTTTGAAATGCCTAAATAGGTAAAATAATCATTGATAAATCCCTATATGAGCATTATAATAACAAATGTAAAGTGAATTTGTAGTTTTGGATACAACAAATGCCGGGCCACTAACCCGGAACTCTCCAACATTATGCAACCGAGGTAGACAAGCCCTCAAAAGACTATCATTCGTACCTGTGAGCCTTATCCCCCCATGAGAAGCAATAGACACGCAAGACTGATAGCGGTTGCAGTAATTAAACTTTGGATTTAGGTATCGCCAATACCTGTTTTTATTAATCCTCTTGTATATGTTGTAGTAGCCAAACTACAAATTTATTTTACCTTACAACCTAACAAATGTAAAGGAAGTTTGCAGGAAGGAGGCGAAATTGAATGGCAGTATACACTCCTAAATGGGGTAACTAATTTAATTGTGAAGAATGTAAGATAGTAGTATAATATGAATTATTGATGGAGGGTGAAAGATGAGTAATATATTGGTTATTGGTAATGGTTTTGATATAGCACATGGTTTAAAAACTTCTTATTCAGATTACATTAAAACAGTCAAGCTAATTAAAAATAAAAAAATAACACTAGAAGATTTAGAAAATCGTGATATTAAGAGAGATGATTTATTTAATCAATTTAGAGATATTACTAAAGAAAATTGTTTTTTGAGTCATTTTATACACTGTAACGATATAGAAGATAGTTGGTGTGGTATTGAAGGCGAAATAGAAAAAGTTATTAATGTTTGGATTGATATACTGGATAACGTTACGGTAAAAGGAAGAATAAATAACTGGAATTCTGAAATGGAGTTTGTTATGTGCTCTTTTAGTGACTTTATTCAAGTGGAGGAAGAGGCTGACATAGTTAACAAAAAATCCAAATTATTTAAAAGTGGAGTATATAGGGATTTAGTAAAAATGTATATTAATGAAAGAGGAATCAATAAGGACTCTCTCATAAATAAATTAAAAATAGAATTAAATAATTTTATTAAATCATTTGAGTTATATCTTCAGCTATTTGTAGAAAAGGTGACTCCGGATCAATATCTTAATCTATCAGTTTTGTCCCCTGGAATAATTGTAAATTTCAATTATACTGAAACACATAAGATATATAAACTTTTCTCTGAAAATGATGAATCAAGGGTTAAATACATTCATGGAAAAATTGGAAGTGAGCCTAATAATATGGTTATGGGAATGAATGTTTTCGGTAATGACTATAATCGAGATTTCGTTTATTTCATGAAGTTCTTTCAACGGATTCAACATAAAAGTGATATATTAAGAGTTAAAGATTTGTTTCAGCTGAATTTAAAAGGATCCAATCATAAGCCTTCACATAAACAAAAAAAACAACACTGGCAGAAAGTTTATTTTATTGGTCACTCAATGAGTAATGCAGATGGAGATGTAATTAGATTACTAAAAAGTCCAGTATCGGATGAGGAAGAATTTGAAATAGAATCTACATTTATAATATATTACTATAATCAAAAGGATTATGAGCAAAAGGTAATTAACTTATTTGAAGTATTTGGAAAAGATGAAACAATACAAATGATTCATGATGATGAAATTGAATTTGTACCGCTTGAGACTATTATGTTGAAATAAGCTACAAAATAATTACATTGACACTACATATAACGGATGCTAGACTGTAAATGTAAAATTCTATCATATGTAAGGGGATTGCCAAGAATAAAATGGCAGTCCCCTTTTTGCTCCCCAGGAAGGAGCAGAAGATGTATATAAAGAATGTGGCAGTAAAAGAGTTGCAGGTGGCGGTATATAACCCCAGAAAGGAATTGCAACCAGAGGATGTTGAGTATCAAAGAATTAAAAAATCTTTGGATAAGTTTGGCTGTGTTGAGCCTATTATCTGGAATGAAAAGACTGGTAATGTAGTCGGCGGACATCAGAGGCTTAGAATACTAATGGATGAAGGCTTAGAGTCAGTTGACGTTAGTGTGGTGAATCTGGATACGGTGGAGGAAAAGGCACTTAATGTTGCGCTGAATAAGATATCCGGTAATTGGGATATTGAAAAACTGACAGATATAATGCAGGAGCTTGTAGAAAAAGACTATGCCTCGTTTACAGGATACAGTGAAAAAGAAATTGAGAAGCTAATTGATCAGGTTAATATTGATGCAACAATAAGCACTCTGGGAGAGATAGATACGGCTGATTTCTCTGCGGATAATTTCAAAAACAAGTGTCCGCGTTGTGGATTTCTTTATTAGGGAGGGGCGATATGTATAGACCCTGGAGCCTAAAAGATATAGATAATATTCCCCGAAACGGTATCAAAGTATTTTCCTGCTTTTCCTGTGGAGGTGGTTCCACGATGGGATACAAACTGGCCGGCTGTCAGGTGCTAGGTAATTGTGAAATAGATCAAAGGATTAATGAACTGTATAATAGAAATCATCATCCCTTATATTCATACAATATGGACATAAGGGATTTTGTTAAATTATCCAATAATGATCTGCCACCTGAATTATTCCAATTAGATATATTGGATGGATCACCGCCCTGCAGTGTGTTTTCAATGTCAGGGAACCGAGAGGACGACTGGGGGAAAGCCAAGCGATTCCGTGAAGGCCAGGCAGCCCAAACGTTGGATGATTTGTTTTTTGAATTTATATCCGTCATTCGAAAATTGAAGCCAAAAGTATTCATAGCCGAAAATGTAAAAGGTATGATACATGGTAGTGCAAAAGGTTATGTAAGTGAGGTACTTAATAAAGTTAATGAAGCTGGATATAAAGTCCAGCTTTTTTGCTTAAATTCTGCCGTAATGGGTGTTCCACAGCGTCGTGAAAGAGTATTTTTCATTGGTCATAGAAAAGAGCTGCCATATTCAAAGCTGAATCTGTATTTTAACAAGAGACCGATTCGCTTTGGAGAGATCAGAAGCTTAGCCGGTGAACCGGTTACTAAAGAGACATATCAACTTTTGAAGCACAAAACACCAACCGACCGCAATTTGGCTGATATCAATAACCGGCTATTTAATAAACAGAGTAGATTTAATGCAGCTGTAGTTTGGGACAGTATTATTGCACCTACGATTACAGCCAATGGTGAATTTCTTAGGGCGGTTGACGATTTGAAATTTTCAGATATGGATTTTATTAATTGCCAGTCGTTTCCGGTAGATTATGATTTTAATACATCCAGCGTCCAGTATGTATGCGGAATGTCTGTGCCACCGCTGATGATGAAGGAAATAGCAATACAGGTTTGTAATCAGTGGTTTTCATAATGCATTATTAAATGTTTATATACTGGCTGGTATATTACCTAGATATTGTAAGAGTGATTGTTGAGTGATATGATAATTAAAAATGCTTGGAGGTCTTTAAATGATTAATGTAAATAACGTAGAGACTTTGGTATATGCACTTAACAAGTCACATCTCCAACTAGAGGATGTATTGCCATCGCTTGGAGAGAATAGGAGGGAGGTATACTATTATGTATCAGAAACAATTAGTAGAATCATTAACTGCTATGATAGAGTGAAAAATTTGGACTCAAGAGAGTTTGATTTTTTAATTGCACTAAAATTTGTTAATAATTGTCTGAAGCATAATCCTTCCCTACAGTTTTTTCATTCGGAAATTCATGAGGCAACAACTTTACCTATTAAATTAGACGGAAAAGATAAAGATGTTATACACATCTGGGATTCTTTAGATAAGGTCGAAATAGCAGGAAGACAAAAAGATATTTCAATAAAACAAAGAGAAGCATATAAGAAGTATTTAGAAGGAAAAGAGATACTATATACGCTCAGATATTATGTAAGTCGAATTAACACTACACATATGAAATGTGAGGGGTTAGTAGATTTGAAAATTTATATTTGGGAAAGCATTATTGAGGGTAATTGGAGCAGTGTTTTATTAGGAGAACAATAGGTATAAGGGATCGCAAAGAGCGGTCTCTTTTTTTGAACCTAATCAATATTTATTAATTGTTATAAATGGTTGATAAGTTTACAAAACAAACGATTGAGAGGTGGTGAGGGGTGAATGAAGTCAGGGCTCCAAATTATGAATTAGCCTTGCTTGATTACCAATCAGGCATGAAATATAAAGACATCGCCGAAAAGCATGGAGTTACCATTAATACCGTAAAATCTTGGAAAACAAGATATAAGTGGTCCAAGGATAAGAAAAAAAGTGCGCACACAAAATCAGAAAAAGTGTGCACACAAAAAGGTGGGCAACCCGGCAATAAAAATGCGGCTGGTCACGGAGCACCGGCAATGAATAAAAACGCAGTTAAACACGGACTATTTAGCAAGTATCTTCCGGAAGAAACTTTGGCCATTGTTGAGGAACTTCAGGAGAACGCATTGGATCCGGCGGATATCCTTTATGATAATATCCTTATGCAGCATGCAGCTATAATTAGGGCTCAAAGAATAATGTATGTGAAGAATCAGTCGGATCTGACTAAGGAGCTGAAGAAGGTTAAGACTTCAACAAGCGGTATGAGTGGGAAGAATAAATCCTCCGAGTTGGAGTATGAATTGCAATTTGCCTGGGATAAGCAGGCCAGTTACCTTCAGGCCCAATCCAGGGCAATGCAGACGCTTACAACTATGCTTAAGCAATTTAAGGAATTGACTGCTCCCGATGATGAGCGTAGATTGCGTCTGGAACTTATGGAAGTTGAGCTTGAAAAACGTCGCAACGAGGCAGATTCACTTGGCGGTGGTGAAAATGTAGTTGATGACTGGATTGATGCTGTCACCGGTGAAGATGAGGGGGATGATGTTGATTGAGAAAGGATTCCTTTTGTTGCGACGGTCGCAACAGTAAATCATCTAAGCGCAGGGCATTTTTTAAGGAGCGCATTCCAATATACCGTAAAAATCCTGTTTTGTTTGCTCAGGAGGTTCTTTTGTTTGAGCCTGACCCATGGCAGCAAGAGGCTCTTATGGATTTGGCAGGGAGTCCGAAAGTAAGTATTAAGTCTGGCCAGGGTGTAGGGAAAACCGGTATTGAGGCTGTAGCCCTTCTGTGGTTTTTAACGTGTTTTCCATTTCCTCGTGTGGTTGCCACAGCTCCGACAAAACAGCAATTACATGACGTATTGTGGTCTGAGGTATCCAAATGGCAGGAACGGGCTCCTTTGCTCCAGGAAATATTGAAATGGACTAAAACCTACATCTATATGGTAGGGCATGAGAAAAGATGGTTTGCTACTGCTAGAACAGCAACCAAACCGGAGAATATGCAAGGCTTCCATGAAGATAACATGCTTTTTATCATAGACGAAGCTTCCGGTGTGGCTGATCAGATTATGGAAGCAATCCTGGGTAGACGCAGAAGGTAAGATGGTAACTGAGTTAGTGAAGCTTACTCCGGATCAGGACGGGGCGTTACAGTATCCGGGATTGGTGTAATAGTACTAAATTTGTTTGGTAAGGTTACCAATTGTTCGGATTGATGTAAGATGATAAGATGAAGGCATTCTAAATCATAAATGAAAAAGCTGAAATTCCAGAATACTATAATCGATTATACTAAAAATTTAAAAGTCATTTGTTCTTTCAGATGGCCTTCTTTTATGCACTTTATTTATTGATTCAGAAGTTAAAACAACATTACAAAAGATAAATTTTGGAGGATATTGTATGAAGAGAAAATCATTGCTTAAAATAGCAACGGTAGTTTATTTAATGGTTAGTATAATATTTATGGGGCAGATATCTGCTTATGCTGATGAAGTTAAACCTGTACATGAGTATAATTTCGATAATGATAGTGGAATTGTTGGAAAAACTGTTGTAGATTCTGGTACAAATCCAGTTAATGGTTCCATTTTTGTTGATAACCGATACAGGACTGGTTATAATGGAGTTGGAAAATCATATTATTTTAATAAAAATCAAATACATATTGTAGGGGCAACTATGCCGGCAGGAGCAAAATCCATTCGGTTTAAGATTAAGAAAGATGCTTCAACGGTTGAGGAAAACACTGAACCAATTATATCACAAGGAAGTACAGGAGACGATTATCTTTATATAGGCACTATAGGAAAAAATGACATAAATGAAGATAGTTCACTTATACCGGGTGGAATAAAAATAATAACTAAACATTTTGAATTACATACAATTGGTAGCATAAGCGATGGTCAGTGGCACGATATTTTGTTTACGTGGGATGGAACGACAAATATTAATTCAGTCAAGTTATATGTAGATGATATGACAACTCCAATTTCACAGGTAACAGCCAGTTCAACTGATAAGGAAAATAAAGGCCCTTTACATTTAGGTCATTCACAATGTATAGAAGCCAATACTTTTGGATTATTGATTGGTTATTTAGATGAAATTCAAATATATGATTCAGTCATAAAACCAGAAGCTAATACATCATCAAACCTTAAAGCTGTCGGCGGAGATTCCCAAGTGGACTTAAATTGGAATCCTGTGACCGATGCAACAAGCTATACCGTTAAGCGCTCCACGATTGCAGGCGGCCCATATACAACAATAGCCACAGGCGTAACAGGTACAACCTACACGGACACGGATGTAACGAATGGAACTACATACTATTACGTTGTAACTGCAATTATCAACGGCAGCGAAGGCTGGAATTCCAATGAAGCCTCAGCCACTCCACAAGCTTCCACTGATCCAAATCAGCCAACCGGTAACAAAGCTCTTCTTGTGATCTCCATGGTAACAGGAGAACGGAAAGAGTATGAAATGGCCACAGAAAAGATTAACGACTTCGTTACATGGTATAACAGTAAAGCAGCCTCCAGTCCAACCTATGTTATTGAGAAGAATTATAACAAAGCTTCGTTCACTGCTCGAAAAGATTATATTGCTTACGAGCAGATTTCAAACTTCGAGGTGAACGAATATAACGAATAAAGAAATAGCCCTGGGGCTCTTTCTTTTGACTAATTTTACTTTTTAGATATTGACCTCGTATCTAAATTAAATAAATTGGTTATACAGTAACTGGTATATAAGATTAGACGATAAGAGGTATTACTTTGAGCCCAGAGCTGGTCATGAACTGTAATGCGCTATGTATGTTTCAAATCATGATGGGGTGCAGTATATAGGGATATTTTAATTAACGTTGGCGGGCTCTTGTCCTGAGTCCGCCATTAAAAGTACTTTTCAATTTTAAGGGTGCAGTTGCAGCTTATATCAGTATCCAGTCAGTTGGTGGGGCTTTGAATATTTCTGATGAACTTGTTCAAACCACGTCACGATTAAACATGATGAATGATGGTCTGCAAAGTACGGATGAACTGGTAAATATGGTATATGCAGCAGCACAGGATGCACGTGGTTCTTTCACTGAAATGGCTGGTGTAGTTGCTCGGTTCGGTAACAATGCCAAGGATGCTTTTGGCAGTTCAACAGAAGTGGTTGCATTTGCTGATCTTATCCAAAAACAGATGACCATTGCCGGAGCGTCTACAACAGAAGCGTCCAACGCCATGTTGCAGTTATCACAAGCCCTTGGTTCTGGAGTTTTACGTGGTGATGAATTAAATAGTATATTTGAGCAAGCCCCTAACCTGATTCAGAATATAGCTGACTATTTGGACGTTCCTATTGATAAAATTCGTGAGATGGCATCAGACGGTGAATTGTCAGCGGGTGTTGTAAAGGCAGCAATCTTTGCAGCATCTGATGATATTAATTCCAAGTTTGAACAAATGCCTATGACGTGGGGACAGGTTTGGCAAACTGTGCAGAATACAGCAATTATGGCTTTTCAACCTGTACTTCAAAGGTTGAATAATATTGCCAATAGCGAAGCCTTTCAGAATTTTGAGAATGGTGCTATTGAAGCAATGGCAACCCTTGCCAATATTGTCCTAAATATCTTTGATCTAATTGCTACAGTCGGTAGTTTTATAGCTGATAATTGGTCAATCATTAGTCCTATTATTTATGGTGTAGTCGCTGCATTGGCAGTATATGCAGCTTATCTTGCTATCACAAAAGCAGCGGAAATGGTTGGAACAGCAATCAAAATTGCCATGTGTGTCGCAGAGTATGCACACGCTGCAGCAACAGGTGCAGCTGTTACAGCCACAACAGCGGAAACAGCAGCGCAACTTGGGTTAAATTCAGCATTTCTTGCTTGTCCTATTGTTTGGATTATTTTATTAATTATCGCATTAATTGCAATTGTTTTTGCAATAGCAAATGCAATCGCAAAAATGACAGGGGTTGCATCATCTGGCTTTGGTGTTATTACAGGTGGTATCAATGTCGTAATTCAGTTTTTCAAAAATTTAGGTTTGACCGTTGCCAATATTGCCCTTGGAATCGGTGGTGCAATAGGTGCAGTAGCAACAAACATCATGACGGCATTTCATAATGCAATAAGTTCAGTTCAAGCATGGTGGTATGATCTCCTTTCCACTGTTCTGACAGTAGTTGCCGGGATATGTGAATCTCTAAACAAGTTGCCTTTTGTAGAATTTGATTATTCAGGTATTAAATCCGCAGCAGATGAATATGCAGCTAAATCAGCAGAAGCAGCAGGGGATAAAGAAGAATATACGTCAGTAGCTGATGCGTTTAACAAAGGTATGTCAACCTTTGAGACTTTTCAAGATGGTTGGGCTACTGATGCATTTAATACGGGAGCAGCATGGGGGGATGGTATTGCCGATAAGGTTTCAAATTTTAGTTTATCTGACATTTTCGGTAGTACAAATATACCCAATACGGATGATTATATGTCGGCGCTGAATGGCTCTGGTGTAGCTGGAAATCTTGACAGCATAGCAGAGGATACAGGTGGTATAAAAGATTCCATATCCACCACAGAAGAAGATTTGAAGTATTTACGTGACATTGCAGAACAGGAAGCAGTGAACAGGTATACCGTTGCAGAAGTCAATATTGACCAATCAGGAATGCAGAACACTATTAAAAACGGTGATGACCTTGACGGATTTATGTCAGGTCTTACGGATTCAGTCAATGAAGCTATTGACAGTATTACAGAAGGAGCACATGAGTAAATAGAAGGTGGTATAAAAATGAACATTGAACTTTTAATTGGGAATGAAGCAGGAACAAAATTATATCAGCCCGCAGTACAAGAAGGGATTGAATGGTCAACAGAGCGTAGGGGTACCCCCGGAAAACTGACTTTTAAGATCATTAAGGATGACATTCTTGACTTTTCGGAAGGTAGTTCAGTAAGGCTGAAAGTTGACGGTGATAATGTATTCTTTGGTTTTGTATTTAAACAGCAGCGAAGCAAAGATAAAATAATTACTGTCACAGCTTATGATCAGTTACGATATTTAAAAAATAAAGACACGTTTGTGTATGAAAATATGACTACGTCACAGGTTATTCAGATGATTGCAAATGATTATTCACTTAAAGTAGGTATTTTAGAAAATCCAGGGTACATTATAAAGTCACGAATCGAACCTGATGTTAGCCTTTTTGAAATGATTGAGAATGCTCTTGACCTGACTTTGAGTAACACCAAGATTATGTACGTTTTATATGACGATTTTGGAAAATTAACTTTAAAAGCATTGTCATCAATGTATGTCGGTAATCCGGGAGCATACTTGATGATTGACGAAGAAACAGGTGAAAACTTTGATTATACGTCGTCTATTGATGATAATACATATAACAAAATAGTGCTAAAAAGAAGTGATACAAAGAAAGACTTTAAAGTTGCACATGATTTGAATAATATAGCAAGATGGGGAACATTGACATACACTGACACTTATTCAGATGGGGAAAATGGACAGGAAAAGGCTGATGCGCTACTTTCCCTGTACAATAAAAAAACTCGCAATTTGAAAATCACAAATGCTATTGGAGACAATAGAGTCAGGGCGGGGTCAATGGTTGTAATTAACTTGGATTTGGGTGATTTAAAGCTAAAAAACTTTATGCTCGTGGAAAGATGTAGGCACACTTATAAAGAAAATGAACACTGGATGGATTTAACATTAAGAGGGGGTGAATTTATTGGATAAAATTAAAATTGAGGAAGGGTACGTGCCATATAATGGGGGTACCATGAAAACTATAATAAATATAATACTGGGTAATGTTGTTTTTCATCATGGACAATTATATGCAACTCCAAAATATGTAAGGAAATTAAAGAAAAAAGGATATGGGATGTAAATTAAGAAACACCGTCATTTAGGCGGTGTTTCTCTTTACCCTAACAAGTTATCATAGAATTAACTTTCAATGATATATGACGATTATATGAGTTGTCAGGGCTAGAATAATATGGTAGAATATCCTCATGGAATAATCGTGTTACAGGGTGTGTTGACCTCATTCTTTGATAGGATGGGGGTGATGCTTATGAAGTTTGACTTTAAGGATTTAATGACCTTTGGTCTTTTCCTTCTGGCATTACTTACATTCGTTTTTACGTTTAGTAAGTAGCAATACATAGCAAAAACCACCCTGATACTTTGGTCGGTTCGGGTGGCTTATGCTTCTCAATTTAACTGGTCAAACCACCTTGTGGGCGGTTGTTCCTCTTTTGGCTACATTGTATCATATGATAAAGGATAATTCAATATTATCCGCTATATTAAATTTTTAAAGGACAGGTTTGTATTTTTGTATGGAAAGGTGACTTTAATGGATTTCGATGAAAAGTTGAAACAGGCTATGCAACAGTTAGGAATCAATCAGGCACAGTTGGTTGGTATGACAGGTATCGGAAAAAGTTCTATTAGTCAGTATCTTTCTGGTAAAAACGTACCATCAGAGGAAAGACAGAAGAACATTGCAGTGTCACTTGGTCTTGCCCCTAACTATTTTGAAAGAGAAGTTCCGGTTGTAACGGCAAGAAGTACAAACAATATTAGTGTGCCACGGCTTGATGTACAGATTGCAGCTAAGTTGTTAGGTATGAATCATAACACCATTAGAAAAGGCTTGCAACAGGGGATTTTCCCATGGGGTTATGCAATCCATACATCAGAGAACAGATGGACATATTTTATTAATGCTATAAGGTTTTCAGAAATTGAACGCATAGATTTAGGATTAGAGAAAGGATGTCACCGTACCGAAAACGTACTAATACCGATTGATGCGGAAAATGACGATTGATTATATAACTAAATGTGGAAAAAATGAAAATATAAATAACAAGATATAGTATGAGTAAAAAGCACTAAACCGAGTTTGAATAAAAATTTTATGCCCGCAAAGCCTTGTAAAATAAGGATTTGTGGGCTCTCTTTATGTCGTTTGGTACTATTTTGGTACTATGCGGATGTCTATTCTATGAATAAGAAAATCTCACCTTTTTGTGCAAAATCACAGATTTTGCATAAAATTCTTTCGGAAGAGCTTAGGCATGTGGTCATGTGATCTTCCATTCAAAATAATCATTGGCACTAATGGTGCCATTCACAAGTTCTTTTTTCTTTATATTCCATTCTAACAAAAAGTCATTTACCAATCCATATTCAAAAGTTAAAGCAACAGGTACACTGGCTGCCATTTACTCATTGTCATTGTAGGTCATTTTGACATCAGCGTCATTTGTCACAGGTTTCATTTCGTTAAGACGAATGCGATTTCCAGGAGCAGTATATTCGGGGAAGTGTTTTCCACGTCCTTTTCTATCTGAGCTGGAAGAAAGACTTTCTTCTAACCAGAAAAGTGTTTCGATGATATCTTCGGCTGCACCAAGGCTGTAATCATCAAGTGCCTTGTAGTTACATTGTAGCACTTCAGCTATTTTAAGCAACGTATCCTGCTTTGGAACACGGGCGCCAGTTTCGTACTGAGCAATTCGCACCGACATGCTTTTTCCTTCAAAGCCAAGAGCAGCACCGAACTCATCCATGGTCATTTTTCGAAATACTCTTATTTTATTAATTCGTTCACCAAGAGTCATAAAGAACCTTTTATCTACAAAAGCAAGGATATTCAATTTTGATATTGGAAATTCAAGTAATAATCTGAAACTTTATAAGGCAGTTATGAAAGAACTTGGAATGAAGCAGGATTTGGATGAACAGTTCGAGGATTATCAAGAGATATATGATGAGACAGTGAAACGACAGGGTGAAGAAAGAAGTGATAAGAAATGGGAGAAAGACAGAGGTAGATAATAAATTAGTTATGTGAATTAAAATGATCAAACTAGCAATCAATTTAGTCATTTTTATAATAATGATTAAATTGATTATTGACAATGATATAATTAAGATATACAACGGAATTATAATGATGATTGTGAAGGATTCTGGTCGTATGAAGAATGAACACTACAATGGACATTCTCTTGATGACAACGAAATTGATTAATTTATAGCTTCTATATATCAGCATATAGCTGAAGTTTAGGCAGTTAGATTAAAATATGGGGGCGCAGCATTGTTTATTTGTCACTGGATTTCATCTGTTTGTGCTAAAAATAACTGCTTTTGGAATATATAATGGTAACGTATAGTATCTTTTATGCAACCACCTATCGCTTTTTAAATCCCATTTCTTATGGTATTCTGTAGAAGAAAGTAATTATAAAAATGGAGGATCAGTAAAATGACATTCTCAGACAAAATACAGATTATCCGGAAATCAAAAGGCATCACACAGGAAGAATTAGCCGAAAAATTAAACGTATCCCGTAAGGCAGTCACAAAATGGGAAAGCGGCATGGCATACCCGGATATAATGAATCTAATTCAATTAAGTGAATTATTTCATATAACGGTTGATTATCTTGTTAAAGACAATCAATGTAGCAAATCCATGGAGGTCACCTATGATAATAACATGGATGAACTGATTGGTTTTAAATTAGAGGCAATCAAAAACACTTACGCAGGCTATGCTGATCCCTGCAGTGCATCAAGGCCTGGTTCAAACGACTATACCTACACAAAAGGTGATTACCAATATTATGATACGTGGTTAGGCGGAGAAAAGTTTTCCGGGGAGGAAGCTATCTGGAAAAAGGGGAAAGCAATTTATTCGATGAACTATTTTGGAAGAAATCTAGATGAGAGGTTCAGCAGTGATTTCTTAAAAGAGGCATTAAGAGTATCAACAAAAGAATTACCTTATAGAGGTCCAGAATTCTATCAATCTGGAGAGTACACATATAAAACAAAGGTAATTGGAGATATGGAATGGTTCCAGGGGTACGAAGAGATTTTTTGCCAGAGTATTAAGGTTTATGAATGTTTTTATCATGGAGGAATGTTAACACGATGAATATTACGGAGAATTCCATTCATGTAGAAGATTAAGTGGTAGTGTAATAAATTTTGTGTCTCTGGAAATAAATGGCTTCTTTCTGGGAATG
>CAURBW010000032.1:0-48404 GCA_963523075.1 uncultured Clostridium sp.
GTATCCACATCCCACAGTACCACCGTCATATTGGTTGTGCACTCCAGTTCCTCATTCCACGACCCATAGGGCGGCCGAAGGTACTGGGGCCGGACTCCGGTAATAGCCTCTATCTGGCGGTTATTTTCCTCAATCTGTTCACAGGCATTGGATACAGCCTCCTTATTCATTTGTACGTGACTGTAGCCATGGTTTCCAATGAGATGCCCATCCTCCTGTATCTGCTTCACAATGGCTTCCTTGCCTATTACATTTTCTCCCAGAAGAAAAAAGGTAGCATGGACACCCCTTTTGCGAAGACCGTCTAAAAGCATCGGTGTATAAACGGAATTAGGTCCGTCGTCAAAAGTCAGTGCAATCTGTTTATCACCGGAAAACTGTTTCCGAACCTCTTCCTTTGCCTCACCTCCGGCATCCGCCGGTAGAAACAACGTATTTTTCGCCTCACTGTAATTATAATACAACGCCCCCGCAAAGACGATATCCAGTATAATGACTGCCAACAGACAGACCAGTTTCCATCTTATTTTCATAAACTCACAAGCCGGCTTTCTGCTTTTATTAAACAATCTATGGGCTTTGTGGTCAAAATAAAACCAGAATATTTCTGTTTTTTTCTATCTTTTCCTTCTAAAATACGCTATAATTAAGATATATTAGAAGTATACTTCTAAATATTGTGTACAATCCCTAAGGAAAGGAGCGGATTAAAATGGAGCACAGGATTATTGCGATCGGCCGTCAGTTCGGCAGCGGAGGACACGAAATCGCATCCAGACTATCTGAGGAATTGGGGATTCCGATGTATGACCGGGATCTGGTGGAAATGGCTGCGGAAAATCTGGGTCTTTCAGAAATCACTGTTGAGGCAGTAGATGAATCCGTTTTCAACACATTTCTGTCTACGTACCGTTATAACGGTCTCGCACCAAGAAGAATTCCATTAAATGACAGCACGTTCGAGACACAAAGTAAAATCATTAAAAGCCTGGCTGATAAAGGGTCATGCATATTTGTAGGCAGATGTGCAGACTATATTTTGCGGGAAAATCCTCTATGTCTGAATATATTTCTCTACGCAGCATTTGAAGACCGCACAAAACGCATTATGAAACGCTATAACATATCGAAAAAGGAAGCGGAATCCTCCATTAAAAAAATGGACCACCGCCGAAAGCAGTATTACGAGACATACACAGACCGGAGCTGGGGAAACATTGAATCTCATCAGATTCTGTTTAACATCAGCCAACTGGGAATTACTCAGACCATTAGTACAATCAGACACCTCTATGCAGACCCCATATCAGCTCTTTCGACCGATAAATAATACATAATCCCGCATAAAAAGCTTTCTTATTACGTACTGAATCCCCAAACAGCGTTAAGAATTAAAACAGGCAGAGACCAGAAAATCCCTGTATTTTTCTGATCTCTGCCTGTTTTCAATTTTCAGTAAACCGATACCCTACTCCTACCTCAGTTATAATAAACCGGGGATTGGCAGAGTCCTCTTCAATTTTCCTTCTGATATTTGCCATAAATACCCGGATGGACTGGTAATCATCATTTGTTTCATATCCCCAGATCTCATTCTGAATGAAATGATGCGTTAAAACTTTTCCTGCATTTAAAACCAACAATTTCAACATCTTATATTCAATGGGGGTAACATGGACCTCTTCTCCCCTGACAATCAGCTTCCTTTTTTCAAAATCCATGCTGAACCCTTCCAGTTCGAATGCCGTCTCCTGCTTTACCATGCCGCTTTTGTGTCTTAATGCTACACGGATACGGGCAAGCAGTTCTCCGGCATGAAAAGGCTTGGTCAGGTAATCATCTGCCCCTTCATCCAGCGCATCTACCTTTTCCTGTTCCATTCCCCGCGCAGATACAACAATAATGGGAACATTGGATTCCTTTCTGATCTGGCTTAAAACCTCCATGCCATCAATGTCCGGCAATCCCAGATCCAGAAGTATAATATCAGGATTATTGGCATAAAAATAAGAAATTCCTGTAAGTCCGTCATCTGCAAAAACAGAATTATACCCCTTAGTTTTCAGGGTAATTCTGATAAAATTCTGAATGCTCTTGTCATCCTCGATAACAAGAACGCTGATATCATTGACCATCAGTCTCCTCCATAGGCATCTCAATTCGGAAAGCAGCGCCTTTCTCAACACTCTGGTCGATTAAAATTATTCCGCCGTGCGCCTCTATAATTGCCTTACATATGGCAAGCCCCAGGCCTGCCCCTCTCTGGCGGTCTCCTTCCCGGTAAGCAGCTGTAAAAAAGCTGTCAAAAATATGCTCCATTTTATCCTCAGGAATACCTGTACCGTTGTCACTTACCGTAAAAACCATCTGATTTCCTTTGGCACCGGCAGATACGGTGATCACTGTATTTTCTCCAGAATGGCGTATCCCGTTATCGATTAAGTTCACCAGCACCTGAGTAAACAGTCTGGCATCTACGCTTATAAGCTCTATTTCCTGCGGAGTTACTGTCTTCAGGGTATGATTCCCCAGGCGTTTGGCAACCAGTGTAACCGCACCCGAAATCAAATCGTCCACTACCTCTTTTTTCTTGTGGATTTCCAGCTTTCCCTCCTGAATTCTGGTCATGTTTAACAGATTCTCCACCATGGAATTCAGCCACTCCGCCTCTGTACTGATATCAAGCAGCATACTTTTTGCGCTTTCTTCATCCACCAGAGTGTAATTTTCATAAAGGAAATTGGAATTCCCTGCGATTCCGGTGAGGGGAGTTCTCAGATCATGGGAAATACTTCTAAGTAAAGTACTTTTTAATCGTTCCCGTTCGATCTGAAGTCTGGATTCCTCTTTTTCCTCATTCAGCTGCTCCCGTTCCAGCACCAGAGTAATTTGGGAGATCACCATTTCCACATACATGCGCTCCTCTTTGGTCAGTCCGCCATTGCTGCACGAAAAGATAATTACACCATAAGTTTTGCTTAGGCTGCACACAGGTACATAAAGACGGCTGCTCTCCCCAAACTGAGCTTCTCCATACCCGCATGCCATGGAATTTCTAAAACACCATTCTGCTGAGCTGTCAGAAAATCTCTCATCTCTGGCCCTGATTAAAATTTCCGTTTCCTTTCCAGTTAAGTTATGCAGGCTCTTCATACTGTAGGAAGCAATGGCCTGACGTCCGGAAAGATTTAAAAAACCACTGCCTATGGTATTGAGTTTAAGCATAATCTCTGCCCGCTCCCGGTCAAGGTCCATTTGCTTCTGCAGCTTAACCGTTAATGAGGCAGCGATAAATGCAACAATAATAAAAATCAGCAAAGAAATGACATAGTTGGGATCATCCACCTGAAAAGTAAATCTGGGTGAAGTTAAAAGAAAGTTAAACGTAAAAACAAAAACAATGGAAGACGAAATACTCCAAAGCATACTTCTGGTTTCCACACTGCACAGAATAACGCCTACCACATAAATCAAAAGAAGATTTTCAATTCTTACACCTGTGTGGTTTAAAACAATCGCAAGCATTGTAGACAATCCCCAGATAATCGCTATCTTTCCGAAATTTTTTAATATCCGGACCCGCACACCTATACTTTTTTCCATCTCCATGAATTTACAACTGCTTCCTTTCCATCAGATATAAAACGGGCAATTACCATGAATACAACATATAATTCCAACCGTCCAAAAAGCATTCCGGCGCTGGCAGTCCAGTGAATCACCGGACTGGCTTCATAGGATGTAATTCCAACAGAAAAACCTGCGTTGCTTAATGCTGATGCGAACTCAAACATGGAATCCTGAACGGAATATCCAAAACAGCTGAAAATAAAAGTGCCGGCTGCAAAAAACATAAGATAAAAGATCAGAAATACATTCACTTCCCTTTTATCCTGCTCTGTCAGCAGTTCTCTTTTACCTCCCCGGTTAATCTGTTCCATCATAATGGCTCTGTTGGTATTCAGACAATGTGAAAACTCCCATTTCATTTCTTTTAACATAACACAAACCCGGTAAATCTTCAATCCTCCAGCCATAGATCCTGCTCCTCCGCCTGTCAGCATGAGAAGAATCAGAATAAAGATCATGGGAGGCGGCCAGCTGTGAAAGCTGTCAACCGTTCGAAATCCGGTGGTGGAAAGTGCAGATACTGCCTGAAACAGGGCAAGCCGGAAGCTTTCCGGTATACTGCCGTAAAGTTCTTTTCGCGCAAGTACGGTGACCAGCAAAACAGAACCTGCAAGCAGAAGCGATGCCAGCCTGATCTCACTGTGAAAAATTACATCACGGAATTTACCCCTGATGAGGAGTAATTGAATAAAAAAACCTGTGCTGCCAAGAAGCATCAGAACAATTGTAATCAATTCAAAAGGGAGGCTGTGATAATATCCCATGCTCTCCGGGTGAGTGGAAAATCCTCCGGTGGTAACTGCCGCCACAGAATGATTGAATGCATCAAATAAATTCATTCCAAACGTCACGTACAACACCACACCGGCCACGATATATCCCCCATAGATTCCCGCAATCAGCCCTGCCGATTCCCGTAATTTTTGCAGCAGCCTGTCCGAATGCCCCACTGGCTGGTTATGTTTCATTCCATATACATCGGACATGGCAGTGTTCAGGATAAGCACCAGTCCCAATCCTCCAAAAAGCGAAAGCACTGTACGGTGTATCAGCAGAATATGAGGTGCAGCAGCCGTATCTACAACGCTGAGTCCTGTTGTGCTAAGTCCGCTGATTGCCTCAAATACGGCCTGGGAGACTGAATACCTGCCGCTAAGGACAAACGGTACACAGGCGACACCTGCCACAATCAGCCAGGTGCCAAGCACCAGCGTCATTTTCTGGTTCTTATCTAAAACACCTTTTTTTCTCCCTCGCAGGATAAAGCTGAATAAATAGCCTGCCAGAATAGAACCAACTCCGGGAATAACAAAAAACGCAGCCTGATCTGACTCACCAGGATAAAACAGCAGCGTAAGAAGAGGAAGCAGGGTAATCGCTCCGGCAAGCATCATAACGATCCCCAGATATCCGGCAATCAGATTTCTTCCTTTTACTTCCTCGTCTGTACCCCTCCGGAAATGAAACTCATACTCACTACTCTTCATTCTTCTCGCCTGCAGGCGCCATTTTTACCTCCTGCTGATTCTCTTCCACCGATGGCTGCTGGATATACTCTGCCAGAATATAGGCTGCACTGATAACCTGATCAACTCCCAATGCCTTAAAAATCTCCACATTTCTGGGGTTTCTTACAGTACAGACTGTTTTTTTTACGGAAAATAAGCGTTTTGCCATCTGACATATCTCCAGGTTATCCGCATCTCTGCCGCACAGTGCAATGATTACATCAACTCCTTTGATACCTGCGTCACTCAATATCTCTTCACTGCCTGGGTCACCGTTGATAACAGATACTTTATCATATTTTGCGGCAAGATGTTCACAGTATGCCCTGTCATCATTTATCACAATCAGCCTGTGTTTGTTTTTTAGAAGAAGACCGGTAAGAAAATCGGCCTCATCCCTTCCTCCTGCTACAGCAATTTTCATGATGCGGATACCTCCTCATATACTTTCTCTGTGAGACGGTCAAATTCATCGGCCGAAAGAACAAACGGACAGATTGGCTTCATATTATACCCCTGGATCAGCTTTTCCTTGCTCTTGTCATTCAGTCTTAAAAATACCTCCGGCACATGAAAAATCCTGCTGGCAATCTGGGCTGCCAACAGATTTTCATTATCATCACCCATTGCCGCAACAAAAACCTGAGCCTGGCTGATGCCCACTTTTTTTAACAGCTCTGCATCTGTTCCATCTCCCAGCACCTGATCTCCCACAAACTCCCCTGGTAGTTTTCGAAATGATTCCTCTGATAAATCAATCATTACAATTCTGGTGCTGCGTCCCGAAAGCCGGCCTGCAAGACCGGCACCAAACCGGCTGGCACCCACGATAATAATTGTCTTTGATTTTTGAAACAGCATATAAGGTCCTTCCCTTCTGATTGTTCATACTCATTTTCAACTTTATTTTACAAAATATAATTATAAAAATGATAGTGGGGATGTCAGACCAGATATAAAGATTCTATAAAGACCGGGGTAGTTTTACATATGCAAAAAGGGCCGCCCTTCCACAAAAATGGGGGCAGCCCTTAAAAGGCTTATTTATCAGCTAAGGATCTAATTAAGCCAGGCAAACATTAACTGCCTGCAGACCGCGATTTCCTTCTGTTGTTTCATAAGTTACCTTCTGGCCCTCTTCAAGAGTCTTGTAACCATCAGAAACGATTCCGGAGAAGTGTACAAATACTTCCTCGCCTGTTGCATCATTCACGATGAAACCATATCCCTTAGCACCATTAAACCATTTTACTGTACCGTTGTTCATAACGCGTACCTCCTATAATAAATAAAAAATAATTTGATATATCGCCTGAAACAAAAAATCACATATTTTTGTAAACCATCATCCGAAAATAATGACTTACAAAAATATGTGAAATCATAACTCCATTCGATATTACACGTACATTCTACCCCGAAAATGCAAAAATGTCAAGATAAAACTAATATTCACATATATGAAAAACAGGGTCCTGTCCCTGTTCAAAAAGGTATGGACCCTGTTCAGTCATAGTCGAAAATTTAATTACTTTAAAGTAACTTTTGCGCCTTCTGCTTCTAAGGAAGCTTTGATCTGATCTGCTTCTTCTTTGGAAGCGCCAGCCTTTAATACCTTAGGAGCTCCGTCAACTACGTCTTTTGCTTCTTTTAAGCCTAAGCCTGTAGCTTCACGAACAACTTTGATAACTTTAACCTTGTTAGGACCAACTTCTGTTAATTCTACGTCGAATTCAGTCTTCTCTTCAGCTTCTGCTGCTGGGCCTGCTGCTGCAACTACTACGCCTGCTGCTGCAGATACACCAAATTCTTCCTCACATGCCTTTACTAATTCGTTTAATTCTAATACAGATAATTCTTTGATCGCTTCGATAAATTCAGCTGTTGTTAACTTTGCCATGATAATATACCTCCGTAATTAATATGTTTGATTTTTTTAATGGAAGTTCAGCTCGCCTTTGGCTCACTGAACAGCTAATTTTCTAAATTCAGGCTGCGCTTCGCTTGCCTTCATTAAGAAAATTATGCTTCTGCGCCCTGTCCGTCTGCAATCTGCTTGAGAACACGTGCAAAGTTTGTGATAGGAGACTGGATGCTTCCCAGTAACTTTCCAAGAAGAATTTCTCTGGAAGGAATGCTGGAGATCTTCTCCATAGCTTTTGCATCATAGAAAATGCCTTCTACAACACCACCCTTGATTTCAAGAGCCGGAGCTGTCTTAGCGAATTCAGCCAGGATTCTTGCTGGAGCTGTTGCATCTGTCTTGGATACAGCAATTGCTGTAGGTCCTTCCAGAACCGGATCCAGAGCTTCAAACGCTGTTCCCTTAGCAGCAAAACGGATCATGGTATTCTTATATACCTTGTAAGAAATTCCAGCCTCTCTTAACTTCTTACGAAGATCTGTATCCTGAGCAACTGTGATACCACGGTAGTCTACAACAACTGCGGTCTCAGCGCCTTCCAGTAATTCCTTAATCTCGCTTACTACTGGCTGTTTTAATTCAACTTTTGCCATTATGGTTTACCTCCTGTTTAGTCTAAGCCCTGCAGCTGCCTGCAAAAGCCTGTTCGTATAAACTGCAAAGGAAGTCCGATTAGCCTGACGGCTAACTGAACGGCTATTTCCCCAAACTCAGCCCATGCTTACGCCTGACCTCACTCAGAAAAATATACCAAAGAAAAACCTCTCCGCCAAATGGACAGAGAGGTTTACAATTCATTTACACAAAATGATTCTTGCATATTCCTCGGCAGGCGTTATCACCTTATGCCTTGCGGCACCTGCTGTCTTCGGCAGTCAATACTTAATTAGTATAACATTATTTATAATACATGTCAACCACAAAGCAAAATTAGCTCATTAACTTTGCTACATTCAGCTTTACGCCAGGTCCCATGGTGGAAGCAAGTGTAACGCTCTTTAAATAAGCACCTTTAACTGTACTTGGTTTTGCTTTAACGATTGCATCAACAAGCGTCTGGAAGTTGTCCGCTAACTGTTCTTCTGTAAAAGAAGCTTTTCCAACTGGCACGTGGATAATATTTGTTTTATCAAGTCTGTACTCAACCTTACCAGCTTTGATATCATTGATTGCTTTTGTTACATCCATAGTAACTGTACCAGCTTTTGGGTTTGGCATTAAGCCCTTAGGTCCAAGGACACGTCCTAAACGACCAACTACACCCATCATGTCTGGAGTAGCAACAACTACATCAAAATCCAGCCAGCCTTCGTTCTGGATCTTCGGAATTAATTCCTCTGCTCCAACAAAGTCTGCTCCTGCAGCCTGTGCTTCATCAGCCTTAACACCCTTAGCGAAAACTAAGATGCGAACAGTCTTACCTGTACCATGAGGAAGTACTACGGCACCACGGATCTGCTGGTCTGCGTGACGTCCGTCACAACCGGTTCTGATATGAGCTTCTATGGTTTCATCAAATTTAGCACTTGCATTCGTCTTAACTAAAGAGATTGCTACTGGTGCATCGTAGAGAACAGCACGATCTACTGTCTTAGCTGCCTCTGCGTATCTTTTTCCTCTTTTCATTCTAAATAACCTCCTAGTGGTATTGTCGGGGATTTTCCCTCCCACGTTACAAAACTTCGCCATCCAAGATAAAGGAAGTTCGATTCGCCTGGCGGCTCATCGAACGGCATGAGTTACGAAACTCAGCCGGCGCTATACTTGGCTTTGTTAAGAAACTTAAGCCTCTACAGTGATACCCATACTTCTTGCGGTACCAGCGATCATGCTCATAGCTGCTTCAACAGATGCAGCATTTAAATCTGGCATCTTAAGTTCAGCGATCTTCTGTAACTCAGCCTTGGAAATGGTAGCTACTTTTGTCTTGTTTGGTACTGCAGATCCTGATTTAAGCTTGCATGCTTTCTTCAGTAATACAGCAGCTGGCGGAGTTTTGGTTATGAAGCTGAAGCTTCTGTCCGCATAAACAGTAATAACAACCGGAATGATTAAATCTCCCTGGTCAGCAGTTCTTGCATTGAATTCTTTTGTAAACTGTACGATGTTCACACCATGCTGTCCAAGTGCCGGACCTACAGGAGGAGCTGGTGTAGCCTTTCCTGCTGGAATCTGCAATTTGATATATCCCGTTACTTTCTTTGCCATAATTAGGCACCTCCTAAATAAATGTGGTATTGTCGGGGATTTCCCTCCCACGAGCCTATACAACGGTATAAGCCGCTTTTACTTGTTACATCTTCTTTATCTCGCTGAAATTCAGTTCTACCGGAGTCTCCCGGCCAAACATCTCAACGTTAATGGTGATGGTTTTCTTACCTTCGTTGATGGACTTGATAGCACCAACAGTATCCTTCCATGCACCGGAAGTTACCACAACGGTATCTCCCACTTCAAAGCCAACAATGACTTCTTCATTCTTGAACCCAAGTTTTTGCATCTCATCTTCTGTCAGAGGAACCGGTTTTGATCCAGGACCTACAAAGCCTGTTACACCGCGGGTATTACGTACAACATACCATGTATCATCATTCATGACCATGTGAATCAGTACGTATCCGGGGAACATCTTTTTATCGGCCTTTTTTTCCACGCCATTCTTAAGCTCAATGACGGATTCAAGAGGAACCGATACTTCCAGAATCTGATCCTGCAAGTTTCTGTTTTCGATTGTTTTTTCAATGTCAACTTTTACTTTGTTTTCATAACCTGAATAGGTATGGACTACATACCAATTTGCTTCTGACATAAACTCACCTTAACCCTTACGAATTATAAGATAAAACTGAGACCAAACTTGATGATCAGATCAAGAATCGCAATAATCAGTCCTAGAGCAATCGCAGATGACATAACAGCGATTGTTTGTTTCGTTACGGTTTCTTTGTCAGGCCAAACGATCTTGGCGAACTCAGATTTCAAACCTTTTACAAAGCCTTTTTTCTGAACTCCCTCGTTGTTCACTGTATCTCCCATAATCTGCCTCCTAAACTAATTACTTCGTTTCTTTGTGCATTGTATGGCTCTTACAGAATCTGCAATACTTCTTGGTTTCCATTCTGTCCGGATGAGTCTTCTTATCCTTGGTCATGTTGTAGTTACGCTGTTTACATTCAGTACATGCCAGTGTGATTTTTGTGCGCACGACTTCCACCTCCACTTAAATTATCGTTGTTGTGTTTTCAGTCCCTTTTTTCTGCTGCAAGAAATTTTGAGCATAAAAAAAAGACCTAAGCTCTTCCATTCGCCCAATTACTATAACATACCGGACTGGATTCGTCAATCTTTTTTTAGAAATACCTGCTAAATTGTAGGATTCAGACATTATAACACGGGAAACTGAAAAATGCAAGTCTAAAGTTTCCCGTGCATGTTTTTAATACTCGATCTCTGTCAGATACCGTCTTAACGCATCCTGCCAGGAAGGCAGCGGCTGAAAGCCGTTCTCCTTCAGCTTATCCTTACTCATGCGGCTGTTCATTGGACGTTTGGCCTTTACCGGAAACTGATCAGAGGTCACCGGTTCAACCGTAACATTCATGCCTGCCTGTTTAAAGATTTCACAGGCAAATTCATACCAGCTGCAAAGTCCTTCATTGGTGGCATGGTAACGGCCGTATTTATCCGTTTCAATCATATCCACCAGAAGGCGGGCAAGGTCAAAGGTGTAGGTGGGAGAACCAACCTGATCTGCAACAACATTCAGTTTATCCCTGGTTTTTCCCAGATTCAGCATGGTCTTGATAAAGTTCTTGCCGTTTACGCCGAACACCCAGGCAATACGTACGATAAAATATTTATCAAGGTTCTCTTCTACTTCCAGTTCCCCTTCGTACTTCGTCTGCCCGTAGATATTTAACGGTTCTCTTTTATCATCAGGTTCCCAGGGGCGGGTTCCCTGACCGTTAAATACGTAATCCGTACTGATATACATCATTCGGATATCAAGATCCCTGCACACTCTGGCGATGTTTCCGGTTCCCCTGGCATTGACATTCCTGCATAATTCCTCATTTTCCTCTGCAGCATCCACAGCTGTATAAGCAGCACAATGAATCACTGCATCAGGAGCAGCTTCCCAGATTACCTGGTTTACACTTTTCTCATCTGTGATATCCATCTCTTCGATATCCACGCCCACTGCCTCATGATTCCGTTTTTTCAGCTCATTTACTACGTCATATCCAAGCTGGCCCTTTACGCCAGTAACTAATACTTTCATCGCTGCCTCACTTTACGATTGGAATTTATAACCGTTTTCCGTACATATTATCAAAATAATTCTGGTATTCTCCGTTTACAATATGTTTCCACCAGTCCTCATGATCCAGATACCACTGAATGGTCTGGCGGATTCCGCTATCAAAATTGTATTTTGGTTTCCATCCAAGCTCTGTTTCCAGTTTCTTCGGATCAATGGCGTAACGTCTGTCGTGACCCGGGCGGTCTGTTACATACTTGATTAAGCTTTCCGGCTTATCCAGTTCCCTTAAGATCGTCTTCACAACTTCTAAATTCGTTCGCTCATTATGTCCGCCCACATTATAAACTTCGCCCACTCTGCCCTTGTGAATGATTAAATCAATTGCCTCACAGTGGTCAGAAACATGAAGCCAGTCTCTTACATTCTCTCCCGTTCCATATACAGGAAGATCCTCATCTGCCAGCGCGCGGCTGATAATTAACGGAATCAGTTTCTCCGGAAAATGATACGGTCCATAGTTGTTGGAGCATCTGGAAATGGTAACAGGAAGCCCGAAGGTCCTCTGGTATGCCAGAACGAATAAATCAGCACTTGCCTTTGATGAGGAATAAGGGCTTGATGTATGAAGCGGAGTCTCTTCTGTAAAGAATAAATCCGGCCGGTCAAGAGGCAGATCTCCGTAAACCTCATCTGTAGAAACCTGATGGTAACGCTTGATTCCATAGGTACGGCATGCATCAAGAAGGGTTGTGGTACCCATAACATTGGTTCTTACAAAGCTTTCAGGATCCGTGATCGAACGGTCTACATGGCTTTCTGCTGCGAAGTTTACTACTACATCCGGTTTCTCTTTTTCAAATAAATCGAAAATAAATGTTCTGTCTGCAATGTCGCCTTTGATAAAGCGATAATTAGGTTTGTCTTCCACAGGCTTTAAGGTCTCTAAATTACCTGCATAGGTTAAAAGGTCCAGATTGATAATCTCATAATCCGGGTATTTATTTACCATATGATGTACGAAGTTTCCGCCGATGAATCCAGCTCCTCCGGTAACGATTATTTTCATTGATTTGCTCCTTTACTTATCGATATATTTTCCTGCAAGCACATCCATCAGATACTGACCATACTGGTTCTTCTTTAATGGTTCAATACTCTCTTCCAGCTGATCCTTTGTGATCCAGTGGTTTAAATAGGCAATTTCTTCCAGACAGGCGAGTTTTCTGTGCTGATGGGTTTCCATGGTCCGGACAAAATCAGTAGCATCTACCAAAGACTCATGAGTCCCTGTATCAAGCCAGGTAAAGCCCTGACCGAGAAGCTCCACATCCAGCTTGCCCTTTTCTAAGTAAATGCGGTTTAAATCTGTAATCTCCAGTTCACCGCGGGCGGAAGGCTTTAAGTTCTTCGCATATTCCACAACTTTATTGTCGTAAAAATAAAGACCTGTCACGCAGTAATTGCTCTTCGGCGCAGACGGCTTCTCTTCAATGGAAACGGCCTTTCCTTCAGAATCAAACTCCACAATTCCAAAGCGTTCGGGGTCATCCACGTAATAACCGAACACAGTGGCCCCATCCTTTTTATTTGCTGCATGAAGAAGACGTTTTGTAAGACCGTGTCCTGCAAAGATGTTGTCTCCAAGAATCATGGCAACGCTGTCATCTCCGATAAATTCTTCTCCGATGACAAATGCCTGGGCAAGACCATCGGGAGATGGCTGCACAGCGTAGGATAACTGAATTCCAAACTGTGACCCGTTTCCTAACAGCGCCTCAAACCTCGGTGTGTCATCCGGAGTGGATATAATCAGAATATCCCGGATCCCAGCATTCATCAAAACAGAAAGTGGATAGTAAATCATGGGTTTATCATAGATAGGCAGTAACTGTTTGGATGTTACCATGGTAAGCGGATACAGCCTGGTGCCGGACCCCCCGGCAAGAATTATTCCCTTCATTAATTATTTCCTCCATATTCATTCATACTGCTATCATAAAGGGTGACGTAACGTCACGGTCAAGTCTTTTTCTATTACTTTTTTCTTATTTTGTGCAAACAAATACACCAGCCTGCTTTGTAATATGGATATAACCCTTTTTTACCATCTTCTTTTCCAGATATTCACGGAATTCTTCATACCTGTCACTTAAAAACTCCTGCTGATTCCCGTGGCAGGATAAAATATATTCCATCAGCGCACCTGCATCAGTGACTTCCAGATGGTCATCATATACTTCTTTTTTTACAGATTTAAAATGATTTCCCAGGATTTCTTCTCCATTTTCCAGGCCAAAAACATCATAAAGATTTACTTCCGAGAGCGCGATTCTGGAATCAAATTCCAGCACCAGCTGTCTGATCTCTTTCATATGCTCCCTGCCATAGGTGCTGCAATAAAAGATTCCGCCCTTTTTTAAAACCCTGTAAACCTGAGTTAAGGCAGCATCAAGATTTGTTAAATAAAACAGCACATGATTAGCAGCGGCGGCTTCGAAGCTCTCATCCGGCTTTTTAATCTGCCTGCAGTCCAGAACCTCAAAAGAGATCTGCCCCTTGACCTGTTTTAAGTTTTCCTGTGCATCACGAACCATGCCCTTTGATACATCCGTCAGGCATAGCTTCGCATCGGAGGGAATCCGTTCTTTATTTACCCGCCACAATTCTCCGTTTCCGCAGCCCAGTTCCAGAATGTGTTTACCACTTAAGGGTTCCATCTGCTCATACAGCCACTGAAACCAGCCCACAGGATTGGTGGCATATTTTTTATGAAGACCAATTCGAATACTTACATTGGCTGCATCCTTGTACTGCTCCACCAGAGTCTTTTCCATATTTGTAATATGGATTAAGTGAAGAATTTTATTCCAGTCCACAGACTGGCGGTCAGCAACCAGTTTAGAGGTTTCTGTTAACGTCTGTTCTACCAGCTTTAAATGTTCAATTCTCTTCCGAATCAGATTCAGCTGAAGCTTGATTGATTCTCCAACGTAATCATGATCCTTATCATTAATGGTAATGGAACGGATTTCATCAAGAGAAAATCCCAGATACTTAAGAGAGAGTATCTTCTGCAGCTTTGCAAAATCTGAATCTGTATAAAGCCGGTATCCGCCGGCGCTCATGCCTGCAGGCTTTAACAGCCCCTGCTTGTCATAATACCGGACAGTCCGTATTGAGACACTGGCCTTTTTTGCAAATTCTCCGGAAGTATAGTACCCTTCAATATGGCTCATATTCCTCTCCCTCTCTCGTTTTAATCCGTGTTACAGAATCATCTGATAATTTTCTATATCCAGAATTTTCCCAAACTTTTTTCCTACCTCACGAATCGTTCCGCAGTGAACAAATCCAAGCTGTTCATGAAGTTTCATACTGGCTTCATTGCCTCCTGTAATTACGGATACAACCGTATGTATGTCTTCCCTTTCCCTTGCCATATCAAGAATTGCTGCCGCCAGCTTTCCGGCAATTCCTCTTCTCCTGTATTCCCTGTCAATGTAAATGGATAATTCCACCGTCTCTTTATAAGCTTCTTTGGGACGATAGGCGGAAAGACTTGCATAGCCTACTGCCTTTCCATCTTCCTCCGCTACAATCAGGGGATGATTTCCAACATTATGTTCGAGGAACCATACCATGCGTTCCTCCATGGTTTTTGGAGTAAAATCAAAGGTGGCAAAACCATGCTCTGCCTCATAATTATAAATATCCAAGAGCTTCGGCATATCTTTTTCTACTGCGGTCCTGATGTTCATTCCCATTCCTCCTGAGTCAATCAGTATTATTTATGTATCATACATCAAACTACAGCCCTCGTCCAATACAAATTGTTAAAAAATATACCTTCCTGATCCCCGATTTTTTCAGCACACGGGTACAGGCTTCCACAGTACTTCCGGTCGTATAAATGTCATCAATTAAAATGACATTTTCAAGGCCCTCAACCATCTTTCCCGGCAGAAAAGCTTCCTCCAGATTTTTTAAACGCTCTGTGGGGTTAAGTGCCTTCTGGGGCATGGTTTTCTTATTTCTCACCAGCATATCAGGAAAGACAGGAATCTCAAGTCTCGCTCCAATTCTGCATGCAAGAAGCTCAGCCTGGTTAAATCCCCTCTCTCTTTTTCTCGAAGGATGAACCGGCACTGGCACCAGACCACCGGCATCCATACGCCTGATAATTTTTTCATAACGCAGACTTAAGGCATCCCCGTAAAAATCTAAATATTCCCGTTTGTTTTTGTATTTTATCTTTGCCATGGAGTTTCTGGCATATTGGTCGTAATCAACCAGAGCCCTGCCATACTCAAAGGTTCTTTTGTGTTTCATACAGTCGAAGCAGTATTCTATGTCGCTGCTAAAGACCTCCTTGCCGCACTTTTTACATACAGGATCCTTCACAAAAGACAGCATTTTCACACATTCCGGACAGATCAGCCTGCCTTTTGGCATGACGATCCCGTCGCAGACCGGACACCTCCGTGGAAATAACAGGTCAATAAAAAAAGAGGATTGCATAAGGATTGATTCTCCTTCTAAGAATTGTAAGACAGGCAGACAGACAGTACCTCCGTCTGCCCAAAGAATTTAAGGCAGCTTATTTATTTCACAGATACGCTCCTTTAAGCCGGAATATCTGCGTTGTTCCATTTCGTTATTTACCATATCCTGAAACGTGCCCGGCATCCCTACCAGACAGACGCAGGTCTTTGCACGGGTAACTGCTGTATAGATTAAGTTTCTTGTCATCAGCATTCTGGGACCGGGGAAAACAGGGATTACCACTGCAGGATACTCACTTCCCTGGGATTTATGAATGGTTATGGCATAAGCCAGCTCCAGCTCTTCCAACTGTTTATAGCTGTACTCCACCAGACGTCCTTCATCAAATTCCACAGTCACCAGCTCCGCAAACGGATTCATCTCGCGGATGATTCCGATGTCTCCGTTATAAATTCCAGTTCCTTTTTCTACCGGAATCCCATACTTGTTTCTGACTTCCCATTCCATATTATAATTGTTCTTGATCTGCATCACCTTATCGCCGGTCCGGTAAATCACCCCTGCTGATTCCCGCTCCTGCTTTGCCTCTGACGGCGGATTTAAATACTCCTGAAGAATGGAATTAAGCCGCTCCACTCCAATGACTCCCTTTCTCATGGGCGTCATAATCTGAATGTCATAGGGGTCTGTGTGAACATAGGCAGGAAGTTTGCTCTGAACCAGTGTAATCATGGCATTGATAATGGTATTTGGTTCTTCCCTCTTTATAAACAAAAAATCATTGCTCTTTTTACCAAGGGGAACTGGTTCTCCCCTGTTAATCATATGGGCATTAACAACAATATCACTTTGTGTAGCCTGGCGGAAGATTTTGGTCAGCATTACCACATTGAAGCACTGGGATTCAATTAAATCTCTCAGAACATTTCCAGGGCCCACGCTTGGAAGCTGGTTTACATCTCCCACCAGTATAAGTCTTGTTCCGGGGTTAATGGCCTTTAACAGAGACTGCATAAGATGAATATCCACCATGGACGTCTCATCGATAATTACAGCATCAGCATCCAGAGGATTCTCCTCGTTTCGTTCAAAATGCATGGATACGGAACGTTCGTCTCCCGGAACTCCTGTCAGCTCTAAAAGCCGATGAATGGTCCGTGCCTCATATCCAGTCGCTTCCGTCATACGTTTTGCAGCCCTGCCCGTAGGAGCTGCCAGTAATATCTCCATCTCCTCACTTTCAAAAAAGCGGATAATGGTATTAATGGTGGTGGTCTTTCCAGTTCCAGGTCCGCCGGTAATAATCAGTAGTCCGCTGTTTACAGCCTCTACCACTGCCATTACCTGCTTTTCATCCAGCTCAATCTGCTCTTTTTCCTGAATCTTAACAAGCCTGGACCTGATCTCATCCTCAGGCATGGTTCCCCTGATATTTAAATCATGAAGCATCTTCGCCACATTCAGCTCCATATAATAATACTGGGATGCATAAACGGTCCGTTTCCCGTCGGTCTCCCTGATAATCAGGCGCTTGTCCAGCTGCATATCCATCAGATGCTTTTCTATGGATGCCTGCTCTACTTTTAAAAGCTCAGAAGCAGAGGAAAGAAGCTCCTCTTCCGGCAGATAAGTATGACCGTTTGAAGTTGCCTGCAAAAGGGTATAAAGAACTCCGCATTTGATACGGAAATCCGAGTCTGTAAAAATACCTGCTTTTCTGGCAATCTCATCCGCCATCTTAAATCCCACTCCGGATATATCGTCTGCCATCTGATAGGGATTTTCCTTAACAATGCTGTATAGTCTGGGTCCGTATTCCTGATAGATCTTCACTGCAAGATTCATGGAAATTCCATATTCCTGAAGAAACATCATCGCCTGGCGCATCTCTTTTTTCTGTTCAATCTGATTGGAAATGGACATGGCAAGCTTTTCACTGACACCCTTTACCTCAGAAAGACGTTCAGGCTCTTCTTCCATAATCCGGAAGGTATCTGCTTTAAACCGACGGACAATCCTTGCTGCCAGCGCTGCACCTACGCCCTTAATCGCTCCGGATCCCAGATAACGCTCCATGGCAGCGGTATCTTCAGGGGCTTTTATTTCGTAGGTTTCTACAGACAGCTGTTCACCATAAACGGGGTGTTCCGTTAGAATCCCCACCGCTTCGATCCGCTCGCCTTCACTGATGTAATGAAAATTACCTACCAGCGTATATTCCTCGCCGTCTTCTGAAAGGCTCAGCACCGTATAACCGTTGTCTTCGTTCCTGTATTTAATTTTTTCTACAAATCCGCAGACTGTCGCCATGTTTCCTCCGTAAAATGCAAAGAGACTGCCGCAAAATGAGCCCTGCCGGAATCTTTGGATACCGCCAGGGCCGTTAAGAGCAGTTTTATTAATCATCAAAACTGAGCACAAATATCAGCCTGTTCCTGATTAAAATTCTGTTTTACTGTTACCGCCATGAGTAAATTCGATGAATTTACCGGTTCCGATGGCAACTGCAGTCAGCGGATCCTCAGCAATCATAGTTGTGATGCCTGTCTTCTCTTCGATCAGGGCATCTAACCCACTTAATAAAGAACCGCCTCCTGTTAAGACAATTCCTCTGTCAAAAATGTCGGCAGCCAGTTCCGGCGGAGTTCTCTCCAGAACATTATGAACCGCATCCACAATCTGCATTGCCGGCTCTTTTAAAGCATCAAGAGTCTCGTCCGAGGTTACAACAATGGTCTTTGGCAGTCCGGTTACTAAGTTTCTTCCTCTTACTTCCATAGTTAAAACTTCTGGTCTGCGGTATGCAGCTCCTATGTTGATCTTAATCTCTTCCGCCGTTCTTTCGCCGATCAGAAGGTTGTGCTTCTTACGCATATAGCGGACAAGAGCCTCATCAAAATCATCACCTGCCACCTTAATGGAGGTGCTTACAACTGTTCCGCCTAAAGAAATCACTGCGATATCGGAAGTACCGCCGCCAATATCCACAATCATATTGCCGCAGGCCTTGGAAATATCAATCCCTGCACCAATGGCTGCTGCAACCGGTTCTTCGATAATGGCTACTTCTCTGGCTCCTGCCTGATAGGTGGCATCTTCAACCGCTTTTTTCTCAACTTCAGTGGCGCCGCTTGGTATGCATACACTGATTCTTGGCTTTCTTAAAGTTTTCTTACCTACCGCTTTGTTGATAAAATACTTCAGCATCTTTTCCGTTACCGTGTAATCGGAAATAACACCCTGGCGCAAAGGTCTGACTGCTACAATATTACCCGGTGTTCTTCCGATCATCAGCCTTGCTTCTTCTCCGATTGCCTTTATTTTATTGGTATCACGGTCTATAGCCACAACTGACGGCTCTTTTAAAACAACACCCTTACCTTTGATATAAACCAGTATGCTTGCTGTACCTAAATCAATTCCAATGTCATTAGACATCATCATAATAATCTTCCTCCTGTTCGCTGTATCCTGTTCCCAGGGTTTCCTTTATCTTCAAATTTATGTTAATTGGTAAATGAAGTCGCATTTTCTATCTTATTATATACAATAACCCTGGGTTTTGAAAGGGTTTTTTTAATTTTTATTTTGTTTATGTTTTTTTAATGTACAGGACACATTTTCTTCACATTTATATCATATACTGATAATACGTTATCCGAAAGGATGACGGGCCTTTTGTTTCAAGTAACTTACTTGAAATCACAAAGCTTTTTCATACTCATACCGGACGGTGCAAACCGTCCGGCCCCCCTAAAAGATCATGTATCCGTTTCCATATGACAGGAAGCGGATTTTTTCTGTTTAAAATCGGGATTTGATTCTTTTTCAAGAAATCAAATCCCGCATTTTTTTATAATCAGGATAACTTTAGCGCCCAATCCCTGCAGTCTATTACCTTAGTTGCAACTCCCTCATAAAACTCCGGTTCATGACAGATTAACAGGATGCTTCCCTTATATTCCATCAGCGCTCTTTTCAACTCTTCTTTTGCTTCCACATCAAGATGGTTCGTCGGCTCGTCCAATAGAAGAACATTGGTTTCCCTGTTAAGCAGCTTACACAAACGGACCTTCGCCTGCTCACCTCCGCTGAGCACCCTTACCTGACTTTCAATATGATTAGTTGTAAGACCGCATTTGGCAAGGGCGGAACGAACCTGATACTGGGTATAGGAAGGAAACTCTTTCCATATCTCTTCAATACAGGTGGTCGTATTTCCAGGAACCATCTCCTGTTCAAAATAACCGATGGACAGATAATCACCCAGCTCCACTTTTCCGTTCAAGGAATGAGTCAGTCCCAGTATACTTTTCAGCAAAGTAGTTTTTCCAATGCCGTTGGCTCCTGATAAAACAACCTTTTCCCCTCTTTCCATAATTAAATTAAGTGGTTTTGATAATGGCTCTTCATATCCGATTACCAATTCCTTCGTCTCGAAGATCATCTTTCCCGCTGTGCGTGCTTCCATAAAATGAAACTCTGGCTTTGGTTTATCCTTAGAAAGCTCGATCACATCCATTTTATCCAGCTTTTTCTGCCTGGACATCGCCATATTCCTGGTGGAAACACGGGCTTTGTTGCGCGCTACAAAATCCTCCAGCTCTGCGATTTCCTGCTGCTGCCTCTTATATGCTGATTCCAGCTGTGCCCGCTTAACAGCATAGACCTCCTGGAACTTCTCATAATCTCCAACATAGCGGTCCAGTGCCTGATTTTCCATATGATAAATAATATTTACCACACTGTTTAGGAACGGAATATCATGGGAAATCAGAATAAACGCATTTTCATACTCCAATAGATAACGCTTCAGCCATTCAATATGCTGTACATCCAGGTAATTGGTCGGCTCGTCCAAAAGAAGAATATCCGGCTTTTCAAGCAGAAGCTTACCCAAAAGAACTTTGGTTCTCTGGCCGCCGCTCAGTTCCGTCACATCCTTATCGATTCCCATATCACTTAATCCCAATGCTCTTGCGACTTCCTCCACCTTGGAATCGATGATATAAAAATCATGTGCCATTAAAAGATCCTGGATTGTTCCCAGCTCTTCCATCATGGCAGTCATGGTTTCGTCGTCCGCCTCTCCCATCCGGTCACAGATTTCATTCATCTGCTCCTCCATTTGAAACAGAAAGGCAAATGCGCTTTTTAAAACGTCACGAATGGTCATTCCCTTTTCCAAAACAGTATGCTGGTCTAAATAACCGACACGAACTCTCTTTGCCCACTCAACTTTTCCTTCATCCGGCTGAAGCTTCGCCGTTATGATATTCATAAATGTGGATTTTCCCTCTCCATTGGCTCCGATCAGGCCGATGTGCTCTCCCTTTAATAACCGGAATGACACGTCATGAAAAATGGCGCGGTCTCCAAATCCATGTGTCAAATGTTCTACGTTTAATATACTCATCAAAAAACTCCTTCATAAGTGCAATTCCACTAACCGAAACATCATAATTCTACATGAACGAAGCAATTAAGGCAAGCAGATTTTGCCTCTGTCTTACGCATTTCGGTTGCAAAAACGGACAAAACCGTATATGATAGATCCAACATGAATACATGAAGAAAGGGATATAAGCATGTACGTATATACTTGGTATCAGTGGCTGCTGTTTTTTTTCATTTATTGCTTTATCGGCTGGGTAATCGAATCCACTTATGTTTCTGTGAAAAGCTTTCATTTTGTAAACCGGGGATTTTTAAGACTTCCTTTACTACCGCTCTATGGCAGCGGTGCAATCCTCATGCTTTTTTTATCTCTTCCTGTAAAAGGAAATCTGACTCTTGTGTTTCTCTTTGGTATGGTCGGAGCCTCTGTTCTGGAGTACTTAACCGGTTATATCATGGAACGTTTATTTAAAATGAAATACTGGGATTACAGTAATAATCCCTTTAATTTAAACGGATATGTCTGTCTGGGTACCTCCATTGCCTGGGGATTTCTCACCATTCTTTTGACAGAAGTGGTACACCGTCCCTTGGAGTGGCTGGTTTTTCGCCTGAATACAGTGACGTGTATCTCTTTGATAACAGGAATTGGCATCCTTTTTGTTTATGACACCGTTCAGTCAACGAAGGCAGCTCTTGATCTGGGTAAGGTGCTGGAATCCTTAACTAAAATCAGGGCAGAACTGGAGGAAGTCCAGGTACAGATGTCACTTTTAAAAGCCGAAACCGCCCAGAAAGTTTCCGAGCTGAAGTCTGAGACCATGCAAAAAGCTGCTTCCGTAAAAGAGGAAACCATGGTAAAGCTCACCTCTCTTAAGACAGAAACTACCAATGCAATTAAAGAATCAGCTTTGGCAGAGCGGCTTCAGGCCCTGACTGAAACCAGGGAAAAACTGACCGGACGGCTTACCTTTTATCCCAAAGGACTTCTTAAACGTAACCCTTCCGCCTCTTCCCGTCTGTTTGGAGAAGCACTTCGGGAATTAAAGGAAAATACTAAAAGATTCAAAAAATAGCAAAAAAGAAGGATCTCCCGAAATGGATATCCTTCTTTTTTGTTATTTTATACCATCTGATCTACCATTGCCATAAGAGCGTTTCCCAGCTTCGCAGATTTCTCTTCTGCATCTGCCATTGAGGTTCCCTTAATACCATAGTAAAATTTGATCTTGGGTTCTGTTCCTGAAGGTCTGACGCATAACCATGCGTCCTCTTCCAGTTCATAATAAAGCACATCAGAAGACGGCAATCCGGTGGACTCCACAGCTCCTGTTTCCATATTCTTTACCATATCAGCCTTATAATCTCTTGCTGTAAGAACTTTATAGCCGCCGAACTCAGCAGGCGTATTGCTTCGCATGGCTTCCATAATTGCCCGGATCTTAGCCTGACCTTCAATGCCTTTTAACCCGATTGAGTTAACAGCATCTTTGTAATATCCATATTTTTCATACATCGCAATCATGGCATCCCAGAGACTCATACCTTTTGTCTTATAATAGGCGGCAGCTTCACAGAGCGCAGCCGTTGCAGAGATTGCATCTTTATCCCGGGCATAGGTGCCGATCAGACAGCCATAGCTCTCTTCCAGCCCAAACAGATAAGTACCATAGCCGGTGGCCTCTTCCTTTAAGATCTGCTGTCCGATATATTTAAACCCGGTCAGCACTTCAATGAGCTCACATCCATAAGACTTTGCCACTGCATCCACCAGATTGGTCGTTACAATTGACTTTACCACCTGTCCGTCAGACGGAATGTCACCTCGCCCCTGCCTCTGGCTTAATACATATTCGCAGAGCAGGGAACCGGACATATTGCCGGTGAGAGGAATGTATTCTCCGGATTTATAATCCTTCACATAAACTCCCAGACGGTCCGCATCCGGATCGGTAGCTAAAACCAGGTCCGCATCTTTTTCCTTTGCCAGGGAAAGGCCAAGTTTAAATGCTTCCTCTGCCTCTGGATTAGGATAGCTGACAGTAGGAAAATCTCCATCCGGCAGTTCCTGCTCCGGTACCACATACACATGGGTGAATCCTAGCTCCTTTAAGACTCTTCTTGCAGGAACATTGCCTGTACCATGGAGAGGGGTATAAACGATGGATAGTTCATCCTTAATCTGATCAATTGCAGCCTGATTCATAACCTGGGCCTTTACCTGGGCAATGTAGGCGTCATCCACAGACGCACCTATTATTTCATATTTATCCGCTGCAACAGCCTCTTCTCTCGTTATAGTCTTAACCGTAGAGATATCAGTTATCGCTAAAACCTCCGCAGTAACCCCCTGATCATGAGGAGGAGTAAACTGCGCGCCATCCTCCCAATAAACCTTATATCCGTTATATTCCGGAGGGTTGTGGCTGGCAGTAATATTCAGGCCTGCAATACAGCCCAGTTTTCGCACAGCAAACGAAAGCTCCGGAGTAGGACGCAGAGATTCAAACTTATATGCTTTGATTCCATTGGCAGCAAGTGTCAGTGCAGCTTCCTCTGCAAATTCCGGAGACATATGTCTGGAGTCATATGCTATGGCTACGCCCTTGTGGGCTCCGCCTTGTTTTATGATATAATTTGCAAGACCCTGGGTGGCCTTTCTGACCACATAGATGTTCATGCGGTTAATACCTGCTCCGATCACACCTCTTAAACCGGCGGTACCGAATTCCAGGTCCTGGTAGAAACGCTCTTTGATCTCATTGTCATCATCTTTGATCCCTTGTAGTTCTTCTTTCGTTGCCCCATCAAAGTATGGATTTGACAGCCATTCTTCATAGATGCTTCTGTAATCTTTCATAAGCACAATGCTCCCTTCTCTCCACTTCATGTTACGGTTATTATAAATCATAACAAGGCAAAAAGAAAGCAGATTCCTATTATTTTATTCTTGACAGGAAAAGATTCCGCATAGGCTGCTGAATCTCTAAATCCCTTAGTTTTTCAATATTTCTGGCCGGTATCCAGGCTTTATTTGCATTATAATAAAAGTTAATCTGCTTCCAGTATTTTTCCGGATACAAAAACAGATAATACAGGCAGGTCCTGTCTGCACTTGATAAAGGAAGTACTTTAGAATAAGTATCAAGCATGGACATACCAAGCTTTAGATTCCAGTCATGCTTTTCCATGGCCTTCCTCATAAAATGGTAAAGATCCTCCATCTGCATGCCTCTGTGCATCCGGTTAAACTCTACAATCGCAACATCATGGGCACACATCAGAATATGATGCTGGTTTAGATCCCCATGACACAAATACCCCTCCCCAATCCCGCGTTCTTCACAAAAACCTGCAAGTCCTTTACAGGCTTCCATAGCCTGATCATAAAATACGTCATAATTTCCCATGACACATAATTCAAACTCAGACTTCTTTCTTTTACTGCGGATAAAACTGCGGGCACGTATCAGTTCCCTGTTGTGACGCTCCATCTCTTCAGCCGGCTGCTGCACCAGAATGGATCCTAAGTTCCATTCCTCTTTAAACTTTACCTTACGAAACATTTTATGTAATAAAGCAATTCGTTCAATGGCGCAAAGCACCTCTTTGCTATCCTTTAAATTACATTCCCGGTCCGAATACCAGTTTTTTACGATCCACCTGGTCCCATCCTCGGCACTGGAGAGAATTTCACCTTCTTTATTTCTGACGTAGCGATCCACACTCAAATGGCCGGTTTCTTCCAGTTGTAAAAATACCTGATCTTCAAATTCCAGGCGCTTTATGGTTCCTTTATATTCCCTCAGCAGCTTAAGCCCCTGATCTGTTTCACACAGCCAGGCGCCCCGGCCGCGTTTCACATCCAGAATATCAAGCTCATACTGCGAAAGCACCTCTGTGTATTTCTCGTTCACAACCACCCCTCCAACTCTTAGCTAATCAGCTACTTCTAGGGTATGAAGGGGCGGAAAAAAATATGCAAACTCCCAGGGAAAGTTATCCATGCCTGAGCATGTTTTCAAGGGAGATCTTTGGAATAATTCAGAAGATACTCACGGTTGTTATTTTCAGGATTTTTTAGGACTTCGTCAAATAATGCTTCTAAGATTTTTCCCATTTCAGGACCGGGTTTTATGCCGGCTTCCATCAGATCTCTTCCGGTCACTGCCATATCTTTTAAGTGAATGCAGTCTCCGCCATTGATAATTTCCTCAGCATACTGTCTGACTATTTCTAACTGATCCAGATAAGGACCGTTTAAAAATACATATTGAAAATTTAAAAGATCTTCAAATAAGGAAGTCTTAATCCTGCTCATAACCTTTCTGATATCCGGTTTTAAAGCGGGAATTTCTGTGTTCCAAAGTCCGGTTAAGATTCTGACCTGATCCATGGTATCATTATCCAGTTTCAGTTCCTTAAGAATCCCTGCCGCCTCCTTTTGGTCTAAAAAACGCAAGAATCCGGACCAGCGTACATGCTTGCTGGAAGGCAGCAGCTTAAGCTTTTCAAGTTCAAAAAGCCCTTTTTCTGCAGTGAAAAAATGGTCCGAAACATAAGGTGCAATCCCGCTTTCAAATACAGCCTTCATCTGTTCTGGATAATCAGAAAGAAGGAGCTTTGTCAGTTCCACAGCAATCCGCTCCTTACTGACTTTTTCCATATTCGGTGCGATCATGGAAATAGCCTTATTGGTTTCTTCTTCAATGCGAAATCCAAGCTGTGCGGAAAAACGGATCGCCCGCAGAATCCTTAAAGCATCTTCATGGAACCGGTCCATGGGATTTCCCACACAGCGGATGATCCCGGCGCTTAAATCCATAACTCCGCTGAAGGCATCTACCAGCCCATCCCTGTCACTGTATGCCATTGCATTAATAGTAAAATCACGCCGTTTTAAATCTTCCAGCAGATTTCCGGTAAATTCCACAGACTTCGGGTGCCTTCCATCCTCATATTCTCCATCTATGCGGTAGGTCGTCACTTCATAGGCTTCATGCTCCATCAGCACGGTTACTGTACCGTGCAGAATTCCGGTATCAACCGTTCTTGCAAAAATTTCCTTTACCTGTTCTGGTTTTGCGGAGGTGGTGATGTCCCAGTCCTTTGGCACCCGTCCAAGCAGGCTGTCTCTCACACATCCGCCCACCGCATAGGCTTCAAATCCATGGGTATTCAGTTGTTTTATGATCGTTCCTGCTGCATCTGGTACCTGAATTGTTATCACTGCATTCCCTCCTGCATCTTTTATTTCCGGATTAATATGCTCTGCCCCAGTAAACCATCTTAACTGCCGGCTTACCGCAGCAAATACAGGTATCGGATAAATGATCCTGCTTAAATGGCATACATCTTGATGTGGCACCTGTAAGCTCCTTGATCTTATCCTCGCATTCCTGACATCCGCACCACATTGCCTTCACGAATCCTGGTTTTTCTTCCACAGTTTTCACAAAAGTGTCCATATCCACAGCCTCATAGGTATGGGTATCCCGGTGGGCACGTGCACGGGCAAGCATGTCACTTTGAATGGAGCTTAAAAGTTCTCCTACTTTTTCATTTAATTCATCTAAGGATACCGTTAATTTTTCATGAGTATCGCGGCGGACAAGAACAGCCTGATTTTCAGCAATATCTCTCGGACCGATCTCAACACGCACTGGGATTCCCCTCATCTCGGATTCGCTGAACTTCCAGCCCGGACTCTTATCAGAATCATCTACTTTTACTTTATAATTAGAAAGAACCTTCTTTAATTCATATGCTTTCTCCAAAACGCCTTCCTTCTGCTGCTGTACAGGAACGATCATTACCTGAACCGGAGCGATTCTTGGAGGAATCACAAGCCCGTTGTCATCACCATGGACCATAATAATGCCGCCGATCAGTCTGGTACTTAATCCCCATGAAGTCTGGTGTACGTACTGGAGCTTATTTTCCTTATCAGAATACTGGATCTCGAAAGCCTTTGCAAATCCGCTTCCAAAGTTGTGGCTTGTTCCGGACTGAAGTGCTTTTCCGTCATGCATCAGAGCCTCAATGGTATAAGTAGCCTCTGCTCCCGCAAATTTCTCCTTATCCGTTTTCTGACCGCGGATAACAGGCATTGCAAGCACTTCTTCGCAGAAATCTGCATATAAGTTAAGCATCATTTCTGTTCTTTCAGCTGCTTCTTCAGCGGTTGCATGAGCCGTATGACCTTCCTGCCATAAGAATTCTCTGGAACGGAGAAATGGCCTGGTTGTTTTTTCCCAACGTACTACGGAGCACCACTGGTTATAAACCTTGGGAAGATCCCGGTAAGATTGAATCTCTCTGGAATAAAAATCACAGAATAAAGTTTCAGATGTAGGTCTGACACAAAGCCTTTCCTGCAATGGCTCAAGTCCGCCATGAGTAACCCATGCCACTTCCGGAGCGAATCCTTCCACATGGTCTTTTTCCTTCTCTAATAAACTTTCCGGGATGAACATAGGCATATATACATTCTCCACACCTGTTTCCTTGAATCTGGCATCCAGTTCCTTCTGAATGTTCTCCCAGATTGCATAGCCTGCAGGTTTAATTACCATGCAGCCCTTTACACTGGAGTAATCGCTTAATTCTGCTTTTTTAACTACATCTGTGTACCACTGTGCGAAATCGACATCCATAGATGTGATCGCTTCTACTAATTTCTTGTCCTTTGCCATGACAAATCTCTCCTTTCATTGTAAATGCCCACGTTTTTGGGGCATAAAGGGATACCTGTAGGGTATTTCATTATACATGCCCATGTTCTTTGGGCATAGAGGGATACAAAAAAAGCCATCCAATCCCTGAAAAAGGGACCGAACAGCTCGGCGGTGCCACCCAATTTAGCCGCTGCTTTCATGCGGCTCACTTTTAATCCGATAACGCCGGACAAGCGCCGCAGTTTACTGCGGGACTCCGAGGCAGGTTGGGTCATGAGTGGTATAAAGGCTTTTCAGCTATGGGCCTTCTCTCTGGAATACATCATCACTTATTAATCCTCTTCAACGTCATATTTACTATTGTTTTTATAGATCGTATGGTTGATTTTACGTTATTTACAAAAGTTTGTCAAGAGGAATTCATTTTCCCAGACATTCCCTACAAAAGTGCCTCAAAAGCCCGTAGTGCAGCTTCCATAATTCCATCTGGAAATTCATAGGCAGCTGTATGAAGACCAGGACAGTCCTCTCCTGCCCCCACACCAAAAAACAAACCGGGAGATTTCATTAAATACCAGCCAAAGTCTTCGGACCACCGAAAGGGCACATTTTCTTCCAGATATGGAATTTTGTTTTCTTCAAATCTTCGTTTACAGGCCTCCGCCATATCAGATTCATTGTATGTATCCGGGAATTCATCAAGAATCTGATACTGAAACTTTAATCCGCCCTCAACCGCCCGCTTTTCAGCCAGCGAAAGTATGGACGCCTGAAACCGGTTAAGTTCTGACAGACGTTCTGCGCGAATGGTTAATGCCAGTTTTCCGTCAGCAGGAGAAACGCCGAAGTTCTCTCCACCCGCTTTCACTTCTATAATAGTAGCAAGCACCATACCTTGAGATCCAGCCTTTTCTGTCAGTGATGGAAGACTGCTGATTAACTCAGCGATCAGCCACGAAGGGTTGATTCCCTCCTCCGGATAGGCAGCATGACACTGCCTGCCTTCAAGGTTGAGAATCAGTCCTCTGGAAGCACATGCAAAGGTGCCCTTTTTTACCACTGCCTTTCCGGCAGGATACCCAGGAAGATTATGAAAACCATAGATCTCACGTATTCCCTTTTCCTCTAATAGTCTGCTGCAGACCTTAGCCCCCTGTCCGGTTTCCTCTGCCGGCTGGAAAATAGCATATATATTGCTTCCGGTCTTTTTTCCTTCCAGCAGAAGGCACAACCCCGTTAACACAGCGCTGTGACCGTCGTGTCCGCAGCCATGAAAGAGCCGGTTATCCTCACCCATCACCGCATCCATATCTGCCCGGAATGCCTTACTGGTCCATGCTCCCGCTTCCTCATGCACGGCATAGAACCACGTATCACAATCTACAATGGTAAGAGAAGTGCGATCTTTTAAAAATTCTTTCAACCGCTTCATGGTTTCCTTCTCTGATCCCGATTTTTCCGGACAGCTGTGAAGCTCTTTTCTCAGCATCTTTATTTCACTGATTATCTGTTCATATGTATTATTTTTCACGGTGTCCTCTCACTTCCTCATCCATTATCTTTAAAGTATGCTCTCTGACTTTGTCACGGAGCTGCTGTGTTTTTTCAAAATGTCCGCAGACTTCATTCCCATAAGTTAAATTCAGCTCGTATTCCAGAGGCAGCCACGTCTCAGGACCTGCTTCATTATGCTGAATTAACGTTTCGGTCTTATCAAGAGCCTTTACGAGTATTGCTTCCTCCGAAGTGAGATCCGACAACTCTTTAAACATGGCCAGAAAAACAGAAGCGAGGGAACCGGGCAGTTTTTCCAAAAGCGTTTCAATGGCACCGGCTTCTGTCTTTTCATCTTCCTCCGTTTTAAGAAATGCCGGAATATCTCCCGTCAATGCCTCTCCCCAGTCATGTATCAGGCACATGCGTATAACCTTATTCATATCGAGCTCCGGAAAATCATCTTCCATCAGCATGGCCAGCACAGCCAGCCGCCAGCTGTGCTCTGCCACACTCTCCAGCCTTCCGTTTGTGGACCAGTTATGGCGGGTATTGCATTTTAATTTTTCCAGTATTCCTAAAAATTCTATCAGCTGATCCGGATTCATAGTGCTTCTCCCCTTTCCTCTTTCTTGTCTTTCTTTGGGTCATTATAGCACGTTCCTTCATAAAGCTCTACGATATCTTCAATGATCAAAAGTCCGATGGGGCCCAGGATAAATCCTAAAATGCCAAAAAGCTGCAATCCTACATACATGGCGACCAGCGTTTCCAATGGCGTCAGCCCCACTTTCCCCCCCATTATTTTAGCCTCCATGATTTCTCTCACAAAATAGCAGATAATATAAATAACAATGAGGCCTATTCCGGAAAGCCAGTTTTTTTCAATCAGGGAGATCAGGGCCCAGGGAATCAAAACAGTACCGGTACCAAATATAGGCATGGCATCCAGTAATCCAATAATGATTCCCAGCAGAATAAAATAAGGGTTTTTCAGAAGAAACAACCCGGCAGAGCAGATTATCATCGTAAAAAGCATAATGGCTCCCTGAGTCTTCAGCCAGGCACTTCCTACCGTCATCAGGCGGTTGCCAAGCATCGCATACTCATAGCAGAACATGGAATTATCCCGCCTGATGCGGATGTCATCCATCTCCTGAAGGGATAAGACGGTTGCAATCAATAAAATAACCAAAATGACTGTCAGCTGAACCACCCATTTCAGAACCGTCATGGAATTTGTCATCAAAAATGGCATTGTCCTGCTTTTAATAGCTGCTTCACCGCCGGTTAATATATCGCTGACCACATTCACCATATAACCGTCCGGGAGCTTTAAAAACCGTTCCACAAAGGAACAGTTTTCCATCAGCCAGGCGTTTATACCGTCTAAAATCTGAGGAAGGTTTTTTAGCAGCAGCCTTGCTTCCATAAAAAGCTTCCTGCCTGCAAAATAAAGAAACACTCCAAGCACAATCATAAAAAGTAAAATTTCAACTCCGCCGATCAGGGCAAGAGGCAAAGAAATGACTCTTTTTTTATAATTAAACCGGGTTTTTCTCTCAATCCAAAGCGCAGAAGGGCGGAGGGAAAGGGCAAATACATATGCAATCAAAAAGGGAATCACAAGAGGCAGCAAAAATCGAAAGCTTAAATAAACCGCCCCTGTAACTCCCAATATTAAAATTGTTTTCTTCAGTTTCCTGCTCGGTTTCTCCATGGACTCACCTGTTTCTGATTTGTACTTCTTTTGTACAAGGTTTATTATTGATCAAACGGCGAAAAATATGCAGAAACTCAAATAGCAAAAAATTCCTTTTAAAATTCATCCTGCCAGGAAAAATACTGAAACATGTCTTCTTTCGGTTTAATGGTAAAAACCATTTTCTTTCTCGATACAGGATGTGAAAATGTAAGTCCGGAAGCAAACAGGGCAACATTCCCTTTTGTTTTAGAGTCTTGAAATTCAGGATTATACTTACGGTCTCCCCACAGGGGTGTGCCATGACCTGCCATCTGCACACGGATCTGGTGGTGCCGTCCGGTCTTCAGCCGTATCTTAAGAAGACTCAGCCTGCTGCCTTCCAAATTAATGCAATCCACAATCCAGTAATCCAGCTCTGCAGGTTTTGCACTTTTTATCCCCTTTTCCACAATTTTGGAACAATTATTTTTTCCGTCTTTCCACAAATAATCCACGTAGGTGCCAAAGTTATCCACAGGTTTTCCACAAACAACTGCGTAATAAATTTTCTCCATCTGATGCTCAGAAACCTGTCTGCTTAAAGCCTCAGCGGCTATCTGGGATTTTGCATAGACCATTACTCCCCCAACCGGTTTGTCTAGTCTGTGGATAACTCCCACATATGGCTCCCCCTTCTTTGTGGATAGTGTGTTGATATGTTTCTTTATTTCACTAACCATATCCGGTTCAAAAGTCTTCCCCGACTGAGACTCAATTCCTGCCGGTTTTTCCACCACAAGAATCTCATCGTCTTCAAATAATATATTAAGCTTCATCTGTCTGCTGCTCCTCTTTTTCCCACTGAATCATCATAGCCTTTACAGAGCGGCTCATCTCTCTGCTGAAATCACAATTCCATTTGCGGCTGCAGAATGCCCGGATCCACCGTTCAAAATCTTCACCCCTGTCAGTAACTTTATTTAATTCATGCTCAAATGTTTCCGGTTCCAGCCGGCGGTAAGAATTTTCAAAAACTACTGCTTCCGGCCTTAGCCTTCCAGGCTTTACTCTGTCTTTTTGCTGCTGAACGGGATAACCAAAAACTACCATTGCCGCAGGCACTGCATACCTGGGAAGAGAAAATAATTCCCGGTGAGTTTCGTACTGTTCTAATATATCCCCAATATAACAGGAGCCGATTCCCATGGATTCTGCTGCAACCACCGCATTCTGCGCCGCTATTAACGCATCGTCCGCTGCCAGCATAAAATCTCCCATTCCAGGCGCTCTGACTGTATCCTCATACTTGCAAAACAGGTCATACCATTTTTGATAATCCGCCACAAACACGAGTACCATGGGAGCCTGGGCAATAAATGGCTGATTGTCACAGGTCACAGACAATTTCTTTTTTAATTCCGGATCCGTCACATCAATAATGGAATATAAAGTCATATTGCCTGCAGTCGGCGCCTGCAGAGCTGCTTCAATGATCGCTGCCTTTTTTTCCTGTTCAATCTGCATCTCTTCATAAACACGGACAGACTTTCTCTCCATCAGTTCCTTCACCGTTTTATTCATTCAATTATCCCTCTCTTTTCATGACTTTAGTTTCATTGATTATATTTCATACTGCCAATAATAGCAATGAAGATTTTTATTTTGAAACTCAAAAAATACTTGCATTCTTTTTCGCAAAAGTGTATAGTATATAAAAAGAGATAACATAGTATTCAATACTACATCACAAGTTTTTAATTCTCATGCAAGGAGGTTTCATTATGAACATAAAAATTAAAGATCCAGTCAGTGCAGGTACTCATTTTATTGCCATGCTTCTGGCCCTGATTGCAGCAACTCCCCTGCTTATAAAAGCTTCCGCAGACGGAGAACTTCATCTCGCATCCCTCGCGGTGTTCAGTATCAGCATGATTCTTCTCTACGCCGCCAGCACCATCTATCATACCCTTGATATTTCGCCAAAGATCAATAAGCTGTTGAAAAAATTAGATCACATGATGATATTTATCCTGATTGCAGGAACCTACACTCCGGTCTGTTTAATTGTTCTGGGCGACAAAACTGGTCTAAGCCTCCTTGCTCTTGTCTGGGGAATCGCCATATTAGGGATGATTATCAAAGCATTCTTCGTGATGTGCCCAAGATGGTTTTCCTCCGTAATTTATATTGCCATGGGCTGGATCTGCGTCCTGGCTTTCCGTAAGATCGTTTTAGCACTGCCCCCTGCTGCCTTTATCTGGCTTTTGGCAGGCGGACTGATCTATACTGTGGGAGGCGTCATCTATGCTTTAAAGCTTCCTCTGTTTCATTCCAGACATAAAAGCTTCGGCAATCATGAACTTTTCCATCTGTTTGTTATGGGCGGAAGCTTCTGCCACTACATCCTCATGTACCGCTTCGTAGCTTAGTATAAAAGAAAGAAGACTGGACACACCCTGCAGTATGAACGTCAGTCTTCTTTTTTGTCTATTTCTTTATATAAGAGCAGCAATAATCCGTTACTTCATCAGTTGAAACTTTAAATTTACTGTTTGCCGGTACTGTAAAAGACTGCCCAGCCTCGTAAATTTCCCAGTTATCACTATCCGGCAGCAGTGCCTCCAGCTTACCGGCAAGAATTTCCATCAATTCCTGATCTTCTGTACCAAACTCATATTCTCCCGGCAAAATTATTCCAAGGGTTTTCCTGGTGCCGTCCTCAAATAAAACCGTGCGGCTGGTTACCTTACCGCCATGATAGATATTCGCTTTCTTTATTACTGTAACATGTTCAAACTGATCCATTCCAGATTCCTCCGTCAATATACTGTATCCTATGATGTGATAATTTAATATACTAAAGCAAGAAAGCAAAAAAGTCAATCCTCGCTTTCCGATTCTTTTATAAGAAACAGCTTGTCCTTTCTGGAAAGCTTCTTTATCTGCACTTCACGGCGCATAGCCTCTTCCTTAGTTGGATATGATTCATAATAGACCAGTTCCACAGGCCTTCTTGTCTTTGTATATTTTGCGCCCTTCCCCTGGTTATGGGCTTCGATTCTTTTTTCCAGATGGTTTGTCCAACCGCAGTAGAGAGTATTATCCGCGCATTTAACCAAATAAGTATAATTCATTTTTCTTCTCCATTTGTATATATGATGCTATGTAAACGGTAATAACGCCTTGCAATCGCGTCACTACCGCCCAGGCTAACCTGTCATCTATCTTAAGCACCAGCTGGATGCGTTATGGCGCCGTCGATGGTTGAACAAAGCTTAAGCTATAATATATTATATAACAGGACTTGCCGATATGTGAATAGCAATCTTTATAGTACCCTGTTTTAAAAAAATCATGCAGCAGATAACTGTCAAAAATGCCAGACAAAAGCGGATCACCTTTGCCTGGCATTGATTTTATGAAACTTCTTTTACAAGAATTAACCGGTCTCCTGGCTTTACAGTACTTTCCGTAAGACCGTTGGTCGCCATGATGGTGTCAATTGTTGTATGGAATTTTTTTGCAATTTTCCACAAGGTATCATCGGGCTGAACAATATAGCCCACGATTCCCGGCAGTTTTTGTAAATTATTTAAGTCCATGGGAGAATCCACCGCACTGGTAATAATCTGCTCACAAACCGGCTGTAAAGCCAGAAGATCCAGGGAAATAGTGGCTTTCACCTCAATGTTTCCTCCACCCATCATAACTGCGCTTAACTGTTCCAGACCCGGATTCAGCTGACAGATGGTAGATTCATTAATTCCAGGAGCTTCAATCAGAAAATGGAACGGAATGTCTTCTACTGCACACTGAATAGGCTGGGAGTCATCAGAAGTCATATAAAGGATCTTTACTTCCAGAGCACCTTCCACATGAAGTCCGTCTTCCTTTACTTCCGTATCATCAATTTTAACCGTTCCCTCACTGTGGCAGATCTGGAGAATCCGGTCTGCATGATCCAGTGTGATTTTCTCTGCAATTTTGCATTTACTCATATTCTTAGTCAGGATCTTATCAAAGCAGGCTTCTCCTGTCTGAAGCGCCAGATCACGGTTGGTAGAATATAAGTCATTTAACAGCTCCATATTTTCTTCTTTATAAAGCTTCATATCCAGTTCCAGAACTGCATCCACATCTGTTTCCCGCATTTCACCGTCTGAATCGGGCTTCGCCTCAATATCCCTGTGGATCAGCCGGACCGTGACCACCGGAACCATGTCTTCTGTTACATCCTGAACTTCTATTTCTCCTGAAAATGGAATACTCTCTTCCATCCACTGAACGGGAGCATTTTCCCCTTCTCCCTGATAAATTATAAAAACCATCAGTTCGCCGTCAAGCATCATCTTTCCATCCGTAGGCCTGGTGGTTACGCCTCTTAATATCATCTCGCTCCACAATATATGATCAATATTAGGCTTATTCCCAGACAGGCTGATGGTGTCCTTAATCCGAAACGTGTCCTTATGGCGAAGAGCAATTGTTGCAACATCCACCTTTTTACGAAGAGTCTCTACATTGGGAACATCGCCTGCGATGGGTTTCGTGTCCACTTCTACGGCAGCGTCTACGTCGCAAAGGGTCTCAACCTTTACCTGCAGCGTTACAATGGCCTTTACGCTTAATTTTCTGGAATTGATGATTCCTGCATTTAAATCTTCTAATTCACAGGAAACCTGCACCAAATCCTTTTCCTCGAGTCCAGGTACATTAATTGGTTCTTCAAAATTAATGCTCCCGCTCAAAGTACAAAGTCCGCCTTCTGCTCCCCGATACAATATGGTAAAATCCATCTTTCCCCGGACTACTACCCGTTCCGCCTGGTTCTTAACGGAATCAATGGTAATCTCACCGGAACTAAGAATAATCTGCTCCACATCATCCATGCTGTCAGGGACAATGAAATCATCGTCAAGCGTAATCTGGGATGTGGCGTTTCCTTTCCAACGATTCATATGTATGTTTTTCTTCACCAGCTCCAACATGAAAAAGCACCTGCCTTACCTTCTTTTATTCCTTTAAGAAAGTGTATGCAGGTGCATGTTCCAATATACTTTTTTATTTATTCCCGGGATTTCTCCTCTTCCTTTAAATTCTCCGTTTCTTTTTCAGAAAGCAGGTTTTCCAGTTTATGAAGCTTCTCTTCCAGCTCCTTCACACGTTCTTCCATCATGCAGTAATGCTCCATGGTAACCATCTTGCTTTCTTTCTTTGGTATGGGAACTCCGTCGATCTTTACCGCCCGCGCGGGAATTCCCACTGCCGTTACATTATTCTCCAGCGGCTTTAAAAGCACGGCATTGGCTGCTATGGTACAGTTATCGCCGACTTCAAAAGAACCCAGAATCTTAGCACCAGCCCCTACCGTCACATTATTGCCAAGCGTGGGGTGGCGCTTACCTTTATTCAAGCCCACACCTCCAAGGGTAACGCCCTGATAAATAGTACAGTTATCCCCCACAACTGCAGTTTCTCCTATTACTACTCCACAGCCATGGTCAATCAGTATACCGTGGCCCATTTCTGCGCCGGGATGAATCTCAATGAGTGTAAAAAATCTGGCTGTCTGGGAAATCAGTCTTGCAATAAAAAACATCTTGTGCTGATAAAACCAGTGGGCGAAACGATGCCAGATGAGTGCGTGTACCCCCTGATACAAAAGCAGGACTTCCAGTTCATTCCTGGCTGCCGGATCCCGCTGCTTTACTGCTTTCACATCAAGCCATATATCTTTTAATATCATACGAACCTTCCTTTTCTCCTTACTTTCGACTCCTGTTTGATGTAGTATATCATATGGCGGCAAAAGAAAAAAGAGAAATTTAAAATAGCTGCTCTGCAATATTTTTACAGAACAGCTATTTTCTTACATAAACTATTGAAATACCACCGGAAGTTCCGACATCTCAGTCCGAATCACAATAAAAGGATAAGATGGTTCCGTTCCTGTGTTTTCGCCCTTTTCCGGACCAATTAATTCCGTATCAAGGACTATGGAATTGTCAGTGAGATAAAGATCATTGACTGCTATGCTGTAACCGCCGCTTGCCTGCTTTCCATATCCTACTACTATGTAAAGATTTTTATCATCACTGTAAGTCAGTTTAAAGGGTGACTGTTGTTTTTGTGCTATTATCTGCTTGAGTTCCTGTGGTATATCCGTATCTGCTACCACAGAAAAATCCAGATCCCGTACTTTGTCTCCATTATCCCCGTTTAATGTACACCCGCTTAAGGTACGAACAACCAGCACCCACATGGCGAGGCCGAAAAAAATCATCCATTTTCTGTTAAACAGTCTCTTCATAGCGCACTCCCCAATTTATTGATTATTACTATTTATATGGGGAGCATGCCATTTTTATGAAAAACTTTTTTAACTTAGATAATTAAAGTCACTGTCTGATCTTTACTGTCTGATCTTTCCTGAAATCATCCCGTACTGTTCTGGTCTTCTGTCCCGGAAAAGTCCCCAGTTTCTGCGGTCTCTGCTGATCTCATCCAAATCAAATTCTGCCAGGATCACACCTTCCTCTTCCCGTCCCATGGACTGAATCAAAGCACCTGTGCTGTCTGTAATAAAAGATGATCCATAAAACTTCAGAGAAGAGTTCTGGTTACCATTTTCCTCGCAGGGCGTAACCGTTTCCTCTCCAATCCTGTTTGCAGCAATTACCGGAATAACATTGGATGCAGAATGCCCCATCATGCATCGTCTCCAGTGCTCCATACTGTCACATTCCAGTATAGGTTCACTTCCAATCGCAGTCGGGTAAAAAATCAGTTCTGCCCCCAGGAGCGCGAGACACCTGGCTGTCTCCGGGAACCACTGGTCCCAGCAGATGCCGATGCCGACCTTTCCGTATCTTGTTTCAAATACTTTAAAGCCGGTGTCTCCGGGAGTAAAATAAAACTTCTCCTGATAATAGTGATCATCTGGTATATGGGTCTTTCGATAAATTCCCAGATTGGTGCCATCTGCATCAAGAACTGCAACGGAATTAAACATGGTGTTTCCAGACAGTTCATAAAAGCTGACAGGTATTACCACCGAAAGCTCTGCTGCAATCCGTGCGAAATGAATGACTGCATCATTTTCCCCGGCAGGCTTTGCATATCCGTAATATTCATACCGTCTCTCCTGGCAGAAATAGGGCCGCTCAAACAGCTCCGGAAGCAGTATGATCCTGGCTCCCTTAGCGGCTGCCTGCCTTACCAGCTTTTCCGCATTGGCAATATTTTTATCAACGTACTCGCAGCACTTCATCTGAACTGCTGCCGCTGTCACATTTCTCATCAATTTCTCCTTTTGGTATCTGCTGCGTGATGCAGTGAATGTTTCCGCCGCCTGAAATAATATCTCTGGCATAGACCGGGTAGATCTTCCGCTCTGGAAAGCACTCAGAAAGAATGCGGACTGCCTCACCGTCATTTTCATCTCCAAACTGAGGAACAATCACGCCTCCGTTAGAGATATAGAAATTCACATAGCTGGAAGCAAGCCGCTCTCCCGGCTCCCGTTCATCCTCACCCGGTTCGAAGGCAAAGCCTGCCAGTTCCTCTTTTGTAATGCAGACAGGTACCTTGGGAATCGGAAGCTTATGAACAATAAAATGGCGTCCCTTTGCATCGGTCTCTCTCTCAAGTATCCTCAAATCCTCCAGAGACATTACATACTGGGGATCATCCCTGTCGTCTGTCCAGGCCAGCACCACTTCGCCGGGGCGTACGAACGCACAGACATTATCAACGTGCTCATTGGTTTCATCCTGATAGATACCATACTTCAGCCAGATAATTTTCTCTGCGCCCAGATACTCCTTTAACCTTGCCTCAATCTGATCCTTAGCCAGCAAAGGATTTCTTCCCCCGCTTAAGAGGCAGCTTTCCGTCACCAGAACCGTCCCCTCTCCATCCGAATGAATGGAACCTCCTTCCAGAACGAAGTGCCCTGCATCATAAACCGTATATCCCAGTTTTTCACAAAAACGTCCTGCCAGAAGATTGTCCTTTTCCCAATCCTGATACAGACCGTCAAAGGTACCTCCCCAGGCATTAAACTGCCAGTCAATTCCTCTGACGCGGCCGGCCTTATCTTTCACAAAAGTAGGGCCGACATCTCTCGCCCACGCATCGTCAGATTCCATCACCATCACTTCAATTCTCTCTGAAAGCATGGCTCTGGCATTCTGGTAAGTATCCTCTTCAGCCAGCATAATCAGTTGTTCACTGTCTGCAATGGCTTCTGCGATTTCTGTAAAGGCCTTTCTGGCCTTAACCGCCTGATAGGGCCAGGATCCGGGCCGTCTGGGCCAGATCATAATGCAGCCCCGGTGTGGCTCAAATTCTCCCGGCATAAAGAATCCGTCTTCTGCCGGAAGTGTGGATAGCTTTCTCATAGTTCAGTCCTCATATCAGGCAGATTAAGACAGCCTGTTTTTAAAGTCTTCGTATCCAAATTCTTTTATTACACGGCATTCTCCGTCCTGATCCATAATCGCTATGGAAGGAAGCGGCATACCGTTGAAGGTGTTGTTTTTAACCATGGAGTAAATGGCCATATCCATAAAATACAGTTTATCTCCAGGTTTTATCTCATAATCAAAGGAATAGTCTCCGATTACATCTCCTGCCAGGCAGGTACAGGAGGACAAACGGTAAGTATAAGACTTTTCTCCCGGATCTGCGCTGTCCTTTAATGGCGGACGATAAGGCATTTCCAGCACATCCGGCATATGGCACGCCGCCGAAGCATCAAGAATTAAGGTTTTGATTCCGTTATCCACCACGTCCATCACTTCTGTCACTAAATATCCGGCATTTAAAGCAACTGCCTCACCGGGTTCTAAATAGACATGAAGCCCGTACCGGTCCTGAATTCTCTTAATACAGGATTCCAAAAGTTCCAGATCATAATCCGTTCTGGTGATATGATGTCCTCCGCCCATATTAATCCAGGATAACCGGTGAAAATATTCTCCGAACTGATCTTCCACCGCATCCAGAGTCATTTTCAGGGCATCTGCATTCTGCTCGCAGAGCGTATGAAAATGAAGGCCGGAAATATAGGGCAGATACTCTTCTTCAAACTGTTCCCGCGTCACACCCAGCCTTGACCCCGGTGCACAGGGATCATAAATGGCATGCCCATCCTGGGTGGAGCACTGGGGATTAATCCGGATTCCGGCTTTTACTCCCCTCAGACAGTCCTTATATTTTTTCAGCTGGTAAAATGAGTTAAATACAATGTGGTCGCAGATTTTTGTCAGTTCTTCAAAATCCGCCTCCTTATAAGCTGGAGCGAAAACATGGTTTGACAGCCCCATTTCCTCCTTGCCAAGTTTGGCCTCATACAGTCCGCTTGCAGTAGTCCCGTCGATGTATTTGCCGATTAACGGATACTCGGCAAAGCAGGAAAATGCCTTCTGGGCAAGAAGAATGCTGCATCCGGTCCGCTCCCTTACCCCGCTTAAAATCTTTAAATTTTCAGTCAGCCTGCCCTCATCAATCACGTAGCAGGGAGTCTTTAATTCCTCAATTTTCATGATTATTCCTGTCTCCACACGGTTACAGTCTCAGGATCTTCGCAGACTACCCATGGAAGGCCCCATTTGTTTAAAGCCTCCATATATGGATCCGGATCAAATTCCTCTACATTGAATACTCCGGGCTTTTTCCACTGTCCTGTCACCACCATCATGGCACCGATCATCGCCGGAACTCCGGTTGTATAGGAAATAGCCTGTGATTCCACCTCTTTATAGCACTCCTGATGATCGCATACATTGTAGATGTAAATGGTTTTTTCTTTTCCGTCTTTGATTCCTGTAAAAATACATCCGATGTTGGTCTTTCCAACTGTTCTCGGTCCCAGGGAAGCCGGATCCGGAAGAAGGGCTTTTAAAAACTGGATCGGAACGATATTCTGTCCATTAAACTCAATAGGAGAAGTAGAGAGCATACCTACATTCTCCAGGCATTTCATATGAGTTAAATAGCTTTGTCCAAAGGTCATAAAAAAGCGGATTCTCTTAACTCCCGGAATGTTCTTTGCCAGAGATTCAATTTCTTCATGATGAAGAAGATACATGTCCTTCTCACCAACCTCTGGAAAATTATATTTGGATTTCAGTTCCATAGGCTTTGTCTCAATCCAGCGGCCATCCTCCCAGTAAGATCCGTTTGCAGATACTTCCCGTAAATTAATCTCAGGATTAAAGTTTGTTGCAAATGGATAACCATGGTCTCCGCCGTTGCAGTCTAAAATATCAATGGTATGAATCTCATCAAAATAATGTTTAAGAGCATAAGCGGAAAATACGCTGGTAACACCAGGATCAAAACCGGTTCCAAGAAGAGCGGTAATGTTTGCCTTTTCAAATCTCTCCCTGTAATTCCACTGCCAGGAATAATCAAAATAAGCTGTAAAGCCAAGCTCCTCACACCGCTTTTCATAGATCGCCCTCCACTGGGGATCATCGGTATCTTCCGACTCATAGTTTGCAGTATCGATATAATCCACTCCTGCAGCCAGGCAGGCATCCATAATGGTCAGATCCTGATATGGAAGGGCCACATTTAACACAGCATCGGGCTGATAGCTCTTGATCAGGGCAATCACTTCCTCTGTGTGGTCCGCATCTACTTTCGCAGTCTCAATTCTTGTTTTTGTCTTTCCTTCCAGCTTTTCCTTTAAAGCATCACACTTTTCCTTTGTTCTGCTTGCAATACAGATGTCTGTAAATACCTCGCTGTTCTGACAGCACTTATTGATTGCTACTGCGGCAACCCCGCCGCATCCGATTACTAATAATCTGCTCATTCCTTTTCCTCCTCTTCCAGTAAATCTTCCACATATTTTGGCAGCATAAATGCTCCTGTGTGAAGATTGGTGGTATAATACCAGGTTTCTATTTTCATTTTGTTCCATTTATCAGGTTTAAAGTCATTAATCGGGTGATATTTTTTTGATGCAAAGCCAAACAGCCAGTAGCCTGACGGGCAGGTTGGAATATGGGCCTGGTAAACACGGCTGATCGGGAAGGAACGGTACACTTTCCTGTGCATGCTTCTGCAGGCCAGTTCATCCTCGTCATAAAAAGGACTGCCATGCTGGTAAACCATAATTCCGTCGCTTTTCAGCGCCTTATAACAGCTTCCATAAAACTCTTTGGTAAAAAGCCCTTCCGTATGTCCGAACGGATCGGTGGAATCATTGATAATCAGATCATATTCCTCTTTTTTATTTCTTAAAAAACGAAGTCCGTCATCATAGTAGACCTGTACTCTTTTATCAGCCAGACCGCATGCCACCTCAGGAAATATATCGCGGCATACATCTACAAACAGCTTATCTGTCTCAACTACGTCAATGGATTCGATGGAAGGATACTGCAGGAGTTCCTTCGCCACACCACCGTCTCCCCCACCGATAATCAGCACATTCCTCACATCGGGGTGAACCGCCATCGGCACGTGGGTAACCATCTCATCATAAATAAATTCATCTTTTTCTGAAAAAACAATGTCTCCGTCAAGAGCCACAAACTTTCCGAATTCCTGGGATTCAAATACATCGATTCTCTGATATTCGCTTTCCCCGGAAAAGAGCTGCTTGTCAATCCGGACGGAAAGCTTTACATTGGATGTATGCAATTCCGAAAACCATATCTCCATATTTTCCTCCATCTTTCCCGCTTACCGGAAATTACTCTGTCAGTACCATTAAATTCTCCACTGCCGGATCTTCTGTCCCCTGCATGGAGCATCCCTTCTCTCTGGCATAAATGATGTATTCCACAATCTCTTCCGTAATCATCTCACCAGGCGCCAGAATTGGAATACCAGGCGGATAGCACATAACAAACTCTCCGCTGATCTTACCCGCGGACGCCTTCACCGGAACAGATACTTTCTTTGAGTAAAATGCTTTCTGGGGAGATATCACCACTTTTGGTGCTATGTACTCTCCCGAAAGCATACCTGTCCGGTCTTTTTTATAAAGGCGCTCTACATCTGCAAGTGCACCCACCAGGCGTTCAATATCCTGAATTCTGTCTCCGATGGAAATGTAGGCAAGTATGTTGCAGATATCTCCGAATTCAATCTGAATGTCATATTCATCCCGAAGAAGATCATACACTTCAATTCCTGCCAGACCATTACCCAGCGTATAAACAGAAAGCTTGGTCACGTCATAGTCGAAGATGCTGGTACCATTTATCAAGTCTCTTCCATATGCATAATATCCCCCAATGGAATTGATTTCTTCCCTGGCATACTCTGCCATTTCAGTAACCTTTGCAAAGGATTCTTCTCCCCTAAGGGCAAGATTCCGCCTGGAAATATCAAGGCTTGATAGAAGAAGATAGGAAGCACTGGTCGTCTGTGTTAAGTTAATAATCTGGCGCACATAATCTCCGTTCACACCGGTATTGAGCAGAAGAAGCGAGCTTTGTGTCAGACTTCCTCCGGATTTATGCATGGAAATCGCCGCCATATCCGCTCCTGCTGCCATCGCAGAAACAGGCAGATTTTTGCCAAAATAAAGATGGGTTCCATGGGCTTCATCTGCCAGAACCTTCATACCGTGGGCATGAGCCAGGCGCACAATGGAGCGGATATCCGAGCAGATTCCATAATAAGTTGGATTGTTAACAAACACTGCTACTGCATCAGGATTTTCTTCAATCGCCTTCTCAACCTGGCTGATCTCCATGCCCAGGGAAATCCCAAGCATGCTGTTAACCTCTGGATTTACATATACGGGAACTGCACCGCAAAGCACCAGCGCGTTGATGGCGCTCTTATGGACATTCCTTGGAAGAATGATCTTGTCCCCGGCTTTACAAACGGAGAGGATCATGCTCTGTACCGCTGATGTGGTTCCTCCCACCATCAAAAACGCGTCTGCTGCTCCAAAAGCTTCAGCGGCCAGCTGTTCCGCATCACGGATAACTGACACCGGGTGACATAAATTATCAAGCGGCTTCATGGAATTGACATCAAGCCCCACACAACGCTCACCGAGAAGCTGTGCCAGCTCCGGATTTCCTCTTCCCCGTTTATGTCCCGGTACATCAAAAGGTACTACTCTTTTCTTTCTGAATGATTCAAGAGCATCATAAATGGGAGCTCTCATCTGATCGTCTCTGTTCATATGGCATATTACCTCTCTGCAATAAAATTCCTTACAATCAAAAAAAGCAGGTGAATGTACATCACCTGCCTGAAATTTCATGAATCTTATAACGGAATTAGCCTCCGTCCGCATTATATTCATGACAATTACCGTTTTCGAGTCTACATAGCAAATATACTGTCCCTGCTATTATTGATCGTTTCACAAGATGATGTGCAGATGCACTGATTATAAAGTAATCAACTTATAAAATTTGAGCTTCTAACTCAATCAATAATGTGGTTTCCCACGTTCGGCAGCTGACCCGCCTGTCCGTCTGGGCTTAACTTCTTACGAAGTGGTCAATATTTGCATGAAAACGATAATGTCTCTTCATACTGGGGTAAAGAATAACATATTTTGCGGATTCATGTCAACCAGTTTTTTGTAAAATTTTGTTTTTCATGAATCAGGACAGCCGCTGGTCTGAGAACTTTTACCATTTCTCAAACAGCGGCTGTCTCCCCACTCATTTGTTTTATAAATCTTTTTTGCTGCACATCTGAAGGCGATGCTGATACTTCTCTTTGGTGGCGAGGCCGCCTCTGATATGGCGCTCGGACTTGTTAATGTCCAGGATGACTCTGGCCCGGGCTGCCAGAGACGGATTGATGTGCTCTAAACGGTCCGTCACATCCTTATGTACCGTAGATTTGGATATTCCAAATTTCTTTGCTGTCTGCCTTACGGTTGCATGGTAGTCTATGATGTAGTTGGCGATCGCAACCGCGCGTTCTTCAATATATTCCTTCAAGAAAATCCCCCTGCTAGGACGTTTTTACATACTTATGCAGGATGACGGTCAAGTATGAATGGTTAAATTTTATTTCTTATTAAATAATTTTTCATTAAAATTACCATATTTTACCACCACATCCTATAATTGTACAAAATGAAACCGTAATTTTTTCCATTAATCCAACTATAAGATAGCAAATTTTCATTGACGCATTTGTGAAATCCATCTATAATTTAATATATTAATATGAAATTATTTCTAATTCTAACATAAAAAGGAAACTACTGAACAGAAAGAAGAGACTGCCATTTAGTCTGTTGAGGTGTAAAGAATTGATTTATCTACCTATTGAGAAATTGACTGAAGGTATGGAGTTAGCCCGCAACATACCAGGTTTAAACCCAATGCTGCCTTTCGCCGTAACCGGTTACATCCTAAATGACCGCACCATTAACAGAATGATGAATATTGGCATACAGGGTGCCTATATTCAGACTGAACTTACAGAGGGAATCGAGCCGGAAGATATTGTGGAACCTGAATTAAAGGCGAAAATGCTGATCAGCATACAGGAAACTTTCGATGAAAGCCTGAAAAAAGTGACCTTTCAGACGAGCAGACAGATATATGAGAATATCGCTGACGTAGCCAAAACCGTTGTTATGAATGTTTTAAGTATGGACAAATATCTGTTTCAGATGATTGATATCAGAGACTATGACAGCTATACCTATTCCCACAGCCTGTATGTAGGAATTTTAAGCGTACTCATCGGGCGGTATATTGGGCTTTCTATTTCCAAGCTTAATGATTTAGCACTCTGCGGCCTTCTCCATGATATCGGAAAAACAGATATTCCAATTGAAATCACCAATAAACCCGGTCCTCTTACAAATGAAGAGTACGAGATTATGAAGCAGCATCCCAGCCTCTCCTATGACAAGCTGTTTGACTGCAATTCTATCTCACAGTCAGTGCTTCAGGGAATTCAGACCCACCATGAGAAGTATGATGGAAGTGGTTATCCTTTTGGTCTTGCAGGCGAGAATATCCCTCTTTATGGCCGTATACTGGCTATAGCAGATGTTTATGATGCCTTAAGTGCGACAAGGCCATACCGTAAAGCCTGGAATCCGCGGAAGATATTCGATTATCTGACAAGCTGCTGTAATTCCCATTTTGATCCGGAACTGTTATCCGCCTTTTTTCAATGCGTCTCCGCCTATCCAATCGGTACAATTGTCAAATTAAGCGACGGAAGTACAGCTGTTGTTAAAGATAATACCCCAGGGTTCGCTCTCCGTCCAATTATCCGCTTCATTAATCCTCCCAGCATAGCTGGCAAGGAGATCAATTTATCCACTGAAGCGCTTAACATCACCATTGTAGACATTGATTAATAAGATTATTTTATAAACAGGTGGACGTTCACCAAGGATTCTGAAGAACGTCCGCCTGTTTTCATCCTTTAATTGACGCTTTCTGACTTAAGTATCATATCCAGAAATGTCTCACAGCCTTCTTTTACATCGTTATATGTCGTATCAAAATCCCCGGTATACCATGGATCAGCGATATCCCGGGGATTGGGGCTGTAATCCAGAAGCCGTTTTACTTTTCCCTTGGGATCACTCCCCACAATTCTCATAATCCCGGCAATATTTCTGTGTTCCATTCCCAATATATAATCATAGTCTCCGTAATCCTTTTTCTTCAACTGCACCGCATACTTGCCTGCTGTGGAAATTCCTAATTCCCTTAACTTATTTCGGGTACCATGATGAACCGGATTGCCGATCTCTTCTTCACTGGTCGCCGCTGAAGAGATGTAAAATTCCTCAGTCAGATTCTTCTTATCAATCAAATCTTTCATTACAAACTCTGCCATCGGTGATCTGCATATATTACCGAGGCACACAAACAATATTCTAATCATACGTTTAAACTCCCATTGTCTCTTCCAGCATGCAAAATATTACGATTGCCTGCTGAATTTTCATAAGGCTTTTTTAAAATGATATCCTGCAAAATAACGGCTGCTGATCACATCTTCAGATACTTCTTCCGAGAGTCCATGCAAATTGTCCCATTAATTCCCTCCCCTTATTTTACTGCAATACAATTATTTAACGCCGTTATCATCCCTTCTCTGTCATAGCCCCTTCCAATAAATACAATCTGATTCATACGATCACCATAGATCTCATCCCAGCCTTCCAACACATCCGGGTAAACCTTTAAGACCTCCTCTTTTTCTTCTTCAGGCAGCGCCGCTACCCAACTGGTGGCTTCTGAAACAGAAGCATTTCTACCTGCCTGCTCAAACAGCTGGGCATGTACCGGATCATCTGAGAACCAGATATAGCCCTTGGCCCGTATTACTGTTTCGGGGTAATTATCTTCCAAAAATTCCAAAAGCTTTTTACGATCAAATGCCCTTCTTTCTTCATAAACGAAAGAAGACACTCCATAACCGTGTGTCCCGGATTCATCCATATGTTTTTCTCTGGCAAGTGCTTTCTGCAGTGATGATGAATTCATAACTTTGTCATAATCAAACTCTTTTCCATCAAATATAAACCGGGAATCAACTTTTCCCCACGTTGTTTCAATGATTTCCGCCTCGGGCTGAATCTGCTTTATTGTATTTATTACCTGCTGAGTTTTGGCCGGCGATAACAAGTCACATTTATTTAAAATGATTGTACTGCAAAATTCTATCTGATCCATAACCAGGTTGATTATATCAGGTCCCTCTTCCTCATCTTCCTGAAACTGCTCTTCCATCTCACCCAAAAATTCATTATAAATCCGGTCTGCATCTACAACAGTAATAACGGAGTGTAAATAAACGTTTCGATCATCCGGGTCCGCTTCTGATAGCAAAAAACCTTCCGCAATCGATACCGGATTGCTGATTCCGGATGCCTCCACTAATATTCTGTCTACTCTTTGATCTTTCGAAAGTTCTTCAATCTGATTCATAAATTCTTCCCTAAGAGAACAGCAGATACACCCATTTTGCAATTCCACCATCTTTGCAGTTTCTTGTGAAGAATCCTCACTTTTTATCAGCCTTCCATCCACATTCACGCTTCCCATATCATTTATAATTAATGCAAGACCACTGTTATTTCCATTCTCAAGCAATCCCTGAAGCAGAGTTGTTTTTCCAGAACCAAGATATCCGGTAATCAATATTACAGGTATTTTCCTATTTATCTTTTTATTCATCATAATCATCTCACTTTTCAATGGCAAGTAGCCGCTCTTCTCAAAAGCAAAAAAAGCGCAAATCCACACTTGGATTTACGCATTCCTATCTTAAGCAGTATTTCATATAATACATATACCCTCAAAACCACACATTGTTATATATCTTTCATCCGTTCTTCCTCTTA
>CAURBW010000033.1:0-47338 GCA_963523075.1 uncultured Clostridium sp.
ATGAATCTTGTCGAAATTAGTCTGAAAATGGTGGCGTGGTTTTGGTTAAACTGCGCCTTTTTTTAATATAAGAAACCCTATATTTTCATAATTAACACATCTGATTACTAGGTTTTAGGATACTCAAATGATATTCATTATCAGTACATAAGAACTGATTTCAACCGGATCAATGATGTGATTAGATATCATTATAACGATTTTTTAGAAATTTACTATATCTAAATTTTACCATTTTTTCTTTTTTTATTATTTATTTCATGGTATGCTGGAAGCAGTATAATGGAAGCAGAAAGGATAGAGAAAATTGGGATGACAAAGGTGAAATTTTATGATGAGGCAGAGGATGAAAAGCTGAAATTTGCAGTAATTATTTCGAGAAATCAGGGAAAATGGGTTTTTTGCAGGCATAAAGACAGAGACACATACGAAGTGCCTGGAGGCCATAGAGAAGCTTTCGAGGATATAACAGAGACTGCCAGGAGAGAGCTTAAGGAAGAGACTGGTGCAGTGGAATATGATCTTACTCCGCTATGCGTATATTCCGTCTGCGGTGAAACCAGAGATGGGGAGTTTTTGGAGGAAGAAATACTTGGAAAGCTTTATTATGCAGAAATTTATTCCTTTGAAGGAGAGCTGCATCACGAAATAGCAGAAATAATCATGACGGAGCAGTTACCTGAATACTGGACCTATCCCCATATTCAGCCAGTACTTATGGAAAAGGCCAAAGAAATGGGATTTATATTATAAAGAAATTGCATTTGACATGTTTTATTATCTGTGATAATCTGTTTACTATTAATATAACAGCAGAGGTGGCTATGATGAATCGTAATCAACAAATTTTCATGTTGAATAGGGACGACGATTGATAGCGCTTGTATCTTTGAGTAATCATAGGTGCAGGCGCTTTCGTTGCTGTGCCTATGTGGAAAGAATCATAATTCTGGACCGCATTGGTGGATGGTATTGATCCGTGTGGTCCTGTTTTTTTACCCATGCGGGCAATCATGAAAGGTGGTGATCGTGTGGGGCATATAGATGATGTCCTTATGGATGGAAAGGGAGGTTTTTAATATTGCATCCCATAAATCCTGGAGGAAAAAATGAAGAATATTATTGGAATTATAGAGAATGAAACGGTAGAAGCTGAGAATCTGACCAGTCATCTTGGTGAAAAGATAAAAATTCATGGAAGCATCTATAAAATCAGAAAAATGAGCGGGTTTGCATTTATTCTGTTAAGAACAAAAAGAAAAGTGGTTCAATGTATTTACAGCAGAGAATATTCACTATTTGAGCTGGAAAATCTGGCCGAAGAGAGCTGCGTGGTTGTAACAGCACAGGTCATCCCGGAAGTGCGGTCTAAAACAGGTTTTGAACTGCAGCTGCTGGATATGGAAATCTTATCAAAGCCGGATCAGCAGATTCCGATTGTTATTAATAATAAACGGGTGGATACTTCCCTGGAAAATCTCCTGAACTTCAGACCAGTGACTTTGCGTAATGAAAGGGAACGGGCTATATTTTTATTACAGGAGGGAATCACCCTTGGAATCCGTGAATTCCTGAAACAGGAGAAGTTTACAGAGATCCATTCTCCGAAAATTGTTCATGCAGGTGCCGAGGGAGGAGCCAATATCTTCCGCTTTGATTATTTTGGCAAGGAAGCATATCTGGCTCAAAGCCCGCAGTTTTATAAGCAGATGATGGTGGGAGTTTATGAGCGGGTCTTTGAGATTGCACCGGTATTTCGGGCTGAAAAGCATGATACTTCCAGACACCTTAATGAATATACAAGCGTAGATTTTGAAATGGGATATATCAGAAGCTTTGAAGATATTATGGAAATGGAAACAGGAATGCTGCGTCATGTAATGGAAGTGCTGGAAGCCGGTTATGAAGAGGAACGGGGGATTTTAAACGTAAAACTACCTTATATAAAGCAAATCCCGGCGATTAAATTCATGGAGGCGAAAGAACTGATTTCTAAAAAATTCAACAGATCAATTGCGGACTACGATGACTTTGAGCCGGAAGAGGAGAAATTACTTTCTCAGCTCATAAAAGAAGAAACAGGAAGCGACTTTGTATTTGTCACTCATTATCCCAGCAGAAAAAGACCATTTTATGCTATGGACAGCAAAGAGAATCAGGAAGAAACGGAAAGTTTTGACTTATTGTTTAAAGGTCTGGAAATTACGACCGGAGGCCAGCGGATTCATTCTTATGAGGAGCAGTTAAATAAAATGAGGAGCCGGGGGATGAATACGGATTTATTTGAAAGCTATCTGATGATGCATAAATACGGTATGCCGCCTCATGGCGGTCTGGGTCTGGGGCTGGAGCGTTTTACAGGCAGATTGCTTGATCAGGAAAATGTGCGCCTGTCTTCACTTTTCCCAAGAGATTTAACCCGGGTGACGCCGTAAACTTCCGGTATACCAAAGCCCTGCCATTTATGAGGCAGGGCTTTGGGAATCATTTATTCTATAATTATAGTGGGAAGCGGTAAATTGCATTAAAACGGTCATTTCTATAAGGATCGTAAAAACCGTCGCTTATTTCCCAGCCTTCAAATTCCTCCTTTGTAAAAAGAAGATGCTCTTTGCGGTGAGAACGAATGGGGAGTTCGCCGATGAGCACGCTCTTCCTGGCAACTCTTAACAGCTCACTGGTGGCTTTCTTTGCATATTCCTTATCGTCAAAATAGAGATAAACTCCATAGCAGATCACCTTGTCAAAGGAATGATCTTTAAATGGTAAATCTGCAGCTTCTCCGGTTAATACGGAATTATGAAGTATTTCGATATGTTTTTTAACCAGTGTATGGGAATAATCGATGCCTGTGTAGTCACAGTCCAAGTATTGGGCAATTGCACCTGCACCGCAGCCCACTTCCAGAACTTTGTCACCTTTTTGAATATTCAGCCGTTTTGTAATCTGCCGGGCCACTTCCTCCATATCCACCTGAGTTGCCTCGTAGCCGTCAAAGGAGAGTAAGTCATTTCCTTCTGCCTTCCCTTTTCTCACCCAGATCTGCTTCCATGTTTCGTTTGCTGTTTCCTGTGCATTCATTTTAATTACCTCCTGAAATTATCGTAATATATGTTTTAAAGCGTCGCATAGACGTTTATTATCCTCTTTCGTTCTCACTGCGATCCGGATGCACTCTCTGCCTTCCATTCCCGGTTTATGGGAGAGATCCTTTACAAGAATGTTGTAACGGTTTAAAAGCAGTTCGGCAATCTGATGGGCAGAGCAGCCGTCCTTTACTTCGCAGAGAATGAAATTAGCCTGGGACGGGTATAAAGTCAGCTGCCTTATGAAACCAAGCAGTCTGTACATCTCATCTCTTGTCTCCTGAAACTGCTTTAATGCATCGTGGTAATCCCCCTGATACTTTTCAAATATCTGAAGAAAATATTCCGCAAGAGAATTGATGTTCCAGATGGGAAGCTCTTTGCGTACAAGCGCGATGATATCCGGATTGGCACAGGCCATGATTCCAAGCCGCAATCCCGGTACGCCATAGGATTTTGATATACTTTTCATGAGCACCAGATTCTGATTGGCGTTTAACATCTCCGGTGTCATAAGTGACGGGGATTCTTCCTTATCTGAAAAATCCAGAAAAGATTCATCCAGAATCAGCAGAGCGTTTCTTTCCCTGCAGAACCGGGCGAGCTTAAGAACATCTTCTTTTTTTATGTAATTTCCCGTAGGATTATCCGGATTCACTAAAACAAGAGCGTCGATTTCCTTGTCGCTGTAATAATCCATGAGATCCTGTGCCGTATAAGTGAAATCCCTGGTCGGAATGGAAAATGGGATGGCAGAGGCAGCACAGTTTTCATATTCCGAGAAAGAAGGGCGGAGGACACCAACCGGTTTTTGAAAGCTGCGAAGGAGAGGTTTGATGAGTTCTGTGGCTCCATTTCCTGTTAATATCTGGTTTTTATCAAGTCCCAGTGATTTTGCAGCAAGGAGGTTGTTAATATCCAGTCCTGAAGGATAGCTGGTAGTCAGAATCTCAAAACTGGCTTTGATCTCTCCCATGAGACGGCTGTTGGGGAAATAGGGATTTACCAGATAGCAGAAATCTAACAGTCCCGGATAGCGCCAGTATCCTCCGTACCGCTCAGACAGACGTAGAAGTCTGCTTTGTGAGTCTGTGAAAATGGATTCCGCAATATCTAAGTCCTGTTCGTCATCGATTTCGTACCAGAAGCCATTTTCTAAACGGGAGGCTTTTAAATCGTGATCATCCAGAAGGGAAATGACTTTCAGTACCTGCTCATAATAGGCGTTATTTCCCAATGCCTTGCTGTATGCCTCTAAGAAGGGAACATAATGGGTGGAGGAGAAGTTCTGGCTGAATTTGTATATGTTAACCGTTTTATAGTAGGAATGGATGTCTTCAAAGCGGAAGTCTTTTCTGGTTAGAAACTTCATGATATTGTCATGCTGATCAATGAGCACCACCGTGCCATCCATCCAGCTTTCAAAGGGAGCGGTCAGAGCCAGATTGGGACGGGGGTCCTTAATGATCTGGGTTAATACCTCCTGTTCAAATATCAAGTCTGATTCCAGGAGCAAAGTGTCATCTTTCAGGAGATGCTCCTTGGCCAGATAAAGAGAGTAGATGTTGTTGGTAGTTTCATAAACCGGATTATCAATAAAAACTACCGGAGTATGAAGGGAAAGGGATTCCACAAAGGAACGCAGAAGTTCCCCCTTGTGACCAGTCACAAGAATGATTTTTTCCAGATCATATTGGTCAAGCTGCTTTAACATTCGTTCAATTAGTGGAATTTTGTTGACGGGTACCATACATTTGGGCTGATGTTCGGTTAACTGTTTCAGACGCCGTCCCATACCGGCAGCCAGGATGATTGCTTGCATAGGCTCCTCCTTTTTGTTCAAAAAGTAAAATATTTCTAAATTTATGAACATAATAACAGTTTAAAAACCCATTGTCAAGAGCCAGAAGCAATAAAAGAAGAATTTTATCAATGGAAACAGGAAATGGTTTTCAAATTCGCCTTGACATTTAAGGGGAGAGTGCTATAATATGAAAATGATTTCTGATTTCGAAAATAGGGGATGAATATGGCAGAACGTGGAAGATACCGGACCAGGCAGCAGGAAATGATTGTCAGCTGCTTAAAAAAACAAAAAGAAATATTCTGTACAGTGGAAGATTTTATGGAAAGTCTTCGAAAGGACGGGATTCATGTAGGACAGACTACGGTTTACCGGGCCCTGGAACGTTTATGTGAAGATGGTGTGGTTGTGAAGATTCCGTCTGTAGACGGGTCGAAGGCCCAGTTTCGATATATTGGTGATGAAATAAACAGGAATGTGGGAAAGCTGGTCTGTTTAAAATGCGGTTCCATGATTCCCTTAGAATGCTCCAGGCTGGATGAATTTTACCGCCATATCCATGAAGATCATGGATTTAAGCTGGACCAGAAGCACATGGTGCTCTATGGCTATTGCAGCGGATGCCAGCAGTAACAGACAGGTAAGAAAGGATTTATTATGAAAGGCAGATTCAATCTCAGACAATGGGCGGCCCTTGTGACAGCTTTAATCCTCACAGTGGTTTTATGGGGCTCATCGTTTTTTGTATTCACCCACCTTTCCCATGAATGTACAGGCAGGCATTGCAGAGTCTGTCACGAGCTTGAGCTATGTGTTTCGGCGATCAGCGTTATTTCTGAGGCAATCGGAACAGCTGCAGTGGCGGCTGCTTCCTGCCAGATTACAAAATATACAGTACTGCCTTATTTTGCAGGACGTTTTCTTTGTCCGGTTTCTCTGGTGGATTTAAAGATTCGTATGGATGATTGAATAAGATGATACATACAGGGATCAGAAATAAACTAAAAACCGGAGGATTATATAAATGAACAAAACAAACAGAACAATGAAAGCAGTCCTTTTTACAGCTGCAGTTTCTGCAGCGCTGTTATCAGGCTGCGTACAAAAAAAGGAAGCGGATGACAGCGGAAAGCTGCGTGTAATGGCAAGCTTTTATCCGATGTATGATTTTGCTGTGAAAATAGGCGGTGATAAAGTGGATGTCACCAATATGGTTCCTGCAGGAACAGAGCCTCACGATTGGGAACCGGCAACAAAGGATATTACAAGCCTGGAAAAAGCGGATGTATTTGTATACAGCGGAGCCGGAATAGAGCACTGGGTGGAGGATGTGTTAAAAACTCTTAATAATAAGAATCTGACTGTTGCAGAGGCGTCTTCGGGAATTTCTTTGATGAAGGGGCACGAACATGAGGAAGGGGAAGGTCAGGGAACTGAAAGTGAGGAGCATGAGCACGGAGAATTTGATCCCCATGTATGGCTGAGCCCGGTTAATGCGAAGAAAGAGATGGAGAATATCAAGGATGCCTTTGTAAAGGCAGATCCGGAGAATGAAGCATACTACCAGGCTAATTATGAAACCTATGCCGGTAAATTTGACGAGCTTGACAAGAAATTTAAAGACACCTTGTCTCCTCTTCCGAACAAGTCGGTAGTTGTTGCCCATGAGGCATTTGGATATCTCTGTGATGCTTATGGACTGACTCAGATGGGCATTGAGGGGCTGACACCGGATTCCGAACCGGATCCTGCAAGAATGGCGGAAGTCATAGACTTTGTAAAGGAAAATAAGGTAAAAACCATATTCTTTGAAGATCTGGTCAGCCCTAAAGTGGCGGAGACCATAGCAAAAGAAACCGGCGCAAAAACAGAGGTTTTAAATCCTTTAGAAGGACTGACTGATGAACAGTTAAAAAATGGGGATGATTATTTTTCTGTTATGGAGAAGAATCTCACTGTATTAAAAAAAGCGCTGGAATAAAAAGGACAGGAGTAAGCATGTGAACGCGATTGAAATGAAAGGACTGACATTTTCCTACGGAGGAACACGGGTTTTAAACGGAGTGGATCTAACCGTTCCCCAAGGCGGTTTTGCCGCACTCACCGGTGATAATGGAGCGGGAAAGAGTACGCTGATCCGGATACTTTTGGGTGAGCTGTCTTTAACCGGAGAGACAGGAAGCTTTAAACTGCTGGGAAAGGACATCCGTCAGTTCAGTGACTGGAAGGAAGTGGGATATGTTCCCCAGAACGGAATGGATACCTACAAGGACTTTCCGGCCTCCGTTGAGGAGATCATTCAGGCAAATTTATACAGCCAGATCGGGCTGTTTCGTTTTGCGGGAAAAAAAGAAAAGGAAAAAGTGACAGAAGCTCTCTGTGAGGTGGGAATGGAACCATACAGAAAGCGCCTGATCGGAAAGCTGTCAGGAGGACAGCAGCAGCGGGTTTTGCTGGCGAGAGCCCTGGTTAACAGGCCACGCCTTCTGATTCTTGACGAGCCGACCACCGGTGTGGATGAAAAGAATACGGAAGAGTTTTACCGCCTGATAAAGAATTTCAATCGCGATGATCATATGACTGTTTTTATGGTAACACATGACCGGAAACGGCTGGCCGGACTGGCGGATACCGTCTTTCGTCTGGAGGACGGCGTAATGAGACAAATAACAACCCCGGGGGAGGCTGACTGTGATGGAGATATTTAATTATGCCTTTATGCAGAGGGCCTTTGTGGTGGGAATTCTGCTTGCAATGGTAATTCCCTGTATCGGTGTCGTGATTGTATTAAAAAGACTTTCCATGATCGGAGATGCGCTTTCCCATACTTCCCTTGCAGGAGTCGCTTTCGGACTTATTATGGGGATCAATCCGGTAGCCGGAGCAGTAGCCGCCTGTATCATGGCCGCCCTTGGAATCGAGGCCATACGGAGAAAACTGCCCCGTTATTCAGAAATGTCCATTGCGATTATCATGTCTGCAGGAATCGGTCTGGCAGGTGTGCTCTCCGGTTTTGTGAAGAATTCCGCCAATTTTAACAGTTTTCTGTTTGGCAGTATTGTAGCAATCAGCGATATGGAGATGTTTCTGGTTATAGGAGTGTCCTTAACGGTCCTCCTGCTGTTTTTACTCCTCTATAAAGAGCTGTTTTATATTGCTCTTGACGAGAGGAGCGCCAGACTTGCCGGAGTTCCGGTGAAAATAGTGAATTTTATATTTACCGTGCTGACAGCGGTTACAGTCTCCATTGCGGCGAGGACCGTAGGAGCTTTGATTGTTTCATCCATGATGGTAATTCCCACAGCCTGTTCCATGCAGTTTTCAAAAAATTACAGGCAGACGGTTCTTTATGCCATTGGTTTTGATGTGGTATTTATGATAATCGGTCTTTTTGCCGCGTATTATCTGGGGTTAAAACCGGGAGGAACCATTGTTTTAGTGGGGGTCGTTTTCCTTCTGCTTATATTTATTGGAAAGAAGCTGCTCGGAGTGAAAGGCTAGGTCACGATAAGGAGTAGATAAGATGATAGATTTGTATATCATTTCCGGCTTTCTGGGGGCGGGTAAGACCACATTGATTCAGACGATGGTCCCCGCTGTTTTTCAGAACCGGAAGGTTGTAGTGATTGAAAATGATTTCGGTGATGCCGGAATCGATGCAGAGCTTTTAAAAGGTGACAGTTTAACTGTAACCAGTTTAAATTCAGGGTGTATCTGCTGCAGTCTGACCGGAGATTTTAACAGAGCCATGGGACAGGTTGCAGAGGAATATACGCCTGATGTGATTTTAGTGGAGCCGTCAGGAGCCGGGCGGCTGTCGGATATTATTAAGGTGTGCATGAACCGGAAGGACATTGTGAAAATCTGCCGCTGCATCACTGTGGTGGATGTGATGAATTTTAATAAATACAGAGAAAATTTCGGAGAAGTGTTTATCAACCAGATTCAGTTTGGTGACCTGATTCTTTTAAGCCATATAAGCGAAAGAGCAGGAGAGACAGAAGACATCATGGGGAAAATCAGGAAACTGAATCCTGAGGCAAGAATTGAAGCGGATTTCTGGGACAGCATTCCTGCAGAAGTATTCCGTGAGGAAACCCGGGTATCTTTGGCGGTGACCCTGCAGGAGGAGCTTAAAAAGCCCGCTGTTTTTAATCGGAAGATCCGCTCCGGCGGAAAGGGAGAATCTGCCGTGCGTCCCCTGTTTCATTTTGCCAGAGAGATCTTCTCATCGGTTACCTTTGAGTGTGATGAGCTTCTGACAGAGGCAGAACTGAAGGTCAAAATTATCAGGATAATTGATCAGGCAGATGGAATGATTCTCAGAGGAAAAGGGATTGTAAAAGGTCCCGTGGGAAGCATTTCCTTTCATTACATACCCGGCATGCTTAAGATTTTAAGTTCCCGGGGAGAGGGAAACCGTGTGTGTTTTATAGGAACAGGAATAAAGGAACAGCAGATTATAACATTGTTTAAAGGAGAATGACGCCATGGTGGTTCCTGCATGGGTAATCACAGGATTTCTTGATTCCGGTAAAACAACGCTGATAAACCGGTTAATCCGGGAAGAACTTTCTGAACAGGAAGTCCTGGTGATTCAATTTGAACGGGGCGACACACCCCTTGCTGAAGGGGAAGGCGTGCGCTCCCTTTATTATTCTAAGGCGGAAACAGAGGAGTCACCGTTTTCAGTGGCTGACTCGATTTGCCAGGAGATTCTGGCTGATCCGGCAGATTTAATCTTAATTGAGTGGAATGGAATGGAGCATTTTCATAGATTTGAAGAGATGTTTCTCCAGTTTCACATGAAGCCGGCCATCAATGTGGAAAAGGTTGTTTATATGGGAGATGAAAAGGAACTGAGGCACCGAATCACAGACTCCGGACTGATTTCCATGTCCCAGATCGCGGCCAGTGATATGGCATATTTAAGAACAGAGGATTTGAAAAAGGCGGAGCAGAGTGCCCAGGCGCTTTTTCGTATTAATCCGGATATCCGTGTATTTACAGAGGCAAAATGGGACCTTATAAAGAAAAATATGTTCCGGTATGAAGTGAAGTCCCAGCTGCTTCTGCTTTTGGCTGCCGCCGCCATTATTTATCTGGTTGCAAACTCGTTCCTGGGATCATTTGTCACTTTGTTTTTGGGTGTGTTTTTACAGGCGGTGCCCTTTCTTGTTATTGGAGTGCTGCTTTCCTCCGCCATTCAGGTTTATGTGCCTGCGGACTGGATCCGGAGTAAATTTCCAAAGAATGTGATCCTGGGGCAGCTCTTTGCCATTGCGGCCGGATTTTGTCTTCCGGTTTGCGACTGTGCTTCCATACCGGTGTTTAAAGGTCTGGTGAAAAAGGGAGTTCCACTGTCTGCAGCCGTTACCTTTATGCTGGTTTCCCCGGTGATTAATCCGGTGGTAATTCTGTCTACCTGGTATGCCTTTAATGGAAATTTTAAGATAATTGCAGCCAGATGCGGTCTGGGGATTTTATGCGCAGTTTTGACCGGTCTTACTTATCTTGTATCCCCGCCCCAAAAGATACTGTTAACGGATTCGTTCATACAGGGGGGAGAAACGTATGGGGATTATGAGATTCCTGCGGCGGATGAAATGAAAGCTTCCCGTTTTTTTCTCATGATGCGTCACGCCCGGAATGAATTTTTTACAGTTGGTAAATACCTGCTTACCGGGATTTTTGTTTCCACTGTACTGCAGGAAGTCTGGCCGGGAATGACCCGGTCGGGAGCTGGAATTCCGATTTTGGCTTCGGTGGCGTTTATGATGGCAATGGCATTTATCCTGTCTTTGTGTTCCTCATCTGATGCGGTGGTGGCAAGAACCATGGCAGGTGTTTTCCCGGCAGGGGCGCTGATGGGATTTCTGGTGTTTGGTCCCATGATTGATTTAAAAAATGGTGCAATGCTTCTTGGCGGATTTGAAAAGAAGTTTATCGTCCGCCTTTTCGTTACAACATTCCTGATTTGCTTTGGTGTTGTTGGTACGTTTGCATTGCTTGGATGCGGAGGGATCCGGATATGAAGCTGAAAGGGAAAGGAATCAATGTGCAGGCATTGGCTGAGTCTGCCTGTTATCTGCTTTTTGGAATTCTGGTTCTCCGGCTGACTGTTACAGGCGGCTATCTCACCTATGTGACGCCGAGGATGAAGCCTTATTTATATGGTTTATCCGCACTTATGGTACTGTGGGCAGCCATGGGAGCAGGGAAGATTTTCCGTCCGAAATATAAGGGCAGGCTGTTTCACTGTCTGGTTCTTGGAATTCCGATTCTGATTTTAACAGTACCGCCAGCCCCTCCAGCAGGAAGTGGGGCGATAAAGAACTATTCCAACTCCAGTATACCTGGTTCCGCTTCGGAAGAGGCTGGATTCGATTACGGAAGTGCCAGTGAACAGCAAACAGCCGGATTTGATTATTATGAAGATGAAACAGAAGCAGAGCAGCCCGATTACAGTGCCGGTTATGATGGGAATGCAGATGATGCAGCACAGACACAAAGTCAGCAGCCGGAGCTTTTAACCGGAGCCGGATTAAATGGACTTGATGAGAATGCCAGAACGATCACCATTGCAGACGATGATTATTATGCGTGGATGACAGAACTTGGAGCCCATGCTGACAAATATCAGGGGTATACAGTTACCATGAAGGGTTTTGTATTTCTGGATCTGGAAAACCGGCAGGAAAATGAATTCGCACTGGTCCGTCTGTCTATGTGGTGCTGTTCTGCCGATATGGCGCCTATGGGGCTGATGGCGCATGATTCAAAAGGACTGAGCTTTAAGGGGGATGACTGGGTAACGGTTACCGGAAAGCTACTGGTAAAAGACGGGTATCCAACCATTGATGCAGAAAATATGGCAGCGGCGGAGAAACCACAGCAGGAGTATGTTTATCCATACTACTGATGGAAACAGGAGAAAGGTGCGTGAATGCATTTTTCTCCTGTTTTATTGATATTTTATCTCAGCTGCCCTGTGACGACAGTCGTTACTTTTACTGATACTGCACGGGAGGAGCATGAGTGAAACCTAATCCGGTTGACAGTCATTCCACGCTGATTTAAAATGGTCTTATTATGTAATAATTACCAAAAAACCAGTAATACAACTGGAATGGAAACGGAAGGAGCCGATACAACATGCAATTCAGCTTAAATGATTTCCTGATGGCTGTCTCGTTTGCATTGGACTTTGTTGAGATGGACCGGCTGGGAATGCGGTCGAATCATGGAAAGAGAACCGCCTATCTGACCTTATGCATAGCAAGGAGACTGGATTTAACGGAAGAAGAGGTATATGATGCCGCTGCACTTTCCATTCTCCATGATAACGGTTTAAGTGAATCCAGTCTCTATGAACAGCTTCCCCAGGAATGGGATCATGCAGTGACGGGATTTGAAGGCTCCAGAGGTCATTGTGTGATTGGAGAAAAGAATGTAAAAGACTACCCGTTTCTGACAGAGCCTGAGGATGTGATTCTCTATCATCATGAGCGCTATGACGGAAAGGGGTTTTTCGGGTTAAAGGGCGATGAGATACCGCTAATTTCCCAGATTATAGCTGCAGCTGACAGCTTTGAAAACTATTTTAAGTATGCAGGCGGAGATTATTCTCATGAGAAGGTGCTCAAATGGGTGAACGGTTGTGAGGACGGCATGATTTCGCCGCAGCTGGCTGCAATCCTTCATCAGATGGCGGAGGATCAGTTTGTCTGGGAAAATCTAAGCAATGACAGGATTGAGCCGGCTCTTGAAGCTCTGATTCCAAACTTTGAGATGGAGGTGCCCCTGGATAAAATCCGCCAGGTTACCGGTGTGTTTTCCAGAATTGTTGACTCAAAATCCAGCTTTACCAGACGCCATTCCAAAGGTCTGGCAGAAAAAGCGGCCAGAATGGCGGAATATTATAAGAAAGGACAGGAAGAAACAGCCCGGCTGATCATTGCGGCTGACTTACATGATTTAGGAAAGCTGGCTGTACCAAACAGTATCCTTGATGTTCCCCGTGCCCTGACTACGGAGGAATTTGAGACAGTAAAGAGACATGTATATTATACAAGAGCTGCACTTGAGAACATCAGAGGTTTTGAAGACATTACGGAATGGGCAGCCAACCACCATGAAAAACTCAACGGGAAGGGATATCCATTCGGCAAGACAGGAGATGAACTGGATTTCAATTCCCGTCTGATGGGGTGTCTTGATGTATATCAGGCTCTTACAGAAGACCGCCCCTACCGGAAGGGAATGGAACACAGTCAGGCCATAAAGGTTCTTTCTGATATGGCTGGGAATGGTTTTGTGGATAACGAAATTACAAACGATTTAGACCAGGCATTCGGTTTCGTGATATAGGGGGATGAAATATGAAGTATGAAAAAGTCGCATTGTCCATCGTTCTGGTCTCACTGCCCTTTCTTGCTTTCGACGCGATGCTGCCTGCTTATACAAAAGAACTGGGGTATACCGTATTTCAATTAAGTATACTGTATTCTGTTTATTCATTTTCAGAATTGATCATGAGGCTGCTGATTGGAAAGATATCCGATCGTTACAGCCGTTACGTGGTACTGTGCTGTGCCCTGTTCCTGTATGGACTGGCTTATGTTTTATTTGCCCAGGCAAGAAGTCTGGGATACTTACTGGCTGCAAGAATGGTACAGGGAGCGGCAGGAATTCTCTTAACAATTTCTGCAGTCAGCCTGATCACGGCGGAAAAAACCAGCTTTGCCCAGGGACTTGGAAGATATAGCAGTAACCGGCAATTCGGAGGAATTATAGGAATCGGTCTGACATTTTATGTGTTCAGCCGCTCTGATTTTTTAGAAGGATGGAACCGGTTATTTTTAATCAGTGCCGCTTTTGCCATGGTTTCACTGGTGTATGTATTTACCAAAAGACCGCCACACACGAAAGAACCGGTTTCCCAGTCTGAAAAGGCAGTCTATACCGCGCTGGAACAGAAAATCTGGATTTTGAATTTCCTGTACTGCATACCGGTGAGGATGGCAGGAGTTCTGGTTATTCCGTATATGATGGAGGTATATCATGTTAATATGGAGGCCGTTGCATTTGTGTTTCTGCTGCCGGTGATACTTTCTGCTTTTCTTAGTCCAAGAATCGGACAAATCGGAGACAGGCTGGGATATAAAAAAACCATTCTTTCATTTACGATGATTGCTGCTGTGCTTATTGTTTTTATGGTTTTCAGCCCGGATCTGCGGATATTTGCGATCATTTGGACATTGTATGAGTTAGCCCTTACTGCCCAGGATTATTCCCTGGATGCATTGTTTGTGGAAGGAGTTCCGGAGCGGGTAATGGGAAATTTTTACGGAACGTATATGTTTGGCACCAGTCTGGGCGGAATCATTGGTCCATTTATTGGAGGAAGCGTGTTTCATCTGGCAGGCGGAAGGGCTCCCTATTTTGTATGTTCTGCTTTCCTGGCTGTGATCAGTGTTCTTGTGTGGAGGCTGATACCCGCCAAAGGGAAGCTTAAAGGAGAAACACCTGGGTTGACAGAAAAACCAGATGGTGATATAGTCAGATAATCAAATGTAAGGAGAGCAGATATGAGTTTTTTTATTAGCGATCAATTGACAAGACGAATGAGCTCTGTACAAATCAACCCGGTGAAACATTGTACAGAGTATGGCGGTTACTGATACGCTTTTAGAATTCATCGGGAGACAGTGCAGCAATGAGGACAGCGTTACAGGCTGTTTCTTCTTTTGATGCCTGTTTTCCCTGCTTCTTTTTGCGCTTTAAGGTCATGGACAATGTTTTGTTTGTTCATGGCCTTTTGTTGTAGTGAATCCAGACAGAAGGCAGAGGAGACAGTATCCTTGTCTTCTGTTTTTTATTAAAAAAAACCAGCAGCAGGGATATTGGGATAGAAAGAGGAAATACGTCTGTATCTGAAATGAATACAGGAAAGAAGGAATATAGACGTGAGTTTATTGGAGATTACAGGTTTATCTCATTCATTTGGAGATAATCAGTTGTTTCATGAAACGGAACTGGTTCTTAATAAAGGAGAACATATTGGAATTACAGGCCAGAACGGTACAGGAAAAAGTACTTTAGTTAAAATTTGTACAGAAGAAATCATACCGGATAAAGGAAGAGTGGTGTGGCATCCGGGTACAAAAACCGGTTACCTGGATCAATATGCCAGCTTAGACAGTGGGGTGACGATGAAAGCATTTTTAAAAACAGCATTTGAAGAACTCTATATCATGGAGAAAAAGATGAATGAGCTGTATGACCGTGCAGCACAGGGACAGGAAGGCGCTCTTAAGGCAGCTGCCGGATATCAGGAAACTTTGGAACAGCGTGATTTTTACCGCATCGATTCACAGATTGATCTGGTTTGCCAGGGACTGGGGCTCTCCTCCATTGGGCTTGGGCGTCCCATTGGAGAAATGAGCGGCGGCCAGAGGGCAAAAGTCATTATGGCAAAGCTGCTGATTGAAAAGCCGGATGTATTGCTGTTAGACGAGCCGACCAACTTTTTGGATCACGATCATATTGTCTGGCTTCAGGATTATCTGTGCGGTATCGGGCAGGCATTTATTATTGTTTCTCATGACGAGGGGTTTCTTACTAAAACAACTAACTGGATTTGTGATATTGATAATAAAAAAATAGTAAAATACTTTGGTTCGTACGGAGAATTCCTGAAAAAGAAAATACAGTTACGGGAAAATTATACAAGGCAATATACTGCACAGCAGAAAGAGATTAAAAAGACAGAAGAATTTATCCGCAAAAATATAGCCGGAAGAAAATCCAAAATGGCAAGAGGCAGACAAAAGCAGCTTGACCATATGGCCCGGCTGGAGGCGTTGGAGCAAAAGGAAATCAGACCTTTTTTCCGGTTTGATCAGGGTGCGCTCTCTTTTGCGGGAAAACTGAAGGTATCAAATCTGACTGTAGGCTACAGCTTTCCAGTTTTGTCCGGCGTTAATTTTTATATGAAAGAGGGGGAAAAAGTGGTCATAACGGGCTTTAACGGAGCCGGCAAAACCACGCTGTTAAAAACCCTGATGAATGAGATTCCTGCCTTGAGCGGAGAGTATTGTTTTTCTGCAAAAGCAGTTATCGGATATTATGAGCAGGATCAGAAATGGGCAGATGACTGTCTGACTCCCATAGAGATCATATCAGATCATTTTCCATTGCTGGAGACAAAGGAGGTAAGACAAAAGCTGGCTCAAAATGGAATATCGGGGAAGCATGCGCTTCAGCCCATCAGAACCTTAAGCGGAGGAGAGCAGGCAAAAGTAAAGCTATGCCTGCTGGCAGGAAGAACTTATAATTTTCTCATCCTGGATGAGCCGACCAATCATCTGGATGTGCAGGCGAAACTGTCGCTTAAGACAGCATTATCTGAATTTCCCGGCACTGTTTTGCTGGTCTCCCATGAAGTGTCATTTTACAGAGACTGGGTTGACAGAGTGATTAAAATCGGTTGTTCCTGAGAAATGATTTTGTTAAATATAATTTATTAAAACCATATTGACTTCCGTGGTATAATGTGGTAGTATTTTAATATCAAAACAGATTATATGAATAAAACACGCGGGATGAGAGATGATTCCCATAGTGGTTTCAAATAAAATAAAGGAGGAACAGATATTATGTCATTTATTCAGAGCCTTGAGAAGAGAAGAACCTATTATAATATCAACCGTGAGCTTCCTGTATCGGAAGAGGAAGTGCTGGATATTATCAGAAAGGTAACAGAAGCTACCCCGGATGCATTTAATATGAAGAGTGCCAGAGTTGTGGCAGCACTGGGAGAGAAGCAGGATCAGCTGTGGGACAGTGTCTATGATGCATTTGGCGGCCAGATAGACCGGGATAAGATCAACACATTTAAGAATGGATATGGTTCGGTTCTATATTTTATCGATGAGGCGGTCATAAAATCTTATCAGGAACAGTTCGCTCTCTACGCAGATAACTTCCCAGTCTGGGCTAATCAGGCCAATGGAATGCTTCAATCCAATATCTGGACTGCTTTACGGGAAGTGGGAGTCGGAGCATCTCTTCAGCACTATAATCCGGTGATTGATGAGGCGGTTGCCAGATTATTTGATATTCCGGATCACTGGAGACTCATCGCAGAGATGCCATTTGGCGGTATTGGTGCAGAACCGGATGGGAAAGAGAAGGAAGACATTGATAAAAGAGTTGTTGTAAAGAAGTAATAGATAAAAGCTGCCCGGCGCTTTGTTTGCCCGGCAGCTTTTTGCCTTTTTGGGCTATTCTATGGCTTTGAGGACAATCAGGGAAAGCCTGACTCTCATAATAATATCAATTTTGTTTAAATCTAGTCCGGTAATATCTTTAATCTTCTGTATGCGGTATTTCAGGGTATTAAAATGGATATGCATACGTTCAGAAGCAGTGTGCAGATCCAGCTGATAGTCCAGGTAGCAGGTGAGTGTTTCCATTAAGGCCGTACCATGTAGCCTGTCATATTCTATCAGTTCGTTAAGACCCGGCTCAATCATGTGAACAGGCGGGTTATGAAGCAGATAAGTTTCTGCCAGATCTTCTAAAATATAATCATCATAAAAAAACAACTGCCCCAGGCCTTCCTTTTGTCTTGAAAAATCAAAGGCCTTTTTTGCCTGTTCTAAGGCATAACCTGCCTGTGAAAGGTCCAAAAAAGCGCGGCTTACTGCGGCAAAAATATGATTTGCACTTAGAATCTGAAGAAAGTTCTGCAGGCGGTCATCATTAAGGGGAGACTTCATGCATTGATCAGAATCCAGAAGGATAACTATGTTACCTTCGATCATCTGAGTCAGCCCCCCGGTAAAGAATTTATCCAGCAGTGTACAAATATAAACCATGTTCTCCCTGGAGTCAAAAAGGTCGTTGTCTGTAATATAAATGAAGTATAAGTATTTTTTTAAATGAAGACCGGATTTTTTCATCAGCTGCCGGATTTTTTCCTGATTGGGCTGTTGTGTTTTTAAAACATAAAGAAGTATTTCCGATAAAGGGGAATCATAGGAGCAGTAAAAATGCGAATCATTACATAGCCGGATTCCTGCAAAATGGGTAAAGACCTGTAATATTTCACTGGTAAATTCCGTAAAGGGGCGGTTGTATTCCAATTCGCTGACAAAAGCAATATTCATATGGCTCTGTCTGATACGCAGGATACGCTGGCGGTGTTTATAAATCTCCGGGTAATTCATAATATACGGTGTTGGGGAATTGAGCATATGACGCTGAAATGCGTAATCAGCGTTGCAGGTATCGTTGTATTTCTGGGAGAAGGTCTGATTCTCCCTGTATTCCATCCACTGGGGCTCATCCAACTGCTCCTCATCCCAGCAGGAAACCACGGGATTATGGGCGGAATCTATCACTCTTAACGGGTTTCCGACATACTTATAAGTCACTTCCAGCATTTTCTTCATGGCATCCCGATCGTTTAACGCCCGGATCATCTCTTCCTTGTACTGGTACAGGGTCAGTTCCTCGAAAAAGAATTCCTCTGTCAGGTTAATTAACTTCGTCAGTGTTGCCAGACCGGGATCACAGACAATCCAGTTGATTTTATTTTCGGCACCATAGGAACGGGGCAGTTCCTTATCCCCAATAAGTAAAAGATTGACAGTTTCTGAAAGCGGGAGAGAGTCAGGCAGGTCTGAGACATGTGCGATGTAAATGATATCTGAGCAGAATGCTTCAGGAAAACCATCGAGACAGCGGCATGATCTGATGATGAAATCATTACTGATATGACATTGACAGCTGTAATTCTTTAAAAACTCTGCCAGATTTTTCATGTGCTTTGCCATAAGCGTCCTCTTTTCTTCTGTATTAATTGATTATTATGAGAGATATTATAACATCGTTTTTATGGAGGTTCCAGAATGAATTGTTAAAATAGATAAAGAATGCAGATGAAATTGTTTGATTTAACAAAAAGAATCTTAGTAAAACCAATAAGAAACAGATAAAAATTTATAGATAGAGACATACCCTTTTCCTGTTGTATTTGATACTATTTTTTCATACTATCAATAAAAGGAGAAGACAAATATGCAGAACAAATATGAAAAGCTTTTCGAACCGGTTAAAATCGGGAGTGTCACATTGAAAAACCGCTTTGTTATGGCGCCTATGGGTCCCCAGGGTCTGGGAGACTCCGTGGGAGGCTTCAACCAGAGAGGGGTCGATTATTATGTGGAGCGGGCAAAGGGCGGAACCGGGCTTATCATTACAGGTGTATGCTTTGTTGATAATGAGGCAGAACATCATTCTATGCCAAGCACTCCATGTCCGACCATAAACCCGGTGCATTTTACCCGGACTGCAAGAGAGATGACAGAACGGATTCATGCTTATGATGCCAAAGTATTTCTCCAGTTAAGTGCTGGGTTTGGCCGTGTGGCGCCTCCTGTTGATCCGGATTTAAAACCGGTATCCGCCTCGGAAATTATGAACCGCTGGGTTGATATACCCTGCCGGGCTTTGACAAAGGAAGAGATCCGCCGGATCGTAAAACGGTTTGGTGAAGGAGCGGCAATTGCCAAAAATGCCGGGTTTGATGGAATTCAGATTCATGCAGTCCATGAGGGGTATCTCCTTGACCAGTTTGCGATCTCATTTTTCAACAACAGAACGGATGAATACGGCGGGAGCCTGGAAAACCGCCTTCGCTTTGCAAGAGAAATAGTGGAGGAAATAAAGAAAACCTGCGGAGAAGATTTCACAGTTACGCTCCGCTACAGTCCCAAATCATTTATTAAGGATTGGCGTGTCGGAGCTCTTCCTGGTGAGGTGTTCGAAGAAAAGGGACGTGACCTGCCGGAAGGTATTGAAGCCGCACAGCTGCTGGAGCAGTACGGATATGATTCTTTGGATGTGGATGTGGGGTGTTACGATGCGTGGTTCTGGAATCATCCTCCGATGTATCAAAAGAAAGGACTTTACATCCCTTACGCAAAAGCAATTAAAGAAGCGGTAAATGGTCCTGTTATCTGTGCCGGCCGCATGGATAATCCGGATCTGGCCCTTTCCGCTATTGAAGACGGAAGCTGTGATTTAATCGGACTTGGACGCCCGCTGCTTGCAGATCCTGATTATGTAAATAAACTGCGTTTCGGTCAGACAGAACTGATCCGCCCATGTCTTTCCTGCCATGAGGGCTGCCTTGGCCGCATGGTTCATTATGGCTGGCTTAACTGCGCGGTCAACCCTTCCTGCGCAAGAGAACGGATCACAGAATTAAAGCCTGTCCTGAAAAAGAAAAAGGTAATGATTATCGGCGGAGGAGTGGCCGGATGTGAAGCTGCCAGGGTTCTCAGTATGAGAGGTCATCAGCCTGTGGTGTATGAGAAGACGAACCGTCTGGGCGGAAATTTAATTCCCGGAGGTACACCGGACTTTAAAGAAGATGATCATGCACTGGCAAACTGGTATGAAAATACACTGAAAGACCTTTCCGTACCGGTTTATTATAATACAGAGGTAACGCCCGAAATGATCCGCACAGCCAATCCGGATACTGTCATTGCTGCAACCGGTTCAAGGCCTAAGGTGTTCGGTCTTGGAGATGACAGTAAGGTATTCACAGCAGAAGAAGTGCTTCTTGGAAGCAGGGATCCGGGCAGCCGTGTGGTGGTTTTAGGCGGAGGACTGGTTGGATGTGAGCTGGCTTTGTGGCTGAAGAACAACGGAAAAGATGTTTCCATTGTGGAAGCCCAGGACAGTCTGTTAAAACTAAATGGTCCGCTGTGCTTTGCCAATATCAGCATGCTTTTATCACTGATTCAAAAGAAAGAAATTGCGGTTTATACAGATTCCAGGGCGATCCGAACGACTGAGCAGGGTGTTCTAATTGAGACTGGTGCAGGGGAACAGGAACTAAGTGCTGATTCTGTTGTACTTGCAGTGGGGTATGATTCAGAAAACAGACTTTATAATGAGTTAAAACATGAAGTCAGGGATCTTTACATACTTGGAGATGCAAGAAAGGTTTCCAATATCATGTACGCCATATGGGATGCATTTGAGGTGGCATCAAATATTTAATATGGGATGAAAAAGGAGTTTCTGCCGGTCAGGCAGCAGGCGTGGCGGTCTGTACGGCGGAAACTCCTTTGTACTCTGATTCAGCCAAATATTTCTTTCAATTCTTTCCGGCTTCCCTCATCGGTTAAAGCCAATATATCATCTCCAACCAGAATTTGGGAATCACCTTTTGGAATGACTAAGGCATCATCTCTGGTAATCGCGATCAGTACTGTTTTTTTCGGTATTGATAAGTTTTTGAGTAACTGGTTTGCAGCTCTGGCAGATTCGCCGACTTTCATCTGGATAATGGAATAATCACCGCGTTTTAATTTTAATATGGTGAACATATCCTCTAAATCCATTTCCTCCACTACGAAGTGTGCCATTAAATCGGCCTGATTGACACCAACATCCACTCCCATGCTGCTGTTATAAAGCCAGGCATTTTTTGGATTATTAACTCTGGCGACCACTCTTGGAACACCAAATTCCATTTTAGCAAGAGTGGAAACGACCAGATTGATTTCATCCGCATCCGTTACTGCTGCGATAACATCAGCAGAGTCAATTCCTGCCTGCTCCAGAACGGCAGGATCCGATCCGAAGCCGTTAATTAATACTTCAGGAGGCAGTTCTTTTAACAGCTTATTAAAATTCTTATTCCGATGTTCAATTACCTTTATTTCATGTCCGTTGGATAATAACAGGGAAGCGAGGTAGGTACCAACCTGACCTCCTCCTACAATAATTACTTTCATAGCTTTCGCGGCATCCTTTCTTAAAAATTTTCTGACATTTCATTTAGCTTTTCTATACCAGATCCAGCATGGCTTTTAATTTATCCGTTGCAGCTATGATAACTGAAATATACAGGATATCCTCTGCTTCCAGAATCGTTCCCAGAGTTGGTAAAAATGTTTTGTTATTCCGGCTGATGGAAACAACCTGTATTTCTCCCAGCACTGTTATTTCATTTACCTGATGCCCAACCAAAAGAGAAGGAACTTCAATTCGAACCAGGTTCACGGTGCCATTTCCAATGTCATAGACACTGTCCAATTGATGGTAGGTTAAAAACTGAGTTGCTCTTTCAATCCCCCAGGAAGTGGTGGATATAGTCTGAATGCCCAGTCTGTGATAGATTTCTGCCTTTTTCGTATCGTATAATCTGGCAACCACATGGGGCACACGGTAAATCGTTCTTGCTATTCTGGCTATTACAGCATTGATTTCATCACTCTCTGTACAGGATACCACCGCATCCACCTTGTCGATTCTGGCTTTGCTTAAAACGTCCCGGTCAAACCCAAATCCCAAAACCTTTATTCCTTCAAAATTACTGCCCAGGCTGTCTAAAACTTCCGGATTTGAGTCAATCACGGTTACCTGATGCCCTTTCTTAATTAAATTATGGGACAAACCTATACCCATTTTCCCTAAGCCAACAACAATCACTTTCATAACAATCACCTCTCTATAAATTTTTGCTTCCAGCCTGCTTTTTATTGCGCAGCCATAATTTCCTTACTTCTTCAACCAGTAATACAAGCGGCGGCCAGATACATAACAGAAGCCAGTCGGAAAACAGAAGGGGGGCCGTATGGAAAACAGATTGTAATGGAGGCAGGTAAACTAAGGCAAAGATTAATATAATTTCGATGAGGATTCCCAGGTTAACCTGTTTATTCTTAAATAATCCGACTTTAAAAGCAGACTGTTTTTCGGTCCGGCAGTTAAACACAGCGCCGATCTGGCTGAATACAATAGCTGCCAATGCCATAGTAGTGGCTCTGAAATAAACCGGGTTATTTCCGCTGGCCAGCGGCATATCAGGCCAGCCGTTCTGTATATTGACAAAGAAATAAGAAAAGGCAGAAGCCAGGGAACCCAGCATTCCATACCATAAAAAAGCTTTAATAATCAGTTTCCTATTTAACAGGGTTTCTTTTGGATCCCGGGGTGGCTGATCCATAATACCTTTTTCAGGTTTCTCCGTACCTAACCCCAAAGCAGGCATCATATCCGTTCCTAAGTCAATGGTGAGAATCTGCATGACAGTAAGGGGGAGGGGAATCGCGCCGCGTGAAAAAAGAAACAATGCGGATGGTACTGCTTCCGGCATGTTGGAGTTTAGGATATACAGTAAGAACTTCCTGATATTACTGTAAACAGCCCGGCCTTCTTCAATAGCATGGACGATGGAAGCGAAGTTATCATCGGTTAAAATCATATCTGCCGCCTCTTTTGCCACATCGGTTCCGGCAATTCCCATTGCCACACCGATATCCGCTTTTTTCAGGGCGGGAGAATCATTTACACCATCTCCGGTTACTGCTACAATTTCTCCCAGCTCCTGTAAATTCGATACAACCCTGAGTTTTTGCTCCGGTGCGACACGTGCAAAGATTATTTCATCCTTTAAGTATTCTTTTAACTGATCATCCGACATTTCTTCCAGTTCCAGTCCTGATACAACCCTTGGGTTTGCTCCTTTTACAATGCCGATCCGTTTTGCGATGCTTTCTGCCGTTAATCCGTAGTCGCCTGTAATCATGATAATCCGGATACCGGCATGGCGGCATTCTTCCACAGCAGCAGCTACTTCCGGTCTTGGAGGGTCTGCCATGACAACCAGTCCCACAAAGGTCATATTCTGTTCTATGATTTCCGGTGTATAGGTGCTCATGGCTGTTGGAATTTTATCTTCTTTTTTCAAAAGGCGGTAAGCCACAGCCAGAACACGTAATCCCTGTCTGGCATAATTGTCATTGGCCTCCATGATTTCCCTGCGCATTTCTTCATCCATAGGAGTGACAGTCCCATTTCTGCGAATGGTGTTACTCAGTTTCATTATTTCTTTGGGAGCACCTTTTACGTAAGCAATCAGTCTGGTGCCTTCTATGGGTTTCTGAAGCTGATGCACGGTCGTCATTCTTTTACGGCGGGATTCAAAGGGCAGTTCTCTCAATCTTGGTGTCAGCTCTGCCTGCTTTGCTATATTAATACCTGCTTTTTCTGCTGCAACGCCCAGGCAGGCTTCCGTAGGATCGCCAAGCACAGTATAACGGGCGGATTCCTCTCCCGGCGGCAGCAGTCTTGCATTACTGCACAAGGCGGCGCCGGTCAGTAAAAGTTTCATATCTTCATCTTCGCTGGCTTTCACCGTTTTCCCGCCTGCTCTGATTTCTCCCCTGGGGCTGTAACCCACACCAGTTACTTCATATTCCCCATCAGCCAGCCATAAATGGTTCACAGTCATTTCATTCTGGGTTAAGGTTCCTGTTTTATCCGTACAGATTACCGTAGTACTTCCAAGTGCTTCCACGGAAGACAGCTTTTTAACCAGAGCATTCCGTTTTGACATTCTTTGAACTGCCATGGCAAGAGATAAGGTTACGGTTGGAAGAAGACCTTCCGGAATAAAAGCGACAACCATACCTAATGCAAAAATGAAGGAGGAGGCCATGGGCTCCTTTACCAATAACAATGCGGCTGCAAAGAAAAACACGCCAAAAGATATGGCAATTACTGAAATTTGTTTTGTTAAACGGTTTAGTTCCTTTTGCAGAGGACTCTGAACTTCTTTCATATTTTGTGTTAACCCGGCAATTTTACCAAATTCCGTACGCATGCCGATTTCCATTACAACAGCTTTACCGTTGCCTTCCGCCACATTGGTACCTGCAAATATCAAATTAGGTGTTTCTGCTTTTGTAAGATCATCTTTCAGCACAGCATCTTTGATTTTGCGCACCGGATTGGATTCCCCGGTAAGAGTGGATTGATCCACCTGCAAATCACTGCTTTCTACTAATCTGGCATCGGCAGAAATCTTATCCCCTTCCTCCAATAATATAATATCGCCGATGATCAGATCTTCCGCCAGAATTTTCTGCTCTTCCCCGCCGCGGATTACACGTGCATAGGAAGGAAGCATATTTCTTAATGCATCGGTAGCCTTACCGGCCCGGTGTTCCTGCCAGAAGCTGAATACGCCGTTAATGACGTTTACCAGCCAGACGGCGATTCCCAGCTGGGGCATCCCTGCAAGAAAAGCCACAGCACCGCCAATCCAAAGCAGGATTGCCATCAGATGTACAAAGTTTCCCAGAAAGATAAGTATGACTGATTTTTTCTTTTTTTCTTCAATCAGATTTTTACCAAGTTTTTTTTGTCTTTCTTCTGCCTGTGACTGGCGCAGCCCCCCCACACTGCTGCCAAGTGCAGCATAAACCTTATCGGCAGGCAGTTTTGCTATATTTTCTTCTTTTACTGCTTTTTCTGTAACCATTATGAGATTTCCTTCTTTCTCTTACAAAATGATTTCAAAAATTTTATAACGGAATGTTTCTGAGGAAATAATTGTATACCTTGTGAATTTGCCGCTCAATGATCTTAACAGAATCCTTATGCTTCCATATAGTTCCTTAATGTATTCTTTAAATTGGACAGGATGCTTTCCGGACAGCATAAAAAAAGACAGCAAGTCAAAAAAGTAGTTGATGCCGTACCGGGTATACTTGCGGGCTTTGACATCGTTCACATCGCCCTTGGTTGCTATGGCGTTATTTTTTACATTGACTCTACAACGGTTGTAGACATTATGATATACTTATATAAATTAAGTAAAGGATGCGAATTTATTTATGGAAAAGAATTTAACCACAGGCAGTGTATTTAAGACCGTTGCATATTTCTCATTACCGTATTTGCTGTCTTATTTTCTTCAAACGCTGTACGGGATGGCTGATCTGTTTATTATCGGACAGTTTAATGGGGTGGATAGTACTACAGCAGTTTCTATAGCAAGCCAGGTTATGCATATGGTGACGGTCATGATTGTCGGACTGGCAATGGGGGCAACAGTGATGATTGGGCGTTCTGTGGGTGCCGGAGATCGAAAACAGACATCTGCTGCCATCGGGAACACGATTACTCTGTTTATGGCTTTATCAGTCATAGTCATGATAGTATTGCTGGCGGCGGTAAATCCAATTGCTGCCATTATGTTAACACCTGCTGAAGCTTATTCAGAGACGGTTACATACCTTACAATCTGCATGATTGGTATACCATTTATTACTGGATATAACATCATCAGTTCTATTTTTCGCGGAATGGGTGACTCCAAAAGCCCTATGTGTTTTATTGCAGTAGCCTGTGCGGCTAACATTGTACTGGATTATCTGTTTATCGGTATATTGAAACTTGGAGCAGCTGGTGCGGCACTGGGGACAACATTATCGCAGACGATCAGCGTTTTTGTGTCCCTGTTTTTTATTGGAAAAAGGAAAATGGTAAGTCTTTCTCTGAATGATTTGAAACCGCAGATAGCAGTAATGAGAAATTTACTTAAAGTTGGTATTCCGGTGGCATTGCAGGATGGGTTTATCCAGATCGCATTTATTGTAATTACTGTAATTGCAAATAACAGGGGATTAAATGATGCAGCAGCGGTGGGGATTGTGGAAAAAATTATCGGCATTTTATTTTTGGTTCCATCCTCTATGCTGTCCACTATTTCTGTACTTTCCGCACAAAATGCAGGTGCAGGTAAACATGAACGTGCTCGTCAGACGCTTTGGGTTGGAGTACTAATAGCGGTTTCTTTCGGCACAATATCGGCAGTTCTGATGCAATTATTGGCTGAACCGGCAATCGGGCTGTTTACAGATAATGCCAAAGTGATTCTGCTGGGCGGGCAGTATATGAGCGGTTATGTCTGGGACTGTATTTTTGCAGGGATTCATTTTTGTTTCAGCGGGTATTTTTGTGCATATGGTTTGTCTGGAATATCGTTTATACACAATTTAGTTTCGATTATTTGTGCGCGTATACCGCTTGCATATCTGGCATCAGTATATTTTGCAGATACACTGTACCCCATGGGAATTGCAGCTCCCGCAGGATCAGTCCTGTCAGTTATTATCTGTATCAGTGTTTTTTTCTGGCTGAGTAAGCATAATAGCGAATTAAACAGTTCTATATAAATGTTGGAGGGGGAATCCGATGGAAAAAGGCGGTTTTTTTAAAATTGGCGATGTAGCAAAGATGTTTCATGTAAGTGTAGGCACCCTGCGCCACTACGAGAAATCAGGACTGTTGCAGCCGGAATATACAGACGATGAAACAGGTTACCGCTATTACAGCACCCGCCAGTTTGAATGTCTTAACACAATCCGGTATTTACGTGTACTGGACATGCCATTAGAACAAATTGCAGATTTTTTAAATAACCGTGATGTTGATAAAATGCAGATGATGTTACGGCAGCAAAAGAAAGCTGTTATTAACAAGCAAAAGGAATTAAAAATAATTGAGAGGAAGATAGAGCACCGGCTAAGACAGATTGAGGATGCTCTCTCCTCTGAACTTGATACCATTAAGGTGAAGTCCATTGCCCCACGGCGGATTGCATGGATTGAGAGTAAGTTATCCATAGAATCATATCTTGATTTAGAATCTTCGATTCGGCGTTTGGAGCAGGATCAGAGGGATACAGTCGTATTTCTGGGGAAAGTCGGTGTAGGAATAGCAAAAGAAAAACTGTTAAAGGGGCAGTATGACAAATACGATATGGTTTTTCTTCTTTTAGACAAAGAAGATATTTATTCAGGACCAATCGAAGAATTGCCCGAAGAAACCTGTGTAACACTGCGGTTTTGCGGAAGCCATATGAACTCTGCCGTACAGTATGAAAAGATGGCTGATTTTATATCCGAACATAAATTTCATATTACGGGATTTTCAAAAGAAATTACGATGATTGATTATGGGATCACTGATGATACAAAAAAGTTTGTGACCGAAATTCAAATACCAGTGTCTGACTGCATCCGTTAAACAGTTAGTCGGTTATATCAGAAACAGAAAGGCGGATGTATGCTTAAGCTAGAGTTTTGTTCTGATTTTCAAGTTCTCTTTTCTATAATTCCATCCATAAAAAATGCGCCCAGCCGAAGCCAAGCGCACGTTGATACACTTTTCACTGATACCATCTTATTATATTATGAGTGGAAATCGTGGGAATGTTAATACTAACGGGGCATTGTTTGATGAATTCTTAATCTAAAGCAGAATTTTGAAACGTGATTTTCTTTAATTTCATGACACACCCAGCTATTACAACAGCTGCCGCTCCAATCCAAGCCAAAGGTTCCGCGAAAAAAATCACAGGAGGCCCCCATATCCGGATCAATTCGACTGATACTATAACCCTGATAGCAAACTCCAAAAAGCCGGATATCATAGGTACTACAGCATTTCCCAGACCTTGCAGCAGACTCCGGCATCCATGCAGAAGATACAAAAACGTAAGCAAAGAACACATCGTGACCAGATAGCGGTATGCAATCTGTAATACCTCTGATGCTCCGACTTCCGATGTGGAAACAAATAACTGTAGAATATATTTTCCACCCAATATCATGGTGGCAGAAACCACAAAGGACATCAATACCGCAATAATTACGATGCTTTTCATCCCTTTATGAATTCTTTCATGCAGCCCTGCTCCATAATTCTGTGCAATATAAGTTGTGGCCGCATATCCTAATGAAAACGCCGAACTCTCCATCAGTCCATACACCTTATTAGTGGCTGTAAAACCTGCCACAAAAACAAATCCCTGGTTATTAATCGAAGATTGCAGAATCATCCCCCCTATGACAATTACAACATGCTGTAATGCCAGCGGTAACCCCATACTGCACAATTCACCAATTACAATCCAGTCAGGCTTCCAATCTTTCTTGTTCATCTGTAGCATTTCAACCTTTCTCATCACGTACAGACAATGCATAAAAGCAAACAACTGGGCAATCAGTGTTGCAGCAGCAGCCCCCATTATTCCCCATCGGAACACCATGACAAACAGTAAATCCAAAATAATATTAATGATCCCTGCAATTACAACTGCAACTAACGGCGATTTTCCATTTCCTAAAGCCCGCAAAATTGCGGCAGCCATATTATAGGCCATGACAATCAACGTACCCAGGTACATTGTACAAAGATAGGAGACTGCCCCATCATATATATCCCCTGGCGTTCTGAGAAGTGAGAGAACTGGATACGCAATTGTCAGTCCTATAATCGTCAAAATAATCCCGATTATCAGGCATAAGAGGACAGACATTGTGACAGTCTTTTTCAGTTTTTCCTGATTTGCCTCTCCAAGGTGATGAGCAACACAGGTTGCAAATCCTTGAGTCAAAGCCTGAATTACCCACAAAATCAACCAATAAGTCCAATCCGTCGCGCCTATGGCTGCCAGTGCTTTTACGCCTATTCCCCGCCCAACGATGGCCGCATCCGCAATCATATAAAGCTGCTGTCCCCAATTACCTAAAATCAAGGGGAACGTTAAAAATAAAATTAATTTTGCCGGCTTTCCCTGTGTCATATCCTTTACTCTGCTCATATTCAAACTTCCTTCCACTTGTTTCTTCCCTTCAGTAGTGATATAATCATAGCACCAAATAACGTATAAAAATATCTTGTTTGTGCCATTTATTATTAATATTGTACCAAAACCAAAGCGAAAGTTTAGGAGGAAAGATTACGAATTGAAAACAAAAGCAGTTATTGTAGATGAAAATTTAAAAGAACAGGTTCACAGCCAGAATGGTATTTTCCCGATAGTTTCCAGCACAGATTACTTTGATGACTATATAAATGGAGAGGTAAACTGTCACTGGCATGACGAAGTGGAATTCGGAATTGTCCTGAAAGGGGAAGTCGAATATTCGTTCTGTCATTATGCAGAATGTCCTTCTCCTCAAATTTTGCATGAAGGGGAAGGAGTATTTGTTAATGTAAAAGCGCTTCATATGGCCCAGCAGAAAAGTCCAGGGACTGTCATGTTCAGTCTTTTATTTCCTACTGAATTTTTCAGTAGCCTGCCTAATGGAACTGTTTATCAAAAAGATACACTTCCGGTGATACGCCATCCGTTTTCGGGGCTGCATTTAATCCCGGTCAATGAAACAGACAGAGAAATCCTGGATATACTCCGTCTTTTTTATCAGCTTACTCCTGATACCCTGGGATATGAACTGCTGTGCATCGAAAAAATCTGCAGAATATGGCGCCAGCTTCTTCTGCACATTTCCGAAACAGAGGACTTAACTGCCTCATCCAAAAGTGATTCCCTGCAGGAGCAGCGAATCCGGACAATGTTGTTATATATTCATAAACATTATCCAGAAAATATTTCCATCAGCACCATTTCCAGGGCCGCGAACATCAGCAGAAGCGAATGTTTTCGCTGTTTTAAAAACATAGTCCGCAAATCACCGCAGGAGTATCTGACCGAATACCGACTCTCAAAGGCCGCTCAACTGCTGACAAACACAGACGCTTCCAATTTAGACATCTGCTGTTCATGCGGATTCTCCGGGCAAAGTTACTTTGGAAAATTATTTAAAGAAAAATATGGTATATCTCCCCGTCAATTCCGGGAGCGTGCCCTGAAATTACATCAAAAGCCGTTATAACCACGCACATCCTATCAGCAATATTTAAGGTATCAAACTGGCTGCAAATGGAGAAAGATGGGAATTAGACGACTGTTTTTTGAAAGAAGCTTTTGTTTCCAGTGATTTAAAAACAGATAAAAACAGTGCATGCGTATGACCTCAGGTGCTTACCAGCTGGTCAGGTTTATACTGAAGAACTTATCCAATCAACAGGTTAAAAGTTTTTTCTGATAAAACTAAAATTTATTATTCCACAGTTATCACGTCGTAGGAACATTTAAAAAAAGTACTCTCTAGGATTTATAACACGAATGATCGTCCCATTCTTTACACAATACTGAATAAATATAATCATCATAAAGTTTTCCATTCAATTCGTGATGATCTCTTAAGATAGCATCTTTCTTAAAATACATCTTTTTCAATAATCCGATTGATTCTTCATTAAAGCTTGCAGTTTGAGCGTATATTTTATTTATCCTGATTATCCCAAATAAAACATCAAAAAGATACGTAAGTGCTTCACTCATATATCCGTTTTTTCTATATCGGGGGATTATATAATATCCTAATTCCATACTGCTGTTTCTTGGATTATAGTCGCTAAATGATACTTTACCAATTAAAACCCCATCCTCTTTTCTGGTTATTGAAAAGATAACAGTAGTTTCTTTTTGAATAATATTCTTATAAAATTCCTCCAACTCATTTTTTCCCCTTTTAATGACTGGCCTGCAGGTCATTTTATAAAAATCTTCATAATTTGTTTCACCTCTGATCAGAATTAACTCATCTGCAGTGATTTTTCTAATACATAATCTTTCGGTTATAATTGGGACGTTTTTATATATAATATCTTTCATATTTTTATTAATCCCTTTCGCCATGTCTGAACTTTCATGCTTTGGTGCTGCGATTCAAATTCCTTTATACCACAAAAATGCTGAATTTTATAGCGCAAATTCAGAGTATCTAACCATTTAGAGGAAATAAATGCATAAATAAACGAAATACTTTCATAAATAAAGTTAATTGTATCATATTTGATGCTTATCTAACATATCCATTGACAACCTTCTAATTGATGATATAATAAAAAAAATTGAACTTTATTTATGTATCGTAATAATGAATTATACTTTTAAAGTGATGAGGTAATAAATGAGCATAGAGTGTACAGTAATAAAAGAAATTGATTATTATACAGAAAGCATTGAATTATTATTTCGAATTGTCAATAAAAATTCGTATCAAAATTTAAAAATTGATCTTCTAAAACGCAAAGATGAGGAGAAACATGCAAAGATTAGTTATCAATTAGATAAATTATTCTTTATTCAGGAAGACATTGAGAAACATACAGATATGAACAATCCCAATATTAAGTTCTATTTTACCAAATTCATATCAGATAACATATGTATTGCAAAAATATTATATCAGTGTATGAGGCATTCCATATTTTCCGGCAGTAAGAATGATATAAAAAATTATATCGTACAATCATTTGATTCTATAAAAAATGATAATACCTTAGAGCTTTCATTTGATGATATCGATTTGAAGACTTCCGTTTATGAAACTGGCCAGGAGGTTTCATTTACAGACAGAATCGGCAGCCTGGAATGTGAACCAGCGCAAAAGTGGCAATTATTGGAGCTAATAGAACATTCCGGCAGACACCTGGATATTCTTTATGAAATCCTTGATCAGACGGTTGAAGCATTAAAAAAGCATGAAGAAACATTGGTGGAATTAAAAGAAATGGCCACTGAGTATTGGGTGGAATATTTTGAGCAGCATAATTTTCATAAGTTAATGAATAGTTTTTATAACATCAGTGAAGACAGCTATCCCAGCAAGCCAACGTTTATCCGAACACAAATTATGTGCTGCAACCGGGTCATTTTTAATGGGAATGATGAAAATATGGGGGATTACCATATATTAGATGTGGGAATACTGTTTGACTGTAATTATCAGGTTACAAAAAGACAATTGACAAATCAGGAACTGAGCAATGGATTAAAACTGTTATCCGATCCCAGTAAATTTGAGATTTTACGGTTTATTCGGAACCAGAAGGCATATGGACAGGAAATTGCAGCAGAACTGAAGCTTACCACTGCTACGATTTCTCATCATATGAATACGCTTATGAAGATGGGTCTTATTAATATAGAAAAATCAGATAATCGAGTTTATTATCAGATGAACAAGGAAGCTGTCAATTATTTATTAGAAGTCACGAAAAATAAATTATTGGAGGAATAAAATGAAGTTTAAAGAAATGCCCTATCAAAGAGTGGATTTAGAAGAAAAAAAGGTTCAGTTTGAAGAACTTATGAAAGAATTTACATCTGCAAAAAGCGGTGAAGCCCAGTTCGAGGTTCATAAAAAGTATTATAAATTCAAAGATGAAATCGAAACAATGATTACAATTGCAAAAATCAGACATGACATTGATACCACAGATGATTTCTATGAAAATGAACAAAATTATTATGATGAAACAGAGCCTGAACTTATCGATATGAATGTAACCTATGCACGGCAGATGTATGAATCTCCATATAGAACTTATTTAGAAGAAAAGACAGGAGCTGTAGCATTTAAGAATATTGAGCTGAATATAAGATCATTTGATAAAAAGCTGATCCCCCTTAAACAGGAAGAAAATGCCCTGATGACTGCTTACGATAAGCTGATCGCCAGTGCAGAAATCGACTGGGAGGGGGAGACACTGAACCTTTCGTTATTAAGAAAATATTTAACTCATAAGGATAAAGAAGTGCGGCAAAAAGCATATAAAAAATATTGTGCCTTTTTTGAAGCCAACGGTGAGAAACTTGATTCCATCTATGATGAGTTAGTGAAAAATCGTACAAAACAGGCAAAGGAATTAGGTCATGATAATTTCGTAGAATTAGGTTATGACCGTGTAAAGAGAAATTGCTATGGCAAAGATAAGGTAGAAAATTTCAGAAAACAGATAAAGGAATATTTTGTGCCATTTGCAGAAAAGCTTCACGAAAGAAGAAAAAAACGGTTGGGTCTGGAGAAATTATCCTGTATGGATGAAGGTGTTTACTTTGCTGATGGTAATCCAGAACCAATTGGAACTCCCGAAGAGATCATGGCCAGTGCCCGGAGCATGTATGGGAATCTTTCCAAAGAAACAAAGGAATTCTTTGATTTTATGTCTGAGAATGAATTGTTTGACGTGCTGGGCAGAAAGAAAAAACGGGCAGGGGGATACATGACCTACCTTCCTGTTTATAATTCCCCTTTCATATTTGCAAATTTTAATGGAACCAGCGGAGATATCAACGTAATAACACATGAATGCGGTCACGCCTTCCAGGGATTTCTTTCAGGAAAGGATCCCATCAGAGAACATGCTGATATCACGATGGAAACAGCAGAAATTCACTCTATGTCTATGGAATTTTTTACGGAACCATGGATGAATCAATTCTTTGGGGACCGTACTGAAGATTACCTCTCCATGCATTTAGAAGACGCTGCCATATTTATTCCCTATGGCTGTATGGTAGATGAATTCCAGCACATGGTATATGAAAATCCTCACATGTCTCCGGAGGAAAGGCATAATGCCTGGAAGCAGTTAGAAAAGGAATATCGGCCGCATCTGGATTATACGGGATTTCCTTACTTTGAAAAAGGGGGATTCTGGCAAAAGCAGCCTCACATCTATGATGATCCCTTCTATTATATTGATTACTGTATTGCCCAGATTTGTGCATTCCAGTTCAAAATAAGAATGGATGAAAATTATCAGAAAGCCTGGAACAGCTACTTAAAGCTTTGTACTTTATCAGCCAGTGATTTCTTTACAAACATGCTGAAAGAAGCAGGGTTAGACAGTCCGTTTGAAGATGGATGTGTGAAGAGAATCGTTGAGAAACTGGAAAGATTATATATTACCATGTCATAACCGTATAGAATGCGGGAAGCTGTCAGCCGATCGTTAAATCTATAAAAATTTTTAAGGAGGGTCCGGATGAAAAAGAGTAATAGAGATGATTCATTCCCATAAGCACTTACAAAGCAATGTGGTAATACAAAAGTTTTGTATCTATTATAAAAACCGAAACGAAAGGGATGGATATTAATGAAATTAAGAAAATTTTTTAGTATGTTAATCGTATCAGGACTGGTTGCATCCAGTTTAGCCGGATGCGGCGGTTCTGCTGGTAAAACTGCAGGGGGAGATGCTGCAGGTACTCAGAAAACATCAGAAAATGGAAAAAAAGGACCAAACGGAGAGACACTTGCATCCGAACAGATTGCGCATGGCATGCAATTTAATGTGATTACGTTTGACACAGCACAGGTAGGAGATTCTGAGTCGGGTTCGTTTTTTTTAGCAACTTGCGAAGGTTTATTCAGGGAGAATAAAGGTGTTCTGGAAAATACAGGATGTGAGAAATATGAAATTTCTGAAGATGGTCTTACCTATACATTTCATTTAAGAAAAAACAAATGGTCAGATGGGAAAGAAGTAGTTGCCAGCCAGTATAAAGATGCGGTAGAAAGAGTCTTGAACGCGGACTTAGCATGTCCATATGCTTTTTTTGCATTTCCGATTAAAAATGCAGAGAACTATTACAATGGTAAATGTGGTTTTGATGAAGTTGGTGTAGAAGCTGTTGATGATTATACTTTAAAGTTTACTCTGGAAGTACCAGAACCGTATTTTGTTGATAAATTATCTTATACAATGTTTAATCCAATCCGTGTAGATAATATTGAAAAATATGGTGATACATATGGTACGGATGCAATGCAGACCTTATCCTGCGGACCGTATATGGTACAGGAATATACAGCCAGCCAAAGTACTGTTTTAGTAAAAAATCCAGACTATTGGGATGCAGAAAATGTTTACTTAGATGAAATCGACTTACAGCAGGTAGATGAAACCGCTACCCAGTTCCAGTTATTTGAAGCAGGTCAATTGGATTTTGTAGCAGCTTCCGGTGATTATTTAAAAAAATGGGATCAGGCAGCAAGTGAAGGCAAATGCCAGCTTTATACGGATGGAGATGTTGCTTCACAATATTTTGAATTTAATACACAGGAATCTTGTCCCAGTGGTTTAATGCAGAATGCAAAAGTAAGAAAGGCAGTCGCTTATACGTTAGACAGCCAGACATTTATTGATTCTGTTTATAATAGCAGATATACTGCAGCTTATGGACTTGTAACACCAAATATTAAAGTTGGGGATAAAGAATACCGGACAGAAGCAGCAGAACCCATTAAAGAAGAATATAACGAATATGCCAATAATCCGGAAAAATTGCAGGCGTTATTTCATGAAGGATTAAAAGAACTTGGAAAAGACACAGATGATTTAAGTACGATTACGATCCAGTTCTTAGGCTATGGCGAAACAACAATAGAAAAAGATATTGAGCAGTATGTAGTACAGCGGATACAGGATAATTTAGGCATAAAGGTGGATCTTAATATTGTAGGTGACTTCGGACTTGCACATGCAGCACAGGTTGCCGGTGAATTTGATATTTGTATGCAGGTATTTGGAGCAGATTATAATGATCCAATGACATTTATTGATATCTTCAGAACCGGCGGAAGCAGTAACTATGGTAAGTATTCAAGTGAAAAATATGATCAGATCCTGGACCAGTTAACGAAAGAACAGGATAATGATAAACGGTTGAAACTATATGGGGAAGCAGAAAGTATCCTGATCAAAGATGACGCAGCAATCAAACCTCTTCTTTACCGGGATAAGCACAGCTATATTAATAATCGTCTTCATGGTTTTCAGTATCCTGTTTTTGGTGGCAAATATGAATTTAAATATGCTTATATTGTGGAAGAATAAATAGATTGAAAGGTCATACCACATAGCGCATCGGCAGAAGTCTATGTGCCTATGTGGTATACTTTATAGATTAGGAGAATGATGAATATGGCAAAATACATCGTCCGGAGAGTATTGGAAATGCTTGTTACCCTGTTTTTGATTGTGACAGCTACTTTCTTCTTGCTGTCTGCAATCCCTGGAAATGCACTGACTTCAAAGATTGCCAAATTACCACAAACGGTGCAGACGAAGATCATAGAAAAATACGGATATGATAAACCTGTCGTTGAGCGTTATGTGATTACCATGAAGGGGCTGATTATCAATGGTGACTTTGGAGAATCGATCATCAGACCAGGCGAAACATTTAACAAAAACTTAAAGGCAAAGCTTCCGGTGACAGTCAGGCTTAGTATCCAGCAGATTTTATTAGGTGTGACCTTAGGTATTTTACTGGGTATTATAGCAGCCATGAAGAGAGGAAGCTTCTGGGATAAGCTTATATTAGTTGGAGCTATGATTTTAGTATCCATGCCTTCCCTGGTTATATCACTTCTGCTTCAAAAATATTGTGCAAACGGAGAGCTGTTGAAGCTGCCTATCATTGGCTGGCCGAAAGGAAAAGAATTGTGGTTTGGCGGCTGGAAGTATACAATCCTTCCGACCATTGCCGGTTCCTGCAGTTTCATCGCCTATTATTCAAGACTGACAAAAACCAGTATGCTGGAAAGCATTAATCAGGAATATACCCTTACAGCAAGAGCAAAAGGACTTTCTGAAATGCAGATTGTAAAAAATCATGTTGTACGTAATTCATTTATTCCGATTATCACCGTACTGCCTACAACTGTGGCAGGTATTCTGACGGGTTCTCTGTTTATAGAGCGTGTTTTCTCCATTCCGGGAATGGGACGATATTACATAGAAGCGATTCAGGGAAGAGATATTCCGATTGTCCTTGCGGGAACAACATTTTATGCCATTATTACGGTTATAACAATGTTGATAACAGATATTTTATATGTTATTGTCGATCCCCGAATTAAAATCGGTGCCGGAAAATAACGGAGAGGAGAACTAGTATGAATTCATTGGCAGATAAAAGATTTGAACTCGCTGACCAGTCTAAGTTTAATGCTGATGAGGTCGTCAGACCCAATATCAGTTACTGGCAGGATGCATGGCGGAGATTAAAGAAAAATAAATTAGCCATGTTATCGATGGCTGTACTCATGATTCTATTTATTATGTCTGTTATCGGGCCTGGCTTAAGCGGTCAGAATTATTCAACATTAATGCCCGAAATTAAAAATTTGCCGCCGAGCAGTACCTATTGGCTGGGAACTGATTATTTAGGAAGAGACCTTTTTTCCCGTTTATGGAAAGGGTTAAGATTTTCAATTATTGTTGCTGTCGTTGCAGCAAGCCTTAAAGTGATTATTGGTTGTATTTACGGTGCTGTTATGGCATACCTGGGCGGTTTTGTTGATGACATCATGATGCGGATTGTAGAGGTATTAAACAGCATTCCTTATCTGATTGTCACTTTAATCATTTTGGTTGTACTGGGAAATGGTTATCTCCCCCTATTATTTGCATTATGTATCACCAACTGGACCAGTACAGCCCGTATGGTAAGAGGACAGATTTTAAAGCTTAGAGAAAGTGAATACATAATGGCATCTGCGGCTTTAGGAGCATCTTCCGCAAGAGTAATTGTGAAACATTTAATTCCCAATACGTTAAGTTTATTAATTCTGGATCTGGCCACATCCATTCCTTATATTATTTTTGACGAAACCGTACTTTCTTTTTTAGGAATCGGGCTTCAGCCGCCTGCTTTTAGTTTAGGAACTTTACTTTCAGCAGGTCAGGAAGCCATGGCTTTTTATCCTGCTCATTTATTATATCCCAGTTTGCTTTTATGCTTACTTGTATTATCATTTAATATTTTAGGTGACGGTTTAAGGGATGCGCTTGACCCTCAGCTTAGAGACTAGGAGGAAATCATGATGAGTCAGGAAACCTTATTAAAAGTTGAAGATTTAAAAGTTTCTTTTCACACCTATGCGGGAGAAGTACAGGCTGTAAGAGGCGTTTCCTTTGATGTAAAAGCAGGTGAAGTGTTAGCTGTTATTGGTGAATCAGGCTGTGGCAAAAGTGTAACCTCCAGAGCGATTATGTCTCTTGTGAAAGCTCCCCAGGGAGAAATCAAAAAGGGCAGTAAGATTATCTATGAAGGAAAGAACGTATTGGAAATGAGTAAAAAAGAGCAAAGAGCCTTTCGGGGCGGAGAATGCTCCATGATTTTCCAGGATGCCCTGGTTTCTTTAAATCCAACCATGAAAATCGGAAAACAGATTGTTGAAAATATTGTCCAGCATAGACAGATCAGCAGAAAAGAAGCCAGACAGGAGGCCATAAAATTATTAGAAGCAGTAGGAATTCCCAACCCGGACAAGAGGATTGATCAGTACCCATTTGAATTTTCAGGCGGTATGAGACAAAGAGCAATGATAGCCATAGCGATTGCCTGTGATCCTAAGATCCTGATTGCCGATGAGCCGACTACGGCTCTTGATGTAACGATTCAGGCACAGATCATGGAGCTTATTAAAAGTCTGAAAGAGAAATTAAATACGGCTGTAATCTTAATTACTCATGATTTTGGTGTTGTTGCAGGTTCTGCGAATAAAGTTGCCGTTATGTATGCAGGACAGGTTGTTGAAAGCGGAACAAGAGAAGAGATTTTCTATCATCCACAGCACCCATACACGTTAGCGCTGCTTGGCAGCGTACCCAAATTAGAGTGGAAAAACAAGCAGCTTTTGCAGACCATTAAAGGGACTCCGCCTGATCTCATTTCTCCCCCAAAAGGTTGTGCATTTGCGAAACGCTGTAATTATTGTATGAATGTCTGCTTAGAAGAAATGCCTGAAATAACTGATTTTGAAGCTGGTCATCATACGCGCTGCTGGCTGCATCATAAGGAAGTACCAGCGTCTGTTAAAAAAATGTTCCTTGATGACAGAACGATAATAACTGTAAATGAAACTGATTTTGCAGCAGCAGAGGGTGAAAAAAATGAGCAGTCATGATATTTTAGAAGTGAAACATTTAAAGAAATATTTTAATGTAGGAAAACATGATCTTTTAAAAGCGGTAGATGATGTTTCATTTGGTATAAGAGAGGGTGAAACATTAGGCCTTGTAGGTGAATCCGGCTGTGGAAAAACGACCTGCGGCCGTACTGTTGTGGGCATGTACCGTGCAACGGAAGGGGAAGTATATTATAAAGGACAAAATGTACATAAACTAAGGGGAAAAGAAAAAAAGGCTTTTAACAAAGAAGTGCAAATCATTTTTCAGGACCCTTATGCTTCTTTAGACCCCAGAATGACAGTAGCAGAGATTATTGGCGAAGGGATTGAAATTCATGGTCTGGCTAAAACAAAGCAGGAAAAAGATGAAAAGATTGCTCATCTGCTTGAATTAGTCGGTCTGAATAAAGAACATGCCAACCGTTTTATCCATGAATTTTCAGGCGGACAGAGGCAGAGGATCGGGATTGCAAGAGCACTTGCCGTTGAACCTAAATTCATTATGTGTGATGAGCCTATTTCAGCATTAGATGTATCCATCCAGGCACAGATTGCTAATATGCTTATAAAATTTCAAAAAGAAATGAAACTGACTTATTTATTTATTGCTCATGATTTAGCAATGGTAAAGCATATTTCTGACCGTATTGCCGTAATGTATCTGGGGTCTATTGTGGAACTTGCAGAATCGGAAACTCTTTATCGCCATCCATTTCATCCTTATACAGAAGCATTAATGTCAGCTATTCCAATTGCTGATCCTAAAATTGAAGATTCCAGACAGCGGATTATGCTGGAAGGCGATGTTCCAAGTCCCATTAACACACCTCCAGGATGCAAGTTCCAGGGCAGATGCCGGAAAGTAACAGATCAATGCAGATGCGAAGTCCCCAAATTAACAGAAGTGGAACAGGGACATTATGCTGCCTGCCACTTGTATAATAAATAGGTTGAATATTATGGAACGTTTAAAGACTGCCGGAGTGGATTTTTATAAATGTTTAAAGTACAGTAGTTTTGTAAGCATGATATTAGTGATAGTAAGTGGTGTGTGCAGTTTTATTATTTCAGGAGGAGATCTGGCCACTGCTCTGGAAAATATAAAAGCAGTGTTATTTGGATCCGGAAGTATGGGACTTATAATAGCTGCTGCATCTATCTTAAAAAGAGACAGGGAAAAAGAAAAAGACTGGTCAGAGTGGAAAAAGAGATTTAAAATTTTTTCTTACAGGGTAACAGTAATTATAATGAGTGTGGTCGTATTACTATATGGCTGTATAGCAGATGAGTTATTATTTATGCTAAACCATTAGTCACTGAGAACAGGGGGAAGGAGCTTCTGCTGCATGGTCCGTATGCAGCAGAAGCTCCTTTTATAAAAATCAGTAGTTTATGTCAGAAACCCATTTCACCCTCAGAATGAGGATGGTTGTAATGAGAGCAGCCATGTAATTGGAAAACAGGTTACCCCAGAATACCGAATAAAAGCTCAGAAAATGTTCGGTTGCCAAGATAAATATGTATCTCAGAAGCCATACCCGCAGCAGGCTGATGAAGAGAGTGATCCGAGTCTTTCCCAGACCAATAAAAGCTCCCTGCTGAACCATACAGATACCGAAGCCGATTACGGAATAGGTATATATATGAAGCGCCTGGTTGGCCACGGCAAGGACAGAAGCGTCTCTGGTAAACAGTACCGTAAGTCTTGATGACAGTGGCACGACCAGGGCGATTAAGAGTGCAGCAGTGATTGCACTAATGACGCATCCCGCCAAACAGGCTTTTTTTGCCTTTTCCGGCTGTTTGGCTCCTATATTCATGCTGACCATGGTGGTGACTGCAGAACCAAAGGATGAGGGCAGTATAAAGCATATGGATGTAATGTTATTGGCAATACCCTGTCCGTTTAAAACGACAGCCCCGTATTTTTCCACTTCATTGTTGATCAGGAAGAAACCCAGGTTGAGCATCAGACTGGATAGCATAGCAGGAAAGCCAATGCGCAAAAGGGTGTTAATGATGGTCCAGTCAAACCGGAAGCCGGTCAGGACAAAGCGTTCTCCTGTTTTTTTTATGAATAATTCATAATACATCCATCCTGTAATTAAAAAGTTGGATGCCAGGGAGGCCATGACAGTGCCGACAAGACCCCAGCGGAAAACCGCAATAAAGAGGGCACTGAAAATAATTTTTAGAATCAGCATGATCACCATCCGGACAAATGTATCCTCCGGCTTGCCATTGGCATTTTTTATGGAATTATAAATAGATTCCATGAAGGAAAAAGGTGTCACACAGGCGTTCAATGCAAGATAGAGAAAAACGTCGTGGGAAATTTCTTTATTTACATGAGCGGATATGGGAAAGGCAAGAGCAATCAGCAAAGGTGCAAGGAGAAAGCCCAGCAAAAAAGTAAAAACGATGATCTGAGTGGAAATTTTCCGGCTGTTCTTAAAATCCCCGTTTCCATTGGACTGGCCGATAATGGCCATTCCAGCCACACTCACTCCCTGAGCCAGGGCTGAGACCATGTTTACGATGGGGGTGCAGTAAGTAACGGCGCTTGCCGCCCTGGTTCCTACGAGGTTGTTAAGAAACAAGCCATCGATGACCGGTATGGCAGATTGGATAAGACCCATCATAAGGGTGGGAATGGAAAGGAATAATATGGTTGCAAAGACGGAGCCGTTAAGAATCAGATCCCGCCGCTGCCCGGTGCTTTGTTTTAAAAAGTTAGATTTCATGTTCGGTTCACCTGATAAGTAGATTTGCGGTAGAGTTTTCAGTCAGTACCGTACAAAATTAAAATATACACTTGAGGAATTGGAAAGTCAAACTAAAACTTCTTCTTTTTTTCTAAATCTTTAAACTCTTTTAAATACATAATCATATCATTTTATATTCCCAACTTAAAATTAACTTTCATAGATTCGATTTTTATTGTTACCTGGCATTCCAAATTCCGTATGTGTTAATGAGAAAATGTAATTATTGATAAAATCAACCTCATGGTTTGTGAAAAATTCAGAAGTATGGAGAAGGTTATGGATAAAAGGAGTTTTTACATGATTCATATAATGTAAAAGCTCCTTTTATCAAGTGAAAAATTTAAAACTTGATCCGCTTCTCCAACAAAGAAATCCCCTGATACAAAATCGCCGAAACAATGCAAAGGATCACAATACTCATCACCACCAGGTCCATCTTAAACACCTGGCTTCCGTAAATAATCAGATATCCAAGCCCCTTATTCGCCGCCAGAAATTCTCCGATGATGACCCCAACCAGACAGAGTCCGATATTCACCTTCATATTACTGATGATCAGCGGTACAGATCCCGGAAGCAGCACTTTCAGCAGAACATCCTTTTTATTCCCGCCCAGGGAATAAATCAGCTTGATTTTATCCGGATCTGTCTGTGAAAATCCTGTATGGAGTGTCATAATGCACCCAAATACAGCAACAGAAATGGAAGCTACGATAATCGTCTTGATGTTATTGCCCAGCCATACGATTAAAATAGGGGCAAGAGCAGACTTGGGAAGACTGTTTAACATGACCAGGTAAGGCTCCAGAACTTCCGAAATGCTGCGGCTTGACCAGAGGAGAACGGCAATCAGGAAGCCGCACAGGACCACCAGTACAAAGCTGACCAGTGTTTCCATAACGGTGACTCCTATGTGCATGAAGATGCTTTTATCCTTCACCATGTCAAGAAAGCAGATGGTAACTCTGGAAGGGGAGCTGAAAATAAAGTCATTGATGATGCCCAGTCTGGCACATAACTCCCAGACGGAGAGCAGAAGGACCAGCAGCATAAATCGCCAGACTCTTACGTTCCGGCGGTGTATCTTCTCTTTCTCAATAAATGCCTGCTGGGCTAACGTAGGATGTGTCTCAATCATGATTTTGCAGCTCCTTCCATACCTGATTAAAATAAACGGAGAATTCCGGCATATTTCTGCGGTCCAGCGGCCGGATATTCTGGATGCCGAATGAGGTGGGAACAACGGCCTTGATTCTTCCAGGTCTCTTTGTCAGGACGATCACCCTGTCCGCCACACTGATGGCTTCAGAAAGGTCATGGGTAATCAGGATTGCGGTTTTATGAGTACTTTTTATAATAGAACTGATATCGTCACAGACGGAAAGTCTGGTCTGATAGTCCAAAGCGGAGAACGGTTCATCTAATAAAAGAAGGTCTGGTTCCAGTGCCAGGGTGCGGACCAGAGCAGCACGCTGGCGCATACCGCCGGACAGTTCGGACGGTCTTGCATTTTCAAAACTGCCAAGACCGTAAGTATGAAGCATGTTATGAAGCTTTTCTCTGGAGCTGCTGTTTTGTTTTTTCTGAATTTCCAGTCCAAGCTCAGCATTTCCCATTATGGTTCGCCATTCAAAGAGATGGTCACGCTGCAGCATGTAGCCTATATTAACGACCGATTCGGCTTTCGGTACGCCGTCGATTAAGATCTTTCCCTCATCGGGAATCAGCAGTCCGCATAAAAGTGATAACAGGGTTGATTTCCCGCAGCCGGAGGGACCGACTACAGCAAGGAATTCCCCGTTGTCAGCAGTAAAGGATATATTGGAAAGGGCCAGTGTCTCACCCTCAAGGGAATGATAGGAGTAACTGAGCCCGCGAACTTCCAGTTTTGGTTTCATGGGTCCTCCTTATTTGACAGAACTAACTCTGATATAGTGTTATAATATGTACAAAAAAAGGGAGTGTGAAGAAAACTTTGTCCTCACATGGAAGAAAAACAATTGAATAAAATTCAAATAATAGATGGAAATATCAGAAAAAATGAGAAAAAACCCTTGCAATGCCAGGAAAAGGGTGTTATACTATTCAAGATAACAAGCATGTTTGACTGATAGAGAGTGGGCGCAAGTCCACTCTTTCCATTTTGTTTGGAAAGGTGGGAAGAAAATGGCTAAAAGAGAAGAGTATGAGGCAAAAACAGAGAGCTTTTTAATGCCCCTTATGAAGGAGAACGATTTTGAACTGGTTGACGTGGAATATGTAAAAGAAGCGGGAAACTGGTATTTACGGGCTTATATTGATAAAGAAGGCGGAATTACAGTTGATGACTGTGAAATTATAAGCAGAAAGCTGGGAGACTGGCTGGATGAAAAGGATTTTATTGCAGACAGCTATATTCTGGAGGTCAGTTCCCCGGGACTTGGCAGACCCTTAAAAAAAGATAAGGATTTCGACAGAAGCATCGGAGAAGATGTGGACATTAAGCTGTATAAGCCTTTGAACAAACAGAAGGACTTCACTGGCACGCTGATATCCTATGACAGGGACACTGTAACCATTGCCCAGGAAGATGGAACAGAGCTTACGCTCAACCGACCGGAGATCGCACTCATCCGGCTGGCATTTGATTTCTAAACAGTAAGAGATATTAGGAGGATAAAAAAATGAATAAGGAACTGTTAGAAGCACTGAATATTCTGGAAAAGGAGAACAGTATCAGCAAGGAGACCCTGTTGGAAGCAATTGAGAATTCTCTCCTTACTGCGTGCAAGAACCACTTTGGAAAAGCGGATAATATTAAAGTCAGCATCAACCGCGATACCTGTGATTTTAACGTTTCCGCAGAAAAAGAAGTGGTGGAGACAGTTGAAGATCCTCTGCTGCAGATCAGCCTGGCAGAGGCGAAGATGACAGATCCCAAATACGATATCGGAGATGTGATCCATTGTCCTATAGACTCGAAAAAGTTCGGAAGAATTGCCACACAGAATGCTAAGAACGTGATTCTGCAGAAGATCCGTGAGGAAGGCAGAAAGTCACTGTTTAATGACTGGTACTGTCAGGAACGGGAAGTCGTTACAGGTATTGTACAGAGATATCTGGGAAGAAACGTCAGCATCAACTTAGGCAAGGTAGACGCCATTTTGAATGAAACGGAGATGGTAAAGGGAGAAGTATTCAAGGCTACCGAACGAATCAAGGTTTTTGTTCTGGAAGTTAAGGATACCCCCAAGGGACCGAGGATTTCCGTATCAAGGACTCATCCGGATCTGGTAAAGCGCCTGTTTGAGTCTGAAGTAACGGAAGTGAAGGACGGAACAGTAGAGATTAAGGCAATCGCAAGAGAAGCCGGTTCCAGAACCAAGATCGCTGTAAAATCCAACGATACCAATGTTGATCCGGTTGGTGCATGTGTCGGTTTAAACGGAGCCAGAGTAAATTCCATCGTCAATGAGTTAAGGGGAGAAAAAATCGATATTATTAACTGGGATGACAATCCAGCTTACTTAATTGAGAATGCACTAAGCCCCGCAAAGGTAATCTGCGTTGTGGCTGATGAAGTATCCAAAGAGGCACAGGTGATTGTACCGGATTACCAGCTGTCACTGGCAATTGGTAAGGAAGGCCAGAATGCAAGACTTGCAGCCCGGCTTACCGGTTACAAGATTGATATCAAGAGTGAAACACAGGCGAGAGAGCTTGGTCTTTTTGAAGAGCTTGGTCTTGAATATCAGGACAGCGCAAACAGCAGCAGTGCCTATGAGGAAGAGTTTCAAAATGAATATCAGCAAGAAGAGTCCGAAAAGTAGCTATCAGGAATAATAATTAGGATGTGATGGAGACGTGAGTACAAAAAAGGTACCGCTCAGACAGTGTATCGGCTGCGGTGAGATGAAAAATAAAAAAGAGATGATACGTGTTTTAAAAACTTCGGAAGACAGCTTTGTTCTTGATGGAACCGGGCGTAAGAATGGACGAGGAGCTTATTTATGTCCTTCCATGGAATGCTTCAAAAAAGCAGTAAAGGGTAAGGGGCTGGAGCGTTCCTTTAAGATGTCGATTCCAAAAGAAGTTTACGAAGCGTTGGAAAGGGAGATGGAGCAGTTTGGATAACAGACAGAAGATCCTGAATCTGATCGGTCTGGCGACGAAAGCCGGGAAGATCTCGAGCGGAGAGTTCATGACTGAGAAATCCGTTAAGGCAGGAAAAGCATCGTTAGTGATCGTTTCTGAGGAAGCCTCAGACAATACAAGGAAGATGTTTACCAATATGTGTACTTACTATAAGGTACCAATTTATTTCTTTGCAAGAAAGGAAGAACTGGGTCACGCTATGGGTAAGGAGATGAGGGCGTCTCTTGCTGTCGTGGATAATGGGTTTGCAAAGGCAATCGGGAAACTAATGAATACGAATGCAGGTAGTCAGTGTGAGAATGATCCTTCACATCTACCGGTATGTGCTGCAGAATGTGCACAGAATGGAGGAAAGCATGAGAGTATATGATCTGGCAAAAGAACTGGGAAAAGACACGAGTAAGGAGATACTGGACATATTGGAAAAACATAATATAAATTTAAAAAGCTCTTCAAACATCACCGATGAACAGGCATCAATTGTAAAAAAGGAAGTAGGAGGCAGCAGGGGAACTTCACCTGCTCGTCCTGAGGCAGCAAACAGTGATGATTCCGAAGCACCAAAGAAAAAAATTGCGGCTGTATTCAGACCGCAGAATGCACAGATGAAACCACAGGGACAGGGAACATCAAGACCTGCCCAGAAACCCGCTCAGAATATGGGACAGAGAGATGACGTGCAAAGAACCCGTCAGGGGAATGAGCAGACATCAGAAGGCGCAGTGAGAGAGCACAGTGCAGGAACCCGTGAAGAAAGACCTCAGGGCAGCTATCAGGGAAACCGCGAGGACAGACCACAGGGAAGTTATCAGGGGAACCGCGAAGGAAGACCGCAGGGTCAGGGCGGCTACCAGGGAAACCGTGAAGGAAGACCCCAGGGTCAGGGCGGTTACCAGGGAAACCGTGAAGGAAGACCGCAGGGCCAGGGCGGCTACCAGGGAAACCGTGAAGGAAGACCGCAGGGCCAGGGCGGTTACCAGGGAAGCAGACCGCAGGGTCAGGGCGGTTACCAGGGAAACCGTGAAGGAAGACCGGAAGGTC
>CAURBW010000034.1:0-47202 GCA_963523075.1 uncultured Clostridium sp.
GTACGGTTTTGAATAGGGGTATGGGGAGTAATCCCCATATCTACTAGAGAAAATAAAGAGGAGGAATCTGATATGACGGTAAAAGAAGTTGTGGCAGAAATAATTGAGAAGAAACAAAAGGACGGAGGTATCCGGGAAGTTTATTTTGTGGGATGCGGAGGCTCTTTAGGTGCTTTTTATCCAGCTAAGATTTTTTTGGAAACTGAATCCAAATCAATCCATACAGGCTGGTATAACAGCAATGAATTTCTTCATAATACTCCAGGGAGACTTGGGAAAAATTCAGTGGTGGTTACGGCTTCCCACAGAGGGGATACACCTGAAACAGTGAAAGCTGCAAAAATGGCTTATGAAGCCGGTATTCCCGTGATTACACTGACCTGGTCACCGGATTCACCTATCACGGAAGTATCTGATTATGTGGTTTCTTATACCTTTGGACCTGATAAGGATATAGCTGGAGAAAAGACGGTTGTCGGACTTCTTGCTGCAGTTGAGATTCTTCATCAGACAGAAGGTTATGATAATTATGAAAAGTTTTTGGAAGGTGTATCAAGAATTGACGGAATTGTGAAGCGTGCGCGCAGACAGGTGGAAAAGCGTGCCGTGGCTTTTGCCCGGGAATACAAAGAGGACCGGGTTATTTACAACATGGGAAGCGGAGCTGGTTACGGAGCGGCTTATATGGAGAGCATTTGTATTTTCATGGAAATGCAGTGGATTCATTCTGCCAGCATCCATACAGGGGAATTTTTCCATGGTCCATTTGAGATTACCGATGCCGAGGTCCCCTTTTTTATCCAGATCAGTGAAGGCCCTACCAGGGAACTGGATGAGAGAGCGCTGACCTTTTTAAAGAAGTATGCAAAAAGAATTGAAGTACTGGATGCAAAAGAGCTGGGGCTTTCTACAATTGACTCATCCGTAGTATCCTATTTTAATCATTCTCTGTTTAATAACGTTTATGATGTTTACAACCACGCACTGGCAGAGTCCAGGGAGCATCCACTGACTACAAGAAGATATATGTGGAAGGTGGAGTATTAACAGCTGCTTAAAAGGAAGGTACTGGATATGGCAGTACCTTCCTTCTGTCTGAGTACGAAGCCGGTAAGAAATATCAATTGGGAGGATTTAATTCCCCGCCGTTTATCCGCTTCACGTAAGCGCTGGGTGACATACCCGTATTCTTTTTAAAGATCTGGCTGAAATACTGGGGATTGTTTCCGCAGCCCACCTTCTCAGCAATCCATTGAATCTGCTCTGCATGCCCCTCGGAAAGAAGCTGCTTTGCCTTCTGGATCCGCTGTGTTGTAAGGTAATTAGAAAATTTCTGCCGGGTTTCTTTCATGAAACGTGCGCTGACGTAGTCCACATTCATGAACAGGTAGTTGTCTGCGATCCATTTCAGTGTCAGACTTGGATTGTCTAAATTATTTTCCACATACTGTATGACCTTTTCAATAAAAGGGCTGTAGGGTTTAGAGGTCTCTAACGAGTCGTCCAGTATCCTGCTGATTTTTTCCATAAGCATATTGCGGATGATCTCCGGATCTGTCTGTTGGTTCAGTATCATTAAATATTCTGTTGCTATTACAGATGAGCCATAACGGTTTCCGGCTGTTAATTTAATGATGATGCGGGAACCGGCCTGTTTTAAAAAATCAGGGTTGCTGATATCGTGTATAGTGTTCTCGAGCTCTTTAAAACCTGCCTGCTGTTCTGCTGTATCAGCTTCCATTAAAAGACTGGTCAGCTGCTCTATCTTCTCAATCAGATTTTTATAATTGCAGATTGGCACAGGCCTCAGTCCATTCATGAAATAGATCATTCCATACCGCCTGATTTTTGCAGTTAAGGCCTCGATCAGCTGAATCAGATTGGGATAGGTACTTCTGTGATAATCCAGTGTAACTGACTGATCCTTAAATGAAAGCCGGCTCATGAAATTATCCAGAAGTTCATAGGAAACCTGATGGCTTTCGAAAAACAAAATCAGGGTATTTTTAACGTATATGCTGTATACGGCAATTCCGGGAGCACTTTCAGTCATGTAATCACAGATGAGCTTCAGGGCGGTTTCCAGGAGCGGTTCTTCCAGATAATGCAGGTAGCAAAGTTCATAACCGGTGTAGCAAAAATCCATAAATCCGGAATACACATCCCAGGCTGGCTGGGTGCAGTCCTCCATGAATATGCCTTCGTTAATGATATTTGCCAGTACACTGTGATGAAGATGGTAGGTCAGTGCTTTCTGCCGGTCCTGCAGATCTTTAAATGCCCGCCTGTGATAATATTCCTTAATGACATCTTTCATGCTTTCAATGATCTGCTCTTCATTGCTGGGCTTTAGCAGATAATGGTGAACCCGGTATTTCATGGCCTGTTTGGCATATTCAAATTCTCCAAATCCGGACAGAATAATAAACTGAATATCCATATCTGTCTGTGAGATTCGCTCAACCAGCTCAAGGCCGGAAATTCCCGGCATACGGATGTCGGTCAGGACAATATCCGGAGACTCATCAAGTATCATGTTATAGGCCTCGATTCCATCCCCGCAGCTGCCGATCAGCTCGATTCCCAGGCTGTTCCAGTCAATTAAGCTGGAAATGGATTCCCGTATCATTCGTTCGTCATCTGCAATCATTAATTTCAGCAATTTCCATTCTCCTTTCGGACAAGAGGAAAGGCAAGCCTTGCCACTGCCTGTTCATTTTCATTATAAAGGGTGAGACCATACTCCTCCCCATAGGTCAGCTGCATCCGCTGCAGGATGTTTAGCAGCCCGATTCCAAAGCCATGGGGGCTGACCTGATTGGTCTTTAACTTTTCTAACAGCTGGTCTTCAAAAACAGATCCATTATTTTTTATGTAAACATAGAGCACATCTGAAGTGCGTTCTGCCAATATGTGAATAAAACAGCCCTCTGTATTCTCCTCAAGGCCGTATCGTATGGAGTTTTCAACCAGTGGCTGCAGGGTTAGTTTTAATACATAGCAGGAGTAAAGATCATCAGGCACAGTGACTTTATATTCCAGCCGGTCTTCATAACGAAATTTCTGAATGGTCATGTAGCACTGCACCAGCTCCAGTTCCCTCCTTAAGGGAACTTCTTTGTTTTTCTGATCCAGGGTGATTCTTAAAAGTGTGCCCAGATTCTCAGCCATGGAAGAGATATCCTTTGCGCCTACCGATTTGGCCCTCCAGTTGATGGATTCCAGAGTGTTGTAGAGGAAGTGGGGATTCATCTGATTTTCCAGGGCTTTCAGCTGGGCTTCCTTTCGTAAAATCTCATTCAGGTAGCCGTTTTGGATCAGTTCATTTACCTCATTTACCATCTGGTCAAACCGGGTATGAAGAATGCCCAGTTCGTCGGTTCGGCCTGCATAATCATAGGAAATGCTGGTGGCTTCTTTCTGTCCGTCAGCAAAGTTTTTCATTTTTAACAGCAGATTATTAAAATGCCTGATAATAGAGTCAATCAGTGCGGAAGAAAGAATGCTGGAAATAATTACTGCAACGACGGTAATAAAAAAGGAGAACCGAAAGCTTGTCTGGAGAGAAGCGGATATGTTGTCATAGGGAATTATGCAGACATAATCCCAGTTATAATTGGGAAGAGCCTGTCTTACGTAGAAGTAGTTTTTCCCCGCAGACTGAAACAGTCCGTACCGGGAAAGCGAGATTTTTGAAACCACAGATGGATCTTCAGCGGTAATAGCTGAAGAATGATAGATCAGATTCCCGCCATTATACAGAATATAATCCGCGGACTCATAAAGGTGGCTGGTATCCGTAGAGGAATCAATCAGCTGGTTCATGTCAATATTTACAATCAGACTGCCGATGGAATCCAGCTTTAAAAACTGGGTGCGGCGGATATTTTTAACCATAAAAAGCCCGTACTGGTTACTGTAATCCGTCACCAGAATGGTCTTTCCCTTTCCTGCCTCGGCACGTGCGATTAAATCTCTGCGTATGGAATCGGGAAGCTGTTCTTTATTGATAATGTGGGTGTGAATGGAAAAATTGCCCTGGTACAGGCTCATGTAGCGGATATTATTTTTCCTGAAGTTAAAATAATATTCGTTTAACATTCCATAGATCGCTTTATAGGCTACCGTTCGCTCCTGAATCTGCTCTGTATCCTTTAAAATCCCCAGATTTTTTTGCATGGTACTGTCTGCAAGCACCATATCTGCCATGGTACTGATCACGTCCAGATGGTTATCAAGCTCTTTGGCAGAAAAGGACAGAGATGATGCCACTGTCTGATAAAGAACCCTCTGGTGGGCAACTGAGGTCATGCGGATATTAAAAAAAGAAACGGAAGTAAGGAGCAGGATACATAGAAACACAATGGACTGGATCTTCTTTTTTAATGTAAGATTCCGGATAAATGCTTTCATACGTCCTCCTTAAAGGGACAGCCATGGTGTGATAAACAGATTATATATAAAACGTGACAATAATACAACACAAAACCGGAAAAAATATACAAAATATACAAAAAAACTCGGTTTTTTCCACTTTGAACTCGGTTTTACGCATTTACGCCCCCCTCCTTAGAAACGTATAATGAAACTACCTAAGATGAGTAATAAATTTAAGGAGGAAGGTATTATGAAGAAAAAAATTGCATTACTGATGTCCTGCTGTATGGCAGCAGCCTCTCTGGCAGGATGCGGGGGGAGTTCGGCAACTGCTACCACAGCTGCAACCCAGGCGCCTGCAACGACCCAGGCCGCCACTACGGCTCCTTCTAAGGAAGCCTCCGGTGGAAGCGGTGACGTGAAGCTGACTATGAGCTGGTGGGGGAACCAGGTCAGAAATGAGAGAACACAGGCGGCTTTAGACCTTTATTCTGAGCAGAATAAAGGGGTAACCATTGAAGGACAGTTTTCCGAGTGGTCTGATTACTGGAACAAACTGGCGACATCGGCAGCAGGCCAGTCGCTTCCGGATCTTGTTCAGATGGATTACATGTACATAGACCAGTATGTGAAGAACAATCTTCTGGTTGACTTAAAACCTTATATTGATAAGGGCGCTCTGGACGTATCCAGTATATCGGAAAACACCATGGCTTCCGGTACGGTAGACGGAGGAGTTTATGCAATCTGTGCAGGTATCAACTCTCCGGCCATGATGTATAACAAGACTTTGCTTGATCAGAACGGCATTACAGTCAAGGACTATATGACAATTGACGATTTTGAGGCGGTATGCCGTCAGGTATATGAAAAAACCGGATATAAGACTTCCATCGTTTATGGTACAGCTCAGACTTATCTGGATTATTTCATGAGAGCATATGATGTGGTTTTATTCGGCGATAAAAAGATGGGCGGAAAGGCAGAGGATTATATCCCATTCTTCCAGATGTATGAAACCGGCTTAAAAGAAGGCTGGCTCATCGATCCGGGCGTATTTGCAGAGATTTCTGTAGGTTCTGTAGAGCAGGATCCCCTTGTATACGGTTCCAGCCCGGAAACCATGTCCTGGTGTGCATTTGCAAACTCCAACCAGCTGACAGCAGTTCAGAACGCGGCTCCGGAAGGCGTAACCATCGGTATGACTACCTGGCCGTCTCCTGATCCCAAGAAGTCCGGCTACTTAAAATCCAGCCAGTTCTTCTCCATCGGCGCACATACAAAGAATCCGGATGAAGCAGTTAAAGTATTAAATTATCTGGTTAATTCCAGCGATGCAAACAACATTCTTTTAGGTGAAAGAGGCGTTCCTGCATCCAGCAAGATTGCAGAAGAGCTTTCACCCAAGATGGATGCCATCAACCAGGAGATTATCCGTTATATCAACGAGGTTGTCACTCCGAACAGCTCACCGATCAATCCTCCCCAGCCGGATGGAGCAAGCGAGGTATTTAACCTGTTGAATCAGGTTCAGGAACAGCTCTGCTACGGTACATACGATTCAAAAACGGCCGCAGAGGAATTCTTTAACAGTGCCAGCAAGATCATGAGCCAGAAATAATTACCGGTAATATTCGGGGCAGAGAAAGCTCTGCCCCGGTTTTTAATAAGAGCAGTCATATGTGAACGGAGGGGACGTATATGAAAGAAAAAAAGAGGGAGAACTTCAGACACTTTATGAACAGGGAGAGCACGGCAGGATTCGTATTCAGCCTTCCGTTTACCATTGGATTTCTGCTGTTCATGGTAGTTCCCATGGGGCTATCCCTTTATTATTCCTTTTGTGACTACAATATTCTGGCTCCGCCAGTATTCGTAGGAATGAAAAACTATATTAAAATGTTTACTGATGATGCCGTGTTTTTTAAGACCATCGGTGTTACCTTTTATTTTGCATTTGTGTCGGTTCCGCTGCGTCTGGTTTTTGCCCTGATTGTAGCTTTAATTCTGTTTAAAACCACAAAAGCCACAGCGTTCTACCGTGCAGCCTACTATCTGCCGTCTATTATCGGGGGTTCGGTGGCAGTGGCGATTCTCTGGAAGCGTATGTTTGCAACTGACGGAGTGGTGAATCATCTTCTGCGAATCATAGGAATCAAATCCAGTTTTCCCTGGCTTGGGAATGTAAATACGGCGATCTGGACACTGATCATACTGGCAGTCTGGCAGTTTGGTTCTTCCATGCTGATCTTTTTATCTTCGCTGAAACAAATTCCGGTTACGCTCTATGAAGCGGCCAGAGTGGATGGGGCAAACCGGTTTTCTCAGTTTTTTAAGATCACGCTGCCTCTTCTTACACCCACCATATTTTTCAATCTGGTTATGCAGACAATCAATGGATTTCTGGCATTTACTCAGTGTTTTATTATTACACAGGGGAAACCCCTAAATTCCACTTTGTTTTACACTGTTTATATGTACCAGCAATCCTTTGAGTTCTATAATACCGGATACGGCGCAGCACTGGCGTGGATCATGCTTGGAATCATCGGACTGATTACGTTGCTCTTATTTGCTACTAAAAAATTCTGGGTCTATACGGAAGGAGTGTAATATCCATGAAAACAAGGAAAAGAATCGGCGGGATCATCTATCACGTCATTGTCTGCGGCCTTGGTCTGATCATGATATACCCTCTGGTATGGATGATCATGAGTTCGTTTAAGGAGAGCAACACCATTTTTACCACAGCAGGCCAGCTGATCCCCAGGAAGTTTGTGTTTGCAAACTATGCAACCGGATGGAAGGGGTTTGCAAAAACCGGATTTGTTGTATTTTTTAGAAATTCTCTGTTTGTTGCAATTGTTGCGACTCTTGGTACGGTATTTTCCTCTGCCTTCGTTGCATACGGGCTTGCCAGATGCAGATTTTTCGGAAGAAAGTTCCTGTTTGTGGCCATGCTTCTTTCCATGATGCTGCCGGCGCAGGTGTTAATGATTCCCCAGTATTTATGGTATCAGAAGCTGGGATGGGTAGGAAGCTACAGACCCTTAATTGTCCCCTATTATTTTGCAATCCAGGGCTTCTTCATTTACCTGATGATTAACTTTATTGACGGAATTCCAAGAGAACTTGACGAGGCGGCAAAGATCGACGGATGCTCCTATTACAGTATTTTTGCAAGAATTATACTGCCGCTTATCACTCCGGCTTTAATTACTGCAAGCATTTTCTCATTCATGTGGAGATGGGACGATTTCCTTTCCGCTCTGCTTTACATCAATGAGTCCGCAAAGTATCCGGTGAGTCTTGCATTAAAACTGTTCTGCGATCCGGGATCCTCCTCCGATTACGGAGCCATGTTTGCAATGGCGACACTTTCCATCATGCCGGCAGTTTTAATCTTCATCTGTCTGCAGAAATATCTGGTGGAAGGAATCAGCACATCCGGTCTAAAAGGTTAAAAAATGGCAGAGGCAGTACAAAAAACAGCTTTTTTGTGCGCCTCTGTCATTTTTTTATATTTAGACCTTTCATTTGCCAGGCTAAATTGGTATAATTGGGCAGTTTAGTAGTGCAATCTGATTAGGATACAGGAAATGGAGGAAATTATGATTTACAATGTATTGGAATTCGGAGCGAAAGGCGATGGAACCGCAAATGATGCTGCGGCGATTCAGAAAGCGATTGATGACTGCACCGGTGCAGGCGGCGGACGTGTCCTGCTTCCAGGCGGACATATCTATAACAGCGGTTCAATTCTTCTTAAATCAAATGTAGAGCTTCATTTGGAGATGGGTGCCGTATTAAAAGCGAGTGATGATTTAAACGATTATTATCCTCTGGCAAACGGCGGCAGGATTGTTGCTCATGAATCAGGTCTTCCATCCTTTTTAAACAGCGAATATAACGGCAGACCATTTCATGCATTTATCTATGGCTATGAACAGGTGAATGTGGCAATCACCGGCTTTGGTACCATAGATGCCAATGAATCCATATTTTACGGAGATAATTCCGGATATCACATTGAAGGCACTTATTACCCCAGAATCCCCCTGATGCTTTTAGAAAAATTCAATCATCTTACCATTCGTGACGTGAAGCTTGTAAACTGTGCGTTCTGGACAGTTCATCTTGTGGGCTGCAACGATGTTTTGATTGAGGGAATCCGCCTTCTTAATAACTTGCAGATGGCAAATTCCGACGGCATTGATCCTGATCACTGTACGAATGTACGGATCATCGGATGCCACATTGAATGCGGTGACGATGCAATTGTATTAAAAAATTCCGGCGATTATAATCATTACGGACCCTGTGAAAATATCGTGATTTCAAACTGCACCTTAATCTCCACCAGTGCAGCCATCAAATTCGGTACGGAAGGGGAATGTGATTTTAGAAATGTTCTCGTAGAAAACTGTACCATCAGTAAAAGCAACCGTGGAATCTCCATACAGATCAGGGATGGAGGAAATGTGGAGAATGTGGTATTCTCCAATATTACCATTGAAACACGCCGCTTCTCACATGAGTGGTGGGGAAGGGCGGAACCGGTCTGCATCACGGCCCATGACAGAAAACCGGGCGTAAAGGCCGGAAAAATCAGAAATGTGCGGTTTGAAAATATCAGCTGCAAAGGGGAAAACGGAATCTTTATACGCGGAAGCGAAGACAATTATATTGAAGACGTGAGCTTTGAAAACATCCACCTCACTCTGGAGAAAAACTCCCGCTGGGAGATTGAGGGATATGATATCCGCCCCTGCCAGGGAGATGGACTGATTCGTACTAAGATATCCGGTATTTATGCAGAGTATGCAAAGGATATCCGGTTTGAGCATGTGAAGATCCAGGTGGCGGAAAGCATGAGACCTTTCTACAAACAGGATGTCACCTTAAGCCACGCGGAAGAAATCACCGTCTAATCCTCATAAGATGCTATGGAAATGGCGCAGTTCTGTTCTTTGCAATAGGAGCAGAACGCGTCATCCGGCATCTTTTCGGTTAAAATATAATCGAACTGATTCATATCTCCATAGGTCATAAGAGATGCCCGGCCAAACTTTGAAGAATCTGCCAGAAGATAATGCTTCTGGCTTTTTTTTAATGCCGCTTTTTTAATATTATATTCATCCGTTGACGCATTGCAGATTCCTGACTCAACTGAGATACCGGTGCATGCCATGAATGCGCGCACAATGTTGTAATCTTCTAAATACTCCACGCAGGAGCTGCCGGTCAGAGATGCCGTATCCCTTTTTAAAGTGCCTGGGAGCACGATTAAGTCAATATTGGGATAGTTCATGGATTTGTTAATGACCTGAATACTGTTCGTTATGACCGTGACTGTATTTAAATGGGTGAGAAAGTCCACAATATTCATGGTGGTGGTACCGCTGTCAATGAATATAATATCTCTGTCCCGTACAAATGAAGCGGCAAGAGAAGCAATCCGCTGCTTGCTTAAAAAATTACGGCTGGCCCTGTCCTGAAAAGTGACAAGGTCCGGTATGGGTAAAATGTTTTCAGATGCAATAACACCTCCATACACCTTTTCCACAGTTCCTCTACCGACAAGCACTTCCAGATCCCGGCGCAGCGTATTTTTGGATATCTGAAATATTTCACATAAGGCATCAATCGATGCGGATTTGTGTTCGAGGATATATTGTTCCATTTGTTCAATTCGGGAAATTCTCATAGCGTGTACTCCTTATATTCCGGTTCCTTTAATGTGCTGTTATTTCCCTATTATAACAGACACAAGCAAAAATATCAAGAAATCACCAACAGATAACCAAATTAAGAAAAAATTTTTCAACTACATCTTGACCAATTTCAATTAAGGTGTTAGAATATAACCAACACATAACAAAAACAAAATCAAAACATACTCATAAAGGGAGGAAGAGAGAGGGAATAAGGCATGGGATTAGTAAAAATGAAAGATCTGCTGAATCAGGCATCAGAGCAAAACCGGGCAGTGGGAGCATTCAGCGTGGGGAATCTTGAGATGGTGAAGGGCGCTGTTAAGGCAGCTGAGGAAATGAACACTCCCATTATCTTACAGATTGCGGAAGTACGCCTTCCTCATTCCCCGCTGTCACTAATGGGACCTATGATGGTAGAAGCTGCCAGGAATGCAAAGATAGAGATTGCGGTTCATTTGGATCACGGCAAGACACTGGCGGTGTTAAAGCAGGCCCTGGATTATGGATTTACCTCAGTCATGATGGACGGCTCCACTCTTCCCTTTGAAGAGAACATAAAAAAGACGTTAGAAGCTGCTCAGCTGGCAAGAGAATATGGAGCTACGTTAGAAGCAGAGCTTGGTCTGGTTGGCGGCAGTGAGGACGGAAGCACAGATGAAGGAATCCGCTGCACCAATCCCGAGGACGCAAAAATATTTTGCGAAAAGACATGTGTGGACGCACTGGCAGTAGCCATTGGCAATGCACACGGAAACTATCCGGTAGCACCAAGACTGGCTTTTGATGTTTTAAAGGCCATTGATGAAAAGACAGATGTTCCTCTGGTCCTTCACGGCGGAACCGGAATTACTCCGGAAGACTTTAGAAAAGCAGTTGGTCTTGGAATACGTAAGATCAACATTGCAACAGCCAGCTTTGACAGTCTGACAAGGGAAGCTGAAACGTATTTAAAAACAGAAGGCAGACATGATTACTTTAGACTCAATGAAGCCATGGTCCATGGAGTATATGAGAATGTGAAGCAGCATATAAAGATCTTTAACTGTGTAGAGCCGCTTACTTTTTCTTAATTTAAGACAAGATAATTTATATATTACAATCAAATAAATAAAACCGCAGAGAAAGGAATGGATAGAAAGATGGGAGAAGTAAAAACATTAAAGTATTTTGTAAACGGTCAGTGGAAGGAATCGAAAACAACGAAGTATACAGACGCCTTTGATCCAAGTACCGGTGAAGTGATTGCCAAAGTACCATGCTGTACTCCGGATGAAGTGGAAGAGGCTGTGGCAGCAGCGAAAGCAGCATTTCCATCCTGGTCAGCAACTCCGGTAATTAAAAGAGTCCAGATACTTTATAAGCTGAGAGATTTACTGATTGAGCATATGGATGAGCTGACCATGCTGGTAGCAAAAGAAAACGGTAAAAACTGGGATGAAGCCCAGGGTGATGTACTGAAAGCAAAGGAAGGAACCGAGCAGGCCATCAGCGCTCCGTCACTGATGATGGGAGAAAGCTTAATGGACGCTTCCAGCGGATTTGATACTGTTTTATACCGTATGCCTCTGGGTGTATTTGCAGGCATTGTGCCATTTAACTTCCCTGCCATGATACCGATGGGCTGGATGACTCCCATGTGTATCGCATGCGGCAACACCATTGTTTTAAAAGCAGCGTCCTTCACTCCTCAGTCCAGCATGCGTATCGCAGAGCTGTACAAAGAAGCAGGACTTCCCGACGGTGTTATTAATATCGTTACCTGCTCCAGACATGAAGCAGAGATCCTGCTCACTCATGAAGACGTTAAGGGCATCACCTTCGTAGGCTCCACATCTGTTGGTAAGCATATTTACTCCACAGCTGCAGCAACTGGCAAGAGAGTACAGGCTCTTTGCGAAGCTAAAAACCATGCTCTTGTTTTAAAAGATGCTCCAATCAAACGTGTTGCAGCAGGAATCATCAATTCCACCTTTGGCTGTGCAGGTGAAAGATGTATGGCTCTTCCCGTTGTAGTCGTTCAGGAAGAAATTGCTGATGCGCTTGTAGCGGAGATTGTGGCTCAGGCTAAGAAGTTAAAAGTAGGTCCAGCCTATGACAAGACCACAAATCTTGGTCCGGTTATCAATCAGGCCCACAAAGACTCAGTCGTGAAGTGGATCGAGACGGGTATCGCAGAAGGTGCGAAGGTGGTACTGGACGGCCGCGATGTAGTAGTGGAAGGCTATGAAAACGGATTCTACTTAGGGCCCACAATTCTTGACCATGTAACTCCTGAAATGAGCGTAGGAGAAAGAGAAATCTTTGGACCGGTACTGTGCATTAAGAGAGTGAAGACGTTTGAAGAAGGACTCGCTGCGATGAATGCCAATCCGTTTGCTAACGGTTCTGTTATCTTCACCCAGAACGGCCGCTATGCAAGAGAATTTGCAAGACATACAGACGGCGGTATGATCGGTATCAACGTAGGTATTCCGGTTCCGGTTGGAATGTTCCCATTCAACGGAAACAAGCTGTCATTTATCGGGGATCTCCACTGCTTAGGCAAGGATGGCTTCAGATTCTATACAGAAAACAAAGTTGTTACCACCAGATGGTTCGACGAAGAAACAGGAGAATCCACAACTGTTAATACCTGGGATGGAACAATCTAAAAGTTGTTTTTATTGAAAAAATAGCACGCATACACTTGCGTGCTATTTTTATGTGTGATATGATTGGTGAAGTGAATTGCTTAAAGGAGAGAACAGATGGCGGGAACGATTCGGGAAATAGCAGAGCGGGCAGGTGTGTCCAGAGGTACCGTTGACCGCGCGTTAAATAAACGGGGACGGATTGACAGGGAAGTGGAAGAGCGTATCTTTCAGATTGCAGATGAAATCGGTTATGTGCCGAAAAAAGAAAAAAAGTCAGTAAAAAAGGAATCGGTTAAAATCGGCATTGTAACCCAGCTGTCCAGATCGTCGTTTATGATTCCAATCAGAAAAGGGTTAGAAGACGCACAAAAAGAACTGAAAAAAAGAGGGATTGGCTTTGTAATGGAAGAGTGTGTCACTGTGAGCGAAGAAGAACAGCTGGCAGCGATAGAAAAGCTGGAAAAAAACAAAGTATCGGGTATAGCAATTATGCCTGTGGAGTGCGATAAAATCAGGGATAAAATTAATTCTCTGATTGAGCAGGGTATATCTGTGGTGACCTTTAATACCGATATTGTAGGGACAAAACGCAGCTGCTTTGTAGGCCAGGATAACAGAAGGAGCGGACGCACCGCAGCAGGTCTTATGGGGATGTTAACCGGCGGGCAGGGAAAGATTCTTGCCATTACAGGATATTTTGGAAACAGCGTCAACAGCATGCGCGTGGACGGGTTTGTGGATGAGATAAAGAGGACGTTTCCGGGGCTTGAGCTTGTGGGAGTACAGAGCAGCTTTGATGAAAAGGAAGAGGTGGAAAAAATACTGGTCAACACTCTGACTGCGTATCCGGATCTGCAGGGTGCGGTGATATTCTCAGGAGGTCAGGGGGGCGTTAAAAAGGCATTTGAAGAGCTGAAGCTGGAGAGAAAGCCTCATATTATTATCTATGATCTGACTACAGGGAACATGAAAGCGCTGGAAGAGGGGATCGCGGATTTTCTGATTGACCAGAACGGCTATACACAAGGGTACCGTGCCCTGTTTATTCTTGCCGATATCATGCAGGCGGGAAGCAGGGAAGAACAGGAATTTTTTTATACGGATATAATTATAAAAACAAAATACAATATTTAAAATGACTATAGAATCAGGGATCTGTTAATGATAAAAAACAGGTCCTGATTTTTTTTATTATCAGAGCGAAATCACTTGCACGCGGACTGCGTGCGTGGTATAATATAGGCACATGAGATGAACGAAAAAGCACGCAAACAGATGGGAGAGGTGTAACAATGGGATATGTAAAATTTAACGAATCCAGAGAGCTTGATTTAATACTTCTTGGCAGAGTGGCAATTGATTTTAACCCTGCCTACAATGAGCAGGTAAAGGAAGAATTTAAGCCGTTAAAGAAGGTTCACATGTTTGAAAAGTTTGTGGGCGGTTCTCCTGCCAACATCGCCGTAGGTGTGACAAGACATGGTATGAAAGCGGGATTTATCGGGAAAGTATCAGATGACCAGTTCGGCGAATTTGTAGTGGATTATTTTAATGAACAGGGGATTGATACCTCTCACATTACAAAATGTAAAAATGGAGAAAAACTGGGGCTTACCTTCACGGAGATGCTTTCTTCCAGTGAAAGCAGCATTTTAATGTATAGAAACTGCATTGCTGATTTACAGCTGGATGTGGAAGACATAGACGAAGCGTATATTAAAAAGGCAAAGGCTATTTTAATCTCAGGGACTGCGCTTGCACAGAGTCCGTCAAGAGAAGCAGCTCTTAAGGCGGTGATGCTGGCTAAGAGAAACGATGTGAGAATCATTTTTGACATTGATTACAGGGCGTACAACTGGAAGAATACGGATGAGATCTCTGTGTATTATTCAACCGTTGCAAAGGAAGCTGATATTATTATGGGATCAAGGGAAGAATTTGATCTGACAGAAAAGCTCATTAAACCTGGTATGACAGATGAAGAAAGTGCAGCTCTCTGGCAGGGATATCATGCAAGAATCGTAGTGATCAAGCACGGCATGAAGGGTTCTACTGCATATACCCACGACGGACAGTCATTTTCCATCAAACCGTTCCCGGTAGAGGCCAGAAAGGGCTTTGGCGGAGGTGACGGATACGGCTCCGGTTTCTTATATGGTCTGTATCAGGGCTGGGATATTATTGACTGCCTGGAATTTGGTTCTGCAGAAGCGTCCATGATGGTAAAGAGCAATAACTGTTCGGATTCTCTGCCAGCACCAGAGGAAGTGCAGGCATTTATAAAAGAAGAAAAGGAAAAATTCGGTGAGATGATCGCCCGTGTATAAAAATATAAAGGAGAGCGGAACATGTCAAAAACAATAAGGATGACAACAGCACAGGCACTTGTAAAGTTCCTGGATAACCAGTATGTTTCAGTGGATGGCACAGAAATAAAGTTTGTTGAAGGTTTTTTTACTATTTTCGGTCATGGTATCGCAGTTGGTCTGGGAGAAGCTCTGGATACAGATCCCGGACAGCTTCGGGTGCTTCAGGGAAGAAATGAGCAGGGCATGTGCCATACAGCGATTGCATTTGCCAAACAGAATCAGCGCAGAAGAATTATTCCCTGTGCCTCATCAGTAGGACCTGGTGCTGCCAATATGGTGACAGCCTGTGCCACTGCAACAGTCAATAACATTCCGCTGCTGGTATTTCCGGCTGATACCTTTGCTTCCAGACAGCCTGATCCGGTGCTTCAGCAGTTAGAGCAGAGCAGCAGCCTTGCAACTACTACCAATGATGCATTTAAGCCGGTATGCAAGTACTGGGACAGAATTACAAGACCTGAGATGATTATGAGCGCCTTAATTAATGCCATGCGTGTGCTCACTGATCCGGCAGAAACGGGAGCCTGCTGCATTTCTCTCTGTCAGGATGTGGAGGGAGAATCTTTTGATTATCCCGAGTATTTCTTTAAGAAACGGGTTCATAAGATTACCAGACCTGTTGCAGTTGAGGAAGAGCTGGAAGAGATTGCAGACATCATTGCAGAGGCTAAGAAACCGATTGTCATTGTAGGCGGAGGAGTTCGTTACTCTGATGCAGGAGAAACCGTAGAAAAATTCTGTGAAGAATTTAAGATCCCGTTTGGGGAGAGCCAGGCAGGAAAGAGTGCCTGCAAATCAAGCCATCCTTACTGCCTTGGCGGAATTGGAGTGACCGGTACTTATGCCTCCAATGTCATTGCAAAGGATGCAGATGTGGTAATTGCTATTGGAACCAGACTGAGCGATTTCACTACCAGCTCCAAGTGGCTGTTTAAAAGAGAAAATGTAAAATTTGTCACGATTAATAACAGCAGATTCCATGCGTATAAGATGGATGCATCCATGGCAGTGGGAGATGCGAAAGTAACCGTAGAGGCACTGACAGAAAAGCTGAGAGAAAAACAGTATGTATCCCAGTACCGGAACGAGATCACAGATGCGAAAAAGAAATGGAATGATGAGATGGTGCGCCTGGGCAGTATTGAGTATACAGGAGATGATTTCGAACCCATTATTAAAGCAAGAGATCCCAGAACAATTCCGGAATTTGTCCGTCTGACCAATGGAACGATCACGCAGACTGCTGCACTTGCAGCGATCAGAAGAGTGATTGATGAAGATGCAACAATCATTACGGCAGGAGGTTCCCTTCCAAGCTGTATGCAGCGTATGTGGACCACCGACAAACGGGGAGGATACCACGCTGAGTATGGATATTCCTGTATGGGATATGAAGTGGCAGCAACTCTGGGTGTTAAATTTGCTGAGCCGGAAAATGAGGTTTACTGTGTAGTCGGTGATTCCAGTTTTCAGATGCTTCACAGTGAGATTATGACCATTATGCAGGAAAGACAGAAAGTCAATATCCTGATTTTTGACAACTGCGGCTTTGGCTGTATCAACAATCTGGAGATGAACCATGGAATCGGAAGTCTTGCTACAGAATACCGCTATACAGATGGCAAGAAGCCAACCGGTGATTTAATTCCCGTTGATTATGCAAAGGTTGGTGAAGGCTATGGCTTAAAGGCCTATACCTGCCGTACCATTGCAGAACTGGAAGATGCATTAAAAGATGCCAAGAGCCAGGAAAGAGCCTGTCTGTTTGACTTAAAGGTAATTCCAAAGACCATGTCCGACGGATATGAATCCTGGTGGAATGTGGGACTTGCTGATACTTCAGAAAAAACCAGCGTGAAAGAAGCGTGGGAAAGAGTCATGGAAGGCAGAAATGCAGCCAGAAAGTATTAATCAGCCGGACATGACCGGAAAGGAAGAAAACTATGAGTCAGGTATTCGGATATCCGGAATTTGATGAGTCCGGAGAGAAGATTTTAACAACTTATACCAATGAGTACAAGGATATGAACATGGACATTCGGGTTTACCGAATGAAAGCAGGAGAGACCAGAACCTTTTTAAAAGAGGAAGAGGAAACAGCGGTGCTTCTTTTAAAAGGAAGGATTGTATACCGCGGGGGCAGTTTGGAACAGGAAGCCTCAAGAATTGATGTTTTTACGGAAGGACCATGGTGTCTGCATGTATGTGCAGGAACAGAAGTTTCTGTGGAAGCAACAGAAGATTCGGAGATTTTAGTCCAGTCAGCGGAAAATAAAAGAACCTTTGAAGCGAAACTGTATGAGCCCGAAGAAGCACCATGGAAATACTCTTCTGTGGGCAAGTTTGGTAATGTGGCAAAACGCCGGGTGAATACGATTTTTGACATTGAGATTGCTCCTTACTCCAATATGGTTTTGGGAGAGGTTTTAAATGACAGGGGAAACTGGTCCGGTTATCTTCCTCACAGACATCCCCAGCCTGAGACCTACTATTTCCTCTTTGACCATCCGGAAGGATTTGGTGCAAGCTTTGTAGGAGACCAGGTATTTAAAAGCACAGACGGAAGCTTTTCCGCAATTCCAGGTGGGGAGCTTCATCCCCAGGCAGTAGCACCGGGATACCAGATGTATACCTGTTGGATGATCCGCCATCTGGAGGGTAATCCATGGAATCAGACTGACCGCAATGAAGATGAAAGATACTTGTGGCTGCATGATGCCGGGTTTTAAACAAGTTAGGGGTTAATCGCCGCGAAACCAGCGGTATAAAAATATGATAAGACAGGGAAGGGAAGCAAAAATGTTAAACAAGGAGAAAGTTAAATTAGGAATTGCACCAATTGCATGGACAAACGATGATCTTCCGGATTTAGGTAAGGAGAATACGTTCGAGCAGTGTGTCAGCGAAATGGCACTTGCAGGATTTACCGGTTCTGAAGTGGGGAATAAATACCCTAAGGATCCGGAGGTTTTAAAGAAGGCTCTGGAATTAAGAGGTGTCGAGATCTGCAACGCATGGTTCTCCACATTCTTAATCAGCAAGCCTTACGAAGAGACTGAGGCAGAGTTTGAAAAGCACGTAGCATTCTTAGCTGCCATGGGCGCTAAGGTAGTGGGTGTTTCCGAGCAGAGCTACAGCACACAGGGAATTCAGGACCAGCCGGTTTTCGAAGGAAAGCATGAGATGGATGACAGAGAATGGGATCTTCTGTGCACAGGCTTAAACCGCCTTGGCAAGCTGTCCAAAGAAAAATACGGCGTGGCATTAACATTCCACCATCATATGGGAACAGTTGTACAGTCTGCAGCAGAGACAGACCGCATGATGGAACATACAAATCCGGAATACGTAAGCCTGCTTTTTGACAGCGGCCACTTTGCATACTGCGGAGAGAATCCGGTTGAGATGGTTACAAAGCACATCAAACGTATTAAACATGTTCATTTAAAAGATATCCGTCCGGAAGTAGTAAAAAAGGTGAGAGAAGAGAAGATGAGCTTCTTAGCAGGCGTTCGTGCAGGCGCATTCACCATTCCGGGAGACGGCTGTGTAGATTTTGAACCCATTTTCAAGGTGCTGGAAGAGGCTGCCTATGAGGGATATATGGTAGTGGAAGCAGAGCAGGATCCGGCTAAAGCGAATCCTCTGGAATATGCAATCCGCGCAAGAAAATTCATTGCTGAAAAAACAGGTCTTTAATTTAAAAGATAAAAGGAGAAGAATATTATGGTAACCGTAGGAATTATCGGAGCAGGCAGAATCGGAAAGGTTCATACCGCAAGCATCTGCAATATCGTTAAGAATGCAACAATTAAGACAATCGCTGACCCATTTATGAATGAAGAAACAGCAAACTGGGCAAAAAGCATGGGTGTAACCAATACAACCAAGGATTATAAAGAGATCCTGGCAGATCCGGAGATCGATGCAGTTTTAATCTGCTCATCCACAAACACTCATTCTCCTATTTCTGTAGAAGCAATTAAGGCTGGCAAGCATGTATTCTGCGAGAAGCCAATTGATCACGATGTTGACAAAATCAAAGAAGTCATCGATGCATTAAAGGACAGCAAGGTTAAATATCAGGTAGGCTTTAACCGCCGCTTTGACCATAACTTTGAAGCAGTGAGAAATGCGGTTGCAGCAGGAAAAATCGGAGATCCCCATATTATCAAGGTGACATCCAGAGATCCTGAGCCGCCCAGCGCAGAATACGCTGCTGTATCAGGCGGTATGTTCCTTGACATGACCATTCATGATTTTGATATGGTACGTTACCTGGCTGGCTGCGATGCAGAAGAGATTTATGTACAGTCTGCAGTTTTAGTTGATCCTGCTATTGGAGAAGCTGGCGATGTGGATACCGCTGTTATTACCATAAAGATGGAGAATGGAGCGATTGCAGTGATCGATAACTCCAGAAAAGCAGCTTACGGCTATGACCAGAGAGCAGAAGTATTCGGCTCCAAGGGTATGGTTGCAACTTCCAACGATACAGAATCCAGCGCAGTCTTAAGCACTGCTGATGGTGTGACAGGCGAGAAGCCTCTCTACTTCTTCTTAGAGCGTTATATGCAGTCCTTCGCAAAAGAAGTAAACTGCTTTATCGAAGCCATTGAGAAGAATACAGATACCCCTCTTGGCGTATTAGATGGCTTAAAACCGGTATTAATGGGAATTGCAGCAAAGAAATCTGTTGAAGAACACAGACCGGTAAAAATCTCTGAAATTACAATGTAAAATTAAGGACCTGCCGCTTTTGGCAGGTCTTTTTTTCAATATCCGCCGGTTGACAGCCAAAGTACAAAAAGTGCATAGAAACCAGCATAGAAAAAGCAAATTCTGCGCTGACGTTTCGGTTTAAACATGTTAAATTAATAGCATATTTTATAAGATATAGTTTATTACAGAAAAGAGGAGTTATCATGTATCAATTGGAACAGATGCTGATTGGCTGGGTGGAGCGGTATGATCTGGTCTATCAGACCAGTTTGCTTTTTCGAATCATTGTGGCCGGTTTTTCGGGATATTTAATCGGATACGAAAGAAAGAACCGGAATAAAGGAGCTGGTATGAGAACCCATGCCATTGTGGCTATGGGAGCTGCTCTTATGATGGTTGTATCCAAGTATGGCTTCCGTGATATTCCAAATTTTGACGGCTCCAGAATCGCGGCACAGATCGTGTCAGGAATCGGTTTTCTGGGAGCAGGTGTCATTTTTGTAAAGAATAATTCAGTCAGCGGTCTGACTACCGCTGCCGGTATCTGGGCAACAGCAGGAGTGGGAATGGCCATAGGAGCCGGTGCTTATTATCTGGGCTGCGGTTCTGCGTTTCTTCTGATTATGATACAGGTTCTGCTCCATGACGTTCCCTTTTTGTCAAAGGAGCCTTACCGGTGTATGCTCAAAATCAGCACATCTCATTACGATGCCGTAATTACAGAGCTGTTTCATAAGCTCAACGAAGAAAAGGTGAAAGTGCTGAATGTAAAAATAGGAAAGTCCAAGGATGGTACCAAGATCGAGCTGGATTTACTCTATCCGGCCGGATATGAAAAAAATGATCTTGTGATCCGCTTGTCCAATGATAAACGGATTGATTCTGTCAACGGATAGGATCATAAAAACAAAAATTGCAATAAATAATTGAAGAAAGACAAAAATAAGGTAGAAGCATTGCAGCAAAAAGGGATATACTCATTGAGTAAGAAAAATGGGAAAAAGTAAAGTGAGAAATTTATGATAAAACATCTTGCTGCGGATTTACACACGCATACAGATATAAGCAGGCACGGTTACAGTACAGTTTATGAAAATATAACTGCAGCAAAGGATGCCGGACTTCTGGCTGTAGGAATCAGCAACCACTGCCCGGCCCATCCCGATGGAGCGCCTGAGGGGAATTTTAGAAATCTCCGGGTGATCCCGGAGTGGGTGGATGGTGTCCGTGTATATCGGGGGGCAGAACTGAATTTTACCAATTTTGACGGTGAGATTGATTTAAGCACCGATACCATTGAAAACCGGCTGGATTACACCATAGCCTCTTTTCATGAAGATGTAATTGCGCCGGGAAGCATGGAAGATCATACGAGAGCGTATCTTCATGCAGCAGAAAATCCACTGGTGGATATTATCGGCCACAGCGGGACTGCCTGTTATGAGTATGATTACGAACGGGTCATACCGGAGTTTGGAAAGAACGGAAAGCTGGTGGAGATTAACGAAGGAACATTCCGCGTCAGGAAAGGTTCCGCAGAAAATTGCCGGACCATTGCCAGACTCTGCATGAAATACAGCGTTCCTGTCATTGTCAGCTCTGATGCACATTTCTGCCGGAGTGTGGGGGTGTTCGATGAGGCGCTTTCCATGTTAAACAGCCTGGACTTTCCAAAAGAGCTGGTGGTGAATGCAGACATGGAACAGTTAAAGTCCTGGTTTCTTCGTAAGAGGAGAAGATAGTGGAAGAAAAGAATGCCGGAGCGCAGCTGCGCCCCGGCAGTTGTGCGCGGGAAGGGAGCGGATAGAGAATGAAGTATTATATCGGAATTGACTTAGGCGGAACCAATATTGCCGCCGGCCTGGTAGGCGATGACGGAACACTTTTTACCCGCCTGTCGGTACCCACCAGAAGCGGAAGAAGCGCAGAGAAAATCGTTCAGGATATGGCAGACCTCGCTAAGAAGGCAGCACAGGAGGGAAATGTTTCCTGGGAAGAGATTGAAGCTGTCGGACTTGGAGTGCCGGGAACAGCCAATAAGGAGACTGGAATGGTGGAATATGCCAATAATTTAGGATTCTATGATGAACCGGTAGTCTCCATGATGGAGGAGGCACTTCCTGGTAAAAAAATTCGTTTTGATAATGATGCCAATGCGGCTGCCTGGGGAGAATTTACAGCAGGAAGCGGAAAAGGTACGAACTCCATGCTGGCGGTTACTCTTGGGACCGGTGTAGGAGGCGGAATCATTCTTGACGGAAAGCTTTATGAGGGGATCAACTATGCAGCGGGAGAATTCGGACATTTCACCATTGAACGGAATGGAATTCCATGCAACTGCGGAAGAAAAGGCTGTTTTGAAGCTTATGCCTCTGCAACAGCGCTGATTTCACAGACAAAGGCTGCAATGCTTGAAAACCCACAATCCGTTCTCTGGGAATTGTGCGGCAGGGAGATTGATCATGTGGAGGGAAAGACGCTCTTTGACGGTGTCAGAAGGCAGGATGAGACGGCGCTTCTCGTATTTGACCGGTACATCGAATATCTGGCGGCAGGTCTTCTGGATCTGATCAATATTTTTCAGCCGGAGTTAATCTGCATCGGCGGAGGCATCAGCAAAGCCGGAGACTTACTCTTAGATCCGTTAAAGAAGATCATTGACCAGGAAGATTATGCAAGAACCTCAAAACGCAGGACAAGGATTGCAGCAGCCATGTTAGACAATGATGCCGGGCTTATAGGAGCTGCCTTATTAGAATAGAAGAAAAGAGGACAGAAATTATGAAACGATATATGGGACATCTGATACGCTCCGCTGAAAAGCGGGTGGATCACTTTTTAAGCACTCAGGTAACAGATGAGAAGGATCCTTTTTACGGAGGAATGAAACGGGCTATTTTAGAGGTAAAGCCAACCATCTATGTTATGGCAGATGCTGCATCGGTTTATTTAAATTCTCAAAGCAGGTATTATAAAGATACTGATCTTCTTCGTGCCATGGAAGCAGCCGTGACCTTTATTGCCAACTGCCAGAGAGAGGATGGAAGCTTTGATTATCCTTCCTGCAATTTTAAATCTGCACCGGATACCTCTTTCTGCTTTAAACGTCTCATTGCAACTTACCGTCTGTTTTTAAAATATACAAAAGAGGGCGAACTGGAAAAACTGAAAGACGGTTACCGTTTTATACTGGAAGAATCCTTAAACGCTCTTTTAACCGGTGGCTTTCATACCCCAAACCACCGCTGGGGCATCACTGCAGCACTTATGCAGGGCGCTAATCTTGTAAAAGAAGATAATCCTGAGTTTGCTGTGCAGCTGCTTGCCCGTGCAGACCAGTATCTTGCAGAAGGCATTGACGGCAATGAAGAAGGGGAGTATGCAGAACGCTCTACCGGCAATTACAATGCAGTGGTAAATAATGCCATGATGGCGATGTATGAAGAAACCGGCGATGAAAACTATCTGGGATATGTGGAGCGGAATTTAAAAATGATGCTTTTTTACATTGATCCGGACGATACCATCTTCACCCAGAATTCCACAAGACAGGATCAGGGCAAAGCCGATTATCCGGACAAGTATTTCTACCAGTATTTATATATGGCGGCAAAAACAGGAGAGGAAATCTTTGACCGGGCGGCGCATAAAATTATCAAAGACAATATGGAACGGGGCGATATGGCGCCGGAATGCCTGCATATTATCATGCTTCATGATTTTATGGAGCAGTATGAGTTAAAGGGCTATGGCTTTTTGGATACCTATCACAAGCATTTTGAGGAAGCAGGCGTAATCAGAGGAAAGACTTCAGAATATGGCTACAGCATCCTGAAGGGGAAAAGCGCATTTCTGTTCTTGAAATTTAAGGAAACACTGGTATACTTAAAAATAGGAGAAAGCTACTGCGATATCCGTAACTTCATCCCACAGACGATGGAAGAAAAAGACGGGGTCTGTGTTTTGACTTCTGCAGCTAAGGGCTGGTATTATCTTCCATTTAAGGAAAAGCAGGATACAACTGACTGGTGGAAGATGGATCATAAGAAGCGTGAGATTTTAAACAGCAGTGAAATCCGTATGACAGTTACACTGAAAGAACTCTTTGGCGGTATGGAAGTGACCGTTAAGGCAGAGGGACTTGATAAAGCTCCACTCCGTGTGGAAATCTGCATTCCGGCAGGAAGTGTTCTGGAAAATGATCATTTCCACATAAGAGCGGAAAAATCCGGAGAGATGGTGCTTCGTGATGGCTTTATCAATCTTATTGACGGAGACCAGAAACTTCTTATAGGACCCGGCTACGGAACACACGAGTTCGGAGGTCATTACTCAGGAGAAGAGATCAACACCACCGGCTTTACTCTTTACTTCAATGACTATACCCCTTATGAAAGAACCTTTTCCATTCGAAATATATAAAAAAGGCAGAGTCATAATTGCAGCATTGTTCATAATAGATATAGGATATGCCAAAGGAGGCAGTTGTGCGGCTTGACAACTGTCTTTTTTACTACCTGATTTATTGCAGAACAGTATATAACATATTAAAACTATAGAAAAATAGGATTTGTGTCGAAATATGTTGAAAAAAGTATGCAAATCGGTATATAATGATTTTAACTTTTTCTGGTTAAGAACAGATGAGTTCTAAGGGACAGTAAAAGAAAGGAGAAAATTATGAAAAAGAATTTTATGAAACGTGCGGGCTTTCTTTTAGCAGCTTTTATGGTGCTTGGAGGACTCACCGCTTGCGGCGGAAAGGATCCGTCAGCAGAAGGAACCACAGCAGTATCCGGCAGCTCAGCAGGCGCAGGCGAGACAACAGCGGAGGCTGCCAAACCGTCTGAAGGAGGAGAGAGTACATTTACCTATGCCATCGCAGGAGATCCGGGTGCGAATGTGAATGTAATCACAACCAGTGACCGTTTCGGCCTTATGACTCTGAAGATGATCTATTCCCCATTATATATGTATAATGCGGATGGAATCAACTATTTCCTTGCAAAGAGCATTGATACTTCCGATGATAATTTATCTTACACCATGCATTTACGCGATGACGTAAAGTGGTCAGACGGAGAGAAGTTTACCGCTGATGACGTTGTCTTCACATTTGAGGCAATGGAGAAGGAAGAGAATGCGGGCTGGGCTTATTCCCAGTTAGTATATAAGGAAGGTGCGGTAAAGATTGAAAAGGTTGATGATTATACCGTTAAATTAACCATGCCTTTCGTAAATTCCGCAGCAGTGGAGATGTTCTCCCAGATTTTCATCATGCCTAAGCATATTTATGAGAATGTGACCAATTTTGAAAATAATGATGTGAATACAAAACCAGTCGGAACTGGCCCTTATGTAATGTCTGAATACTCAGCAGGTTCCTATGTGAAGTTTACAAAGAATGAGAACTATTTCTTAGGAGCACCTTCCATTGACAATATCGTATACCGTATTATTGAAAATGAGAATACAGCCATGACAGCGATTCAGAGCGGTGAAGTAGATGCCTGGATCGGAACTCCGGCTCAGGTGGCACAGATGGATCTGGATTCTGCCAACTTAACTGTTTATCCTTATCAGGAAGGCCGTGTGGCATATATGATGATCAATGCGGCCCGGGTTCAGAATGAGGATTTAAGAAAAGCAATTCTGTATGCTCTGGATAAGAAGGCAATTGCAGATGCGGCTCTGTTAAGCTCTGATTATTATGATCTTCCATGGAGTTTCATGCCGCCTAACAGCAAGTTCTTTACAGAAGATGTAGAAAAATACGAGCAGAACCTTGATAAGTCAAAAGAATATCTTGCTGCCTCCGGCGTACAGAAACCGGAACTGAATCTTGCATACAGCGGATCAGACAGCTTACAGTCTACTTCAGCTTTACTGGTACAGGAACAGCTTGAGAAGGCAGGATTTAAAGTTACTCTTTCCGGTATTGATTCCAAGGCACTCAGCCAGCAGATGAAGGATAAGAACAATACCTATGATATGTACTTTGGCGGTTATATCATGGGAATTGACCCTGACACATTCTCCAGCTTATTTGAATCAGGCGGTGCATTCAATTACATGCATTATGATAAGCCGGAAATCAATGAGATGTTTGCACAGGGACGTAAAGAAACAGACGAGACAAAGCGGAAAGAACTCTATACCGATATTCAGAAGAAAATTCAGGATACGGCCTGCTTCTATCCCTTATATTCCAACAAACGCCTCTTAGTGGTTTCTAAAAATGTATCAGGTATTGAAGATGCAAAGTTGGTTCCGGTTTATACCTTTGAGGATACCTCCAAGTTACAGAAAAAGTAATTGCATCTGCAAATAAAAGAGAGAGAATGGTGTTTCGCTGCCTTAGCTGCAGCAGACACCTCTTTCTTTATTAAGGAGAAATGATATGGCCAGATATATATTGAAACGAATATTAACAGCCATCCCCATGGTTCTTCTCATAACAGTTCTATGCTTTGCGCTGATGCATTTTGCGCCCTATGATGCCATTGATGCCATGACGACCCCAAAGATGTCACAGGAGACAATCAATTTAATCAAAGCAAAATACGGTTATGACAAGCCGGTGTATGTTCAGTACGTCCGCTGGCTTGACGGGATTATGAACGGTAATTTCGGATATTCCATCGTGACAAAACAAAGTATTGCTGCAGATCTTGCAGTGAGACTTCCCAATACGGTAAGGCTGGTGCTTCCCGCTTTTATAACCGCTTATATCCTGGCTGTTGTGCTGGGGCTTATGGCGGGTGCAAATAAAAATAAAAAAGCTGATAAGATCATAGATGCGGTTTCTTCTGTAGGAATTGCAGTTCCTTCTTTCTGGTTTGCCATGCTTCTCATATTTGCTCTGGGTTATAAGCTTAAACTTCTGCCCATTGTGGGAATGCATGCAGTGGGAAAGGAATCATCCATAGCCGATTTTATGAAGCATTTTATTATGCCGTTTCTCACTCTTACGGTTTCCTTTATGCCGGCAAACATTAAATTTGTCCGTTCTTCCACTCTGACCCAGTTTTCTGAGGACTATGTTCTGGTTCAGCGGGCATTTGGCGCAACAAAAAGTGAGATCATGTTTAAGCATGTATGTAAGAATGTGCTTCTGCCTGTGATCACGCGCCTTGGCATGGCACTGCCCCTTCTGGTGACAGGAGCCATCATCACGGAATCGGTGTTCAGCTGGCCGGGAGTGGGACCTTATTTCATCAAAGCGATTCAGGGAATGGATTACCCAATCGTTATGATCATTCTGGTGCTGTCCTCCACTTTGGTTATTCTTGGAAATCTGCTGTCGGATATCCTGTACTGTCTGATCGATCCGCGGATTAAGGAAATGGGGTGACGGGATATGAAAAAAGAAAAGAGAAATAAAGATAAATCAATACGGATAGACAGTGTAAAGCTGGCTTTAAAGCATGATAAAGCGGCAGTCATTTCCCTGATCCTTCTAGGCATTATTATCCTGTTTGCACTCCTGGCTCCTTTTCTGCCCATGGAGCCTAATGCAACGGATATTGCCAACAGACTGAAAGAACCGTCTCTTACCCACTGGTTCGGTACAGATGAAGTAGGAAGAGATTATTTTGCAAGGGTGATCTATGGCGGAAGAGTTTCCCTCATTGTGGCATTTTTAGCCATGCTCACAAGCTTAACCATCGGTGTGGCGGCAGGAACCATCGCAGGGCTTACCGGAGGAATCGTGGATATGGTACTGATGAGAATTGTTGACATCCTCCATTCCATTCCGTGGATGGTTCTGGTTACCGTTGTCAGTATTTTCTTAAAACCGGGAATTCAGTCCATTATTCTGGTTATCGGTCTTTTCACCTGGATGGAGATTGCAAGGCTTGTGCGGGCCGAGACGCTGTCATTAAAAGAGCGGGAGTTTATTCTCTATGCCGGTTTTTCCGGAGTCAGTAAATGGAAGATTATTATCAGCCATATTATACCATCGGTTTTCCCTACAATTATTGTGGCTGCCACTACCAGCATGGCGGATGCCATTATGACGGAATCTTCTTTAAGCTTTCTTGGAGTTGGTATTCAGCAGCCCATGTCTTCCTGGGGTAGTCTTCTGCAAAATGCCCAGGGAACCATGCAGAACAGCTTTCATATGGCACTGATTCCAGGTCTTTTGATTATTATTACGATTTTTGCTTTTAATAAGCTGGGAAATCTGCTTCGTGTTTATGTAGAACCAAAGGTAATGAGCGGAGAGAAAGAGTAAAGGAGGGACGAAGAAGTGGAAGAGACATTAAAAAAGAAAGAAAAAATACTGTCTGCTGCAGACATTCGGACCACCTTCCATACTCATGGCAGGACGGTGCAGGCAGTGCGCGGAGTCAGCCTGTATGTGAAATCCGGTGAAATTCTGGCAGTCGTAGGGGAATCCGGAAGCGGAAAAAGTGTACTTATGAAGTCAGTCATGGGACTGATGCCGGATAATGCAGAGGTTAAGGCAGATCAGCTTACGTTTGCGGGAGAGGATATGCTTGCAATGAATCCGGAGCAGCTGAGAAAGATGCGGGGAAAAGAAATCGCCATGATTTTCCAGGATCCCATGACTGCCTTAAATCCTTTAAAGACCATAGGCTCCCATTTGATGGAAGTGTTAAAGCGCCATCGCGGAATGGATAAAGAGGCAGCAAAGAAAGAGGCTGTTGCAGTGTTAAACCAGGTGGGAATCCCCTCACCGGAAAAACGGTTAGGACAGTATCCTCATGAGTTTTCCGGAGGAATGAGACAGAGGGTTCTGATCGCCATGGCTCTTTGCTGCAGACCGAAGCTTTTGATTGCCGATGAGCCAACCACCGCTCTTGACGTGACCATTCAGGCCCAGATTCTGGATCTGCTTAAGAGTCTGCAGGAAGAAACCGGAATGAGCATTATTCTAATTACCCATGATTTAGGAGTGGTAGCCAGCTTAAGCCATAGAATCGCTGTTATGTACGGCGGACTCTTAATGGAGGAAGGAACCACAGAGGAGATCTTCTATTCCCCGAAACATCCTTATACCAGGGCACTTCTTCATGCAGTACCCAAACCCCGGTCGGGGGGAAAAGAACGCCTGGAGCCCATCCCCGGCATGGCACCATCACTGATTAACCCGCCTTCCGGCTGTCCTTTCGCGGAACGGTGCAAGTTTGCCTGTGAAAACTGCAGGAAAGAAATCCCCCAGTACCGCATCTACAGCGCAACACAGAGAGCCATGTGCATCTATTCCGGGGAAGAGCTGGACCATAAGGAAGGGGAGGTGGAATCCCATGGATAATAAAAACAATGAAATACTTCTGGAAGCCAGAGAGCTTTGTAAATATTACCCAGCCAGAGATTTCTTTGGCAGGAAAAAAGCAGAGGTAAAGGCAGTAGATAAAATTAATCTGGCTATTCGCAAAGGGGAGACCTTTGGTCTGGTAGGAGAATCCGGGTGCGGAAAATCCACTCTTGGCCGTACCCTGATCCGTATGTATAATCCCACATCCGGCTCCATTTCATTTAAGGGCCAGGATATTACCGGATTAAAAGGCAGTCAGCTTGTTCCTGTTCACAAACAGATGCAGATTATTTTCCAGGATCCGTATTCTTCCTTAGACCCCCACCACAATGTGCGGGAGATTTTAAAAGAGTCCCTGACTGCAGTATCCGGTTTAACATTGGCTGAGATGGAAGGCAGGATGGAAGAGATCTTAAAAAAGGTGGGATTGAAGCCGGATGATATGTATAAATATGCATACGAATTTTCCGGCGGACAGCGTCAGAGAATCGGAATTGCCAGAGCTCTGTTAGTGGAACCGGAGTTCCTTCTCTGCGATGAACCTATCTCCGCCCTTGACGTTTCCATACAGGCCCAGGTCGTTAATCTGTTAGAGGATTTACAGAAGGAGATGGGGCTTACCTATCTGTTCGTTGCCCATGATTTGTCCATGGTCCGCCACATTTCCACCAGAATCGGTGTGATGTATTTAGGAAGGCTGGTGGAGATTGCAGACAGTGATGAGCTTTATGAGAACCCTCTTCACCCTTACACAAAGGCACTGCTTTCTGCCATTCCTCTGACCGATCCCAGGATGGCAGCCCGGTCAAAACGGGTTATGCTGAGCGGAGAGCTTCCAAGCCCCATGAGTGTTCCGGCCGGCTGCCATTTCCATACGAGATGTGTGTATGCCAGGGAAGAATGCAAAAATCACATTCCGGAAATGGTGGAGATTTCTCCCGGTCATTTCGTATCCTGTCCCTATGCCGGGGAAAATATTTCTTGACTTTTGATGCAAAACTTTTTATAATAACAACAATATAAAAACGTAACCGGGCAAAGGCGCCTAAGAACTTAAGATTCTTAGGTGTCTTTATGCTTTTTTTCGGAAATTATACAGAGAGGGGCTGGAAACATGCCAGATATGGTGAAAGTTGAAAACTTAAAAAAGAACTTCGGAGACCTTGAGGTATTAAAGGATATCAGTCTTACGGTCAGGGAAGGGGAAAAACTGGTTATCATCGGACCATCCGGCTCCGGAAAATCCACGTTTATCCGTTGTATTAACTATTTGGAGGAACCTACCAGCGGTACCATTACCGTGGCAGGAACGCAGGTTACAAAGAAAAATCATTTGGAAATGGCAAAAAAATACTCGTCTATGGTATTTCAGCAATTTAATTTATATCCTCATCTGACTGTTCTGGAAAATCTGACACTGGCACCCGTAAAACTTCAGCATGTTCCCAGGGAAGAAGCAAAAAAAATTGCAATGAAATGTCTGGAGCGTGTTGGATTAAAAGAAAAAGCGGGTAATTATCCTGTTCAGCTTTCCGGCGGACAGCAGCAGAGGGTGGCAATCGCCAGAGCTTTATGTACAAAGCAGCCGCTGATTTTATTTGACGAACCTACTTCTGCCCTGGATCCTGAGATGGTGCAGGAGGTATTAAATGTTATGGTGGAGCTGGCTCACGAGAATATTACCATGATCTGTGTGACACATGAGATGGGCTTTGCCCGGCAGGTTGCAGACCGGGTAATTTTTATGGATGGTGGGTATATTCTGGAAGAGGGAACACCGGAACACTTCTTTGAATGTCCGGAACATGAGCGGACAAAAGCGTTCTTAAGCAAAATCCTTCATTAGGGTGTTGTTTAATATAATAATATGATTGAGGAGGAAACAATTATGATGAAGAAAATGTTATCCCTGGCAATGGCGTTAGCCATGACAGCTGCCTTAACCGCATGTGGCTCCAAAGCACCGGAGACGACCGCTGCACCGGCAGATACGAAAGCTGCAGGTTCTTCTGCAGAAGCAACAACCGGAGCAGGCGCAGCAGGTGCGGCTGCAAAAGATGTACAGAAGATAATTGACCGCGGAGTGTTAAAAGTTGGCTGTAAGTCAGATATTCCAAAGTTCAGCTTACAAAATACAGCGACTGGAGAATACGAAGGCTTTGAAGATGATCTCGCATATGAGATTGCCGGATCTATCTTTGGATGCAGCGCAGCAGAAGCAAAGGAAAAGAAACTGGTGGAATTCCAGGGCGTGACTGCAAAAACCAGAGGACCTTTATTAGAGAATGGAGAAATCGATCTGGTTATTGCAACCTTTACCATTACACCAGAAAGAAAAGAAACCTATAATTTTTCCACCCCATACTATACCGATGCAGTTGGTCTTTTAGTAAATAAGGATTCCGGCATCAACTCCATTGAAAATTTAGACGGAAAGATCATCGGTGTAGCCCAGTCCTCCACAACAAAGGACGGATTTAAGAAGTACGTGGATGAAAAGGGATTAAAGGTAAATCCTCAGTTCCAGGAGTTTGACGGTTATCCTGCACTGGCTCAGGCACTGGCAACCAAGCAGATTGACTGCTTCTCTGTTGACCGCGCGATTCTTGCAGGTTATGTAAATGACGGCAATCAGATTCTGGAAGACCGTTTTGCAGAGCAGGATTACGGTGTTGCAGCTGCAAAGGGCAACACAGGTCTTGCAGAGGCAGTTGAGAAAAAAGTTACTTCCATGCTTTCTGATGGTTCCATGAAGAAACTTCAGGATCAATGGGGATTACAGTAAGCTGTTTTAAGTAAAGGAAAAATGACATGATTAAAGGTCTTTTTGATGGAAAACGATGGAGTGCCCTCTTTGCGGCATTCCCCGAATATTATATCCCTGGATTTCTTATGACGCTTCGAATTTCACTGGTAGGACTGGCGGTTGCGCTGGTCCTTGGAGTGATATTCGGCATGTTCTCCACCTCAAGGTGGAAGCTGCTTAAGATCATTTCACGAATTTATGTGGAATTTATACAGAATACGCCTCTGGCTTTACAGGTCATGTGTTATTACTCGGTTCTTCCCATGCTGTTTTCCAGTTCCGGGTTCCGTATCCCCAAGTTTGTGCTAGGGGTGATCGGTGTGGGAGTATATCATGGTGCCTATATTTCCGAGGTTATAAGAACCGGAATTGAAGCCATACCAAAGGGGCAGTCCGAGGCAGCGGCATCTCAGGGTTTTAGCTATCTGGAAACCATGTATCATATCATTCTGCCTCAGACCATTAAGATTATTATGCCCCCGCTTGCCAATCAGGCTTTAAATCTGGTTAAGAATACTTCCATCCTGGCCATGGTTGCCGGTATGGATCTGATGTATTTTACCGATTCCTGGGGCGCTGACAGAGGGTATTTTGCCCAGGCATATTTTACAAGTGCAGTGATGTACTTTATTATCTGTTTCCCGTTAGCCAGACTGGCCAGATATTTAGAGATCCGCTCCATGCGGCTGCCGGTTGCCAAAAAGCTTGATATACAGGCAGACGAGGAGGCAGCATGTTAGAATTATTTCAACAGATATTTACACCGGCTAATGTACTTTTCATGCTGAAGGGTTTGCAGATGACGGTTATGATCGCCGTACTGGCTACCATTATCAGCATATTCTTCGGAACAATACTGGCTCTGATCCGGACCTATTCTTCCGGCAAATGGAGATGGGCTGGAACTTTGGTTGCAGTCTATACAGAATTTTTCCGCTGTACCCCCAACCTTTTGTGGATTCTCTGGATCTATTTTACGGTAAAAGGGAATAAAGTAGGAGTATCGGTATTTGCCATTTCCCTTTTCACTTCTGCAGTTGTGGCAGAGATTTTCCGGGGCGGATTAAATTCCATTCCAAAGGGACAGTTTGAAGGAGCGCAGTCACAGGGCTTTAGCTTTTTACAGACGCTGTGGTACATTGTACTGCCTCAGACATATAAAAAGGTCATTCCGGCTCTCTTAAGCCAGGTCATTACCATTATCAAGGATACCTCATTCTTAAAGATGGTGGACGTAGCCGAATTCATGAGAAACTGTGCCGTAGTACTGGGCAGCATCTACGATGTTAGGGGAATGATGATGCTGTTTGCTTTTGAGGCACTGTGCTATTTTGCCATCTGCTTCACGCTCAGCTGTGTAGTCAGGGGATATCAGAAAACAATTGTAACTGGTTAGGGAGGTACATCTGTTATGGAGAAGTTTACGATCACTATTACCCGGGAATTCGGCAGCCTTGGGCGCTCCATTGCTAAGGAGCTGTCCAGAATTCTGGGGGTGGAGTTTTATGACCGGGATATTGTGGAGGAAGTTGCAAACAAGCTGAATCTGCCGGTCTCGACGGTGAGCAATGAGGAGGAAAAGTCCAGACAAAGCTTTCTGCCAAGAATGTTCCCTCTTGGAACTGATGAGGAATACATGCAGGATATTATCTTTGATGTTCAGAAAGGCATTATTCTGGATCTGGCTAAAAAATCAAGCTGCATTCTGGTTGGGAGATGCTCTGATTTTCTTCTGGAGAAACATAAGAATAACATTAACATTTTTATTTATGCTTCTTATGAGAAACGTCTGAAAAACTGTGTGGAGACACTTGGCATGACAGAGGGAGAAGCAAAGAAAATGATCCTATCTGTAGATAAAGCCCGGAATGCATACCACAAAAAATATGCAGGCTATTTACCCGGTGATCCGGAGCATAAGCAGCTGATGATTGACTCCTCTTTACTTGGTGTGACCGGAACAGCAAAGCTGATTGCAGAGATTGTACATCAGTTATTTGAAGTATAAATGAATTCAGAAGTTTCCTATTAAAATAGGCCTTTTTGGTAAAACTAGGATGGGAGTCCGAAGCTTTTGCCAAAAGGGCCTGTTCTATTGACAACAGGAGTATCAGGTACTAAACTTTAAAAAGGCAGGTCTGGGAAAAAGACCAAGTATCGGGTTTTAGGAGGAAACAGATGTGAGATATAAATTAGACAAAAGACTGATTCCTGTAAAAGCGGAAGAATCTGTATCAGAGACTGATGTTCTGATTGAAATTTTAAGCAGAGAAGAGTATACAAACAGACATCATACCCGTTATGAGGATCATTTGCTGATCCGGAATCTGGAACGGGGCCAATACTGCAGGACGGATTTGTTAAAAGACTGTGTTGCAGGTACGCTGGTGATTCCTGTGAAGAAAAATCCTTTAAAGCGCCCGCTGGTTTTTGGTTATTACATGAATGAGAACCGTCTTATCCTGATTGATGACAGCGGGGAAGCAGACAGAATGCTGAAGGAGATTGATAAGACACAGATCTTTGAAAAAACCTATCCGGCTCATCTCCTGTTTGAGTTTCTGGAATATCAGGTCAGGGACGAGATTGAATATCTTCAGAAATATGAGGAGCACTTAACAGAAATGGAAGACAGAATCATGAGCGGCAGAAGGGAAAAGGAAGACGTGCTGGGAATCATTCTTAAGGCCAGGAAGGAGCTTGCAAAAGTTACGTCCTATTATGGGCAGCTGATGAATATGAGCCAGACCTTAACGGAGAATTACAACGGACTCTTAAAAGATGAAGAACGGGCGCTGTTTCACTTATTTACCGGGAGAATGGCAAGGCTTGCGGATTATGGGAAGGAGCTGCGGGAATATGCCCAGCAGATCCGTGAGATGTATCAGGTGCGGATGGAAATGAAGCAGAATCATGCGTTGTCCTTTCTTACCATGGTGACCGCTGTTTTTGCTCCCCTGTCTCTCATCGCAGGCTGGTATGGCATGAATTTTAAAAATATGCCGGAGCTTAGCTGGACTTACGGGTATCCGTTTTGTATCCTCATAAGCATACTTCTGATTGTTTTGGAAATCTGGTATTTCACCAGAAAAGGGTGGTTAAAAAAATAACATGCAGGAGGGTTTACTTCTAAATTAAATCAATAGAAAATTAATATGATTCCCTTGACATGAAAAAAAAATTCTGCTATACTTTACTTTCGTGTGAAACGAGAGGATGAAGGTCTGAGACGTGCCTGATACCTCTCGTTTTGTTTGCGATAGTGTGTTTGTGCGGCCGTCGGCAACATAAGAACCCGGCTGGCAATGAGAAAGGAATTATCATTTATGGAAACAGTAAGATTTGATGAGTTACAATTAGATGAAAGAATTCTGCGGGCAGTAGCAGATATGGGATTTGAAGAGGCATCTCCGATCCAGACCCAGGCAATTCCGGTTCAGCTGGAAGGAAGAGATATCATTGGTCAGGCCCAGACAGGAACGGGAAAGACCGCAGCCTTTGGAATTCCCCTGTTACAGAAAATTGACCCTAAGGTAAAAAAGCTTCAGGCGGTGGCCCTCTGTCCTACCAGAGAGCTTGCTATTCAGGTGGCAGATGAGATCCGCAGGCTTGCTAAATATATGCATGGTGTGAAGGTTCTCCCTATCTACGGAGGCCAGGACATCGTGAAACAGATCCGTTCCTTAAAAGACGGTACTCAGATCATCATCGGAACCCCGGGACGTGTTATGGACCATATGCGCCGGAAAACTGTTAAGTTTGATTTTGTCCATACGGTAGTTATGGATGAGGCAGATGAGATGCTGAACATGGGATTTTTAGAGGATATGGAAACGATCTTAAGCCAGCTTCCCGAAGAACGTCAGACAGTCATGTTTTCCGCTACCATGCCTTCGGCAATTCTTGATATTGCAAGAAAGTTCCAGCAGGAGCCTGTAAATGTAAAGGTAGTAAAGAAAGAGCTGACTGTGCCGAAAGTAACCCAGTATTACTATGAGGTAAAGCCGAAGAGCAAAGTGGAAGTAATGTGCCGTCTTTTAGACATGTATGCACCGAAGCTTTCCGTTGTTTTCTGCAACACCAAAAAGCAGGTAGATGAGCTGGTACAGGCACTTCAGGGAAGAGGATATTTTGCAGAAGGTCTTCACGGAGATTTAAAGCAGATTCAGCGTGACCGCGTTATGAACAGCTTCCGTAACGGTAAGACAGAGATTCTTGTGGCAACCGATGTGGCAGCCCGTGGAATCGACGTAGATGACGTAGAAGCGGTATTTAACTATGATCTTCCCCAGGATGACGAGTACTATGTACACCGTATTGGCCGTACAGGCCGTGCCGGCCGTGAAGGAATTGCATTCAGCTTCGTAGTAGGCAAGGAAGTATACAAGCTTCGTGACATTCAGCGTTACTGTAAGACAAAGATCGTGCCTCAGGCAATTCCATCACTCAACGATGTAACAGCCATCAAGGTAGACAAGATCCTGGAAGGCGTTGCAGCTACCATCGGTGATACAGATCTCAGCAAGACGGTTAATATCATTGAGAAGAAGCTGTTGGAAGAGGATTACACCTCTCTTGATCTGGCAGCAGCACTCTTACGTATGATGATGGGTGAAGAGAACGAAGACATCATCGATACCAGAGAGCCCCGTTCCCTTGACGAGCTGGAAGGCTTCGGAGGCGGAAACGGAAACAGAGGCAGAGGAAGAAGCAACAGCGGCCGCGGAGGAAACAGCGGAAGATATGATTCTTCTTCCAGAGAAGACATGGCCCGCTTATTTATTAACATCGGCAAGAACCAGAACGTAAAACCAGGAGATATTCTTGGTGCCATTGCCGGAGAATCCGGTATGCCCGGCAAGATGGTTGGAAGCATCGACATGTATGACAAATATACATTTGTAGAGGTTCCAAGAGAAAGCGCTGATGCCGTGTTAAATGCGATGAAAGATGTAAAAATCAAAGGTAAAAATATCCATATGGAAAAAGCCAACGGAAAAGGCAGATAAATTTTCGGGAGCTGAACGACGAAGGAAGACAGTCTGTCTTGCAGGAGTTGTTTGGCTCCTGTTTTCTTTTCTTGCTTCCTGAAAGAAAACAGGATACAATTAGTTTAAATGAGGAGTCAATTGGAGGACGAAATGGCAGAGTGGAAGAAAAATGACAGGATCCAGGTGTTGATTGAGGATCTAAGTGAAACCGGGGAAGGGATTGGCAAAACCGATGGCTTTATCTGGTTTATAAAGGATACAGTCATCGGGGATCAGGTGGAAGCAAAAGCGATGAAGGTGAAAAAATCCTATGGCTTTGCACACTTAGAACGAATCATCAAGCCGTCAGAAGGCAGAATCACTCCCCGGTGTCCGGTAGCGAGACAGTGTGGAGGCTGTCAGCTCCAGACCATGAGCTATGAAGAGCAGCTTCGTTACAAGGAGCGAAAAATATATGGCAACATTACCCGGATCGGCGGGTTTACGGATGTTCCCATGCTTCCTATTATGGGAATGGACGAGCCATGGAGATATCGGAACAAGGCTCAGTTTCCCTGGGGGCTGGATAAGGAAGGCAGGCCCGTTGCGGGCTTTTATGCAGGAAGGACTCATGCCATTATCGGGTGCGAGGACTGCCTGTTAGGGGTAGAGGAGAACCAGGAGGTATTAAGGCGGATTAAGGCCCATATGGAGCGGTATCATCTGGCTCCTTATGAGGAGAGCACTCACAAGGGGCTGATTCGCCACACGCTGATCCGGAAGGGCTTTCAGACAGGAGAGCTGATGGTATGTCAGGTAATTAATGGAAGCCAGCTGCCGCACAGCGGGGAGCTGGTGAAAAGTCTGCTTGAGATTCCAGGAATGGCAAGTATATCCCTGAATGTGAATAAGGAACAGACCAATGTGATTCTGGGAAACAAGGTGGAGAATCTTTATGGTCCCGGATATATCACGGATTATATTGGTAACGTACAATACCATATTTCCCCTCTCTCCTTTTATCAGGTGAATCCGGTGCAGACAGAGAAGTTATATGGAACTGCTTTGGAGTATGCGGGGCTGACCGGCGGCGAGACTGTCTGGGATCTGTATTGCGGAATCGGAACCATATCCCTGTTTCTTGCTCAGAAGGCGAAGATGGTCTATGGAGTGGAGATCGTTCCTCAGGCAATTGATGATGCAAGGGAAAACGCAAGGCTGAACGGAATTGAGAATGCAGAGTTTTTTGTAGGAAAGGCAGAGGAGGTTCTGCCGGAACAGTATGAAAAGAATCAGGTTTATGCTGATGTGATCGTTGTGGACCCGCCAAGGAAAGGGTGCGATGAGAAATGCCTGAAGACCATTGTGAAGATGGGACCGAAACGGGTGGTGTATGTCAGCTGTGATTCTGCAACGCTGGCAAGGGATTTGAAGTATCTGGCGGAGAGAGGTTATGAGCTTGTTAAGGCGAGAGGGTGCGACATGTTTCCTTGGACAACCCACGTTGAGACGGTGATTCTGATGACGCGTTGTGGTAAAAACGATAAATAAACCACTACTACCACAAGATGTTGTGGTTTTGGAACAAAAAACGGGCAAAAATTAGGCTAAAAAATGCCCGATTTTTGCCCTGATTTTTAGGGGAAAATATAGATGACATAGGTTTGTTTGGCGTTACGAGCAATAAAAATGTTGATTTTAACTCGGTATAAGAAAAGTTATGTAATAATAAATAATTAAGGAAATTGATGTGAATTAATAGAAATAAATGAAATTGAGATAAGGGGATCTGGAATGAAAGATCTCCAAGAAAGTTTATATGTTCCCATCCCAGGGGCGCAATATTCTTCAATAAATTCTCATTAAAATCACCTGTAGATTTTAAATAATCAATCGCCTTCTGCAGGTAAGTGGTATTCCATATACTTATAGCATTTATCAGTATATTTAAGGCACTTGCTCTTTGCAATTGGTCCTGCAGCTCACGCTCTCTCAGTTCCCCACGTTTCCCTAAAAAGATTGCTCTGGCCAGAGCGTTTACCGCTTCTCCTTTGTTCAATCCTTTTTGTATACGCCTTCTTAGGGATTCATTTGAAATATAATCGAGGATGAATATCGTTTTTTCGATACGTCCCATTTCTCGAAGGGCAGTAGCCAATAATCCTAATAAATGACTCAAACCGAATACCTGATCCGTATATCCGGCTGTATCGGTATAATGCTCTTCAATGCATAACTCTGTTTCATGATAAAGCAGACCGTCTATTACATGAACAGCATCCCTGGCATTCGTATTAATAACTTTCGTATAGAATGATGAAAACTGATCACTTACGAAGCGGTACATCGTGGTTCCTTTTTCTGATCCGTAATGCGGATTATGTTCCGCATGGAGGGAGGATACACCAACCTGTACCCTCATTCCATCACTAGAAGAAGTAGAACCATCACCCCAATAAGAAGCAAGAAACTGTTTATGCTGATAATTTACAAGTGTTGCCTGGGCACGTTTCATAGCATCATCATACATTCTCCATTGTACTGTATTGGCCATCTGACGATAAGTAATTCCTGGTGTTGAATCAGCCATTTTAGATAAACCTATATTGGTTCCCATTACCATCAAAGCAGCCATTAAAATGGATTTCTCTTCATTCTTAGCTGTATTACCTGTAGATGCATGAATAAAATTCCTATCAAAGTTGGTCCAACCGGAAACCTCAATCAGAAGGTCAGGGAGTTTTATCCTTGGTATCATATTATAAAGCTTCTCACTCAATGCCATGGCTTCTTCAGGAGTATCTTTTTCAAGCTTTTCAACATGTATTTTGTTATTACCGATGTATACGCCGTCCTGCTTGTCAGTGTTCTTGGATACCCATTGTAGTCGGTTATGTAATGATTCCATTCTTTCGGTCAGATTATTCTTCACACGACATACTTAAGGCAAGTTTTGATTCGGAATATTTAATTTTATTCCATTCATCATTTGATATCAGGTATTCATCAAAGTTCTTATAGTTCCTGCTTCCTGTAACGGCTATGTCTCCGGAACGTATTTTATTTTTCAATTCTGTTAAAGCAACCATTTCATAATAATGACCGTTAATGGTAGTTATTTGCTTAAAGGGGGTTTTATCGGTTTCGTTGGCGACACCCCTATTATGAGTCATTGGACCTTAATAGACTTAGAGAAAAAGAATACCTAGAGTCTGTGCCAGAAAACTATGGGTTTTAATGTAAATTTTTATTTCCATTTACGTAAAAGCTTATCGCATGAATAGATGGATAAATTTATCAAATTTTGCAGATGGCGCCTGCAAAATTAAAATATATGGAGGTTGTTATCTTCAGGTAGAATGGAACATCAAGGAAATGAGAGACAGCGAAATACATTTAACTTAATGTCCGTGCAATCTCAATAATCTCCTGAACCAGCGGCAGATTTTCATTATCCTTGCATACTGCAGCAACCTTAACATTAATTATTGAATCATCAATTATTCTATAGTCTATAACATCTGTAAGAATATCACGAAAACTGCCTGGAACCAATGCAACCCCAAGTCCTGCGGCAACAAGTCCAAGCAATGCCATATCAGTTTCTGCTTCCTGAATAATATTAGGTGTAAATCCATACATATGACATACAGATATTAAATCATCATGAGATTTAACTCTTGTTTTCCTCGAATAAACTAAAAATGACTCATTTTCAAGATCATGTAGCGTTAATCTGTCTTTTTTATCCATAGGATGTCCCTTTGGTAAAGCAATAACTGCAGAATCATTGAAAATGGTTTCATATTTCAGTCCATCAAATTTATTTCCATAAAGTGCAGCAATTCCTATATCGGCCTCATCTTTTAATATCTGCTGCTCCAGCTCAGGAGAATTATGTTCAGTTAATACAACTTCTACATCAGGGTGTCTCTCTCTGAACCGACATACAAGCTTTGGAAGAACATTGTGCAGAGTCATACTGTTATACACAATTCTTATCTTACCTGCTTCACCTCTCGAAACACTTCCGGCCTTCTCTACTCCCTGTTCGATCAATGCTATTCCATCAGAAATCTTACTTCTGAACACTTCACCGGCCGGTGTAAGTGCAACAGAGCGGGTCGTACGTTCAAACAGCTTAAAGCCAAGTTCATTCTCCAGTTTTTTTATCTGAAAACTCAGAGGCTGTTCAGCTATGTGAAGAGTCTCAGCAGCTTTTCCATAATGCAAAGTATCTGCAACAGTCAGAAAATAATAAAGTTGTCTTAGTTCCATTCGTATTCCTCCCATATGATTATGAACGCTTTCGGTGCTAATACTAATCGATAAAGTGTTTTACTTGTTACAATAATACAACTATAATAAAAATGCAACAAAAAAGGGCATAAAGCCAAGGAGGTAAATACAATGAAAGAACTTCAGAATTATAGTGGTAACTATGTGAACTTTACAGAGCCTGCAAATTTCTCTAAGGAACTGCTGGTTAAACTTTTAACTGAATGGGAAAATGCATTTAAGCTAGTTGTAAATGACTACAATGAAGAATTTGTTGATCAATTTGGGGAAGCAGCAGCTGATGTTATGATCAATAAGATCTGGGATGGACATGACAGATCTCTTATCATGGTCATGATAAACATGATGAAGCTGAATCCGGATGAGGAAGCGGACGTGATCAGGGCGAATGAGTTGATGCCTAAATTTGCAAAAAGATTAGGCGATGACAACAGTAAGATCTCGAATGATATGGATTTCAGTGCTTTCTCCAAGGATGATATCCTTAAGCTTCTGTCAGTCTGGCAGAAATCCATGTTTTACCTGATTGATGCATATAACAAGGTTCTCCTTGCAAAGGTTGGAGCGCAGGGCGAATGGGACACAAGAAACAGGATATGGAGTCATTATTATTACCTTATGATGCCAAGATATGCAAGAATAGCAAAGATTCCACTTGGAGATCTTGAGTCTGTTGCAAAAATCTGGCAGTTTCATATTGAATGGGCAAAATTTGCTGACTATACATGGCGTTTCCTGAGTCCGGACCATGCGATCTTTACCGTAAGCCACTGTCCATTCTTGCACATAAGAGAGGATTATGAGATCCAGGAATTCCCATGCCATCTGCTGGAACAGCAGTGCTTTGGAAGCAAGGAATATGAGGAAAATGAAGGTTATGTTTTCCAGCCTGTAATTGAACACTTCCAGTATGGTAACATACTGAAATATCCAATGTATCGTGAGAATAAGGCTGAAATGGCCTGCAAATGGGAACTAGTTATTGACAGAACGAAACCGGGACGCCCTGCAAAGTGGGGCGGCGCAGAAGGCAGATATAAAAATGTTGTTGAGCCAATCCCTGCTGATATAGTAGCAGCAGCTATTCGTGAAAGAAAAGCTCCATAATAGGTCCAAAATCGATACTTACCCCTTTACTGGTTTATCCTGTAAAGGGGTAAGTTTTTTTAAACTTGTACCAAGCATCAGAATGGTATAATGGATTATCCTGAGCAAGTAGAATTGATATTGCAAGAATCCAGAGTGCTGAAAGTCCCAACAGAATCGAAGGAATTGTTACGACAAGCACACGTATCAAGAAACTGTTTGAAGAAAAAGGGGTACCGCCAACATTTCCGACAAATCTCACGCTAAGGAATTAATTGGATATAATATCAGATTTTTAACCACTCTTAGAAACAAGGTATCAGTCTTTCAATCGATACCTTGTTTCTATATACCGGGAGTACCAAAAACGGTCGTTTTAGTGACTGTATCTGAAAACCTTTAATTAGCTTGATTTCGTGGTTTTTTCAGAACCAAAACTATTACCACTATCAAAACACCACAATATAAAAATATTGACCTTAATGGAACTTTCTTAACATGGGTAAAAGCCTTGGTTTTCAAGGGCTTTGTTCCTTAACGTGGGTTTTGTCGGAAATGTTGGCGACACTCCATATTACACGGTGTTAAAGGTGCTGAATTCTCCCATGTTATTGTAAATATGTTTGCTAATCAACCTTGGAATACATATAGTTTTGATAATTTGTTTTTGCATGGATTAGACGGAAGTGCAGCTATTATGTATGTATTGAGTGTTAATATGAATTGATTAAGTGTTTCACTATTTATAAAAACCATTATATACTTTATTCATCAACAAAACAACTAACGAATTATAGGAGGAAAACAAACTATGGCAAATGATTACAATGAAAAGTATAACAACATTAAAGCTTTACATGAAGCAATTACATTAGAAGACGAAGTGACACATTTTGAGTCACTTTCAGTACCTTCATCACAAACTGATATATGGGAAGAAACAGCTGCAGGAGTTGTTGCTGAAGCAGGAGATTACGATATTCTGTTATGGGCAGCCGGTTATGCTCTTTTTGGAAATGGAAAAGGCATCTGGGGACCAGGTCAGTCAGCAGAAAGAGAGATTCAGTTGATTATTGTACCAAAATCTCAGCGTGGTACGATGAAAGACAATAACTTTGTACGTGTGGGATGGACACCTAAGGAACATTTGCACGGCGATAAATTTAAGGTGACAAAAACAGGGGATAAAATCACTTGGGACTTTAACGGACTTAAGTTCGTATCAGCTCCTCCAACATGGAATATTGCAGGAAAAGCTGGAGATGCTGAACTTGACCTTGTATACGAACAGATCGGTACAGCTCTTTGGAACTGGGGACCATTCGCAAAGGCTAATGAGAATGACCGTGCCGGATATGATGCATTTGTTAATGTGAATGGAACGATTCGCACATCAGAACATGATTTAAAGATTGAGAACGGATATGGTGTTCGTGAGCATATTATTACAGGACAGTCAAATGATCCAGTAAAAAATCTTCCTGTACCTAACTGGATGTGGTGGCTTTACACAATTCAGGGAGATGTAAAAGTAAACTTTTTCCAGCCGGGTCCTAACAAAATTGGTTTCGTAAAATATGCTGATAAACAGGTCGATTTTGGACCAGGCAACGGTGTAATTGAGTATGAAACTATTGAGAAGTGGGAAGACCCAAGAAGTGGTATATACATGCCTGTTAAATGGAAGCTGAAAATGGAAAAGGACGATTGTGTTGTGGATGTAGAAATCGCTTCACATGGTCGTGCCTACAGTCACTGGCCAGTTGCAACAGGAACCCGTATGTATTGCTATCTACTTTCAACAATGACAGGAACTGTTTCGCTTCCAGATGGTCGTACAATAACACTTGACAATCATCTTACAGTAAATTCGTTCTGTAAAACGATTCTTACTGCTGGAGAGAATTTATCTGGTTCAAAACCTGAACTTGACTAGAATTTACTTTCTAATTCTATGGGGATTAAAGGGCGAGCAATCTGAATTATCAGAAAACTCGCCTTTTTTGTCGGCTTAAAAATATATTTGCTTTTGTGGTTTTCTTGACGAGTACACAAAAAATATTTCTCTGTACTCGTAGATAAATTAACATGCGACATCATTTTGTCAGATATTCAAAAGGGAGTTACATCTGAAGAAATATTGATTGCAGCCAAGAAAATGGATGAAGCAGGTTTGTTATACTCTGGAAATATTATTCTTGGACTTGGTGGTAAAAAGAATTCAAGAGAGCATTTCAAGTTTTATGGGATATTTAAAAGGAAAAAGTACACTTATGATATTTGAAAGACATGCAAACTTAAAATACAAATATGGAAATCGCCATTTTTGGTGTAGAGGATATTATGTGGACACAGTAGGAAAGAATGCCAACATTACTGCGGTCAGTACGTTCCAACTGTATGATACATAGGCTATTGGAAAAGGGATATAAGGCAGTATATTTGATAATATCGCTTAATTCATATGTTGAAAGGATAGAAATAGATACTTCAACAGGATTCTATGTTGAGTTTGAAAAGTGCTTGCAGCTTCGCATGGAATTGAAAGCGATGGCTTGCCGTTTAAAGCAGGACGGTTGTGTTTATATATCAAACAGCATTGCAATCAAGCAAAAATAAATTAGAATTGCAAAGTAATAATTTGTTTACTGTCTGACCTTACATTTTTGAGCTCAAAAATATCTTTCCGCCAAGGCCTCACCAGGTTCAAGTGGCATCTTTTTTGACTTTTCAAGGCATGTGGAAACAGTCGTAAAGCTTGAAAGGTGTTAAAACCTAGTTATATCAATACTTTAAGCCATTGAATGCATAGATGACAATTGATGGCATTTGTATTAGGGAACATATCTACTGGATTGATGCGTAATAATATCATTAATGTTATATCTCGAAAATAATACAAAACAAGTAATAAAAACAATAATTCTGATTCTGCTGAGATAAAATTAATGTAACCGCATTAAAACTTAACTCGAGTTAAGCTTTTCTTGACAAAAATATTTAACCTGAGTTAAACTTATAGAAAAACGAGATAGAGGTGGAATCTATGAAAAATAGAATAGAAATTATCGGGAAAAAACTCTTGGTCGGTAAACGAACAGAAATGTCTTACATCAATGATAGAACAATGGAACTATGGCAATCTTTTATGCCTGCTAGGCAACAAATACAAAACAGAGTTGATTCGTCCTATTATTCCATGCAGATTTATCCTAGCCTATTTGATTACGCTTCCTTCAGTCCGACCATTAACTTTACAAAATGGGCAGCGGTTGAGGTTGCTAATTATGATCACATTCCAAGTCAAATGGAAAGATATACAATCGAAGGAGGCACTTATGGAGTATTCACCCATGTTGGTCCAGCCAGTACCTTTGTACAATCTATGAATTATATCCATGAAATTTGGCTTCCCGAATCCGAATATGCTCTTGATAATCGCGAGCATTTTGAAGTACTAGAGGAAGGTTACAATCCGAATGATGAAAACGCAACTGAAGAAATCTGGATACCTATTACTCTAAAGAAGAAGGACTAGTGTGACATGAAAGAACCTAAAGTTGGGAAGCGTGAATATAATAAAGCTACTACGAAACTTCAAATTATGGAAACCTTTATCGAAGCCATGGAACATCATCCGTTGGATGATTTGAAGGTAGAAGATCTTTGCAAAAAAATCGGAATATCAAAAGTGACGTTTTTTAATTACTTTTCATCCAAAGAACAGATTATAGAATACTTCATTGCCCGATGGCGGTACGATATCAGTTATGAACTTAGTATTGGTGTACTAAAAGGTATTGATGGTATTAAGCACATATATCATTCTATTGCAGATCATAAATCTGGATTAAATATTATGGTTACTATTATGCAGTATTACCTAAGTCATCCTAATGAACCTATTACAGTTACACCATACGAGTATTATTTATTCAATCCGAAGGCATATGAGGCAGGCTTAGAAATTATTAATTTGCAAGATATTATGAAGTGCTTTTTAAACGATTTAGAGTTACCGCAAGATAAAATTATGCCAACTATTTTGAATCTCATGTCAGGTTTTTATGGGGTTCCATTCGTTATGCATATTGCTGGGAATTTACAGGATAAAGATGAAGCAAGACTCCAGACAAAGAAAGCTTTTGATAGATTTGTGGACGCGATACTATTGGACCATGCATATGCTTAGTTAATAATATGCAATAGACAACTATATTCTAATACAATACTGACGAAATGATTTTCATGCCGAGATCATCATCAGATTTTATCCGCCAAGGAACCGGTGGGTCTTCACGACATCATTTTTGTCTACTCAAGGCACGTTGAAATGATAATAATGTTGACGTATTGTGGTTCGGACAAGGAAAAATAGAGTTTAACCACAATATATTGTGGTTTGAGATCGGTTTTGGGGCAAAAAATGAGCAAAAAAATGCCGTTTTTTGCCCCTTAAAAATAGGCAAAAATATAGATGACATAGTGATTTCCCGAGAAAATGTTAGATTTTGAGTTCGGTTAACAAGAGCAAAGGGAAAATAGATGTGTAGTGTGATTGTGGAGCTTCTTATCGAAGAAGAACTGAAAGAGGAAAGGTTGTTTGGAGATGTGCGACAAGGATTGAAAAGGGGAAAGTAGTGTGTGCCAATTCGCCTACGCTTAATGAGGAGTGGATTAAAGAAAAACTAGCTAGTACAGTTGCTTCTGGAATGTATAATGAAAAAAATATAAGAGAAAAGATTGAGCAGATTAGCATTTTTCAAAACTATCTAGTTGTTAAGGGCAGGGATAATGAGGAATGGATGGTTCAATTTTGATTTTCAGAATGCTGAATCTGAGGGCGTGAGAATATAATCATGAGCCTTTCATATTAGATTAGTAGGTAGTGTAATAAATTTTGTGTCTCTGGAAATAAATGGCTTCTTTCTGGGAAT
>CAURBW010000035.1:0-43566 GCA_963523075.1 uncultured Clostridium sp.
CATTCCCAGAAAGAAGCCATTTATTTCCAGAGACACAAAATTTATTACACTACCTCATGAAAAAATAATCTCTTAATTTTTTTGCATATTCTAATCGTTCTTCTGGATTAGTGTTTTCCCTGTCTGTCTTATATAAATTATCATTTTTATATCTTGGAAATATATGAAGATGATAATGCCATACATCTTGATTTCCACAAGGTTCATTGTGCTGTCTGGAAGATACTCCATCACATTTGTAAGTCTCTTTTAAAGCCAGTGCAATTTCTCTTTCTAAGTCATGTATTTGGTGAGAAATTTCAGATGGTAAATCATATAAATTCTCGATATGTTTATTAGGAATTATAATGACATGACCTTTATTATTCGTCCACCAGCAAGAGGAAATAAATGCAGTGACATAGTTATCTTTATATATGATATCGTCCTGTTTGGTATTTATATGTTCATTTTCTACGCCCTCTGCAATTAGACAAAAAGGACAGACATACTCTGCGGGTGCATGATTGTACATATCGTTCCTCCAATATAATCTACATACTTATATTAATGATTTATTAATGTAAGTATACGAAACATATGAAAAGATATCAATATTTTTTAATTAGAATGACAAGCATATATTCCCTTTTGGTGAAATATGGTATAAAATAGAGGTAAAAAATTGGGAGTGAGATATGAAAAATAAGAAAAAAAATATAATTGCTGGAAGTTGTACTATTTTTATTTTGGTTATTTTTTTAATTGTAATTAATTTTGGATTCAAAATGGGGTACGAAAAAAAGACCAGAAAAATAGCAGATATGTGGTTTAAAATTTCTGTCGACGAGGATGAGAAACCAGGCAGGTTAAAGTATTTATATGCTATGTATAATAAGGATATAGATATAATTGAAGTAACTTATTATGCTAAGTTAGGTAATTCCATGATAGGAGATTCAGATTGGCTGCAGTTGAGTGTTCCTTTATCCAGTGATAAAAAATTAGCAGGCGAACCTGAAGCTGTTTATTGCCCCGAGTATTATTATGAAGAATATATGGCAAGACCAGATAAAGTTAAAGTTATGGAAGATGACAGGGGGGAATGGGAAAGAATTGACAGAATGAAAGGGCAGGGAGTTATTAATGGAATATGTATTTTAGCATTATTAACAATATCAGGGTTCATTCTTTTTTGTAGTAAAGATGATATTAAGAACATTTTAAATAAGCAGAATAAAAATAGTTCTGCTATAAGTGATAAAACTTTAATAAACGCGGAAAGCAATAGTACGAACTTAAATAAGTTAAAAGAACTGACTCTTATGAAAGAAAATGGTTTTATAACGGAAGAAGAGTTTGAGACTAAAAAAAGAGATATTATTGATAAAATGTAATATTGACGGAGGCGGCCAACCCCGCCTCTTATTTTTTGTCCAGGTAATTGGAGGAAGCCGGCAAGAGGGGGGATCTTGCCGACTGTATGAAAAAAAGTTTTATTTAAAAGGTTATTGGCCTCTTTACATTTACTAATATACTGTCAAAGTGTGACGGGATTTTGATAAATTTGTGAAGAGTCTGTGAAACAGGATGAGCCGGGGTTCTGGATAAATGAAAAGTTAAACTGCCTGATTCCATATTGATAAATGAATCAATAAAGAGTATTTTATAATATAGACCACCGAAGAAACGAGGATTAAACATGCGAAATTATTTTATTAAAACAACAAGAATTGGCTTTTCCAACTGGAGTAACGCTGATTTAGATCTGGCGTATCAGCTATGGGGAGAAAATGTAGTCACCCGGTATATCTGCTCCACAGGAAAGTTTACACATGAAGATATCACAAACCGCCTGAATACAGAAATTCGTAATTATGAATTGTATCATATACAATACTGGCCTATTTTTGAACTGTCAACAGAAGAACTCATTGGCTGCTGCGGGGTCCGCCCTTATAAATCCGAAACTCATTCCTACGAACTAGGTTTTCATCTGCGAGAAAAATACTGGGGCCAGGGGTATGCCTCTGAGGCAGCGAAAGCTGCGATTGAATACAGCTTTCACATTTTAAAAGCGAAGAAGCTTTATGCAGGCCATCATCCCCAGAACAAAGCATCAGAAAAGCTGCTGCTGAAATTAGGTTTTCAATCCATTGGCAGGGAATTTTATACACCCACAGGACTGTATCACCCGTCATATGAGCTGGTGAACCGTTAATACTACAGGAAACAAATCACACCACATGTACAATACAAGGGGACTTTTTTACGGTAACAAATCCAATGTTTTCAACATATAAACCAGTTCTTTTGTATCAAAAATCTTTCTTTTTCAACAAAAGTTTCCTTTATTCGATTGACGGAGCCCCCTTATACTAGTAAAATAAAGACAAATATGAAAGAGGATGGGGCATTGTTTATGGATAACAGAAAAAGCATTTTGACAGATACACTTCCGGATCAGGCTATTTTCGCTCTGGATATTGGAACCAGAAGCATCATTGGCATGGTAGGAATGCCGGATGGGGACAGAATACATATCGTTGCCATAGAGAGAGCCGAGCACACCAAGCGGGCGATGATTGACGGACAGATCGAGGATATTGATCAGGTTGCAAAAATTGCCGGGCAGGTTAAAGAGAGACTGGAAAAAAAGCTGGGCTGCAAACTGTTGAAGGTTTGTGTGGCAGCTGCGGGAAGAGCACTGAGGACGGAAAGTGTGACCTATGAGATGGAGCTTGCCAGAGCGCAGAAAATTGATGCTGAATCCGTCAGCAGACTGGAAGCAGGAGCCATCAGCGAAGCGGAAAAGCAGTTTATGAACCGGGAAGGCCGGGATAATGACAGGCAGTTTTATCTGGTTGGTTATACCGTAAGCAGATATTTCCTGGATAACTATATGATTTCTAACTTAATCGATCACCATGGACGGGTATTGAAGGCAGATATCATTGCCACATTTCTTCCGACAGAGGTTGTTGAAAGCCTCTACTCCGCTATGCATAAGATTGGTCTCGAGGTGGCAAGCCTCACTTTGGAGCCGATTGCAGCCATCAATGCGGCCATTCCCCAGAACATCCGTCTGTTAAACCTCGCTATGGTGGATATCGGTGCAGGTACTTCTGATATCGCTGTCTGCCGGGATGGAAGTGTAACCGGTTATACCATGGCTATACTTGCAGGAGATGAGATAACGGAATCCATTATGAAAGAATACTTAGTGGATTTTGCAATTGCGGAAAAAATCAAATCCCAGATTGATGATGAAGAAGAGCTTACATTTACAGATATCCTTGGGTTTGAACAGACGATCACCAGGGAAGCTGTTTTCGGCAGCATTAAAGAGGCGTCTTCCAGGCTTTGTCAGGAAATCTCTGATAAGATACTGGAAGTTAACGGCGGCATGCCGTCTGCAGTTTTTCTGGCAGGAGGCGGAAGCAGGCTGTCAGGGCTGAAAGAGGGGATCGTAGAACATCTAAAGATTGATTCCAAGCGTGTGGCCATTGCAGGCAATAATTTTAAGATTAATGCCTATTCCGATGAATACGATCTGGAGAATCCGGAATATGCAACGCCTCTTGGAATCGTCATCTCTGCCGGATTTAATATTGTTAATGACGGTTTCCGGGTTATTTTAAATGACCGCCCTGCGAAACTTTTCCGCGGCGGTACTTTTACAGTTATGGATGTTTTAATGATGAACGGTTATAACTACCAGGATATGATCGGGCGTTCCGGTCAGAATCTGGTTGTCAGCGTTAACGGCAAAAGAACTGTTTTTTACGGTGAGAAGGCGGAGCCGTCTGTTCTCACACTTAATGGAGAGGAAGCACAGCTTTCTGACCAGGTAAGTGCGGAGGACTGGATTGTATTTGTGCCTGCCAGCCATGGAAAAAGCGCATTTGCCATGCTTTCTGATATTGAAAAGCCAGGAGCTGGAAGGAAGATTCTGGTAAACGGCATCGAGGCAAAAGAAGATATTCCGCTAAAAACCGGTGACAGCATTGTAATAGAAGTACTTCAGGAAGAAGTTACGGCAGAAGAAGCTCCGGAAGGGGAAGATCTGTATGATGACATGGATGAAGCGCATAGCATTTTAAATGAGACAGTTCCTGAACCTCAAAACGTTCCCGGAATTTTAACTGCTCCGGCACAGATGACTTCTACTGGTATAAATCTTGATCAGCAATCCCGTTTAAAACTGGACGGACATACGGATGCAGCAGCTTCTTCTGATGCAGCCTTTCATAAAAGCAATGGAAAAATCACATTTTTCTTAAACGACAAACCCATGACGTTCCCGATCAAGCCGGATCAGCGTCCATATTATCTCATGGACATGCTGGAATATTCGGGACTTGATTTTAAGAATCTTACCGGGAAGGTAATATTGGAGGTTAATGGAGAAAGCGGATATTTCCAGCAGGAATTAAAAAGCAGAGACCGCATCATGATTTATCAGGTAAATGAATAAAAGAGGTGTATATGGGCGTGTTGAATGTAGTTAAAAGGGATGGAACAGTAACGGAATTTGAATTATTAAAGATAGAGGCAGCGGTTAAAAAAGCCTTTGAGGCAACAGGTAAATATTATACAGACAGCATCGTAGAGCTTCTGGCTTTGCGGGTAGCTTCTGATTTTCAGAGTAAGGTTCAGACAGAGAGTATTCCTGTGGAAGACATTCAGGACAGTGTGGAGAAGGTTCTGGAAGAAACGGGATATACAGAAGTGGCGAAGGCTTATATACTCTACCGGAAACAAAGGGAAAAGATCAGAAACTTAGGCAGTACCACACTGGACTATAAAGATGTGGTGGATCAGTATGTAAAAGTAGAAGACTGGCATGTGAAAGAAAACTCCACGGTCACCTATTCGGTAGGCGGTCTGATTCTGAATAATTCCGGGGCAGTCACTACAAATTACTGGCTTTCAGAAATCTATGACAGAGAGATAGCAGACGCTCATAATCATGGAGAGATACACATCCATGATCTTTCCATGCTCACAGGCTACAGCTGCGGCTGGTCGTTAAAACAGCTTCTTTTAGACGGTCTGGGCGGAATCAGCGGAAAGATTACTGCTTCACCGGCGAAACATCTGGCAACGCTGTGCAATCAGATGGTAAACTTTCTTGGTATCATGCAGAATGAATGGGCGGCATCTCAGTCATTTTCATCCTTTGATACGTATCTGGCACCGTTTGTTAAAGCAGAACAGTTAAACTATGACAAAGTGAAAAAATGTATGGAGGCCTTTGTGTTTGGAGTGAATACTCCAAGCCGCTGGGGGACCCAGGCCCCATTTTCCCATATCTCCCTTGACTTAACAGTGCCGGAGGATATGAAATCAAAAAAAGCCATTGCAGGCGGAAAATTTATGGATTTCACCTATGGAGACTGTCAGGCAGAGATGGATATGGTAAACCGTGCATTTTTGGAGACAATGCTGGAAGGAGATGCCGGAGGAATGGGATTTCAGTACCCAATTCCGGTTTTTGGGATAACAAAGGAGTTTGACTGGTCTGATTCAGAAAGAAACCGTTTGTTATTTACACTGGCTTCCCACTATGGAACTCCCTATTTTTCCAACTATATAAATGGAAGCCTTACTCCCGGAGACGTACGTGCTTTTACTCCGGAGAGCACTCCTGATTTGACAAAGCTGCGCAATAAGGCAGGCGGTTTTTTCGGATATGGGGAGCATACAGGTTCCATAGGAGTCGTTACTCTTAATCTGCCGAGAATTGCATATTCAGCTTCTGATGAAGCCGACTTTTACCGCTGCCTGGACCGGGTGGCAGACCTTGCAGCTAAGTCTCTTGATATTAAGCGAAAGGTAATTACCAGCCTTTTGAAAAATGGCCTTTACCCCTATACAGCATGTTATCTGGAAAATTTCACCAATCATTTCTCCTCTATCGGGATTGTGGGTATGAATGAGGCTGGAAAGAATGCAGACTGGCTGGGTGCAGGAATGGAATCAGAACGGACTCAGGCATTTGCAGTGCATGTGATAAAGTATTTAAAAGAAAAGCTGATTGGATATCAGAAACAGTATAAAAACCTGTTCAGCCTTGAGGCGACTCCCGCAGAATCGGCTGCATACCGGCTGGCATTGATTGACAGAGAGGAGCTTCCCGGGATTATTTCTGCAAGTAAAAATTCAGATGTTCCCTATTATACCAACAGCACGAAACTGGCGGCAGACTGGGGAGGAAGCCTTTCTCAGGCACTGACCATACAGAATCAGGTTCAGCCTCTGTATACAGCCGGAACTGTTTTCTCTGTTTACATGGAGAAGGAAGAAGCGGATTATCAGAATGTCAGGGATGCATTAAAGAGTATGACAGAACAGTATGAGATTCCTTATATCACATTTACACCTGTATACTCTGTCTGTCAGAACTGCGGGTATCTGCCGGGAAGTAAGGTGATCTGTCCCAAATGCGGTGAAAAGACGGATATTTACAGCAGAATTGCCGGATACTACCGCCCGGTCAGTGACTGGAATGATGGAAAAGCCCAGGAGTTTAAGAACAGAAAGATGATGACTTTAGAGTAAGAATTTCACCTCATTAACTCACATATGAAAGGCCGGGGCATAAGATATACTACGAACTGTTAGTTAGGAGTATATGAAAATGAGTTGTAATAATTGGAATAACGGCTGTAATTGCAACTGCAATTACCCAGGCGGAAATAGCAATGCAAATAATTGCAATACCAGCTGCAGCAATAAGTGCAGCGAGAAATACAGTGATGTCAGTGATGCATCAACTGGAAACGGCAGTATGAATATGTGCTATCGTCAGGGATATGCAAACGGCTTTAAAGACGGTTATGAGACCGGCTTCCGTGATGGATTCTGGACCGCAAGCGGCTGCGGAAGAACCTACGGCGGAAATGTAATGGGATCTACAGATTCTGGCTGCGGATGCAAATAATTCAGTCAAATAAAAGTTCTGGTTTTCGATTTTTGAAGACCGGAACTTTTTATTTTTCCTAAAATCCAGCATTTGGAAAATTATAACTAAATAAAAATAGTGTACTTTGTCTAATATGTATATTGAAAAAATAATTACACTATGTTAACATAAATACAAGTCATTGAATTTGTATACAAACTTTTATATTTGAATACAAACTAATTTTCTAATGACGAAATAACTGACCAAAATAAAAGCAAAGGAGAATCAGAATCATGAATATGGATTACTTAACAGACCAGTTTTCTCTTGAAGGAAAAGTTGCACTTGTAACAGGCGCATCTTATGGTATTGGCTTTGCTATTGCAAAGTCTCTTGCAGCAGCTGGCGCTACCATTGTTTTTAATGATATTAAGCAGGAATTAGTAGACAAAGGAATGGCAGCTTACAAAGAAGAGGGCATTACTGCTCACGGATATGTTTGTGATGTAACCAGCGAAGAAGGCGTAAATGCCATGGTTGCTCAGATAGAAAAGGAAGTAGGCGTAATCGATATCCTGTTTAATAACGCAGGTATTATCAAACGTATTCCTATGTGTGATATGACAGCAGAACAGTTCAGACAGGTAATTGACGTTGACTTAAATGCTCCGTTTATCGTAGCAAAAGCAGTTATCCCATCTATGATTAAAAAAGGACACGGAAAGATTATCAACATCTGTTCCATGATGTCTGAGCTTGGCCGTGAGACCGTATCTGCTTATGCAGCTGCAAAGGGCGGTTTAAAGATGCTGACAAAGAACATTGCTTCTGAGTACGGTGAATTCAACATTCAGTGCAACGGTATCGGACCTGGTTATATTGCCACACCACAGACTGCACCTCTGCGTGAGGTTCAGGCAGACGGTTCCAGACATCCGTTTGATCAGTTTATTATTGCTAAGACACCGGCAGGACGCTGGGGTGAAGCTGAGGATCTTGCAGGTCCTGCAGTATTCCTCTCTTCTGATGCTTCCAACTTTGTCAATGGACATATTCTCTACGTTGACGGCGGTATTTTAGCTTACATCGGTAAACAGCCACAGTAATTAAATGCCCTGACAGGGAAGTCCCGGATGGGATAAACATGGCCATGATGCCCGCCCTTAAAAGGCGGGAGTCATGGCATATTTTATAATGTTTTAAATTTAAAGGACGGAGAGGGTTCAATGGAAGGAAAGACCAAGACCTATAAAAACCGTGGCGACCTGGTGTTTGAAACTTTAAAGCAGGAGATTCTGGACCTGGAATTAAAGCCCGGACAGATCATAAGCGAGAATGAGATTTGCGAGCGGTTTGGTGTATCGCGGACCCCTGTAAGAGAGGCGGTAAGAAAGCTGCAGGAGCAGGGGTTTGTCATATCTGTGCCCTATTCCGGTACGCAGGTGACGCTTCTTAATCTGGATACGATTAAACAGATGATTTACATGCGTGTCGCTGTGGAAACCATGGTTATGCGTGATTTTGCCAATATGGCGACTCCGTTGTGGATGGAGGAGGTCCGGTATATGATCCGCAGGCAGCAGGCGCTGATACTGGAAAAAGGGTTTGAACCGGAGCAGTTTTACCGCATGGATGCACAGATGCACGCCATCTGGTACCGGGCTACGGGAAAACGCAAGCTTTGGGATATGATACAGGCACAGCAGCTGCATTATACAAGATTCAGGATGCTTGATTTTGTGACGGAAACCGATTTTACAAGAATCATCAGAGAACATACGGAGCTTTTTGAATTGCTGGAAAAAAAGGACATTGAAGGTCTGGAGCAATCCCTCAGAGAACACTTGACTTACAGTATGAAACGTATGAAGCACCAGATTGAGGTAGAGTATAAAGACTATTTTGAACAGGAAGAGCAGGAGGACGAATGATGACCAGTGTATCCATAGCTGTAAAAGGATCCGATAATACGATAAAAGCTTCTGCATCGGGAGAAGATCAGGCGATTCTGGTATATGAAGGCGGATATGAAGAAGGAGATGCCATTGTCTGCAAGACAGATCATAAAGGCGGTCATTATGTGATCCGGATCGATGACTGCTTGGATGAATCTTTTGTTTATTTAACAAAGCCGGAAGTAATTTTTACCATACCATTCGGTGATAAAAAAGTATCTTACAATCCGAAAGCATTTACCGGAGAGAAACATTATCTTACCATTCGAAAAACAGCTGACGGCGAGAGAGAGCAATACCGCAACCTTGCAGTCAATGTCATGGACCAGCATGGCGATACCGGCTGTTTCCCCCATGCATATGCTAATGTGGAAACAAGAGGCGAGGCTGTTTTTGCGGCACGCAATGCCATTGACGGAGTCCTTGCCAATGAATCCCATGGAGAGTGGCCGTATGAGTCCTGGGGAATCAACCGCCAGGATGATGCGGAAATAACCCTTGATTTTGGGCGGAAAGTGGATTTTGACCAGATTGTATTATATACACGGGCCGATTTCCCTCATGATAACTGGTGGGTGGAAGCTGCCTTCACATTTTCAGATGGAACGAGTGAAGTTGTAAAAATGGAAAAAAGTGTAAGACCCCACGTATTTTCATTGAAAAAGAAAAATATTACCTGGCTGAAGCTGAGTGATTTAATAAAAGCAGATGATCCTTCTCCATTTCCGGCGCTTACCCAGATCCAGGTATATGGAAAAGATTCTCTATAACTTCAAATACCTCTTTTCCTTTTCCTGATATTCATGTAAAATATATGCAGTAAGCATACAGGGTTGGCACATAAGGAGGAAGAACGATGGAGTTTTTATTTCTGGAACCGGTTTTTAAGGAAGCAATCTGGGGCGGTGACAAGCTTCGGGGGGTATTTGGATATGACATACCAAGTGATACTACAGGAGAATGCTGGGCGGTCAGCGCTCATAAGAATGGGGAATGCCAGATATCCGGCGGGATTTATGACGGAAAGCTTTTAAGCCGCATATGGAAGGATAAACCCGAGATATTCGGCTTTTATCCTGGAGATCAGTTTCCCCTTCTGGTTAAGATCATCGATGCAAAGAATGATTTAAGCATTCAGGTGCATCCCGATGACAGTTATGCAAAAATTCACGAGAATGGATCTCTTGGCAAGACCGAATGCTGGTACATTCTGGACTGTGAACCGGATACTGAGATTGTAATCGGCCATTACGCAAAAGACCGGGATGAGATGGAGTCTATGATAAGAAACCATCAGTGGTCGGAATTTATACGGACTGTTCCCATTAAAAAGGGAGATTTTTTCCAGATTAATCCGGGATGCGTTCATGCAATCAAGGGCGGAACCTTAATCCTTGAAACACAGCAGAGCAGCGATATCACCTATCGTGTCTATGACTACGACCGTCTTGCAGACGGAAAACCAAGACAGCTCCATGTGGAACAGAGTATTGCCACGATCAGAGCTCCATTTAAAGAATGCGATGCGGCGGCTGTAACCGAGAAACTATCCGGAGCTGTGCATACTCATTTAATAACCTGTAAGTACTACTCAGTGGACAAGTATGATATTGAAGGGGTGTTTACAAAAGAGTTTTCTAAGTATTTTACCAATGTCAGTGTGATAAGCGGAAAAGGCTGCATCAATGGAATTCCACTGGAAGCAGGTCAGAATTTTATTATACCGGCAAAGCGCGGAGAGTGCAGATTTGAGGGAAAGATGTCCGTCATCTGTTCCAATCCCGAATAAAACAGGAGGAGAAGTTATGAGACTGGGTGCATTAGAGGCAGGAGGCACAAAGATGGTTTGTGCCATAGGCAATGAGAACGGCGAAATTTTTGAGCGGGTTTCCATAGCGACGGAGACACCTGAGATTACCATGCCCAAACTGATCACATATTTTAAGGAGAAGGAAATCGAAGCGTTGGGAATCGGCTGCTTTGGTCCGATTGATCTTAACAGGAATTCAGAGACTTATGGCTATATCACTACAACTCCAAAGCTTGCATGGCTGAATTACGATATCGTGGGAGCATTTAAAGAGGCTTTAAAGGTACCGGTGGGATTTGATACCGATGTTAATGGTTCAGCCCTTGGAGAGGCTACCTGGGGGATTACAAAGGGTCTTGAGAACAGTATGTATATCACCATCGGAACGGGCGTGGGAGCAGGCATTATTTCCAATGGAAAGCTGCTTCACGGCATGCTTCATCCGGAAGGCGGACATCTGCTTCTTGCCAGACATCCGGAGGATTCCTTTGAGGGGGCGTGTCCATACCATAAGAACTGCCTGGAGGGCATGGCAGCAGGTCCTGCCATAGAGGCGCGATGGGGAATGAAGGGAGCAGAGCTGGCCGACAGAAAAGAGGTCTGGGAGCTGGAAGCTTACTATATTGCCCAGGCACTTGTGGATTATATTATGGTGCTGTCGCCCCAGCGTATTATCCTCGGAGGCGGTGTGATGCATCAGGAGCATTTAATGCCTCTGGTAAGAAAAGAAGTAATCCGTCAGCTGGGCGGTTATATCAAGACAAAAGAGCTGGAAGATATGGAGCATTATATTGTCCTGCCCAGCTTAAATGACAATCAGGGGATCATGGGTGCCTTAAAGCTGGCGATGAATGAATATCAAGTGGAAAACATAGGGTAATTGCCATTTTTCTCCTAGTGTAAATCCATTTTACGTATGATATGATACATTTTGTAAAAGAAATGTAACAATTGCGTAACAAATAAGGAGGATATTACCATGAGAAAATTACCAGCATTTGTTTTAGCAGCAGCAGCTGTATTTACCGTAGCAGGAACACCAATGACAGCTCAGGCAGCGACCTGTTCCAGTTCATTGCCTAACTGTTTTTCTTCATCTAACTGCTATACTTCATCCTGCTATGGACAGTCTTTAAACAGCCTGTTAAGCAAGTATGGATGCAGCAGCAACAGCTCAAACTGCAATACTACCACTGGCAAGAAAGGTGCATCCTGTACTGGCAAGAGCTGCAATACCGGAAGTTCCTGCAATACCCGTCAGCTTTCCTCATTCTTAAGAAGCTGCAGATAATTGAATATTTATTTTTTCATGGGTCGTTCCTCAGGGGTTCGGCCCTTATTTCTTTTTTGCGTCCGTAGGGCAGATGAAAACAGCCACAGACTTTTTAGCGGTCCATGGCTGTCGGAGAAGGGATCATTTCCCTTCATTTACGATATCTTCCAGAACACGGATTAAGTCGTAAATGTTGTTGATCTGCACATTTCGCTCCAGGATTTGATTTTTTAAATCAATAGAAAGAGTTTCAAATTTGGCCTGGACTGCAGGAGCTATATATGACATTTTAATCACCTCGCAATTAGGATGTACTCAGGCATAATTAATTATACGTTTAAATCAGTGGTGCATAAAATATAGATTCAGCAGACATATTAATTATGAGGTGAGATGAATGTCTAAGGACGATACAAAGAAAACGAATTCGGTAGAAAATTATCCGGAAGATAAAGGGAAAGTTAAAAATCAGAATCAGACCCATAATTCCCGCAGGGAAGGTATGGGACCGAATACCAAAAGAAGATCAGATTAATAAAAAGGGCGAAAACCAGGATGCGTTGGTTTTCGCCCTAATGAGGTTCATACTTATGATCGGGCAGTTTACAGAACTCAATCAACCGGAAATATAAAGTCTGACAGCGCGAAAAATGAGTTGTTTTACATTGGTAGGGCGGTTATGCGGCAGCTTGCGCTCGTATCCGTTATCCCCGGTATTTTTTAATTTCTTGTTCTGTAATAATAATATATGCATAGGCTCGTATTGTGTGAACAAGCGTATTTTAATAAAGAGAGGGATCCCTCAGCGATATGATTTTGCAAGTATAAAACACCCGTGATTATCCGGTTAACTCAGGTAATTCACATCTTGTCTTATTGTACCATATAATACAGTACAACTAAGAAAAGGAGGATATTTTATATGGGATGTTTCTGGGGTTGTGGAAATAATTGCGGCTGTAATGGCAACAATAATTGCGGCTGTAATTGCAATGGTAACAATAACTGTGACGATGATAATGGTGTGGAGTGTGCAGAGGAAATCAGAAGAGCATACTGGGCTGGCTTTAAAGCGGGATGCAAAGATCCTCGCTGCCATCACCACCATGATGATGATTGCAGATAATATAAATTATGGCGGAAATCCGTTATTTCGGACCCGCCATTTTTGTGTTTTGGTACCTGAAATTAGTTTGAGCCAGCGGGGAATATGGAATAAACCCTGCTGGCTTAGCTGTAATAAATAAAAATAGCTCTGACTTTTTAAAATACAGATAGTTGGTACATTTTCACTTTATCAGATTCACATTATCAAATTGGTATTTGAAGAAAATGGATAAATTAGACGTGATTCGTACATCTGTATGAGATTAAGCGACGTGAACGTTAACAGCCTGAAGACCACGGTTGCCATTGATTGTTTCAAAAACAACAGACTGACCATCTTCTAAAGATTTAAAACCTTCCATAGCAAGACCGGAGAAATGAACGAAAATATCGTTGCCTTCTTCATCACAGATGAAACCAAAACCCTTTTGTGCATTAAACCATTTTACTGTACCTTTTTTCATGAAAAGATACCTCCTTTAAATTATTGTGTATTCTGCTTAAAACTAAAAATCGCATATACTTGTAAATCATCAATAGAATAATGACTTACAAATATATGCGAAATCAAAACTTTATTAAAATACTCATTTAGTATAGCATAGAAGAGAATAATAGTCAATAGGAAATAAAGCATCCAATTAGTTTTTACGCTGCTTTTGCAGCATTTGGCATGATCATTATTTTATTTGCATTAGCGATCTGCATCTTATTATTAGCTGCTGAATGGAAGATTTTTTCTAAGGCTGGAAAACCAGGCTGGGCGGCATTGATTCCGATTTACAATATTTACGTAAGATCAAAGGTTGTTTTCGGAAATCTGGGTTACTTTATTGCTTTTTTAGTTATAGCAGTAATTAATTTTATTGGCAGGGCTTCTGAGGTCGGAAGCATAAATAATCTTGCAGCGTTGGGCTCAATAATTCTGCACATCTTTTACTGCATTAATATTTCAAAAGCGTTTGGAAAGAGCGGTGGTTTCACAGTTGGTTTAATCCTGTTACCAGTCATATTCTTCCCAATACTGGCATTTGGACAAGATGAATACATAGGACCACAAAAGATTTAATATATAAAACATTCCAGAGAGGCGGTTACTGTTACCGTCTTTTTTTTGTTGACTGAATTATGGTCTGCGTTAAATATGTCCTGGTGAAGATTACAGGAAAATTATAAAATCTTAATAAGCCGGTTAATGATCCCATTGACATCTAACTGCCCATAACCCCATATGTTATTGGGATAGAGATAGGAAGTGCTGCGCCGGGCGCCCCGGACTATCATGCGGTTAATCTGTTTTCCGGTAAGTCTGGTATAATTTCCCTTGCACAGGGTCCATTCCATGACCATGGCGATTCCGCCTGCAGCATGGGCGGCGGCAGCCCCGGTTCCGGTCATTGTTCCGTACCGGTTTCCAGGAATTGCGCAGGCAATCCGGTAGCCGGGAGCCGCAACATCAGGTTTGACCAGTCCGCTGCTGGAATAGCCTCTGCCGGACTGCTCTAATATGGTATCATCGATCTGATTGTAAGCGGAGACAGTCAGGGTATTGTATGAGTTTCCGGGATTAATTATGGTAACATCCGGACTTGCATTAAGAAAATAGGTATTATCCGATATCAGATTACCAGATGGCAGCCAGGAATGAAAATAAAAAGGCTGGCCTTCCGTGCTTTCAATCAGGAATGACCAAAGACCCGGTTCAGGGTTTTCAAAGCGTATGATAACTAACTGATCCCCGGTTTCTTCCTCAAAAACAATATTATTTACCCAGACAGAACTCTGGTCATAAGAGAATTTTAAACATCCTTCAAATGAAGGTTCAATTTTTCCGGTTGTCATCTGGTCTGGAGAAATGATCTCGATGGAAGGTCTGCCGGGAACACTGGGCCAGATCTCCATAGCAAATTTTTTATTATCTTCACTAACATTCAGCTGAAAAGCGGTACCATAAGGAGCCGAATTAACGTTTTCGAAATAATGCCGGCTCCGGTTTCCCTCATCTCCGGCAGCAATGGAAATATTAATACCGGATAAGCGTACAAGACTTTCCAGATACTCGCTCATTACGCCCTGCCCGTCATGACTTCCCTGGCTGCTTCCCATTGCAAGACAGATGACAAGGGGGCGAGCCATTTTCTTTGCATAGGTAATCAGATAACGGATTCCGAGTATGATATCGGATTCCTGAAAACATAGTTTATCTTCTGGTATAAAAAAAATATTTTTAAGGTTTTGCTTGGCTTGTTTCAGCTTCACCACAATCAGTTCACTGTATGGTACAATTCCGGCAAAGGAAGAATTATCAGAGTGGATACTGCCTGAAATAATACTGGCAATTGCTGTTCCATGCCCGTCGGTATCTGAAGTGGGAACCAGTGATAAGGCGTCATTTGAACGCAGTGCGGCATTGATCTGCTGTCTGTTGTATTCGGAACCGAAAGTAAATCCTTCAGGGGTGCTGCTGCTCTGTTCGGTCTGATCCCATATGGAGGAGATCCGGGTACTGCCATCTTCGTTCCGGAATGCCGGATGCTGGTAATCAATTCCGGTATCGATTATCCCAACGAGCGTACATTGTCCAAGCAGATTATAATTAAAATCAGGCTTGACTATCTGGTTGGACAAATCTTCCTCACTGGCGGCAGAAGTAAGAGTATAGACAGATGGGAAAGCGTAGTATGGGGTGAGGCCTAAATCACAAACCTGCATAACACTTTTGGAGATATGCAGCAGTGAGTGGGTATCATTCAGTAATGTAATGTTATCTCCCGTATTATATGTAGGTGCTAAATAGTTATCAATGATAAAATCGTAATAATTTTCATCCAATATTTTTTGCATGTCAGGCATCCCCTCCATTTATAACAGCATATGGTATATAGTATGCTGCTGGGGGCGTTGTATTCGTTTCAATAAAATAAAAACTCAGGAATTAGATAAACTGACAGCCATTTTCCAGCAAAGCTCTTTTCACGTCACTTAATTTTTCTTCTTTTAAAAATATGTAATCAGTATCATAAGTGGCCACAACTAAAATACAGGTCTTCTCATCGGCTATAATTTTGGATAAAAATGCAATCATACCGTATTTTTCAAATGATGCATCCTCCGCAATCCGAAAACAGCTCCACCCATGTTCGGCGGTTATATTTATTTTCGGTACATGATTCGTTTCACATATCACAGATAACTCATTATCAGTCTTACTGATGAATGTAAATTCATGTTCTAAAAGTTCAGTGCTCACCTCGTTTACTTTGCATATTGAAAATTTCCTGTCAATGATCTGTAAATCCATTTCATTTCCTCCTCATAAAAAAAGGTCCAGAATATCATACCTTCAATGGCCTAACGGTATGAAATCTGAACGCTTGTGTTGTACTTTACCCGGCGGCAAAGTTTGCGTGTATAAATATGAATTTGATTGTATTTAATCTACTACAATTTTATTATAAGGTCAAGTATTTTTATCTTTTCAAGATTATTTATGCTAAAAAGAGAGCAGCCGATAAAATCTGGGGAGAATTTCATCGGCCTAAGTATGAACATGATATTTCTATTCTTAAATAGAATATCACGTATTTCTGAAATCAAGCTGAAAAAAACATTGAAAAAGGAGCAGCCGGTAAGATCAGAGGATCCTGCCGGCTGTATGAGAAAATTGTATTTAAGGGGATATTACCTGAAACAATTATTAATATACCCATTGATTGTGTAGAAAAGTTGTGGAAGATGTGAAGAGATTGTGAAAGTAACAATGTACGTTGAGAATGAATAATTGATGGTTGGAAAAAATTGCCTCTTAATATTTATTATTAATATTTTTAAGCGATTTGCAGATAATATATTTTGATTATAATAATGTTAATAATGGAAACAAAGAAGAACCAATCATGTATTGACGCGTGTGCAAAATGTGCACAGGCCTGTTATGAATGTTTTCATGCATGCTTAAATGAACCTGATCTAAACGAAAGAAAGAACTGTGTTAGTATGTTGGTTGATGTGTCAGATGTCAGTCTCTATGATGTCCATGAGCGGACAATATTCTAAAGAACATTGTGGAATTTGTGCAAAGATTTGTGATGACTGCGCAAGGGAGTGCAATATGTTTAAGGATCAGCACTGCAAAGACTGTGCAAAAGAATGCCAGACATGTTCAGATGAGTGTAGAAAGATGTCTGGAATGTAAGTTTTATTTACATGAAAGCTGCCAACTATTTGGTGTGCTACTTGTCAAGAGAACAATCAAAAATATAAATTTTTGTATCGTCAGCCATGTTAATGACTGGCGATATTTTTTATCCTGCTTTTACATATAGATTATGAAATTCCATAGGTGTCTTTACATTTAGTTTTCTTTGAAGTCTTTGATTATTATAATAATCAATATATTCCGTTATGGCATGATCGTTATCAATAAAGTGTACATAACCCACCACATCTCAATCGAAATTACAGTAGCTTGAAATGTGGTGGACATAATTTTAGGCTTCTTCACCGATAGGATCATCAATCAGTGTGGCCACTCTAAATTCATGAAAGTGACCGTCGCTCACATCTGTTACGGATTCCAAAAAATGAACATGTCTGTCCCCAACCGGTATTGCAAGCGATGTTTTACCACAAAATTCATGGTAATGGTTTTCATAAAAATCTGTTCTAAATTTTACTTCATGAAAGTGGCTCGTACCAGCAGGGATTGCCTTACCAGAAACCGTAGCAAAACGATGATTATGGGGATCCTCCTGAGGTTCTGCTATTTGTACACTGCCTTGAATTTCATGATCGTGTGTCTGCTTCTTATCATTACAATTACAACGATCGTAAAAATAATTTTGGTTTTTGTTATCCATATTAATTTACCCCTGTGCTACAATATTGGGAAAATTTTGTTTCCCATAATTATTATATGAATAAGGTGCTTTTTTTGAGACAGTCCCTCCATTGGCAAGGGGAATACAGTTTATCGGTGGATTCTAATTAAGTTTGAAGGAGCAAACAGAGAAAATGTAGCAGAAGCAGGAAGTAATAAAGAAATAAAAATGTTTAATCAGGTTAAAAGAATGGTTGATTTACCGGACACAAGTTTCAAAAAACTTGCCAATGCACGAATGACAAAAGAGGGAAGGAAAGTAGAAAGTGTTCTGAACCAGATGTATCAAGAGAGGGAGTTGTAAACCCCTCTCTTATTTTTTATAAGTAAAAAATTTCGTGTTGCATAGACCGGAAAAAATGCAACACGACAAGAAAAATAACATTATTCAGCGAAAATCAAAAACACCGGGAAACCTGGTAATTATAAGGAATCCCGGCGTTTTCAATATAATTTGAATAATGGAGACAACAGGACTCGAACCTGCGACCCTCTACACGTCAAGCAGATGCTCTCCCAGCTGAGCTATGTCTCCCTACATTTATCGGTAAACCAAAAGCACCGGTTTCCTATCCACTTGGAAAGCCGGTACTGATATCGCAATTGTCAATCGGAGTAACAGGATTTGAACCTGCGACCTCTCGGCCCCCAGCCGAGCGCGCTACCAAGCTACGCCATACTCCGTTTCCTGACACTCAGACATTATAGCAGAAAATTTCCAATTGGTAAAGCATATTTGTTGAAAAATTTCAAAATTTAATATATGATGGAATAGACAAGACTAATCAGGAAGAAAAAAAGGTGAAAATAGATGAAACCAATCGTTAGCTTTGATGTAGATATGACACTGCTTGATCATAAAGACTGGTCGATTCCTGCAAGTGCGATGGAGACAATAGAGAAACTAAGAGAAAATTACACCATAGTGCTGGCAACCGGAAGAGACATGGATTCCATATTCAGTACCGCAATACGGGACCAGGTGCGGCCGGATGCAATTATTCACCTCAATGGCACCAAGGTGACTGTAGGAGAGACTGTGATATATGAGCATATCTTTGATAAAAATCTTTTAAAGCAGATTCTTTCCTACGCAAAGAGCACATCCTACAGTGTAGGTACTACCGTAGGTGAATATGACTATTATGTAAACCCGGAGACGGTGGCGGAACATGACAGAAAGCTGTGGGGAGAATGCAGAAGAAACTTTGCAGATGCCGGGAAGCTTGTACAGCTTGATGTAAGAACCATGGCCTATATCGGAGATGAAGATGGTGCAAGAAAGATGGAGGAGGAATTCCCGGAAATCCACGTTCATATGTTTGCGGATAAGAAAGGGGCAGATGTAGTAGAGCGAAAGGCATCAAAGGCAGTGGGACTTGCCAGACTCTGCGAATATTATAAGATCCCTCTTTCCAGGACGGTGGCATTTGGAGACAGCATGAATGATTATGATATTGTGAAGGCAGCAGGAATCGGAATCGCCATGGGCAATGCAATGGAAGAGCTGAAGAGAGCAGCCGGTTATATCACAGATCCCATCGGTCAGGATGGAATTAAGAACGCCTGCCTTCATTTTGAAATGATCCGGCAGGAGGAGATTTAATGGCGATACATTTTGATATCATTATTATAGGAGGAGGACCGGGCGGTTATACTGCTGCATTAAAAGCTGCTTCATTGGGATTTAAGACAGCAATTGTGGAAAAGGAAAAGCTGGGAGGAACCTGTGTGAACAAAGGCTGTATTCCCACAAAATCTCTTCTTCATGCCGCCAGTAAATTCAAAGAACTGCAAAACTGTGATGAGTTTGGGGTATCTACGGATTTTATTTCCTTTGATTTTAAGAAAATGCAGCTTTATAAGAAAAGTTCGGTGAAATCTTACCGAAAAGGCATTACAGATCTGATTGAAGCGGAGAATATAACAGTTCTTACGGGAACGGCTGTCATTCGAAGAAATAAAACGGTGGAAGTCAATGGTCCCGAAGGAAAGGATTACTATACAGCAGAACATCTCATCATAGCAACAGGAGCGAAATGTGTAATTCCCGATATCCCGGGTGCAGATCTGCCGGGAGTATTGACCAGTGAGCGTCTGCTGGCGTCAGATACCTGGAATTATGACCGCCTTCTCGTGATCGGAGGAGGGGTTATCGGTGTGGAATTCGCAACCATTTTCAGCGCACTGTGTTCCAATGTGACGATTCTGGAACGGAAAGCCCATCTTCTGGGACCTATGGATTCTGAAGTGTCCCAGGCGTTAGAAGAAGAGCTGAAGCAAAGAGGAATTACAGTTCATTGCATGGTGAATATTAAGGAAATCAGGGAAGAGGAAGATCACGGACTGTCCTGCATCTTTGAAATGGATGGACAGGAGCAGACCATTCGAACGGGACAGATTTTAATTGCAGCAGGAAGAATGCCCTGTCTGGGTGGCCTTTTGGGAGAAGATGTGAGTCTGGAGATGGAACATGGCCGTTTAAAGGTGAATTCAGAATTTCAGACCAGTGAACCTGGGATTTATGCCATCGGAGATGTGGCGTCGGATATCCTGCTGGCACACGTTGCTGCTGCACAGGGAACCTATGTGGTGGAAAAGATCGCAGGAGTGGAGCATACCATCCGCCTTTCCGTTGTGCCGAACGGAATGTTTGTGAAGCTGCCGGTAGTTCCCAGCTGCATTTATACAGAACCGGAGATCGCATCGGTGGGAATTACCCGGGAAGCAGCTGTCGCAAACAATATGAATGTGCGCTGCGGCCGTTATTCCATGAGTGGAAATGGGAAATCCATTATTACCAGCAGGCAGAACGGATTTGTTCATCTGATATTTGAAGAATATTCCGGAACACTGGTGGGAGCCCAGATTGTCTGTCCCAGGGCAACAGACATGATCAGTGAGATGGCAACTGCAATTGCAAACGGACTGACGGCGAGTCAGCTTCGGCTGGCCATGCGTGCCCATCCCACATACAGTGAGGGCATAACGGAAGCCATAGAAAATTATTTTGAAACTAAAGGAGAAGTAAGGCAATGATAAGTGAGAGACTGAAACAGTTAAGAGACTTAATGGCAGAGCGCCAGATTGACGCCTATATGATTCCGACCTCTGATTTTCATGAATCAGAATATGTGGGAGAATATTTTAAAGCCAGAGAATTTATGACAGGTTTTACCGGCTCAGCAGGAACTGCAGTGATTACAAAAGACGAAGCGGGTCTGTGGACAGACGGAAGATATTTTGTCCAGGCAGGAATGCAGCTTTCCGGAACTGGCATAGAACTAAGAAAAATGGGATATCCGGGAGTCCCTGATATTATGGATTATTTAGATGCAGTACTGCCGGAAGGAGGGAAGCTGGGCTTCGACGGTCGTGTTGTGAACTGCCGCCAGGGACAGGATTTTGAAGAGAAACTGGCAGATAAGCACGTGACTCTCGCTTATGAAGAGGACCTTGCAGACCAGGTCTGGGAGCAGCGCCCTGAATTGTCAAAGGAGCCGGTTTGGATTCTGGAAGAAACGTTTGCCGGTAAATCTGCAGCTGAGAAAATCAGTGATTTAAGAGAAGAAATGAAAAAAGAAAAGGCGACCGTTCATATACTTACCACGCTGGACGATATTGTCTGGCTTTTAAACATCAGGGGCAATGATGTGAGCTGCAATCCTGTTGTTCTCTCTTATGGAATGGTGACGATGGAGCGTTTCTACCTGTTCATTAATGAAGAAGTGTTAAATGATCAGGTAAAGGCCTATTTGAAAGACTTATCCGTAACGGTCTGCCCTTATAATGACATCTACGTTTCTGTCAGCCAGCTGAGAGATCAGAGAATTCTTCTGGAAACAGGCAGAACCAATTATGCCATTGTAAAAGGCATTGATTCCTCTAACCGGATCATTGACCGTATGAACCCGACAGCACTTGCAAAAGCCATGAAGAATCCGGTAGAAGTGGAGAACATGAGAAAAGCCCATGTAAAAGACGGAGCCGCCATGGTGAAATTTATCTACTGGCTGAAGAAGAATGTGGGAAAGGAAACAATCACTGAGGTAAGCGCGCAGGAATACCTGGATAATCTCCGTTCTGAGCAGGAAGGGAATCTGGGTATCAGCTTTGACACCATCTCCGCTTACGGAGCCAATGCCGCCATGTGTCATTATAAAGCAACTATGGAAAGCAATGCGGAGATTAAACCAAAAGGACTTTATCTGGTGGATTCCGGCGGCCAGTACTATGAGGGAACCACAGATGTAACAAGAACCGTTGCGGTGGGTCCGCTGACCAAAGAAGAGCGGGAGCATTTTACACTCACAGTCATCAGTATGCTTCGCCTGGCAGCCGTAAAGTTCCTCCATGGATGCAGAGGTCTGACACTTGACTATGTTGCCAGAGAGCCGTTCTGGAGCCGTGGAATCAATTTTGATCACGGTACCGGGCATGGTGTCGGATATCTGCTCAATGTTCATGAGCGTCCTAACGGAATCCGCTGGCGTATGGTTCCGGAGCGTCAGGACAACTGTATACTGGAAGAAGGAATGATCACTTCCGATGAGCCGGGAGTTTATATCGAGGGAAGCCACGGAGTGAGAACCGAAAACCTGATCGTATGTAAAAAAACGGAGTTAAATGAATACGGCCAGTTTATGGAATTTGAATTTCTGACTATGGTACCCATTGACTTAGAGGCCCTGGATCCATCGCTTATGACAGAGCGGGATAAAACACTTTTAAATGATTACCATAAAGCTGTTTACGATGCGGTGGCACCTCATCTGACAGAGGAAGAAGCACTTTGGCTGAAAGAACAGACAAGAGCAATTTAAAAAACAGGCAGGACCTTATTGATTAAGGTTCTGCCTGTTTTTGACTTCCTGTTTTCGCCCTCAGCCGCAGTAAAATTGGAAAAACTGCTTCCAGATCTTCGTGGCTTAATTCTTTCATAATCGCGGCGGCCTCCCAGAAAAGAGTCTGCTCTTTTTTTTCTGTATTAAAAAACTCAATGGGAGTAATTTCAAGATAATCACAGATTTCGAAAAACTGTTTCATGGAAGGCATAGAACGTCCCGAAGAGATCCCTTGTATATAGCTTTTATTCTTCCCCAGATCTAAGCTCATCTGATATTCTGAAATATTTTTCTTCAGGCGGAGTTCTGTGATTCGGTTCCTGACAAATTGTTCATCCAACATTATCACCTCTTGGTTTATCATAAAGGATATTCTAACCAGACATTACGTATTATATGCGTAATAATGCTCCAAAAACAAGTTGCATATACGGGTGAAAAGCGTTATCATGTATGATATACGTATAGAAAAGACGGGAAATAAAGGATTCCATGAGGTACAGGGGGAAGTATCATGACAGGAAATTCAGAAAGACAATTAGAAAGTGAGAGTAAGGGAATCGGACAGGAGTCGTTCCGTTTCAGCCAGACAGAACAGCTGTACGGGAATATGAGTTTTTTTACTGACACTGTATTGTTCGAGTATTCCTATCCGGAAAAGCGGCTGTGTCTTTCAGCTAATGCGAAAGGTCATATTAATTTACAGGCATTTGAACGTTTTTTTTCAAAGCACAGAGAAAATGCACCAAAAGAGGGGGAGATGCGGTCCTTTGAATTCAGTATGGGTAAGATTGGGGAGCCATTTCACTGGTGCAGCTGTAAGTTAACCGCTATATGGGAAGACAAAAAGACAGCCCCGCTGAAACTGATCGGCAAGCTTCAGGATATCAGCGGATCAAAAGCGAGAGAAGAACAGCTGCTGTTAAAGTCTTTAAAAGACGGACTGACCGGAGTTTACAACAAATCAGCCTTCGAGTACCGGGTTGATGAACTGTTAAAAGGTGACACAGACAGCTGGCTGTGCATGATCGACATTGACAATTTCAAAGAAATTAATGATTGCTACGGCCACCCCACAGGAGACCGGATTCTGATGAAGGTAGGCGGAATGCTCTGCGATCTTTTTCCGGAGCCGGATCTGGTAGGCAGAGTAGGCGGTGACGAGTTCGTGGTATTTACAGCCGGATCCGATGTCTACAAGAGGGCGGAAAAGCTCTTAAAGCGGGCAAAGAAAGCGGTACCGGAAGGGGAAGGACGCCTTTCCGTCAGTATCGGCATTGTATCCAGTACAGGAAAAAAAGAAGAGAATTACCAGAAGCTGTTTTCACAGGCGGACCGTGCCATGTACTATGCCAAGCAGGCGGGTAAGAACAGAATCGCCTCTTACCACGACAGCATCTGGCAGGTCACGTAGAATAAGTTCAGACCAGGCAGGAGACAGAGATCCTGCCCTTTTTGTGGTTGAGTTATTACTGAATGGAATCTGGCTCACCAGGAAGATCTACCTGGATGAAGCTATGGTTTATGGCAGGTAGAATCCGGTCAATTAAGTCAGCTGTTTTCATTTTTAAGCTGCTGGTATTGATGCAGGGGTGGCAGCCAAAGAACTGAAAGGAGAGCACATCTTTGTCAATGAGCAGCTGAACTTTGTTGTCTTTATCATTCATAAGCCCGAGAACGGAGACAGAACCTGGAGTGATATCTAAAAATTGAATCATAAACTCAGGATCAGCAAATGAGAGTCTGGAGGAGCCGATTTGTTTTGAAAGGCAGGCAGTGCGGAATTTCTTTTTCCCAGGAAGCAGGAGTAAGTAAAATTCCGTCTTTTTTGCGTTGCAGAGAAATAAGTTTTTGCAGATATCAATGTTTAGCAGGGAGTCGACTTCCCGGCAGGCGTCAATGGTGGGGAGCGGAGCGTGGTCAAGCCGCTGGTAGGGGATTTCAAGCTGGTCTAAGAGATCGTAGGAGCGGAGTTCTTTGGCTAGTCTGGCAGAAGAGTCAGCTGGACGTCCTTTGTAAAGGGTTTTGTCTATATAAAAGCTGTCGTTTGCATCAATCATGAATATTTCCTTCCTTTTCTCTTTTTGAATTATTATAAACGTCGATGGCGAAAATGCAATAGTTTTTCAAGAAACAAAGGAATTCGGTGGTTTTATGGGGAAGAATATACTATAATAGCTTTTGATAATAGAGAAGAAAAGGTGGATTAATGAAATGATAGATAATCGATTGAAGAAGGAAACGTTTCGTATAGATGGGAAAAAGACGGCGGGGAGGACGGAGAAGAAAGAATTTGGAAACGATGGTAAGGGGAGAACGGGAGAGAAGGAGAGAGGGAAAAAGGGGGAGGCGTTGGCTGGGAAAATGGTGAACGGGAAGACGGAGAACGGGAAGACGGAGAACGGGAAGACGCAGAATGGGAGGCTGCGGAATGGCAAGGCAGAGAATGGGAAAGCGCAAACCGGGAAGCCATTTAACCGAACAACACAAACTGAAAAGACACAAACTGGGAAGCTGCGGAATGATAGTATAAGAAATGATGAGAGGCCAGGTAATAAGATGCATAGGGACAGGGGACAAGGCAATATGTCTCAATGTCCGGTTTATAGAAAGTGCGGAAGCTGTCAGTTACTTCATCTGCCTTATAAAAAACAGCTGGAACAGAAACAAAAGGATCTGGAAACGCTGTTAAAGCCATTTTGCCGCCTGGAGTCTATGATGGGTATGAGTGATCCATATCACTACCGCAATAAGGTACATGCTGTATTTGACCACGATAGAAAGGGAAATCCCATCTCCGGTGTTTACGAAGCTAATTCTCATATAGTAGTTCCTGTGGAAAGCTGCCTGATTGAGGATCAGAAATCAGATGAAATTATCGGGACTATCAGGGGGATGCTCAAATCGTTTAAAATCCGCACTTACGATGAGGATACAGGATATGGCCTGCTGCGACATGTCTTAATCCGACGTGGTTTTGTGACAGGCGAGATTATGGTTGTGCTTGTGACTGCTTCCCCAATATTTCCTTCAAAGAATAATTTTGTTAAAGCGTTAAGGGATCGGCATCCGGAAATTACGACAGTAGTACAGAATGTGAACAACAGGGGAACCAGCATGGTGCTGGGAGATAAGGAACATGTTCTTTATGGTAAGGGTTATATAGAAGATGTTCTTTGTGGATGTCGTTTCCGCATATCTTCCAAGTCATTTTATCAGGTGAATCCGGTTCAGACTGAGGTACTTTATAAGAAGGCTATTGAAGCGGCGGGACTAACCGGAAAAGAGAGAATCATTGATGCATATTGCGGTATCGGCACAATCGGAATGGTAGCCAGCAGCCATGTAAAAGAAGTGATTGGTGTGGAATTAAACAAGGATGCGGTTCATGATGCAATTGAAAATGCAAAAATTAATAATGTAAAGAATGCAAGCTTTTATTGTAATGATGCTGGTCGGTTTATGGTTAACATGGCGGAATCCGGGGAGCATGTCGATGTTGTGTTTATGGATCCGCCAAGAAGCGGGAGCACGGAGGAGTTTATTGACTCCGTTTCTAAAATGAGGCCGGATAAAGTGGTGTATGTGTCTTGCGGGCCGGAGACATTGGTCAGGGATTTGGAGTATTTTAGGAAAAAAGGGTATGAGGCGAAGAAGGCGTGGGGGGTGGATATGTTTCCTTGGACGACGCATTGTGAAGTTTGTGTCGAAATATGTCGTAAATAAAGTGGAAATTTGTTGAATCGTGTTTAACAAAGGGGTTGAAAGTATAGATAATAAAATTATTAAACCACTAGTAGGTGAAATAAGAAATATTCTTGATACAGCAAAGGAGAAATATTGCAAAAGAAGTTAATAACTAATTAATTATTTCCTATTGGAAAATAGGGGGATTATTATTCGTTACGAGCAAAAAGATAGTATTCGAGCTGAGTATGGGGAGCAAATACTAAAACAACTTTCTAAGACATTGACTGCTGAATTTGGTAAGGGATTTTCCTGGTCCAATTTGCAAAATATGAGATCATTTTATATGGATTATGAAAAATGCCAGACGCTGTCTGGTAAATTGAGTATAATGCTTTGAAAATACAAAATGCGTATGAAGCGTATGAATAACAACTGCATTTAGTGATTTTGAGTAATTGAGAATTTTGCAGCAGTTCAAAGTAATGAAAGGTTTGAGGAATACCTTGCCAAAAAAGAAAGATGAAATAACTATTCATAGTTCGGTAGCAGGATATCTTACCTATGTTGCATCAGTCGGAGATAATGCAGACAGCATGGAAATGCGTTATGAAGATGAAAATATATGGCTGACACAGAATATGATGGCTACGCTTTATGATGTAAGTCTTCCAATGGTTAATGAACATATCAAAAAAATATATGATGATGGTGAGCTGACAGAGGAGGCAACTATTCGGAAATTCCGAATAGTTCAAATCGAAGGCTCAAGGCAAGTGAATCGAGAGGTTATTCACTATAATCTTCAGATGATTATTGACGTTGGATAGGTCAAATGGGTATAAATATCGATCTAGTAGTACTGCAACAGATATTTCTTCCATTTCATTTAAAAATGGAATTAATGGGGAAATGACGAAGACTACGAAAAAAGTCTACCCAAATGATTCATGTCCTTGTGGCAGTGGAAAGAAATTTAAAAAGTGTTGTGGTAAGTTATAAAGTATTATATAAAGAAGATAACGGTGAGTTAAGTTTATGCGGATGTAATTCGTACTTAATTAATCAATGTGGAGTTGGCGTAGAGCTAACTCCACATTAATGTCTGGCTTAAGTTTTAGTGTTTAGACGCTGCATGTCATGATGAATATATAAGAAAATTGTTGAAGAGGGTATATCATTTCCTTATAAAGCACTGCTTACATCATTGTGTTTCCTTCATGCGATACAACCAATGAGAATGGTAGAAAATAAAGCTATCAGGCATTTATGTAGATAAGAAAAAAATCAAATGAAGGATATTCCAGATATTTATTTGTTTCCAATAGAAATGATTTTGTTAAAAGAGTATCTTATATTGAGACAGACCTATCCGAACCAAGAAATCAATCAGCATTTATTCATCAGAAGAAATAGAGGTGATTATCTTTCTGATAAAGCAGTCGCAAAAACATTTATTACAAAAGCAGTTAAAACGTTTAGTGGTTTTGGACCACAAACACTAAGAATTTCATGTCTTCAGGAAATGGCGCATTGAATGGACCAAATTTTCTTAGAGAGGCATATGGAATATCAGCAACTCATGCAGGTAGATATGGATCGTATGAGGAATATTTAGTAGAAGAGGCTTTGGATGATATTGGATTGTAATGATGGAAGATCAAACGCAAATAATATGAATTGTACCATAATGGTTGCAAATAGTATATGGGCTCTTAACTATAGTGTTAAATAGGATCAATATAATTTAATCCTAGTCCCCAAAATGGGCACCTTATTTTTTGAATTATAATCTGTTCAAAAATATTAATTTATTATTTAATGTTCAAATATAAATTATTCTTGAGATATGATATGCTGCTCCGATAACATCTATAACAAGACAAATAAGAGATGTACATATACTAGCTAGAAAACATCATAATGTCGATTGACAAATTTTAATATCCGTTAGTAAAAAAAACTGTACACATTATAATCAAACGCCACCTAGCATTTCATATTGATATAAAGTAAAAACAATTTCTGTGAAAAATTAAATGTTTACAGTAATTTTTAACATATATAACTTAAAAAATATAAATTTAGTTATAAGAAATCACAACGTGACAATTTTTAAAAAATATGATAAACTATATATAGTCCGATATGGGACTAATGAAAAATAAGGAATAATAATATGAAGACCAAAATAGAAGAAAGCATTAAGTATTTCTATGATACATATTTAGGCATTGATGCTCTCTACGATAAGTGGGCAAAAATTCATGGATTAACATCCAATTCATTATTTGTGCTGTACATGCTTCATGAATATCCAAATCAATGTACACAACGCTTCATCTGCGAAAAGCTCTATTATCCAAAGCAAACAGTCAATGCAATTTTTAATACTTTTATACAACAGGGATATGTAGAAAAAGTAATTTCAAAAGATAATAAAAGAAATAAAATTGTTTCTTTTACCGAAGCAGGGCAAAAATATGCAGATGAACTATTGAATAAACTGCACCTATTTGAGGGAGAAGCGCTATTAAACATGGGAGAAGATGAGCGAAATGCCATGTTAAAAACTAATTTTACTTTTACAAACAATTAAAAAAAATCTTAGATTTACATGAACAGAGGCTATAGCACAAATAAAAATATAAGGAGATGTGGGATTGGCAAGTATTAATCTTGCTTGGTCGATTGCTTCATTGATTTTAGCACTAGGTACAGGTATAGGTATGGGAGGTGCAGTAAATATATCCATTCACATGGGTGCGTGTAATAAAGAAAAAAGCAGATAAGGCGTTAGGTAATACAATAACAACATTATTAAATGCTTCGGTTATATTAAACATTACTCTATCGCTGTTTGGTAAGCTGTTACTTCATTTGATGGGAGCACAAGGAGAACTGCTTGAATTGAGCAGTAAATATGTTCATATTCTTGCGGGGGGCGAATTTTCAAGTTTTTGGCACAGGTATTACCCCTCTTTTAAGAAATCAAAACAAGGCATGGATTGCAATGGTACTTATGGTAACAAACTTTGTAATTGATACAACGCTAAGTGGTGTATTTGTCATGTTTTTGAAATTTGGTGCTTCAGGTGCTGCTTTGGCAACATTAGTGGGACAATGCGTTGCATTGGTTCCGGCAATGCTCATTATATTAAAAAAAGAAAACCGTATTTCTTTATTTTCTTATAAATTACGTAAGGAAACTATAGCGTATATTTTAAAAGTTGGCGCACCTATTACTGGTTTGAGCTTTATTCCGTCTCTGACTATGATTGTAATCAATAGACAAGTAAATCATATACGGAGGAACTTTTGCTATTGCAGCATTTGCGGCCGTTTCCTATATTATTTCAATAGGTCAACTCCTTTTGCAAGGTGTCGGAGAAGGAAGTCAGCCCTTAATTAGCTTCCAATATGGTGCAAACAATCAGGAAGCGGTCGCGAGACTAAGAAAATGGACATATACGCTGGCTATTTTAATCAGTATCGTTGCAGGGGCTGGCATAGTACTTGTACGCGCTTTGATTCCTAAATTTTTTGACCTTTCCAAGGAAGCCGCATGCATTTTTCAAGTAGCCTTGCCGCTCTGCGCATTATCCTTACCGTTTTATGCGTTTTCCAGAGTCACTACAGAGTATTTTAACGCCACCCAAAAAAAAGCCGTAATGCTTCTGTTATGGTATATGGAGAAGCTCTGATTTTATTACCGCTTTGTGCGTTCACGCTACCATTGATCTATAAGTTAAACGGGGTATGGATACCCCTGTTTGTTGTACAATTCATCTTGCTTTTAATCGGACTGTTTCTTAGGTAAAAGAGAAGAAAAGTATTCCTAAAATAAATATATAATCCAGAAAGGACTATTGTTATGACAATTTTATATTTTACTGCAACAGGGAACAGTTTGTCTGTTGCAAAATCCATAGGAGGAACACTAAAATCTATACCTCAGCTAATACAAAACGGAGAATATACCATTGAAGATGATGTAATCGGCATTATTTGTCCCTGTTTTGGGTTTAGTTTACCTCGCTTAGTTAGTCAATATTTTTCTAAAGCACAGCTAAAAGCGGATTATATTTTTGCTGGTATTACCAATGATTCTGCACCAGCAAACTCTCTGGGTGAATTAAACAAATTGCTGATTAATAACGGAAGTCATCTTGACTATGGTAAAGATATAATGATGATGAACAATTATCTTGTGTGGTCAGCGATGGAGAATGAGCTTAAACGTCTAGAACAGAAAGATGTGGAAGGGCAAATACAAGCTTTCATCAGTGATATTTCAACCAGAAAGAACTATATCCCTAAAAAAACGCTAATTAATAAAATCTCCACTTACTTTGCGGATTTCTCTAGATTTAAGTGGTCTAATTCACATACAAATAACTTCGATAAAAAGTTCACTGTAAGTGACACATGTAATAGGTGTAAAGTTTGTGAAAAGGTATGCCCTGTTGCAAATATACATGTGGAGAAAAAACCGATTTTTCTACACCACTGTGAAAGCTGCTTAGCTTGTATTCACAATTGTCCCCAAACTGCAATACATTATGTTAAAGAAAAGAGTGCTGGAAGATTTAGAAATGACAATGTTACAATGACAGAAATTATTAAAGCTAATCGAAGGATATAAGGACAAAAACTCTTGCTTAGATTTTAAGTTGTTATTTAGATACAATTAAAGCTTTGGCTTAAAAAATATCAATTAATTGTCTGCGATGGATTACAGAAATAAAAAAACAAGTGAGCAGATAAAATTGTGTATGTATTATGGAGGGATTGAGCATTCTACAAACTGCCAACGAAGTGAATTCGAAATATAATCTAATGAAAAAGCACATCCATTATTTCTAAATGTATTAATGAATGTGCTTTTCTATTTGTTATTAAAGATCATAAACAAGATTATCATGTAATTAAACCCTGTTGCGCGACACATACTGCGGCAGATTATAAAAACTGCCATATATTAATTAGATAATGTTGTGAAATTAGGAATTATTAATTTTGGTATCTTGACAGTTTTGAAAATTTAATATAATATAATGGTCAAGAAATTGACTAATATTGAGTGGAACAAAGAGGTGGCAAATTGAATAAAGAAGATAGAAGAAATGCCTTTTTGTATTGCAAATTTCGAGATGAACAATTTGCGCTCTATGATGAGTATGCAAAGAGTAATGGAATAATGATGAAAACATTTTTGGTTCTCAATGTTTTATTTTATGCAAAAGATGGAATGACACAAAAAGAAATTAGTGAACGAACTTTCCAGTCAAAGCAAACCGTGAGTCTGATTGTCAAAAACCTCCAGGCAGATGGTTATGTCACACTTGAGGAAAACGCAGATGACAAGCGAAACAAGACAGTCAGAATGACAGAGGAAGGGCGGGCGTATTCCGAGAAGCCTGTCAGACATATCACATGGGCAGAGGATACCGCAATGTCAATGTTTACGCCAGAGGAACAGGAGCAACTGATAGCTCTTTCAAGACGATTTACGAAGAATTTGACAGACCTTGTCAAAGGAAATGAGGACAAAAAATGATTATTAATACAGGAGGAAGAACAGATACTGTCCAGTATTTCTCCAAATGGCTCTTAAAGCGATTTGAGGAAGGTTTTGTGTATTCCAGAAATCCGCTTTTCCCAAATAAAGTAACACGCTATGAATTGACACCGGACAAGGTGGACTGCATAATTTTTTGCTCTAAAGATTACGAACCAATACTGAATGACTTACCCAAATTGATAGACCGGTTTCCTACCTATTTCTATTACACAATCACGGCATATGGCAAGGATGTAGAACCAGGTGTGCCATCGGTTGAAAAAAGCATGGTAATACTTAAGAAGCTATCTGCGATTGTAGGAAAAGAACGCCTTGCATGGCGATATGACCCAGTTCTGCTGACAGAAAAATATACAATTCAAACCCATCTCGAAACATTTGAAATGATGGCAAAGGAACTTGCACCTTTCGTGGACCGTTGTATTTTCAGCTTTGTAGAGATGTATAAGAAGTTGGAAACCAATATGCCGGAGCTGATTCCGCTTACAGAGGAAGATCAAAATACTCTTGCAAAAGGCATGGGTGTGATTGCAAGCAGGTATGGTCTGTATCTGCAAACCTGCGGAACAAATGGAGACTACTCCGAGTATGTCATCCATCCATCCGGCTGCATGACATTGGAGATGCTTGGCAATGCAAACCATATTCAGTTTCGTGATTTGAAGCATAAAGGAATGCGTCAGGGCTGCCACTGTATGGAGAGCAGAGATATTGGTGCGTATGACACCTGCTTGAATGGCTGCAAGTATTGTTATGCAAACAAGAAGCCGGAAAAAGCACATGAAAACTATCAATACCATGACCCGAAATCTCCATTGCTGCTGGGAAATCTAAAAGAAACAGATGTACTTCAGCAAGGGAGCCAAAATACTTTTCTTTTAAAAGAAAGCCGGAGTTAAATATCACAATAGTACACACAGGAGGATATTTAGATGGATTTTAACGAAGTGATTGATAAAAGAGTTACCAGCCGAGAGTGGACTGATAAGGAAGTGGATTTTACAGCAATCAGAAGAATTATTGAAGCAGGAATGAAAGCACCGAGTTGGGATCACTGGCGCAACTGGCATTTCATTATTTTGTACACCAAAGAAGAAAAAGAGAACGCTTTTGCGTATGCAAAACAATTAGTGAATAAATTCGATATTAACAGATATGAGAACAGAAGGCTGAGTCTGTCACAGGAGATGTATGCCTATGCAATGCCGAGACAGTACACTATGCTGACAGAATGTCCTTATGTAATCGTTCCTCTGTTTCAATGCAAAAAATTAAATGCAGAATGGGTCAGCAAACTGAATCCGCTGACAACAGCATGGTGTGTGGCAGAAAATATTATGCTTGCTACAATCAATGAGGGACTTGGGTACTCCCTGCGTATCCCATTGAACAGAGAGCATGATATTGTGCTTGAAAAACTTGGTGTTCCAAATGGCTGGATGACACCGTGCTTTATTGGAATTGGATATCCAAAGCCAGATGAACGTGTTTTGGAACAATGCAGCAGCAATCCGGATGGATACATTCATATGGGTAGCTGGTATAAACAAATGAATTTATTTGAATAGGAGATTGCTTATGAATAACCAAGTCATTATTGATTTGCTTGAGAGTAAAATGAAAGAACAACCGGACATGGTTGCAGTAAGAGATGAAGATCGTTCCTTAACCAGAGTAGAACTTGGAGGACTTATTGACACGATAGCCTGTCAGATACCGCCTGAAGTCGAAAAGGTTGGAATCGTTATGGATCATTCCGTGGAAATGATAGCAGCCATTTTTGCGGTTCTCAAATGTGGTGCTGCATATGTTCCGGCAGAACCATCTTTACCCACAGAGAGAATCTGTTTCATGATGAAAGACAGTGCTGTGGATTGCATTATTCTGAATGGCACATACGCAGATAAGTTAGCAGAGTTTTCTGCGATAGAAGTCAATCCGGGAATGGAAATCGCGCATTGTCATGCTGAAACAAAAGCAGAACCAGATTCGCTGGCGTATATTTTATATACATCAGGCTCGACCGGAAAGCCGAAGGGCGTTTCTGTATTGAATCGAAATGTTTGCCATTATGTGAGAGCATTCCAGCATGAATTTCATCCGACTGAAAAGGATGTTGTGCTTCAATATTCTGTATGCTCGTTTGATATTTTTGTAGAGGAAGTGTTTACTACACTGTTATCCGGTGCAAGTCTTGCGCTTCCGTCCGCAAAGACAAAAGAGAAATTGTCACTTGTAATGGACTTTGTCGAGAAAAATCACGTGACGATTATCAGTGGATTTCCATATCTGCTACTTGATATGAATCGAATGGAATCAATTCCTAAGAGCCTTCGGCTTCTGATCAGTGGAGGAGATGTCCTCCGTGCAAGTTATATCACAAATCTGGTTAAAAAAGTGGATGTTTATAACACCTATGGTCCTTCAGAAACAACAGTTTGTGCCAGCTATTTCCGCTGCAATGATGTATTACCACTTGAGGATGGTACCTATCCTATCGGAACGGCGGTACTTGGCTCGGAAATGGTGATACTGGATGGTGAAATGAAACCAGTACAACCTGGAACGCCTGGTGAAATCTGCATTCTCGGAGGTAGCGTATCGGCGGGCTATTTCGGAGATAGAAAAAAAGAAAATAAAGCATTTGTGACTTTGGAAAACGGTGAAAGACTCTATCGCAGTGGAGATCTTGGCTATCTGCTTCCGGATGGTAATATTGCGTTTATGCGTAGACAGGATACACAGGTCATGATACTGGGAAAGCGTGTGGAACCAGTCGAAGTAGAAGGAATATTGTGCAACTGTGAAGAAGTAGAAAAAGCAGTTGTGAAGCCATATTCAGACGAACATAACCTGTCTTATCTAGTAGCATATGTTGTGCCTAAAAACAGAGAGTTTTCATTATCTGCCTTGAAAACAAAGCTGTCACAGTTTTTAACGCCTTATATGATACCGGAGTTCTTTGTAAGAATGAATGATTTGCCACTTAATGCAAACGGTAAGGTTGATTCAGCTGCACTTCCTATCATTATGAAGGAGGGATTTGTAGCATGAACATAGCAGTGGTGAGGGCAAAGACGGAGGATATTCCTCAGTTAATTGAATGGCGAATGGAAGTTTTGCATGAGGTATTTGACATTCCAGCGGAGGAAGACCTAAGTAAACTGAGAGAAGAGAACCTGGCATATTATCGGAAAGCATTGGTTGATGGAAGCCATATCGCAGTTTTTGTACAAATAGACGGAAATACAATCGGCTGTGGAGCCGCCTGCTTACATCAGGAAATGCCATCACCGGATAATGCCACAGGGAAATGTGCTTATCTTATGAACATCTATGCAAGGAAAGAATATCGTGGCAGTGGTGTCGGGACAAGCATCGTTACGGAACTTCTTGCAGCCATAAAAGAGAAAGATATATCAAAGGTGTACCTGGAAACCTCTGAAATGGCAAAAAAGCTGTACCGGGAACTTGGATTTGAAGATATGAAAGACTATATGATACTGAAATGAAGGAGATGCGAAGATGGAATTTTACGAAGTAATCAATAACAGAAGAACAATTAGAGAATTTGAAGATAAGGCTATTCCCAAATATGTGCTTGACCGCATTTTGGATGCCGGTTTGAAAGCACCATCGGGAGACCATCTGCGCCAGTGGTCTCCGGTTGTAATCACTGAGCAAGATGTGATGAAGAGCGTTACGCAGAATATTAAGCCATTTCCCTGCAATATCAATGAGCCAAAAACACCAGTGCAAGAAATGTACAAAATAGCATTTCCTAAGCAGCACAGTATGCTTGCAAATGCTGGATGTCTGATTCTGCCGTACTTCAAACAGACTTCTTCCATGTATAATCCCAAAGATGCATATGGCTTAACCAATTATGGTGCAACGTGGGCACTGATTGAAAATATGCTTTTGGCGGCATCCGCAGAAGGTCTTGGATGCGCAATACATATTCCTGTTGGCACGGAAACTGATTGTATTCAGAAAGTTATCCATACACCGAATGAGTATGTGCTTCCTGTAATCATTGGCGTCGGCTATCCTATACCTAATGCAGAAGTGCCAACACAGGTGTCCGCGACAGTAGAGGAAAAAGTTCACTGGAATAAGTGGTAAATGTCGAAAGGAAAAGCAGTCATGATAATTCAGGAAATCGAAACAAAAAGTGTTTTAACAAAATCAAATCTTCCGGTAAGTGATTATTCCGTTAATCCTTATGTGGGGTGTTCTCATGCCTGCAAATATTGCTATGCCAGCTTTATGAAGCGTTTTACGAATCATCCAGAGCCTTGGGGTGAATTTTTGGATGTGAAGTATTGGCAGCACATTAAGAATCCAGGAAAGTATTGCGGGAAAGAATTGTTCTTTGGTTCTGTCACAGACCCATACAATCCACAGGAAGAAACATATAAAAGAACACAAACCTTATTGGAACAATTACAAGGGAGCGGTGTTAAGCTGAGTATTCAAACCAAATCAGACCTTGTTCTCCGAGATATTGATTTGATAAAAACCTTTCCGGATGTAAGAGTGGGGTTCAGCATCAATACATTAGACGAAGCCTTTAAGGATGATATGGATCAGGCAGTTAGCATTGAACGCAGACTTGCAGCAATGAAGCAACTGCATGATGCCGGTATTCGTACAACCTGTTTCATTTCGCCTATTTTTCCGGGAATCACGGCTGTACCTGCTATCATTGACCGAGTCAAGGAGCAATGCAATTTGGTATGGCTGGAAAATCTGAACCTTCGTGGCAGCTATAAAACAGTCATTCTGGATTATATAAAGGAAAAGCGTCCTGACCTTATTTCGCTATATGTTGAGATATATTCTCATGGAAGCCGACTCTATTGGGAGGCTCTTGATGGAGCAATTCGCTCCTATGCGAACAGCAATGGGCTTGAGTATATTCGGGATGATGACAGCATGAAGAAACCGTTTGATGCGCCACCCACCATTGTGAATTTCTTCTACCATGAAGAAATCAAAAAATCAGCAAAGAAAGCGGGAAAAGCAAATGCCTGAGATGCCGGAAGTTGAAATAATACGAAAAATCATAGAACCACAGATTGCAGGACAGACTATTTTGTCTATTACGATCAATAACCCACAGGTAATAGCGCACCCTGCGGAAGAACAATTTGTGAAATCCCTCATCGGACAGGAAGTATGCAATATGAGCCGTAGAGGAAAATTTCTCACCATCCACATGAAAAGTGGAGACAGTGTTGCAATTCATTTGAGAATGACGGGACAGCTATTGGTAACACCAGTGGACTATCCCAATGAAAAACATACACATTTGATTGCTGATTTATCTGGAGGCAACCAAATCCGCTATATAGATGTGCGCCGATTTGGGCGATTCTGGTTTTTGGAGAAAGATGAAAGCGACAGCATTACAGGACAGGACAAGTTGGGACTTGAGCTGCTTTCAGATGCTCTAACCGCAGAATATCTGAAAACAAAGCTGGGAAAGAGAAAAAAGGCAATTAAGGAAATGCTCCATGATCAATCCATTGTTGCTGGCATCGGGAATATTTATTCGGATGAAATTTTAAGTGCAGCAGGAATTTATCCGGAAGAAAAATGTTCAGATTTATCCGATGAAGATTGGAAATGTCTTGTAGAAAAAATCAAGGAAATCGTTGCTTGGGGTATCAATACAAATGAAATGACACCAGAGGAATACCTTGCGGGAAAAGGAAAAGAGTACAGCAATATTCCCAATTTAAGAGTATACGGCAGACAGGGGCAGCCTTGCCATAAATGTCAGACTCCGATTGAAAGAATTGTGATTGGCGGCAGAAGTAGTTGCTATTGTCCATCATGCCAGAAGGAGAAGATTTAAAAAAAGGAAAAACTTCAATAGACAGTCATGAGCAAAATAGAACTGGCAAAATGGACATCGACAGTTTTTATCGTGATTATAGCATTAGGTCTGGTTTATTACACTCATATGTTGATGGGGCATCTTCTTTGGATGCAGCAAGAAACAGCCTGCTGTTTTATGACTGGTTTATGCAAAAGTTTAACCAGAAGAAGGATAAGTAGATGACAGTTTTATATTTCAGTGCAACAGGAAACAGTCTTGCTGTGGCAAAGCGAATTGGTGGAAATCTTATTTCGATTCCGCAGGCAGTGAAAGAAGGGGTCACCTAAAACGTCTGGCTTCATTCATCCTGTTTAAGCCATTTCATACCCCATTCGTTCATTGCAAAAAAGACGATTTCAAAGTCGTGTCCCTTTTCTGTCAGGGCATACTCTACAGTAACTGGAGAAGTTGCATAAACGGTACGTGTTACAACCCCGCTTGTCTCAAGACTTTTTAAGGCATCAGAAAGCGATTTGGTGCTGATGCCCAAATCTTTACCCATTTCATTAAAGCGCTTTGGTCCTGAATACAACTCCCCCATGATGACAAATGACCATTTGCCGCTGAAGATTTCCATGATTGTTTTTATTGATTTTAAGCACATTGCATCTGAATCAATAGACATTATTTGGCACCTCACTAGGTTAATTTGAATAAATCAAGTGCATTGTAATTTATTAAGTAGCAATATGTTTTGCAATTTAGTATTTAAAGTATCATGCTATAACCAGATTGTCAACAAAAATTCAAAGGATGCATGATCGGGATCTGTTTTTCCATCCTCGCCAATAGTTCAATTAAGTACATTAAATATAGTATGTTAAATCTAGTGTATATACTTTGCGTACTTTACTTTTTGCAGTATCATGATAAAATAAAGTTACAAATATATATTCGAAAGGAAGTGTGAATTTATGCGAGCAGTTGGCATAAAGGAATTTGGCGGACCTGATAAGTTGCGGGTCTTTGAAATCCAGGAGGTTCATCCTGGTCCGGGTGAAGTACGCATCCGTGTGCACGCCGCCGCGATTAACCCCGTGGATATTGCTTCTCGATCAGGAGCGATGGGTGGTTTTGCTGGACTGAGACGACCTTACATCCCCGGAATGGATGCGGCGGGGGTGGTCAGCCAGGTGGGCGATGGAGTGTGTTGGCAAGTCGGAGATCAGGTGATGGCGGTTGCCGCTCCTTTCAGTCAGTACGGGGGGGCCTATGTCGATGAGATCGTTCTTCCGGCTGCGAGGGTGTCGCGCATACCCAAGGGTGTTGGATTCGCGGCGGCCAGTACCATACCGATCAACGGTGTGACGGCTCACGCGACATTGGAGCAACTTGACTTGGCGCCGGGGCAGACACTGGCGGTGATCGGCGCGGTTGGTATCGTTGGCGGATACCTGATACAACTGGCGAAGGCTCAAGGCCTTCGGGTGATTGCGGATGCTTCCGCCGCAGATGAGCAGCTAGTGCGTGATCTTGGGGCTGATGAGGTGGTTCGCCGCGGTGATAGCTTTGCGGACCGGATTCGAGAGATCGTTCCGGACGGTGTTGACGGTCTTGCGGATACAGCGGCACTGAACCATCTGGTCGTCCCTGCAGTCCGCGATGGTGGCCGGATTGCGTTACTAAGACCATGGTCTGGTCGTGCAGGCCGCGGCATCGCCGCGGAGTATGTAACCCTTACAGGTCTCCAACCGCTGCAATATCTAAGTGAAGAGGTTGAGCAGGGCATTATAACACCACGGGTGGCAGACGTGCTCCCCGCCGAGCAGGCTCCGGAAGCACACCGCCGGTTTGAGGCCGGGGGCGTTCGAGGGCGACTTGTGCTCGACTTTAGTAGCTAAGCCGCCACCTGCAGTCGTAAACTTTGACCGGAATCAACTTGGTATACGAGAAGAATCAGTTGCACTTAGGATTCAAATCCAGTGATTGCAACCGCTCCTTCTGCGGTAAGAGTAGATAATAAATACAAAAGATTGTGAGGTAGCAGTAATGAAGGAATATGAAGAAATAATGAATTCAGGTAAAATATATAAAGTAAAGGGATTGACCAATGAGGATACTCATTATCATGAATTTTTACAGAAAATGGAAGAATATAATTCATTGGGGTATACCGAAGAGGCGGAGAAAAAGAAGCAGAAAATATTGAAAGAGCTGTTTGCAGAAGTAGGAGAGAATGCATATATTCAGGCACCATATCATGGAATGTGGGGGGGACACCATGTTCATCTGGGAAAGAATGTATATATAAATTTTAACTGCACTTTTGTTGATGACGCGCAGATATATATTGGTGATGGATCAATGCTTGCACCTAATGTTACAATCATAGCGGCATCCCATCCAGTATCACCTAAATTGCGTGCAGAGGGATATGGCTGTAATAAACCTGTATATATTGGTGAAAATGTATGGATTGCTTCCAATGTAACCATTTTGCCAGGAGTACATATTGGCAATAATTCAATTATTGGAGCGGGCTCGCTTGTAAATAAAGACATTCCAGATAATGTGATTGCATTTGGCAATCCAGCTAAAGTTATCAGAAAAATAACTCCAGACGATGACATATACTATGATCATGGGAAACTTATTTCAGAAAATATTGTGTAAGACCTAAGGTGCACTTAAACCACTAATAAAATCACTAAAATAAGGCGATGGAGTGACAACCTAGAGAAGCGATTCTTTAATAATTTCAGGCATTGCCATTTCATATATGTCCATCATTTTTTCAGCCGAATTAAATGTTTTTTCTTTGATCCATTTTACAGTGATCGTGCACGTTCCCATGAGATATGTTTCAAGCACATACAGCTGTTCTGAATTCATATCATTTAATAGGTGGCTATAGGTGGATAAAAACCTCTTGTAGACCATTTCCTGCAAAGTATTCTCATTATCATTCCAGGCGTTGATAAAAACGATGTTATTATCTAGAATCAAATTGAGCAGTAAAAGTCCTGTTTCCCTCCAGTTCATTTCCTTGTTTGTTTTAAGTACTATAGTCGTTACAATCTGATCAAAGAGACTCTCGAACAGTTCGTATTTGCTATTATAGCACCGGTAAAAAGTAGCCTTACTTAGTCCTGACTTTTTCACAATTTGGTCTATTGTGATATTTTCAAATTTAAATTTGTGTAAAAGGCGATACAAAGTTTCTAGAAAAATATCAGTAGTCTTGGTTAGCATAAGTTATCCTCCAAATGAGACTTTTTCATCAATTTGTTTCTTTGTTGGCTGTTAATTCTATTATATAATTATTGGAGTAACAAAAGTGTTTTTATAATTACCCTTTTCCAACATTGCTCCTTGATATTTAACACATATACATACTTTTTCTATTTAATTATATCAAAATAAAAGTATTTTTCAATGGATATGTGTTAATTATTACAGGCACAAAATACGTCAAGGGCGGTTACCATATGAAACCTATAAATATATAAGAAAATGAGGTAGAATAATGCAAGGAACCATGAAAGCTGTTATTTATAATGGAATCAAAGATGTTTCAATTAAAGAATTACCTATCCCACAAATTGGCGATGATGATATTCTGGTTAAAAACCTTCGAGCTGGCATTTGTGGTACCGATATCGGCGCCTACATGCATGGGGGTGATCCATATGCTATCTTTTCTGGTAACGAATTTGGTCATGAAATGGTCTCAATTGTTGTAGAAAAAGGCAAAAACGTTGCTGATGACATTCAGGTTGGAGACCATGTCTTCATAAACCCGATGACTTGTAAAAGGGAGGGTATGGTTCGTGCGGATACCGCAGGTGCTTTCTCTGAATATGTTAATGTAGAAAAAGCCAGGACTTTTTACAACGTTTATGTTTTGGACAAAAATCTTGACCTTGACACGGCAGTGATTACTGAGCCGCTAAGTGTTGGTACAAGTGGGGCAATCCACCAGGGAGTTAAATTGAGCGATAAGATTGTAGTACTTGGTGCAGGTACCATCGGTCTATCTGCTGCTGCTGGACTGTTAGCAAGAGGACTTAAAAATGTCTGCGTTGTGGATATCAACGATTGGCGTCTAGGGAAAGCTAAAGAACTTGGAGCTCAGACCATAAACAATAAGAGTGATAATCTGCTTGATAAATTAAAGGAATATTTTGGAACTGTGCGAAATTTACAGGGTACTGAGGTGCCAGATGTTGATCTTTACGTTGATGCAGCGGGCTTTGAACCAATGTTACAAGAAGTTTTTGCAAATGGTCGCTATGGAACCAAATACACAATTGTCGCAGTCTATGGCAGACCAATTAGCTTAGACGCAACCTTCTTCATCGTTAATGAGGCCCGTATTGAGGGGTCGTGTGGGTATGATGACTCGGTACTGCGTGAAGTTATCGAGCATCTTACTCAGAATAAAACTAAAGTTAATACAATTGTGACTTCAAAATTCAAGCACGAAGATTTTCAACGAGCCATTGAGGCTGCCGCGAAAGCAGATAATAACATTAAAGTAATAATTGATTACGAGGCTTAATTAAGTTCTGCAAGTCATATAAAACAAGGAGTCATTTGAAATCATTACATGGGGGATTGAAACAAATGAGATGACACCAGAAGAATATCTGGAAGGCAAGGGCAAGGAATATCGAAACACACCTCATTTACGGGTATATGGGCGCGCAGCCCAGCCATGTCTCGTTTGTCAATCCGTAATTGAAAAAATATCGCTTGGCGGAAGAAGCAGCTGTTACTGCCCAAAATGCCAGATGAAAAGCCTATGAGTAACGGCAGAAGCTTTTTGAATTAGCTGTGATTTTACAAATATCTAAAAATGGAGGAAGAGTAGCATGGAATTTTATCAAGCAATTAACAGCCGCAAAACTATAAGAGATTTTAAGGATATTAAAGTGAACAGGGAGGTTCTGGAACGAATCATCGAAGCGGGACTTAAGGCTCCATCAAACGATCACTTAAGAAATTGGGAGTTCATAATACTGGAAGAAAAATCGGAAAAAGATAATGTATTGAAATATGTAAAAAAATGGGCAGATTTACAGAGTGAAAGCAAATCTGCATCATCATCAGGAACACCGTCTCAAAAAATGTATGCCTACGCTATGCCTCGTCAGTATAGTATGCTTGCAGAATGTCCATATGTAATTTTGCCATTTTTTAAGGCTGGCAAGAATGTGCTTAGTCCATCATCAGTAAGTTCACTGAATTCTTTTGCATCCATATGGTGTGTAATAGAAAATATCTTTCTGGCCGCTACAGCTGAGGGGCTAGCTTATTCTATGAGAATTCCCGTTGGAGAAGAAGGCGAAAAGGCTGCAGAGTCTGTAGGAGTGCCTGATGGTTATTTATTGCCATGCTATATTGGAATTGGCTATCCCGAGGATGATATAGCTGAATTGGAGCAAGTGAAATACACTGCAAAACAAAAAATCCATTTTGGAAGATGGTAAGAAGATCAGAGAAAAAAAGTATGATGACAGTAACTTAAATCTATCAAATGCTAAATGAGACATATGGGCAGCCAAGATGGTGGTCAGATAATCCTTATCAAGTCATGGTTTTACAACCGAAAAATTTGAGGATTATGACGGTGAGCGTTGTGTGATACTTGGTAATTAATATCTTAGTCTTGCATTGAATAAATAACCAAAACATGGTAAAATATCATA
>CAURBW010000036.1:0-31207 GCA_963523075.1 uncultured Clostridium sp.
CAATTATAGAGACAAATGGCGCTAATTAAAATCCACCCTTAAACTATGCGCTTACAAGGCACCTGTTACAAATACTGCATTATGAGGTGTTGAATCTAAATAAAACGCTTGCATTCTCACCCTTCTGGCAAAGGGGATGCAAGCGTTTTATGGTAAACATAAGATTAATTTGCGTTTATATTATATCTCGTATTCTAATTGAATTTTATTTCAATGCTCTTTTTAATACTCTCATCCTCAACCTCAAAATAGTTCATTTCCTGGTATCCTTTAATCTTCGCTATAATTAAAGTCGGAAAAATTTTAATTGCAGTATTATACTCATTGACTGAAAAATTATAAAATCTTCTGGATGCAGACAGATTTTCCTCAACTTCATTAATCGAACGATTTAAGGTCTCAAATTGTGAGCCAAGTTGATGGTCTCTAAGATTCCCCATATTATTAATTAGAATACTCTGTACTTGATTTTGCATTTTGAATTTTTCTTTATATCCGGATGCTGGTTTATCCAGGTTACGAAACAGATTTGTGATCACTTCTATCTCATGCTCTTTAAAATTAATATAACCTTTTGTTGTCTCATAGATTTTAGTTAATATGTCATATCTCTTTTGAAAAGCATCATCAAGATTTCCTTTTGCAAGACTAATTGCTTCTTTCTTTTTCACAATATCAAATTGAGAAAGCCAAAAAACAAATCCAATTAATAAGATAAAAACTGTAATTGTCAACCAATAATTTTTTGTAAAATAATAAACTGTTCCACTTAATATGAGTGATAATAAAAATCGAAACATTATACTTCCCCCAACTTCATCTTTTCTTTTATCCAAATGTTATTATCTACATTTAATTCTACAACTATTTTTCCCATCAGATTAAAGACATCAATCTGTCTGCTTATTGTATCAGCTGTGATTTTTTTATGTAAAGGCGGCTCCAGAAAATTCTTCTTTTCTTTAATAGCAATATATAATTTATCTTGATAAAACAAAAAAGAAATCATATCTTGATAATTTTTCTCAAAATCTATCATTCTTGCCATTAAAGCAGGTGTCAGAATATATCTTGCTTTAATAGGATCATCAGAAAATGTTGCAAATCTTTTATCAAATTCAACCGCGTCAGTAACGATCTTCTTTTCCTTAAAATCCACACTGCCAAAATCTTTAAACAGACGAGGGCGGACAAATAATCTCGATTCAATATATTTATTATTGTCAAAAATAAAATAGTAGCCTTGGAATATTTTCTTGGGAAGCTTTCCACCGATATATTGATTTTTCAGTATTTTAAGTTCGGCAAAATTAAACTTAGTATTACCAATATCTCCGGTTATGTTATTGTTAATATTCATATTGCTTCCTTTGTTTACCAAATATGATTGGTATACTGTATCCTTATCTATGGTCGCATTCTGATTGTAAACCCAGGATGAATATTTACTGCGTATAACATCTTCTATAATGAACTCATTATATAATTTATTAAAGCCATCTTTTCTCTTTTTTAAATAATTATAAATGACATAAATAAATGGCAAACAGCCATATCTCACAATTTTACTATTGATATGATAATGATTTTTCAAATAAAAAGCTACTATGATATACACTACTGTGAACACCGCAAATAACAAAACATTAACTACGAATAACCTCAATCTTTTAGAATTCAATTCTTTTAATTTTGTTTGTAACTCTATGATGACTGTATCCACTTACTTTCCTCCCAAACCAGGTATGTAAACTTCACTACAAAGAAATGCCGAAATCATATCCCATGCACTGATTGAAGATTGACATCATCATCTTTCTTCTATTTCTACATATTACCATATCTCATTTGAAATGTCTCTATAAAATTGCTGCTGCATTACACTCTGACCATGCTGTGGAATATGCCAGCTAATAATTAAAGATAAAAATCAAAGGTTTCCAGAAATCGGTTATTATTACCGACAATCTGAAAACCTTTGATTTTAAGCCATATGGGATAATTTATTATCTTTGCGTGACATCAATATCACCATATCTACATGCGCCATTTCCTGAAATATATTTTATTCCACTATCTTTCACAATAAATGGCATTACGGCTTCCTCTGCTGTAACTGTAATCTGCATTTTTTTTGTTTTCTCCCGCTCCCACTCCACATATATCGTGCCTTTGGGAGTGACAACCTCTCCTCTCGCCCATATAAGATTTCCAGGAACCGGGCGGATTAAGATCTTTTCGAAACCAGCTGCTGCCGGACGAACACCAAGCACGATTGCCGGTAACTCATAAAGTGCCAGTGCTCCCCATGCATGGCATTCACTTCGCGGATACTCGTCTGATTCGGCAACCGTGGTCATGTGGCTGGCAATCATATGTCTCCATATATCCCAGCATTTTTCTGTTTCCTCGTACAGCCCCACCATCTCCAAAGCACGGAACAAATAAAATGCCATTGAGACTGTGCACTGGGCATATAATTGACGGTTTTTTAATGTCTCCAGAATATTACTCCGTCCTGTTTCCACATCCAGAACCCCTGTAAGGATTCCAAACACCTGGCAGTGCTGGCTGAATTCTGGATAACCGGGTCCATCCTGGATCCACCCTTCCGGACTCATACAGAAATCCCGAATCCCTTGCCGCACAGACTCAGCTATCTGCTTATACTGATCTCTCAGCTCTGCTCTCCCAATATATTCAGCCAACTCTGCCGCTTTCATAAGCCCCATCAGGTATAAAAGACTTTCCATGGTAAGCGCACCGGATTCTGTTGCATTTGGCACACCTGCCTTCCATTGGGGTGCCCAATCAATGAACGACCAGAATTTTTCCTGATGGTAAATACCGCCGATTTTCCCCACACAGCCATTTATTGCCCTGTTTTTTTCATAAAAATTGAGTACCTGCTCCACGGAAGGCATATGATACCGGATCAACTCCTTATCCCCAAAATACATCATATGATCAGAAAGCATACAGATATAAAAAATTGAGAAACCAGGAATTACATTTGGCCTGGTATTGGGATATGCACTGTATATCAGGCCATCATATCTTTGAGACCGTTTAAAATCATCCATGCATTTTCTCGCCAGTTTATCATCCATGGAGACAGCATAAGTAAACAGTATCTGAGAACGGGAATCCATTGCATACTGCAATTGCTCATAGAAAGGACAATCCATATACGTCTCATGCATACAGCGTTTCAATGTGCGGGCGCTGATATCCCATATATCTGTCAGAGTAGAATCTGAGGTCTGGACCCATGAGTTGATATCCAGAGGATACCCTATCTCCTCAAAATAGAAATCCCTGATTATCAAAGGCTCGTCGCCGGTGGTAATACAAAGCCGAATGAAACGGAACGTCCTAAACCAGAAAGGTTCATATTCCTCCGGATTCTCTTTATCTCCGCTCCCCACGGGATAATAGTCATCCACATTACCTTCCAATACGCCTCTGTCCGCATCCGATCTGTCAGTTTTTAGTGGAATATTTCTCTGTCTTGGTGCGTCCGGCTGGATATAGGATTCTGCTTGCAGTAACCGGATAAAAGCCCCTTTCCCCTGCTCCAGTATAAGATGGAGGTAACCTGTCATTTCTTCGCCTGCATCAATTTCCACCACATCTTCCGAATGGGGGGGAATATATACCTCTCCCATTCCAGACAGCATCCGGTTCCATACATTTTCAGATGACTGGGATTGGCGCAGTGCAATGAGACTCTGGAATCGTCCTTTTTTTCTTCTCATAAAAGGAATCGTCCTCGGATTTAAATTCCCCGGGCTTACTGCATCACGAATTTGAGACTTAGGATAAGGCCAGGCAGGTTCCCAGCTGCTCTCATCATATTGAATTTCTTTCCATTTCCACATTTCTTCTGTTTCATTTACCTGTTCGTAAAAATGCAGCGGCGCAAATCCGTCCGCCTCAGGAATGAAACGTGTCCTTTTGTCAATCCGGCATTTCCAATCACCATCAGCAGAAATATCATACTCTTTTCCCCTGCTGTCTCTTATACTCCCCTGCAGAAACAGACCCGGTATATTAGTGCACATAATGCTTTGATTACCTTCTGATGGTTTTATTGGGAAACGCAGCACAATGACCGCCAATACATTCTGCCCTTTTTTTAAATATTGGCCAATGGATATCTCATCATAAAACCATATCTGGGAATCGCCTTTGCTTGGGCCTGCTTCCACAAACCTCCCATTAATGTAAAGTTTATACCTTGAATCAGCAGATATCCTGATCACTGCAGATTCAGCATTCATATCCAGGTGAATTCTTTTACGAAAAAGGACTGCAGTGGGGACCCTGTCACATTCAGGACCCCATTCACCTGTCCAAATCCAATTTGCATATTCAATCATACTGTTATCCCTGACTTCTCATATTTTTATACACATCAATCAGTTCCTCAGCTACCAGACGGAATGTCTCCGCACACATCATCTGATCTTCCGCATGAATAAGAATTAAATTGATATCCGCATTGCTCCCTGTCGCAGATAAATCTGCTGAAGCTGAAGTAAGAAATTCGGAATGCACCTCATGTGCTATTTTAAAACATTCTCCTCCTTCTCTCATTAAAGCCTCCGCTTTATCATAATCAGATACCTTAGAAGCTCTGATTGCCTCCACATATTTTGTTCTTGACGTGCCCGCTGCACTGATCATCTGCAATATCTTAGTAACATTTTCCTCACTCATTTTATAAGCTCCTTCTGTACGTCTTTTAAATGTCAATTATAATTAAGCTTCCCGCTCCAAATCCAGATTTTTCTTATCCGCCTTTTTAATGAACGGCATCCATATTAATGTTGCTATTACTAATAGAGCTAATTGTAAAATAGCGCCTCGTATACTTCCCGTTACCAGGAAACCGCTTATAATGATTGGTGTCGTCCACGGAAGCTGGACCAGACCAGTGGTAATTGGTACTAATCCAACTGCAAATGCTATGTACGCAACAATAGCTGATACCGCGTTGGAGAGCAGGAATGGAACAACCAGATCAAAATTCAGCATCATTGGGAACCCAAACAGAGCCGGTTCTCCCACACCAAAAAAATAAGGAACAATAGCAATTTTTGAAATTTCCCGATACTGTCGGCTTCTGGCTATAATCAGAGCTGCAATTACGCCGCCAACCACTCCGATCCCTGCAAAATGAGTAAAAAAGCTATTACTAATAATATTCACCGGCAGATCTCCTGCCATGGAAAGATTTTTGTTCTGATCCTCCAGCACCTGCAGGATGGGGGTCATGACCCCCGATACAATGGAACCGCCATGCAGACCGAAAAACCACAGAAGCTGTTCGAATATTTTAGCAAATGCCACACCAAATACTGAACCTCCAACTATAATAAGCGGCAGGCCAAGTGTATTATTAATCATGGATACTGCATCTGTCCCCAATGCATCCGTAATCAGTCTGAGTGCCCAGAATATGACGATGGCGATCAGGGATGGAATCAGGGATTCAAAAGGCGCCGATACCGCTGGCGGTACAGACTCCGGCATCTTAATTTTAATACCTTTTCTATCTATGATCTGATATATTTTAGCTGTGAACAGTCCAGTTAAAATCGCACAGAACATGGCCTGTGCACTGACAGACGTCAGTGAAATAGCATTGCCTGCATCTGACATGACATTCGGTGTCAGAATCAGATAATTTACTAAAGCAGTAAGAGTCACCTGAAGCTGGTTAAGCTTCATCTTACCTGCAATGGAATGGGAAATGGTAATAGCCACCAGCAGACCGCCGATTGCAATACTTGCATTATATACATATAAAAGCTTCCCCTGCCATACGGCAGTTTCACAGTGGAGTACCGAGGATACCAGCTGGTTGAATCCTTCCAATGGAAAGAACGCCAAAATCAGGAAAATGGATGCTATGAAAGTAAACGGAACATAAGCCAGCATGGCATCCCGAATAGCCACTATATAAATATTATTGCCCATAGCAGAAGCAAAACGGTTTAATTTCATCTGGAATGTTTGTGTAAACGCATTCTTTTTATCTGACATGATTTTTCCTCCCCTCAATCACCAAGAACTTCCTTAACATGATGTAATACCTTCTTTCCGTCCATCCTTCCATAGTCCATCATTTCAATTGCTTCGATTTTCTTGTCCGGATAAATTTCCTTCAGACGTGGAATTTCAAAAGCAATCTGAGGGCCAATCAACAGAATATCCGCAATTGTAACGATTTCCTCTGCCTGCTGTAATGCATAAGCACATATCTCACATTCATACCCTTCTTCTTTTGCTGCCGCTTTCATTTTATTTACCATCAGGCTGGTGGACATTCCCATATTACATAGTAATACAATATTTCTCATTGAACATTTCCTCCAAATCAATTATCATGCAGTTCTTACTTGTTACATCATAATAATAAATAAAACAGCGTATAACCTCCACCTGACCATTTACCGTTTCAATGTGGTAATTTTTTTCTCAAAACTATCAAAGTCCGGAGCCTCTATCAGACTCCTTACTGCTTCCCTGTCAGAAAGAAATTTTGCTGTAATCTCATAGAACTTCTGGGTATCCTCATCCTTTTCATCCTTTAAGGAAGTCAAAACTACAACCCGTACCATATTAGAGGACCATTTGATCTCATCTTGTAACACTGCCACCGCGACCAGAGTTTCTTTTGTTATAATTCTGCACGGATGAGGAATGGCTGTTAGATTTCCAAAATCTGTAGGGCCAAATACCTCTCTCTGCAGAACGGATTCCTCAAAACCTTCAGGAAGTTCTGTTACACGGGACATCCTGACACATATTTCATGTATGATTTCTTCCCGGCTGCTCCCCGGCACGTTGGGGAAAAAAAGTTCTTTCCTGTAAAATTTATTCAAAAACTGCATATCCCCTACCTGAAGAAACCGCCTGATTGACATGATTTCGCTGCTCTCCAGAAAATCATGGATTTCCATAATGGGTACTGATACTTTTTTATAAATGGGGACAGTAGTAAAAATAAAATCTATTTCCTTGAAATCCACTCGTTTCAGTTCATGCATCCCGCATATCTTCAGAGAATTAATATAATCGCCAAATTCTTTCTGGAATCGGTACATCAGCATCCGGGAACTGGCTTTGCCACTGATACATACAAGCAGAATATTGTTTTTACGTTTTTGCAGCATTTTCTTTTCTTCCAGGGCCATAGCAAAATACATGGCAATACAAGAGATTTCATCCTCCGGAATCACTTTTTGATAATACTCAGACAACAGGATCGATGCAAGCTGCCCCATAGAATAAGCCAGTATATATTTTTCCTTCACCCCTTTTACCTGTACATTTTCCATCGGTATTCCATATTTCAGGCGAATCTCCATGGGAATCAGGTGCTGTATCAGCATAATCCTCAGGTTCAGATCATCCCTTAGTTCAATATTATAAGTGAGAAATATTTCCTCCAGGATTTTGGAAATTAAGCAATCGATCTTCTCTGAGGCAACCACATTTGCGGTATAATTGTTTTCTATCTCCAATATTCGTTTCCCGGCAATAAATACTCCGGTAAAGTAAATCTCGGTTTCAGGGATGGTCAGTTCTGATAGTTTTAACATCTCGTATATTTTTTCTGAGATTTTCACCTCATACTCCACATCACCTGCTGACTCCGGCAAAATTACATCCGTAATAAATAAGCCTTTCTTCATTCTTGAAATGCTTAAGTAGACGTAAAGTACCGTATTCTGAAATGCTGTCTCTGTAAATCGAATCCCGTATTCTTCTGCCAATTCCAACAGAATTCCTGCTATAGCAGCAGTTTCTTCTTCCCGCTTTACCAATATTCCCCAGAATGTCCTTTGGGAAAGATAAAAATTTTGAAGTATGCAGCATCGCTTATTAAATTCTTTCCCCTCCACCCGGATACCGTAATAGGGCTTACGCCATAGTTTCAGTTCGAAACATTCCAGAATATATTCCACGTGCCTCAATTCATTAGTTAAAGTCTTGCCGGACACATACAAAAATTCGCACAATTCCTCTATTTTCATGTATTCTGTCCGGCTAAGCAATAAAGCCAACATATATTCAATCCGTTCATTCGAATCAACAGGGACTGCTGAGCTATCTTCATATCTTTTGCGTTTATACTCTTCCCACAAATCCGGTTCTTTTATTTCCAGACAATATCCGTATCTGGGTCTTGATATAATTACTGCTCCGTAAGCAAAGATTTCTTCTTCCAATTCTTTTATTCTTGTTCTTACTGTTTTTTCACTGATTCCCAATATTTCCCCAATATACTTTGAAGTCCTATATTCTGTTTCTGATAAAATATCCAGAACATCCCACAATCTATAGTCCATGATTCATCCCCTCTGTTTCAGTAAGGTCTAATATTCCATTATAAAATATTATAAAATAATAACCAGCAAACATACACTACATTATTTACCATATATATGTGGTAAAATTTTTCTAATTGCATATGAATATTCTTTCCCTTTTTGTTGGAGGAAATGGTATATCAATTACTACTATTGTGCTAATGAACCAGCCATACAATAAGTTTTGACTTTGCCTTAAATTTGCTGTAAATGTTCTTTAGCGATTGCCATAGAAAAAGCTCCTTTCTGAAGATGAATTATTTATCTAATTCATTCCCAGAAAGAAGCCATTTATTTCCAGAGACACAAAATTTATTACACTACCGCTGCTTATGAATCCATCGTAATGTATTCCACTGAATCAGTGCCTAAAAATAAGTTTAATTCATCGTTTCTTCTGTCTACCAATGCCTGAAGCCTTTTACCTCCTGCTTTTGTATAGGTAAAGCCTTTAACAACAGCTTTTTTGCAGGCAGATGATATAGGTTTTTTAAATGTATTATTATCATTCAATGCTACATACAAATCATTAGTCGTTTTCTGAACCGGGTCTTTGCCAACATTGAATATCAGAGATACAACTGCATCAAACTGATCCTGATTCATCTTAGATAACTTAGGCAAAGTGTTTGCAGCCTCTTCAAACGAACTTATATCTGATGTAAATAAACTATCAGCTTTAGTTTTGGTAATTTTATCTCCCACTTTTAATTTATCAGCCGATGTAACTTTATGACCGTAACCAACTGTCGGATATCCGGCTGCATCTTCGTAAACTGTTAAGTTAGGTTTTCCACCAATACATTCATGTTCCTTAATAAAAGTTTTTCCTGAAGAACTAACATTCATTTTCTTTTCCTCCTTAAAATTTTATAATATTTAGTCAATATATAACTGAGCAAATATGTTGCCGGCGTTTTATATTTGTTTCAGTTACATAATATAAAAAGAAATAAAATATTATTTTGTAAACTAATTTCTTGTTTATATTAATAATTCTCTGGATATCCCACAATTTATGTTAAATAGCATAAGTTGCAGCGAATCTACAAATAAAAAAGAAGAATAAATAGGGATATCCTTATTTATTCTTCTTTTTTATTTGGTAATATAGTAAATATTTTGGTTCTCCTTCAAATTAAGACATTAGTTATTAATTGCAAAAATTCGTAAACCTTCTTTATCGTTAATATAGTTTATCCATATCTTACCATTTGCAAGCATAATTCCTGTATAGTTGCTAAATAAATATTTTGTATATGCTATTGAAAGTGCTTGTTTAAAATCAGAATTTATTATATCATCATATTTTTTTTCGAATTCCTCTGCACTATTAATGGTAATTTTTTTCTCATTTATTTTTATATTAATAGGGTAATCAATAAGTTCTGCAAAGCCTTGTTTATTATTTTCAATAATATATTCTTTGATTTTTTTTGCAAATTCTTCTATATCCTCTGTATTAGTGCCAGGTATCGAGTAGCGTGTTTCATATGTATTGCCTATTGCATGCGTATGCGCAAGGGAAAAATGGGAATTCTCAACATTTGTAAAGGTTCCATCTAATAAATCACCATCCTTGGTATCAGGTTTAATTGTACCTCTAAATATTATATTATTATTTTCATTGTGTAAAATAAAAGAAGCATTATCTAGTTGTATTGTTCCTTGCAATTTTATTTCGCCATCATCGTCATTTTGTGTAATATAGGAAGCGGATAGTTGTTCACCATCTCTATATATAGCCATACATATATTTTGATTCCCCATATTACCCTCAAAAACGCTATTTATATTATTTTCTATAACTGATTCTACTTTTTCAATATCTAAGTTATTAGTATCGGGTTCTATAGCCGCCTGATTCTTTGTTTCAATATTATTATCGGAAGAAGCATATTCCTTTGTATTTGTTGTAACGCCTGTAAAGTCCCTTCTCTGGCAGCCTGAAATCATGACACAGCAAATAAAAATAAAGCTAAAAACAGTACTTTTCTTATACATTATAATATCTCCTTTAGATTTATTTAAGATAATTGGGCCGACTCTATCACATTGATGTTACGGCATCCCAATGCACGGGATCTGCCTTACGGGCCAAATCTCAAAAAGGGTTGTAATCTTCTGTAACATCAATAGCTAACGGCAGGGTTGCCAGGTTTTCCAGTTCACCGCCCTGATTGAGAGCGCTATTAATTGCTCTGAACGTCGCACTCTGAAACAGAACATGGTTATATTTGTCTTTATCAAAACCTGAATGCAATTTTTCTCTTACTAATCTTTTAATGAGTGTTAATCTGCTTAGCTGTGATAAATATACATTAATCTCAGACCCGTCAGGCTTAATTAATACGACTTCATCGGAGTATTGAATTTCAGGCAAAGTTAATTTACAATACAATTCAGGAATAAAAAAATATAGTTCAATAGCTAAGTCTATATCCCCGGTCAAGTCAGCTATTCTTACAAAAAGTCCTTCCCAATCTGCCTCAGTTGAACAATTCTCAAATAATTCCATTGCTCCAAATACATACATTTTCAGATTTTCATAATTATATTTTCCCTGTTTCCAAGTTTTATCGCATTGTCTAATAAGTATAAATTGCTTTTCTCCTTTAAATTGGTTCCCTGTATTCCAGCTTTTGGCATACTCTTCCATTTTTTGCTGCGCTTTCAAAAATGGTTCATTGTTAAAAGTACATTGAGTAATGATTTCCCCATCTGCCTGGCGGGATACATATACCTTAATCCAGTAAAAACGTTTCGTTCCTAATCTTGGTACGATTTCATCTTTCAATATATTGAATATTCTGTTATTATCAATAGTATTTTTGTCGCAATATCCCTGTGCATGCAATCCCCCTATTTTAGGATGCCATATGTGCTGGCGATCTCCTAATACCGTCTGAAAATCAAGTTCCGGATTATGTGTATCACAAAATGCATCAGCTATGACCTCTATGACGTTAGAAACAAAACTGGCAGTACCATTTCTTATTGCATCATAAATGTCATTTTCTCTTCCGATTCCTGCTGCAGATTCCAAAATTTCAGTATCAAAATTTTCATGCTTAATGATAAAATCAAGCTGGAGTACTATTGCATTTTGATGTTGAGTTTTATTACTTACTCTTGCTTTTATAGTCATCTTCAGGTCATTTATTACCAATTCATTGTTTATAATTTCAGAATGAATGTTTTTTAACATCCCTTCTTCCTTTAAAATTTGTATAATAATATCATCAGCCATTTCCTCCTGGCTCTTTGCATTATCCTTACCATTAAAAAATTTCTTGAGAAAACCCATTTTTCTTTTCCCTCTCTATGTAATTAATATTGTGCACTAATGTAAATACCGCCTTTCATACTATACTTTATTTTATGATATATTGTAAAATGATTCAATCAAATAATTATTATCCAAAGAAATCACTTCAATACGGACAATATCTAAGGCGGAAGGAAAGAATTAAGTAAAAATATACAAAAAACCTCCTGTTTGCTATACTCTCAACAAGTAAACAAACAGGAAGTTTTATAATGATAATATCCTGATTACTCCTTAAAAAATTCCCCCATTTTTCATATCAGTCTTATTTACAAAATCCATGTGGTATAATTTTTCCCAATGGTTGATGTTTAATGTTCCTTTTGTGAGATGGATTGCTAAAAAGCAGCAATTCTCGTCCTTTTCATTATTTGCCATGTCATACCACTCTGCAAAAGCTGTACGGAGCTTGGTTCTTATTACAGCATTTTTCGGATCAAGCACCCAGCCAAGGTTTTCAGCTACTCCGTTAGCGGTAAACATCTCTAAGCATCCTGCAACTGAAACTTCCTGGTTTTGCGCGATTTGCTGCATTTTGTTTGATTTGGCATGTGTAACAACATAGAATGTGCCGTCTTCATAATAGGCGTCCACACTACGGACAACAGGGCGGGGCTTTCCATCAGTGCCCGGGTCCCGTGCAATCGTCGCAAGTGATATAACATTGTCCTTGCCGCCGCCGAATTTTTCTTCCAATAGTTTTAATCCTTCCTGGTACATACTCATCTACTTTTCCTCCAGTATATAAATTTATGTTATTCCCGTTTTTTAAACGGAATCCATAACTCTGTATAAACGATGTCAGATTTGCTTTTATAATACATTTCAGGAAAAAAACCATCTGCTATCAAGCCGTGTTTTTTTAGCCAGAACCGGGTGTATTTCATGGCCTTGCCCATACTGACTATCACCTGCTCATGGTTTTCAGATTCAAATCCGCAGACCACATATTCTCGTATGGGCAGCTGCCAATTAGTTAAGTTATGATCTTTCTCATCTTTTTCAATTTCCGCACCGATAAAATAACTGGAATAACAATCTGGCGCATCTCCCTTAAAAGAAACACCAATCCAACGTCCTTCCGGGATATGGGGAATATTTGGAAGTTCCCGATAAAACCTGTCCCAGATTTCACCAATCGTATCAACGCCAGTTTTTTCGCCAAGCATTTTACCTGAACGGAAATAATAATAGCCTGTTACGCCAAGAAAATTAATTGGTTTAGTTAGAAATTTACGGTTCATTTCCAGAACTAATCCATTACTAATGAGCGGTACCCCTTCATTAATCACAATATAACCAAGCAATAAATCGGGCTTCTCAAAATTTTGTAAACTAACAGCATTACTCCGGTACTGCGATGGCGTAATCCCATAGGTTTTCGTAAAAGCACGTGTAAAAGTTACGTGACTCCCAAAACCGTACTCCATCGCAATGTCAATAATGCGGTTGGATTTGTCACGCAGCTTAATTGTGGATTTAGCCAAACGGCGCAGCTTAATATAATCCCGAACTGAAGTTTTTACCAACCGTGTGAATAATCTCTGATAATAAAAGGATGACAGTCCAGCAATTTCCGCCAATGTATCGATTTGAATTTCTTCACCAAGATTTTCTTCAATATGATTCAGAGTTTTTTGTATGGATTCCCATGCGTGCATATTGATTACCTCTCACTAATTAATTTACCACAGACGAGAAAGAAATGCTTAACCGTGTCTGCTCTTTTTTTGAAATTGATAAACGAATCCCCGCTCTTCAAATTCTCATTTTAGCGTACCATGAATCAGTGAATTATTCCACGAGAAAATAAATTCCTATACTTCTTTCGCATAATCTTTATCATAGGATTCCGCTTCCCATGAAATAAAAACTTCCAGTTCCCAGTGGTACAGTGGAATAAACGCTTTCTTCTCATAACCGATTTTCTTATAAAAGGTCTGATTTCCACCTGTCATTCCCATGCATTCAGGAAACATTGACCGAACCTGGTTAGCAGCTTCGTGCAAAATTGCCGTTGCAATTCCTTTTCTAACCTTCATTTATGACACAGGCCGCTACTTTACCGCTTTCTCTGTAGACACCAACCGTATGACACCATGCATGATAATGTCCTGTAAAAGCGGGATGGAGTCCTCTTGCAAATTCATGTCTGCTTAGTCCCCAGACAGGGTATTCCCATTGGTATGATGCGAAGACTATCTGTTCTATTTCATCAAAATCTTCATCTTTATAAAAGCTGAATTCATAACGCATATGTATCCCCCTTCAATCATTTTTTATGTAGAATTAAATTTATGTTTATTTTATTCTATAACTTAATTTTACCATTTTTACTTATTTGTATAAATGCCATAAATAATTATACTTATTTATGACATAAAAAAACAGAACTCTGAAAAGAGTCCTATTTTTAATTTAACTATAAATAATTTTTTTAACTGTATCAAATGCCAACCCATATAAATCGGAGATTTCCGAAATGGATTTTCCATCTTTGTAAATCATTTTTATCTCATTGTTTCTTTTTAGGTAGTATGTACGAGAGCCGCTTTTTTCTCCCCATTTCTTTTGTCCATTGCAATTGGGAATATAAAGTAAATCTCCTTTCACATATGCCTGAACTTCCTTTAATAATTCTTCTGGTAATACATCTGCTGCATTTATATATTTCATTATTTATCCGCTCCTTATTTTTATTAGTAAAATAAAGGCAGAATAAGCAGATCATGTAATACCTGTTCATCCCATACAGAATCAGATTACATTATCGCTATTCTGCATGGGATAAAGCTTTGTTATGATGTTTTCTGAAAAATACTTTTTTTATAATAATCACCTCCTGTAAAATGCTTAACCGTATCTACTTTTTTTGATCGTTTAAGGTCTGTTCCTCCAGACTAACATGAAATAATTCACATAAACAGGTTAATGATGTTCTTGCACAATTAATATCATATTTCCAATACAATTCGTGTACCCTTTCTTTTATCGTTGCTTCCATTTTAGCCACCCCGTTTTATATACTTATTTTCAGCTTTTATCCTGCTGGGTTTTAATTTTAATATAGTATACCACCAGATTAAGATCTTTCATAGAAAAACCAACTGTTTTATATTATTTTAACGCGTAAAGAGAAGCATCATTTTTTCTCTTATGCTGTCTGGCAGTACAATTAACAAATTAAAAATTTTCGGCACTGCAATTATATAACGAGCTTTTAGCTTTTTCTTTTTAAGTATCTTATAGATATCTTCTGCTGCCTTTCCTGCATCAGCCCGCTTTTGTTTTTTTCTATAATTTAAATCCTTTTGATAAAGTCCAATATAGGGTGACTTAATATTTTTCATTTTATCATCTGAATTTTCCGATAGTGTATTAAAAAACTCCGTATTTATTGCACCCGGTTCGAGTACAGACACCTGAATTCCAAAACTCTGCAATTCCATTCTCGCTGCATCAGTAATTGCTTCTATTGCATGCTTTGATGCGCAATAACTGCCATTCACATAACCAGTCAATTTTCCGGAAATGGAACCAATGTTTATTATATTTCCGGAATTCTGTTTTCTCATATAAGGTGCTGCTGCCTGTATCATACGGATGACTCCATATACATTAACTTCAAACATTTTGGACATTTCTTTTAAATCAATTTCTTCAATTGCAGATCTAAACGAATATCCCGCATTATTTACCAAAATATCGATTCTTCCATACTGTCTGATGACTGTTTCCATTGCATTTTTTATAGATTTTTCATCAGTTACATCCATTTCCAATTTGATATCCGCCGGGACCTGGTCTATTTTACTGATATCTCTTGCTGTGGCGATCACCCGATATCCTTTCTCAGCTAACAGAATACATAATCTCCTGCCTAAACCTGAAGAACAACCTGTTATTAAAGTGACTTTACGCTCCATAATTTTTTACTCCATTTTCAATTTATTTTGACTTATTTTCTAAATCATATCAAAAAAAAAGAAAGCTGTAATTGCCAAATGACAACTACAGTTCTCTTTTTATTCTGCTTAAGGAACTTGGAGTAATTCCAATATAAGAGGCTATATATTCCTGTTTCACGCGTTCTTCGATATCAGGATATTTATTAACAAAATGAAGATATCTTTCTTTTGCATTCAATCTCTGAAAGGATACGCCCTTTTCATCGCTCAACATAAAGGCATCATTATATAATTCGTCATAAAGAATCCGAAACTGCTGGTACTTTTTTATTATATTGCGAAGCTGTTCTACTCCTATTTCTGCGATCTGACATTCTTCCAGAGCCTCAATCCAATACTCGGAAGGTTTATCACTGAGAATATTATAAAAGCAGCACCATTCTCCTTCTTTCGAAAAGCACTTTGCTATTTCATCTCCCTCTTCATCAATATATACTCCCCTTACGATACCTTGAAGAATTAAACAGACTACTTTCGAATTTTCCCCCATATTCAATATGTTACAGCTCTTTTTATACGATCTGAGTGTAAACACCGATTTAATTGTTTGAATCAATTCACTACTGATCCCCTTCTCATCCAGATATTGAGTTAAACTTAATTTTTTCTTCATTTATTGAACTCCATAACCACCATTTTGTATAACATACAATAAAATAAGATCAAAATCAAGTAAATTCAAAACACACTTCTATTTTCAGGATCGTTAGTTCCCAGTATTTTGTAATCACCATCACATTTTGCAGTAAGAACAATCTCTTTGGCATCCTGAACGGCATTCATAACTTCCAACCTTAACTGTACAGCGAGATATGCGTGGTCACTCCACGCTCTAATGTGTGGTATAACATGACAACTGCATATCAGGTTACTGAATATATTTAGCCTTTGAATGTATTATAAAAAACAGTTTGCTCAACGGGATATTTTTCATAGTGCATCATAAACATTATGCTAACACGATCTCTTCAGGCTCTTGAACAGCATGGTTTAATCAGCAGAAAAGAATTATGCCAAATTCCACCACATGTTGAATATACTATTACTGAAAGATGTAAATCTCTTCTTCCTGCTTTAGAAATAATCAATGAATGGGGTAAAAGCAAAGACACCTGTCTTTTCTTATGCGTAGATGCCTTTCATGTAATGAGGGGAATTTGTGAAAAGCAATCTGCAATCTTTTGATTTCATATTACCATTTCTAAAAATTATTTTTTCAATACATAAACATCTATATTTATGAATGTTTCTTCAGTTGCAAATGATATAGTAACGTTGTTGCCATCATATGATGTTCCTATATTTATAGTTTCATTAACTGATCCACCTGTAACTGTCGTCTCATATTTAAATACCGGAATTACTTGAACGACATTTGAGCCAACATTATTAAATGTGTACTGTTTTACTTTACTCCATCCTATTGATAAATTTCCTAAATATTGCCATTGATATTTGCCATTTCCTCCAGCGGAATACCCAGAATTATATTGGTTAGCAGCCATAGTTGAAATGTTAGACGCCATCGTCTGAAAAGTAGCATTTGCAGCAGTAGTCACTCCTTTATTAGTTATCGCTGATGCGACGAGTGACTTCCCATCAGCGACAGATTTTTTTGTTAATTCCAGCTCCGTTGAAACATTAGTTAAACTCTTCTTTACTGCATCAATCTCGCCGCTTAATTTGTTCAGCTCTGCCGGGTCTGCATCTGTTCCCTTTTCGCCTTGCTCTCCTTTTTCACCTTGGATACCTTGGTCGCCTTTTTCACCCTTTTCTCCTTGGATGCCTTGGATTCCCTGGGGACCTGCTGGTCCGATTTCTCCCTGATCTCCTTTTTCGCCCTGTGGACCCTGTGCGCCAACTGCTCCGTCTGCACCTTTTGCAGCTACGCCAGTATCCATGTTTCCAACATACCAATTTCCATTTGTTCCGATTGTAGGAGTTGGAATTACCCCACTTGCACAACCATGTAAATTTACTACTTCAAATCCTGTTTCCATAAACATTACTTCCTTTCGATTTTTATTGATTGATATAAATTTTATTTATATCATCTAAAAATCATTATAATGTTGCATTTGTTGTATGCGTTGCGACTTCAAAAAACAGGTTGATTTTTCTGCTAACGTTGCTTTTATCAAGATGCACCTTATTACCGATTACAAATAAACTCTTTCCGTCTATGTATCTCATGCGAAATATGCGTCTTAGCTGACTATCTGAAATGGATTCAATAAATTTTTCAGTCTCATCGCATTCTCTTTTAAGCTGCTCGTAATTTCTCATCATAGATTCGCAATTATCGGAATTAATAATTTTATATTCTAATTCTCCAAGTTCTTCCTTCTTACTTCTATACTGTTCAAATTTTTCCTTGCGTACCGTCACTTTACTTCCCCTTTCTCACGTAAAATGCATGTTCCTATGTATAATGCTTCTTCATGATATATCTATCCGAGTATTTCATTTATCTTTACCGCCTGATCATATACATTCTCTCACCCTGCCATTCCTAACAATATTCTGTAAAGCAGTTCTTCCTGCTCACCCACATCTTCATTATTTAAAAAGCAATTTATCACATCTTTGTAAACTTCCAGTTTTGAAACTTCCTTGGACTTCTCAGCATATAGTCAGTTTATCTCTGCTATCTTCTGTGGTAAAAGGTTTGTGTTCTCATATTCGGCAAGTTTATTAATCACATCACCTATTAATGCATTCATATCTTTAACGATATGACCATGCTTTTTTAATTCGGTTAGCCTTTTTATATTTTAACACCATCGTTCTTTTTAGCATTTTATAACATTAAAAATAGCCAAAAACCGCATATTATCTGCATTCTTGGCTATCTCTCTTGGTAAGCTGAAAATCGAATTTGAACCGACGCCCCCTTCATTACGAGTAGATGGTTCGATTTAAAAATTCGCGAATATATCAGCACTTTTATCTACGATTTTTTGGTGTGACGATTATTTGACGATTTCTTCTTTATTCCTGTTCTTCATTCTTTTTGCGTTTTCTTCTTCTTTTCTACAAATTTGATTATAATATGTTATATAAAATATTCTTGCGAAATCATCTTTTATTTTTTGCCTTTCTTCCTTTGTCTGTCCTTTACACACACAATCGTCAAAACACATGAATCTAATTTATTGATACCTAACAAGTATCACTTTTTTATTGGCTCAAATTTCAATAGTATTGCCCGGGATAATCTTAATGGTTCTACTCCCTTTGATTTGGCATCCTTATTAATAGACAAAAAAGTACTGGTATCATTAGGACTAGAAAAAGTCTCCCCAGACGAAGTCCTATTGAAACCAGCATTCTTTAAAAAATAATCTCATGTGCAGACCGTAATCCTTGATAATAAAGCTTTCCGACGAGTGGAATTTACTTTTGCACATTTTTTTCAGTCGTCTGTTTGGTGTGTCTTGAACTTATGTTCGATTATTCAAAACAGACTTCCTTGCTAGCATTATAACGCGATTTTTTTACTTTTAGAATACTTTTCATTTGTAAAAAAAGAATTTAGGACTAACTTTCGATATTTTTCAGTGTAAAGTAGAATTTACTTTTTTATTTGACCTTAATAATTATAAAAATAAATAAAAATCTTCTTACACCGACGATGCCGTAACTCCTTCCTTATAAAAATTGCGGTATAGTACAATACTCAAGCCAAGAATCATAATAAAAATTGCACATATAATAACCATCGTCTGTATTCTGATAACGTCAGCGAGCGGTCCGAAAACAGCCATGCCAAGTGGCATAAAACCCGTAAACATCACGTTAACCAGACTGAAAACCCTGCCAAGCATGGAAGGATCGGTCTTTTCCTGAACCAGAGTGAAAACTGCTGTCTGGGCAGCTGGTATGGTCAATCCAATAAAAAACATAAGTAGAGCGAAAATCCAGAAAATATTTGTGAAACCTACCGCAAGAGAAGCAACTCCATAAAGCATCATTCCCAGAAAGAATGTTTTGCTGCGGTTTTTAAATCCGCCTGTTGCACCAAGCAGAAGTCCTCCAACTAAAGCTCCTGCAAAGCCTGCCGTTTCATTAATTGTAAGAAATATAACATTGTTGCCAAAGGTACGTTGAATCATGAGTGCTGTAAGAAAACCAGAAGGCACACAGAGAAAAATATAGATACCATATGTTATAAGCAATCTTTTAAGAAATCTATGATTCCAGGTAAATTGAAGTCCTTCCTTCATTTCTGCAAATACTGATGTTGGCTCTGTTCTTTCAACTGCCTGATGCTTCGGTATTTTTATAAAAACCAGTATGCTGATTCCAATAGCTGCAGTAACTGCATCAATTAACATGATGTTGTAAATAGGGCCGACAGCCATGATTGCTCCGGCCGCTATCGGTGAGACAAACTGAACAACGGATTGAATACTCCCGTTGATTCCATTTACACGCATAAGTCCATCTTCAGGCACTATCTGAGGAATCATCGCATTAACTGTTGGTGTTTGTATTCCACTGCCTATGGATCGAATTGCAGCGACTGCAATAATTGCTGGCAGGGCAGCTTCACCAAGGTTCCCCGACATCATAAAAAAGGCTAGCAGCAGGGTTGTTGCAGCAATTACTGTATCTGCGGTTATTATGATTCGCTTTCTGTTGTAGCGGTCTGCCCAGACTCCGGCAAACAACGATATGATCATTTGCGGCAAAAATGCTGCCAGTGTCAGAATCGTAACCCATATTCCAGATGATGTCTCCAGTGTTACATACCAGATAATTGCCATTTGGACGATTTGTGAACCAAAGAGTGAAATACCCTGACCAATCAGGAATGCTAACGCCTCTGTCCACCATTTTTGTTTTTGTTTCTTATTGAAATCCATATTACTCCTCCTGTTAAATTTTATAAAAAAAGTATACCATCCGCTTTTTAACTGGTGGCATACTGGAGGATTTATTAATTATTCAAATATTATTTCGTGCTTACTTCCTAAATCTCCTCCTTTCTTTTCATCATCATTTCAAGCATTTTTGTCATTTCCAGTGCATCCTTTTCAGCCATGCCAAGTGCTGTTATATATCTGTCTGCTGCGCATACGATATCTTCCCCTTCACCAGGTGTATCAATAACCTCACGAATATTCCGGTCTCCCTGGTCCAGACGATTCAGCATACGCAGAATAGACATCATGGAATAATGTGAATTACGAAGAGTGCGGATAATTTTCAACCGGTTCATTTCTTTTAACCCATATTTTCTATATCCATTGGAACTGCGAGGTACCAGAATCAGACCATTTCTTTCCCAATCACGCAGAACGTCTGTGGTGATGCCGAGAATTTCAGCGGCCTTTACTCTGCCGCAGAACTCTACGGTTTCATCTGATTTTGCATTGTTCTCAATGATATCCAGCGTGATGCCAATCGCCTCCTCAGCCCTTTTTCTTTCTTCCCGAAGGTGCTCAAGGTACCTCTGTGTGCTTTGGTATGCTCCGCTGGTATCATCCGCAGCCGCGGTTTTCACTATATCATAAACTTCCTTCCTTAATCTGTCACTAATAATTTCAGCACGGAAAGCAGTGCGAAGAAGACGAAGCTGTTCAAGATGTCTGTCGTCAAAAATACGATAACCGCTTTTTGTTCTCGGGATCACAGGAAGCAGCTGCATCTCCTCATAAAACCGTATCGTATTGGGGTGAACCCCGATGAGCTCTGCTATCTGAGTTGTTCTATAAATTGTCAATGAACTGCCTCCCTTCTTCTCATTTCTGTTATTCATTATACCCTTCTTTGTTCTATTGTAAATACTTAAAGCCAGCCGGAACGCCTATGAAGGATTTTACCGGTATAGGAACAGGGATTTTTCATAATTTCCTCCGGTGTTCCCTGCGCTATAATTTCGCCGCCTTCATTCCCGCCTTCGGGACCGAGATCAATTACCCAGTCTGATTCCAATATCATTTCCGCATTATGTTCTATTACCACGACACTGTTTCCAAGCTTCACCAGCCGGTCAAATACATGAACCAGTCTGCATGCATCATGGGGATGGAGTCCTGTCGTCGGCTCATCAAACAGATACAGTGCTCTTCCTCCGACGCCGCCTTGAAGCTCCTTAGCCAGCTTCAGTCTCTGCGCTTCTCCGCCGGATAAGGTGGCAGTGGACTGTCCAAGCCCCAGATATCCCAGCCCTACATCCTGAAGAATCTGCAATCTGGCAGCAACATTTTTTTCATCGGCAAAAAGGGCCAGTGCTTCATCGATGCTAAGTTCCAGAATATCCGAGATATTATGTCCCTTGTATCGAATATCCAGAACTTGCTTTTGGTATCTCCTGCCTCGGCAAACAGGGCAGATAACCTCCACATCCGGCAGAAAGTGCATGGATATGGACAGCTTGCCGGTACCCTGACATTTCTCACATCTTCCGCCAGCCACATTATAGGAGAAATGCTTTGCTGCAAGACCGCCTGCTTTTGTCTGCGGCAGGGAGGCAAATAAATCGCGTATGTCAGTAAAGATATCGGTATAGGTCGCCGCATTGGAACGGTTGGAGCGTCCGATGGATTGCTGGTTAATGGATACAACAGCTGTAAGCTTTTCCAGACCTGATAGATCCGTAGGGTTGTCCTTTTTTGTCTGATGGAAATAAGCATCCGCCGCTTCCGCCAGATATCCGAAGATCAGGCTTGATTTACCGCTTCCTGAGACGCCAGTCACCGTAACAAGCCGCCCAAGCGGGATATCAACATTGATGTTCTTCAAATTGTTAACATCTGCATTTCTAATGCCTATATAGTCTTTGCTGCCTGGAAGCTTATTCCGTTTCGGCTGATAAAAGCTGTTCTGAAGATATTTTCCTGTGATAGATTCCTCGCAGCTGATGATTTCCTGAACACTGCCGCAGGCTACGACCCTTCCACCGTCTTTGCCCGCACCGGGACCGAAATCAATGATATAATCCGCTGCCTTCATGACTTCTACATCATGCTCAATTACAATAACCGTATTGCCCATATCCCGCAAGCGCTTTAACACCTCAATGATTCTTCCGGTATCCCGGGAATGAAGACCTGAGGTCGGCTCATCAAGCACATACAACACTCCGGTCAGACCACTTCCCAGAACGGAGGCCAGCTTGATGCGCTGCCACTCCCCTGCAGACAGAGATGCAGCTGACTGATCAAGACTTAAATATCCCGCACCCGCATCAATAATCCGATCGATTCTGCTTTCCAAATCAGCAGCAACCTGTCTTACAATATTCCATCCCTCCGGTGCTGCAGAAGCAGGAAGCATTTTAAGCCATTTGGCAACACCGGTGAGGGACATGGACAGAAGTTCCTTTATATTGATTCCTCCAGCTTTTACTTCAAGTGTTTCTGTCCTGAAGCGTATCCCATGACACTCAGGACATTCCTGGCGAATTAGAAACTTCTCAATTTTTTGTCTGGCACTTGCAGAACTATTATCCATATATCTTCGCATAAGACCTGTTACAACACCTTCAAACCTGCCTTCTGGTACGGTCTTCGGCGGTGCAATATTCGGAAAACGCTTCTGAAATTCTTTGCTCAAGACACCATATAAAAGCAGCTCCATCTGCACGTCATTATATTTGTTCACAGGTATATCAATATCCATTTCAAAGCCATAATGCCGGGCTGCCTGAAGCATGGAAGTACTGTATCGGTCGATAAAAACCTGATCCCATCCGGAAACTGCAAATTCCCCAATACTTTTGGATCTGTCGATCAGAAGACTGATATCCGGCAAATTCACAACTCCAATCCCGCGGCATACCGGACATGCACCTTGTGGTTTGTTAAAGGAAAAATGGCTGGCTGTAAGTTCCACAACCTGCCTGCCACAATGGGGACAGGGAAGTGTCTGCTCATACATTTCAATATTGTCAGATTCCTGATCCGGCATTTCTGAATAAACAGCATTTTCTGTATCATTGTAATTCTGAGTAATCATTTTGCCGCAGTGAGGACAGGGTCTTTCGCCCAGCCTGGCAAACAAAACACGCAGATACGGGGAGATTTCAGTAACAGTCCCTACTGTTGAACGCGGATTATTGCTTGTTTGATGCTGCTTTATTGAGATAGCCGGTGACAATCCGTCAATGCTCTCAACCTTCGGTCTGCTTCCGATATCCATTGTCATCCCCATGGATTCCATATACTGACGCTGACATTCTCTTTGCAGCGTTTCCAGTGCCAGTGTTGACTTACCGCTTCCGGACAGCCCGGTAAATACGATCAGCTTATTTTTAGGGATCTCAACATCAATGTTTTTTAAATTATTTTCTTTTGCACCTTTAATTTTTATGAACATGTTATCCATCATCTCCTTATTCTCTTCTATAAAGCAAAACCAGTATACCATCACTAATTCAAGGTGGTGGTATACTGGAGGGTTTGGAATTAAAGTAATTATAAAAGGATAAAAAAAATTAAATAAGTTAGATAACACAATAAGTATATAGAACTTTTTTATTTACCTTTTCTTTTATTGGAATATCTGATATTTAAATATGCAGGTTGATTCAACTTATGCCTCCGGGAATAGCAAAACTTATATTCATTCTTCTTTATCATCAAAATCCTTTTTCATCCAAATATGCGGACAATCTTCATCTAAATACATCAATCCCTGTTTCTGGTATCCCTGCTTTTCATAAAACTCTGCAACTCGGACTTGTGCTGATAATATTACGCTTTCCTTGCCTTTATGCCTGATACTTTCTTCTGCAAATCTAAGCATTCCTGCTCCAATATTTTTTCCTCTGTATTCTTTTATCACAGCAATTCTACCTATTACGTATGTTTGTCTTTCGATCTGAAAGTAAATTCTGCAAGTCGCAATTGGATTTTCTTTGTCATATAAGACGATGTGTACAGCAATATCATCTATATCGTCAAACTCATCAGTAAACCCCTGCTCCTTTACAAACACTTCACTTCTTATTGTTCTCGCATCTTCTGGTAAGTAATTAAATTCTTTAATTGTCATTTTGACCTCCTTTATAATAAAAAGGCATCCAAAAGCTAACCTTATAGTGTGAAAACACACCGTACCTACGGTTGGCTTTTGGATGCCTTAATATGCTATCATCCGGTGATGGCAGCATAAGCTCTTATTTAAGTTAAAACAAACTATATCAAACAAAATAATGGATGTCAATAACAATATTGACCATATCTCCAGGCTGCTTACCTATTGTTGTCCTTATCTCTATATTCCATATATAGAAATATCTATGTATCCGTCCTCCGATACTTCTACTCCTTCCGATATAAGAAGTTCTCTTTGAATTGCTGCATATCTTTGATCCGTGATTGATATTTTGCCTTTGGAGTTAATTATCCGGTGCCATGGGAGATTATACTTCTCAGCCATAGAATGGAGTATCCTGACTACCTGCCTCGCACCTCTAATATTTCCTGCAAACCTTGCAACCTGTCCATAGCTCATAACTCTCCCATATGGTATTCTCTTTATTATTACAAGAACTTCCTCAGTAAACTGTGTCATATCAATCAAATCTCCTTAATAAACCTGGTTCTTATTTTCATAGAATCCATAGCAGCCCTCCTTGTCGTTCTGCTATATCCTGTCTACGAAAATTGCTTTTGCTTCACTGTAAAGCCCGATTACCCGGTCACACCATTCATCAAACTCCGGCTCCTCAATTTTCAATTCAGGATGTGCTTCCATGTATTCCAGATACATACGCAGTCCCGCTTTGTAACTGATCTGGCAGGTATATCCTGGATTTTTCAAACTGATTTTACTGATATCAAAAATATTAGACCACCGCTTATCTCCCTGAATGGATTCTTCCATGTTATATGTCTTAGACATTCTTAAAAAATCAGTTCCGATATAAACCGGCTTATACTCTACCTTTAACAGCCTGGCCAGCTCCTGATAGATCATATCCCAGGTATGCGGCTCCGGGTTCATGATCTGATAAATCTCTCCTATCGCAGATTTATCACCGACAAGCTTGCAGAAATACTGCGCAAAGTCATCAGCATGAGTACTTGCCCATACGGACTGCCCATCTCCATGAATGATTACCTCTTTTCCCCGGAGCATCCGGCTGATAACCGGCCAGCAGCCTTTTCCCTTCACACTGAGCGGAATCCGGTTCCTGGAATATGTCTGTGTCGGACGCACAATGGTAAGCGGAAAGCCTGTGCGTTTTACTTCTTCCAGGAATACCTCCTCAGCCGCTGCCTTTGCCTGGCCATATCCGGAATAGGAATTTCCCTTATCCATTGTTTCATCCACATTGCAATCCATTTCATGATTTAAGACACAAACGGTGCTGATGTATATAAACTGTTTCGTTCTGTCCCTGAAAATGTCAATATTATTTCTTGCATTTTCTTCATTCCACACAATAAAATTAATAACGCAGTCAAAGGTCCGGCCTTTCATAACCTCCTGCATTTCATCCGTTTGATTGATATCTCCTTTTATGAAAGAAATGTTTTCCGGCAGACTTTCATTGTTATTACCGCGATTTAAAACAAACAGCTCCACATTTTTATCCTGTGCCAGCATTTCTGTAATCGGGCTTGAAATTGTTCCGCTCCCGCCTATAATTAATACCTGTTTCATCTTATACCTTCTTTCTTTCTGCTGCAAAGACAATACCTGTATCATTTCTGCCTGTACTGCCAGTTTTCTTATGCCTTTAATTTTTGTGTGAAATCTCTCATTGCCTCAGAAATTTTTATCTGTTGTGGACAGACTTTTTCACAACTTCTGCAGCCAATACAAGCACTTGGTTTTTTTTCATCCGGCACAGCCATTAATGCCATAGGGGCAATAAATCCCCCACCTGTAAAATTATGTTCATTATATAAAGTAATAAGTGAAGGAATATCCAATTCCTTTGGACAATGGCTGGTGCAATACCGGCAAGCTGTGCACGGGAGCACTTTCTTTTTTAGCATTTCATCCGCAATCCCCAGGAGTACATCACGTTCCTGCTCATTAAGAGGTTTCTCCATCTCAAAAGTATGAATATTTTCAGCCAATTGTTCGAAATCAGACATTCCAGACAATATGACAGTTACGCTTGAAATGGACATCAAGAAATGAAATGCCCATGCAGGCACTTTTTCTTCAGGACGCAATGATTTCAATTTTGCTTCATCTTCTTCTGATAATTTGCATAGACTGCCTCCCCGAAGAGGTTCCATAACCCAAACAGGCAAATGATACTCCTCAAGCAGCTTTACCTTTTCCTTGGCATCTTGAAGTAACCAGTCCAGATAATTTAACTGAATCTGACAAAACTCCATTTTATCTCCATAAACTTCAAGAAAGCGTTTCATGATATCATAACTTCCATGAGCTGAAAATCCAAAATGCCTGATACGTCCATTTTCCTTTTGCTTCATTAAATAATCAAAAATCCCGTACTTCGAATCCAGATAAGCATCAATGTTCATTTCACAAACATTATGAATAAGGTAGAAATCAAAATAATCTACGCCGCATTTTTTCAGCTGTTCCTCAAAAATCATCTCTACCTTATCCATATTAGAAAGATCATAGCCCGGAAACTTAGTTGCAAGATAATAATTATCCCGCGGATATTTACTTAATGCTTTTCCAATAGCAACCTCTGAACTTCCATCATGGTACCCCCATGCAGTATCATAATAATTAATTCCCTGTTCCATTGCATATGCAACCATTCTTTCTGTTTCATCCTGGTCAATATTGGCATATACGCCATTAACTACAGGAAGGCGCATCGCTCCCATACCCAGTGCTGATAGTTTTAAATCCTGAAACTCTTTCAATATCATATTCTGACTCCTTTCAATTTTCCTAATTTGAAATGTATCTTTTTGACTATTTTACATAAGCCTGAACACCTTTCTTTAGCCGCATTAAAGCATCTTCCAATTGTTTTGCAGGACATGCAATATTCATACGAATAAACTGATTACCATTTCCTCTGTACCTGTTTCCTTCTGTAAGATACAACCCAGTCTCTCTTCTTATAAACCAGCAAAGTTCTGTTGCATCTCCAGAAACTTTACTACAGTCAAGCCAGATCAGATAGGTAGCCTGCGGGAATACCATTTTCACATTTGGGAGCTCTTTATTAAGAAAATCTGCAACCAAAGCCTTATTTTTTTCAAGATAAAGTCTTAAGTCTTCCAGCCATTCTTCTCCTTGCGTAAATGCAGCAATGGCTGCATCAATCGCAAATACATTTGGCTCTGCAATTTCATCTGAGTTAAGTCCCCGCTCCATTTTCTGCCGTAACCCTTCTTTTGGAATAACAATTGCTGCTGTTTGTAAGCCTGCCAGATTGAAGGCTTTGCTTGCAGATATACAAGTCACACTATTGCCAGCACAATTTTCTGAAGCCGAAGCAAACGGCATATAATTATTTTCCGGAGACGTAATATCACAATGAATTTCATCTGAAACAACTACTACATGATGTCTGCTGCATAGTTCTCCAATTTTTATCAGATCTTCTTTACTCCATATATTGCCTGTAGGATTCTGTGGATTACACAAAATCATCATTGTTGTTAACGGATGAGCTAATTTTTCTTCCAGGTCTTCAAAATCTATTCTATATTCCTTCCCGTCAAATTTCAAACTATTCTCTGTCACATGCCTTCCATGATTCTCAATCGAATGAAAAAATATATCATAGACTGGCGTTTGAACCAAGACATTATCACCAACATTCGTTAGTCTTTTCACTGCACAAGTAACTGCTGGCACAACACCAGTACAAAAAATAATCCAGTCTTTTTCAATAAAATAATTGTGCCTTCTGCTCCACCAGCTTTGAATTGCTTCTTTCCATGTATCAGGGATAACAGCATATCCAAATATTCCCGTCTGTATTCTTTTATGTAATGCTTCTGTCACCGCCGGAGCAGTTTGAAAATCCATATCGGCTACCCACATGGGTAACTCATTTTCTCTGACATCCCATTTCAGTGAATTTGTATTTCTTCTATTATTCATTTCATCAAAATTATACATCTCTTTCCCTACCTCCTCCATCAAAACATTATACAACCAGGGCAGCTGTTCCATTTTCTGTAATAATTTCTGTATTTTCAGCTTTCATTTCAGAGTTATCAAAGATCACCTCACCGATACTTTTTGCTACAATTTTACCGAAATAAGGATTTTTAATACTTTCGATACTACTATCCACGGCTGCTTCTACCGTTGAATATTCAAATGCCAGATTTGTGTTTAATAATTTGCAATTTTTCAACACTACATTTTCCATATAGCACATTCCCTGAAGACTCTCAATGGTACAGTTAATCAGTGTGACATTTTTAGAATTCCATCCCAGATATTCTCCAGAAATAAAGGAATCATATACTGTTACATTCTCACTATTCCAAAATGCATCTTTAGACAGCATCTTCGCATTTCTGATTGTAAGATTTTTCACACCGTCGAAAGAATAATTTCCAACCAGGGTGAATCCGTCAATTTCCATATCTGAACTGCCCATTGCAAAGTAATCTCCCTTTGCGGTCAGATTTTTTATAGTAACCTGATTGCAATTCCATAAAGTTTCTGAGGCGTCTGGCATATCTATATGTTCTAATTTGATATCACTGCATCGTCGGAAGGTCTTTGGCGCTTCAATTGTTACATTATTCATAATTAATCTATTGGTATACCAGATGCCTGCTCTTGCCATTTCGAACATGACACTATCTTTCATCGTTATATTATTGCAGTACCAGAGGGGGTATTTCCACTTGAACAGACTATGGCCAATTTCCACGTTACTGCTCTCCTTCAGTGGTGACTCTCCGTCTTCAAATGTACAATAGGAAATACTGAGATTGCAGCTTTGAAACAACGCTCTTTCTCCTATAAATTTTTTCTCTATATATTTTTTCATTTCTCAATTACCTCTTTTTTATCAACTACGTCCCATTTCATATGTTCCTGTTTTTTCGAAGCAGTAAATCCATCCTTCCAAACCATTGGGGACACCATGAAGGACAGTGCAAAGACCATTGTTATATTTTAGAGAAGGCGCCCATCAAACTCTGACAGACGCTCTCTTAAAACGCAATATAATCTAAATTCTTACATGCTTTTTCTTAAAATTATTTCAATTTGATCCTTTGTTAAAATTCGATAGCCACCATTCAGGATAAAAGATCCAGCAGCTATTCCGGGTATCATTTCTTCAGTAACACCAAGTTCTGAAATATTCAGCGCGACGCCAATTTCGTTCATAAAAGCTTCCATTGCATCTAAGCCTTCCTCAGCCACCTGTTCATCCGTCTTGCCCTCAGAATTTACGTTCCATACATTCACTGCATATCGCTTAAATTTAGCAAGACCATCTTTCATAATATAACGATAGTATGCAAGTGACACACCTGATAATGTCATACCGTGAGTCGCGTCTGTATACGCTCCTATTGACTGGCCTATCATATGCACCATCCAGTCTGTTGACTTTCCTTTTGCAACCAGAGTATTTAATGCCCAGGTTGCAATCCACATGATGTTGCTCCTTGCCTCATAGTCTTGTGGATTCTTTACTGCAATCCTCGCACTGTGAATCAATGATTTTAGTAAACCTTCCATAAGGTAGTCTGATGTATTATCATCTTCACCTGAGAAATACTGTTCTAAAATATGACTCATAATATCAAAGAAGCCTGCCACCATCTGTTTCTGTGGAAGTGTATAAGTCAGCTTTGGATTTAAAATAGAAAATTTAGGAAATACATTATCTCCAAAAACATGACCTATTTTTTGCTTCGATTCATGATTTGTAATAACTGCTCCACCATTCATCTCGCTTCCTGTTCCAACCATTGTAAGGATGGAAGCAACCGGAATAATCTTATTATTCACATCTTCCATGTGTAAAAAATATTTTTCCCATGGATCCTCCTCACAGTAAGCTGAAACAGATACTGCTTTTGAATAATCAACACAAGAGCCGCCTCCAACAGCCAAGATCAAATCCACCGCATGTTCTTTCGCTATTTTTGCACCTTCACGAAGTTTTTCAACTGTAGGATTGGGCATGACACCAGAATCTTCTATCACATTTTTTCCATTTTCAGTTAAAATTCTCATAACCTCATCATAAAGGCCTGTCTTTTTGATTGACCCACCACCATAAACGAGCATAATGGTGTGTCCATAATTTTTTAATTCCTCTGAAAGATACTGCAGTGAATCCTCTCCAAAATATAATTTGGTTGGATTCGAATAGACAAAATTTCCAAACATTTCACTTTTCCTTCCTTTCCTAATTCCATATTGACATACAGCTGCCGATTACATCTCCGTTTCTCATATATTCGTAGACCGGCATTTTAAAGAGAACAGGCCTCAGGGTACATAGCCATCCGAAATAAGCTTAATCCCTTAAGTTAACTCAAGGTCAAGTGTTTTTTCGAATTTTTTATAATGCATCCTTAACGGCAGTAAAATGCTAAAGTAAATTCTACATTGCAATACTAAATTCATTTTGAAAGAGT
>CAURBW010000037.1:0-31036 GCA_963523075.1 uncultured Clostridium sp.
GCGATATCTGAACGGCGAAATTAGTCAGATGACTGCCGCTCAGATATGTAAGGTACATAAGAGGAGTGTGCAGGATTGGATTCGAATTTATCATTTTCAGCTTATTCAATGGATAAGGGTGTATAATGCTGGTAAGGAGTTAAAAGAACTTACCGGATGGGCTGAGGGTTTTATTGTTGGCAGTGAAGCTGTCGGCAAAACATTTCTCTTTCTGGCGTTTAAAAGCCTTAAACGCCGATTTCTGTGCTATACTTTTACCAACGTAAAGGCGAAGAAGAACCGCGGGGAAAAACGGAAAATTTGTGAATTTGGTTGGAGTTTAATCTCTACGCCAAGGATCAACTGCGCTTTTCGGTAATCCGAATCACCGCATCAACGCATTGTGAGATATGTGTCGAAATTTGTCGAGTAAAATAACAAATGATAATATACGTTATAGCCTCTATATGGTAGAATAAAGGTAGCTACAATAAATTAATTTCTAAGGAATTGATATTACTTGAAAATAATAGTTTAAATTTTAGATTATGCAGATAAGGATTAACATCTTAAGCAAATGTTATCAAAGTAAACTCATAGAATATATTGAAGAAGTATTGACTCCCAGAATTTTTGCAGAATGTTCTGGGAGTCTGTTTTTAGTTTTAATTATGTATATGAAAATATGTTTTTGATCCCTGTCCACACATATTAACGTAACTGTGAAGTTTGGCGAGGATGATGGGAGTATATAGAAAACAAGTCCTGTTTTAAAGTACACACTGCTTATATTATAATGAAAAGAAGGCTAAAGTTATTCTGACAGAGGGATAGACATTTCTAAATGGTCGCGCGTTGCAATAAAAATTGAGTTACTGTATAGTTTAAACGTAAGGTTATTTACCATTTAAAGGTAAATAATAATATGTTTTCTGTTGGCGTGGCTGGTAAGGAAAATGTAGTTTTTAACAAAGGAGATGTAAATATTTGTCAACATAAATATTGAAACGTATGATTACAAGGGGGAAGTTTATTGGCTTATTTGTCATTTCTGCTAGTATTTTTTTATATTTATGGGTAAGTAACGATTTATGGTTACTTGTAAGTGGTACAGTAAGTGGTATACTAATAGATTTTATAGGTGCGATATTTATTGTAATGTATACAAAAAATTTGGAAGCATCTATTGAATTCCATTCTAAATTAGCAAATAGTAATAAACTATTATTAGCCAACTCTATAGCCACAAAGATTACCAATGAGCAACTTCGTGAAACCACACTGTCTGAAATTGCAAAAGGAATGATTTGTGAAAACAACGCTTAAATTGGTATCGCAGTATAGAAAGGTAGCTTGCTGTATATGAGGCACATTATGAAGGAAGGAGGCCATGTGTGATAAGAAACAGAGAAGAAGTCGAGAGTGTGTTAAAAGAAGGTGAAAAAATTTTATTAGAACGCCCAGAACTTATGGAGATGAGTATTCATGAAATGCTTAATGAGCTAGACGATGGGACAGAGCAAATGATACATAATAGATGGGGAGTAGCTGCCTGGTTGGTTATAAAATCACTAAAAAATTTTGAACCAATGATGCTGGTGGAACCGTTATCTAATGTAGATAGCGGAGTCTTGACATATGAATATGCCGGATATTTATTGCAATCTAAATATAAGGTTAGCATGGTAGAATTGATATTGGAAGCTGACGAATGTGGGAAGTTTGATAAGATTATATCATATGTAACAGAAAATATTTTATACGAAGAGAAGCTGCATGAACATTATATTACAAAAATACTAAATATGATGAAAAATCATAAGGAATATAATTGTTATCACGCCTTTTTAATGCATTATGCGAAACATATTGTAGATATGGATGCACAGAAATTAGTAGAAGGTTTGTTGGGCCATTTAGACGGACAAGCATATTATGATTTTATGCGGGTCTTGCGGTGGGAGTGGTATCAGAAGGATGTGGCGGAGGCGAATGAAGTAATTGGACGAATGTTTGGACATGGAAGCCTTTGGAGTAAAAAGGTAGCCATTGATTTTCTAGAGGCTAGTCTGAATTATGGCAAAAAGGTATTCCACCAATATTTCTTTCAATTGGAGAGCCTAGTTTTGGAGAGTGAAGAACTATGGCAGATGTTAATTCCTGTATTTGTAAAATATGTGATAGAAGTTTGCGCTGGGGATGAGGCTGAATTAGAACCAGTATATAAACGAGTATTTGAGCATCTTGAAAAAATTCCGGAAGGTTCGCTAAATATAAAGTCTAGTTTCGTTCAATCACTACAGTGGACAGAAGAGATTCCAGATAAATTGGAAAACATACTTAAAACAATTATATCGTATTCGTTTGATAGAGATCGGCGTATATTAGATATGTTAGATAGTTACTTGTATAGACAGTTGTTAAAAGGTAACTGGAAAGTAACTTTACATATAATGTTGGAGGTTTTTACAGCAAATAAATACTTTAGTCATTATAAAGAGTTTCTTGATGCTATGAATTTGGTAAATAGTGAACTTTTAAGATACACAGAAGAGGTGACTGCGGAGGCATTAGGCTATATACTTTGGGGAGGTGGGGCGCAGTTTTTCTTTGGTGTGAGTTTACTTGCTGAAGTTGGTGATCTTAAAAGATTACATACCAGAACAAATGATAGTAGTTTTGATTTTGCAGTAAAATTTGATGATAAACAGATGATACGTTTGATGAAAGCGGCTCTTTATTATATTGCTGATAATAAAAGAATCTGTCATATGGCGTTTCTGTTATTGGAGTTTTCTGAAGAATCGAACGAAACATATATGGAATTTTGCCAGACGGAGGTGTATGGGAATTATCCGACGACAATGCACGAAGTCGCTAAAAATTATAAAACTGTAGAAAATCAAAAACAAGCGTATTTAGCTGAAACAGTCTTAGAAATGCATGAACGGTTGCTGAATGAGCGTAAATTAAGTTATGAAATTAGAGATTTGCAAATTTCCAGGGAGCATCAGTACATTTACCATAGAGCTATGCAGGAACAAAACCGAATGATTAACAAGATGGCAAATGAAAAATCTGTTTTAGGACAACTTTTTAAGAGTAATACTCTGAAATATGGGACACGCAATGCACATATTTTATTTGGAAGAAAAGATGAGAAATTTTATCAGGTAAATCCATATATGCATCATGAATACCATATGGAGATACCAGCGTTTTATGCAAAGAATCCAGTGGAGTATGAACTTAAAAGAAGAATTTTTTTAGAGGAGGTGATGCATAATGAGGCTAGTGATAAAGGATTATTTGATTCAACTGAAAGAAAAGGATGAATTGGATTTGCTGCTTTGTGATTTGTTACTTCAAATGGGGTATATCACGGATAATAAACCAGAAACCGGAAATCGTCAGTATGGTGTGGATATTCGTGCACACAATGAAAAAGAAATATTACTTTGTGTGGTGAAACAAGGAAATCTGAATCGTAAGAATTGGGATTCGGACCAGAATGCAGTCAGGCAGAGTCTTAATGATATTCAAGATTTTTATATGGAGTTAATTAAAGGTAAAGAACGGGATAAGGAGTTATGTATCGTTGTTGCTACAAACGGTGTGATGGATGAAGCTGTTAGACCTAACTGGGAGGGGTATGTTAGTCATAATAATAATTGGGACGGGATGATTGTTCGGATTGAGTTTTGGAATATTGATAAGCTGGTAGATGATGTTCAAAGATATTTATTTGGTGAGCATATATTTGGGGTAAAGTTACAAGGACTACTAAGAAAGGCCCTTTATTTTATTGGTGAAGGCGACTATCACAATAAATATTTTGAAGATATTATTGATTTGTACCTTACTCAATTAGATGATAAGGATAATCCTAAGCAGCGTAAAAAGAAGCTTGCTGGTCTTTATCTTGCAAGTCAAATGATAGCACAATACGCAGCAGAAGCTAATGTTTACAAAAATAGTATTATGGTATTAGAATATCTAATTATCCGATATTGGAAATATATGTTGGAGCATGATGTGTTGGGGAAAATACAGTATATAGAGTGGTTGCAGAAGTTTCTTACAGCCTATGAAAAGTGGAGTCAGAAATATTATAAAGCTGTGCAATATTGCTGTGAGGGAGAGGATAGACTTCCGGTATATAATCCGATAGAGCAGAGAGTGTTGTTATATGAAGTTTTAGGATTTCTGACCTCTTATGCGTATTATTTGTCATTTCTAGGGGAATATGAAAAGACGGCAATGGAAAGGTGTAATCAAGTGCTAGGAAGTATCATAAATTTGATAAATAACCATTCACAGTTTCCTTATGCTCCATATGATCAACATGTGGGAGTTATTAGTATGCTGTATCGTCTTTTGGATCGGTTAGGGAGAATAGAAGATATCAATACATTAATCCAGTACCAGTGCACACATTTAGCACAATTTTATCTTATGTTTAAAAAATACCCGACTGCTGCAGACTCGTTTGAGGATGCTGTTAATATACATATGGGATTCCCGGCAGAAGATTATATAACATCGGCATTTTGGGGAACAATGTTACAATGGATGGTGTTGATGGAGCAAAAAGAAATGTACCAACAGTTGCAACCCTTTCTTAGCAAAGATTTAGCAGAGGTTACTAAGTGCGTATGGTTTCTTAGGGCGGAAGAGGAGACTAAGTTTTATGATGCATATGCTATGAATCTGGCAGGAGAAGGTGTTGCACTTAATGTGGAACCGGAATTTGAAAAAATGAAAGAGCATATAGAATTTATAATGAGACAGTATGAGGAAGAAAAATTTAGCTTTGATGAGTATTCATTTGAGGCATTGGAGTTTATAGTTTGTAGGTATTATGGTAGTTTGGTACGGACGAAAAGGGAATAACTATCACTGAATCCGGTTGCTTTTACAAATTCAGAGAGCAGGACAAAATATTAGTATTTATTAGAGTAAACAAATAAAGCACTTTTGCCAGCTGGTTTAGAAGTTTCTAAGGAAGGTAAATTGACTGAAGTTAAATCTTAAGAATTTGAATCAAGATATAAAATAAGCTTATTTAGTGAAAGGGTAAATTATGCATAGAAAGTATTCATTAAGTTCCTATAGAACTAATAATATTATAGAACCAATAACAGAGGAACAAACAGGTTTCTTTTTTGTAGCCGAAAATATTAAAAGACAGATTTGTGAATTGCAAAACCTCATAAAAGAGGACACATATGGTTGCTATTTAATATCGGGTATGAAAGGTATTGGGAAAACAAGTTTTATTAATACTACTTTATCAAATTTAGAAGATCAAATATTCAAAAAATCTTATGTTACAATCAAAATAAATTCTACTCGTGTGGCTGATGTAAATAAATTATTTCTATTACTGATTAAAGAGTTACTACGTGTTTCAACAGTTAAAAACAGCCTTATAAGTGTTTTTTATAACAATCTAAGAAAAATAGAACTTGCATGTTCTGGAAATTTACAAGTTCATTGGGAAGAAGAGGCTGTTGCTTCACTTAATCGAGGCGTTTCAAGTTCTTCCACAAAAGAAGAACAAGTTGGAGTTGATGTAACCGGAGCATTTAAATTGCCTTTAATAGGAAAATTAATACGTGTGCAATCGAGCAACAATTTTGCTAAGACTGAATCAGAGTCAAATACGAAAAGAAAAATTCAATACGATATGCAAGAAGATCCACATGAATTATTACGAGAATTATTAAATGAGTTTGAAAGTTTAGGTATCAGATTAATTATTATTTTTGATGAAGTAGACAAGTGTAGTACAACGTTTTTAGATGAAATATTTAATCAATATAAAGATTTATTAACTAATTTTAAGATTTTCAGTATATTTCTAACAGATGAAAAGATGTATAAAGCTTACATGCAATCAAGAGACAGTTTACTATTTACTTATTTTATAAAAGCTTTCTATTTATCAAATATGTCATATGAAGAAACACTAAGGTATTGTTTTGGACAACATTGTGAAGAAGAGTTATGTAATGCTGATGTACTGTATTATATTTCACTTGGAAATACCAGAATAATTAATATTAATTACAAGACACATTTCAGAATTAATTTGTTTGATTCTGCACATGTTGCTTTATTATATAAGGCAAGATTGTTTCACTACATTATAGAGAGCATTAAATATGACTTGGATATCGATGATATGAGAATGTTTAAAAAAGATATGTTCAATGTGGATGTTAAGGCACTCATCGAATTTATCTTTGACATAAAAGAATGTCAGATATCTACAGCTACTGATTATTTTAATAATATCAGAACAAATAGATATCCTGAAGCAAATGAAATATTGGAATGCATTAGAAATTATAAAGATAGCTTAGAGATGAAAATGGTTAAATTTGAAAATGATAGGATAATCATAGGGTATGATAAGGACAAATATTTACATAATTCATGGGAGAGCTTGGAGGTCCATGATCATAATTTAAATAAAAGGGTAACACTAAATAATAGAATGACAATTGAGAGCTTTTATCCTTTTTATGAGAAAGGGATGGGCACTCGCACTAATGGTATAGGTAAAATTCAGCTGGTCAAGTTAGGAGATAATGAGCCAGAGGCATATGAAAAGGCAATGGAGCATTTAATAATATCAAATTACTTTAATATTAATAAAATAATATGGCTGAAAAGAGTACGAGATGGTGGAAAAACATGGTACACAGATGAAGAATATTCGCTTTTGGTTATTATTGATTCAGGCATAGATAGAAGATATGCTTTTTACAATGAGGCCGGGTCATACTCAAGTGAAAAAAGTAGATGTATTACTGAGTTATTAAAAAAGATAAATGATTTAGGTATACATTACACCGAAAAAGCTTTTTCTAGTGGAGAAACTTTTGAACAAGTCGTACAACAGATTGTTGACAGTTCTAAATGAGTTTAACTTGTCAGAGGTGAAAGTTGCTATTTGGTGTGCTAAAATTATTATATAGAGAAAGAAAAAATTTGATTCTTATCACACAAAAAGTATTAATAATATGGAAGCTTATTCGTTTTGGAAAGACTACCCTTATGGTCATTGGCGTAACCGCCAGCCAAACCCAGTTGTTGATTTGAAGGAGGGATGTCTTATGATAGAAAAAGGCATAAAAGGACTAATGAGAAAAATAAGAGTCACGGGGTTTACGATTAATATTGGATTTATTGGTCTAAACATTTCTGGGGGTTCTTCCAAAGCGAATATGCTATATTATGAAATCAGTATAATTATGGATAAAGACTTTATCGGAACAATTAAATAAATTGTTCAGAATAAAGCTCTCAAACCACAATATGTTTGAAAGTTTTATTACGCACAATTTTTATTTATTGATAGGATTTTAGCAGCACTTCAATAGTGCCTGGTAGATATAATGATGCTTTCAGTATGGAAGTGCGGATGTGGGGACTTGAAAAATCAAAGGTTTTTGATGGATTTTCGGGAAAAAGAGGGTTCCGCCAAGGAACCACTAGGTTTTCACGACATCATTATTACCGCATCAACACATTGCGAGATTTGTGTCGAAATTTGTCGCGTAAAATAACAAATGATAATGTACGTTATATCCTCTATATGGTAAAATAAAAGAAAAGGTAGCTACTAAAATTAATTTCAAAGTAATTGATATTACTTGAAAATAGTGGATTGAATTTCTGCCGATGCCGATAAAGATTTACATCTTAAAACAGATGTTATCAAAGCAAATGCGTAGGATATATTGAAGAAGTATTGACTCCCGGAATTTTTGTAGAACGTTCTGGGGGTCTGTTTTTGTATTACAGGTAGAGATTAGAAAGAAAGTACAATTGTACTTTGTCGGAGGATGTTTGGCATAAGCTGAAAAAGCGGGCTGTTTCGAAGGGTGATGGTATTAAATATGGAGAATTGGAAGGATCTATTCAGACCTCACATTTTAGAACGTGGACTGAATTATTATGAAATGGGAGCAGTTGAGAATGTGCTGCAGACTGAGACGGGATTTTGCGCTACTGTAGTGGGAAACGAAAATTATGAGGTAGAAATAGAAATAACGGATGGAAGAGTTTATGATATGTGGTGCAGTTGTCCCTATGCAAAGGAAGGTAACTACTGTAAACATATGGCGGCAGTATTATTTAAGAGTGATGAGCCTGTCCATGGGATAGAAGAAGGAGAAAAAACATGGCAGGCGGGGTATTTGGAATCAATGCAGGAATTATTAGAAGTGATCGATAAAATTCCGGAGACTGAGTTGCGAAGCATTCTGGCTAAGCTTGCAGAGGAGAATGAGAGTTTAAGGAATCACATTATGACGAAATATTCATCGTCTGTTAGTGAAAGGCAGATGATACGATTGAAAAAAGAAATAGATAACATTGTATACCGCTTTTCTGACCGGAGTGGTTTTATTGACTGGCAAAATGCCGGTGATTTTATTGCTGCCATGGAGAATTTTCTGTATGATAATGTAAAGGAATTAATTGAGAAGGGAGCTTGTATGCAGGCCTTTGAACTAACAAATGATGTATTTGTTAAAATAGGAAACCTGGATATAGATGATTCAGACGGTGGTACGACAATGGTGTCCGATAGCTGCTATGACTTTTGGAAACAAATTCTTAAGAACTGTAATGAATCGGATAAGAAACAAATGTTTCGGTGGTTTGAAAATCACCAGTCGGACGGGACTGTAATTGATTATATGGAGGATTATATCAGTGATTTTTTATTAAATGAATTCCAGGATAAGAGATTACTGGAAAAAAAGCTTCAAATGCTGGATGAGAGGATAGCCAAAGCGGGAGAGAAAACCGACTGCGGTGACTGTTGGAGTGTTCATTATGGATATGAAAATAATATACTAAAGCGCTTGGAGATAATGAGAAAACTGGAATATTCAGAAGAAGAAATTCAGGAGTACAGAAGAATAAATTGGAGGTTTTCAGCAGTAAGAAAACTGGAAATTGAAGAATGCCTGAAAAAAAAGGAAATTAATGAGGCAATCCGCATATTGAATGAGAGTAAGGTACTTGACAAAGAATATCCTGGTCTGGTTGCTGAATACAGTGCTAAGCTGATTGATTTATATAAAATAAGGAAACAGGATAAAGAATATAAAGAAGAATTGATTTTCCAGGTTTTTTCATGCCGTCAGGACAAACTGGATTATGTGTACATATTGAAAAGTGTTTGTGAGCATGTAGAATGGGAAACTCTCAGGGAAAAGATTTTAAATGGGAGAACAGGATGGCAAATTAAATATCCTCTTTTGGAAGCGGAAAAAATGTATGAACGATTATTAAAGGATATAGTTGCCGATGGTTCAATATTTTTGTTGGATCAATACGAAACAGTGTTGAAGAAAAAATTTCCGGAACAGGTGAGAGATGCATATACAACATTTATAAAAAAGCAGGCCGATGTTGTGTCAGACAGGAAGAGATATAGAGACTTGATTAAGTATTTGAAAAAAATAACAAAATACCCGAATGGAAAAGAAATAGCAGGGAATGTGGCGTCAGAATGGCGTGCATGTTATTACAGGCGTTCGGCGATGATGGATGAGCTTAGAAAAGAGGGATTTTAATACTGGAGGCACTTGTATAGGACATTGAAATTAACTATGTGAAAAGATAGATGGGGAGAAATGTATCATGGCAGATGTGTATAAATTTAAAGTAAGGCTCAGTGAACTGGAAAGTATTATGTGGCGAGATATAGAAATCACTTCTGTTTCCAGTGTTGCTAAACTTGGATATGCAGTATTGGCAGCATTTGAAAGTACAGCAAGTCATTTGTTTAATATAAAGTTTAAAGGAAAGCGTTATGAGATTATATTTGAAGATGATGACTTCAACGACGAGCCTGCAATTGATCCGACTAAAACTAAGCTTTCTGCGTTAAAACTTAATGCAGCAGATAAGCTGCTTATGAAATATGACTACGGTGCAGGATGGGAATTTGAGATAGAATTATTATCCGTGACCGAAATGAAGCGCGGAGCAGGGACACACTATCCATATGTTACGGGCGGCAAAGGAAAAGGAATTATTGAGGATACCTCTCCATATGAACTTGCTGAAATAGTTGAAAAAATAGACCATGGTGGTACTTTACCCCGAATAGCAGATCTGTATTCCGGCAAAGAGAACGAATGGGATTACAGAGAGTTTAATTTAGAGTATTGCAATGTATTCTTTAAGGATAATGTGTGGAGAATACGGTGTGCATATGAAGAATGTGAGTAAAAAGCAAATACAATCAGACCAGAGGAGAACGAGATAGTGGATAATTATGGTGAAATTCTTATATATCAGTCTGATGATGGACTAACAAATATTGAAGTAAAAGTTCAAGAGGAAACTGTATGGTTGACTCAGCAGCAAATGGCTGATTTATTTCAGACATCACGAACCAATGTTGTGGAACACATAAAAAATATTTATGATGAAAGTGAACTTGACAAAGAGTCAACCTGTCGGAATTTCCGACAGGTTCGAAAAGAAGGAAATCGTGAAGTGGCACGAGAAATTCCGTTTTATAACCTTGACATGATTATTTCTCTCGGTTATAGAGTTAAATCTTCTATTGCAACTAATTTTAGACGCTGGGCAACCGGACGATTGAAAGAATATATGATTAAAGGCTTTGCAATGGATGATGGACGCCTGAAGGAACTTGGCGGAGGCGGATACTTTAAGGAGCTGCTTGAGCGGATCCGGGATATCCGGGCATCTGAAAAGGTGTTTTATCGGCAGGTGCTTGAAATCTATGCTACCAGTGTAGATTATAATCCAAAGGCGGAGGTTTCTATTCGATTTTTCAAGAAAGTGCAGAATAAAATCCACTATGCTGTTTCTGGAGAAACAGCCGCCGAGGTAATATACCATCGTGCGGATGCTGAAAAAGACTTCATGGGATTGATGACATTTTCAGGAGAGCAGCCGACGCTGCGAGAGGCGAAAATTGCCAAGAATTATCTGAATGAAAAAGAGTTGCGGGCTATGGGACAATTGGTTTCCGGTTATTTGGATTTTGCGGAAAGGCAGGCTGAACGGGAGATTTCTATGACCATGGAAGATTGGGCAAAGCATCTTGATGGAATTTTGACTTCAACTGGAGAGAATCTTTTGACGGGAAATGGCAAGGTGAGTCATATACAGGCAATGGATAAGGCACAGACGGAATATAAAAAATACAAGGCGAAAACGCTTAGCAGTGTGGAAAAGGATTATTTGGAAAGCATAAAGCTTTTGGAGCAAAAGGGAAAACGGCAATAAACGAGATGCAAATATGGTGGTAAGTGATATGGACATAGGAAAACGTACAAACCAACTGACCGGAAATGCCGGATGGTTCAAAGCAAGTGGATTGAAACAAACCAGTTATCTGAATATTTTTGTTAACTGATCATATGAACTTCATAGAAAAACTTATTATCCGAATTAGAATGAAAAATCTGAAATTAATGGGAGGTTTGAGGCTTTGCAAGAGCAGAGGTTTACAAAGAAGGACTGGACGCTTTTTAAAAATAAGATTGTTAATTGGCAGGAAGCCTATATGAACATGCTCAATAAGGAATATATAGAATTACTAAGTGAAGATGCTAATCCATCAGAAAAGTTAGAAATGAGCCGGTCGAACCTTATTTATAACATTATTTCACTTATAAATGATGGTGCAATTAGCTTTGAAGACCTTGAAGAGTTCAGTGATGAGCTGAAGGAAACGGTTAGTGTCTTTGTTGAGAGATAGTTTAGAATCCCGGCTGTGTGTGCAGAACTGGACTTCATGATATCCGTAAATTCGAAATATGAAGCTATTTTATTGTGATAAACAAAGAAGCTGTGATTGAGGGATTAATCTGTATAAACTCTTCATACATAAGACTATCAAAGTAAAGGTGCTGCAATGGTATTGGTAAGCAAAATGGAACGTCGTGTCGGAGAGGCTCCAACCTCAATACAAAAGAATATTATGATCAGCTCAAAGCGTCGTTGAAGGAATTTTACCTTTTTAGAATTCCACCCATAGACCACTGTTTGAAGAACCGGAGCGTGCGGTAGATATTCTCTTCAATAATGTTGTTCAAGGTTCTGTGTCTATTCCAGATGCAGAATAATATGTTGTTGGTTTCACCAATATACCTCGACATCAAGGGTAAACTGGGCGTCGCGGGAATCTGTTTCACAGCATCAACACATACAGAAATAATTGTCGAAATGTGTCAAAATAATGCACATTAAATTTTAGGCGAGATGAAAAGTGGATTTACCAGAATGGTGGAAGAATATAGGCAGAAAGGGAGGTGATATTAGAATGAATCTAACTGATACAAGTAGATACATTAGCCTGATACTAAGGCATAAGCCGGATGTCATAGGAATTACAGTGGATGAGCATGGCTGGGCAAACGTAAATGAAATGATTGAGGGTGTAAACAGGACGCATCCTATAAACATAGAAATATTGGAAGAAATTGTACGGATGGATGACAAAAAGCGGTATTCTTTCAACGAGGATAAGACACTGATTCGTGCAAATCAGGGACATTCCATTCCTGTAGATGTAGAATTGAAAGAAAAAATTCCACCCGAATATTTATGGCATGGAACCGGTGAAAAATATGTGGAATCTATTGATAAAATAGGGTTAATTCCAAAGAGTCGACTATATGTCCATTTATCAATAGACATGGAAACTGCTGTTAAAGTAGGTAACAGACATGGAAGGCCTGTTGTATATCAGGTTAATGCCGGAGCTATGGCAAAGGCTGGTTATATATTCTATTGCTCTGTAAATAGTGTATGGCTTATAGAAGAAGTGCCTACAGAATTTCTTGAAAAAGTAGAATGATTCCTTTTTTAATTGGCATGATGAGGAGGAAGAAGTAAATGGAGATTTATGTTTACTCATGCTAGAAAACTAATATATGTTAGGATACCGGTTTGTTCTCGGGAAAAATAGAAATTTACTACTAAGGAGAAAGTTAATAATGATTAATTTAAAAATTCCTGTTGCTACTACAATACCGCTTTTACCATTTGGCGGCAAAGAATTTATGCGGTTATCATTCAAGAAGAAGGAAAGAAAACAAATTTTAATCGTGTATGGTTATTTCGCAAAGGATGCGGAGTAGCATATTGTGCATCAAGTAAAATGGCAAACAAGGATGATTCAACCATGACTGTAGATGGCATTAAAACATTGGATTCGATTGGAGAGTTCGATGAGGTAAAAGAAATGCTTACAGAAGTAGAATGATAGCATAAGAAAGGAGGAAAGGAGGGATTATATTGGAATTTAAGACTGATATTTTCTCGTTGGATAATAGATATTTGTGTCAGCAGTGCTGACACAAATCAGAAGGAGCAACTATATGGAAAAAGATATAAGCGAAGATAAAATTTTATGTTTTGCTTGTTATTTCATATAAAATAAGTAAATGGAACATAAAGTTTGAATTTTTATAATGGAGATTATTATTCATGAACCCAAAATATGAAGTTGAAATAAAGCAAAGAGAATTAACCCACACCGAATTTGATAAACTTGCTAATATAATCGGTATATTCAAACTGATTTGGATAGTTATGTGTGGATATACGATTTATAATATGTGGACAAACCATTTTCCATTAAAGCTTATTGCATTAGTGACAGCAGAAACGGTCATTTTTATTATTGCTTGCGTCTATCATAGAAAGATATTTGAACGTATTGCATATGAGTCAGGGCTTATTGCTATTGCAAAAAAGAATTTATGCCGCATATCAGGGGAATGGGGTACATTTGATGATATTGGGGAAGAATTTATTGACTATAATCATAGCTATGCGATGGATTTAGATATTGTGGGTAAGCACTCCTTGTTCCAGTTTCTTAACAGTACAAATACTTATTATGGAAGATTAAGATTTTCTCAAGACTTGTTAAATCCTGATTATTCGCAAAAGGATATACAGGTAAGACAAGAGGCTATCACAGAATTGAGCAATGATTATTCTTGGGGTAGTCGCTTAGAATATTACTTTTCAAGAATCGGTATTGATGCGTTGTTTCCTGCGCTTGTTTCTGAATTGCAATCCAAAAATGGCTTCATCAAAAGTAAGCTTCTAAACCTGTTGCTGGATATTTCCCGTGTGCTCACTTGTGGGTCTATCATTTTTTCTATATTGACAAAGAACAGATACGGAATACTGATTGCAAACTCTATGATTTTGTTTCAACTTCTACTTTGGGTAATAGGTTTTATGAAAGCAAACAGATATGTAGGAATAATGAATAAAATCCCTCATAAAATCATGCGGTATGATGATGTCATACAGGAAATTGTAAAAAAGAAATTTTCCTCTTCTCGATTAAAAGAAATACAACTAATTTTGATTCCCGCCAAAGAGGCATTACGAGAATTATCAAAAATATCAAGCAATATCAGTCAACGACAAAATGGAATCGCCTGTCTCCTTTTGAATGCTGCATGGCTATGGGATTATAAAAATGCTGTAGATTTAGATATGTGGAAACAAAAGCATGGGGATTCAGTTGCACGATGGTTTACCGCTATAGGAGAATTGGAAAGCTTATTGAGTTTGGCCAATCTCCCTCGCAACTGTACTGTTACCTCTATCCCTCAAATCTCTATACAGCCTAATATTATTCAGGCAAAAAATTGGGGGCATCCCCTTTTAAATAATCAAAATAGAGTTTGTAACGATTTAGAACTAAACAATAGTATTTTGATTATTTCTGGTTCCAATATGTCAGGAAAGACCACATTTATGCGAACTGTGGGAATTAATATGATTTTGGCAAACACAGGAGGGTATGTATGTGCAGAGCGAATGACATTTTCAATGATGAAGGTAATGACTTCTATGCGTATAGCGGATGTATTAACAGAGGGAATTTCTACATTTCATGCAGAACTTAAGCGAATTAAGGAAATTATAGATGCAGCGCAAGTAAATGAAAATCTTCTATTTTTGATTGACGAAATATTTCGGGGCACAAACTCTGTGGATAGATTGAAGGGGGCAGAGGGTGTTCTCCAAAAGCTTTATACCCTTGGAGTGTGTGGGATTATTACGACACATGATTTAGAGGTTTGTAAATTAGAAAGCGCATATCAGCGCATTCAGAATTATTGCTTTTATGAACGATATACGAATGGTGAAATTTTCTTTGATTATAAAATGAAAAAGGGAGTATCTAAAACAACTAACGCACAATATCTTCTTAAAAAAGTCGGTATTATTTAAGAAAGCAATAAAACAGATTAATAATTATCATATGAAATCGGACTGTCATTTTCGGCTTCTTGCCGCAAATTCCCGCCCACTTTCCTGCCGCTTCAATGCCCATGCTCTCCCTGGAGGCAACGGCATTTTCCCGGCTGCATTTCCTCGGAGGTTTAATTTAGAGTATTGCAATGTATTCTTTAAGGATAATGTGTGGAGAATACGATGTGCATATGAAGAATGCGAATAAAAAGAGATACAATCAGACCAGAGGAGAACGAGATAGTGGATAATTATGGTGAAATTCTCATATATCAGTCTGATGATGGACTAACAAATATTGATGTAAAAGTTAAGAATCAATCCTTGAAGTAGCGATGATTGGTCTGCCCAGATAACGGCCAATGTATTTTATAACAGTGGTAGGGAGTAGAAGGTAAAAAGCTCGGCAGAAACGAATAGTATTCGTCAAGGCCAAATTGCGCCTTGCAAGAATCAGCATCATTAAATTTGTTTTCAAGGTATGATGTTCAGCTTCAGATGCCTATGGTAATTGATGACAACAAAGTTATAGTTGAAATAAAGGTGCCGGAAGAGATTGGCGGGACATTTGCGATAGGGAACCATCTCCGTGGCATCGCGTCTTATCTGCTGAAAAGATGTAATGGAAGATATGATCAGTATGTATTTGGAAAAAGGCTTCTCAATTATAATGAAATTCCTGCTCCAGAGATGAAATCTGACAGCTTGCCGATGGTAGACCGTCTTGAGGCAATTTCAGAGTTTGCGAAACTTCTCGAACGTTCTGATTCTGAGGCGATGGAACAGATAAGTCAAATTCTCATTATTTTAAAGGAGGCGAGCAAGCCATGATTTTGACTGTTTTTAAAAATGTAGGAGATCGGCTCTCTGTGGCAGATGCATACCAGAAGCTGATTGCATTATTGGCAAATGATTTATACGCCAGAAACAAGGCATCAGGATCATTGGGAGGGGCAGTTAACGGAGGAACGATTTTTCTTGATAACAATGGATACTATGAAAGGATTAGGTAATACATATATGGAAAACAGCCTTAATAATCTGACGCAGGGTGTGCCGGAACTTGCAAAAAATTCTACAGTCACTTTTTGTCTTGAAGGCTGGCCAGCTGCAGCAGTATTAATCTCAATTGGATAAAGCATATGAGCTGCTTAGTGCGCTGGATTCCCCGGAAATGGATGCCCTCCTTGAAAAGGCTTGTACATACAGCGTAACATTACGATGGGCAACGGAACACGAGCGCTACTGTATGAAACAACCAACGCCGCGTAAATTCATGGCGCATTATTTTGAATACAATGTCCGCGACGGCATCGCCGAGCAGATCAAGTGCCCCACGCTCATCTGTGATGCGGAGGACGACGATTTCTTCGTGGAACAAGCCAAACGCATATATGATAAACTTCACTGCCCTAAAGAATATATGCTTTTTACCTCCAAGGAAGGAGCCGGCGATCATTGTCACGTCATGGCGTTACGCCTGAACTTTGTCCGCGTGTTTGATTGGCTCGACACCGTCCTGAAGGATTGATATCCGGCGGGGAGCATACCAGTACCTATTACAAATGAATCAATTGAATTTCTTTTGCAAACCGGAAGTATGAGACCATAATGCAGATACGTGAGCTTGTACTATATTGGTATAACGGAAAAGTACGCCTTGGACTGAGGATGAACTTCGCCGCATCGCCGAGATCGTGGAAAAGTATAATCTCTGGGTCATATCGGACGAGATTCACTGCGACATGATTCGAACAGGTTTGAAGTACATATCTATGGTAAAAATCATGCCAGAATACAAGCAACTGATCACTACAATTTCTGCAAGTAAGAACTTCAATTTGGCAGGAATGCTGTTTTCGAATATTATTATCCGCTGTCCAGAGGAGCGTCAGAGGTTTCGGAATCGCGATAAGAACATCGGTGCAGCTAATCCCCTGTCCATAGCAGCGCATAAAGCCGCGTATGAACTTGGAGGTAATTGGCTGGAAGAATTGAAGAAATATATCGACGAGAACTTTGCATTTGTTAGCAGCTTCTTGAAGAAAAATATCCCGGATGCTGTATTTAGTATTCCGGAGGCCGCCTATTTCGCGTGGGTAGATATGAGCAAAGTCCTTCCGGATGTAGAAGACCTTCCTTTGTTTTTTGCAAATAATGTTGGTGTTCTGCTACACCAATATCGGTTTATTGCTCAGATCTTGATAAGTCCTCGGTCAATATAACTCTGAACTGCGAGCTTTATTGTGTCAATATTGGTGTACTTTGGTCTATAATCAAGAAGTTTTTTTTCTTTTTCGATGCTGAAATAACCGCTCCTTGCAATATGATAGTAAGTATCGCTGGTTTCCGTTTCATCTCCTACATACTCGCACCATTTATCCCATTGCATGAAGTCAATTTTCGGCTCTTTTCCAAAGAAACCATACATAAGCTTTGCGTAGCCGTAAAGTGTTATTGACTGCCCGCTAACGGCGTGGAAAGTCTCACCGAGCGCCTGATTACGGTGTTCTATCGCCTTGAAGAACACCTGTGCCACATCATATCCATGAACATGATGAAGAGTTTCCATTCCGAAATTAGGAAGAAATATTTCTTCACCGTTCGCTATTTTTTGGAAAGGAACAGCCGTTTTGTTTGCCCAAGGATTCATAATAGTCCAACCGGGACCTGAAATCTGTCCGGGCATGATGATTGTTGCAGGGAAGTAATTTATTCTGTATTCGTCTTTTAGATAAAGTTCGCTCTGGAACTTGTTCTCCCCGTATTCGTCAAGAGCCTCTTTCTTTATATCGTCGGGATTGAATGGAAGCATCTCAGCTCTTCCGTGAGCCCAGACAGAAGAGCAGAACAGATAGTGAGAGATTCTTGAGTCCTTTAGTGCCGCCACCATGTCCTTAGTGTCCTCAATACGGAAATTTATGAGGTCAACAACGATATCCGCATTCATATCCGCAATTTTCTTCGTAAAACCGGAATTATTGCTTCTGTCGAGTTGAACCTTTTCTGCCTTTTCCCATGCAATGTCGTATTCATAAGGCTTGCTTTGCCCTCTTGTAACGCTGACTGTTTCATAGCCTGCATTAATGAGCATCGGAACGAGATATGTTCCGATGTGGCCACAGCCACCAATTACTACTGCTTTCATTTCTGTGTTCCTCCTTAATATATAAAATTTTTCTTTATTACTACTTGTTACGTTTGTTTTTCTGGAAGGGTTCGTTATGCTGTTAAGTAATAATATCTACCCTGTTCGGCTTAATCGGGTGAGCTTCTTTTGTGGCAGTGGGAATGCCGATAGCAATCGCGACAGTAAAATTGTTGCTATCCGGGAATTTGAGAAGATTCTTAAAGTATTCACCACGTTCGCCGTTAAACGCTGGTTTGGTCAAGCCGATAATCACACTGCCAAGCCCAATGGAATGTGCAGCAAGCGCGATTGTCTGAGCCGCAATGCCGCAATCGTAACACGCCCAGTCCTCATCAGTTTCACTGTAACTTAAAAAGATTACTGTGGAAGCACCATAGAATGCGTCATCCTCACGGTTGTAGTGGCTGTTCGTTTCGATGCTCAATTCGCCTAAAATGTCGGTATTTTGAACTACTGAGAAGTGCCACGGCTGCACGTCATTGGCACTGGGAGATTGTTCAGCTGCTGTTAGCAATGCTTCGAGCTGCTCCTTGGTAATTTGCTGCGGCTGGTAAGCCCGAATGCTTCGGCGGTCAGCAATGGCTTTTAACACAGGATTGTTCATATCATTCCACCTTTCCTATACAAATACAAATTTAAAATATTATAAAAGAGCCTCACCCCAGCCCGAAAACTCAAGGAAGTTGAACTTCAATCGCTCTTTGGGGATTCCCAATATCCGCTCAAATTCGATGAGTACCTTTGCGTAAACTCATGCTTACTGTCTTAAGGTAATTTCTTATACAATCGGATATCCACAAATACGCCATCATGAGGTTCACACTCCATGAACATCGCGCATCCGTCCGTGATACATACAGTGGTATAAGTGGGGGGGTTACCCGGAATGAGGGAGATGCTGTTTCCAACAGCCAGTTGTAGCAGGTGTTTCTGTTCTCCACTCGTTTTTTTGCAATGCTTATGTTGATATAATGCCTGACATTCCTCCCACAAAAATCTATATTATTACCATGCGTAGGCTTCAGGAGCTTCGCCGCCTGGACCGGGGAAGATTTCATCAAGCTTTTTAAGGACTTCATCCGAAAGCTCGATTTCAACAGCGCGCAGGGTATCCTCAAACTGTTCCAAGGTTCTGGGACCGATGATGGGTGCGGTAATGGCTGGATTGGCGAGAATCCATGCCAACGCGACATTGGCTTCGCTTTCTCCCAGCTCCTTACAAAGCGACGAATATGCTTCTAGTTGTGTTCTCTGTGCCTCCGTGAGTTTTTTTGCAGCCACAGCCGCCCACTCATTAACAAGGCCAAGAAAATTGCGCTTTTCCGCCATGGCCTGCGCATAGGCGAGATGGCGTGCTTCGAAATTGCTGGAGCCGATATAGTACGCCTTCCCTTGATTGACAAGTGCTTCAAACGCGCCCCATATTTCCTCCCACGGAGCGTGACGTTCAATATGGTGCATCTGATACAGCTCTATCCCCTCTTTTGCAAGAGGCGTGTTTGCCTTTTTTTGCCGACCGCAATTCATCGAATGTTAGTCACATTATAACACGACATTTGAGGCTGTCAACAGGATTCTCGAATTTTCATCGAACGACATTTGACAAAGCAAAGAGGGTCTGCTATAATCGGGTCAAATCGCAATAGAAAGTAAAATGGAGACAAGGCAAATGGCAACAAAACGGCAGCAACAGGCAGCTGAGACCAGACAGAAAATACTGGATGCGTCACAAGCACTGATTGGAGAAAAGGGATATATGAACGTGACAGTAGATGATATTGCTTCTGCCTGCGGTATAGGAAAGGGTACATTGTATCATTACTTTGCTGGGAAAGAGGAAATTTTCATCTATATTGAGCGAGGCCATTTTCAGGAAGTGCGAAAAATGGTAGACGATATGGGGCTTGAATATGTACTTGATAAGCTAAAATATTTTGTGGTCACCTGGTTTGAGTGTGTGGCAGGAGATAATATAAACGTGTCCAAAGATTGGCACCGTTTGGCTGTGGACCTGAAAGTTCCCAGCCGGGAAAAGCGCACGCATCTTGACGATGATATCGACAACGTAATTCATTACTTGCGGGACGGAATTAGTTCGGGAGAACTTAGTTCCAATATGCCGGTTGAGGCCATTGCCAAGGATATTGTATTTTCTATGTATGGAGCTTCCTTTTATCGCTGTAGTACCTACACGGAATTCCATGTGGTAAAATGGGCGGAAGAATTTGTAACGTATGCACTAGAGCTTCATATCGCACCGTATAGACAAGAAAAACCCGAGAAATCAAAGCAGTGAAACAAACGAATAGCGCCTTCTGGATCGCTCTCAAAAATGTTATTTTTTACAACACGCCCTTAATATATGTTGATCGTACCGATGCTGACCCGAAAGCATGTAGAAGATTCCGAAAAGATTCATCATATTGGTATGAGAAAGTAATCCGTAGTAATGGAGAAAAATTAGGAGATAATTAGTTAAAAAGTTCTGCGAGGAACACGCTGCCAGACTGATTTTGCATAAATCGATAAAGGGCTTTTGATGAATTACAGATTAAGAAATTACTTACTGACAAGCAGAATACAAGGTGTGTACCACTTTAGGGGAGTATTCTAAATTTTGTGTAAACCTTCAAACTGATGTAAAATAGAATTACTCAGTTTGGAGGTTTTATTTTATGGCGAAAAGAAGAAGGGATGAATGCAGGGATCGACCGGTATTATCAAAGCATGGGACCGGCCATGATCCGCATGCTGAAGATGATCGCGGATGGATTTATCAAAGCTGGAAAACCATTATCTGTCTGTGGCGAGCTGGGCGGAGATCCCAGAATGGCGGTGGTGTTTGTCGGTCTTGGCATCCGGAAATTGAGCATGAGCCATTCCTGCTTTGCCGGTGTTAAAGAGGCACTGTCAGGGATTACGCTGAAAGAGGCGGAAGAAATTACCGAAAGCCTGCTTTCAATGCGGACCCAAGCTGAAATTGAAAAATACCTGAAGGAAAAAATAAGCTGTATTAGTCGACAAAGTGCTCCATCAAGGCGGACAGTAAAGAAAATAATCGTTGGACTAGTAGCCCTTGCCCACTGCTACCGCTTTCCGGATTTCCTTGTTGATGAGGGTCTTGCGGGGAGCCGCCCTCGTCCTGTGACACACCCGTAAATCCTGGCCAGTGGATCCTGATGGTTATTTGAGTCTTAACTCAATGGTTCTGGCTGCAGAGTTACTTCAACATCTGGGATTTCTTTTAGATGGAGAAGTTTATGTAACTTTCTAATTAAAAGCATCGACACTTTCCACAGCGGAACTGAAATAGCTAATTGTTTACCACGACATTAATATGCCCCATAGCCAGCGGGGCTTTTTGGTTGTTACTTTAGTTTTCTGGAATGATTTCATTTATGCAATTCAAAGCGTTCAAAGTCCTGGGGAATCCTATATATGGCAGGCACTGTGTGATAGCTGTGATAATTATTTCTTTATCGTTGCCAACATTTAAGTTTCCCTGTACATGTGATTTCACCTGGCTTTCACAGCCGCCTAAAGCGCTGACAATGCAAAGAGTAAGCAACTCCCTTGTTTTCAGATCAAGGCCGCTTCGGGTGTAGAAGTCTCCAAAACAGAAAGAGCAGAGATATTCCTGAATATGCTTTTGATTTAACGGAGCGTTTTGTACGCTATTATAAGTTCCATCGCCAAAAATCATAGCACGCATTTTTATTCCCTCGTCAAACCGTGTATCTTCATCCACCTGTTGCTGGCTTTGAATCGGGAGAGCAATGTTCCTCTCCTGAAAGATATTGTTTGCCTCAGTAATTGCATTGAGGGTTTTGGGAAAGCCAAGGTATGGGGCGCATTGATAGATGGCTTCCTTGATTTCTACTGGTGTCAGACCAATATTGAGTGATGCACCAATATGGGATTTCAGTTGTGGCAAGGTTTGGTTGGTGGTGAGTACGACAATCGTAATCAGCTCCCGTTTTCTATCATCAAGGTCACCTTGATAAAAAACTTCTCCGAAGATAAAGCGGTTTAAGATTTCCTGGAAATCTGGATCAGTTATGGGTGTGGGTGGGGGCGTATTTACAAATTGTTCATTTCTTTTTATTTCACTTCTTTGAATGCGGTTCATAATGATTATCCTCATATTAAGATGATTAGTTTTTATTAGATAATACCGAGATATATTCATTCGGTAATTAGGCATTTTAAGCCATAATAAAGCTCTTTTTTACGTCCAGTTTGGTAATAAGGTTTCAGTGCGGTCCGTGGCCGGTGCTGGTGATGCGGAAAGCAGGGAGATTTCATTTCGCATTTCCGGTGTCATTTCTATTTCTAAGGCAGCAAGGGAATCAGCAAGCTGTTCAGGATTTCTAGCTCCGATGATGGGAGCTGTTATAGCAGGATTGGACATAACCCAGGCTACTGCAAGAGTAGCAGGTTTAATTCCATGTTCTAATGCATAAGTGTTAAAGTTTTCAGCAACGATAAAATTAGAATCATCTCCATAGCGGTCTTTATACCTGGCCTCCTCCATAAGCCGTCCCTGGTCGGGGCATTTATTGACACCGTATTTTCCAGTGAGGAGTCCGGCTCCCAGAGGGCTGTAGGAGATTACACCCAATTGCTCGGAAGCAGCTAGAGGCAGAATTTCAACCTCTGCCTGACGTTTCACTAAATTGTACATGGGCTGTATCAATTCAAAACGGGCAAGGTGCTCTTTGGCTGATATACCCAGGGCTTTGGTAATCTGCCAAGCAGCCCAGTTACTAACGGCAGGATAGAGAATTTTTCCCTGTGTTTGCAAATCATCCATGGCGCGAAGAGTTTCTTCCATTGACGTGTTATCATCAAAGCCATGTACAAAGTAAAAATCTATGCGATCAGTTTTCAGACGGCGTAGGCTGTCTTCAACAGCGAGCATGATATGGCGCCGGGAAAGGCCGCGCGCATTTACATCCGCTTCCGTAGGAAAAAAAACCTTTGAGGAAAGGACTATTTCATTTCTGCAGTCTGCAATACATTCTCCTAGAATTTCCTCAGAGTGCCCCTTACTATAGACATTTGCAGTATCAAAGAAGTTGATTCCTGTTTCACGGCAGAGTCGGAACATCTCTTTTGATGTCTCTTCATTGGCATTTCCGCCAAAAGACATGGTTCCAAAGCATAAATTTGATACCCGTATCCCGGTTTTTCCTACTGTATTATATTTCATAAAAATCGCCTCCTATTATAAACTTTATGATAATTTATATATGAGAAATGCAAAACCTTAAAGTATTATCGATGCCAAGAACTATTAAGCGATTATAATCTAAAATGAATAGAGAAAGTTAACATTGGTGTTCCGAATCTAGTATTTGCTATCAAAAAGATTTAGTGATCAATCTGTGATGAATATAGGCGGAATCTTACTCATTTATCAACTCAAAAGTAACCTCCACATCCCCGGTTTGATTGAAAATTTCAACCCCACTGTCAATCTGACCGACATGTTGCATATCGAACTGTTCGCCATCCCGATTATACATAATGACGAAGCTGTGACGGGGTGGCCAATAGATAATTTCGCCTAATTGGAAATTGCGGGTGTGCACCTCGTTAGCAGGTAGTTCATTGGTAAAACGATAGCACATCTCACGGCCATACAGATCCATCAAAGGCAAGGTTAAGGGCAGCATATCCGCAATCGCGCGGGCCGTCTCGTTGTCGGCCAGCGTAGCGGTCAGGACTGTATCGCCCACAGTAATACGCATACGCTTTTCACCGGTTGATTCCGAATTAACTTCGGATTGAGCAGTCACAGATGGTGTTTCTGTTGCATCCGGAACAATATTCTGCATAAAACGCATAAACATGAGCGCGGTTACCATCATTGAGCGAGTCATAGGTCCTGCAGGTTTTAAGTTGCCCTTTGAGCCAACCATCAGGCCATGCTCTGTTACATAATTGATAGCAGTACGGTACTGTGAGTTGCTCGCAACATCTTTGTACTCGGCCGCGAAGGCTGAGGGGGCCGTACTGAACAGTATAACGAAAGCCATCAGCAGGCAAAATAAACAGGATAATTTTTTTGTTTTCATAATACAATCCTTCCTTTCAAATCATTTGTTTAGTAGTTCAAAAGTAACATCAACGTCTCCGAGCCTCTCAAAAACCTCTACACCAGAATCTATGCGGCCAAGTTTTTGCATTTCAAAGTGTTCTCCATTCTGTGCATACAGGATGACAAAGCTGTGTCCCGGGGGCCAATAGACGATTTCACCAACTTCATATCTGGTGGTACTTACGTTATCCGTGGGCAACTGGTCGGTAAACCTGTAAACGACTTCTCTGGAGTAGAGATCCAGCATAGGTAGTGTTAAAGGGAGTTTTTCTATGAAGGCTTTGGTCGTTGCGTTGTTGTTCAATGTTGCAGTCAGCTCATGACCGCTGACGGTGATCTTTATTTTAGTATCGAAATTATTCATATTTGATTGTTCCTTGCTTTCTGTTGTTTGTACAGGAGCGGCGTCTATATATTAGGAGCAGCACTGAGACTTGCCGTTTTGCTGGTTTTGTAGAAACTGGGGTTTATGTACCTCCTGGCATTGTAGTAGCGGCTCCCGGAGGGGGGAGTGCTCGTCTTAGCTGTCCAAGAAATCTAAGCCGTATAGTTTCAGGCAATTGATATAGGTCACTCATCCAGTAACTCAAACGTCACATCCGCGTCACCGGTCCCGTTAAATACCTCAACGCCGGAGTCGATATGACCAATGTGCTGACGGCTGAATTCTTCTCCGTTTTGCTCGTAGAGAATCACAAAGCTATGGCGCGGAGGCCAATAAGCTAGATCGCCTACTTCGTATCCGTCTGATCGTAAGCTGTCTGTTGGCAGTTCGTCAGGGAAGCGATAGCACATTTCACGGCTATACAAATCCAGCATGGGCAGCGTTAAAGGCAGTTTTTCAATCAGGGCACGGGAGGTTGCGTTATCTTCCAGCGTAGCAGTCATTTCCTGTTCCCCAACAGTAATCTTAATTTTTATTTCTGACGCAGCATCATCTTCGCCGGATGGTTCGGCTGTCGATGAATCCGATGTTGTCGATGAATCTGGTACTGTGGAAGCATCCTTCGTATTATCTTCACTTTCCGTTGCCGGATTGGAAACGGAAAGTGGAGCTGGGGGATTGGACGGGGTTTCTGAGTTCTGGCTGTTATTCTCACATGCCGTGAGACTTAAAGCTAACACCAGAATGAGTAACGAGGATAAAATTTTCTTTTTCATGCTATACCTCCTTGTTCATTTCTGAATTTCCACCCTGGCTGGGACTGGAAGAGATCAATGCTTTTTCTCTCATGTTTTCTCCTTATTCTGCGAGTGCGATGGTAACGTCAATGGTTCCGTTGATATCATCAAAAGCCGTTAGCTCGTCTGCAATTTTGCCGAGAATGACCAGGTTTCCGGTATTGGAGGAAAGCTCTTCATCATCTACAAAGATAACAAAATCATCCCCGGCTGCCCAAAAGGCGAGATCGCCGTTCTTGTAGCCGTACTGTACCTCGCTTTCCTCATAGGACAGTGCTGGACTGATACCGCCGCAGAAATCGTTGTCGGAGTCATTTAGACTGACCGTTACTGGAAGACGGGAAATTAAATCCTTTGCGGCAGTAGTGTTATTAAGCTGCGCATTCAATACCGTATCACCAATCGTCAGCGTGATGTTGGTGGTTTCTCCGGTAGGAATCGTTTCTTCGGAACCTATCTGCGTATCTTCACTGCCAGAATCCGTACCGCTTGTTGTTTCAGGTGCAGTGCTGGATTTAGAACTCTGCTGCGTTGTATCGGGTTCTGGGCTTAGCTGTCCATTAGGTACATACGATTTGCTGCATGCAGCAAGAGAGAATACCAGGAGCACCGGTACCATAAAAAATGCTGCTTTCTTCATTTACAACCCTCCTTTTTCGTTATTGTGGTAAATCAAGTTTACTTAGCCATTCGGAAATATCCTCTGATACATCCTCCTGTCCGGTGCTGAGTCGAAGCCCGTCCAGAACTGTTGCATCCGGGCAGAGTTTTTTGATATTTTCGACACTCTCGTTAACGTCAACACCTAATGATGTACAGAAAGGAATGATGGTTTTGCCGGAAAAATCGTAATCCTCCAGAAATGTCCGGATTGCCATCGGTTCAATGTACCACCAGATGGGGTATCCAAGGAACACCACATCGTAATCATCCATGTTTTCCACATGGGTGGTAAGGGCAGGACGGACATCTGAGCGCATTTCCTCCTCCGCGATAGCGGAAGCTTCCTTGTGGTCTACAGGATAGGATTTTTCTGTGATAATCTGGAAGGAATCGCCGCCTATCTGTTTCTGGATTTCAAGCGCGACACTTTCCGTGTTCCCTATATAGGGTGTGGCATGGGTAACGGCATCCATGCCTTCACTGACAATGCGAGCCTGTGAAAAATAGGCAATTAAAACTTTTTTTGGGGTTCCTTCTTGCGTCTCCGGTTCCACAGTACGTCCAGAAGGAGGAGGTGATTCCTTGTCCGATATCTTCTCAGGAGAGCTGCCTGGATTGTCTTCTAACGGCGGTTTGGAAGTGGAGGATTGGTCGTTAGTTGAGCAAGCTCCGAGAAAAAGTAAAAGAAGGATTGCCAAACTCATGGTTAATAGTTTCTTCATATTTTGCTCCTTTCGGTTTTTATACGGGAGAATCCAGTAATTTCTGGAGCTCCATCATTTTATCTGCAAGCTGATTATGGTAATTAGCTAACATTCGTCTTCTGACGGCAGAGGTTATTTCCCCTTGTCGGTACAGCTCTGCGAACTTTATCACCTCATCAACACTCATACCTGCATTGCGCAAAGTTTTGATGTATTTAATCCATTCGCAATCAGTTTTGTTATAATAACGGTACCCATTGATGTTTTTATGGGGAGAAAATCCTAACTGTCGTATGAAAAACGCGTAAATTCCATAAGCAGAAAACAAGCCTGCGATGATTCGGGATATCATGATGGAATGTTTGCTTTCTGCCCATGTGAAATATGCAATCAGAATGTTACTGGTCTTAGCAGGGTTTTCGGTTTCCTTGTCCTGGCTTTCCGGTTCACTGCCGGGGATATTGCTCTTAACCGTATCAGGAGTCGGTGTAGGAGTATTCGGAGTCTGCTTCGTCTGTACACTCTCCTCGGACTGATTTTTTTGATCGGTTTGGCCGACCTGCGAACTTCTGTAGTTGCCGCCAGTTTCAAATCTATCCGAGAGGTCAGATTCAGGACAGAGGTCAGTCAGTGTCTGAATACTTCTTCCAAATCCGCCGCCTCCGTGAGTACAAAACGGGACAATGGTTTTTTCAGATAAATCGTATTGCTCCAAAAAGGTACGGATGACATATGGCATATCACTGCCCCAAAAGGGAATCACAGACCTTTCCGAACGGCATCGCCCATATGAAGTTCCTTAGCGGGTTTACCTTCTTCCTGATACCAGCCTGGGCCGCCTGTCACAAGTAAGATTTATCAAATTTTTCTCCTTTCGGAAAGATCGTATAATCTGTAAACTGATTCATAACTAACTCCTTTCATTTTAAATTACTACTCTTATTTAGATGTTTTGTTAAAAAGTTAATGTATAAGCCATTTTGTATTGAGGTGAAATGGTTTTAAAATTTAAGAAACCTAGTTAGAAAACTAAGATAATATTGTCTCAATGTTATTTACACAATTTTTGTCACTATTGCTGTACTCTAAGAAAGAATAAGGATATTAGTTGATTTTCAGTTTGGTATTGTTTTATTATTAGAAGATATGATTTAGGATTACAATGAATAGTAAGCATAAAACATTTTATTTAATGTTTGTATTGTGAATGTTTTTCTGTTTGTAAGAAATTGCAGTAATTAAAGTAATTATGCAGGCTACAGCAACCAGAATTCCATATCCGATGGAAATCTGAAATAAATTAAAATTCCCTGATACACGACCTACAACCAAATTCGGGATGGCTGCACCGCTGTAAGAAATCAGATAAATCGTGGAAAGTACACCGGCACGATCTTCTTGTGTTATTTGAGACATAATCCCTTTCATACTTCCGGTAAATGCCAGACCCCAGGATGCACCTGCACAAGCACTTGCAAGTAAAAACAAAGGTACTATGCCCTTTCCGAGACTAAAAATAACTACGAAGATACTGATAAGGAAGGCGGGCATTCCTACTCGTTGACTGGTAACCGACTTCAACTTCCCAGCAAATGTACTGCCGATCACATTTGGAGCCTGCAGGCAGGCAAATACAGCCGCTGCTATCATGGTGTTTGTGGTTCCAAGCTGTTCTGCCGCCATAGGTGCACTGAATGCCTGATAAAATCCTCCGATAGCCCAAGTGCCGATAAATATGGCGCTTGCCGCAGGGAGAAGAGCGCGGATATTTTGTGGAATCCGTACCTGTGGTTTGAGGGAAGCCACAGCACCTTTTGTTTTCTGTACAGTTTCATTTCCAATAAGAATTAGAACCGCACAAAGTGCTAATATAGCAATTATGATTTCAAAAATCAGCGATAGTGAACTAGTACTATATTGCGCTAGCGCGCCGGAACCAAAGGAACCTGCAGCCAGACCAATCATCGGTGCACTCCCAGTTACCGCAGTTCCTAACCATGTGGGATGCTCAGGGGCATTATCTACAATATAGGCAGCAACGGAACTGGAGGCCAAACCGCAGGACAGTCCCTGCACCAGACGCCCGATCATGAACAACGGAGCAGTATGAAGGTTAGCAAAGATCAGGCAGCCAATTGCTGTCAAAATCAATACAGCAAAGATAACCGGTCGGCGGCCTAAATAGTTAGAAATACGAGCAAAAATCAACAAAGCAAGTACGGTTCCGATAAAATAGACAACGGATGTCATCGACAGATAGGATTTTGACAACCCAATCTGGACACTATATGTCGTATAAAGCGGGATTGGTGCAGAAGATGCAGCATATGCAGCAGCAAAGGTACAAGCCGCTCCAATAAAGCCGATTCTCCTTTTTTTATCATTAGAGCTTTGGTTCATCACATTCTCCTTTAATTTTAATTTATAAATTTTAGAATACGCTTCAATCCCTTCGAAACCATCAAATAGAGGTTGATTATAGGTTTGCAGGTTCCAACTGCTGACAGTACATTTCTTTGTAATAATCAGCATTTCCGCAACATTGTATAAAATTACTGTTTTTATGGATTGTTGTCCTCTTGCATATTGATTTATTGATACGATTTATTATAGATTGCAATACAATCCTCTTGATTTAATGGCGTTGGGTCATTTTGAAACAATCTGCCCATGGTTTCTATTGCGTTTTGCGCCATCATTCCGAATTCATTCGGTGTGATACCGTAGTCGGACATCTTGAGATCCGCTACGCCGCAGTCTTTTTGTAGTTTGGTAAGCATGGTAATAAAGTCCATTGGCTCCCTGGCGTTTTCCATACCCATTACCTGTGCCATACGCACAAAACGTTCGTCGCAGACATGTTTATCAATGAAGTGGGTAAAATATGCTTTTGAAATCATAATAAGTCCTGCACCATGGGGAAGCTCCTGATGATAGGCAGACATAGCATGTTCCAGAGAATGCTCGCTGGTACAGCCACTGATAGTCATCACAGCACCAGAGAGGGTATTGGCGAACGCCAATTTTTCTCTGGCTTCCATATCATTTCCATCCGCGACCGCATTTGGCAGAAATTTTGCTGCATTTTCGATGGCAGCCAAGGCATACATATCACCCATGAGATTTGCACGATTTGAGATATAACATTCCAGACTGTGGTACAGTGCGTCAAACCCCTGATAAGCAGTGAACTTTGGCGGTACAGTTTTCATAAGCTCAGGATCAACAACAGCCAGCACAGGGAACAGTGCCGGGTTACCGAATCCGGTTTTCTCATGAGTTTCCTCATTTGTGATAACACAGGCTGCATCCGTTTCAGAGCCTGTGCCTGCCGTGGTGGTGATCGCTATAATAGGCAAAGGCTTATTTAGCAGTGGCATACCCTTGCCTGAACCGGATCCGATATAATCCCAATAATCACCGTCATTCGTTGCCATCACTGCAATAGCCTTGGCTGCATCCATCACACTGCCGCCACCCAATGCTACAATAAAATCACAATTATTCTCACGGACAAAAGCTGCTCCTAACATAACTGTGGATTTCAGCGGGTTGGCTTGTATTTTATCAAATACGGTAGTTTCAACACCTGCCGTATGGAACTGAGCCTCGGTTCTTTCCAGATAGCCGTTTGCTCTTGTAGTTTTTCCGTTGGAGATAACGATTAGCGCTTTCTTCCCCGGCATGACCTGTTTGTGTAATTCGTTCAGCATGCCTGCACCAAATAAGGTGCGGGTAGGAACATACATGGTGTAGCTCATATAAATTTCCTCCTTTTACTATTCTAATGATAGTATTAACCACTTATTGAATTTAGTTATAGATGTGATATACTTAACATAAGCTTGAGAGTAAACTCTAAGTCAAGAGTTTTTTTGATTTTTATTTGATTTTTAAAATTTATAAGTAAAATGCTAAAGTAAATTCTACATTGCAATACTAAATTCATTTTGAAAGAGT
>CAURBW010000038.1:0-30706 GCA_963523075.1 uncultured Clostridium sp.
GCGATATCTGAACGGCGAAATTAGTCAGATGACTGCCGCTCAGATATGTAAGGTAAAGAAAATGAATAATCTCAAATTTTATTTAAGCACTGTATTTTTATACTATGCAAATGCAGAAAAGTATGGATAGATTTCCATTACGCGGAACAGGTATGGATATATATGATAGTTAAGAGTATGTGCCGCCGGAAACCATAGAAATACCAATATCTGTCTGTAAGAGCTGGTGTAGTAACTTTTTCCCAGTTATACTATTATAATGGGAAGTGACACCTAAAGGAAATTACAAATCAGGGGGGACATAAGATGAAAAATGAGAGAATGTTTAAATCAATGATTGCCAAGTGCCTGGTGTTGGCAATGAGCATTAGTTTGGTGCATGGGAATGTTTGGGCACAATCACACAACAGCCCAATGTTAAAGGATCAAGCAATAGCGACATCATCCAATGCAGACGAATTTATAGGGGAAGTAGAGGAAGTAGAAGAAGTAGAGGAAGTAGAAATCACGGACGATGATGATTTAGCGACTGATTCTAACGCCAAAGGAAAGATTCCGGTTGAAAACTTATTTTTATTAACAAATCCTGTACCTTATGAAGAGATAACACTGGATGGACGGGAGTTTTCTGCAATAGTTTCGGATAATGTGGTTCCATACTATCATGTGATTAAGTATACTGTGCCTGAAGGTAAGAGTGGGTACTATACCATAGATGCTGAATATATCGATCGTAGTAATGGTTCATTTACCTTTTATATTTGTAACGAAGAACAATATGAAAGAATATGTAATGAAATTGAAACGAAAGGATATCCGGTTTATGCTTCAGCACCAACGGAGTGTCTTGCTTATAACAGTTATGGCTCTCTTGGTTATCGGCTGGAGGAAGGGCAGGATTACTATTTTATTTCAGCCCAGGGAAATTATTATTATGATGCTTATAATTTGGCCCTGACACGTGATATAGACGTGAATCTCGATTGTTCAGATGCCGTAAGTGCTGGAACACCGGCATTATATTCTAAAGGAAGTGAGTGGCATGATTCCAGCAACAGAGATTCATCTAATGGGAAGAAAAACATCACTTGTCCGGAAAAATCAGGGTATCGATTTGAAGGATATTATACGGAGGCGAATGGACAAGGCACACAAGTAATAGATGACCAGGGAGAGATTTTGCCGGAAATGAGTGCACTGTCAGAAGATTGCACAGTGTATGCTCATTGGAAACCATTTAGTCCAGTTTCCTGTCAGGAGATCAAACTGGAGGGGCGAAGATTTTCTATGATTGTATCCGGCGGTGAACGTCCATATTATCAAGTCTTTAAATTTACAGTTCCCGAAGATAGCGGCGGCTCTTATTCATTTTATAAATCCTATATAAAAGACGAGATTGATGCGTCCGGCTATATTTGTACGCCAGAGCAATATGAAAGATTATGCCATAAAATTGAGCAAAATAAACGCTCGATTTTCGCACCGGCACAAACAGATTATCTGAGAGATGATTATTATTCTTTTGACATTGATTATAATTTAGAGGCTGGAAAGGAATATTACTTTATCTCGGCTGGAAACAGCGATAAAGAAGGAAATTATAAGATAGTCTTTGAGCGTGATATCACGGTCACTTTCGCAGCGTCAGATGCAGATCAGCCCGGAACTGTTGCTGTTTGTTCGAAAGGTGGCAAATGGATTGAGATGGGTGGTTGGTACTCTGCTTTGAAAAAAGTCAATCGTCCGCAAAAAGATGGCTTTAAATTTGCCGGATATTTTACCGAGGAGAATGGACAGGGGATAAAGGTCATCGATTATGATGGGGAGATTCTTGCAGAAATGTCAGAGTTGAACAATGATACAACAGTCTATGCCCACTGGGAAAGATTCAGTCCGGTTGAGTATGAAGATATTTTGCTGTCAGATGGCAGATATTCAGTCACCTGTATAGCAGAGAATGCACCGTACTATAAGGTATTTAGATTTAAAGTACCTGAAAATGGGGATGGATATTATACCTTCTATTATAGCAGTGATAATGATCTGAGTATGTATGGTTATCTGTGCAATTCTGGCCAATATGAAAAATTATGCAGGAAGATAGAAGCTGACGGTTGTGCTCAGTGGTTTCCAAATCCGGAGGATTATTATGTTAGCTGCAGTCCTATATTGAATGTATGTCATAAATTGGAAAGCGGACAGGAATATTTTTTTGTTGCAGCCAGAGGTTCAAAGAGGGATCAGGGTGAAGGCGAATATCAATTATTGTTTAGGCGTGACATTGAAGTGAAACTGGATGCTGGAGAGGCAGAATATCAGGGAACTTCAGTGTTATTCTCAAGCGGCAATCGATGGAATAAGAATGACGATCGACGGTGGGAGACTGGCGACATAAATATCCCAAGGAGAAAAGGATATTTGTTTGCTGGTTATTTTACCGAAAAAAATGGCAAGGGAAATAAGGTAATTGATCAGGACGGCTATATTTACCATGAAGATATGCATGAATTTAAAGATAATACCACGATCTATGCTTTGTGGGAAGATAAAAATCTTGAATTTAAAACTCATTACCTGATCAATGGAATAAAAGGTGTTTCGTACAAGCAGCAACTGGACATTGCATCTAAAATGACTTTTTTTTGGAGGATAAGTGAAGGAGAACTTCCGGAAGGACTTTATCTGGATTCCTTTAAAGGCTGCATTATTGGGCGGCCGACTGAAACCGGCACTAAAACCTTCGTAATAACAGCAGGTAATTCACAAATTATATTGCAGAAAAAATTTACAATAACCATTAATGAGCCGACACATTCAGACAGTGACGAGGAACATCCGGGTACTTGGACCATGGATGAAACCGGAAATTGGCGTTACTACAGCAGCGGCAGCAATTATTATTCAAACCAATGGAAATACATCGAATACAACGGTACGTCCCACTGGTATTACTTTGGCGGTGACGGCTATGTAAAAACCGGTTGGATTGCAGACAATACCGGAAAATGGTATTATTTAAATCCTGTTTCCAACGGCACCAGAGGTGCGATGTAGACCGGCTGGCTGGCTGATCCACTAGACGGAAACCGCTATTATCTCGATCCACAGACCGGGCAGATGGCAATCGGCTGGGTTAACGTTGATGGCATTTGGTATTACTTTACCGAGTCGGAAGGAGAATATTCCGGTTGGAAATGGGATGCGGTTGCCGGAGCGTGGCAATATGAGAATATCGGAAAACGTCCAACGGGGGCACTGGAACCAGATAAGAAGCGAAATTAGTAATCTGATTGGTACAAGAAACTTGTGTCTCTAGGTTTACAAAACTACCAAGGGGGAGTTCAGAATATGTTACTAGCTGCTTCTGTTTCAGAACAGAAGCAGCTAAATGTAAAAATTTCTTTTAATGAGCAGATGTTGAGGTTAATTGAATTGCCGGGATTGTTGGCCCAGACATTCCATACCCAATGAAAAAGCTGGTGTGGGGAGGCTGATTGTAGGCCACATTTTGCCAGGCAATCCCCATACGGTATACAGGATCATGCATGAGGGTATGAATACGCCGTGTTGTGAAATCAGTCGTTGTATATATATTCAGGTAGCGACTGTCGGATGTTCTGAATATAACTTCTTCTCTCCAGTCACCAAAGAGGTCGGCCTGTAAACATGGGGTTGCTTTGGTCCCGTTGTTAGAGTCACAGCCATTGGCACGGAGTAAGGTTCCGCCGCCATACTTCGTAATGGTTGTTCCGTCTAATAATTCTCTGAGTTCATCACCATCCCACCAGATGGCAAAATTCACTTGAGAGGGTGCAGTGCCTATGATTTCTCCGGTACTGCTGTATAAGGGGGACCCGGAAGCCCATACTTCCTCTCCGGGATAGCTGGCTGTCAGATCAGCAGAGCAGGCCCTGCCCACATCCCGTGAGGCGTCATATTTAAACAGTATGCGGCCTGTTTTGGCATCACGCATTGCCGCCCCCACTCCGCCGTTCGTCTTCGTGGACTCAAAAGAACTCCAGATTTCTAAACCGGGACGATTCGGATTTAAGTCTCCTAAATGCATGGCGTCACCGTGCTGCAAGCCAGTTGAATATAATCCTGTTCCGTTGTGGTCAATGGTGCAGGCTCCATAGGCAATTTCATCCATTCCATCCCCATCTACATCAGCAACGCTGAGATTGTGGTTTCCCTGTCCGTCATAACCGGAGTTGCCCCAGCTTTTACTGTCAAAAGTCCAGCGTTTTATGAGCATGGAACCGTTCCAGTCATAGGCTGTAAGAACTGCTCTTGTATAATATCCGCGGCACATGACCAGACTAGGATGCTCACCGTCCAGGTAAGCGATGCCTGCAAGAAAACGATCTACCCGGTTTCCGTAGGAATCTCCCCAATCGGATACGTTTCCTCTGACCGGTTCATAATTGGTCGTATAGAGTGCCTTTCCTGTTAGTCCTTGAAATACAGTTAAATACTCAGGTCCTGATAATATATACCCGAAAGAGCTTCTGTAATCAGCATTGGGATTTCCGATGACGGTACCAAGGCCGTCTCTGCTTCCATCCGCCGTCTTACAAGCAATCTCGGCTTTTCCGTCGCCGTCTAAATCATATACCATAAACTGGGTATAGTGGGCACCTGCCCGTATATTTTTGCCTAAATCGATTCGCCAAAGGCGGGTTCCGTTCATTTTATAGGCATCCAAGTAAACGTTGCCTGTATATCCTTTTTGAGAATTGTCTTTTGAATTAGAGGGATCCCACTTCAATATAATTTCATACTGTCCATCCCCATCCAAATCCCCCACACTGCAGTCATTTGCACTGTAGGTATAGGAAATTCCATCCGGTGTCATATCTCCTGATGGGATCTGCAGAGGAATTTGCAGATAATTTTTATCCCATACACGAACGGCAGATGATTTGTTTTGTTCGTTACCATTTACAACAGCGCTTACTTCATAAGTGGAACCAGTGGTTCCTGTTGTATCTAAGTAATTGCTGGCTCCGGTAATGTTTGCTAGTTTCGTTGATCCGCGATATAAGTTATAAGAAACATTTGATAGTTCGGTCCCTAAAATCCTCCAGCTGATAAAGACACCATTATTTACTTTAACGGCTGTTACACCGCGGTCTAAATACTCCATCTGTCTTGCCGGTGCTGCGCCTGCCTTTCCCTGTGGGATGGAAAGCACTAAAATAACAGTAAAAATAAAAAGAATGTACTCAAATTTTTTAAACATAACTTTGCCTCATAATTTTTATTGAAAAGTAACTTCTCTTAGAAAACAAGAAAGCTTTTTTTCTGTTTATTATATTCACATAATCAATATAATGTTAATCAGTTACTGGCAAATTCAGTTCTCGATTTATCATTTAAAACTCAATACTTTTTTAATGCGGCTGGCTGTTCCGGCTGGAAGGGGTTCCACGGCTGTTTTTCTTCCTGTAAAAGAGTAAGCCTGATATAACTCTGTATAATCTGATCCCTCAATTTTCATATATTAATCTAAATCTCACAGAAATCTCACACCCATCTTTCTATCCTCACACCAACATCACATCATTTATATTACAATGATTAATACAATGAAAGATTTACAGGAGGACAATTGTATGAATGAAATAATTAATGAAGAAAAGAAAAATATGACTTTAATTTGCAATAAAGTGCGTGTATTAGTTAATAACGATGAATATGAAGAAAGTAAAAATCTTCTTAAAAGTATGATTGGGGAATACCCGCATGCACCAGAACCTCACAACCTGTTTGGTTTGATTTTAGAAAAAGAGGGCGATCATCTTTTAGCAATGAAGCACTTTCGAGCTGCATGGGCACTTGACCCAACGTATTTACCAGCAAGATATAATCTTGAAAATTTTGGTACATTTGTTCCAAAGGGAAGAGGCGCTTTTGATGAGTCAGATTGTCCGCCGTTGATAGAAAAAGCAGAAAATCAAGTTGAGTATGATAATAATGGACTGGGTCATCTGGAGGGGAAATTATGTTTATAATCATTATTGGCTGCGGTAGATTTGGCAGTAATTTGGCTAAGGGATTATCAGATGATGGCAATGATGTGAGTATTATTGATAACAATGCAGATAAATTAAATGCTTTAGGAAGTGGTTTTAATGGCCGTCGAATAAAAGGAGTGGAATATGACAGTGATAATCTTATCGACGCAGGAATAGAACAGGCAGACGCCCTGATTGCAGTTTCAGCAAATGATAACGTCAACATTACTGTATCACTGATTGCGGGCAAAATATATAACGTGCCTAAAATTATTGCGAGGGTAAATGATCCGGATAAAAATTCTTTTTATCATACGCTTGGAATCAATACGATTAACCCGATACAGTATGAAATTGAAATAGTAAAGAGTAAGCTGCCAATCAATAGTTTAGATGTGATATCAACGTTAGACAATAATCATGAAATAATTGAATTTCTTGTTAGTAAAGAAAAATCAATGGCGGTAGGAGATATCGAAGCTAAATTTCACTGTATCATATCTGGTACTGTGAAGGATGGGACAGTAAAACTTATGAAAAGAAATGAAAAGATATATAAAGGAGATAGAGTGATTTGTACGGTACACATAAATGATAAAGGAAGATTAATTAATTATTTTTGCAAGGAGAAGTTTTTATGAAAACAATAATAGTAGGCGGTGGAAAAGTAGGATATAACCTTTTCAAAACGTTAAAAGGAAGAGATTATGAAGTTACGTTAATTGAAAGAGATAAAGAAACCTGCAAAAAAATAGCTGAAGATTTTACCAGTGATGTTATATGGGGGGATGGTACTAATTTAGATGTTTTAAAGGATGCAGGTATTGAGGATGCAGAAATTATAGCTGCTGTGACAGGGTCGGATGAAGAAAATTTAGTGATTTGTCAAATTGCGAAAGTGAGCTTTCATTCGAAGAGAACAATTTCCCGTATCAATAATCCACAAAACATCGTTATGTTTAAAAAGTTAGGAATTGATAATGCGGTTTGCAGTACAGCGGTAATTGCTAACTTAATTGAATATGCGTTTGATCAGGAGGATTACAGGGTCATCAGTACTTTAGAACGTGGGTTAATGATAATTACAGAATTATCAATTAGAGAAAATAACATCTGGAGCAATCAATTTGTAAAGGATTTAATTTTACCAAAAGAATGTGTTTTGGTTTCTATTATACGTGGGGAGACGGTTATTTATCCAAGAGGAGATACTCAGATTTTGGTGGGTGATAAAGTAATCGTTATCACAAATAAATCCGTTTTAGCGAGTTTAGTTTGTGAATTATATGATGGAGGCAATAAAAAATGGATGTTTGGAAAAAAGAATTAAAAGGAATAATTTATGAATCACTGTTGACAACATTTTACGTTGCAATATTATTTGCAATAACAGTAATTATAATGAGGTGACAAATGATTAGTTTGAAGCATAGTCAAAATGGTATTGAAATTATCAGCTATTATACAGGATATATTGTATTAATTGTAGCTTCTTTAATGACGATACCTATCATAACATCACTTATTTTTCTTGAATGGAATCCATTGCTGGATTTTATAATCAGTGATGCAATCGCCTTTATTTTAGGAATATTAATGATCATGTATGGAATGAGATCAAAGGAAAGGAAGCATGATATACAGTGGAAACATGGATTTGTAATCGCTTCACTATCATGGATTGTTTTAACAGTATTATGCGCAATTCCATATATGCTAAGTGGCCATTCATTATCTTTTGTGGATGCATGCTTTGATGTAATGAGTGGATTTACTACAACTGGGTTAGCCCTTACTCAGGATTTGGATCATATTTCCATTGGCTTAAATATGTGGAGACATATCTTAACCTTTATTGGTGGTCAAGGAATGGTTGTTTTAACGCTTACCTTTTTAGGCAAGGAAATGGGCGGTGCATTCAAAATGTATGTTGGAGAAGGGAAAGATATCGAGTTAGTTCCCAATGTAAAGGGTACTGCCAGACAAATCTGGAAAATTAGTATGATTTACCTTATTATTGGAACAGCTGTATTATGGATTGTGGGAATGTCCATTGGTTTAAAGCCTGTATCTGCATTTTTACACGCACTCTTTATCTTTGCATCCTCATGGAGTACGGGAGGATTTGCGCCCAATTCACAAAATATTATGTATTATCACAGTATCATGTTTGAAACAGTTGCCATGGTCATCTTTATCCTTGGCTCCCTGAACTTTGGAATCCATTATGCAATATGGCAGGGAAAAAGAAAAGAGATAATAAAGAATATAGAAATACAGAGCTTCCTGGTTACATCCTTTGTAGCCTGTATGCTTGCACTTGCCGGATTGGCGAAATTGAACGTATATACGGATGCCATAGCAGGATTTAGAAGAGTTATATTTAACGTAATTTCAGCACATACCACAACAGGATTCGGAAGCATCTATGCAAGGCAGTTTGCTTTGGAATGGGGTGATTTTGGCATCTTAATTATGGTGGTGGCTATGTTAATCGGTGGTTCTGCATGTTCAACAGCAGGAGGTTTCAAAGGATTAAGAGTTGGTATTGTATTTAAAGGATTAATCATGGATGTAAAAAAGCTGCTTTTGACAGAAAGAAGTATGAATGTATATAAATATCATCATATGAAAGACCGGGTTTTAGATGATACTGTAATAAAATCATCTGCAATTATTATCATCTGTTATATCGTTACCTTTGCTACTGGCACTATACTTGGAACTTTCTATGGATATCCAATCTCAGCTTCTGCATTTGAATCAGCTTCTGTTACTGGTAATGTAGGATTATCCATAGGAGTAACCACTTCTTCCATGCCTACAGTAATGAAATTGTTTTATATTATTGCAATGTATTTAGGCAGACTTGAATTTTTATCTGTATTTGCATTAATTGGTTATTTCTTAGGAGGTGTTAAAAAGGCATGCAAAAATATATTAAAACATTAATGTGGGTATTACTTTTCACTTCCGCACTAACTTTCCAAGTAAATGCACAGTCTATTACAGACATAAACGATTTAATTGAGAAGGCAAAGGAGTATAACGGAGAGGAGGTTACGATTCAAGGAGAAGTCATTGGTGAAAGCATGAAGAGAGGTAATTATTCATGGATCAATATAAATGACGGTACAAATGCAATTGGAATTTGGTTGGATAGTGACATTGCTGAAGAAATATTATTTTATGGACATTATAAATGCAAAGGTGATACCGTAAAAATAACTGGTAAATTTTATAGAGCGTGTAAAGAGCATGGTGGTGAAGCTGATTTACATAGTAGTTCATTTGAAATAGTGAAAAATGGATATGAAGTAAAAGAGCAAATATCGCCTGTAAAAATAATAATTGCAGTTATTTTATCTATATTTACATTAGTACTACTGTTAATACTTGTCAAAGTAATTAAAAATAGAAGATTATCAGGGAGCATAGCATAATCTGGCGTTCTGTGGAATAACGCTGTTTTTTGAATCACTTACCAATTTGAGAGTGATATGTCGAAAGGAGGTATATTACTCTCTTGACTAAAGGATCATTGGAAAGGGCAAAATCAATTCCGTGCATTTTTAATAACTGGGCGGTTTTTTATATCGGTAAATTCGAAACGGTGCATTTATTAAACGAGGGATATTTAAAGAAGCTGTTTGAACGGGGGTAATCTAGTGGAATTGAATAATTCATCAGTAGTCACGTGGCTGCTTAATGGCGACGTATCAGTACAATATCAAACTCACAGAGACCTTCTTTGCTCTTCCTCAGAGATAATAAACGGTCTGAGGGTCAGAATCGCAGCGGAAGGCTGGGGGAAACGCTTTCTGGCAGAACGCGATGAGCAGACAGGCCTGTGGGGAAACGGTTTTTACTCGCCTAAATGGATTTCCACGCACTACACGTTGCTTGATTTGAAAAACATTGGTTTAGACCCAACCTGTCCTCAGTATGCCGAAAGCAGTAGGATTCTGCTTGATGGGATGTGGACAAGTAAGGGGCAGGCGAAAAAATACCGCTATCAGGATTTGTGTGTCTGTGCTATGCTTCTTGGCATGTGTTGTTATAGGAAGCTCCAATCGGAAAAGCTCAATGAAATCGTGGATTATATATTGGAAAAGCAGTATCCGGACGGCGGCTGGAATTGCAATTGGGATAAAGGCGATATGCACAGCTCCCTGCATACGACACTGTCTGTATTGGAATCCTTTCGGGATTATGAGGTATATGGGTACAGTTATCGGCTTGAGGAGATCAACGAAAGCACCCCAAAAGCGTGGGAGTTCATCCTGAAGAAACACCTGTTTCAGTCGGTTCATTCGGGAGAAATAATTGACCAGAAGATGCTGAAGCTGTCCTACCCATGTCGCTGGAAGTTCGATATCTTACGGTGCATGGATTATTTCGCATCTGTTCAGAAAAGCGATGATCCCCGCATGGAGGAAGCGCTGGAACTAATCATACAAAAGAAGCGGAATAACAACTCCTGGCCGGTTCAACAGAAGTATTCGGGAAAGGTTCACTTTGATATGGAGCAAACAGGCGGCGACAGCCGCTGGAACACCCTCCGGGTTCTGCGGGTGCTGAAGTTTTATCGACCCGAGTTATATGGGGTACTGATCGGTAAAGGAAAATAACGATGACCCTTTATTATGAAATAAGAAAATCCAGAGGCATTAAGATAAAAAAATCTTATTGCCTCGTTTTATTGTTTGCCATATGTCTTTGTAGAAATAACTGGAATAAAGAGGTATAATATAATAAATTTTAGAACCCAGCGAACCTTAGATTAAAAAACCTTGGCGAAAAAAGATAAAGGGATTTTGGATGTAATGCTGCCCGGAGATAGCGGCTTTGACATATTGAAAAAAATAAGAAATATATCCGGTATCCCTGTTTTAATACTATCTGCAAAAAGCAGTGAAATGGATAAGGTAATTGGGCTTAGGACCGGTGCGGATGATTACCTTACGAAGCCGTTTGGATTATCTGAACTCATTGCAAGAGTTGATAATCTGATAGAGCGCTTTCAGGTTTTAAACAACAGTCAAGCAATTTTTTCAAAACTTCTTGAATTTCATAATTTAAGGATTGATACAAAAAAGTGCATTGTTACGAAGAATAACAGTGTAATCTCATTAACCGCAAAGGAATATAAATTACTTTGTTATCTTGCTCAAAGCCCAATGCAGGTATTTACGAAAAGGCAGATTTATCAGAATGTATGGGAGGAAGAGTTTGTGTATGATGATAATAAAATTATGGCCCTCATCCGAAGATTAAGAAAAAAAATAGAAGATGATTCCGAAAATCCAGTCTTAATTCAAACGGTCTGGGGCATCGGTTACCGTTTTAACAACGGGGAAGGGGCATAATGACGGTATTTTTTGCGGTAAGTACTTCGATTCTGGCTGGTATCGTGTGCCTTTTAATTGCCAGACAATATATTCAGTACAGACGAATCAAATACATACAAAAAACGATTGAAGGTATTTTAAGTGGACAGGATAGCTTAACCCTGTTCACGAATAAGAATGACACACTCGGGGAATTGATGTTTAAAATAAATAAGCTGTTATCATCCTATAGAGTGCAAAAGCAAAATTATGAAAAAGAACGAGATGATAAAAAAAGATTGCTTTCAAATCTATCTCATGATGTGAGAACGCCGCTTGTTTCGGTCATTGGTTACATCGAAGCGGTCATTCAGAATAGAGTCGATTCTTATCTTATATTTTAAATATTGCGGGAATCTTTATAGGTGTTAGGTTTACCCTAAATGAATTTTCACAAGGGCTTGGAACTTATTTACTGTCCGGATTGCTTACGTTTATAGCGATGCTTCCTGTTATGTTTATCGCTTTAATGAGTAAAAAAGGGTTTTTAATATCTGTGTGTGTTACTTTTATTTACGCTTTTTTATCATTTATTGGTATTTGGTCACCCATGCTTTCCTCCGTGCTACCTATTATCTCAATCTTGAGGATTTGCAATATTACTGCTCTAAGCATAGAGTATTCTTTTCCAATGTCAGTAAATCTAATTTGTATGGCAATTATTGGACTTGTGTCTTTAATAGGTATTATCTATGCTGCAAAAAAACAAGAGGCATGATTTGATACGAGCTTTTCGGTGTAGAAGTAATATGATGAGGAGAAATTACAATGTACGATGTAATTATAATCGGAGCTGGACCTACTGGCAGCAGTGCGGCCAAGGAATTAGCCAGTAATGGATATAGAGTTTTGTTAGTAGAAAAGTTCAAAATGCCAAGAAACAAATCCTGTTCAGGTATTTTAATAAAGAAATCGACAGATTTGGTTCAACAATATTTTGGAGAAGTGCCACCAGTTTATACTCAATGCACACCAACAGATAATCGAGGGATGATTTTCACAAATGATAACGGAAAAGAATACCGATACGAACAAGAGGGCTTAAATATCTGGAGAAGCTCATTTGATTATTGGTTGATACAAAAAGCGGTTGAAGCTGGTGCTGAATTTCGTGATGAAACAGTGGCGCTATCTTGTATCGAGCACCTTGAGAGTGTAGAAGTTCAATTAAAGGGAACGATTGATTACACTGAATATGCAAAATATGTAATTGCTTGTGATGGTGTAGTCAGTTCTATAAAGCGGAAACTTCTTAATACCCACAAAAATTATATCACAACGTTCCAAACCTTTAACAAAGGGTCGATTGATTTAGACTATCATTATTTTTATGCTTATTTGCAGCCTCATCTATCAGAATATGATGCCTGGTTTAATGTGAAGGATAGCTATTTAATTCTCGGAGTATCTGTTAAGGATATTACAAAAATTGGATATTATTATTCTCAGTTTCTTTCTTATATGGAACAGAATCATAATCTGAAAATTGAGAAACAAGAACGAGAAGAGAAATGGCTGATGCCGCATATTATGCCAGACTGCCCTGTCGAGTATGGAAAAGGAAAAGTATTGTTTGCCGGAGAAACAGCTGGCTTTCTCAATCCTATGGGTGAAGGCATTTCTGCAGGAATGGAAAGCGGGTATGCCGCAGCTAAAGCGATTGAAGAATGTGGTTTAAATAATTCGGATTTTAATTTAGATAAGGTATATTCAGCATATCGGAGCAATACAGCTGCATTAAAAAACTATATGGTAAGGCAATGGAACTTTGTCGCAGGTATGGCAAGCACTTTTGAACATATGAGGATTGCAAATTAACTTTCTAGTAGAAAGGAGATGATGATATTGAACGGAAAAGATGCAAGGATAGGTTCGGGTCTATTAGTTGACGATATAGACAGTATGGTTCGGTTCTACAGAAGATACCTTAGGCTTTCATACGGAGTGGACTGGTGGGGATTTCGCAGAGTTTGAAACTGCAAGCGGTGTGTTATCCCTATTTATGTATAGTAGGAAAGAGTTCGTGAAGGCAATCTGGGAAAGTTATATTCCACCAAAAGGAATCAATCAGACATTTGAAATTGCCCTTTGGTTGCCCAGCTTTGCTGATGTGGATACGGAATATGAGCGGCTATCAAAGCTGGGTCTACAATTTCCCACAGGCGAACCCATCACCTATCCTTTTGGCATTCGCAACTTTTATGTTGCCGACCCTGAGGGAAATCTACTTGAAATCGGTAGTACGAATAAAACATAAATTCCCGGTTATGTCGGAATACAAATCCGAATTTGAGGGAGGTGAGATAATGATAACAGGATATTACTGTACAAATATTTTCTCCGAAAAAGCAGAAGAGCTTATTGAATTTTATACAATAATATTAGAAATACCGATTATCAAAACAGATGATGATAATACAAATGGTGTTTATTTTGGCTTTTTCGAAAATGTACCTATGATTTGTATATGGGATTGCAAAAAGTGTAATGTAGAACCAACTGGGCATCAATCTTTTGTTTTTCATACCCCAAACCTCGATTCCACAATTGAACACATGAAGAAGAAGGGTGTCGTATTTTCCGATGCAATTAGATATGACTGGGGTACTTATGAAGCTCGTCTGAATGATAGTGATGGAAATGAGATTGTGGTAGTTGAGTTTGTTTGATAAACAACTTCCGGTTTGTAAGGTCGGGCAATAGGCTTTGCCATTAATTAAAAGATTTTGCAGGGAAAACGGCAGCAGGTGGGGTAAAATCTTACCCCGCCTAAGAATCCATCAGTTTACTTCTGTCATGTAGTATAAAACGTCCGTCTACAGGCTTGTTGAGACGGTTTGCCTGTTAAAGCGAGAATAAATCTTGATAAATAAGGGTTCTGATTGGTTTTAGCGTTCAAGTGACATTGTTACCCTTAAGGAGAAAACAGATGACATTATATTTTCATTAAGGCAGATAGGATAAACACCTTTTTTTGTGTGCCTTTAGTTTTTTCATAGCCCAATCGTAATGACTGGCTGTAACGCTGACAAAATACGAACCTAAAGTGCTTCCTCCAGCCCATTTATAAATATCTTTAGAAAACAGCTCTTCATTTGAAAATGTTTCGGCTAACCTCATGACTTCGGCATGGGATTTTTTATACATATTTTTCGCATCGTCTAATGATGTGTTTTGGTGCTTTTTCCAAAACTCCACATTCATAACTCCGTAAGTTTTCCAGTTATAAGGCTCTGGAATGAACGGTTTGTCTTCTCCATCTCTATTTGCCTGAACCCAATTAAGCAACAGTTGATGCCATTCATAGAGATGAATCAGAACATCTCGAAGATTTTTATCCCTGCCCCAATGAGCTTCTTTCTTTTTAATATCTGCTGTAAAATCAAATGAAGTTGACAATTCCTCTTCTGTCAAATCAGTAATAAGAACGTTCAGTTTCTCGTAATTGCTAATTGCCGCTGTTATCATATCCGACTTTGTTGCTGCTCTGCCCATGTAATTATCCTCCTTATGGTATCAAGACCAAATACTAATTTATTTTGTTTTCCAACGCTTGAGTGTCGGAAAAAAACTCTTTCATCATATTACGAGCTTCATCTACTGTCAGAGCCGAATTAGCCATTACCGTGTGGGGAATACAAAACTCAATCATTTCATCCATTGTGCAATCACTCGTAAATGCCCTGCTTTTTTAACCCTCCCAATAATAAAATTTGTACAGCTGCAATTAAATAATAGCACACAAACTCTGACACCATCTGTCAAGGTTTATTTTTTTCGTAAATATTCTTTGCTTCATCGGACAAAATCTTACGCAAATAAGCAGGCTCTATCACTTCAACATACACACCATAGGAAAGAAGATATCCAATCAGCCATGTGTCCTCCGGCATATAGGCAGTCGCAATAAAATCGCCGTTTTCTTGTTCTGTAAGTTCATCCTCTTTAAACTCGTCATAAACACGGTAAGCCATTTCTTTAGGGAAGCGAAGCACGATTTTTTTGCAGCTATTCTGCTCTGTATCCTGTAACTCAGGAAATTCAACAGGAATAAAATCCTCATCCAAAAGTTCGCAGTTGATAATTCGATTTAATTTAAAAAGACGAAAATCATTTTTTTCTGTGCAATAGGCTTTCACATACCATTCTTTTGATTTGTAGTAGAGCTTTAGAGGATGGATTTTTCTCATTGTTTTTTTGAAGTAGGAACTTACATAAACAATAGTTACTACTTTGTGCGTGATAGCTGCCTTTTTCAATAGCTCAAACTTAGCATTATCCTGTGTTTTGCTGCCCCAACGACTAAAATCTGCTTCAACCCAATTTTCTGAATGTGTGTTAAAAAGTGCAGATAGTTTTGTCAACAGCTCTCTTTCATAGATGTTATCTATAACGGACAAACTTTGCAAGGCGGATAATATATCGTGCTTTTCTTTATCCGAAAAAAAGGCTTTATCCAATACATAGTTATCAAGAATTTGTATTCCGCCACTTCTGCCTGTTGTAACATAAATGGGAATACCGGCACTACTAATCACATCTACATCACGATAAATTGTTCTAACGGAAACCTCGAATTTTTCTGCCAATTCTGGAGCAGTAACACGCCCTTTTTCTAAAATAAAGTAGATAATCTTAAACAGTCGGCTTTCTTTCAAACAATCACCTCCTATGTCATTATTATAGTATATTAACCATGACACTGTATGTCAAGGTTGATGTGCAGCTCATTCTTATTTCTCAATGATTTTTAAGGTATCTGATTGCATCTGGAAGATGGTATAATTTTCTTATCAAAATATGGGAAGTGATACCTGTGATAAAATAGATTAATTAAAAGCCGGAGTCATCCGAGTCGCGGATTAAAATGGGAGGATAATATAAATGGGATTAAAAGATATAAAACTTTGGAAAAAAAATGTACCTGATGCCGACTTAATTTCTACTATTGGGGATTTGAATAACGAGGGGTTACCTACCCTGACCCCTTATTTACTAAAAGGGGAGAAACCCCGCCCTGCTTGGCTTCAAGAATTATAGGCAAAAACCAGAAAAACAACTTGACGGGATATGTGTTTTCGCTTATTATAAAGAAAATATAGTATTTTCAAACTAGGAAAGGTAATAACAAATATGAACTCCATACTTAAATGGGTAAAATTGGAATCTATTATGATCGCAATATTTCAAGTTAAGGCTAGAAGTGCGTCCAAATTTAATAGATTCAAAGTTAACCATATAAGGTTTTTGGAGTATTCAGGTTAATATCATTTGTTATTACGGTGATAATTAAAAATGAACAACCCAAAGCTTATTGGCTTTGGGTTTTTTTGCGTTCATTTTTAAGTAAAGGGTAAAGTCAGAGTTTAATTATAAGAAAGGTCAGGTAGAGTCATGATAGAATTAAGTATTAATAATTTAACGAAATTTTATGGAGCGAGCAAGATATTTGAAACGATAAGCTTTGAAGTGAAAACTGGGGAGAGGATTGGGTTAATTGGTAAGAATGGGTGTGGGAAGACTACAATCATGAAGATTATAATGGGCAGGTTTAAGGAAAGTAACTTAAATTTACAAGGGAGGCTTGAGGATACCGGGCAAGTGCAGGTTGGGGAAGCTTCGTATGGGGAGGAGGTTTCAGAAGATTATCAGGCAGGCGAGGTAAATCTTCGTAAAGGGATTAAAGTAGGGTATTTAAATCAGATACCTGTTTACAGTGAGGATACCAAAGCGATTGATGTAATCCGCATGGCTTTTCAAAAAGTCTTTGATTTGAAGAGACGGTTATCAGAGCTTGAAGGGGTATTTCAGACTTCTTCGGGTGAGGAGCTTGAGAAAGCACTGTTAAGTTACGGACGGCTTACGGAGGAGTATGAGATATCTGGAGGATATGAGCTGGAAACGAAGATTAACAAGATTACAGAGGGACTTAAAATTAATGATATTTTAAAGCAACTGCCATTTCACAGTTTAAGCGGCGGGGAAAAAACCAGAGTGATTTTGGCGAAGATACTTCTTGAGGAGCCAGATATTCTGCTTCTTGACGAACCTACCAACCATCTGGACTTAGAAACCACAGAATGGCTGGAGGGCTTTTTAAAGGATTATAAAGGTTCTGTTCTGATTATATCCCATGACAGATATTTTCTGGATCATGTTGCTATGAAAATCGTGGAGTTAGAGTTTAGCCGGGCTAATATTTATTTGGGGAATTATAGTTATTATGTACTGGAAAAAGAGAGACGGTTCTTAATTGACTACAGGAATTATATCAACCAGCAGAAAAAGATCGAACAGATGGAAAAACAGATTGAGCGTTACCGTATCTGGGGAAATATGAGAGACAGTGAAACGATGTTTAAACGGGCTAAGGAATTGGAAAAACGTCTGGAAAAGATTGAAGTATTGGATAAACCGGTCCTTGAAGGCAGGAAGGTGCGACTTAATCAGGAAAACGCAAACCGTTCCGGAAAAATGGTATTAGAAACCAAACACTTAAGTAAAAGTTTTGGTGATACGGTATTACTAAAAGACATTGATATGAAAGTTTATTATCAGGATAGTGCCTGTATTATCGGGAAAAACGGCTGCGGAAAATCTACCCTTCTTAAGCTGATATTAGGAGAATTAAAACCAGATTACGGTACGGTAAAAATTGGTGCTCAGGTTAAAATCGGTTATCTGCCCCAACAGGTTGTTTTTGAAGATGAAGACCAAACCATACTTGAGTACTTTTCCGGCATACACAATATTACTTATGAAGCTGCCAGAAACCAGCTGGCAAGAGTATTATTCTTTAAAGACGATGTCCATAAGAAAATAAGATTTTTATCCGGTGGGGAGAAGAGCCGGTTAAGGTTATGTTCTTTAACCTTTGAAAAAGTGAATTTTATGATTCTGGATGAGCCTACCAATCACTTGGATATTGATTCCAGGGAAGTGCTGGAGGAAACTTTAACCGCATTTGAAGGAACCCTGTTATTTGTATCCCATGACCGGTATTTTATAAATAAAGTGGCAGACAAAATCATGTCATTTGAAAATAACCGTCTTATTACTTATCCGGGAGATTATACGTATTATCAGGAAGAATTGCAAAAGGCTGGTAAATTTGAGGACCAGTCAAACGAAAAGGCCATGGGTCTAAGCAACCAGTTGAAGGTTTATGAAGATGATAAAAGTTATAAGAAGGAACACCCCCAAAAGCCATATGAAAAGAAGCCTTCCATTGGGGGAGAAGTAAATCAATACAGCAGAACGGATAACAAATCCAGGAAGTTGAATACGCAAAAGTCAGATATTCTTGAGAATGAGATTGAAGCCATAGAAGCTGCATTAAAAGCACTGGAACAAGAGATAAATAATAATAATTCCAATTTCGCATATTTACAGGAACTATTCTTAAAAAAAGAAACTATGGAAAAAGAACTGAATTTCGCTTATGATAAATGGGAGAACTGTCAGTAATACAGAAAAATTTAATGAGGTAAGGAAAGGTAGAAATTTATCACTTAATTCTCGGTGAAGGAAATATTAAGGCGCAATCATTGCAGGAGGCTGCTTAGCGTTTCTTGAGTCTATAAATTCTACGATTCATGGGTGTGATTTTATAAGTGATTGAAATATAATATCCTCAAAGAAAGGCGGTGTCGGTTTGAATCAGGTTAAAATCGGAAAATTTATTGCAAAAATGAGAAAACAGCAGAATTTAACTCAGTGTGAATTTGCTGAGGCTCTCGGAATTAGTAATAAAACTGTTAGTAAATGGGAATGTGGCAACGGAATGCCTGAATTGTCCCTTATGATGCCGATTTGTGAAATTCTCAAAATCAATCTTAACGAGCTATTTTCAGGAGAGAAGCTGACCGATGCAGACTACAAAAAGAAAGCAGAGGAAAATATAATGAAGCTTATAGAAGAAGCGGAGAAAATGAAAAAGAACATTGTGGGTGGTAAGGTTTTGGGTAAAGCGACTAATATTGATATGAATGTTAGTGAAGCCCATAAAACTAATATTGAGTTTTGGGATACAATAGGTAGTGAATTTTTGGGTGTAACAGCATTACCAAAGTGGGGAGGTTATTTACCATCAGAGGAGAAATTGAACTTACTTGGAGATTTGTCAGATAAAAGTGTGCTGGAAATTGGCTGCGGCAATGGTCACTCGTTAAAATATGCTGCAGATTTAGGGGCAGCTGAGTTATGGGGATTGGATATATCTGCAAATCAAATTGAAAGAACGGAAAAATATCTTCAGACACAAGGAATCAGTTCTAAACTAATTTGTTCACCTATGGAGGAAGAATGTGGATTACCAATTGATTATTTCGACTTAGTTTATTCTGTTTATGGAATTGGTTGGACAACAAGCTTGGACAAAACCTTTAAGCGCATTTATTCTTATTTAAAAAAAGATGGAGCATTCGTTTTCGGCTGGTCCCATCCTATTCATAAATGTGTGTCGGTTGAAGATGGCAAACTTGTTTTTAGTAATTCTTATTTTAATGAAGAATGGTATTGTGCTGATATGAGCGACAAAGAAATTATGCTCTCTAATCGTATGTTGAGTACATATATTAACTCTTTAGCCAGAAATGGCTTTGTTATTGAAAAACTTATTGAAGAAACTGACAAAGAAAAAGCAATGGCATCAGTTAATGATTTTGGCAGAAAAGCATTAATGCTGCCAACGGCTTTTGCCATTAAGGTGAGAAAATTGCAGGTTCCAGGAACTGATACCAGATACGGGAGATAAATGTTGTACTTATTTCTGGAGTGATATGAATTTATAGATATATTTAAGGGCATTGGATCGTTAGGGTTCAATGCCTCTTTTTATCGTTTACGGTATTCCCGAGGCGAACTTCCTGTGATTTTTTTGAATTGCTTATTAAAATTAGACAGATTGTTAAAGCCACAGCTGCAGGAGATAGTTGATATGTCATCTGTTGTTTCTATCAGCGCTGTGCATGCGGCTTTGATCCTGAGATGAGTCAGAAATTCAATCGCACTGCAGCCAGCGGCTTTCTTAAAGGAGTTCATGAAGTGACTGGAACTGATGGCGCATTTGGCGGCAAGTTCGTTGATCGTGATGGAATCCATATAGCAGTAGGTCATATACTCCAGAGCCGGACGAATTAGGGAAGAATAACTGATATCATCGTCCTGTAAGGAAGACAGATTATCGTTTTTTTCAAAATACCAGTAAAGCTGCAATAGAATGCTTTTTAGTAAAAGGTCATCATAAGGATTGTTTTTGATTGCACAGCTTATGATTGTCTCTGTCAGGGAGTGTATGACCGAATAATCCGGGTGGCCCAGGTCATATTTCATATTTACACGCAGTTGTCCTGTGATAAGAGGGCGTATACAAGGTACTGCTGCGATCATTGCTTTCAAGCCCGAGCATGCTGGCATGAAATACAAAGGCAATATAATGCAGATTCATGTTGGAAGAAGGGTAGGCGGCATGCAGCATATTGGGAGAAACCATAATCACGTCCCCATGGCTTACAGTAAAATGTTCGTCTCCACAGATAAAGTTTCCCTTTCCCTGCAATACATAATCAATTTCAAACTCGTTATGCCAGTGCATAGGTACGTTGGGAAAAGAATCTGGTATATGGCAATCATAAATACTGTAGGGAACCAATGAGGAACTGTGCTGGCGCTGTTCTTTATTACCTTGAGATGCGGCAAACGTATATTTCATATCTGGCCTCCATGGATAACATACTGAATTACAACTTAAATAATAGAATAGTATCAAAAATATATAGTATTTCAGAAGAAATGTAATTGTCTATAGAGTATTATATCATTGTAATCCCGAAAATCAATTGATATATAGGAGGGTGTACTATGAAATTTTTAAATGACAATGGGGCTTTGGTGTTTTACCATAATGGAGAAATGGGGCGAATCGAAGCCTGGGGTAAGGATTCTGTCAGAGTACGTACCACCATGCTTGGCAAGTTTAATGGAAATGACTGGGCATTGACAGAAAATGTTGAGAATATGGATAGCAGTGTAAAGATTGAAAGAGAAGATCACTGGGTAGGAGATGGAACCATGGATCAGAGGGAAATTGCTTCGATCACCAATGGTTGTATTAAAGTAGTTGTTAATTTTGTGGGTATCATTTCATTTTATAAAGATGACAAGTTGTTCCTTCGTGAATATTTCCGTATGTATGATGGAACCATTTCTAAAGAGAGCCGTTGCTTGAAATTGATTAACCGCGAGTGGAAGGGAATCATTGGTGGAGCCGATTATTCCTTAAATATAAAATTTGAAAGTAATAAAGGTGAGAAAATCTTCGGTATGGGCCAATATCAACAAAATGATATGGACTTAAAGGGCTGTGTATTGGAACTGGCACAGCGTAATTCTCAGATTTCTGTTCCTTTTGCTGTCTCTTCCTTAGGATACGGCTTCCTTTGGAACAATCCGGCTGTTGGCCGTGTAACCTTTGGTAAGAACTATACAGAGTGGATTGCAAGATCTACCAGGGAGATGGATTACTGGATAACTGTGGCGGATACATCGAAGCAGATTCTGGCAAACTATACCGCAGTTACCGGTCACGCTGACATGTTTCCGGAAGATCTGATGGGGCTTTGGCAATGCAAGCTGCGCTACAGAACCCAGGATGAGGTTCTGGCTGTTGCTCGTCAGTATCAGAAGGAAGGCATTAAGATTGACCAGATCGTCATTGACTTTTTCCATTGGACAGTACAGGGTGACTGGAAATTTGATACGAAGTACTGGCCGAATCCTAAGGCAATGCTGGATGAGCTGCACTCTATGGGAATCAAGGTTGTCGTATCTGTATGGCCTTCTGTGGATCGTAAGAGTGAAAACTTTGGTCCGATGATGGAAAGAGGCCTTCTGATCAAGACAGAGCGCGGGGCTGTGCAGACCTATGATTATCAAGGTGACTGTGTGCAAATCGACCCTTTCAATCCTGAAACACGTAAGTATGTATGGGAAGTATGCAGGAAAAATTACTACGATTTTGGCATCGATTCTTTCTGGCTGGATAACTCCGAACCGGATTATGGTGTGTATGATTTTGAGAATTACAGATACTGTGATGGACCTGCACTTAGTATCAGCAATATGTATCCTCAGATGTACAGCCGCTTATTTTATGATGAGATGAGTAAGGAAAATAAGCCTGTTGTAAATCTGCTTCGCTGTGCATGGGCGGGCTCACAGAAGTATGGCAATGTGATTTGGTCAGGTGACGTGCCAAGTACCTTTGAAGCCTTTGCTGATCAGTTACAGTGCGGTCTGAACATGGGACTTGCAGGCATTCCCTGGTGGACGACAGATATCGGCGGCTTCATGACAGAAGATGTAAATGATCCTGATTTCAGAAATCTCCTGATTCGTTGGTATCAGTTCGCTGTGTATTCAGCTGTACTGCGTATGCACGGGGACAGAGGCCCTTACAACATACCACCGCTGGATAACAGAGACTGGGGTGGCGGCTACCTTCATACAGGCCAGCCAAATGAGCTTTGGAGTTATGGAGAAGACAATTATAAGATCATGAAGGAATACTATGATATTCGTATCAGTATGCATGAATATATCAAAAAGCTTTATGAAGAAGCTCATACGAATGGCTCTCCATTGGTTCGTACCATGTTCTATGAATTTCCGGATGATGAGAAATGCTGGGAGCTTCAGGATCAGTATATGTTTGGTGACAAATATCTTGTAGCGCCGATTCTTCATCTGAATGAATACAGGAGAGACGTATATCTCCCTGTCGGTGAGTGGATATTGACCTCTACCGGAGAAACGTATACCGGTGGCATAACGGTATCTGTAGATGCACCAATCGAATACTCTCCGGTGTTTAAGAGGAAAGTATCAACATAATGCGCAGGGCTTGTATTTTCGCCCATGTTCACACAATCCGTATTAGATGAATGACAAGGCACCCTGCGCTCAATTCTGTAGGGTACCTTCCTTGTTCTTTTGTTGACTGGTACAGGAACTGGTAATGTCATTCCAAGATCCGCTTCTGCCATAAGGTAAGCAGCGGAAATCCCAATTCCAAGAGCACAAAAACCAAATAGCTATTGGACGGCAGGCCACACGATAGTATGGAAATGAAACGACCTATTCCTCCAAGGAAAAAGAACAGTGCTATAATCCGAAGTGTTGTTTTTTCATGATTGATTCGCGGGATCATCCACAATAAAACGAAACCGATGCCTAACCATAGACCACTATAAAATCGTACATTGCTATCTAACATAAGGAGACCTTTTGAATATTCCTGTCCAGCAGGAAATCCATAGTACCAGTTGACTGCCCCATAGGCAATTCCCAGATAAGCTGTATATAGGGCTAATATACTTATTAAACCAAGAATCAGCTGCATGATGCGCTTTGATATAATCTTCTTTTTAAAATTCCTATTTTTCACATTATCGTTCAATTTTTTAATTCACGCTTCTTTCTGTATATATCTAATGATTATATATCGTTTCGATACTATTGGTTGAAAAAAATGCACTTTCCATGCTTTTTATATGGGAAATGTGCCCCTATTAAATAGATCTTATTTTCTTATTTATAGGTCATTTAGAATGGCTTTTGCTAAATCATCTGCTGTTTTTCTGGCTCTGTCACTAAAATCTGAAGCATCGCTAAATGGAATGATGAACTCACCAACAAGTTTCGTATGGAACATACCTTTATTCTCTCCATCAAAACTTCTGCGGAAAAATTCCTGTACCAAATCTGCATTACCTTCTTCCTGTCCGGCACAAGTAATGAGTAGTGCTACACGTTTTCCATCTAATAGTGGTGTATTGGTTAGACTAAAAGACCGGTCAACAAGAGGCTTCAGCTGTGCAGTGAGATCAAAGCTATATAGAGGGGAAGCATAGATCACAGCATCTGCAGAAATAATACGCATAAATACCTGTTCAGTATCGTCATTTTGTATGCAGCCAGCCGCATCTTTGTTTTGCATACAGGCGTAGCATCCCAGACAGCCATTTATGTGATAATCAGTTATATTAATTCGGTCAATTTCATGTCCCTGGGACAGCAGCTTTTTCTCCAAACATTCAAGTGCGGCAGCGGTTTTTCCATGCTTTTTGGGACTTCCCATTACAGTTACTATTTTCATATTTTTTCTCCTTCGATTTGTATTAATAAGTGATTGCACCAGTTAATTATAAATTGATAATAATTAACTCCATAAACCATTGTAGAATACAGAAAGGTGAACTGGTTCACATCATATGCTTTTTCTACATCCGATTTTTCCTTATTTAGCTGATTAAAGCATGATTCCACTTCTGTTATAAATGTTTTTAAATTCAATATTGCTTTTTCTATGGGTAAATATTGATAGAAATAGAAATAAACCAGATGCTCCTGTTTTGTTTTAGAAAAAACAATCGGTTTTTCCAGCCAGCTTAAAAAATATGACTTACCGATACCAGTAATGGAGTATAGTTTTTTGAATTTACTGCTCTCAACAACTTCGCGGCAACTGATGTAACCTTTTTCCTCCAGCCTTTTTAGAGCAGGATAAATGCTTCCAAAACTAGCGTCGAAGAAGTAGGATGTGCAGTTTGCCATCCACTGTTTCAAATCATATCCGCTCATATCTTCTTTCATCAGAAAACCTAAGATTATGTATTCTAACATATGCCCTCCTTATATCAATAATATATGTATCGATTCGATATAATTACTATTATAATAGCAAAATTGGATTTGTCAATCGTTTATATTAGAGAGTATAGTAAGCCAAGTGAGAAAGCAGATGCATACCGAATAAAATTAAAGGGGATTAACATAGAATCAGTAAGCCCTGGTAATAATAAAAAAATTAACTTTGACATGAGGATCATTCATTATGAGAGAAAAATTAATCAGTAAAAAAAGTCAGATGAGAAGTATCCTATTCATGACCTCTTTGATGGCAGTTACTGTTGCAGTTGTATTAAAAGAGTATTCCATCGGGGAATTAATCAAATCGGTTGGGAGCGTACATTTCTTCTACCTAATTACCGGAATTGCATTCATGTTTTTCTATGCTGGGTGCCAGGCCATGAATTTTTATATGATTATGCACAGATTAAGGCAGGCTGCGTCGTATAAAAATTGTATTGATTATGCGTACATCGGAAATTATTTTAGTGCAATAACTCCGGGAGCATGCGGAGGGCAGCCTGCTCAGATGTATTACATGAATAAGGATAAAATCCATATTGATATCTCAGCCATTACTATATTTCTAATGGTTTTTATAAGTCAGATTGTTCTTGTCTTAATGGGCGGGGTATTTGCGGTGTTACGATATCATATATTAGCCAGGTCTGCACACTGGTTTATCTGGCTATTATTCACAGGAGCCTCAGTTATGCTTTTTCTGACGGCTGTTTTGTCAGCATTGATGTTTTCCAGAGTAATCATACCTTTTCTGATTGATTTGGCATTAAAACTTGGCGTAAAACTTCACCTCTTTAAAAAGCCAAAGGAAATAAAAGAAAAGCTGGATATTCTGATCATTTCTTACCGTGAAAAATCAAGACTGATTATAAAAAACCCGGATTTGTTTTTAAAGGTGTTTGTGGTTTCGGTGTTTCAATGGATTGCATACTGCCTTGTAACATATCTGGTTTATTTAAGCTTCGGTTACAGGAAGAATGACTGCCTTGATCTGATGGCAGGCCAATCCTTTATTAATATTGCAGTTGCCGCAGTTCCCCTTCCGGGTTCAGTCGGAATTGCAGAAAAAGCATATTTAAATGTGTTTGGGCAGTTTTATCCGGGTGAGCAGCTCCCATCCGCTATGATCCTAAGCAGAATTATTAACTTTTATTTTCCGTTATTAATCAGCTATATTGTTTATGCTTTTGCGCACCATAGAATTATGAAGGCACAGAGGTGTCTCAGTTAAATCAGCTGTCAGGTCTTTCATTATCCAGGGGCTGTTCAAATTACTATCAATGAAAGGAGTTACGGAGATGAAGAAAACACCTAAAATAGAAGTTTGTTCCTATTGTTCTGGTTTTGACGTCAACGAGCTAAAGAATAAGGTAAAAGCAAAGATCGGCTGTATCGGAAAATGTTCCAGAAAGAATCCAGAACTGAATGGAAAAGTATATGGGTTCCTTAACGGTGAATTTACAGTTTGCGATACAAAGGAGGAGTTTTTTGAAAAAATTGACAAATTAGATTCCTTTGTATCGGATAGCAATAAGAACCCGTTAGTTGACGCATTTTTAGAACACCTTGAAAAGTGGCATGATGAGCATAAAAAACTGCGGGAACTATGTCTGGCTTGTCAATTGACAGAAGAATTAAAGTGGGGACAGCCCTGTTACATGTTTAATGATAAAAACATTGTTATTATAGGAGGATTTAAAAATTACATTGCGTTATCCTTTTTCAAGGGAGCATTGCTCAAGGATGAAGACGGAATTCTTGTTCAGCAGACGGAAAGAGTTCAGGCCGGCCGACAGCTTCGGTTCAGCTCAGTGGAAGAAATTACTGAGAAAGAGTCGATGGTCAAAGCATATATCAGGGAAGCTATGGAAATTGAAAAAGCCGGCTTGAAAGTGCCTGTTGAAAAAAAATCAGAGATTAAAATTCCAGACGAACTGCAAGTAAAATTTAATGATAATCCTGCGTTTAAAAATGCATTTTATGCATTGACGCCTGGGCGTCAAAAAGGATATATTTTTTATTTTAATGGAGCGAAGCAGTCTGCAACCCGAGCATCGCGAATTGAAAAGTGTATGTCTAAAATTTTTGATGGATTGGGTATAGATGATTAAAAAAGATAGATCGCTTGACTTTGACGTTAGGTCAAGCGGTATAATCATAGCAGAATGACAAGGAGGGCTGCTATGGACTTTATGAAAATAACTCAGGTTACTGAAAAATTCGGTGTTTCTTCAAGAACGCTCCGCTATTATGAGCAGGTCGGACTGTTGCAGAGTGAGCGTCCGCCTTTTGAGAAATACCGTTTTTATGATGGTGAAAATATTAACCGCCTTCAGCAGATTTTAGTGCTTCGGAAAATGCAGATTCCCATTAAGGATATTCTGAGGATTTATAAAGATAACGACACGGAAACGCTGGTGGAGAGCTTTGTAAGCCGAATTGAAGAAATTGACAGCGAGATTCAAACACTTTCTGAGTTGAAAACCTTCGTCATAGATTTTTTGAACGCAATGAATGAGCATGGCATTACGAAGATTTCTGCTCTGCCTTTGCTTTATGACAAGGTGGAAGCTGAGCTTTTATCCACTTCCAAACGGGATTTATCTTCGGAAAAGCTGAATATACTTTCAGAAAGACTGGCTAAACCGCTGGATATGAACATTGTGGCGCTGCCATCCATGCTGGTAATAACCTCTGTCAAATCGGACAGCGGCAGTTCAGATATCAATTGTTTTTGGGATTGGCTGTCCACGAACCAAATTCCGTTTGGCAAGCCCGGCAGCCGCACGCTGTTTGAATATCAAAGCGATGAAGATATCATTTTCATGCAGAAACAGCCGGAGCAATTTACCTGTATGGATAGCCTGAAAGAGGAATGTCCATTTGAATGCCGTGAGTTTGCCGGCGGTCTGTTTGCGGTTTCATCTGCTTACACGGATGAGGATTTGGGCGCATTACAGGAGCGGATGCTGCAGGGCTTCGATGATAACCCAAACTATGAAATTGACTTTTTGCACAACGGCAGTCTGCGCCATGAAACGTTAATTGAGGCGGTATTCTCATCGGAAAATAACCGTGAGCGAATCAACCTGTACCTGCCTGTCCGGCAGCGAAAGCCGAGTTTTGCAGATTATCCGGATTTTGATTTGGCAAAACAAATTTTATCGGAAGAAATTGAAAAAGCGAACCCGGTTTTACGGGAATATGACGTTGATTTCCGCAAAATTACGCCGGTCTATTCCCCCCATTTTAAAGTGCTGGATAACGGGGAAGCTGAATATATTGCATGGATCTCTCAGAGGAAACTGGATACCAATGTGGCAGTAAGGCTGCCCTTTCGTGTGGATATTGAGTTTTTGGCTGAAGAGAAAAGTGAGGAATATCTTTGGGGAACCACCGAGGGCAGCTTATGGTTTTCCCACGGAAACTGCACCTATACCATGAACGCCGGAAATAGCGCCGATAAAGCTTTGAAGCAGCACGCCGTTGCTTTTCAGCAGCCGGTGCTGGAAAATGCGTTTTCTTATCCGGGAATCGGCCACATACCTCATGACTGCTACAACAAGCTGACGTGGATTGTGGGGGCAAAGCATTTTGCTGTTATGTTCAATGGTGAGGTGCGCTTTTGCGGGGTGAATTTTCCTTATATGAATATGAATTTACACCTGCAAGTACCGCAGACCATTGTAATTGGAACCAACGGACAAGGGAAAAAGCGGTTCCGTTCCATTAAAATCTCACAGTTAAAAACCGAGCCAAAAACAAATACCATACATGGAGTCTTGAAAATGAATGTGAAGCAAAGCAACAATATTTTACCGAACCTCCGGCAGATCGTGCATCCGGAATACGGGCAGAACTATTGGTTCAACGGCTGTGCGGCATATCTTATGGAATGTCTGGGGGAACGGGATTTTGACTATTGGTTCTTTGCGGGGCTGACTGGCGATAATTTTATACAGATTTACTCCAAAAATTATTTCAGGGGAAACAGTATGCTGGATTATTGCCTGAGCGGGGCAGGAAATCACGCTCTTGTGGAAGAAATCTTCCGTGAATGCGGCTATGCGAGTACTTTTGTACCGCTTAGACAGATTCTTTCCAATCGGGAAATGTACGTTCAAATGCTGATGGCATATATTGACAAGGGTTTACCTGTTATTTTCAATGATTACGGAAATAATCCTCACGACCGCTTTAGCTGGGGCGTTTTGACCGGCTATGCCGATTACGGCAAGACACTGCTGTATATGGGTGCTGACGGAACGGTTCCTGATTCCATTTCTGCGGAGGATTTGCTCCCCAAAGGATACACGGAGCAGGATGAGCACTGCCACGGTTGGCTGTTTATGGGTGAAAAACAGGAAAATAGGGATTTGTCAGACATTTACCGTAAGCGGATTCTGTCTTTGCCGAAGATGTTTGGCTATGAAAACAGTAATTACTGTTTCGGGGCAAAGGCGTTCCGTACATGGGCAAACGATATCGAAAACGGCTGCTTTGAAAAAGTAAGGCCTGAGGAATTTGACAACTGGGATATGTACACCGTGTATGTTTGCTGCCTGGCCACCAACAGCGGCTGCTGCAAGGGCTTTTTGGAAAAGGCATTGCAGCTGAACCCTGACATGTCATTTATCAGCGATATCATTGCCCTTTACGCTAAGACAGGATATTATTGGAACAATGATAACAGTACGGATTTAGAAGCACTGGGTGGCGGCTTTAACGTTATACTGAGGAATTTACAGGATACGGATAAACGCAGGAAGATTGCGGATAAATTGCGTGATTTTGCCAGTTGCATGGACGAAGTGGTGACTGTGATTGAACAGTTTAAGGATCAACCAAAGAGGAAGTAAATAGTATTTGTGATTTAGTACGGAGCCATTTTTTTATAAAATAATAATGGAAGTGAAGTTTGATGATATTTGAAAAAATGAAACAAGAAATTATGGCTGACCCAATGAATGAATCTTATACAAAAATGGGAATTCCACCATTATTTAAAGCTTCTGCAGATGCCCGCATTGCCATAGTTGGGCAAGCGCCGGGACGTAAAGCAGAAGCAACACAATTGTTTTGGAATGATTTAAGTGGTGACCGGTTAAGAGAGTGGCTGGGAGTATCCCGCGAGATATTTTATAACACGAATCGCATCGCCCATTTGCCTATGGATTTCTATTATCCGGGAAAAGCGAAAACCGGTGATGTCCCGCCTAGAAAAGGCTTTGCAGAAAAATGGCATCCACGTTTACTGGAAGAGATGCCAAATATTGAAATCATAATTCTAATCGGCAGCTATGCACAGAAATACTATTTAAATAAAAGACGTCAGAAAAGTCTAACTGAAACAGTGAGAAATTTCCAGAAATATTTACCCGAATATTTTCCATTGGTGCATCCTTCTCCTTTAAATCTTGGCTGGCTGAATCAAAATCCATGGTTTGAAAATGATGTTTTACCGGTTTTAAAAGAAATTGTCCATAAGAACTTATAAAGATTTTACTTGCTGTTAAGGATGCTGTTAAGGATGCCGTTAAGTGAGAAGGTAAATTCGTGATTTTCTAAAAGCCTTGATTTTGCAGAATT
>CAURBW010000039.1:0-21180 GCA_963523075.1 uncultured Clostridium sp.
CAGAATGGGACTTCCACCCATTTATACTACATACGCCGAACTGGCGCACCCTCCTATTATAATAATAGCATTTTATTATAAATTCTCTCGACTAATTTTATCAAGTTCAAAGGGCAAAAACCTCCTTTTTTCCGTTCGGTTTCTGCCCTGAATATTATTTTTATTTTTTTAGTATTCTTTTTAAACTTCCGGTATCCAGCAAATTCACAGTCTCAAAATTTCCCTTGTAAAACACCCCCCAGTTATTAAAAACGCAAGGCAGCTCTTTTGCCTTTTGCAGCGTATCCACCTGAATAAAAGATACAGGGACGTCATTCATTTCACAATACTGTTTTATCATCTCCATGTTCTGACTGATATAAGGGCATTGCATATCATAATAGATTGTCAGCTCTTTGCTTTCAATTCCCTTGTTTTTAACATTCTGTTCGAACTTCGGCACCGTTCCGTCAAAAGAAAGTGCAAGCAGCTCATATCCCTGATCAGTAGTATCAACAACCTCAAAGCCAAAATTCTTCGCAAATGACTGGTCAGAAAGCCAGGATTTCTGTTTTTTTGCTCCAAGCATACAGACACCGGATTTCCCTTTTTCCCTGGCATCGGCAAGGCAATACTCCATCAGCGATTTTCCATACCCCTTTCCTTTGTAACTGCCAGAAACCCAAAGGCAATACACATAATAATAGTTGCCGCCAGTTATGGGAACCCAGGCAGTTTCAAGTGGGGCATATTCAATAAAAACCGTAGCCTTTTCGTTCAATTTTCTAAAGACGTGGCCTTCCTTCAGCCGGTCTGAAAGCCATTGCCGCTTTGCTTCAATCCCTGGATGGTTTTTTTTACTTCGGATAATGCAGCATAAATGTTCATTGTCAAGGTTTTCTGTTGTTAGGTTTACAAAATCAGTATTCATAGATATCCCCCTATAAGTCCAGACTTGTATCTTAAAACCAGCCAAAATCTTTCTGGACTCACTTTAAAACCCGATAGACTTAGTTGGTCCTGCTACCAATAATTTAACTAACTGTTCTGCCATAAATTTTGGTGAGTATTTCATATCATTATTTAACCACCATTTTATGGATGACATATACAGCGAAGTGATCATCTCTAAAAATAAATCTCTCGAAATTAAAATATGATCCGGGAAACAAATGTCAAGTTTTTCAATGAATGCATTTTCAAATTTTTTGCTTATTCCTGTCATTTCTTTATCATTTAAAATTATTTTATAAAGCAAAGCATCACTTTCAATTGTCTTGAGAATGGAACTTATATTTTCTACAAAGCTGTCATATTCCAGTTTCCCATCAATAATATGAGCCTCAGGAGCCACCAGCTGCAATATATTCTGCATGGCTTCCTCTATTGTCTGCTGCAAAAGATCATATTTATCGGTATAGTGAAGGTAGAAGGTTGATCGGTTAATCATTGCCTTGTCCGAAATATTATTGATTGTTATTCCGCTAAAACCCTTTATATCCAACAATTCTACAAAAGCATCCCTTATCAGTCTGCGTGTCTTTATAATCCGCAAATCATTTTCATTAGACATTTTCACCCCACCTATCTATTATTTCGTACATAATCAACAATTACAATAGCTTCATTGCATAAGCCTCAAATTCTATTTTATCAATCATTGAATATAAAATCAGGCTCTATTATACTACTTCTTGTCAAAACAAGAAAGGAGTTTTCAATATGACAAGGAAATGGACAACAAACGATTTTCCGGTAGGACTTTATAATTTACATCCAGACCCAAGCGTCAATTTTCAAATGAATCGATTTTACAATTGGACAAACGATAAAACTATGCTGGCTGAAATGCAAAGCGTCAGTAATGCAATTCATTCATATAGTGACTTAATTAAATCGTTTATTGAGCTTGGGGATATTTCTCTTAAAAAAAATGATACGTTAAAGGCTGCCTATTATTTCCGTGGTGCCGAGTTTTATCTGCCTGATTCTAATCCGGACAAAAATAAGTTACGCAAACGCTTTATATCTCTTACCTGTGATTTTTATGGAATCTCAGAAAACCAGCACCATATGATTCCATATCAGAATGGTTATCTCTCAGCTTACCGCATATCACCTGAAAACCCAAAAAGCACCGTTGTTTTTTTCGGCGGTTTCGACAGCTATGTAGAAGAGCTTTTTCTGATGACTATGATATTTAAAGATGCCGGGTATAATGTTATCTGCTTTGACGGGCCAGGTCAGGGCAGTACATTGGAGGATTATAAAATACCAATGACACATGAATGGGAAAAGCCTGTAAAATCAATTCTTGATTATTTCCAGTTGAATGATGTCACATTGATAGGTATGTCACTTGGCGGTTATTTATCCTTAAGGGCTGCGGCATATGAAAAAAGGGTGAAAAGAGTGATCGCATATGATATTTTAACGGACTTTTTTGATGTATTGACTCATCAAATCGACCCTGTTTTCAGAGATTCCTTTAAAAACATGATGGTTCAGGAAAAGATGGACGAGGTTAATACAGCACTAAAAAAGCTGGCGGAACAGAATTTAATGATGGAATGGGGTATTATGCAGGGAATGCATATAACCGGCAGTATATCTCCTTATGAATTTTTCCATAAAATGCTTTCTTATAATTCAAATGCCTTTTCACATTTAATAACACAGGATGTACTTCTTCTTGCAGGACAGAATGATCATTATGTTCCGATAAAACAGTTTACAGATCAGATTTTAACATTGACAAAAGTCCGCTCTCTTACCGCACGCATGTTTACTACGGAGGAAACAGCCGATACCCATTGCCAGATAGGGAATCTGGGACTGGCGGCAGATGTCATGCTTAATTGGCTTGATCAGATCCAATGAAATTTTCACTTTATATTACCAGGCTGTTTCATTACAGCCTGGTAAGGTATATCCTATTTCATTGTATATTTTATATCGCAGCTGCATTGACCAGGATTGTAAAACAAATTATAATAGAATAGTAATCTTCCTGAATGAAGCTTGATAGTGGTCATCTCATTCACCCTATTTCATCTGCATAATCCAGTCAAAATCTGCATTTCTGGCTTTTTCTGCCATAATACGAAGCTTATTAAGCACGAATTCTTGAGTTTCTTTATCTATTCCATCTGAAATATAATCGATCCATTTTTCTATCAGATAAAAAATTTGCTCTTTATATTCCTTTCCTTTATCTGATATATAAAGGTTTTTAGCTCTTTTGTCTTTTTCACAAACTTTTCTTATTATAAAGCCTTTATTTACCAGCGAATTAATAGTTTTTGTGGCTATCGATTTATCTATCAGAAGAATGGAAGAAAGCTTCTCCTGATTAATTCCCTCGTTATCATACAAATTTACTATAAATATACATTCCCAGTAATCTAAATCTAATTCTTTGAAAGCAACATTAATATAAGTTTGAAGTTGTCTGTTTAAAATCCCAAAAAATCTTGTATCATGTTTTATATTCATTCTTGTCTCGTATAATCCAATTATTCTTTTATAAGCTGATTGAATTATATTTTCCTTTCTTAATTCTTATTTACAACGCAATGTTTTATGCATCGGTAATTAGTCGAATAATTAATATGTTTATTCAACTATATTATATATATTTCACTATATATTGTCAACTTATTGTTATAGTCTTATTTGGTCATACCAAAAGTAAATATAGTATATATCATCATGAAAAGATTAATATTTAAATAGAATTTTAATAAAAACATTATTTTAATTTAAGATGATAATAGTTGATTATTTCAACTATTATTGTTATAATTTCGTCATTAGTTAACTAATATAAAATTTTTATTTATGAAAGAAGGTTTTCATTATGCCGTTAAATTCAATATTTAACAAATTACTTGAAACAGATTTTGACAGTATGTATTCCCTTAGTATTGAACAGATTCGAGAGTATTATGAAAAAAGCTGGGATGATTTTAAAGGAGACATAATTGATGTAGGAAATGTGATCAATCGCACTATTAAAACTGCCAAAAGAGATACTCCAATCAGAATTTACAACCCCAAAACCAAGGGAATCCACCCTGCATTTATTTGGATACATGGGGGAGGATTTATTTTTGGAAGTATGGAAGTTTACGATTCTATATGCCGCAAAATAACAAACCAAGTGAATTGCACTGTAGTATCCATCGATTACGGCTTGTCTCCAGAACACAAATTTCCGGATCCGGGGGAAGAATGTTATTCCGTTATAAAATGGGTGTATGACAATGCAGCAGAATTAAATATACAGCAGGATAAAATTGCCGTCGGAGGTGACAGTGTTGGAGGAACACTTACTGCAGCGGTTACTCAGATGGCAAGAGAAAGAAAAGAATTTCCAATTATTTATCAGGTATTGATTAATACCATGTTTGATTTGCTTGGACTAACAAAGCCTTTATCCAGAGTGGAAAACGCAAAGGGATACAGACTGGAAACTCACGCAATTGAAGGATGGTATGTTCCTAAATATTTAAATGATTTAAGTGAAGCTAAGAATCCCCTGGCTTCACCGTTACTCGCAGAAAGTTTCAAAGATCTTCCTGATGCATGCATCATAACATGTGAATATGATCCGCTAAGAGATGAAGGGGAACATTATGCAAAAAACTTATCAGAAGCTGGAGCTGACGTATGCCTTAAGAGATATGACGGAATCATTCACGGCTTTTTCAATATGCAAGGAACGGTTGAGGAAGCCCGGGATGCTCTTGATTTAGTGTGTACAAAATTAAATGAAGCGTTAGATCCTGTAAAGCAGTTATATTGAGGCAGATGTTTTAATTTATATGAAAACAGAGGCATAGAGATTTTTCTATTCTCAATGCCTCTGGATTTTCATTCATCATCAACCGTGCCAGTGGGCTGTTTGCATTTTTGTCTGGCAGCCAATCCGTAATAAAAGCATAATGCAAATTAACAAAGACAATTAATTGCAATACGCGTGCCTTTACCAGACATTAATATGTATTCTTGTTTTTAAATCTATTTCTTTTTGCTCTATAATTTTACTATCTTCAGCTTTATAACCAAAGGGAATTATCGCCGCCACTTCTAATTCATCTGGTACAGCCAGTATGTCTTTTACTTTATCAGTATTCTTAGGAATGAATGTAACACCTAGAACTTCATGCTCAGCCAAGCTTAATAATATATTCTCAATACAGCACCATACCGACGCCAGACAATTTAAGTCATATATTCTATTACTGTCTTTTACAAGTGTCTTTGGCTTATAAACTACTACCAATAGTTCCGGTGCAGTTAAGATCATTCGTTTCTGTTTTGGAATAGCATCCAGATACATCGCTTTTGCTAAACTATCATGGTTTTCAAATGCCTGTAATAAATCTGAAGACAGTTCTTCGATCATTTCTTCTGTCTGAGTTAAGGCTAATCTTATCTTGGAGTCCCTTACCATAATAAAATCCCATTGTTTTAAATGATTATAACTTGGTGCTTTAAGTCCAGCATCAAGAGATTCAACTATTATTTCATTAGGGACTATTTCATTTGAAAATTCTCTAATAGTTCTTCTTTTATCAATAACTTGTTTAAATTCCATATCTCACCCCAATCATATTTTAAAATGACATTATACGAACTGTTATCTTATATTAACTTTTTCGCCAAAATCGAATGTATGTTCTCTTTTTTATTGTACTACAGCTTTTCAATTTCTACAAGTGTAAACGTCTAAGGTTGCGAATTTTAATTCTTCCATCAGTAATATCTACAGAAACTATTCTATCGGTACATCAAATTCATTTTTTTTGAAATAATATGTTCTGTCTTCTTCTGTAATTTCTCTCACTATTTTACATGGGTTGCCCATTGCAATTTTATTATCTGGTATATCCTTAGACACAACGCTCCCTGCGCCAATAACAACATTATTCCCTATTGCAACACCGGGAAGGATTACAACATTGCCTCCGATCCAGACATTATCCCCAATAGTAACCGGTATCCCATACTCATAACCTGTATTCCTCGTATCCGGATGGATTGGATGTCCCGCTGTATAAATTGATACATTAGGAGCAATCTGGGCATTTTTTCCTATTGTAACTTTGGCCACATCCAGAATAGTCAGATTATAATTAGCGAAGAAATTCTCTCCTACTTCTATATTCCATCCATAATCACAATGGAATGGCGCTTCGATCCATATGTTCTCCCCTGTTTTACCCATAATTTTTTTTAACATTTCAGGTACTGATTTACTCAATTTCGGTGAAAGTTGATTAAAATCATAAATTTTCTGCTTACACGCAAATCTTTCTTCCTCTAATCCATCCAACCATGCTTTATATGGCAATCCCGCTAACATTCGTTCTCTCTGGTTCATAATTTCTTCTCCTTCTACAATTGATGAAAAACTGGCTGCAATTTTTCAAAGGTACAGAATTTTTTAAATCCAATTTCTTTTAAGACATCTTTTACTTCTTTAATATGATCACCAAGATGTTCCGTCTCATGTGTATCTGACCCTATTGTAATAATAGTTCCACCTAATTCAAAGTACTTATTTAATATATTTTTAGAAGGCATTAAGTCTTTCAATCCATACTTAAAACTTGAAGTATTTAATTCTATACCTTTACCATCTGCTATTACCTGTCTTAAAATCGGTTCCACATACTCCATTATTTTTTCATCTGGAAAATCACCATATTTGTCATAGCGTTTGATCATATCCAAATGACCCAGGACTGAATACTTTTTATAATTTTTCACCACATCCAAGATAGCCTGATAGTAGTTTATCTGATATTCTTCTTGTGGTTTTCCTTCCTGATATGTATAATTCCAGAACTCTTTATTGTCGATCTGGTGATTACTTAAAATAATAAAATCAAATTGATAAGTATCATAGTCTCTTTCAAACTGCAGTAATGTATGTTTTTGTACTCCAAATTCTATACCTGCTTTTATAATAATATCTTTGCCATACTTTTCTTTCATTTTTTCAATTTCTGTAAAATATGCTTTATAATCGCAATTTAAGTCTGTTTTAACCCCGTAATCCACATGCTCTGTAAATGCGATCTCATTTAAACCAAGGTCAATCCCGCGCTTTATCATATTTTCCATCAGACAGTCTGAATCATCGCTATAATAAGAATGTACGTGATAATCAGCAAAATAATTTTCTTTCATAATTCCTCCCTAAATTTTTCTCTATTTTATCTCAGGCTTTATATAGGCTCTTTATAATGAGAATCTGAGATAAGCTCTGTCAAACCAGATTGTTCTTAAAGTTTCAATATGCAAATAAATAATTTTGTTATAATAAATAAAGATAATAATGGTAGGAAACAGCATTTACATATAATATTATATCAATTATAAAGGTATACGTAAATATGTTAATATTATGTCAATTTCAGAAATTGCTGTCCATCAGAGTAACAGTTCCATCAAATACTGCCCTTCTCTTCTGTCTTTCACCAGATCCAGCAATTCATTTAACTTATCCACATCAATCTTACGTTCTTTGGATTTGATATGTACATATACAGCCCCGATTAAATTCGCATCGTTAAAGAATTTACAGACTTCCACATCTGCGATTGGAAGATCCCATGGATAAACTGTATTAATTTTCTTTATTTCCTCTTTAATCATCTGTAAGAATAACGGCTGTACGCTGATTCCGCCACCAATGACAATCTTTTCCGGATCTAGAATAAACTGATAATTATTAATCTGTATCGCAAGATGCCTAACATATTCACGAATTCCGGCAAGTGCCTTTTCATCTCCGCAGTTCGCCATCGAAAATGCCTTTTCTCCATCTAATTCAGCCTCTGTGAGCCCTGTATGATTTGATACAAACTTAATCAAACTTTTAATTCCGGTATTTCCCGCCAGTGTGTGGTCCAAAGAATACTCAGGCTCTGCGTCTGTCATAATATAACTGAACTCCCCAGTCATATTATGAATTCCTCTTAGAACTTTTCGATCGTGAATAATTGCCCCGCCAACTCCAGTTCCGCATACGATGACAACCGCATCATTGCAATCCATCAGTGAACCTTTCCACACCTCTGCCATTGCTGCACATTTGGCATCATTCTCTACGGTTACATGGATACCGCAACGCTTTTCTAAAACCTCAACAATATTTAAGTTCGTGATACACGTTACGTTTCCGCCAGTATACATAAATCCCGTCTCACTGTCTATGATTCCAGCCATACTGAGAGCAATTCCGTCCACACGTCCTTCATACTTTTTATAAATATTAACCAGAGATTCTATAAAATCTTCCAATGGCTCTGTCACAGTCGGAGATTTATTCTTTTCAACAATCCTGCACTCCTCTGTAATGATTGCATATTTTGTAAATGTGCCTCCCACATCTATCGATAAATAATTCATAGTCTAGCCTTTCCTGCAAATTTTCTTTTTATTAAATATAACATTGCCTTCGCCGCCATCTGTCCGTTTAAACTGCCGGTCCGCTGCTTTTGCAACATAATTGACCGTTCCTCTGAACGGAAATTCCTGATTGTCTGTATTTCCAAGCAAAATATCATCACATACCGCAATCACATTTTCAAGCAGATTTTTTGATGCTTCCATTTCATGATGCATGAGGTAGCATCGTTCATAACGTCCTGCAATTAATTTCTCTACTCGTATTAAATTTTCACGGTATTCTTCTACCGTCAAAGAGTTATCATCAAAAAGGAAGGTTGCTGTATTACACGCATCACCGGTAATCAGTATTTCTTTTTCCGCAATCAAAAGAACCATCGTACCTTTTGTGTGTCCGGCAAGTTCATATACTTCTACTGTAATACCACCAAGGTCAAATATCGTGCCATCCGATAACTCCTTAAAATCCGGCTCTGCCACCGGAATAAAATTATCATCATTTTGCAGCCATTCTTCCATGCCGCCGATATTTGCTGCGATATAACCTTTTCTTTCTGCTAATGGACTATGCTGCCTATATACTTCGTTATCTTTCGGATTCATATACACATCATCGAATTCCGGGGCCCCAGGCGCATGATCTACATGACCATGGGTCAGAAGAACAGTAATCGGTTTTTGGGTAAGTTCTTCTACTAATTTCCTTAAACCTTTAATTCCGAGACAGGTATCAACAAGCACGGCATGGTCTGTGCCTTCAATCAAATACATAATCTCACCGCTGCGGCTAAAAATAGCCATCATGTTCTCATTTATTTTTTCTGTTTTATAGTAATCTGTCATTTCTACTCCTCAGCTAATTTTGTTAATTCCAGTGCCAGATTTTCAATCATGTCAGGAGAGAATCCAAGAAATGACATTCCCTCTAAGGTCGCGAGACTTTCGTTTAAAAATTCTTCGTCTCCGCTCCCAAGGAAATGCTGTAAGAGCGGTGATATACGGTCAATCACTTCCATCGCTTTCGGATTCTGCATCATATCTTTAAACAGTGTTTTTCTTGTATATAGCGAGCATAGGTCTGTGGCAGGCTTATAATCATATTCATATATTCCAGCCGTCACTTCATCCACCTCCCCTTCATAGAATGGTAAGCCAATTACGGCACTGCAGCCAAATGGAACTTCTACGTGTACATGTACATTTCCATCATTCTTTATTTCCCATTCAATGCGATATGTTCCATATGGTGACTCATAGCTGGTATTCATAAACTTAAGCTTCTGGTTCATAAGAGGTGTGATCAATACCTTCTTAAAACCCGGTTCTATTGCCTTAAGACCTGCAACATCACGGTACAAGTATTCTACGATTGACCCGAATGAATAGTGGTTTAACGAATTCATCAGGACACCACTTATGAGCCCATTGTCAAGTACCGAATTCCATCTTTCCCAGATTGTAGTTGCTCCCAGATTGATACAGTGCATCCAACCCGGATAATCCTCCTGGAGCAGGAAGTAGAACGCTTCCTCTTCCAAACCATTTTCTGCCATCACGCGGCACATGATTGGCGCTCCCACAAATCCGCCTTTTATCTTATAACAGTCTTTGTATAATCTGCTTTTTAAACCTTCGATGATTCTGTTTTTATCTTTATAAATCCCACTGTAAAGAGCGACAATATATCCGGTTTGTGTATCGATGCAAAGTCTTCCTGTCTCTGAAAAATATTCTTTGATGACTGCCCTGCTGATTTTTTCATGCAAATCACGGTAAAACGCCTCATCCTCTGTATATCCCAAAATCCTGGCTGCATCGGCAGTCTTTGCAGCAGACATTGCATAATAGCAGGAGCCAATATAATAATCATCAGTTCCTCCTTTCATGCTCTGCTCTGTCCGCCCGTCAAGTGCCAGCCAGTCACCAAGCTGATTGCCGTAATCATATAAATATTTCTGACCTCTTTTTTTATCTTCTTTTGTAATCTTATCAACCCAGTCTTTCATCATTGGATAGTACGCTTCTAACGCGGACTTATCTCCAAAGTGCTCGTAGAGAACAGTTGGAAGGAACGTTGCAATATCTCCCCAGATACTTGAAAAGATTGCAGCATTCGGTTCAAACACCGGAATCACCCCGGGAAGAATGCCATCTAATTTATTCTGTTCTGTCCGAAGATCATGAATGAACTTATTATAAAATGCAGCCGTATCCATATTATAACTTGCCGTTCCAGAAAACACCTGCGCATCCCCCGTCCAGCCAAGTCTTTCATCTCTTTGCGGACAGTCTGTCGGAAAATCAATGGAATTTGATTTCTGTCCCCACATTGCGTTGGCGAATAATTGATTGACTCCTTTGTGGTCTGTTTCAATATGTCCGGTTATATCCATCTGTGAATAAAGAACCATCCCCGTAAAATCCTCTGCTTTTAGTTTGCCTTCCCACCCGGTTACCCTTACATAACGGAAACCAAAGAACGTAAACTGAGGTTTCACAATTCTTTCTTTTCCATCTGAAATATAGGTAAACTGCGATTTTGCTGAACGGTAATTTTTATTGTAGAAATTATCGTGCTGCAGAATTTCTCCGAAATCGAGTATAATTTCTGTTCCTTTTGGCTGTCTGCATGTAAACGCAGCGTAACCCGCAAAGTTCTGTCCGAAATCAAGCACAATTTCTCCTGCTGGTGTATGAATGACTTCTTTTACCGGGAGTTCTTCCATCTCTAAAACCGGAAGAGAGTATCTGGCAACAAGCGTTCCTTCTGCCGAAGTCAAAACTGCTTTTTTACTACTGTTTTCTTTCCCATCCCACAATAAATGGTTGATAATTTCTCCATCATAAATATCACTGGCCTGTGTATCAGAGCCTTTGTAAAACCAGCTTTCATCTGTACCGATTATTTCGACTGTTCCGTCTTCATATACCACACGGACCTCGGCAATCATAAGGAATTTGCTTCCAAAATTTTCTTTTCGTTCTCTAAGACCGAAACGCCCTTTATACCAGCCGTTTCCAAGCGAAACGGCCAGTTTGTTTTCTTCTTTTAGATTCCCGGTAATATCATAGGTCAGATACTGGACTTCATCATGATAATTGCTGTAATAAGGAGTAAGAACCTCTTCTCCGACTTTCTCTCCATTTAATAAAGCTGAAAACAAGCCCAAACCGGAAATATAAAGCCTGGCTGATTTTATGTTTTTTTTCAATGGAAAAGATTTAGAAAATGTAGGATGGAATCGGTCATCATCTTTGGTTGTAATCCATTTTCCAGTCCAGCCTTCGTCTTGTTTTGCAGTCTCGAAATAAGAGACTCCACTCGTATTGGTCTCTTCCAAATCTGTAGTAACTGTAACACGAATATAATATCTGGTATATGGTTCAAGTGAAAGATCTAAAACCTCGCCTGTCTGGCAGAGCAATGCCCCTTCTTTTTTCAAACAGATATTCTCAAAATTTTCGTCCTGTGATACTTCAATTACGACATTCTGCTGATCTTCCGCCTTTGTTTCTGTCACTTTCCATGAGCAGCTAAGCCGTTCCATCAGATATCCGACCGGATTCTTCATATTGTTGATTTTTACATCTGAAACCTTCATATTGTTTTCATCCTCCTAACGTTGGCTGACCGCGACGATTTCTCGCCGCGGTCAACCGTCTGTTTGTAATCAATTATCTCTTCGCTGTTAATTTGCTTCTTCTGTCCATTCAGTTCCGTTTTCTTTACGAAGGACTGGAAGTTCTTCGTCTAAGTGATAGAATAACATCAGTACAGAACATACCCCGATACAAATAACCGGAATCCAGTTATAGCAGAAACTGATTGCAGTCTGAGCTGAAGCCGCCTGCACTGGCTGTGATGGATCAAAGTGCACACCTGAAAGAATCCATCCAAGAACTGCCTGACCTAATCCCAAACCTAATTTCTGAGCTGTTGTGATACCGGCATTTCCCATACCTACTGCAACAACGCCTGTTTTATACTCTCCATACTCGATTGTATCAGATACCATACCAAATGCCATACCGCCAGCTGCTCCAAGGCCAATCCCCTTGATCGCATTGAAAAGAACTAACATAGGAAGGTTTGTACCGGCAAGTCCGGTTCCGGCAAAACCAATTATCATTGCAAGAAGTCCAACCTGATATGTTCTGTGTTTTCCGAATTTCTTCATAAAGAATGGTGTCAGGAACATAATTGCAAACTGTGCAACAGAGATTGCATTGTTAATTGGTCCATAAAGAGCAATCTCTCCAAGTACATACTGTGCATAAAACGCTGCTGCTACTGCGTACATAACAATAACAAAAAAGATAAGGAACATGCATAATGTCATAAGAATCCAGTATTTATTCTTAAATAACGCTTTTACTGCAACCATTGCAGATACTTTATCTTTTTCTTCTTTCTTCTCTACTTCTGAAGCTCTTTCTTTTGTTCCAAAGAAAGCAATCACGCTTGCTGCAATGATAATAGCTCCTACAATAGAAAATGAAATTGTCCATGCTTTCTGTGTATACATATCTCCCTCACCAAATTTTGTTAACCATTTGATTAAGAATGTATTCATTGTAATATTTGCCAATGTCATGAAAATCTGGTTCATATTTCCTAATAAACCACGATCATAATTGTTCCGTGTCATTAAGTAGTTCATAGAATTATACGGAACATTCATGGAGGTATAAAATACTGTATTTACCAGGTTATACATAATAAATATATATACATATTTAACCATTGTTGGCCAGGCAGCCGGAATGCAGAACAACAACAGTAACGAAAGTGCCATTGGAATACACATTCTTACAAGCCAGATCCTGGCTTTTCCATGTTTTGATTTTGTACGGTCTACAATTCCCCCCATAATTAAATCACTGATACCATCAAACACCTTTGACAAAGCAATAAGTGTTCCTGCCACGCCGATATCTACCAATGCTACATTAGTCAGATAAATCATAAAAAACCCTGACATCAAAGCGTTTACCCATGCCATACCATAATTTCCAATCCCGTACCCAATGCGCTCGCCCCATGTAAGAGGTGCTTTTAAATCATTGTGTTTTGATGCAAAACTAAACATATCACTTCTCCTTTAACCTTTCTAAAAATAAATACTAACATTGCATGCGTTTTACATGGTCACATCTTATCTTGATTTTCACAATATTTATATCTTTAATTTGTCTTTTTTGTATTTATTTTTACTCTTTTTTTATGCCGTTTTGCTTTTAAGTCTATTTTATCCTCCGAAATATTCTGCCGGTTTATATGTCTCCCGGTATTTTTTAGGTGACATATGATATCTCTCTTTAAATTGCTTACCCATATAACTTTGAGATGGGAAATTGACATATTCTGCAATGTTTGAAATAGTCTCCTCTGAATACTTCAAAAGATTGGCTGCATGTTCCAACCGTACTTTAATGATATAATCCTGAAGCCTTATTCCACTTTCCCGCTTAAACATACGCGATAAATAGCTGGAGCTGATGCCAAGCCGTTCTGCAATTTCATCCAAATATATTTTGTCCCGATAATGCTTTTCTACATAGTCCTTTGATTGTTCTACATAATTTGATGTCTTTCTGATCTTTTTTTCCAGGACACATTTTGTGAGTTCTCTTACTGCTTGATTTCTATATTCAATTACTTGTACCGCTTCCACGCAGCTATCACACTTTTGGATGTAAAAATCACTCATACGATATGCAATGGCTGGAGAAACTCCGCCCTCAATTGCAGCTCTGGTACAAAGTGTAATCCCGACAATCGCAGTGTTTTTTAAGTGATTTAATTCTTTGGCTGATAATATCCCGATGCCCATATCCATCTGGCGATTTAACCTAAGTGCATCGGCAACCTCTCCCATTCGAACACATTCAAGGAGTTTTCTTTCTTCTAAATAAGTATGATGATACAAGTCATTTTCTTCTGTTTTTAACGTAAAAAGAACTTTTTCTTCCTCCAGGTCTTCCGAATGTATCATAAGATGGTTTAGACGTATTAATTCACTGTCCTCATACTCTATTCCTGTCAGATAATGGGAGATAATTTCAACAATATCCAGTATCTCTGCAAAAGAAAACTTTTTTAAACGTTTTTCTTCCTCTGCTTTGAATCCATATTCTTTATAAAACTGGTGAGTTTCCACACTGGACAATACCTTTATGCTCATCGGTCCAATCAGGAAAAAGCAATCACCCTCCCTGATGCAGCTGAAACAGACCTGATGCTTATCTATATAGATATAAGGAGCCTCTTGTTTTAGAGCCCCCTGCACAAGTAAATCCTGTAATTGTTCATTCGTATAAAGAGGATGGTGCTCGTAAGCATCCGTATAGCTTACAATCTCCATATTTTGAATTCTGAAAATTCCAACATTTAAAATCGTTGATAGATGTCTCATCATATACTGGACATTCTTCATTAATAAGCTCCTTTACCTCTCTGCTTTGATGTATTTTCTAAAAAAGTTACACTCATCATCATTGCATTCAGCAGCCTCCGGTAATTTTATATTACAATGAAAAACATGTCCAAGCTTATATTCATTACTTACATAAAAGCGATAAACAAAAGGGACATTGCTTTCCATCAGCTTCGTTGATAAGATCGCTGGTTGATGAATCAAAAAATCTTCCGGTGCTGTCATTAAAAAAGCAGGTGGAAATGCCGGTGTAATGTGATTAGATACACTGATCAGGCCGAGTTCCGCCTTTGTTCCACCCTCTGGTAAATAATCCTGCATCAGCAGTGCGGTCAGTTCATCCGAACCTTTTTCAAATTTTACATCATACTGACCACAGTTGAGTGCAATCGCCTTCAATGACAACTTCTCCGGAACCGTAAACGGAAAAAACTCTGCATAGCTCTGATTCGTACAGACCGCGGCATAAATTGACAGTTGGTGTGCTCCTGCCGAATCTCCCACTCCGAAAATATTTCCAGTATCCAGTCCATATTCTTTGGCATGATTTAAAACCCACTCAAACACGAGATTGGAATCTTCAATTGCTGCCGGAAACTTGAATTCCGGAGCAAGGCGGTATGTAAAATTCACCACTGCGAAGCCCCTCTGAGCCAGGCTCATACAGTAATACTGATAACATTCTTTATCTCCATAAACCCAGCCTCCGCCATGAACACTAACGATAACCGGTAATACTTGTCCCTCTGCTTCTCTTGGACGATAAAGGTCAAGTCTCTGCCACCTGGTATCTTTTCCGTATTGGATATCATTATATCGTATTACATCTTCTGGTGTTGTTAATCCGGTGTCACGGATATGGTCTCCCTGAGCAAACATCTCCCTTACCTCATCACTTGTCTTCGACATGGCTATTTTCTCCTTCTCACAGTATATTTATGTGTTTTTTATTAATACAGTATATCAGCTTTCTTTAATAATTCCATCAATTAAATAAAAGAAGCCAATTAAAGCCCAATGGCTATTTCCATTCTGACAGATTAATAATAAAAGCAAAGGGGAAAGACCAAAAAAAGATCTTTCCCCATGGAAACTAATGATTATCTTATAGAATGCTTTCAAGTGAATTAGATAGTCTTAAATCTCATTTCTTTATATTTTTTCATTTTTTCTTCCGCTTCTTCCTGATATTTAAAGAATACTAATTTTGTTTCAACAATTTCATTTAAATGAAGTTCCCGGCATTCATTAATATTTCTGTCCCTGCATAATCCATTTTCCGCTAAAACAAAACGAACTTTTCCATCTTCATCCTTTTCTAAATCCCCGCCGGCGCCGCATAATGCACATTCAAATGGAAATTGAATTCCATCCCAATGTGGTTCACCGCGGAATACCAGACCGCTGTGGCAATTGGGGCATAGACATCATCTGATCTACAACACGGATTGATCGTGTAAACATAGTAGCAGACATGGATTCCAAGGTAAGAGTCTGCCAGTCATGGCAGGAACCGCCAACTGCTATACAGAATATCACATTTTCTGAAGCAGCCACCATTTAATTTTTAATAAGCATAGCTGCGCAGGCAACATTGATCATATTATTATCACTAAAAAATTGAAGAAGTCTTTGAAGATATGGAATATCATGGTTGATATTTTTATCATATGACTGTATTAATTTCACAACTTGCTGCGTTCCAAATTGATTCTTGTAATAGCCAGCCATACCGATCAATAAGTTCTTGGTCATTGTATAATGCAATACCATTAATATGTACTCAGTAAATACTGTTTTTTGAACAGTAAAAATGCTTTTGTCATGAATACTCGTCTGCTGCCCAAAGGGGAAAAGTTCTTTGAAAACATAATTCACAAAATAATTTTCGAAAATATATTCATACTGCTTCATGAAACTATCATAATAGTTCAATTGAATTTCTCTGTATTCAGAGGCCAAAGTCTCATCTTGTATATCGTCTGTGTAATGAAGTCCATGTTTGAATTGGTCAACGCACTCTATGAACCCTTTTCCGGTTACTCCGGTTTTCAATCGATATTCAAGTAAACTCATCAACATTTTTAACATCGCTGCAGGTTGATCTGGTATGCTGTTGATAAATTTATTAAAACCAAAGCTGTCAATTAGATGCGTATATTCGCAGATAAGCTGCAGTACGTCATCTTTTGAGAACTCATGCATTAAATTCAAATCATTGCAGAAACGCCCAAGTATAATCAGGCGGTATTCAAAGCAATATTTTCGATTCTGTAAAAGCGCTAATACAAAGGTACGTACTTCTTGAAAATATGGATATATACTATTCGGGTACTCTATATCCGATAAATTTACAGAGGGAATCTTTGCAATCCGAGGATCAGCCTTTATACTTACCACAGAAAACTGCATGGGAAGAGAATCCAGCAAAGCAAGGCGTGCAGCATGAGGACAGGATAAATTCAACGACAATTCCAACTGCCCGTTAACCAACTCATAATTGCGGGGAAAAATGCCACACGTTACAGATAAATAGTTTTCACCGTACAATTTCTGAATATCACATAGTTTTTCATCGGTCAAAAAAGGGCAAATATTCTTAGTTAACACGACTTCTGCATAATTTCCCTCGACCTGCATGATGCCGTCTCTTGTTATTTTCCCCTCGAACAGGTTATTCTTTCCTGTGTACATGAGGCTTTGATATTTTTCATAACTTTCCTTATCAATAGCAACCCGCCACCCACAGCAACAGGTATCATCACAGTCTGACGAAATGCATGTAAATTTGGATACATAATCCGGTTGTAATACTCTCTTCAAAATCCATACTCCTTTTATGAATGTTTTATATTTAGCACTTGTGATTATTACCAGCCAAATTCCGGCAATGTAATTAATCATCATTAATACCAGTCATGTTTTTCATTGCGGTCAAGCGAATTAATTATTGCCGTTTCTTCATTGGTCAATGTAAAGCCAAATATATCCAGGTTTTCTTTTATATGATCCGGATTTCTCGAACCCGGTATGACTACAACGCCTTTTTGCAGGTTCCACCTGAGAATGATCTGCGCCGAGGATTTATTATGAGCCAGGGCAATTTGGGAAATGGTTTCATTATTCAACAACTCTTCAGTATGCCCCCGTCCGCCAAAAGGATACCAGCCCTCCATGACGATTCCTTTTCCCTGTATATAAGGAATGACATCATTTTCCTGATAATAAGGGTGTATTTCGTTTTGAACAACTGCCGGCATAATTGTAATTTGGGGCAGAAACTCTTCCAATTCCTTTACATACCAATTTGACAGCCCGATGGAGCGTATCTTTCCTTCCTCCACCGCCTTTTCCATTGCTTTATAGGCTTCCACATCGTGTTCACCCGGGTGGTGGAGCAGCATTAAATCAATGTACCCCACATTGAGCTTTTCAAGAGCTTCATCAATGGCTTCGCCGGCATTGGCAAACTGGCTTGGGTATAATTTTGTCGTGATGAAAATTTCTTGTCTCGGAATACCCGATTCCCGAACAGCACGCCCGACGCCTGCCTCGTTGTGATATATGAATGCAGTGTCAATTAAACGGCCACCGGCATTAAGCATTGTGGTAACAGAGTTGTAACAATCCTCATCCGACAGGCTATATGTCCCCAAGCCTGAAATTGGCATTTCATATCCGCTATTTAACAAAACAGTCTTTGTATTCAAATTAAAGGAAGCAATTCTGGTGCTTTCTGTTGAAATATCCAAGCCTTCTATCCACTCCATTATCGTATTTTTTGATGAACCTGCGGAAAACCGTTCACCAGGAAGCCATGTTACAGAATCCGGCAAAAGGCTGTGCAGGTTTATGTCGCTGGAGCCTATACCGCTGCTATGAGAGGTGCAAAACGGAACAATTGTCTTACCGGAAAAATCATAACTCTCTAAAAATGTACTGATAATTCGCGGTGCCTGCCCGTGCCAAATGGGATAACCGACAAAAACAATATCGTACTGATCCATATTGGAAACGGAGCCGGATATTTTTGGTCTTGCCTTTGAGTCTCCCTGCTCACGGTTTGCACGGCTGGCAGAATTGTTATAATTCAAATCCGCTTCTGAATAAGGCGTTTCAGGTGTTATCTCGTAAATATCAGCTTCTAATTTGTCGGCTGCGTATTCTGCAAGGGTCTTTGTCGTACCCGTACCAGAGAAATAAGCTACTAATATATTCTGTGTTTCTGCTCCGGATTCCTTGGCTCCAGTAGTTTCTAAAGGCATATTCGACTTCTGAAGAGCCGGTTCTTCTACGGATTTTGTTTCATCCTGTTTCGTTGTAGCGCCTTGAGCGCTGCCACCGTTAGCGCTGCAGGCAGCCAGACTAAACAGAAGCAAGAGAGAGAGAAAAAATGCTGTTAACCTTTTCATCTGTATAAACCTCCTTAAAATATTTTTCTTAAAGTGCAATGCCATAGGTTCGTACTCCGTAATGCTGTAAGTTCTCATATGAAAATTGGCAACGTTACAATATTAAATTTTTTTGATGAATTTGGCAGGAACGCCGCCTACAATGGTGTTTGCTGCAACATCCTTTGTCACCACCGCACCGGCAGCGACGATGGCTCCATCGCCAATGGTTACACCGGGCATAATAGCTGCGTTTGAGCAAATCCATACATTTTTACCCATCACAATGGGGGCCGGGTGCAAGTCACTGCGCTTTTCTGGAGCAAAATCATGATTGAGGGTAGCCAGAACTACGTTGTGACCAATCAGTGAGCCATCTCCGATGGTAATGCCACCCTGATCCTGAAACTTGCAGCCCGAATTGATAAATACATTTCTGCCTATGTTGAGGTTCTTTCCGCAGTCAGTGTAAAAGGGCGGAAACATAGAAAAAGATTCATCTATTGTCTTTCCAGTAATCCTCTCCATCAAGGCGCGGATTTCCTCCGGAGTATGGTAAGCGTTGTTCAGCTCCGTAGTAAGGCGCATGGCATCATTACTTATCTCTATCATAAAAAGGTGGGCTTCCGACCCTCCAGTGATTGTAAATCCATGATTTAAATGGTCTAAAAATTCATTAAAGTTCATTTGTTTTACCTCTTTTCCCGCTACTGATTAGCAATATATGCATATTAAAACTCATAAGTTTTTTCCTTTATTTTCTAATTTATAAATGAAACATTTAGGAAAATCCAATTACTACCAATTATATTGGAAACATTCTGCCATATCAAATACTTATAAACAATAATTTCCTATAGTTTACAGGAATACTAAAAATGATTATAATATCATAAAGAAGGATTTTAAGAGGAGGAAAAAGATGGAATTTCGTATTTTACGTTATTTTTTAGCAGTTGCAAGAGAAGAAAGCATTACAGGAGCGGCGAAAGCGCTTAATATCACACAGCCCACGCTCTCTAAACAGCTGATGGAATTAGAAGATGAGTTGGGAAAACAACTGCTTATTCGCGGAAATCGGAGAATCACGCTCACGGATGAAGGGGTGCTGCTTCGCAAGCGGGCGCAGGAAATTATGGAGTTGGTCAATAAAACCGAAACAGAAATTGGCAGTGTAGAGGAAATAATAAACGGAGTTATAAGCATCGGCGGAGGTGAAACAGATGCCATGCGCCTGGTTGCCAAATCAGTAAAAAAACTGCAGGAGAAGCATCCACATATCCAATTACATTTATATAGTGGAAATGCTGAGGATGTAATGGAACGCTTGGATAAAGGTCTGCTGGACTTCGGAATTATTATTGGAACGGCTCATATCCAGAAATATGACTATTTACGTCTCCCGGCGACTGATACATGGGGCTTACTCATGAAAAAGGACAGTCCGCTGGCTTCCATAGATAGCATTCGTCCAGAGAATCTGATTGATATACCTTTACTTTGCTCCAGGCAGGCTCTTGCCGGAAATGAATTGTCAGGATGGCTCCGGGAAGGCTCTGTAAATCAGAATATAGTTGCGACCTATAATCTGATTTATAATGCCGCTCTCATGGTAGAGGAAGGGATTGGGTATGCCTTGTGCTTAGATAAACTGGTTAACACCACCAGCATTACCGGTCTCTGCTTTAAGCCTCTGGAACCACGATTAGAGACATCTTTATATATTGTTTGGAAGAAGTATCAAGTGTTTTCTAAAGCATCGGAAAAATTCCTGAAGGGCCTGCAAGAGATAATCAACACAAAAATATAATTGGTCAGATATTAGCATTTTGTACAGAAATCTGGCATACTAATTACATAGTCTTTATCTAATCTGCGATAGTGTCAAAGGCACCGTAAGCGCGTGATTTCGGGGTATGGCTCAAAATTTATTTCCAGACCCTATTGCT
>CAURBW010000040.1:0-19120 GCA_963523075.1 uncultured Clostridium sp.
ATTAGAATTTTCAGGGTTTTACATACTGTTCAATCTTCTGTTTTCAAAGTGCTTTTTTCGTTCGCTGCTTCAGGAGCAACTCATATAGGATATCATGTCCGGTTGTTTTTGTCAACCATTTTTATCATTTTCTTCAAAACTTTTCTCATCGGTCATCGATGTGTTTTGGAAGAAGTTTGCCGCCGTTTTCAGCGGCGAGGTATATCATATCAAAGCTTTCGACAAAAGTCAACAGTTTTTCTTATTTTTATTTTTAATTTTTTCAGAGAAACCGGACGGCTCTTCTTCAACCTGGAAATATCACTGCTGCCGGCTGATTTGCTCTGTTAAAACAGCCGGCGTTATGTTACAGCCAATCGCTTTTTTAAATGGTTAGTCAATATTAAATACTTCTGAATGGAAATTACTATAATACCGGCCGTCTATTGCTGTAAACTTCAATACGCAGTAATCAGGATCATTGACCCCCTGGGGATAATACATGGTATCTCCATCGCGCCATATCATTTGCCTGCTCGCTTCATCTTCCAAAACTTCCATAGTACCTCTAAGCATTACCCCCCGAAAAAAACGCTTGTCACAGAAATAGATGCATGCATTTCCGTTGTCTTTGTATTGTCCCACTCTCATTGATGAGGTATTTGTGGTAAAATAAAATGTTTTTATTCCCTCTCTTTTTCTGGGCGGAAGCATCGCCTTTGTATTGGGAAACCCCATACGATCCACTGAACTAATAAATGAAACACTTTGCTTATCAATCAGATTACCAATGGTTTTTTCAGCATTTATCATTTCTTACACCTCCTTATTGTATTAAGATAACTGAATTCTGAATTAAGGTAAATTACCCACTTTTTTGTAGGTATCATCAATCTGTAAATCCATTCGCCTTTAGAACATCATTCATTCCATTCTCCAACATCAGTTCAATGCCTACTTTTTGCATGATTGTGATAGCCTGCAGCAGTTCACGGCCCCGATCCGTCAAAGAATATTCCACTTTTAGGGGATAACCGCTAAATGTCTGCTTTGAAATGATACCAAATGATATCAGCTCTTTCAATTGCTCTAACAGCATTTTTTGAGTGATTTTTTTAATACTATGTTCCAGCTGAGACAACGATAACGGCTCTTTACCAAGCAGCCATAAGATAATAGGTTTCCATTTGCCTCTTGTAATGTCATGTGTAAGTTCCAGAGGACAAGTATACTCATCCCGTACAATCAAGATGTCACCTCCCCAATATTTCTCTGCATAATTATAAACTCTATATAAATACGTATCTATTTTTATCTATCATATCATTCTACTATTTTGCAGTCCAGACAAATAACGCAGATTCTTTAAACTTCTGTGGATAAAAATAGTTCATAAATTAAACAGCCACAGAAACAATATTGGTTTTTTATTGTTCCTGTGGCTGTTAATCTTTTATAATGGTTAACTCTTTTTCGAATTACCCGGATTTGATTTTTTAACTGGTGTTTCCTGCTTTTCATTTGCCTTATCAGAGCTGTTTCCGGATTCATCTTTTTCTTTTTTTGATTCCTTTGATTCCTTTGATTCCTGCTTTTCATCCTTAGACTGTGCTTTTTCCGACTCTTTAACCTCTTTGCTCTGTTCTTTTATTTCAGCCTTTTCCTGCTTATCCCCTTCCTGATTTGCTTTTATCTCTTCTTTCTGCTGGCTTCTTGTTTCTTTTCCTTCCATGCTCTCAGATGATTTCTCTTTTCTGGTGACATCTGCAGCTTTAACGCTCTCAGCCGAAGGATTGCCGGAGCCGGAAGTTTCTTCGTTTACTTTCCCTGATACGGCTTCAGAAGCGGAGGCTGGTTGACTGGTTGTTTCCTGCTGCTCTGCAACGGCCGTTTTTCTATTATTTTTAATCTCTTTCATAATATCTTTTACAGGTCTATTCAGCCATTCTTCAATTACGATACTGGCAGGATCGCTGGCACTTGCCTTTAATTTTTCTACCAAATTCAGTTTGCCAGGTGTTACCCCCAAAGCTCTTGCTTCCTGGACCCGCTCTAATCCAACACTGGAAACTTCAACTTCTACCGTTTCATCAACAAGATTCTCAACTGCCTCTCTTATTTCTAAAACGAATTTTTCGGATATTTTCCGATTACCGCCTGATACGGTAATGACAATACCACCTTCTATGGATTTAATCCAGTGTGTATCCGTACCACTGTTTTCCATAGCCTGGCTGGCTGTAGCGGTTACTGGTTCAGCTGTTTCATCACCGTTCTTTGCCGCTTCGCTGGCTGTGGCTGTCACCGTCCCTGCTGTTTTATTGCTGCCCTCCGCCGCCTGGCTGGCTGTGGCTGTCACCGGCTCAGAGTTGCTTCCCTTAAAATAGCCCTCGTTTGAAATCTGCTGTACTGTTGCCAATATGGCATTTTCAATGGACTTATTTTTTAGATCTGACAGTTTCAGTTCATCCAATATGGCTTGACCGTCATCATTAACTGCCTTCACCTTAATTACCCGATCCAACCGGTTCAGCGTATATTCTATAGAAGGATTGACATCAAGGCTGACATAAGAATATGGCGCTGCATAAGCCCAAACACCCGCACCGGTACTAAACAGCATGATTGCCGCACAGGAAGCACATAATGCCATTTTTTTCGTAATAGGTAACTTTTTCATTTTTAAGTCCTCTTCCTTTTGTATTGACCAGATTTCCTGGCCTACCATATAATTTTTGTTTTTTACTTTTTTTATGCTGCCATCATCAGATAAAACAGCTGCAAATTTACCTTTTATTTCAAGTACAACTGATTTCATCGTTTCATCTCCTCTCTGATGGTTCGCAGATATTCAGCAAGTTCCAGATACTCTCCGGATAGTATCACTATGGCTGCTATTATATATTTTCGATGGCGCTCTATTATTTTCCGGGGTACTTTTGTATTATTTTCAAGAATTTTTACAGGTAATAATTTCGTATTTTTCAATACATGGGTAACCATTGAATCTTCTAAACAGAAGGCAATAACCTTCCCGCAGGCAGTTTTTGTTTTCACGGCCTTTGGAGAATATTTTATCAGATCAAAGAAAGTAAAGCCGTATTCTTTAAGGATTTCATTTACCGCATTAATTTCAAATGCAAGACTTTCCTGTTTATGAGACTCCAATGATTTTTTAGAAACAGCATATCGAATGTGATCATTTTCATTATCATCTTCATCTGAATCCGAATCAAACAGAACCGGATTCACGGTTATTTCCTGTTTGTATTTCTTCTGCTGTCTGATATAATCAATCAACCGTCTTTGTATCACCATTTTTGCAAAACTAAAAAAGCTGCCACGTTTTAAATCATAATCCTTAACAGCCTGTACAAATGCGCTTAAGGCGATGGACCATTCGTCATCGCTTTTCGTTATAAAATGTCCTGTAACTTTCGATGCTGTACTTAAAATGACCGCTTCCTGCTGTTCGATAAAACGATTTAATGTAGTTTCATCCTGTGCCGCTTCCAAAGCCAGGTAATCCAGTTCACGCAGGACTATCCCCTCCCTTTGTCCGGATTAAATGTATGTATCCGGAAATTATTTACTCTTTTTCTAGTTATATTCGATCACTTTTTTAATTTTTTTGGGGTATCTGTCATTTTTTTATTAAGCCTTTCGAAAAATACCCACCGGCCAATATTAATTATCTCATTGATCTGGTGGGTATTTATCCATATTTATTAAATTTTTATATTATATTTTTTCATCTTGCTATAAAGTGTATTCCTTCTTATTCCCAGATCACTGGCTGTTCTGGTAATGTTTCCGTTATTCTTTTGAAGGACTTTCTTCAGTTGTTCCCGCTCCACATAGGCTAAGTCTAAAATTTCCTCATCCTGTCCGGCATCGGTTTCACCGGTTTCCTGATTAAAATATTCCGTCGGAATGGTTTCGGAATTAACAATCAATTCCACGATGTTTTCCAGCTCCCTGATATTCCCGGGCCAATTATAATTCATCATCTGTTTTAAATATTCCTTGGGAACCGCCACTTCTTTTTTATTAAGCTTATTACAGATCAGCTTCATAAAATATTGGATCAGCAGACCGATATCCCCTTTTCGTTCACGCAGCGGCGGTAAATATAACGGCAGTACATTGAGGCGGTAATAAAGATCCTTTCTGAATCTTCCGGATTCCACTTCTTTTTTTAAATCTTTATTGCTGGCTGCAATGACCCGTACATTAACAGGTATCGACTTCTGGCTGCCTATCCTTGTTATAATTCCCTCCTGCAGTACTCTCTGAAGTTTGACCTGCATATCCAGAGGCAGCGCGCCGATTTCGTCAAATAATATAGTCCCGCCATCCGCCTGCTCGAACTTCCCCTGGCTTCCTCCTTTTTTTGCCCCTGCATAGGCGCCCTCTTCATAGCCAAAGAGCTCAAGCTCCATAAACTCCTTTGGTATTGCCCCACAGTTAATTGCGATAAAAGGTGCATCCATTCTGCTGCTGTAATTGTGTATGGACTGGGCAAACACCTCTTTTCCGGTACCGCTTTCCCCTAAAATCAGGATCGTTGACTTGCTGTCTGATATTTTTTTTGCATATTGGACAATTTTTAAGAAATTAGGGTCCTCACCAATAATTTTATCAAATGTATAATAGGCCGCAATATTTGATTTTTTTATCTCCTCAAAAATGTATACGATCTCAATACTGTCATCCATAGGATTATATATGGGATTCGCCGTAAGATGACAGTTAAAATTCTTAATACTGATATCCTGTTCAACATTTTCCCCATTTACGATAACTTCTATCATGGACTCCCAGTTCCTGATCAGCTCATTCATCCTTGTTACTTCCATAAGGCTGTCAGCTTTGCCGAAAAGTTCGGTCGCCTGATTGTTATATAATTTTATATTTCCTTCCAGATCAGAAGTAATAATTGCTACCGGCATGGAATTGAATATGGTATTCATATGTTTATAATTTATATTCTGTAATTTATGATACTCTTTTACTTTGAGCATTTCTTCAATGGCATTGGAAGCGGCAATTACCATTCCAAGAGTATGTGGATGAACCTGTTCCGTATAGCCTGTCAGATTTAAGACTCCAATCAGTTTCCCATGGCTGTCTTTGATGGGAGCACCGGAGCAGGTCCACCGGTGGTAGGCCTTTATAATATGATCTTCTCCAGATAATTGTATGGGGCTTCCTGTTTTCAGCACAACAGCCATTGCATTTGTACCAATACTCTCTTCATCCATATAAGCGCCCGGAATCATCTTGAGTTCAAAGGCCTCATTCAAGATCTTCTCATTACCGAATACATTTAAGATACAGCCTTCTCCATCCGTCAATAAAACGAAAAAATTATAATCAATAACAAAATTAATCAGCTGCTCCATATATGGGGCCGCTGTTAAAATCATATTTCTTTTTTCTGCAAACTTCTTTTGCAATTCAATATTATCGATTATTTTTTTACTATAGACCTGGTCGCAGCTGATATCCGCCGCTATACTCCTCCTTCGTGAGCTTTCAATAATCGTGCGAAAATCATTATGATTCATCCTGAATTGCCCCCTTTCATACCAAACTTTTCACCTGACATATGGAGTCTTCCTTCCACAACAATTCGTAAACGCAGCCATATGGCTGTTTGATCAGAAAAAAATCATCAATGGAAATTCCCTGTATGTCACTTAAAATGGTCCTGTTAACTCCGGCATGTCCCATGATCAATATAGTTCCGGAATAACTCTTTCGGATGCGTTCAAATGCGGGCAGTACCCTTTCTGCCAGCTGCCCGAAGCTTTCCCCCTGCGGCGGCTTAAAGGTTAATAAATTCTTTCCTCTTTCTTCGTAAGCGCCCGGAAACTTAATTTTAATCGTTTCGATCGGCTTGTTTTCCCATAATCCCAAATTAATTTCCATAAATTCCTTTACCTGGATAAAATCATGCCTGCTGCCTCCAAACAGGATCTCTGCTGTTTGCAGACACCTTTTTAACGGACTGGTAAAAACAAAATCTATTGGAATATCCTTGAATGTTTCCTTTAAGAATTCTGCCTGTATGATTCCTTCCTTATCTAAGGGCAAATCTGTAATCCCCAAATATCTTTTTTCATTTCCTGCAGGTATCTTCCCATGCCTGACCAGATATATCCGTTTTGTCATATTGAAAGCCTGTACCGGTAATCCTTTCTATTTTATGGATGACAGACTGGGCCGACAGCCAGCGTCTTTTTATATTTTCAATTGCCTCTGGAGTGTCTCCTTTGTCTCTTAAAGCCTGAGCGAATTTTTCGTCCAGGCTGCAGATCCTGTCCGTCTTTACAATTTTATCCGCCAGATAAAGAAGCTCATTTTCTGTCAGCGGTTCCTGTTCATGAACTTCTAAATCCATATGGGTCGCCATAATATTGCTTACGAAATCATACCCCATGGTTTTTATAATATCAGCTCCTGCTGCCGCATGATTTTTTTCATTTCTGGCCATGTCATGTAAAAGGGCAGCTGCAGAAAGCGCGTTCTCATTTAAATGAATGCCAGATGAGTTCAGCCTCATAAAAAGGTTATGTGTAATTTGCTCGACCGCATCACAATGCCTGCAGACTGGCTCAGGAACTTTATAATATTCCCTGATTGCCCGGCATTCTTCGGGATCAGGAGCATCCAGCTGATCGTATGCCAAAAGATTTTCATAATCTTCTGCTTTATCCATGTCCATTAATATGGCTTTATCACAAACGGGAACACATATGGAATCTTCTTCAAGCTTCTCCAGTATCCGTTTGAGTCCGCCTTCATCCGGACTGCCTGTGATCAAAGCATTGTATCTGCAGCTAATCAGTGGGGGATGACCTTTTTCGCCATAAAACGTCGGATAAAGAACTCCTCTACTACATTTATAATATTTATCTGTCAAAAAATCCAGTGTTTTTGATTTAATTAATGGAATATCAACCGGCTGCATAAAAAATGCATTGATTTGCTTATCCAAAGCCAGAATTCCCTTTTTTATAGAAGTCAGCATCCCCTCTGCGTAGGATTCATTCATTACCCAGGTTACATCAGGATCTTTCAGCTTCTCCATCACTTCTTCTCTATTATAGCCCACTACAATATAAATATCCCGGACACCAGAACGTCTGTATGTATCAATTAACCGTTCCATTGCTGTGCGGTCTTTAAATCTGAACAATGGCTTAAAACCGTTCATTCGTGAGGAATATCCTGCTGCTATTATAATAACTGCAATCCTATCCCTTTTCATAGGCCAGCCCTCTTCTTACCTTTATCAGTTCGGCCGCTATGCTGACCGCTATCTCTTCCGGAGTCTCAGCATGGATTTTAAGACCAATGGGGCAGTAAATCCTCTTTACATCTTCTTTTGTAAAGCCTTCCTGTAATAATTCCTGATACGTATAATCTCTTTTTTTGCGGCTTCCGATTACACCGATATATTTTGCATCTGTTTTTAACATCTGAGCGAGGACTTTCATATCATAGGAATGTCCCCGGGTTACAATAATAATATAACTGTCATGATTAATCATGATTTTATTAGATAAATTATCAAGAGAGGACAATGCCCTCACTTCATCTGTGTTTTGAAACCTCTTTCTATTTGCAAACTCTTTTCTGTCATCTACCACAACGGTATAAAATCCCAGTTCCTTAGTCAGCCCTGCAATTTTCTGCGCGATATGCCCCGCTCCGATGATGCACACACGTTCTAACCGGTAAAATGGCTCTATGAGATAACGTCCCTTTTCTTCCTGAAATTCTATTTCAATATGATTGAAATCTTCTCGGATGGATTTGGTGATACTCTGCACATCAGGATCTTCAGTCCCATAAAAAGCAGTTTCTGTACAGATCCATTTGTCTTTGCCGGTAATAAACGGAATATCCTGGTGGACCTTTGTAATCAGCACAAACTCCACCCCCTGTTTCTTTAGTTCGCCTGCCTTCTCATAAATGCTGACAGCATCTGCATCAAAGGGATCCACATATTCTATCAGAACTTTTACACCGCCGCCGCAGACCATATCTATGGAAGAATCCTTCTTATCGATCAGAATAAAATCCTTAATTACAAATTCCCTGCTTGCGAAAACCCCGGAAGAAAGTTTTGTTACCATGGCCTCCAACATTCCCCCGCCAATAGACCCGATTAAGGTAAAATCCCGTCTGACTATCATTTTGGTTCCTGCTTCCCTTGGTGCGGAGCCAGATTTACTCACTATGGTCGCTACAACAAAATCCTGTCTGTCCCTCAGTAAAGCATTCATTTTTTCGTAAATATCATCCATCTTTTCCCCCACCTTCCTGCAGATGAATCATGTTTCTTTTTCCCATACTGTTTGTAATTTCAAATATCCTGCTGTCAGGCTTCCAGGTGATATGAAGCTTTATATCTGTCATCCACCCTGCATAAATGCGTTCAGCAATTTCTTCCTGAAGCTTCTTAAATATTTCTCCATTCATTAAAGTCAGACAGATTTCCAGCGTATCTGTTCGGGAAAAGGCAGCGGTATAATCCAGTACTTCATTGTATTTTAAAATGATTTCATCCAACTGCCTCAAATGCATTTCTTCACAATTATTAAAAACCATTTTATTTGTGATTCTTCCGATCACTTTGTCCATCGTTCTTAAAAATGTCCCGCAGGCACAATGTTTTTTGGAAAAGCGTGCCATATCACCGGTCCGATACCGGACCAGAGGCATCGCCTGCCGTCGGAAAGTGGTAAATACCACTTCTCCATACTGGCCGTCCTCTGCAGGCTCTCCTGTTGCCGGATCAATAATTTCAAAGTATAAATCCCCTTCCCGCAGATGATAACCCTTTAAAGCCCCGCATTCTACTCCGCCTCCGTATCCCATTTCCGTCATCCCATAGTGATTAAAAACGGCACAATGAAATCTGCTTTCTAATTCCTGCACCAAAACATCGGGCACATAATCCGTACTCAGCAGAACTTTTTTTATAAATTTACGGAATACTTCACTTTTAATCCGGCTGAAATATAAAATCTGCATCGGGATTCCCACTATACAGGATATCCTGTTCCCGATTATAATCTGTTCGACTTCTTCCGGATCCCTTAAGACTCCATGAACGATACATTCTATATGAGACAAAGCCAGTGCTTTTTTTAACAGATCCCCAATGCTTCCGTAAGCTTTGCCAGGGAGGAGCACAAGGACCCGGTCAGACGGGTCAGTCAGACAGCTCATTCCATACTGGAAAAAATCGATGGTCTGATTTAAATCTTCTTCGGTAAAATAGATCCGCTTTTCCTCTCCGCTTGTTCCGGAAGTATTAAGCGTAACAATTCGCTTAACTTCCTTTTCCGGCACACATAAAAAGTCCGTCGGTTTTTTCCTGATATCATCCGGATACGTAAAAGGAACAGCGTTAAAGTCGCTTATGGATTTTATGGAATCAATATCTGACAGCGCCAGCAGTTTTTTATAATATCTGCTGTTATCTTTTGCATAATGCATCGTACTGACCAATTGCCGTATCTGATATTCCTCAAGTGCTTCTCTGCTACGTTCATGGATTCCGGTACGTTCAAGAATCCAGTTTTCCAACGGCGTCTGCTTCATCTTACGACCCCTTTTCTATTTTCTATAAAGCGACCTTCCTTCCGTATTTGTCAAATTATACATACAAAACGGGATGAGTCTTAAATCACCGGTCACAACATGAATACAGCAGTCCCTGATCCGGTCTAAGTTAACATTCCACGCGTCCTGAAATGCCATTGCAGAAATACTGAAGGAATTCCTCTGAATATTCTGCAGTATGATGTCCCAGTCGGAAGAAGACTTTTGCTGCTCCTCACAGGTTCCTTCTTCATGCCCCGACCAGTTTCTGGCTACAAATGCTTTTGCCTTTTGGGCTCCTTCTTCTGCCTGTTCTGTACCGCAGCAGCAGCTTCGGCGCTTTGTAACCGGCTTTAGTTCCTTTCCGTCTATCATATAATTACCGTGAAAGGAACAAAGAGAATTTTCACACCCCGGCGGTTCCATGCTTTCGGCAGTTATCATACCTCCCGTTTGTCTTGTTACTTCTTCCATGACTTCGGGCAGAGTGATACGGTCCATATCTGCAGGTGCATGGGGCATCCTGCCAAAGTAACTGACTGGCTGAAAATGCACCCCTCTGACTGTTGGAGCCTGCCCGATTGCAAACCGGATTATATCCCCGATCTGAAGAATATTAATGCCTGGAACCAGAGTGGGCACCAATACCACCCCGATCTCATACTTTCTGCAGTTTTCTATTGCTTTCAATTTCTTTTCAAACAGCTGCCGGCCCCTGAGCTTTTTATATGTTTCATCACTGATACCGTCAAATTGTAAGAAAACGGAACTGAGTCCTGACTTTTTAAGTTCCCGGACATAGTCCTCTTCTTCTGCTATGCGGATCCCATTGGTATTGACCTGAATAAAAGAAAAACCCAGTTCTGTTCCCATTCTGATGATATCCGGCAGATCATCTCTGACTGTTGGCTCTCCGCCGGACAGCTGGATATTGCAGCTGCCGGAAACTTCAAAAACCTTTTGGTATTGAAGGCGTATTGTATCTAAGGATGGATCTTTATCCTTTGCTGAGTGAGAATCTGCAAAGCAGAACTTACAATTTAGATTGCAGTTCTGAGTTACTTCAATTAATGCCGTGCAGGTATGCTGCCTGTGATCTGCGCAGAGTCCGCAATCAAAGGGACAGCCCTTCATAACACTGGTCACGGGATTTTTGATATGTGCTCTTTCCTTATTTCTGATCCAGCTGTTCATGGGAATGCCGCCTCTCCACAAAACCGTTGTTGAAGTTCCATGTTCGGGACAGGTCTTTCTCATAAAAGAAGTACCTTCCTCTGTAAAAATGAACACAGGTATCTTTTTTAAACAGACCGGACATAAGCTTTCTGTTTCATTCAGATCAATCATCATCTTTCTCCCTGTTTCCATAGTCAAATCCGTATTCAAACAGCATTTCACAAACCTTCAGATAGCTTTTTGCAAGTATATCTCCGCACTTTACCTGATAGGTCTGGTTTCCATCTTTAAAGCTTGTCACTCCAATTAAGTCCTGACAATCCAGGCTTCCAAATTCAATTTCAAACCATTGGCAGAATTCATCGATCATCCGTGAAAAATGCTCATTTGAGTATTCCTCTTCCCTGCCTTTTCCTGCATACAGTCCCAGTATCCCGACTCCGCCGGTTAAAACACCGCAGGTTTTTTGATTCCCGCCAATCCCTTTGCAAAGGCCTTGTACCGCTCTTATCAGGTCATGATTTTCCTTTTCCTCTTCTTCAAGGACTAATTTCATCATAACCTGTGTGCAGCAGAATCCTGACGCAGACAATTTAAATATTTTAAAAGTCAGATCATCCATGATATTGCTCCTTTCTGCCAATCAGTATAAAATACCCTGGTTTACATAGCTTTATCTTTTGTTGAAACAACGTCCCTGTTTCACAGTCTCCGTTTCCAGCCGCCTTATTCCAGAATACATCCATGGAACCGAACTGAAAAATGATCTTTACCATCAGTTCTTTCAAAAGATCGCTGCAGTCCTCCGTCAAAAGGATATCAAAGCCCATATCCTCTATCCTTTCCTGCAGTTTTTTCAGATCATAAAGTCCTCTCATGCAGCTTACAATTAAACTGTTTTTTAAGTCTTTGGCTGCATCCGGATTTTTTGCGTAAACATCAGTTACTACAAAAAAGCCACCGGTTTTTAAGACCCGCCTGACCTCACTTAAGGTCTTACTTATATCATTCATAAGTGATAAGGTGCATTCTGCCAGTACAAAATCAAAACTTTTGTCTGCAAACGGCAGAAAATCTCCTGTTCCAGTCACAAAATCAGCAAATGGACAGGCCTCCTTTGCGATACCAAGCAGTTTCTCGGAAGGATCAATCCCAACCGCCTTTACTTTGTAGTTTTCGTATAAAAATCCAATCGTAGCGCCCATTCCGCAGCCTAAATCCAGAATCCTGTGCGCAGAAGTAATATGGCAGTACTCAACGGCCTTTTTTGTCAGTTTAAACTCTCCCGGCCTTAATGTACGGCCCATTACATCGCTCATGCATCTGCTTTCATATGCATTGCAGCTTTTCAATTATTTATCCTCCAATCCCTTTTCTACTTCCAGCATTTTCCCCAAAGCCAGTTCCTCACTGATAAACACCTGATTGCATTGCGGACATTTAAAAAGTTCAACTTCAAAGTTTCCTTCCAGATATCGTACTTTTACCTTTTCCGTGACCAGCTCCCTGCTGCATCTGCTGCAGATCCATAGATTTTTTTCCTTCTTGTCAGCTTCCACTTTTATTCCTCCAATATTTCCATCCTGTGGCTATACACCTGTTTGACAAAAATCTCATTTCCCTTTTCCTCATACTGTACCCAGTATGTCACATTCCCGAGCCTTAATCTGGCCAGGTAATTGCATGTATCCGGCTGAATAAACCGTTCATTGTTTTTTCTGGAGTTGTCAACGACTTTCCATACATCATCTGTTAAGATAAACCGCTCATCCATGACAGCCATAACATCATCCGGTATTATTAATTTAAAATCACAGCCTGTTTCCATATCCTGTTCTTCCTTCCATATTTCTTTCAGCAGATCTGTCTTTAATTTTCTTCTGTTGTTATGTCTGTCAGATAATGTGAGAATGGTCTGAGGCTTATCATGATCGGATTCATTTCCATAAATAATATCCAGAATATGGTAGACTCTCGTATTTCCCCTCATAAGAGAATCCTTGCACATTGCACAGTAAACCAACAGATCCTCACTGCTTTCACTGATGCGGTCAGATACGAATGCTTCCGCCTGTTCTTTATTGGCATTGGAAACCAGTCCGCCATAGCCGCAGCATTTTGTTTTTTCTCTGGAATAATCAAGTTCCTCAACCTTATAGCCTAAGGTTTTTGCAATATTCCGAACGCTTTCATGAATTCCCGTATGATATCTTGCAGTGCAGGCATCATGGATATTTAAGATCCGTTTTCCCTGTTTAATATCAACCTCCGGCAAACCATACTGATCCAGCACTTCCCATAATGATACAGTCTGAATCACAGGCATGTATTTTTCAAATACGCTCATGCAGCTGGTACATGCCAGGATAAAAACAGGCTGTCCCATGTCTTCCCAGACGGCCTTAATCTTATTCACATTTTCCTGCATCAGATCCTGTCTGCCCGCCCAGTCAGCCGGAGCACCGCAGCATCCTAAATATAATCCCACATCATTCTCAGCCTCCCGTTCCTTTATCACTCCAACCAGATGCTTATACATCTCTCCGATATACTTTGCATGGGTGGCACTGAGCTGACAGCCGGGATAAAACAGGTATCCAGTCTTTCCCGAACCTTTATACAGTCCTCTTGCATATTGGGAGAAAGCCAGAACAGGGTAATAAAAGAGGGATTTTGACTGCTCCTTACCCGGCTGTTTTCTGACGAACGAACAATCCTCACTCATGCTGAACTGCATATCCTTCAGTGCAAAATCATGTGCGGATAATGGCATCTTGCCTCGTTCCACCATACTCTTCCTTGTTTCATGAATGATATCCTGCATCCCTATTCCAACCGGGCACTGTACCTTGCATAACCCGCATTCCGTACAGGAGTTAATCATTTTATTTGCAAAATGGGTTCCAAGAATAATCCGTTCATTATGATTGATTCTTCTTATATATGCATTGGGCGTGATATCAAACTTCTGCATATGGCTGCAGGCCTTTATGCACTCATTGCACTGGCATTTTAAACAGCGCCCTGCTTCTTTTTGGGCTTCAGTTCCGGAATAAATCTCCGTTTCTTTTTCTGCCGGTAAAACAGAAACCACATCTTTCACAGAATAATCCAATAAAGTCTTATAAACGCCTTCCCGCTCACGGGATGCAGTCATAGAGCTTTTCGTGATATACCGGTCAATGGATATCGCCGCTCTTTTCCCGGAACTGGCAGATAAAATAACCGAATCCCCACAGCCTGAAAGCTTTCCGCCTATAAATAACGGGAGTTCATCAGCCTGAAATGTCACCGGATCAGGCTGATCATATGTGCTCCACTCCCCTGTTCCCAGATACAGGGCGTCAAACTTTCCCATAAACTCCTTAAGGATATCTTCCGTCACCTCTGTACCATAATTTATTTTTATCCCGCTTTTTTCAATTTGTTCAAGCTCTGCTTCTATCATATTCTTTTGAAGGGCGCTTCCTTCATAAGTCCAGATACTTCCGCCTAACCGGTCTGTTTTTTCATATATCGTCACCTGATAACCTTTTTTATTTAAATCAATGGCCGCACAAAGTCCGCTCAATCCCCCGCCGATCACTGCCACGCTGCCTTTTTTCTTAGGCAGAGGCATTGACTTTTTCGGCGGCTTATAGCCCAGTTCGATCACTGTCTTCTCCAGTTCACTGATACGGATACTGCCTCCTGCACCGTTTCTGGAGCATACGTTCTCACACGGGTGATCACAGATCTTTCCCAGCAGTCTGGTAAGCGGAAGTCTGCTTTCCATAAGTTTATACGCTTTTTCAAATTCGCCCTTTTCAATTTCTGATACAAATGCGATCACCTCCATATGAACCGGACAGGAGGCTGTACAAACCGGCGGTTCATTATGAATGCACTGATTGCTGATTTCTAATAATTTATCCAGATCCATTCCATTACCTCTCCTATCGCCGACTGTATTTTCTGTAATCGTGTTTGTGTACCCTGCTGCCCTCATAAATGGAAAGAGGAATTGGGAAATGTGATCACCTCCCAATTCCTGATTTAAATTATTTCTTCAGGCCGGCAAGGACCTTTTCAGGAAGAGCCGGTAAATGTGTCACTCTGACACCGCATGCATTGTAAATCGCATTGATAATGGCTGCATGTGGAGCAGCAAGAGGCATTTCACCGGCACCGGAAGCGCCGTAGAAATTATTTGGTCTTTTTGTCTCTGTGTACATGAGCTGAAGCACATCCGGTACCTCCTTGATCTGTGGAATTCCACAGCGTGTCAATGTGGTATGCTTTTTCAAATCATCAAAATCTTCTGATAATGCAAGACCTATTCCCTGAACAAGACCGCCGTACATCTGCCCGTCTACAGCCAGTTTATTAATGATGGTGCCCACATCAGCTGCCAATGTCATCTTTTCGACTTTCGTCTTACCTGTGTTTAAATCAACCTCTACTTCTGCAACACAGACTCCGTACATATAACCTGCAAACGGGTTGCCCTGTCCTCCTTCCGGCGGCGTGTCGGTGCATGGAGCAGTCCATTTCCCGCTGTATTTTAATTCCAGCCCTTCTTCCACCATCTCATCATAAGTCCGGTAGGTGCCATCTTCCTTTTTCATGGCTTCCAGTAAATTTCTGCAGGCTGCTGTAGTGGCATTGCCTGTTACCAGGTTTTGGCGGCTGCCGCCGGATGGACCGCTGTTTGGAGTCTTTGTCATATCGTTCATAACCAGATCAATCTGTTCCGGTCTTAAATTTAATGGTTTTAAAGTTTCGTGGGCATAAGTTAATGTACCAATATCTGCTCCCTGCCCGTGATCTTCCCATGAGTTGCCAACAGAAACTCCTTTTGGAGTAAGTTCTGCCCATGCTTCTGAAGTATCAGGACCATCGAGTCCGCAGCCATAAATGTTAACAGTAATGCCTACACCATATTTTTTATCCTGATTTTCTTCATTCTTCCTTGCAGCATTCTTTTTTGCCTCTTCATATACCGGACGGGCTTTTTCAAATAATCCCTCCAGGCAGTATACATCAGGCTGGCAGCCCGTCGGAGTGGTATCACCTTCTCTGTAAATATTCTTATAGCGGAACTCAAACGGATCCATGCCCGCTTTTTCTGCCAGTTCATCAATCAGGACTTCTGATGGGAACATAATTTCAGGTGCTCCATAGCCGCGGAACGCGGAACCCCAGCCGTGATTGGTACATACTGTCCGTCCATTCCCCCGGATATTAGGAATCTGGTAGCCGGCTCCGCCGAACTGGAACCCTCTCTGTGTCAGTAAATCACCGAATTCGGAATAAGGACCATGATCCACGCTCCAGTCAGATTCCATGGCCAGAATTTTTCCTTCCTTGTCTGCAGCCATTTTCATGGTTGTCCAGAATGGCGATCTCTTGCCTGTATAGGTAATTTGCTGGAACATATTAAATTCAAGATATACGGGACGGTTTGTTGCAAGAGTCGCTACCCCCAGCAGAGCCTCAATTGTCGGACTGAATTTGTAACCAAAGGTACCGCCGGTATTATTCTGCACAATATAAACATCTTCCGGTTTCATGCCCACACCTTCTGCTATCATTAAAGCATGAAAATGGATTGCAATGCTCTTGGAATGAATGATTAACTTCCCGTCATCATCCACATATGCAAAGCCTACATCTGGCTCAATCGGCAGATGGGGCTGTCTCTGAACATAGAAGCTGTCCTCCGCCACATAGAGGGCGTTTTCCATAATTGTAGCTGTCTCTTCGCCCTTTGCCACATAGTTTTCAAAGTAGACATTGGGTGTACCGGGATGGATCTCAATTGCATCTTCTGCCATGGCATCCGGCGCATTCATGTATGCTGGCAATACCTCCAATTCAACTTTTACCTTGTCAACACCTGCATGGGCTGCTTTTTCATTCTCAGCAAGGACAATGGCCAGAGCATCTCCAAACTGGAAAACTTTCTTATCATTTAAAATCGGCCGGTCTAATCCGTCGCCTTTATTGGTAGGAAATGCCAGACCGTTGATCCGGTTTGTTCCCTTTACGTCTTTATAGGTCAATACTGCATATACACCCGGCACTTTTTCTGCTTCTGATGTGTCAATGGATATAATATTGGCATGGGATACATCAGCCTGTACAATTTTTGCATGCAGGGTATTAGAAGGAAGCTTTAAGCCAAGATCTGCACCGAAGTCCCAGGTTCCTGTAACTTTTGCCAGTGCGGACGGACGGATGTATTCTGTTCCCATTAAGGATGCACCTTCCGGTATCTTCTTCCAGATATCCTTAACTTCTATCTCCCCTCTCATTAATTTTGCTGCATCCATAACCGAATCCACTAAAGGCTTGTAACCAGTACAGCGGCAAAGATTTCTGTTTTTCTGGAACCAGTCCCTGACTTCTTCTCTTGTGGGGTTATTATTCTGATCCAGAAGAACTTTAGCAGAAACAATGAAGCCCGGAGTACAGTACCCGCACTGAGCACCGCCATGAATCATCCATGCGATCTGAAGCGGATGAAGGCGATCTTTTGTGCCTACTCCCTCAATTGTGATGATGTCGGAATTTTCTTCCACCTTTTTCATCCTTGTAATACACGATCTCACTAATTTCCCATTAAGAATTACGGAACAGGATCCGCATTCTCCGATTCCGCATCCCACCTTTGTGCCAGTAAGACCAAGTTGTTTTCTTAAAACATCAGACAGCTTGTCTTCCGCATCAGCTACTAGAATCGTCTTGGTTCCATTGATTATTAATGTTTTCTTTTGCATCATAACCCTCCTTTAAAAAATCGTTCTCTTCTTTGTGATTTTGCACAAATTAGTTCGTTCTAATTCAACTTTTACTGTACATTTATTGTATTTTATTTCATATATTCTTGTCAACTGTCACCAGATTGACCACTTTTTAGACCATAAATTGTACAATCGATACACTTTATATTACCTTGAGATCTGACGGTTTTCGACAAAATGCGAATTCACCAAGCTTTTGATATCTTTTATCAATTAAGATTTTTACATAAATAGTATTACAATGTCCAAAAACAGGGCAATTTTATAATTTCACTTAAAAATTTATTTTAAAATTTTTTTATTTAAACGAAAAAAAGCCAGAAATAAGATTAAACTTACTTCCGGCTTAAGATTGTTCCATTATAATATTTAAATTGATTCATTACTCCACTGAATTTTCACGATTTCAGGCTGCTGACTGTTATACCTTACCGTATGTACTGACCGTGTACTGCTATAAATACTCAGTTTATAAGTATCGCCGCTCTTGTCAGTAAAAGCCAGATAGCCTGCACCAGAGAAAAATCCTTCAGGCCCCTGTGCGTCTACACTAAGAACGTAATCATAAATTCCCGGGGAACCGGTTAAGGTGATCCCATACACACACCCTTTATTATTAAATTTAATAATGTCATATAAATTCGAGGAACCGTTGATTGTGACCTCAGAATTTACTGTCATTCCATCTCTGCGTTCCGCACTTGAATTCTCACCTATTTTTGCTGTTGTAAAATCAGATACCGGATATGCCATAATAAAAACCTCCTTCTGCTTATCTATCGTTTTCAGTTACATAATAAGGAATGGAAAAGCCCTTTATCCTGTTTCACCATATATATGCGATGTAATTATATACCTATTTTGATGGGTTGAACCGATAACAGCTGGAACTCTCCACCTTCAACCGGTAACGTCTGGTGCAAATAAACGGCAACCAGACTCCGCTCTGGATTTAAAACTACAGGAATACTTTCGCAAATTATCATGTGATTTTTGCCTGCCACAATCTGAGTTGCAGCATAGAGCAGCGGTGTGTAATTGCCTCCCACAAAAGTGCTCATTACCTGAGCGAATCCAGCCGCCACCTCTTTTGGTAATTCACAGGGAGTAAATTCTTCTAATACCCAATTTCCTACTTCATTCATACTGATACCCCTTTCAAATTTTTTTGTACCGCTCTTAGCTTACCTGTTTCACTGATGACTTCCTATAAAAAAGTAACCAGCTGGTAAAGGTTTACCAATTGATTACATTATAGTTAATATTTAATTATTGGGGGGCATTATGGTATAAGATGCAAATATCAGGCATATTCTGCTGTCAGAACTATCCAACGGTTATTATTTTCCCTTAAAAAGCAAAAAAAGACCAGAGTCTTCATGAAACCAAAGACTTCCGGCAAATAAAAAAGCGCGAGACGGGACTCGAACCCGCGACCCCGACCTTGGCAAGGTCGTACTCCACCAACTGAGCCACTCGCGCTTATCATCTATTCTTTTATCTGGGCATATACCCTCAAAACCACACATTGTTATATATCTTCATCCGTTCTTTCCTCT
>CAURBW010000041.1:0-18588 GCA_963523075.1 uncultured Clostridium sp.
AAAAAGGAATCTGAAAGCCTTATAAATCAAGGCTTAGAGATTCCGAGAGACTATAGCTATCAAAGGAGGAGAGAGAAGATGAAACTATTCGTATCGTCACATGGTCATCTGGCAAGCGGTTTAAAAAGTTCCATGGAGATATTGTATGGCAGATGTGACAACATTACTGTTTTTGACGCATATGTGGATGAACGTTCCGTTAAGGAGCAGCTGGAGCAGTTTTTTGAAACGGTAAATGAGGGAGAACAGGTTTTGCTCATCTCGGATCTTTATGGAAGCAGTGTGAACCAGGCCATGAGCCTGTTTCTTAACCGGCCGGATACCACTTTAATTGCTGGTGCCAATCTGGCGCTGATGATAGGACTGGCTGGCAGAGAGTGCATTTCAAGAGAGGAACTTAATGAATTAATAGCCCAGAGCAGAGAAATGCTTTGTATTGTAGATCTGGAAAAGGAAACGATTTTCCAGGAGGAAGATTTTTTTTAAAAGGAGCGTGAAATTATGATCGTAATGATAAGACTGGATGAGAGACTGATTCATGGACAGGTGGCAATTAAATGGTCCCAGCACACGGGAGTGGACCGGATTGTGGTGGCTGACGATGAAGCTGCAGCAAATCCTCTGATTCAAAAATCCTTAATGATGGCGGCTCCGCCGACAGCGAAAACGGCAATTAAGGATGTGGATGCAGCCATAGAACTGTTAAAGAATCCCAAGGCAGCAGATCATAAGATTCTTGTAATTGTAAGCAATCCTTCTGCACTCCTTAAAGTGGTGACACAGGTTCCGGATATTCCTCTTGTGAATGTAGGAAATTACGGAAGAGTTGCACCGAAAGCTGATGGGGAGCAAAGGAAAACCTACCGGAAGAACTTATATGCATATGACAATGAAATTATGGATTTAAAGAAGGTGGTGGAAACAGGCATCAAATGTAATTACCAGACAGTTCCGGATGACACTCCGGAGGAACTATTAAGAGTATTGAGCTAAGGAGGGAAGGATTATGTCCGTTATGTCAGTTGCAATCATTGGTACTCTTACGTATTGGTTTTTCTATGTTATGGATCCGTATATTTTATCATGGCAGTGTTTAAACCGCCCCATTGTGGTAGCTCCGATACTGGGCCTTTTACTGGGTGATTTTCATACCGGCATTATTATGGGAGCATCCCTGGAGTCCATATTTATGGGGATTTCAGCCATCGGAGGTTCCGTTCCGGCAGATGCGCTTTCAGCCAGTATCGTTGCCGTATGCTATACCGTATTAACCGGCTCTGATGTGGAAACCGGCCTTGCCATTGCTCTTCCAATCGGAACTGTTATGGCTTCCTTATCAAGCATATTCTTATCGGTCAGTTCCGCTTTGGCACCTTATTGGGAAAGACTTGCAGTATCCGGAAAACCCGGAAGCTTTCTGGCTCAGAACCTTGTTTTCTCAGGACTTATTTATCCTCTGCCCAATGTCATCATCATTTTCCTTGGCATTGCTTATGGAGTAACCGGTTTAAACCAGGCTTTAAATGCACTCCCTGCATTCTTTATGACAGGCCTTACAGCAGCCTCCAGTATGATGGTTGCAGTAGGATTTGCAATCCTGATTTCCATGATCTGGTCAAAGGAGGTAGCCAGCTTCTTCTTTGTAGGATACATTATGGCGAAGATCTTAAAAATGGATTCCTTATCAATCGCCGTTATCGGCGCTGCCATAGCAATTACCATGTTCTTCTATGAAAAGCAGCTGATTGATATGAAAAATATGAGGGTGGCTGCCGAGCAGAAGCCATCTGAGGAAGAGGAGGATTTCTTCTGATGGAAAAGAGACAATTGGACAATACAGAAAAGAAAGTATTAAAATCCATGTTTATCCGTTCTCACTTAACCTTCCTGTCTTTTAATATGACAAAGATGGAGGCCAATGGCTTTACGACTACCATGCAGCCAGCAATTGAAGAAGTTTATAAGGACGATCCGGATGGAAAAAAAGAGGCCTATGCACGCCATCAGAACTTTTTTAACACCCACGCAGTTCCGTTCTCCTTTATCGCGGGATTATCCTATGCTATGGAGAAAGAGCATAAAGAGAAAAGCTCTGTAGACGGAAAAACCATTGAAAGCATCAAGGCGGCTTTGATGGGACCAACCGCCGGAATGTTTGATTCCCTGTTTTTTAACTGTCTGCGAATCATTGCTGCCGGAGTTGCCATTGGACTTTGCTCACAGGGGAATTTCCTGGGAGTTCCGATTTTCATTCTGCTTTATGGCGTGACCCAGTCTGTATTAAAATATTTCTGCGTGAAATTCGGATATATCTATGGAACTTCGTTTATTGATCAGGTTTTCAGCTCAGGACTGATGCCGGCTCTTAGAAAGTCAGCCTCTATTTTAGGAGTTATGATGGTTGGAGCCATGACAGCAGGAATAGTCAATGTTCCCCTTAACTGGACGATTCACATGGGTCAGACTTCCGTAGTGGTGGCAGATGTGTTAAACTCCATCTTTCCAGGTATTTTAAGCATCATTCTGGTACTGTTTTTGATGAGTCTCATTAAAAAGGGAAGACGGCCGGTGCAGTTGATCGTTGGAATCTTCGCCATTGCCTTTATCGGAGCCTTTATTGGGATTTTCTAATCTAGAAAGGACAGCGAATGATAATCAAATCAAAACGAATCTATATGGAGGATGGCTTAAAGGATGGGTTCCTTGTAATTAAGGAAGGAAAAATAAAAGAATTTATGAAAAGCACTGGCGCAGAGGACGTGATTGATTATGGAAACATGAGGATTATACCGGGGATTTTTGACACCCACAATCACGGAACCTGTGGCTACGGGCTGATGGATAAAGGTACAAAGGAATCTGTAGCCGGATATTTAAAAGGCTGTGCATCACAGGGGATTACCGGTGTTTTCCCCACCGCCGGGCTTTCCATGATCTCTGCTGTCGCGGACGCGGCGGCAGAGAATTTAAAAGGAGCTCAAATACTGGGGATACACAGTGAAGGACCGTGGTTAAACCGCACGGGAGAAAAGGGAATAAAGACAGGCTGGCCGGAGGTGTCAATTGATACTGCAAAGCAGATGGTTTCTGATGGAAAGGGACTGTTAAAGCTGGTTGCCCTGGCTCCCGAGATTCCGGGAATTGATCCGGTGATCGAATATTTTCTGTCAGAAGGAATTACCCTTGCTCTTGCACACAGTGACGCTAATTATGAAGATGCAATAACGGCTTATAAAAAGGGATTTTCCGTATCGACTCATACAGGAAACGTAATGACTGGAATGCACCACAGGGATGTGGGAGGGCTGGGAGCAGCGCTTTTAAATGATGAGGTGTCAAGCGAGGTAATCTGTGACGGAATGCACATTTGTCCGGAGATGCTTCAGATTTATTTCAGGATTAAGAAACCGGAACATTTCATGATGATATCTGACTGTATGCCGTTTTCCGGCGCTCCGGAAGGAAGCTATCGTGGAATGGAACAAGGAATGACAATCAATGTTTCAAAAGATGGGTTCGTACTAACGGATACCGGACATCTGATGGGTTCCAGCCAGCCTGTTCTCTACGGGGTAAGTGTGCTGACAGAAAAGCTGGGAATGTCCATGGAAACTGTATGGCCCATGTTTTCCTTAAATCCCTGCAGAAAGTACGGCTTTGATAAAATGAAAGGTTCCATAAGAGCAGGAAAAGATGCTGATTTTACAGTGATAACCGATGATTACCGAGCTGCTGCAACATTTGTTTTAGGCAGAAAGGTATACGATATGGATGAGGGGCCTGTTTTTAATCCGGATTTCTTAAAGGAATGGGGACGGGAGGAGATACCGCATGAGTAAAAAACTGATTGTATCAGCCGATGATTTCGGCTTCAGCAAAGGTTATAACTACGGGGCAGTGAACGCTTACCGGGATGGGATCGTTACGGTACTCTCTCTTATGAGCAATATGGAAGCAGCGCCTCACGGAGTGGAGCTTGCAAAGAAAGAGGTACCGGAGGCAAATCTGGTTGTCCATACCAATTTTGTGCAGGGAAAGCCAGTGTGCAATCCGGATTTTATTCCATCACTTGTGGATAAAAACGGGGAGTTTTACCGCTCCTACAAATGGAAAAGGGAGGATGAATCGGACCAGAAATGTCTGGGGGATATTGTGGTTACTGCAGAGGATTGTTATAAGGAAACGGCTGCCCAGATAAAACGGTTTGAAGAACTGACCGGACATCTCCCCAATCATTTTGAAGGTCATTCCGTAATTAATAAAAACATCTGCAAGGCATTTCATCAGGCGGCCGCAGAGTTTCAGATCCATTGTATGACAGAACCGGAGGTGGAGACAGACCGGTGGCATCCGGTTCATGAAATTATGACTGGCAATCCTATGGCCATGGAAATTTTAAACAGAGGCTGTACGCCCCAGGATTTTATTGAAGACCGGTTTGGGATTCTGACCAGCCCCTTTGAATTTAACATCATTCATCTCCATCCGGGATATGTAGATGCCTACATTCTGGATCATTCTTCCCTGACAACAGCCAGATGCAGGGATTTGGAGACAGCCTGTGATCCTGCTGTGAAACAGTGGCTGAGAGATCATGATGTGGAGCTGGTGGATTTTACGGCTGTGTATAAGTAAAGAAGAACGAATAAAGATCATCTGCAGACAGTGGTTTCCTGTATCAATGGGGAAACCTCTGCTTGCAGGTGATCTTAATTTATGATACCGCTGGTTTTATTCATTCGATATTCTTTCGGACTGCAGCCGTAGTGCTCCTGAAATATCTGATAAAAAAAGCTGATATTCTCATAACCGGCTTCATTTGCAATTTCCGTAACAGACATATTTGTATTTCTCAAAAATTTAGCAGCGTATTTTAATTTCTGTGACTGTACCAGCTGTTTGTAGGTCATACCGGTATGTTTCTTGATAAGAAAAGTGAGATAGTTGGGGCTTAAATGGAAAAAAGCAGCAACTGAATTTAACGAACAGCTTTTAAAATTTATTTCAATAAACCGGATGATACTAAGGATAGAAGGCGTATCAGATTCACTTTCTTCCTGAACCAGCTGGTTTTTATATACATTAATCAGCTCGGCTATAATCAAACTGAACAGATTTTTTATGAAATCGGTGGAATTGACAGAAGGGTCAAAGCATTCACATAAAAGTTCCTGAGTAAATAATTGTGTTCTTCTGCTGTTTTCTGATTGAAACAACAAGTATTTGTTTTCATGGCTTTTTTCGTTCATGACATTGATAAAAAAGTGAGATAAGATACTGTCTGTGGAAAAATGATCCAGAAGATTTTCCCGCAGATATTTTTTTGATACCATAAAACTGATCATAATATCATCTTCACCTGTCTCTTTTATGGAGTGGGGAACATTTGGTTCAATGATCAGCACCTGCCCCTTCTTTAAGGTGATATCTGTGTTTTTAATAGTCTGAGGGCAAATGCCGGAATAAACGTAGTTAATTTCAACATAATCGTGAACGTGTACTGGTACCGGAATAAACCGAGAATTTTTTTTAATGCTGATATCCAGGGAAGTGGATTGCCAGCCGGATAAAACGCCCTGTTTTTCTAATCTATTATTTTTTTCTTCAAAGTAGATGCAATTGATGTTTTCTCCGCCGATCCTGATTTTTGGCATATGGTCCCAAAAGTCCGGAATGTATCCGCTCTTATATTTTTCCTCACTTGAGCTCAGGCTTCGAAGTGTCAGATCAAGGCTGTTTAAATCCATATAATTCTCCTTTAAGGTACCAGAATGATAAAGCAGTGTATAGGACAAGTATATGCTCCATCGTTAGTTTGGTCAATAAACAAAAGTGGTTTCGTTATTATTATAAGCATTCACGTATGGTAGTATAAAAATACAAAGTACCCAGACACTATTTTAGAGAAAGAAGGAGAAGATGAATATGGGAAAAAACAGCTATACTCAGTTGGCATCAGATCTTGTCAGACTGGTTGGCGGCAGGGATAATATAATCAGTGTCACCAATTGCATGACCCGGCTGCGGTTTGTCTTAAAGGATGAGAATGCTGCAAAAACAGATGAGATAAAAGCAGTTAAGGATGTAAAAGGGGTAGTCCGGCAGGGAGGTCAGTATCAGATTATTATTGGCACTCATGTTAATGCAGCGATTGCAGATGTAAAAAAAGAGGCGGGGATCTGGGAGGGCGAAGAAAAAACTGATAGGAAGCTTTTAAAGGATGGCAATCTGTTTGACCGGATCTTTAAAATTATCAGTGGTTGTATTATGCCCATGATCGGAGTTATGGTAGCTTCCGGTATGATTAAAGGTCTGCTTGCAGTTCTGACAACTGCTAAAGTGCTTGAGGCCACAGACGGAACATATCTGATTTTATACGCAGCTGCCAATTCTATTATGTATTTTCTACCAGTCATTGTAGGCTTTAATGCAGGAAAGGTATTTGGCTGCAGCCAGTTTGTCACTGCAATCATCGGCGCTTCCCTGATCTATCCGGATATTATTGCAGCCCAGACAGCGGGCGCTGCGCTGACCTTCTTAAAGATACCGGTTACGCTGATTAATTATAGCGGCAGTCTCCTCCCTGTTGTGGCAGCATCCTGGGTTGCCTCTAAAATCGAGAAGGGAGCAAAAAGAATAATTCCCCAGATGCTGCAGCTGTTTTTTGTACCGACAATCGTTCTTATGGTTACTGTGCCGTTGTCCTATCTGGTAATCGGACCTGTTATGACCTTTGTATCCAATTGCCTGAGTGCCGGAGTGATGTTCATATTTAATCATGTTCCGGTTCTGGGTGGCGTACTTTTCGGCGCATTCTGGCAGCTCATTGTTCTTTTGGGATTACACTCTGCTTTTATACCGGTATTGATGAACAATTTATTTACCTTGGGAAGTGATCCCGTCAATGCCGTATTAGGACTTACTGTCTGGGCATTGGCCGGCGTATCACTGGGATATGCGTTAAGGACAAAGGATAAGGAGAAGAAATCCCTGGGGTTTGGAAATCTGGTATCCTGCTTGTTCGGTATCACGGAACCCACCATTTATTCCATTGCTCTACCCAATTTTAAATTATTTATTGCAGCTTTTGTGGGAGGAGGCGTTGGAGGCGGAATTATGGCAGGACTTGGAGGCAGAATGTATTCATTCATTGGGGATGGAATCTTTCGTTTTCCGGCAATGATTAATCCAAAAGGTCTGGATATCAGCTTTTATGGTTTTGCCTTATGTGCAGCCATATCTTTTGTAATATCAGCAGTTCTGGCATTTATACTGGCTGGAGAGGATACAAATAAAACGGATCGGAGCATGTGATCATGTACAACAAAATAAACGATATTTTAGATGGAAAGGTGGAAAACAGTTTTTATCCATTCTTCTGGCAGCACGGGGAAACAGAGACTGTGCTCCGCCAATATATGGAAAAGATACAGGAAAGCGGAATGAAAGCGGTGTGTATCGAAGCCAGGCCTCATCCGGATTTCCTGGGAGAAAAATGGTGGACTGATTTAGATATTATATTGGCTGAAGCAAGAAAACGGGATATGAAAGTGTGGATTCTTGATGATTCCCATTTCCCCACAGGTTATGCCAATGGCGCAATAAAAGAAAAATATCCGGAACACAAAAAATGGTATCTTTACATGCGCCGCTTTGATGTTGCAGGGCCTGTGAAAGGAGCCAGAATTAACATCAGTTATCTTGCAGGACGGCCATGGGATGGTGTCAGTGAAGATATCAATCATGTAATTGGAGTTTACATGGCAAAACGTGTGAGCGACCGGAATACTGGCAAAGAAGAAATTGTGATTGATACGCTGAAGGATATAACGGATGCGTACAAGGACGGAATCATAACCCTTGATATTCCAGAAGGTGCCTATCGCATATTTACAGTATATTATACCAGAAACGGGGGAGAGGTAACGACAGTTGATTACTTGAATCCGCTGTCTGCGGCAGCCACTGAGGTTCTGATCAAAACGGTTTACGAACCTCATTATGAAAAATATAAAGAGGATTTTGGTAAAACAATTACAGGATTTTTTTCTGATGAGCCAAGATTCGGAAATAAAAAGGGATTTATGGCTGGCATAGGACAGGATATGGTTCTTCCATGGAGGCTTGGACTTGAAAAAGAGCTTCCTTTTGAAATGAAGTTTATTCCCTTACTGTGGGTGCAGGGAGAGGGAATGGAAGGGGAAATCCGCTATCAGTACATGAATCTTATTACAAGATTATATCATGAGAACTTCACAGGTGTACTGGCAGCATGGTGCCATGACAGAGGTATCAGCTACCTGGGACACAATATTGAAGACAACGGTGCGCATGCCAGACTGGGATATGGAACCGGTCATTACTTCCGCGGGCAGACAGAACAGGATTTTTCCGGAATCGATGTGATCGGAACCCAGATTGTTCCGGGAATGCCGTATCATCATGATTCGTTCTCCACAGGCGGTTGTGACGGGGAGTTTTATCATTTTGCCCTTGCAAAGCTGGGGTCTTCCGCTGCACATCTGGATCCGGTGAAAAAAGGCCGGGCAATGTGTGAGGCGTTCGGCGCTTATGGCTGGAATGAGGGGCTGAAGCTGATGAAATGGATTACCGATCATCTGGTAGTGCGGGGGATTAATTATCTGGTTCCCCATGCATTTAGTCCCAGGGAATTTCCGGATTGGGACTGCCCGCCCCATTTTTATGCCCAGGGACATAATCCTCAATTCAGGTATTTCAGTGTCTATAGTAATTATGCAAACCGTCTTATGAACCTTTTTCAAAATGGTATTCACAAAGCACCTGCCGCGGTTTTATATCCGGCAGAGCAGGAATGGGCAGGGAACTATATGCCGGTGGAAAAACCGGTGCGGGAACTGTTGGAACATCAGATTGACTGTGATATTGTATCCGCGGATTATCTTTTAAATGCTGTGGTGGAAGATAATATGCTGAAGATTCATAAGGAGTATTTTAAGACTTTAATTATTCCTTATGGTGAGGCGATCCCTGTAAACGTAATGAGGAAAGCGACGGAATATGCTCAGTCAGGAATACGGGTGATATTTCTTCAGGACTATCCGTCAAGAACGCTTGGAGGGGAACTGTCAGAGGAAGAATGGCTTATGCTGAAGCAAGTCTGCCTGACGGGAGCTGTCAGCGATTTGGAAGATCTGTGCAGGGATCTGGCAGAGATAAGGCTTAAATCCCCTTATCGTGAATTGGTCTGTTACCACTATGATCAGGGAACACAAAACTGGATGTTCTTTAATGAACATCTGTCAAGAACTGTTGATACAATGATGGAGATCCCGGATGTTGCTTATGCATACTCCTATGACGCATTTTCCAATACGTTGTACAAATTAGAGAAGGAAGAATCCGGTTATCGGCTAAAACTGGCTCCTTATGAATCCTGTGTCTGGATTTTTTCGGAAGAGCCCATTGCAGATGCGAAAGAAACGGTAAAACCAGCGTGCCATGGAAAACCGCAGCAATTGTTGGCGGAGTGGAAGGTTTCTTTTGCAGACAGCTTCTCTTACCCGGATTTTAAAGAGACGCTGCCGGTTAGAGAAGCAATCACAGTAAATACGATTGATGGATATGGGGATAAATGCGGGACGGTATCGTATGAGACGGTTCTTACCGTTAAGGAAGCGCCAGGTGAGTTGTTTCTTGATTTAGGGACTGTGTACGAAATTGCGGAAGTATTTGTAAATAATAAATCTGCCGGAGTAAAATTGTGCCCTCCCTATGTATTTGATTTAACCGGATTGGTAGAACAGGGGGAGCACTTACTGAGGGTGGAAGTGACCAATACTTTGGGGACACAGGTTAGAGATGGTTTGTCTCAATATCTGGTTATTGAACCATTTGGTATAGAGGGGCCGGTTACACTATATACTTAAGCGGTTGGAATGGGGGCTGTTGTATAATGACTGGTTTTTAGTCATTGGGCAACGTCCCTCTTCTTTGTACTCTTTATAAATGTAGCTCTTCTGAGTAAAAAGCATCTATCATCAGATTTTGTCATAACTTAATTATTCCACTGGCGGGCGCTTTGGCACCCGCCTTTTATTGTTTTTAGACATAAAAAAGGAGCAACAGCCCCTTAAATTTTCATTTATCGAATCAACGAATCAACGATTAAAATTAATCCTTCTTATAACTTTTAATAAAAAAATAGAACACATGTTCGAAAAAACATTGACAATTGGATTCTAGTGTATTATGATCTAGATGTCGACAAACAGAACATATGTTCGTAAAAGTGTGAAATTAGAGATTGTTCCGTGGCAATATGTATGTCACATTTAAATGATCAGAATAAATTTCAAGCAAAATTAAAATTAAAAGAGGAGAAATTATATGTCAAGTACAAACAAAACATCATTAGGATTAAATATGTGGGAAGCATCGGATAAGCCGGTGAGACAAGATTTTGTCAATGATAATGCTATTATTGATGAGAAGATAACTAAGTTAAATAGCAATTTACAGAATCAGATTGCTACAACAAATAGCAATTTTGCAAATCACAATATGGAGTATCATTCACGTATTTATCCGACTGCTGGATGGATATCCGGTATTGTCAACGATAAAATTACACAAGGGTATAAGGGTGGAGATATACAACTCGTTGGCTATGCCCCGCCTGATAGTTACCTGGGAGATGCATATGGCATTATAAAATGGGTGTTAGTATTTAACGATATCGCACATTTGCAATTTATAAAGGCCAGGGAGAATACTACAGTCACCAGAGCAATCTCCGCTAATGAAAGCTTTGATACAGGATGGGTGGTTCATTAAATGATCATTTTAATACCATTGGCTCCAATTATAACTGCTACCAGTATTATACTGATACCTTGTTATCGGAGCCACGGGGGCCGCACCCAAGAAGTAATAAGCTGTCTGACGAGATAAACTGACACCACTGGCATTACACCAATCAACCACCAAAATCCAACGATACTTATTACCGTTAATTGTTGTGTAAACATTATATGTGCCTGGGGATATTAGAGCATTTATATCTGTATCATCTGGTAGTGGCTTCGCAGTGCGAAAATCATCTTGGAAAGCTGTTAAATTGCTATTTACTTAAGTTAAGAGGAAGTGCTGATACTCCTTCTTCCCTTTAATATAACAGAATGAGTATCAGCATAATAAATGATTTTTTCTATCATAAAGTTTACCATTGAAAAAAAGAATTATGGCAAATAACAACATGGTACTGAAACGGGAAACATCATAATCGCGACGTGATGCAGGTGAGGAGTACCAGATGAAGAACTCCAAATACAATCAATTATGAAACAAAAATTAAGATTATCAATAGTAATGAAAGGAGAAACCTATTATTTATGAACAGACCGGAATGTTTACATATCCCTACCCTCCACGAGGGAGAACAAGCACAAATCAGTTGGGGAGCAGTGGAAACAGATAAAAATTATATTGTAGAACGGGTATTTAATGAATCTTTTTTACAGGCCCTGTCCGGATACACCTGGGATAATATTGACAGTACCAATGAACCATGGAGCAGGCATGATCAGGCTGCCCTGAATTGGCATCAAATCGAAACCAGAACAGGCCAAGGCCAGAACTGGGAATGCCTAGATTATAAGCAGTCAAACTGGTCGCAGCTTGAAAATCATTCGTATACCTGGCAGCAATTAGAAAGCCGGGAAATCAATTTTGAAATATTTAAAGGCCCCGGCGCCAGACGGTTCGGCATTGAGCAGGGCTGTACATGGCTGGAACTGGACGAGCTTAATAAAGATTGGATCAGCCTGGAAAATTCCGGACATTTATGGGAGGAATGGGAGAAGATGACGTTGCCTGGAATCTCATGGGATAGTATTGATTCCAGATGGCTGACGTTTAACGAATGGGAAGGAAAAGGATTTACCTTCCATGAATTGGATACACAGAACCAGATAGAAGAACACCGGGGAATGACAGATTCCATTCCAATTGGGGCGTCCAACGCAATGTACCGGATCAAAGCATATGACTTTAAAAGTGATGAATCTGATTATTTAACAACAGCACAATTGCAGGTTATTCCTATATTTTACCGCAGCACCACCATGGAATATCCGGTAAAGGCTGGTAAACGTTACGCAGTATTGCTGAAAGCCCAGGAGGTCAGCGGTCTGGAAAAAATTCGCATGAACCTCCGGTATAATCCATACTTACTGGAATTAACCAGCCTCGCAGCCGGTAGCCTAAGAAGGATAACAGAACCAGGAAATTATCCGGAAGAAAATTTAAGAATTTATTCCAGTATTCCGGGAAAAGTATGGTTTCAGTCAACCAGACAGTTAAGTGAGAATGAATGCTTTAGCGGTTCCATTGCATTAGTAGAATTTATCGCCAAGGGAACGGGAAGCGCAGCAGTATCATTATTTTAAGATAAGAAGGGAATAGATGGACGATAAAAAAATTATAGAGGATTATATAAAGAAAGATGAAAGAGAAGCGCCTGATACAAATATGGCTGAGGACGTATCAGGCGAAGAAGAAAGGGAAGAAAAAAGCCTGAAAACACAGTTGAGCCAGACGGAGCTGTCTTCAGAGGAGGACGGTTTTTCCAATATCAAACAGTATCCGGAATCCCCTTTTACTTACTTTGAATCAAATCAGGTAAATGTTCAGCTAAGCACCGGCAATGTCCGATATGAGACAACAGATTTTGTCCTGCCCGGTAGGGATGGCTTTGATGTAACCATTGCCAGACGTTATGATTCCGGCTGTGCAAATTTAGTGGATATGGCTCCATATGTTATAAATTCAATGTTATTAACAGGTTCTATAGATAACAGTTTTTATACAGGGACTTATGGACTGGGACACGGATGGTCCTTTGTTCTGCCGTCCATTGAGACTGTGCAGAATCTTAGGTGGGCTTGGCAGCCATATTTAATCGGAACTCGCAGCTATGATTATATTCTACATCTTGAAGACGGAAGAAATTTACAAATAAGCCGGTTCTCAGACAGATTTGAGGATTATAGCTTAAATGATGTGAGTATTGTCACCAGATCGGGTACGATTCGGCACCCCTATGCAGGGGATATCACAAAACGTTATAATATTATAATTGAATATAAGAATGGAAATAAGGACTATTTTCAAAGCTCATATGAAGATAATGGCGATCGGGATGTGCCGTATTCTATTGATTTCACACTGGTCGCCCGTCAGGATAAATTTGGTAATACTATTTTCTACGATCTAAGGAAATCCGGTGGTATAAAGATTGTGGACACCTGGGGGCGTTCAATCAACCTGGAGAAAACCGATTACGGACTTGTCTGGAAATTACCAGAAAGTACGGCTGGAAAAGTATGTGAAATTTCCTACAATATCGATAGGCGCAGTACTCATAAACTCACCGCAGTCATAGACCCTGTAGGCTGTATGACTCAGTATAGCTACTATAATCCGGATGACTACAATGGTTCTATGAAATGTGCTTCCCCGGAAGTAGCAGGAAACAATACCAAAACTCAAGCGCGTAAGTATCTGATGCTAAAGAGCGTCACATATCCCAATTATACCTCTACACAGTTTACATATGATAGGAATATTAGCATTGAAAATAATGCTGGTGGACAGATTACCCATTTTGCATTGACAATGAAAAGGGATATTGTTGACGGGGTCGAATACAACCGGGGAGAATACAAGTACACACTTGAACCGGAATCCGCCAGCAATGGCGAGTATATCAAATATGCAGAAGTAACAAATCATCAGGACATTCTGGAAACCCATCAGTTTAATAAAGAAGGTCAGCTATTAATTAAGGAGGTCCGGCACCAAAAGTCTCTTATTTCAAAAGGTGTTTATAAATATAGCAATGAACTAATGGTGTCAGCCGTTGAGCAGAAATTTGACAGGAACAATGAATCAAACTATCTGGAAAAGAAAAGCTCTTGGGCATACTCCTCAGATCAAAAAGCAAATGTCATTCAGTTCATTGAAGAATATCCGGCTGATCCTTCCTGTAATCAGGAAATTAAGACAAAATATGGTGACTACAGCATAGTTATTGAAACAGAAAGAGAAAAAGGTTCCGATAAGATCACAGAAAAGAATGATCTATATACGGAATTGGGTAATAGGGTAATTAAGTTTCATCAAATATACTATAATGGAGTCTTAAAAGAAAAGACAGCATATGATTATAATGATGGAGCAAATCCCTACTGTGTGACTAACGAAAGAAGGTATTTCCTGGCAGACGGCGGTGACTTAGAGACGTCAGGTGAGTATGCAGAAATCATTTATAAATACAGCTCCCTTTCCAGTACTGACAGTAGATATACACATAACGTCATATTAAAAGAACAGACCGGAATCATGGATACAGACGGCAATCCCTGCAATACAATCAGGGAAGAATTCCAATATGATAATTGGGGACGGCTGATTTCCAAAAAGGATTCGAGAAATCAAGTGACTACCTATCGTTATGACGAGCTGGGGCGGGTTTTAACAGAGATATTACCTACGGCAGACGGCCAGCAGGCAATCAATGAAACATATTATAATGACCGTTTAAACTTTATCACGACAACAGATGCAATACACCAGAAAAAAAGAATTCAATACACACCCTTTGGACAACTTAGGCAGATCTGCCTGGCCATAGCCAATGAACCGGACGCTGGTGATGTTGTGCTCCGGGATTTCAAGTATAATACATGGGGAGAGCTGACAGAAGCGGTCACCTATGATGGGAACGGCTGGACAGCAGAACATATAAGAAAGACCGAGCGTTATACTTACGATTCATTTGGCCGAGTATTGTCTCGTGAGATTCCGCAAGTAGGTTATGAGGAGAAGTATGAATACCATGAGGTTTTTACCGATCCGGCAGATGGGAGAAAATACGATCGGGAAATGAAAGTAATCATAGGAGACGCCTACATTCCGGATATTGTGACGGAATGTTATAAAGACCAAAAAGGTCAGGTTCGGAAGGAGATTTTAGCGGGAGAAAGGGTGTTTACCTACGAATATGACAATGCAGGTAACAAGATCCGAAAAATTGATGCCGGTAACAAAGAGGAACGCTGCGAGTATGATTATGCTGGCCGTATCGTAAAATCTATACGAACGGATTCTGGCCAGGAGCGAATAACCAGCATTCAATATGATGGGTTAGGCAATAAACGGTTCCAATGGGATGAAGCAGGAAAGAGAACCGAATTCCAATACGATAAGGCAGGACGTTTAGTTAAAATCACGGCACCATTTGATCACCGCAGTCAGATTACGAAATATTACTATGATGGAGCCGGTAATATCATAGGGGAAAAGAAGGCACAAAAAGATGGCTGGCAGGAGATTCAGTATGTTTATGATGCCAGGAACCGATTAACTGATACCTACCAGTACTTAAGTCCAGGCAACTGGATTAAGACTACCTGTCGGTACGATGCTTTGAATCAGGTCATTCTAAGGAGAACCGGAGATACCCCGTTCGGCGAAGGGCGGGAAGTGGTAACATACACCTATGACCGCTTTGGAAATGTCACGACAATGACGGATGCCCGTGGCTGTACGGAATACTATGAGTATGACAAAGTCGGAAGGCTGCAGAAGAAAACAGACAGAAACAAAGACCAGACCATATATCAGCATGATGCCTTGGAACATGTGATAAAAGAAACCGTACAAAAGAAAACTCCTGACGGATTGTTTGTTAGCCAGCGGGAATATGTCTATGGCAAAAATGGAAAGCGAATCCGGGAATCCATTCGGGAAAATGTAGAAGGAAAACAAACCAGTCTCATGGAGACAACGTACCGTTATAACAATAAGGACCAGCTAACCCACCAGGAAGATCCGGGAAATGTGGTGAAGGATTATACTTATGACATATATGGAAATCGTCAGTCCTTTAAACTGACCTGCCAAGGAAAAGCAAATCCGGATGTCAGTTTGTATTATCTGTATGACGACTTATATCGTTTAAAGCAGGTAAGAAAAGACAGTGCTGCCGGGGTGGTATTGGCGGAATACGAATATGACGGAAAAGGCAACCGTAAAACTCTCCGTTATCCCCAGTCCGGTATGGAAACCAGCTATGAGTATAATGATGGCAATCGGATAATAGCATTGAAGAATAAACGACAGGGAACCGTGATCTCTGCATGGGAATACAGCTATGATGTTGATGGAAACTTTTTAACCAAGATTAAAAAAGCTGGTTCTGCCCCAGTTACGATTTCTTATTGTTATGACTGGCTGGGCCGTCTGACAGAAGAAGACTATTCCGATTGGAAGCGGACGCTTTATACCTATGACGCCTATTCCAACCGTATGAAAATGATGGTGGAAGGAAGAACAAAGGATGAGTTGGTCAGTGTTACCAGCTATGAGTATGGTTTGAACAACCGATTGGAAAAGGAGACAAAAAAGCAGGGGAAAACAACTGAAATTTATCGGTACCGCTATGATGATAATGGGAATGAAACCTTCCGGATTTGGGAGAAAACAGCGCCAACACCAAATTATCCGGGAAATGTCAAGCTATCAGGGACCTATCAAAAGGAGGCTCCGACCGTTTATGAGTGGAGACATTATGATGGATTCAACCAATTGATCCGGATTAATCAGGATGACAAAGAGATTATATATCAGTACCGTGGAGATGGCCTGCGCCACAGCACCCAGGTAAGGAACCTGACCGAAAACCATGGGAAAACGAATTTGTATTGCTGGGATGGAATCGATATTGTGGCAGAACAGACTGACGATGGAATGATTAAAATCTATTTAAGAGGAATCAATTTAATTGCCAGAGAAATAGATGGTGTGGTATACTACTATATATTTAATGAACATGGGGATGTAACCCAGCTATGGAGTCAAAGTGGAACGTGTAAAGCTTCGTATGAGTATGATGCTTTTGGAATTGAGAGAGACCCAGATAATGAGGACGAGAATCCGTTCCGGTATTGTGGAGAGTATTACGATTCGAGCAGTGGCACTTATTATCTACGGGCACGGTATTATGACCCTGAGGTTGGGAGGTTTATCACTGAGGATAGCTATACTGGAGATGCAAATGACCCTCTGTCCTTAAACTTGTACACATATTGTGGGAACAATCCAATAAGGTACTACGACCCGGATGGCCATTTTTGGAAAGAGATAGGCGGTGGGTTAAAATGGCTTGGTGGAAAGATTTATAATGGTGCCAGCAAGATAACGGACAAAGCAATACACGCGTCAGACTGGGTTGCATGTAATGTTTTAGGAATAGACACCGCAGCAGCTGGAGGGTTAGCCTTGATGATGGATAAAGATGCGAAGGGAGTTTATCATGCGCGTACCGATGCTTGGCAAAAAGCTGGTGGGTATAATAGCCTGTATGACGCTGTTTTCGATTTTGGAACGAGTATGAAAACATCATATTACGCATTTTCTTATGGAGGGAAAGATTACAGATTATGGGCATGGAAAGGCGACTATGTCAATTTAGGGGCAGGTGCGGAGTTGGGGATATACCAGAAATCATCAATTCCGGGTCATTGGGATGTGAATACAAGTCTTGCTCTTCCAATGACAATGGCGTTATCCCTAAACGGCAAACAAATAGCTACATATAATCCGTCAGAACCGCAATGGTGGATAACGTCGTTCAATCCGAATTATAAAAATGTAGATGCGAACAACTTAAAAGTTTCATTTACTGTTAATTTTTCGGGGAATACGGGAATGTTCGATGCATTCTATAAACAGTATGCTGGACAGAAAAACTCCCCATGGACATTCGATAAGAAAAATCATACGGTGACGTTGAATTTTTAAGGAAGGTTAATCATGAAAAAAAATTTCTTAGTGTTTCTGTTGATTGCAAGCATTCTGTTATTATGTTCATGTGAGAAGGGAGTTGGTAGAGTGATAGTGGATGATAGTGATAAAAAAGCAGATGCTCGAATGGAGCAAGTGATTAAAGCCATTAAAGCCAAAGATAAAGATACTTTGAAATCTATGTTTTCCAAGCAGGCTTTGTCAAAAGCTGATGATTTTGAGGGAAATTTAAATGCTCTATTCGGCTATATTCAAGGTGACGTTCAATCTTGGAAAAGTACAGGTGGCTATGCGGGCAGTGATGAAAAAAATGCTGACGGTAGCGGTAATCGTAAGAAAGAAGTTGAATCCACCTATACCATTACAACCAGTAAACAAGAATATCATGTTGCAATATATGAATATACAATAGATACAGCCAATCCAGATAACATTGGAGTATATTCAATTTGCATAATCAGTGAGAAGGATAATCCAGATTCGGAGGTCGTATATTGGGGAAACGGAAAAGCAGGAATTAACATTGGATAAGTGCTAAGCTTTAACTTGATACAAAAATTGGATAGCATGCTTATAAAAAAAATATCAAAGTCAACACCCGCTAACGGATTATATCGTTGGCGGGTGCTTTTTTATACCCCTAAAAATAAAAGAAAAAGTGTCTGGAGGCATTCTGATGGATTCAACGTAAGCGCATAGTTTAAGGGTGGATTTTAATTAGCGCCATTTGTCTCTATAATT
>CAURBW010000042.1:0-17245 GCA_963523075.1 uncultured Clostridium sp.
ATAAAATAGATTCTTTTGGCCATAAAAGGATAAGTCTGCCGACATATCCTTTTTTAAAGGAGAGCTGTATGGTTCAATTGCCGGTGTCCTTAAAAGCTGGTGGAGCAAGGCAAGTCCCGGCAATTCATCCCATCCTGCAGGAAAATCAGTCTGATTTTACAGAACAAAAATTCAATACAATTTTTGATGGAAGAGAGTTTTTTTTATCTGACCATTTGGTATATGGCAAAAAGATGCTGCCGGGTGTGGTTTATTTAGAAATGATATTAACGGCAGCGAAGTTATCCCTGGGAAAAGAGATATCATGCGGGAGGATTGATATAGAAAATATTGTCTGGCTCAATCCGCTGGTAGTGAACGAGCATGAAGTATCGGTGAAAACAATTCTTTCTACTTCCGATAATGGGAAAATAAACTATAGAATTTGCTCAAGTGAGGAAGGGCATGAGGTATATAACCAAGGAAGCATTTTAGTGAAAAATTACGAAACAACAAAATCTATGGCAGATATCGCAGCTCTGAAAAAAGAATGTAAGGTAAGAACATATGATGCCTGTGGCTGTTATGATTTGTACCGGAACATTGGGATCGAATATGGACCTGCGCAGCAAGGAATACAAAAGATATATGCGGGAGAAGAAAAGGTCATTGCCAGGCTTGCATTGCCAGGTCATCTGTTGGAGACGGGAGATTCCTATACCTTACACCCGAGCCTTCTGGATTCAGCATTGCAAAGTATTCTTGGATTTTTTGGAGAAGAAACATTGCCATGCAATCCAAGGGTTCCGTATGCACTTGAAAAGCTGGAAGTAATTGCACCTTGTACAACAAATATGTGGACTGTGATTTGGCGGGAAAAAACAGCAATGGGCGAAGAATATGAAAAATATCATCTTAAGCTATACGATGAAAACGGGAATGAATGTGTGAGACTGCTTGGTCTGGTAGTACGCCAGCTGTCTTCTGCTGTTAAAGGACCTAACGCAGAGACAGAAAAAGAAGAGACAGAGGATATAGTGGCAGCACCTTTTTGGGATGTGATACCAATCAAGACAGTTCCGCCATTTCCCAATAAAAATCAGAGAATACTAGTAGTAGGGGGAACCGGGAGGGAAAACAGAGAGATTCAAAAATATAGCAGCAATAGCCAGTGCCTGGCACTTGGAGCGGGAGAGTCCATAGACGAGATATACGAAAAGCTGGCAGAGGCAGAAAAGGTTGAGCATATCATATGGATTGCACATAAGTCGGAAATAGAAAGGATAACAGAGGAAGAAATTTTAAAAGGACAGGAAGCAGGCGTTGTGATGTTATTCCGGTTGCTGAAAGCCATGCTTAAACTGGGATATGGAGTAAGTGAGCTTGGATTTACTATTCTTACTTTTCAAACGCAGCCTGTCTATAAAAACGATTCCATTGATCCCACAAATGCAAGTATTCATGGACTGGTGGGTTCCTTAGCAAAAGAATATCCAAACTGGAGAATAAGAGTGCTGGATTTTCCTGTTGGAAAGGAATGGACGATGGAAGAAATTGCAGTACTTCCAACGGATTCATCAGGAGATGTACTGGTAAACAGAGCGTCAGAATGGTACCGTCAGGGATTTGTAAGGGTGCAGTATCAAACAAATCAAGAAAAAAAGCCATATAAAAGAGGCGGAGTTTATGTGGTAATCGGAGGAGCAGGTGGGATTGGAGAAGTCTTTAGTGAATATTTGATACGAAACTGCGATGCACAAATGATATGGATAGGACGCAGTAAGGAGAATGAAATCATACGCGAAAAAGAGGAGCGTTTGTCAAACATCGGGAAAAAACCGTTTTATCTTAGTGCAGATGCGGCTGATCGAGAGGAACTGGAGAAAGCGTATCAAAAAATAAAAGAAAGATTTCAAAAAATTGACGGAGTTGTTCATTCGGCAATAGTATTATCTGATAAAAGCCTGATGAATATGGAGGAAGAACTCTTTCGAACTGGTTTTAGAGCAAAGGTCGATATCTGTGTCAGAATCGCACAGGTTTTTGATAAAGAAGAATTAGATTTTGTTTTATTCTTTTCATCGCTCAATTCTTTCGCAAAGCCACCGGGACAGAGCAACTACGCAGCGGGCTGTACCTTTGAGGATGCCTTTGCACATCGGTTAGGCATGGAGTGGAAGGGAAAAGTTAAGGTAGTCAATTGGGGATATTGGGGAAGTGTTGGAACGGTTGCTACAAAAAAATATGAGGAAAAAATGAGAGGATTAGGGCTGGGTTCTACGGAAGCCGAAGAAGCTTTTGAAATGCTGGACAAACTACTTACAGGAGCACTGAATCAAGTTGGATTTTTTAAAATAATCAATCAATCCAGTGATGCTGTTTTGAACATAAATGAAGATAATGTAATGATAATTAATTAGTACATATTGCTTTGATTGTGAAAAAAGAATTGGAGGTATGGAATGCACGATAATTATCCAAAGGAAAGATTATCTATTGAAAAGGTGATACAACAGCAAAATACAATGCAGGCTTTGCTAAGTAACATATTATGCTCACAGTTAAGTTTCATGGGTATTTTTGAAATGAATAAATTCAGTTTGGATGATGCCATAAAATATACAGGTATCATACACAGATATAAAAAATGGCTGCAGGAAAGTTTAAAAATAGCTGCAGAAAAGAAATATATTACGTACGATGGAAATTTTTATTCTGTTACAGGCAAACGGCCTCCCCAAATGGCAGAAATCATGGAGCATTGGTTACAAAAGAGAATAGAATGGGAAAAAGAGGAAGGAATACGGGCACAGGCCATTTTAGTGGACGCAACCATAAGGAGCCTTCCTGATATTTTGACAGGAAAACAGCTGGCAACGGACGTAATGTTTCCTGCGGCCTCAATGAAGCTGGTTGAGGGGATATATAAAGACAATCCCATAGCTGATTACTTTAATCATAAGATGGCGGAGACTGTGATTACCTATCTGAAAGAACAAGCAGCCAATAATACGGAGACAGAAATCAAAATTCTGGAGATAGGCGCAGGGACAGGCGGAACCAGCAAAGGGATGTTCGATTGTCTAAAAGAATATCAAAGATACGTTAAGGAGTACTGCTATACTGATATTTCACAGGTGTTTTTGAACTTTGCGGAGGAAGCATACGGTGATGAAGTTCCCTATCTGACCTATCAGATATTGGATATTGAAGCCCCGGTGGTGGAACAGGAGATTGAGCTGAGAAGCTATGATATTGTATTGGCAGCGAATGTTTTACACGCAACGAAAAATATGCGAAAGACACTGAGGAATACAAAAAGTTTATTAAAAAAAGGTGGACTTTTGCTGGTGAATGAAATCAGTCAGAATATGGTATTTAATCATATGACGTTCGGATTACTGGAGGGATGGTGGCTGTATGAAGACGAGCTCCTGCGTATTCCAGGTTGCCCGGGGATTTCTTATGAAATGTGGAAAAATATTCTGGAAAGAGAAGGCTTTTTAGCTATAAAAAAAGAAAATGACAAAGAAGATATAAGGTTTGGCCAGCAAATTATTTCTGCGTTATCCGATGGAATCTACACGTGTTCCAGACAGAAAAAGGAAACAAACAGAAGTGCCAATGCCATAAAAGAAAAAACGGTTTCTGTGCCTGCTTCCGGTTTTCCGGTAATATCTGCATCCAATGACTTAAGTGAAGGGGTAAAAAAAATCTTACGTAAAAACCTGAGTGAAATATTAAAATTAAACTCAGACAAACTAAAGGATGACCGTAAATTTGCAGAGTATGGGGTTGATTCTATTGTCTCCGTAAATTTTATCAATGCGATCAATAAACAATTAAAGATTTCCTTACCGGTTACGGTGTTGTTTGATTATTATAATATTAATCTGCTGGCTGATTATATTGATCAGGAATATAAAGAGCAGCTATCAGAAAAAGAAGCATTGTCAGAAACGGTCTTTCCGTCTTTGGGGAATCAAGGAGCAATGAATCAGGATATTGACAAAAAGGCGGTATCATATAACAGCTTTTATGAAGCGGAAGAGGCTCTGAAGGCTTATGTTAATAAAAATAATTCAGAGGATGAGATCGCAATCATCGGGATAAGCGGCAGATTTGCAAGTGCAGAAAATTGTGAGGAGTTTTGGAAAAGTCTGTCTGAAGGAAGGGAACTGATAGAACCGGTATCAAGATGGGATCTTTCAAAACATTACAATCCAGATGCAAAATTTTGCAATGCAGGAAGCTTTTTAAAAGATATTGAAACATTTGATCCTTTATTTTTTAATATATCAGGTACTGAGGCAACTTATATGGATCCACAGCAAAGGGTTTTTCTGGAGGAAGCGTGGAGAGCGTTAGAAGATGCAGGTTATGCAGGGAACGCATTAAAAGGAGCACAATGTGGAGTATATGTTGGATGCAGCAATATGGATTATGAGAAAGTTTTAGATGAAAACGTGCCGGCACAGGCTTCGTGGGGAAATACAGCGTCCATTATTCCTGCTCGTATCTCGTACTGTCTGGATTTGCAGGGACCTGCTGTTACGATTGACACCGCCTGCTCCAGTTCGCTGGTTGCGGTTCACCTTGCCTGTCAGGGCCTGAAAAGCAAGGAAACGGATATGGCATTGGCAGGCGGTGTATTTATACAGTCAACACCCACTTTTTATAATGTCTTGAATAGAGCAGGCATGCTGTCCAAAACCGGTCATTGTTATACCTTTGATGAACGGGCAGATGGATTTGTGCCAGGAGAGGGCGCTGGAGTTGTCGTGTTAAAGCGTTTGAAAGAAGCGGTTCGGGATGGAGACCACATTTATGGTGTAATAAAAGGCTCTGGAATCAATCAGGATGGGAATACAAATGGAATTACGGCACCAAGCGTAAAGTCACAAGAACGCTTGGAATGTGAGGTTTACAATAAGTATCAAATTAATCCAGGCGATATACAAATGGTGGAAGCCCACGGGACGGGAACAAAGTTAGGAGATCCTATAGAATATCAGGCTTTGACTAAAGCCTTTCAACGCTATACAAATCGAAAAGAATTTTGTGCTATCGGTTCGGTTAAGACAAACATTGGACATGTATCGGCAGCAGCAGGAATTGCGGGGTTAATGAAAATACTATTGTCCTTAAAGCACAAGCAGATTCCGCCTTCACTCAATTTCAGAAAAGGCAATGAAAATATTTCGTTTGCAGACAGTCCGTTTTATGTTAATACGATTCGAAAAGACTGGGTGATTAAGGAAGGAAAAAAGCGTCTTGCTGCGTTGAACTCATTTGGTTTGAGCGGTACCAATGCACATATGGTAATTGAAGAAGCTTTGGATGGTGAAATCAAACATGATAAAAAAATAGAATATCTGATTGTTTTGTCTGCACGCAATTTGGAACAATTAAAAAAACAGGCACAGCAGCTGGCGGAATTTTGCAAAGCCAACCCTAAGATAGACTGTGGGAATATGAGCTATACCTTGTTTCTTGGAAGAAAGCACTTAAATTGCAGATTGGCCTGCGTCATATCAGAGCAGGAGGAAGTGGAACACCTATTGAGAAAATGGCTTGATGGGGAAAATGATTCTGATTTATACGTTTCAGAAAAGAATATTACAGAGGTAACGCATCAGAAAGAGGAAGAGTGGCAGGGCAATGAAATCATAGAAACATTACCGTTTTCCGATGATGAGATAAAAAGGCGGGAACAATTAATCATTCTCGCGAAGCTCTATATACAAGGTTATAAACTAGAATACAGTAAACTCTTTACGGAGCAGTATTCCAGAATACCTTTGCCTGCCTATCCATTTGCAGGAGAAAAATATTGGGGAGCAGCAAAGGGAGAGATGGTGTCCGGGCCTGAAATAGCAGAAAAAACGGATATTCTACATCCATTATTACATAGAAACACATCAAATTTGGCAGAACAAAAGTATACGTCCAGGCTAACAGGAAGCGAATTCTTTCTATCAGCTCATAAGATAAAGGGAAATACTGTTTTACCGGGGGTTGCGTATCTGGAAATGGCGCGTGCCGCAATCTGGGATTCCTTGGAAGAAAAACCCGATGAAAACCACACAATGATGATGATGCAGAATATTGTCTGGAGTAAGCCGCTTATTGTAAAAGAAGTTCCGGTTACCGCCCAAATCAGAATTGTCCCGGAGGAGAATGGCAGCTTCCGCTATGAGGTGTCAAGCAGCCAAAACTACCCTGCTTTTCATTCGGATAATCAGATCATTCACAGTACGGGCATTATAAAATTATGCCCGAAAAAGCAGTTTAAGAAAATAGAGCTCTCCGAATTACAAAGGGAGTACACGAAGGAAATTTTAGCGCCAGTGGATTGTTATAAGAAGTTTCTTAAAATGGGAATCGAGTATGGCCCTGCCCATCAGGCAATAGCAAAAATTTATCAAGGGGAAAAGGGCGTTCTGGCCAAACTTATGCTCCCAGACTGTGTAAAAGATACCATGGATACGTATATTTTGCATCCAAGTCTTCTGGATGCTGCCCTGCAGGCTTCCATTGGAATCATGGCAGATCCGGATAGAGGAGTGCTGCACGGACCGGCGCTTCCGTATTCCATAGAAGAATTTTCTATCCTGGGCAGATGCAGTTCTGAAATGTGGGTATTGATACAGGAGAGCAGGGAACTGCAGGAAGAGAAGGTTCAAAAAGTAGATGCTGCCTTATATGATGCCAGTGGAAAATGCTGTGTTTTTATGAAAGGAGTCACCTTTCGTATACTGGAGGAAGAAAGAGAAGAAGTTCTTATTCTGGAGCCTGTTTTCCAGGAATGTTCGTTAAAAAACAGAAAGAAAAGCAGCATGGAGCAACGGGTAATACTTTATTGCGGCAGGCATACAGAGGAGACTGCAGAGAGCAGCGCAAATTCCAATATAAAACGAATCCCCCTTTTCTCAGCCGCAGATGGGCTGGCGGAACGTTTTACGGACTATGCCTTGCAGGCTTTTCAAATAGTTCAGGATATTATGAAAAGCAAAACAAAAGAGCAGGTGCTCATACAGGTGATTGGCGAGAAAGAAAGCGGATTTTCTGCAATTTACGGACTGCTCAATACCGCACAGCAGGAAAATACAAATATCGTAGGACAGGTAATAGAACTGGAAAGCTGGGAAGCAGTGGAAAAAATTCTTGTCGAAGAAAGCCAGAATACAGAAGATCATCATATAAGATATTCCGATGGAAAAAGATGTGTAAAGAAATGGAAAGAATATAAACCGGAAGAAAAATTAAAAGAGTTCCCTGCCATTCCCTGGAAGGACGGAGGGACTTATTTGATAACCGGAGGAATGGGTGGTCTTGGCATGATATTTGCCAGAGATCTGGCAGTAAATACGAAGCATGCAAACGTAATATTGACGGGACGCTCAACCAGGACGAAAGAAATAGAAAATAAGCTTGGAAATTTGGAAGAGTTAGGAATACACGCGGAATATTGGCAGGCAGACATTGGCGAAAAAACACAGACAAAAGCACTGATTAACGAAATTGTAGAAAGATTTCAAGGATTAAATGGAATTATTCATAGTGCCGGAATCATACAGGACCACTACATACTGGAAAAGGAGGAGGAAGAATTTCGGCAGGTTTTGTATCCAAAAGTAAGCGGAACTGTGAATTTGGATGAAGCCGCTAAAGACTCAGAGCTGGACTTTTTTGTACTGTTTTCCTCTATTGCAGGAGTGAAAGGCAACCCAGGACAGGCAGATTATGCCACAGCAAATGCCTTCCTGGACTGGTATGCGGAATATCGAAATAACTTGCTTCAAAAAAGAAAGAGGAATGGAAGAACAATATCGATTGACTGGTCTTTATGGGAACATGGAGGCATGCAGGTTAATAAAGAAATTGAGCAAATGCTGAAAAATAAAGGAATCAGTGCCCTGGAGGAGAAAGAGGGCAGTACTGCTTTTGCCCGGATTTTATCAAATCAAATGCCGAATGCTATGGTAGTGAAGGGGACTTTGGTTCAATTAAGGAAAAAGATGCTAAGGGAGGAGCCTTATGAAACGGCAGCGGAAGAACCAAATTCCATAAAAGAAAGAGAGCTGCTGCAGAAAATTCAAGAGGTGCTGATTCAATTAATATCTAATGTATTGAAGGTTAGAAAAGAAGAGATTGATGTGGAGGCAGATTTAAATGAATATGGATTTGATTCGATTAGTTTTACTGAATTAATCAATCGAATCAACGAAGAATTTGGTTTAGAGCTGACACCGGCCATATTTTTTGAAAATCAATCCATCAACTGCGTGGCCGGCTATTTATTAAAAAATCATAGAGGTGTCATTAAGGAAACGTATGAACCTGCTAATAAATTGAACCTGCAAAATGATTCGAAAAAAGATATTGTACAGGCAAAAGAAGGGGCAGCTGACAGAAAAATAAAAGCAAGGTTCCAGACAAGCCCTGCAAATAAAGCGGTTGGGTCAGAGAAAGAAGATCCCATTGTCATAGTTGGAATGAGCGGGAAATTTCCTATGTCAGAAGATATTGAGGAATTGTGGGAAAATCTTGTAAAAGGAACAGATTGTATTGAAGAAATTCCCCAAAAACGCTGGGACTGGAGAGAATATTATGGTGACAGTAAGACGGAAGAAAATAAAACAGAAATCAAATGGGGAGGTTTTATAAGCGGAGTGGATGAATTTGATCCGTCGTTTTTTGGAATTTCCCCACGGGAAGCGGAACTGATGGATCCACAACAACGGCTTCTAATGACCTATGTATGGAAAACAATAGAAGATGCAGGGCATTCAGCGAAGAGTCTGGCAGGGAGCAAACTGGGTATTTTTATCGGCACAACCAGCAGCAGTTACAATGATTTAATCAATAAAGCAAAACTGCCAAACGATTCTTATTCGATTACCGGGATTGTTTCTTCCATTGGGCCGAATCGGATGAGTTATTTCCTGGATACCCACGGACCGAGTGAGCCGATAGAAACTGCCTGCTCCAGTTCCCTGGTCGCATTGTACCATGCAATGTCAGCTATTGAAAAGGGAGACTGTGATGCAGCGATTGTCGGAGGGGTCAATACTATTTTAACTCCAGACGGACATATTTCAATCAGTAAGGCAGGAATGCTGTCAAAGACGGGAAGGTGTAAAACGTTCAGTGATCAGGCGGACGGATATGTGCGAAGTGAAGGAGTGGGAATGATTTTCGTTAAAAAGCAAAGCGATGCCGAAGAAGCGGGAGACCATATTTATGGAATTATTCGGAGCATATATGAAAATCACGGAGGAAAAGCCAATTCTCTCACGGCGCCAAATCCAAAGGCTCAGGCGGCTTTATTAAAACAGACATATCTGAAAGCCGGCATAGACCCTAGAACAATCAGCTATATTGAGACGCATGGTACAGGGACGGTACTGGGGGATCCGATTGAAATCAATGGGATAAAAACTGCATTTCAGGAATTGTTTGAACATTACGACATTCCATGGAGCAATCAAACGCCATATTGCGGAATCGGTTCAATCAAAACGAACATCGGACATTTGGAACTTGCTGCCGGGATTGCTGGACTGATAAAAATCTTGTTACAGTTCCAACATAAAAAATTAGTGAAAAATCTTCATTTCAATAACTTAAATCCTTATATTCATTTAGAAGATTCTCCTTTCTATATTGTAAATGAAACCAGGGAATGGAAAGCACTGAAGGATGCCTATGGTAATGAGATTCCAAGAAGAGGAGGCTTAAGTTCCTTTAGTTTTGGTGGAGTAAATGTGCATGTTATATTAGAAGAATATTTACCAAAAGAAGCGATAAAGCTGGAAGAAAGGAGAACTCCGGAAGCTCCGGCGCTGATAATTCTTTCCGCAAAAAACAGGAAGCGATTAACAGAACGAGTTCAACAGTTGTATAACGAACTTAAAAACAGGAGATTTACAGAAGAAGATTTAGCTGATTTGGCATTTACTCTTCAGGTGGGCAGAGATGAGATGGAAGAGAGAATTGGCATAATAGTGACATCTGTCTTAATGCTGGAAAAGAAATTAAAAGAGTATCTGGATGGAAAAGAGTGCATAGAGAATTTTTATATTGGTCAAATTAAAAATAATAAGAGCATATTTTCTTTGCTGGCATCGGATCAGGATATGGAGGATGCAATTGCCGGCTGGTTAAAAGAAGGAAAATATAATAAAGTTCTGGACTTATGGACAAAAGGATTAAATGTTAAGTGGGAAAAATTATATGCAACCGGACAGCTGCGGCGGTTACGATTACCGACCTACCCATTTGCAAAGGAGCGGTACTGGCTTCCTGAAAAAAAAGAGGAATCGGAAGATGCCTTTTATTCTGTCAATTCCCATCCCTTCATTACAAAAAACATATCTACATTTTGGAGCCAGAGTTTTTATTCTTTTTTGGGGGGAGAGGAAAAAGCTTTTTCAGAATGTATTATAAATGGGAGAAAAAGGATTCCTGAAGTGGTCTTTTTTGAACTGGTACTGGCGGCGACTTTGCAGTCATTTTCCAGCAATCATTCTGGAGATTATAGTAAAAACAGCTCTATCATTCATATAAAAAATAATAAATTTAATTTTGATATTTTGGAAAAACGGCCACTGAAGCTAATTACACAATTAGTACCGGAAGACGACAGCAATCTTCACTATGTCATTTATGAAAAAGGTGCAAAAACGGAGGAGGAACAGGAAAAATTTTGCGAAGGGGATATTAGTCTCATGGAAAAGGGGACTGCAGCAATCCGGAATTTGTCATCCTTGCGTAACCAATGCAGCCGAAAAAAAATACCACCAGAAGAGATTTACCAATATCTTGCAGGAAGAAAGGTAGAATACGGATTTTGCTATCATACATATGAGCAGATTATTCAGGGAACGGATATTGCAATGATAAAAGTAAAATTAACCGACGTTCAGAATAAGGATAATTTTATGATATATCCAACATTAGTAGAACCTGTTATACGGATAGCACTTGATTTGATGTCTGACCTAAAAGAAAATGTACTGACGGACAGCAGATTAATTACATTGGAAGAAATAGAAGTTTTAGAACCGTGTGCAGAGGAGATGTGGGCTGTCATAGAAAAAGGAAAAGATGAGGATACAGCAAAGATTGATTTTTGTAAAGAAGATGGAAGCCCATGTATCAGGATAAAAAACCTTACATTTACGAAGGGAAAGGAAAAAAGAAAACAGGATGTTTTTGTAAGTCCAGAAGATAAGGCTGGATATGAAATTGCTGGTTACGAAGAAATCTGGGCGGAGGAAACATCAATATTGCATTCCTTGGATTTAAAAAGAATAATATGTTTCCTGTCTTCCAAGGATAGGCAGCAGGAAGTATGGAAGGAATTTAAGCGCTATCAACCAGATACGGAAATAATATTTCTTTCCAACGGGAAAGAATATAAAAGAGAAACAAGTAACTCGTATCTTATTTGTGCAGGTGAGAAGGAGTCTTATGAAAAGGCATTTGCATCCATACGGGAGGATTATGATGAGATTGATAGTATAATCTATTTATGGGCGCTGGAAGATAAAAAAATGATTTTAAATTATGACAGCCTTCTTTTTATTATTCAAACAATGGTTTCCAAAGAATTACATATCAAAAAATTAGTTTTGGGAGGCGCATTTGAAAATCATTTACAATATTGCTATCTGGATTCATGGATTGGATTGGAACGTTCTTTAAGACTTTTACTGCCGAAAACCCAAATAAGTATTATTTTAGAAGAACAAAATAATATCCCGGACTCTTTTTCTGCTGATGAATGGATTAAGAGAATTTTTATTGAGCTGTCGGCAGTTAAATCCAACAGTGTTTTGTATCGGGAGGGAAAAAGACACACTGCAATAATCCAGCCGGTAAGTCTGAGAAAGAAGGAGAAAAGCGATATGATAAAACCAAACGGAACCTATATTATAACCGGTGGTTTTGGTGGAATTGGTTTTATTTTTGCTCAATACCTGGCACAAAAGCACGCAAATCTCATTATAATTGGACGGACTTATGTGAAGGAAGAAGAAAGTCTTAAATGGAAAGAACTGAAAAAATATGGAATACAAGTGATGTATATTCAAGAGAATGTATCAAATTTGAGCAATCTAAAACTGGGTTTGGAAAAAGCAAGGGAACGTTTTGGAAAGTTAGATGGACTTATTCATGCAGCAGGAATTCAGGGTAAAAGAAATATTTTCAGGAATGACAAAGAAGACTTTCAGGAAGTAATCAATCCTAAAATTGCAGGTACAATCGTGTTAGAAGACTTGTTAAAAGAGGACCTTTTAGATTTTATTTGCTACTTTTCCTCTGCTTCTTCTATTGTCGGAGATTTTGGTTCTTGTGACTATTCTATTGCAAATCGATTTCTATCTGCACATGCCAGGAGCTATAAAAAGAAAGGGTGCAGAATAGTCTCCATCAGTTGGCCGACATGGAGAAATGGTGGCATGGGTGGCAGCGCAGAAGAGGATGTTGATACTTATCTAAAAACAAGCGGTCAAAGATATTTAGAAAATGACGAAGGAATTGAAATCTTTGAAAGAGCACTTGCACAGGATGAACACGCATTTCTCATTTTGTCAGGACAGAAAAAAAGAATGGAAAAACTCTTAGGTATCGAAAGGAGGAATTAAAATGGCGGATTCAGGTGAAAAGGAAGAACGAAAAGGGTTGAATTTGGAGGAATGTATTGAATTAGATATGAAGCAAATGGTTAGTAAGCTTTTAAAAGTGTCGATTGATACCATAGACAAAGATGAAAACCTGGCACAGTATGGCTTTGATTCTATAAGTTTATCAGAATTTGCTGCCAAACTGAATGCTTACTATAATATTGAGATTACTCCCGCTATTTTTTTTGATTACTCTACGTTAGAAAAAATAATCAAATATTTTTCGATAACGTATGAGGATTTGCTTCATGGCTTTTATAATAAAACCATGGAACCGGTGATAAAAAAAGAGGAAGAAATCTCTGCAATGAATGATGCCGTTAAAGCTGCGGAACGCATTGAGCTCAACCACAGATTCAAATTTATAAATAAAGCGGAGAATAATTCTGAACCCATTGCTATTGTTGGCATGAGCGGGAGGTTTCCAAAGGCCAGAACGACAGAGGAAATGTGGAATATTTTGTCGGAAGGAAAAGAAGCGCTTTCTGGGATCTATGATACCAGGTTTCACGAAAATGCCGTTATGAATAAAAACTGGCAGTGTGGATTTATGCCAGGAATAAAAGAATTTGAGCCCTTATTTTTTGAAATTTCTCCAAGAGAAGCGGAGGAAATTGACCCAAGGCAACGGTTGTTACTGCAAGAGGCATGGAGGGCTTTGGAGGATGCAGGTTATGGAGAAAATGCAATAAAAAGAGATAAAATTGGAATGTTTATCGGGGCAGAAAGCGGGGAATACCAGCAGTTTGTTGATAACAGTGCTCCGGTGACGGCAAATCATAACGGGATTTTAGCAGCCAGACTTTCTTATTTCCTAAATTTAAAAGGGCCTAATATTTCCATAAATACAGCATGTTCTTCCGGCTTGGTAGCAGTACATCAGGCATGCAGCAGTCTTAATAATGGAGAGTGTGATGCAGCGATTGCAGGCGGAGTAAACGTGATTCTTACGCATGATACTTTTGAGGTAATGCATCATGCAGGAATGCTTTCAGAAGGAGGAAGGTGCTATGCCTTTGACAAAAGAGCGGATGGGATGGTTCCTGCGGAAGCAGTAGCGGTAGTTGTTTTAAAAAAGCTTTCAAAGGCAGAACAAGATAAGGATGCCATTTATGCGGTTATCAAAGGCAGCGGAATAAACTACGATGGAAAAACAAACGGCATCACTGCTCCAAGCGGACTGGCACAAGCGGAGCTGGTTCGGGAGGTTTATAAAAAGGCGAAGATTAGTCCGAAGCAGATGGATTATATTATCACACATGGGACAGGAACAAAGCTGGGTGACATGGTGGAGTTAAATGGATTGCATGAAGTTTTCAAGCAGGATATGCAAGAAAAAAAGTTTTGTGCCATCACTTCTGTAAAACCAAATTTCGGACATGCTTTAGCTGCGTCCGGCGTAGTCAGCTTAATTGGGATGGTTCAGGCAATGAAGCATGGGGTGATTCCGCCAAGCATAAACTGTGAATTTTTAAATGAGGCAGTCAATTGGGACGAAAGCCCATTTTATGTAAATACACAAAAAAGAACGTGGGAAAAGGAAGAGGCATTAATTGGAGCAGTCAGTTCCTTTGGGATGAGTGGAACGAATGTACATATGGTAGTGGAAAGTGTTTTAAAAAAGACTGAAAAATCACGGCTGAAAGAAGCTCCCTTTTTTCTGCTTACATTTTCTGCTAAAACACCAGATTCATTAAAACAAAAGATTGATGCCATGATAGTGTACTTGGAAAGTCATTCTGAAAAAGAAATAGATTTGTCTCAAGTCAGTTACACCTTGCTGGAGGGACGTCATCATTTTGAAGATCGTTTTGCGGTGGTTGTTTTCGATTATAAGGATGCACTATATTCCCTGCAGCAGCTAAAAAATGAAAGAAAAGCAAAAAATATCTTTATAGGAAACGTCCCTCAATTTTTCACCGAGCAGAAAAGTATTAAGGAATATATCAATCAGTTATTAGAGGACAGCATAAATAAGTTATCGCATCCGGAGGAGTATCAGGAAATCCTATGTACGCTGGCGCAATTATATTGTCAGGGGTATCAAATCAATGTTGAAAATGCGTATCAAGATATGCGGCCATATAAAACACATTTACCGGCCTATCCTTTTTTAAGAGAAGAATATTGGAAAGAAGAGACCACTGTCAGAAAAGGTCTGAACTTCACTGAGTCAGTGAAGTTTCTTCATCCGTTATGTCAGGAAAACACCTCCAGTCTGAAAGAACAAAGATTCACTTCTGTATTTACGGGGAGTGAATTTTTTCTTAATGCACACAGGGTAAATGGAAGGAAGATTCTGCCGGGAGTCGCTTATCTGGAAATGGTAAGGGCAGCCTTGCAGCATTCGGCTGGGGGGGATTCTGGTTTTGAGGATTCCATGATTCAAATTAAAAATGTTGTATGGTCTGCTCCGCTTGCTATTGATGAAACTTTGATCGCCGTTCATACGGTTCTTTCCCCTGATGAACAAGGCAAAATTAATTATATCGTCTATGGCAGCGAGAAAAGTGTATCACAAAATAATGTCATTTATGGACAGGGGCAGATTGCAGCAGTACCTTTGGAAAAAAAACAGGTACCGGATTTACCGGCTCTGCAAAACAGGTATCGTGATGAAATCGCCCCATCTTTTGAATATTATAATCAATTCAAAAATATGGGGCTTGAATATGGAGAGGCATTGCAAGGAATGGATAAGCTTTATTGTGGTGAGGATGGAGTACTTGCAAAATTATCAATTCCCCCCTGTGTTTCGGACACCTTGGATCAATATGTTTTACATCCAAGTATTTTGGACTCCGCCCTTCAAGCCGCCATTGGTTTACGGACAGGAGAAGTAAACAGAATTTTAACTTCAAATCCTGTGATCCCATTTGCATTAGAGAAAATAGAAATATATGAAAAATGCACGTCTCAAATGTGGGCGCATATTCGATATAGTAATAAAAAGGATAAGAATAAGATATTAAAAATTGATGTTGCACTATATGACAGCGATGGAAAACTCTGCATTGTAATGGAAGGATTGGTATCCAAAGAATTAAAAGAGATATCGGAGCAAGAGGAAGGGGAAGGGGCAAGGAGTTTTCTGTTGGAGCCTTTTTTTAAGAAGTGCCTGGGCGAACCTAAAATGGAAAAAAAGAAATACGAACGGCGAATTATATTTTATTGTGACAGGAATAAGGAGGAGATGGAATTTGAAAGAGAAGAGCCGGGGCTGGAACGGATCTCACTTTTGTCGGAGGCGGATGACTCAGCAGAAAGGTTTCAAGAGTATGCCCTAATTGTTTACAACGTCATTCGAGGGGTTATGAAGGGCAAAACAAGAGGGGATACACTGATACAGATCATCGGCAAAAAAAGTGCCTTATTTTCCGGACTGCTGGGACTGCTCCAGACAGCGAATCTGGAAAATCCAAATATCCTGGGGCAGGTTGTAGAATTAGAGGTATGGGAGAGCAAAGATGCCGTGGAAGCGATTCTGGAAGCCGAAAGTCAGAATCCTGAAGTAAATCATATCCGATATGAAGGAGGGCAGAGATATGTTAAAAGATGGAAACAAAGCATTCTGAAAACGAATCAGGATCAAACATTACCTGTTCCATGGAAAGATGGCGGAACCTATCTGATTACCGGGGGTATGGGCGGGCTTGGTATGGTATTTGCCAGTGATTTGGCAGAAAAAACGAAGCACGCCAATGTCATTTTAACAGGACGCTCAAAACAGACAAAAGAGATGCTGGAAAAGATTCGGGAACTAGAAAAGACGGGGATTCAGATAGAGTACAGAGAGGCGGATATTGCAGACAAGTCACAAGCCAAAGCTTTGGCAGAAGATATAAAGGCCAGATATTATGGAGTGGACGGTATTATACATTGTGCAGGAATTATAAAAGATTGTTATATCTTAGAAAAAGATCCGGATGAAATTCGGGAAGTGCTATTGCCAAAAGTAAATGGAACGGTGAATTTGGATGAAGTGACCAAAGAGATGGAGCTGGACTTTTTTGTATTGTTTTCTTCTATGACAGGAATAACAGGGAATCTGGGACAAGCGGATTATGCCATGGCAAATGCTTTTATGGATTCTTATGCGGAGTTTCGAAATGAGAGAGTTTTGAAAGGGGAACGAAATGGAAAAACGGTATCCTTAGACTGGTCCCTGTGGAAAAAAAGCAATATGAAGGTAAACCAAGCGGTAAAAACCTTTCTTTTAAATGATTTGGGATTGGTTGGTATATCGGCTTCCCAGGGGATTCAAATGTTTTATCAAAGTATAGTGCTTCCACAGCCACAGGTGATAGCGGCAGCAGGAAAAGACGAGAACATAAACTTAACAAAATTAATAGAAAAAACCATTCGTCGGGAGGACATCACCGAGCCAGATCTGTCAATTAATGTTTTATCAAATTATACAAAAATGAATCAGCAAAACATAAAAGATAAAGCCGTCAGTTTTATAAAATTACTATTGGCAGAAAGTATGAAAATTCCAGTTACCAAAATAAGCGCCAGCGAGCCTTTTGAAAAGTACGGAATCGACTCTGTCATGGTGATTGAGCTGACCA
>CAURBW010000043.1:0-9587 GCA_963523075.1 uncultured Clostridium sp.
GCATCATTTATCACCCATGAAAAACTGTCTAAGACGTAAATGCCTATTGTTTTGCTATTCTTCTCACATGTTAGTCATTTTAATCGTCTAAGACGACTGATCTCATAAAATAGCATCTTTTGCTTGCAGTTTCTTTAATGACTCTCTCAGTTTTTGGTTCTCATCTTTCAAGGTTTCCAGTTCTACCAGTTGAATAATCAGTTTCTTTTTATCTTCCCTGAGACGCTGAACTTCATCATTGAGTTTCCTCACCCTTTCTCTTTCTGCTTCCAGCCCATCTTTCATTAATGCACGGGCAGCAGTTGGAGAGGCTTTGTTTATACTTCGCAGGCTCATAATGCGTTCCTTAAGCTCGTCATTATTGTATAGGGTTGCTTTGGATACACCTGCCGCTGCGGCCACCGTCTGGAAATTGATTTTCCTCGTTTTTGAACGTTTTAGCTTATCAATGGCCTGATTGACTTTGTCAATGGTTTCTTTATTCTTTGTACTGGAATGCTCCAGCAGACCATCTATATTTTTATTCTTTTTCACTTGCCTGTTCCTCCAAACTTGATACCAATGGTTTTAGATAGCTATATTTGACATACTGACGCTGCCACTGTCTTTCCATTCCCAGCATACGGGATCGTTCCATTTCCTTTTCCATAACATTTAACTCCTTTCGGAGGATTGGAAGGAAACTTACCTCTGTTACATAGTTGGGGCAGTTGTAGAAGAAACAGCCGTCACCATCGGTGCAGTTACCCCTCCGGTAATCATATAGGCACATACCGTTTGGCAGGGGCTGAAAGCTCATCGTACCAGACAGGTTTCGGATAATGCTGTCAACCTCACGTTCTGTTTTTCCCTTGAACATGGCATCAAGTTTCCCCTTAATGACATCTGCTTTTATGCCGGCGATTCTTGCCTCCGGACTCAGAATCATCTGAGAATATATCTCCCTGACCTCTTCTTCCCGCAGGGTAAGATAGTGCCATGTCATTTCAATGGATACATGGGAATACTGTTTCATTACATATGCAATCGGTATTTTCTGCAGGATCAGCTTCTTTACAAACGTAGCACGGAACTGGTGAGATCTTAAGGGGTACAGATTCCCCTGGTTATCCCTGATGTTCCATCTTTTGATAAATGGGGTAAGTCTTCTCGAAGTGAATCGATCCGCTTTGCAGACCGCAGCCTTTTCTCCTGATTTTCCCGGAGATATAAACAGCTCCGTCATTCCGCTTTGCTCTCTTAATTCTTCTGTAAATTCTTCCAGTTCCCGAATAATCTCTTTCACCAGCTCATTCACAAAAATCTTGTGAAGGCTGGGTTCTCCTTTTTCTGTCTTTTCCGTCCTGATTTCCATGTAACTGATTCCTTCCGGGCTTTCATGAACGCACCCATACTGTATGGAAAGTACCTCGCTGATTCTCATCCCGGTCTGACTCTGAATGATGATGCCTGCTCTCGTAAGGATATTTTTCTCCTTATTAATTGCATACTCAAGAATCTTGTCAAAAACATCATCCGGGATGGGCCTTGTCCGGCAGGTGTCCTTGTTTTTTTCCGGATTCCAAAGGTCGGCAGAGGTAATACCGCGAAGAACATCCGATTCTGGTACATCCCAGTCCATCATCTGCCCGGTACGGATAATGTCCTCCACCACAAAGGAAGTTCGATACATGACTGAATTTGACGCTCTCGCTTCGGTTTTTTGCCAGAATGCAAACGCAAGGAGCACTTCCCTGGTAAGCTCCCGAAAAGAATAGATTTCCCTTATACTGCAAAATTTGATAAACCGGGGAAGTGTGTTGTTTATGTAGCTTTCTACAGACTGAGGTTTTATCTGCCCCAGCTTATAGTAAGCGTACAGCTTAACTGTGTGCTTGATGTGGTCATTCCTGATATATCCGAACCGCAGATGTTTTCTGCTATTCCTTGTTGTCTTGGATAGTATGTATGGACTGATATCCCATACATCATCCGTAAATACGGAATTTCCTACGGTAATACTGCTGTAATCCCTGCAGTCAGTCAGATTCTTCAGAGAGAAGCTGCTCATCGCCATCTGCAATCACCTCCAGTCTCCGGATGATTTCCTTCAGTATCGCAATTACAGGAACAAAATGCTTTGCATAATGCTCACCGTATAGATTTCCTTCCATCAGCACTTCAAGCTCCCTTAGATGGCTTCGATGGGCCGCCAGATCCTCCACGGTAGTAATAAACCGGCTGCACGTATAGCATTTCTGCCTTTTCAATAATCTTTCACAGATTTTCCCGTCACTTACCGGTCTGGTACAGTAGCCGTCACACAGTCTTGCTGCTCCGTTCTTGTTGGAAAGGAACCATTGTAGTTCCCCAGCATCTGGTATCAACGTTTCATCCGTTCTGCTTATGTTCCCGATAATACCAATTTTCATGAAAGTTTCCGCCATTTCCTTGTCCTTAACATCCGCATAATAAGTTTTTGTCACAGACGCGGAGGCATGTCCTAATACTTCCTGTATCACCTTGATGTCTACACCCTTTGAAAGCATATCTGTGGCAAGGGTTCTTCTGAATTTGTGAGCGGTAAGCGGATATAATTCTCCGCCGGTACCTCTGATATTATTTTTCTTTATAAAGGTCTTGATCCAATTTCCAAAGCTTACCTGATTTATTGCCATGACATCATTGATTCCACTCGGCTTGTGGAGGAACAAAAAGTCTTTTATTTCTGATGATGCCAATGATCTCAATCCTTTCGTGTGCTTCTCTAATGCCTTGACGGCCTTCATACAGGCTGTGTTTATGGGAATAGGAGCTCTTGCTTTCCTGTTTTTATGGTCATACCATTCCATCGTATAGCCGTTGATTGGATGCGGGGTGACACAACCGGTTTTTAATGCCAGCATATCACCTAATCGCATGCCGGTTGACTCAAGGATAACAATCCCATACCGGATAAAACAGTTTTCTTCCCGTTCTAATGCACAGTTTATCTGTACCAACACTTCATCAGGAATAAAGTCGATGCGGAGCCGTTTATTGATCCCCCGGTATTCGTTTCCCGGAAAGATTTCTTTCTCCGGTACTTTGTCAGGCCAATGGATTTGGCCCCAATGAATGATGGATTTCAAGGTATCCAGGCAATCCTTCTGGTACTTATGCGAAAATGGTTTTTTTGTATTGTCCGATATTTTAAGTCGCAGATAAGAAAGGAATTCAGCAACTGTGCTGTAACAGATCTCCCGGAAAGTCGTGATTTCGTTTTTAACAGCAAAGCTGTTAAAATGCCGAAAGCATATGTGAGCATCATAGAGCTGTTTGACCACCCTGTTCCCGGTACGGTAATTTCTCCATATGTAGGTCTTAAAGATTTCTTTCATATCTTCACTGATAATGTAAGTGAAATCAAACCGGAAAATTCGGCGGTAATACTGTGAGTTCACATCCATATCCGGTAGTTTCCATTCATCTTCTTCCGGCATGTTCCTCATCCTTGTCCCCTCCGATCATACAGCTGCTGCTCCAATATTTTCCCAGACTATTTTCAAGGTAATTCCGTGAGATGTGCAGGTACTCCTGCGTAGTAGTGATGTGCCTGTGCCCGGCAATCATACTGACCACACTGATATCCATCCCGCTTTCAACAAGCCTTGTTATGAAAGTGTGCCTTAAATCATGGCATTTGAAGTTTAGTCCCGTCTTCCTTTTTGTTCTTTGGAATACATCATAAAAGCTATGGTAGGTCAGTGGATTCCCAAAGTATCTTTTCTGTAAAGAAAGAAACAGATATCCATGCTCTGTCTCAAATCTGCCTCGCTCTTCCAGAATGAACATATCCAGTTCTCCAATCAGTTCCATGGGAGCGTACAGATTTCTTCTCTTTCCTTTGGACTTGATCCCCGTGAGCACGCCAATTTGTAATGTAAAATCAGGGCAGGGGATATTTTCAATCTGGAGTTCCAGCACTTCCCCGATCCTGGCTCCGGTTAGATACATGGTTTTAAAAATCAGCTTATCCCTGCGTGTCGGCAGTGCATCAAGAAATCTCCGGGCATCCTGCTCAGATACCAGCTTTACGGTATAGGTGCTTTCCTTAACCTTAAACAACGAGTGCTTGATATAATTATCTTTTCTGGCATGCTCAAGCATGCTTTTAAACATCCCCTGCGGTCGGTTAATATCCTGCATAACGATTGGATTACAGATTCCGCTCACCATTGCCTGATACTGGTAAAAGCTATATACCGTACCCAAAACTCGGTTAATTGTCTTTGGCGTCCGTTCACTTGTCTGATAAAGTGACAGTATATTTTCGGTACGATCCGGATTCCTCAAATATTCAATAAAATCCCCGATTACTACCGGTTCCACTTCGTCGTAGCAGTAGCCATGACTTTCCAGAAATTCAAAGAAGGCTTTTAAATCCCAGCCGTATGCCTTGAGCGTATTATCCGCTCTTTCCCTGAACCTTTGAAATTTCAGGAACTCAAGCACCGGCTTTACGATTCTCATTTGCGCGTCCAAAAGAACAGGCAGGATTCCTTCCTCAATTCGTATGATACTTAACTCCATTTCTTGTTCCTCCTTGTACATTCTTTCTATGTCCATATGGACTAAGTCACCATTATATCAACTTTAGAATGTTCATCTATTGTATTGAAGGAACTGAATGATAGTAGCAGGAACACCACATCCAATATAACCTGTTTTTCTGAACTGCTATACGAAAAAGCCTATCCAATCCTGGCTTTTATGAGTACTTACCTTCTTTTTCTCCATGTAGACGTTTTTCACTGTAGATATCATCATTTATCACCCATGAAAAACTGTCTAAGACGTAAATGCCTATTGTTTTGCTATTCTTCTCACATGTTAGTCATTTTAATCGTCTAAGACGACTGATCTCATAAAATAGCATCTTTTGCTTGCAGTTTCTTTAATGACTCTCTCAGTTTTTGGTTCTCATCTTTCAAGGTTTCCAGTTCTACCAGTTGAATAATCAGTTTCTTTTTATCTTCCCTGAGACGCTGAACTTCATCATTGAGTTTCCTCACCCTTTCTCTTTCTGCTTCCAGCCCATCTTTCATTAATGCACGGGCAGCAGTTGGAGAGGCTTTGTTTATACTTCGCAGGCTCATAATGCGTTCCTTAAGCTCGTCATTATTGTATAGGGTTGCTTTGGATACACCTGCCGCTGCGGCCACCGTCTGGAAATTGATTTTCCTCGTTTTTGAACGTTTTAGCTTATCAATGGCCTGATTGACTTTGTCAATGGTTTCTTTATTCTTTGTACTGGAATGCTCCAGCAGACCATCTATATTTTTATTCTTTTTCACTTGCCTGTTCCTCCAAACTTGATACCAATGGTTTTAGATAGCTATATTTGACATACTGACGCTGCCACTGTCTTTCCATTCCCAGCATACGGGATCGTTCCATTTCCTTTTCCATAACATTTAACTCCTTTCGGAGGATTGGAAGGAAACTTACCTCTGTTACATAGTTGGGGCAGTTGTAGAAGAAACAGCCGTCACCATCGGTGCAGTTACCCCTCCGGTAATCATATAGGCACATACCGTTTGGCAGGGGCTGAAAGCTCATCGTACCAGACAGGTTTCGGATAATGCTGTCAACCTCACGTTCTGTTTTTCCCTTGAACATGGCATCAAGTTTCCCCTTAATGACATCTGCTTTTATGCCGGCGATTCTTGCCTCCGGACTCAGAATCATCTGAGAATATATCTCCCTGACCTCTTCTTCCCGCAGGGTAAGATAGTGCCATGTCATTTCAATGGATACATGGGAATACTGTTTCATTACATATGCAATCGGTATTTTCTGCAGGATCAGCTTCTTTACAAACGTAGCACGGAACTGGTGAGATCTTAAGGGGTACAGATTCCCCTGGTTATCCCTGATGTTCCATCTTTTGATAAATGGGGTAAGTCTTCTCGAAGTGAATCGATCCGCTTTGCAGACCGCAGCCTTTTCTCCTGATTTTCCCGGAGATATAAACAGCTCCGTCATTCCGCTTTGCTCTCTTAATTCTTCTGTAAATTCTTCCAGTTCCCGAATAATCTCTTTCACCAGCTCATTCACAAAAATCTTGTGAAGGCTGGGTTCTCCTTTTTCTGTCTTTTCCGTCCTGATTTCCATGTAACTGATTCCTTCCGGGCTTTCATGAACGCACCCATACTGTATGGAAAGTACCTCGCTGATTCTCATCCCGGTCTGACTCTGAATGATGATGCCTGCTCTCGTAAGGATATTTTTCTCCTTATTAATTGCATACTCAAGAATCTTGTCAAAAACATCATCCGGGATGGGCCTTGTCCGGCAGGTGTCCTTGTTTTTTTCCGGATTCCAAAGGTCGGCAGAGGTAATACCGCGAAGAACATCCGATTCTGGTACATCCCAGTCCATCATCTGCCCGGTACGGATAATGTCCTCCACCACAAAGGAAGTTCGATACATGACTGAATTTGACGCTCTCGCTTCGGTTTTTTGCCAGAATGCAAACGCAAGGAGCACTTCCCTGGTAAGCTCCCGAAAAGAATAGATTTCCCTTATACTGCAAAATTTGATAAACCGGGGAAGTGTGTTGTTTATGTAGCTTTCTACAGACTGAGGTTTTATCTGCCCCAGCTTATAGTAAGCGTACAGCTTAACTGTGTGCTTGATGTGGTCATTCCTGATATATCCGAACCGCAGATGTTTTCTGCTATTCCTTGTTGTCTTGGATAGTATGTATGGACTGATATCCCATACATCATCCGTAAATACGGAATTTCCTACGGTAATACTGCTGTAATCCCTGCAGTCAGTCAGATTCTTCAGAGAGAAGCTGCTCATCGCCATCTGCAATCACCTCCAGTCTCCGGATGATTTCCTTCAGTATCGCAATTACAGGAACAAAATGCTTTGCATAATGCTCACCGTATAGATTTCCTTCCATCAGCACTTCAAGCTCCCTTAGATGGCTTCGATGGGCCGCCAGATCCTCCACGGTAGTAATAAACCGGCTGCACGTATAGCATTTCTGCCTTTTCAATAATCTTTCACAGATTTTCCCGTCACTTACCGGTCTGGTACAGTAGCCGTCACACAGTCTTGCTGCTCCGTTCTTGTTGGAAAGGAACCATTGTAGTTCCCCAGCATCTGGTATCAACGTTTCATCCGTTCTGCTTATGTTCCCGATAATACCAATTTTCATGAAAGTTTCCGCCATTTCCTTGTCCTTAACATCCGCATAATAAGTTTTTGTCACAGACGCGGAGGCATGTCCTAATACTTCCTGTATCACCTTGATGTCTACACCCTTTGAAAGCATATCTGTGGCAAGGGTTCTTCTGAATTTGTGAGCGGTAAGCGGATATAATTCTCCGCCGGTACCTCTGATATTATTTTTCTTTATAAAGGTCTTGATCCAATTTCCAAAGCTTACCTGATTTATTGCCATGACATCATTGATTCCACTCGGCTTGTGGAGGAACAAAAAGTCTTTTATTTCTGATGATGCCAATGATCTCAATCCTTTCGTGTGCTTCTCTAATGCCTTGACGGCCTTCATACAGGCTGTGTTTATGGGAATAGGAGCTCTTGCTTTCCTGTTTTTATGGTCATACCATTCCATCGTATAGCCGTTGATTGGATGCGGGGTGACACAACCGGTTTTTAATGCCAGCATATCACCTAATCGCATGCCGGTTGACTCAAGGATAACAATCCCATACCGGATAAAACAGTTTTCTTCCCGTTCTAATGCACAGTTTATCTGTACCAACACTTCATCAGGAATAAAGTCGATGCGGAGCCGTTTATTGATCCCCCGGTATTCGTTTCCCGGAAAGATTTCTTTCTCCGGTACTTTGTCAGGCCAATGGATTTGGCCCCAATGAATGATGGATTTCAAGGTATCCAGGCAATCCTTCTGGTACTTATGCGAAAATGGTTTTTTTGTATTGTCCGATATTTTAAGTCGCAGATAAGAAAGGAATTCAGCAACTGTGCTGTAACAGATCTCCCGGAAAGTCGTGATTTCGTTTTTAACAGCAAAGCTGTTAAAATGCCGAAAGCATATGTGAGCATCATAGAGCTGTTTGACCACCCTGTTCCCGGTACGGTAATTTCTCCATATGTAGGTCTTAAAGATTTCTTTCATATCTTCACTGATAATGTAAGTGAAATCAAACCGGAAAATTCGGCGGTAATACTGTGAGTTCACATCCATATCCGGTAGTTTCCATTCATCTTCTTCCGGCATGTTCCTCATCCTTGTCCCCTCCGATCATACAGCTGCTGCTCCAATATTTTCCCAGACTATTTTCAAGGTAATTCCGTGAGATGTGCAGGTACTCCTGCGTAGTAGTGATGTGCCTGTGCCCGGCAATCATACTGACCACACTGATATCCATCCCGCTTTCAACAAGCCTTGTTATGAAAGTGTGCCTTAAATCATGGCATTTGAAGTTTAGTCCCGTCTTCCTTTTTGTTCTTTGGAATACATCATAAAAGCTATGGTAGGTCAGTGGATTCCCAAAGTATCTTTTCTGTAAAGAAAGAAACAGATATCCATGCTCTGTCTCAAATCTGCCTCGCTCTTCCAGAATGAACATATCCAGTTCTCCAATCAGTTCCATGGGAGCGTACAGATTTCTTCTCTTTCCTTTGGACTTGATCCCCGTGAGCACGCCAATTTGTAATGTAAAATCAGGGCAGGGGATATTTTCAATCTGGAGTTCCAGCACTTCCCCGATCCTGGCTCCGGTTAGATACATGGTTTTAAAAATCAGCTTATCCCTGCGTGTCGGCAGTGCATCAAGAAATCTCCGGGCATCCTGCTCAGATACCAGCTTTACGGTATAGGTGCTTTCCTTAACCTTAAACAACGAGTGCTTGATATAATTATCTTTTCTGGCATGCTCAAGCATGCTTTTAAACATCCCCTGCGGTCGGTTAATATCCTGCATAACGATTGGATTACAGATTCCGCTCACCATTGCCTGATACTGGTAAAAGCTATATACCGTACCCAAAACTCGGTTAATTGTCTTTGGCGTCCGTTCACTTGTCTGATAAAGTGACAGTATATTTTCGGTACGATCCGGATTCCTCAAATATTCAATAAAATCCCCGATTACTACCGGTTCCACTTCGTCGTAGCAGTAGCCATGACTTTCCAGAAATTCAAAGAAGGCTTTTAAATCCCAGCCGTATGCCTTGAGCGTATTATCCGCTCTTTCCCTGAACCTTTGAAATTTCAGGAACTCAAGCACCGGCTTTACGATTCTCATTTGCGCGTCCAAAAGAACAGGCAGGATTCCTTCCTCAATTCGTATGATACTTAACTCCATTTCTTGTTCCTCCTTGTACATTCTTTCTATGTCCATATGGACTAAGTCACCATTATATCAACTTTAGAATGTTCATCTATTGTATTGAAGGAACTGAATGATAGTAGCAGGAACACCACATCCAATATAACCTGTTTTTCTGAACTGCTATACGAAAAAGCCTATCCAATCCTGGCTTTTATGAGTACTTACCTTCTTTTTCTCCATGTAGACGTTTTTCACTGTAGATATCATCATTTTCGACCCCATGGTTCA
>CAURBW010000044.1:0-5589 GCA_963523075.1 uncultured Clostridium sp.
TCCTCCGCTCGCCAGAGGAAATCAGCTACGCTGATTTCTCAGCTCGCACTATATACGTATTATATCAGTTATCCAGTGAGTCTGTTATAATTTCAAGAACTATTACATGGTGCTATTTTATTGCAGTTATGATGGAGTTACCAAAATATACTGAACCAGGACCTTTTACTTTCACGGTACTATAATCATCGGAATTGGTCAAAACAACTGCCACCGAGGTATCGTATCCGGCCGCTTGGATTTTAGCAGTACTGAATTTGAGCAGTTCCTGACCCGTTACAATTTGATCTCCCAGTTCAACCAGAGGTGTGAAACCCTGTCCCCCCATGCTGACAGTATCTACTCCTACATGAACCAAAAGCTCTAAGCCATCGTCGCTCAGAAGACCTAATGCATGGCAGCTCTCCTGCAATGATATCACCTTGCCATTAAACGGCGCCTTAACAACCGCTTCTCCTGGCCGAATTCCACACCCCTGCCCCAGAATACCCTCACTGAAACACTCGTCAGGAAACTCCGATAAAGCTATCAACTCTCCTGCAACCGGAGCATATACTGTATTTTTCTCCGCGGGTATCCTCTCCGCTTCGGAGTTGCTAGTACTGCCAGTTTTTCCAAGCAGTTTATCAAAAAGTCCCATATCAATCCTCCTCGTTCAAAATACTTGCACCATTGGTAGCAATTACTTCTTGATACCAGTCATAACTATCTTTTTTGCTGCGTTTATAAGTACCTTTTCCATGATCATCCAAATCTACATAAATGAATCCATATCGCTTACTCATCTGATTCGTTGAATTGGAAATCAAGTCAATCGGTGCCCACGAGGTGTATCCAAGCAGTTCAACACCATCCTCGGTAATCGCTTGGTGAATAGCCTTAAAATGCGCTTTGAAATACTCGATGCGGTAGTCATCGTGAATAGAACCATCTGTCTCTACGATATCCCGGGCACCCAATCCATTTTCTACAATGAACAAGGGTTTGCAGTACCGATCGTATAAGTCCACCATAGAAATACGCAAACCTGCAGGGTCAATTGCCCAGCCCCAGTCATTACGTTTCAGATAAGGATTTAGAACGCCTCGTGCTGTATTTTCCAGTCCTATTTCCAGATTGGTAGTATCATCTGCTGCACAGGTGGATGAATAGTAGGAAAAGGAAATAAAATCCACCGGATATAATTTCATAATATTAAGATCTTCCGGCTCCATCTTAAGGTTGAAGCCCTTATTTTTATACATGCTCAGCAGATATGCCGGATACTCTCCCCGCACCTGAGTGTCAGAAAAAGCGAAAATGGAACGCATCTCCTGCTGTGCTTTCAGAATATCAGCAGGTCTGCAGCTGTAAGGATATACGGTACGCTTGGTCAGCATGCATCCGACCATACTGCCGGGTATGTTCTCGTGGCAGATTTTTGTTGCCAGAGCACTTGCAACAAACTGATGATGCATAGCCTGGTATTCCACTTTCTCAAATTCTTCAGGTTTGAAACGGCTTTCCACCAGTCCGCCAGTCATAAAAGGATGGCGCAGTATGGAGTCAATTTCGTTAAAGGTAAGCCAATACTTTACCTTATTTGCATATCTTTTTGTTATTGTATCTGCATAACGTGTGAAAAATTCTATGGAACGCCGATCATACCAGCCGTTATATTCCAGACAGAAATGTAACGGCGGTTCGTAATGGCTCATGGTTACAAGGGGCTGGATACCGTATTTCAAACATTCATCAAAGACATTATCATAAAATTGTAGGCCTTCTTCATTTGGCATGGCATCGTCACCATTGGGATAGATACGGCTCCAGGCGATAGACAGCCGAAAAACCTTAAATCCCATGCCGGCTAACAGGGCAATGTCTTCTTTATAATGATGATAAAAATCAATACCATGGCGTTTTGGATAAAGGTTATCATCCAGGCTAGCCAATGCCTGTTTGATTTCTTTGTCGGTGATATCACAAAAACCATGTACATCATTCAGATCATTCATGGTCTCAGGATCTTTATAACCAGCCACATCACTAGTGGAAAATCCTTTACCTCCTTCGTTCCAGGCCCCCTCACATTGGTTTGCCGCAACAGCACCCCCCCACAGGAAACCTTCAGGAAATGTTTTTCTCATTAAATAACTCCTCTCATATCTAAGTAGTCTAACTATATTTTGAATTGTCTTGATTTAAGACTAACTAATCAACAACAATGGTATACCGGTCACTTTTAATCACTTAGCAACATTTGCCGCTTGATTCTTCTCATTCCTTTCGAACTTTTTAAATAATATAACTGTTGTAATCGCACTCACAACAATGGTAATTGCCATGGCTATTAAAATCTGGAAGAAATACCGCATGGTATTATCACCAATATACATTACTGCCGCAGGAAGACCAGAAGAACCAGTCGCAAAACGGTGAGTTTGAGTGATACCAGCAAAGAGTCCGCCGCAAGCACCCCCGATTAAGCCGGCTATAAGCGGATATTTTTTTGGAACATTAAGGCCGTAGAGAGCCGGCTCTGTAATTCCCATTAATCCGGTAATACCCGCAGAAGTACCAATTTGCTTGGTTTTGCTATCCTTTGAAAGCAGACCAACTACCAGTGCTGCCGTACCTTGGCCAATATTAGCAACGAGAACGCCAGGTCCGAAGATGGCATCATAGCCCATCTGAGCAAGCTGCATAGTACCAAGCGGTGCAAGGCCGTGATGCAGACCAAAGATAACCAGCAGCGAATACAAACCACCCATGAACAATGGAGGTGCCCAACTGACATTGATGCTTAACCATGAAAAAATAATTGTCATTATATTTCCGACGTAATCACCGAGAGGCCCAATAACAGACAACGCTAAAATACCCATGATAAGAAAGAGCAGCATTGGTACAATGACCAGCCGGATTGCTTTGGGTACAATTTTGTTTAGGAACTTTTCAATAGGTGCCTGTACCAGTACAACTAATACGATGGGAATTACCGACCCCGTGTAGCGTACAAGATATAGCGGAATAACGTTAAACAATTTTACCGGTTCACCAGCCAAAACCAGGCCGCCCCAAGTAGCATGACACAGAATTCCAGCTACTACAATAGCAAGAAAAGGATTGGTCTTCAATTTTTGGGCTGTTGTAAAAGCCAGAAGCATTGGTAAAAATGCAAAGGTTGCATCCCCGATCATGTTAATGATGATATAGCTCTGATCTGTGGTTTGTACCAGCTTGAACACTACCAAAAGTGCCAGCAGTGCCTTCACCATACCAGCACCAGCTAATGCAGGAACAATAGGCGAAAAAATACTTGAGACAAAGTCAGCCAACACATCAACGAATTTCCTTTTCCCATTTTCTGCGGATTCTGTTTTTTCAGTTGTATCTGCTTGGTATTCCAATGGACCTACGATTTTTTCAACTTCCTCATAAACCTCAGCCACATGCATACCTATGACCACCTGGAACATGCCGCCCTTTATAAACACCTTGGGTACACCTTCCATTTTGTCAATAGCCTCCTGATCGGCCTTGCTGTCTTCGTACAGCTTGAAACGCAGACGAGTCTGACAGTGGTGCATGGACTCAATATTTTCTTTGCCCCCAATTTTTTCAACGATAGCTTTTGCTAAACTCTCATATTGTTTGCTCACAATTTTTCCTCCTTCTCAAATATCTGAAGTAAATATTATTATTAGCTGGATTATTTTAGTATCCATAATTGGAGCAGGTATATACATGTGCACCTGTACAATATTGTGCTCCTTGCATAGAAAAACTCACATTCGAAATATTTTTCTGGTGATTTTATGCATTTTATTTGATAATCCATCTGCTGATATTATAACATTTATACAATTTCCAAGTCGATATGGTTTGTTACAGGTTATTTCATGTTTAAGAGCATTCAAGATACAATTATGTGAAATCATGTTTCACGACTGAAAAAGCAGCATATATTTATAAGTTTATCTTATAAATATATGCTGCTTTTTCAAAAGAAGTCTCTACGTTTCTGAAAAATAACCTGGATGTTGCTACTTTTTTATTCTACCCATTTTACTTTGTGGCCGGTTAACAGTTTTATCCCCCGCTACCTCTTCTTTCATTTCATTCAAAGTGGCATTTCTTCGATACTCCCATTTTTTCGAGGAGCGTATTTTATATTCCAGGTTTTGTTCATAATTTTTACAAAACAAAAGTGAGAAAACAACATTTAAAATATTTAAGACTGATACCTCTGTTGAAAAATTTGAAATTTTACTATAAAGCCGTTCACGAGAGGATATGGTGAACACACAATTGATGTTTTCCCGGATATAATTGTTTCCACCACTTGTAATACCAATAAGTGATACTTCATTGTCCTTCAATGTTTTAATGAAACACATCGGCTCCCGCATTTCATTGTTTCCTGAATAGGATATAATGATAGCACAATCATCAGCACTAAGGGAGTGTGAATGTGTACCGCTTTCATCAATCATTGGAATATTCACTATTTTCCCTATTGTTTGCATCTTCCGTCTGAATAACTCACCTACTAATGTATTAGGACTGATACCAAATAATGCAATCCTATTTGCCTCCAACAACATGCTAACTGCCCGTTCTAGTGTATGAACATCCATCAAATCCGCTGTTTCACGAATACTTTCAATCTGTAAGTCGCTTATTTTACGTATAATTTCTTTTGTAGAAGCGTTTGCTTTAAACGGAAGATTGGAGTCAATATCAGTATAATGACTTTCCTGTTGATGCATTTCTTCTATAAAAGCTATCATGAATTCACGCCAACCGGTAAATCCCAATGCTTTTGCGAACCGCACCAATGTCGGTTTAGAGGTAAAGGTAAGATCCGCAATTTCCTGCATAGAATAATAATTCAAGTCACTTTTTTTTTGCAGTATAAATTCCGCCACGACCTTCCTGGCATCTTTATAATACAATGAAACCTCGGTTATCTGCTGGGTTAGATACATACATTTACCCCCCTTGCTTAAAATTCTCTCATTCCGTGAAATGGTATGATTTTTCTATTTTTTCTTTAATTTTACGGATGTCTTCCGGAATATCTTCCGATTTCATAGTGTCATGGACAGCGGTTGTTCCGGCTTCCTTAGATATTTCGTAACGCCAACGTTTATACTTAATGACTTCAAGAGTATCCTGTAGTTCTTTAATTTGTTGTTCCACTGCTTCCTGACGTTCTCCGAACATCTCCAGACGCTGCTCTATGGTTGAATCTCCTTCCATCGCCCACTCAATGAATTGTTGGATGCCTTTAATAGATAATCCAGTTTTCTTCAGACAATTGATAATAAAAAGCCAACTGAAATCTTCCTCTTTGAATAAACGAATTCCACCCTCACTGCGCTCTACAAAGGGTAATAAACCTTCTTTGGAATAAAAACGTAGCGTATGAGATGAAATATTTAGTTTTTTGGCTGTTTCTGCTATAGTATATCGCATTCCTATCCTCCTAAATCATGCAAATAAACTTATATGAAAAACTTCGTTAAAAAAATTAAATATAAATTTTAAAACGTTAAGTGAGAAGGTAAATTCGTGATTTTCTAAAAGCCTTGATTTTGCAGA
>CAURBW010000045.1:0-5000 GCA_963523075.1 uncultured Clostridium sp.
CAATGTTGGAAAAAGCACAGTATTTAATCAGCTGACCGGTATGAATCAGCACACCTGCTGATGTGTTTAGGGGCAAAAAATTCATAAAAAATTGATGGTGTACTCCCTGTAACTGCCAAAGCGTCTGCTTAAGCGTATTTCCTTGATAACTGACCGCCAGAACAGCCGCTTCTGCTGGTTGTCGAGGTGCAGGTACATGCTTTCAAAATCGGTACTCCGCATACTTATGAAAGGACCCGGATTCTCAACTGGCTGCCCGATGTCCGGGAGCTGCTCCAACTGGGACTCTAACCCTGCCCTGTCATTATTATATTCTTCTAATGATATTGCTTCATTTAAATATAAATCCTTTAACCTGCTGATTCTCCTGCGAAGCTGATTCTTTCTCATACGATTATCAACTGCATCAGCGCTTTTGGTATCGAACTCTGCAATGTAAGAATCAAACTGCTTCCCAACATTTTTCAAGAGGTATTCTTCTATGCGGACTTCTCTGATTTCTCCGCAATTGCTGCATTCCCGGTGAGATCGGTTCTGCTTGCATTCGTAGGCTGGATATTTATACCGCAGTACAGTACCGTCTTTACGCTTTGAAACTGCATTGATCTGGCAGCCTCCCATTTTATGGCCGCATTCGGCACACACCAGAAGACCTGTAAAAATGTAGGGGTATTTCTGGCTGGATTTTATGTTGCTGTTGTGATCGAGAATACGCTGAATCTCAAGGAAAACTTCATCGGAAATCAGACGCGGGCAGTAAGCTTCATTCCCTCTGTAATGCCCGGTGATTTTTTCGTTGCGGAGAATGGACTGCTTAAAGTTCTGCAGTGTCATGACGATTCCGTATGTTTCTTTTAAGTACTGGACTGCTCCATTCATTGACTGATGTTTCAAAAAATAGAGAATGGAATCGCATATGGCAGGGGCCTCCTCTGAAAGCACCAGATGTTTATTTTTTATCTTATATCCCCGGGGGACTTTGCCTGTTATGACTTCTCCATGAGTTACCTTTGTCCGGAATACGTCAGCTACACGGAGACCGCCATTTTGTGCTTCCAGCTCGGCCCAGGTCATGGACTGAGCCACAAATGCCCTGCCGTAAGGAGTGGAGGTGTCAAAGAACGGCTGGTCAATGGCTGTCCATGCAGCATTATATTTTTCAAGGATTGCCTGGGTATTTAAGTAATGGCGCAGGCTGCGGAACCAGCGGTCCAGCTTTGTGAATATAATCAGATCCACGAGTCCCTCTTTTACATGATGAATCAGGCGGGTAAAATCGTCCCGGTCAAGTTTTTGTCCGGATACGCCATCATCCAGATAAATATCCTGTAAAATCATGTTTTTATGTTCTTCTATATATTTGATACCACGTTCTTTTTGATCCCGGATCGAGTCTCCCCGCTCTGCCTGTTCATCGGAAGAGACACGGATGTAGACGGCCACACGCAGAAGCTTCTCTGATTCCTGAACACGCTTCATTCTATCATCTCCTGCTATAATCTACTCTTTGCAGCAGGAAATTAAAACCTGTTTTATGGGATTGCCTTAATTAAGGGAAAGAAGTACAAACCATGGCACATACATTTTACCAGAAAGGAGGCGGCAGAAGTGGCAGATACTGTCATCACAGTGAATCAGGCGGATCCAGTGAGGGCATTTGAGGCTTTAGCAAGAATTATAGGGGAAAAAGAGGGACTTGAGATTACCTTAAAAAGTCTCCGGGAAAAGGAAGAAAAGAAAAGGGAATGAACTTATTTATTCCATATAAAAGGCAGATCGGATAGACTGATCTGCCTTTTGGTGTGCTATGTACGGATCTTACTAATTAGAAGTTTTCTTTGTTTCAGTAACTGCTGATTTGCTGTCTTTCGCAGCTGGGGAGTCTGTCTTCAATTTGTTGTCACCAGTCTTGGTTTCTCCTACTGAAGTTTCCTCTTTCTTGGATTCGTCTTTTTTGGTTTCTTCTTTCTTAGTTTCGTCTTTTTTAGTTTCGTCTTTTTTGGTTTCTGCTAAGGAACTGCTTTCTTTTACTTCTTTTTTCGTTTCTGCTGGTTTTGCAGCTGCTTCGGTTGTCACTTCTGCTTTTGTAGCGGCAGTTGTTTCAGAACTCTTGGTATTTCCACATGCGGAGATAGCTGCCATTGTCAATACTGCAACACCTGTCAGTAACATTTTTTTTGTTGTTAACCTCATAATTATTTTCCTCCTTGAGACTGCATAGGTATTATGGTTGTATGGCTTCCGGTTGTCCTATGTCCCTGAAGTCAGAACTCAGTGTAGCACCGAAATTGAAGAAAATCAATGGAAAATTTGTTATTTATTTCTTAAAAAAAATTAAGTTGTATTAAAAAAATAGAATTCAGTTAAAATTAAGATTATATTCACAAACTTTTCACAATTTGAACAAACTTCCATCACAAACTCGTTTTCTGACCTTCAGATTTTAGCCTGATACCTGTAAAATGACAATTTTTCTTTTTCGGTTAACAGCATCAGCCCACCTGCTGATGTGTTTAGGGGCAAAAAATTCATAAAAAATTGATGGTGTACTCCCTGTAACTGCCAAAGCGTCTGCTTAAGCGTATTTCCTTGATAACTGACCGCCAGAACAGCCGCTTCTGCTGGTTGTCGAGGTGCAGGTACATGCTTTCAAAATCGGTACTCCGCATACTTATGAAAGGACCCGGATTCTCAACTGGCTGCCCGATGTCCGGGAGCTGCTCCAACTGGGACTCTAACCCTGCCCTGTCATTATTATATTCTTCTAATGATATTGCTTCATTTAAATATAAATCCTTTAACCTGCTGATTCTCCTGCGAAGCTGATTCTTTCTCATACGATTATCAACTGCATCAGCGCTTTTGGTATCGAACTCTGCAATGTAAGAATCAAACTGCTTCCCAACATTTTTCAAGAGGTATTCTTCTATGCGGACTTCTCTGATTTCTCCGCAATTGCTGCATTCCCGGTGAGATCGGTTCTGCTTGCATTCGTAGGCTGGATATTTATACCGCAGTACAGTACCGTCTTTACGCTTTGAAACTGCATTGATCTGGCAGCCTCCCATTTTATGGCCGCATTCGGCACACACCAGAAGACCTGTAAAAATGTAGGGGTATTTCTGGCTGGATTTTATGTTGCTGTTGTGATCGAGAATACGCTGAATCTCAAGGAAAACTTCATCGGAAATCAGACGCGGGCAGTAAGCTTCATTCCCTCTGTAATGCCCGGTGATTTTTTCGTTGCGGAGAATGGACTGCTTAAAGTTCTGCAGTGTCATGACGATTCCGTATGTTTCTTTTAAGTACTGGACTGCTCCATTCATTGACTGATGTTTCAAAAAATAGAGAATGGAATCGCATATGGCAGGGGCCTCCTCTGAAAGCACCAGATGTTTATTTTTTATCTTATATCCCCGGGGGACTTTGCCTGTTATGACTTCTCCATGAGTTACCTTTGTCCGGAATACGTCAGCTACACGGAGACCGCCATTTTGTGCTTCCAGCTCGGCCCAGGTCATGGACTGAGCCACAAATGCCCTGCCGTAAGGAGTGGAGGTGTCAAAGAACGGCTGGTCAATGGCTGTCCATGCAGCATTATATTTTTCAAGGATTGCCTGGGTATTTAAGTAATGGCGCAGGCTGCGGAACCAGCGGTCCAGCTTTGTGAATATAATCAGATCCACGAGTCCCTCTTTTACATGATGAATCAGGCGGGTAAAATCGTCCCGGTCAAGTTTTTGTCCGGATACGCCATCATCCAGATAAATATCCTGTAAAATCATGTTTTTATGTTCTTCTATATATTTGATACCACGTTCTTTTTGATCCCGGATCGAGTCTCCCCGCTCTGCCTGTTCATCGGAAGAGACACGGATGTAGACGGCCACACGCAGAAGCTTCTCTGATTCCTGAACACGCTTCATTCTATCATCTCCTGCTATAATCTACTCTTTGCAGCAGGAAATTAAAACCTGTTTTATGGGATTGCCTTAATTAAGGGAAAGAAGTACAAACCATGGCACATACATTTTACCAGAAAGGAGGCGGCAGAAGTGGCAGATACTGTCATCACAGTGAATCAGGCGGATCCAGTGAGGGCATTTGAGGCTTTAGCAAGAATTATAGGGGAAAAAGAGGGACTTGAGATTACCTTAAAAAGTCTCCGGGAAAAGGAAGAAAAGAAAAGGGAATGAACTTATTTATTCCATATAAAAGGCAGATCGGATAGACTGATCTGCCTTTTGGTGTGCTATGTACGGATCTTACTAATTAGAAGTTTTCTTTGTTTCAGTAACTGCTGATTTGCTGTCTTTCGCAGCTGGGGAGTCTGTCTTCAATTTGTTGTCACCAGTCTTGGTTTCTCCTACTGAAGTTTCCTCTTTCTTGGATTCGTCTTTTTTGGTTTCTTCTTTCTTAGTTTCGTCTTTTTTAGTTTCGTCTTTTTTGGTTTCTGCTAAGGAACTGCTTTCTTTTACTTCTTTTTTCGTTTCTGCTGGTTTTGCAGCTGCTTCGGTTGTCACTTCTGCTTTTGTAGCGGCAGTTGTTTCAGAACTCTTGGTATTTCCACATGCGGAGATAGCTGCCATTGTCAATACTGCAACACCTGTCAGTAACATTTTTTTTGTTGTTAACCTCATAATTATTTTCCTCCTTGAGACTGCATAGGTATTATGGTTGTATGGCTTCCGGTTGTCCTATGTCCCTGAAGTCAGAACTCAGTGTAGCACCGAAATTGAAGAAAATCAATGGAAAATTTGTTATTTATTTCTTAAAAAAAATTAAGTTGTATTAAAAAAATAGAATTCAGTTAAAATTAAGATTATATTCACAAACTTTTCACAATTTGAACAAACTTCCATCACAAACTCGTTTTCTGACCTTCAGATTTTAGCCTGATACCTGTAAAATGACAATTTTTCTTTTTCGGTTAACAGCATCAGCCCACCGGAAACTGGCCAGGTAAAACGGTTGCAAATGCGCAGGGCTGGTGCAGTGAC